>CAVPTM010000023.1:0-235555 GCA_963708635.1 uncultured Alphaproteobacteria bacterium | reverse complement strand
TGGTGGATTGGCCGCCTGGCGTTCGTCTTGATGGGGCCCGCCTCATCCACCGGCTCGCCGATGACGTTGATAATGCGACCCAGCGTCTCGTCGCCGACCGGCACGGTGATCGCCGCGCCGGTGTCGGTCACTTGCTGGCCGCGCACCAGACCTTCGGTCGTGTCCATGGCGATGGTGCGCACGGTGTTCTCACCGAGATGCTGGGCGACCTCGAGCACGAGCGTTCCCGCCGTTCGTCGGTCTCGATCGCGTTGAGGATCGCCGGCAGATGATCGTCGAACTGCACGTCGACGACGGCGCCGATGACCTGGGTGATGCGACCGACGTTGGTGTTGCCATAATTTCTCCTCCGAAGTCTTTGAGTTTCAGCCGACCGACAGCGTGACGGGGATGTTTCCGCGCGTCGCCTTCGAATACGGGCAGATTTCGTGGGCGTCCTCGATCAGAGCCTCGAGCTTGTCCTTGTCGGCGCCGGGTAGCGACAACTTGATGTCGGCCTGAAGCGCGAAGCTCGTTGCGTCCTTGTCGAGCGTGACGCCGCAGGTGACCTTCGCGGCCTGGCCGTCGAGGCCGTGCTTCTTGGCGAGCGCCAGGATCGCCTGGCCGAAGCAGGACGACCAGCCGAGCGCGAACAACTGCTCGGGGTTGTGTCCCTCGCCCTAGCCGCCCATGTCCTTCGGCAACGCCATCGCGAGCGCCAGCTTGCCGTCCTGCAGGACAGCGCGGCCGTCGCGGCCACCCTTCGTCGTCGCTGTCGCTGTATAAGCCATTCGGCCTCCTTAGAGCGCTTCCGCGCCGGAGATGATCTCGATCAGCTCCTTGGTGATCATCGCCTGGCGGGTGCGGTTATAGGTGAGCGTCTGCTTGCGGATCATTTCGCCGGCGTTGCGGGTGGCGTTGTCCATCGCCGTCATGCGCGCGCCCTGCTCGGAGGCGGCGTTCTCCAGCAGCGCGCGGAACACCTGCACCGACATATTGCGCGGCAACAGCTCGGCGAGGATGTCGCCCTCCTCCGGCTCGTATTCGTAGGATGCGACGGCGCCGCGCTTCGGCCTGGCGCCTCGAACAGCGGCGGGATGATCTGCTGCGCGGTCGGCACCTGGGCGATCACCGACCTGAAGCGCGAGAAGAACAGCGTGCAGACGTCGAACCCGCCCTCTCGAACAACGCGACGATCTTGCCCGCGACCATCTCGGCCTGCTCGAAGCCCATCTGCTTGACGCCGCGCAGCTCGATCGTCTCGACGATCTGCCTGCCGTATTGCCGGCGCAGCTGCTCGGCGCCCTTGCGGCCGACGCAGAGGAATTTCACCTCTTTGCCCGCGTTGGTCAGCGCGTTCGCCTTCTCGCGCGCGAGCCGCACGATCGAGGAGTTGAACGGCGCCGCACAGGCCGCGCTCGGCGGTGCAGACGACCAGCAGATGCACCTTGTCCGCGCCGGTGCCGGCCAGAAGCTTGGGCGCGCTGTCGCTGCCGGCGACCGCGGCGGCGATCGAGCCGAGCACCTTGCTCCATGCGCTCGGCATAAGGCCGCGCCGCCTCCGCCGCCGCCTGCGCGCGGCGCAGCTTGGACGCCGCCACCATCTGCATCGCCTTGGTGATCTTCTGCGTCGCCTTGGTGGCGGCGATGCGCACGCGCATGTCCTTGAGGGAGGCCATCTTAGACTCTGTCTATCCTCTCGCCTTTCGTCCCTCCCCCGCCTCGGGGGAGGGTTGGGAGGGGGCCAATTTCCGCCGTCAAGTTCCGCACCCGACCGCCTCGCTCCCGGTCGACCTCCGCAAGCGGGAGGTAAGAAAACTAGGTAAACGACTTGGCGTAATCGTCGACCACGCCCTTGAGCTTGGCCGCGTCGGCGTCCGACAGGTCGCCGCTCTTGCGGATCGAGTTCGAGCAGGTCGGCGTGCTTGCCGCGCAGCAGCGACAACAGGCCGCTCTCGAAGGCGCGCACGCGCGCGACCTCGAACTTGTCGAGATAGCCGTTGACGCCGGCGTAGATCACCGCGACCTGCTCTTCCATCTTCAGCGGCGAGAACTGCGGCTGCTTCAACAGCTCGGTCAGACGCGCGCCGCGCGCCAGCATGCGCTGGGTGGTGGCGTCGAGGTCGGAGCCGAACTGCGCGAAGGCGGCCATCTCGCGGTACTGCGCGAGCTCGCCCTTGATGCGGCCGGCGACCTTCTTCATCGCCTTGGTCTGCGCGGCCGAACCGACGCGCGACACCGACAGGCCGACGTTCACCGCCGGGCGGATGCCCTGGTAGAACAGGTCGGTTTCCAGGAAGATCTGGCCGTCGGTGATCGAGATCACGTTGGTCGGGATGTAGGCCGAGACGTCGTTGGCCTGCGTCTCCACCACCGGCAGCGCGGTGAGCGAGCCGGCCTTGTTGTCGTCGTTCATCTTGGCGGCGCGCTCGAGCAAGCGCGAGTGCAGGTAGAACACGTCGCCCGGATAGGCCTCGCGGCCGGGCGGGCGGCGCAGCAGCAGCGACATCTGGCGATAGGCCACCGCCTGTTTCGACAGGTCGTCATAGGCGATCACGGCGTGCATGCCGTTGTCGCGGAAATATTCGCCCATGGTGCAGCCGGAAAACGGCGCCAGGAACTGCATCGGCGCCGGATCGGAGGCGGTGGCGGCGACGATGATCGAGTATTCCAGCGCGCCCTGCTCTTCCAGCACCTTGACGAATTGCGCGACGGTCGAGCGCTTCTGGCCGACCGCGACATAGACGCAATAAAGCTTGATCTTCTCGTCGGTCTGCGCGTTGAGCGGCTTCTGGTTGAGGATGGTGTCGAGGATGATCGCCGACTTGCCGGTCTGGCGGTCGCCGATGATCAATTCGCGCTGGCCGCGGCCGATCGGGATCAGCGCGTCGACCGCCTTGAGGCCGGTCGCCATCGGCTCGTGCACCGATTTGCGCGGGATGATGCCGGGCGCCTTGACGTCGACGCGGCGGCGCTCCTCGGACTTGATCGGGCCCTTGCCGTCGATCGGATTGCCGAGCGCGTCGACCACGCGGCCGAGCAGGCCCTTGCCGACCGGCACGTCGACGATGGCGCCGGTGCGCTTGACGGTCTGGCCTTCCATGATCTCGCGGTCGGAGCCGAAGATCACGATGCCGACGTTGTCGGTTTCGAGATTGAGCGCCATGCCGCGCGTGCCGTTCTCGAACTCGACCATCTCGCCGGCCTGCACGTTGTCGAGGCCGTAGACGCGGGCGATGCCGTCGCCGACCGAAAGCACCTGGCCGACCTCGGAGACTTCGGCCTCCTGGCCGAAATTCTTGATCTGCTCTTTCAGGATGGCGGAAATTTCTGCGGCGCGGATATCCATCAGCGGGCCTCTTTCATCGCGAGCTTGATCGCATTGAGTTTGGTGCGGAGGGAACTGTCGACCATGCGGCTGCCGACCTTGACGATCAGGCCGCCGATGATGGCCGGCTCGACCTTGACGTTGAGGTCGATGTCCTTGCCGCCGGTGACCGACTTGAGCGCGCTCTTGAGCGCGTCGAGATTCTTGTCGTTGAGCTCTTCGGCGACGGTGACGTCGGCGGTGACCTCGCCTTTGTGGCGGGCGGCGAGCGCGCGGAAGGCGCGGATCATCTCGCGCGCCGCGAACAGGCGGCGGTTGGCTGGCGATGACGCGCAGGAAATTGGCGGCCAGGCCCTTGATGCCGGCTTTGTCGAGCACGGCCGCGAGCGCCTTCAACTGGTCGTCGGCGCCGAACACCGGGCTGCGCACCAGGCGGTTGAGGTCGGGACTGGCGGCGATCGGCGGCGTCGAAAGTTTCCAGATCGGCTTTCACCGCGTCGATCGCTTTTTGCTCGCGCGCGAGCTCGAACAGCGCGTTGGCGTAGCGCCCTGCCATTCCGGAGATGATGGTGTCTTTGCCAGCCACAGAGAGGCTCGTTGGTTACGTTCACAGGCCGGGCGCCGTCGCGGAGAGGCGGCGCAAACTATTGGAATCCAAGAGGAATTCCGATTTCCGGGAACGTCGCGGGTGGCCGCGGAAACCCCCTGAAATCGAGGGGCTAGCTAACACAGGGTCGGGGGCGGTGCAACATCGCGGCGCCGGTCGCAGTCTCCGAAACACGCGTAACGCTAAGGCAGCGCCGCCAAATCCGCAGCCCAGCAATACCCTCGCTTCGGGCGCGCGTGCGCTATAGCTTGCGGCGCGCGCGGTCGGGCGCATTCAGCGGCGACCGGATCCAGTGCCAGCCGGGAGCCGTTGAGACATGCCGCATAGGCGGAACGAGAACAGCGTGGTCGGCGCCCGGCTGCTGGTCGTGCTGCTGGCGCTTGGCCTGGGGCCTCAACTGGATCGCGGCGGCGACCGCCTTGCGCGAGGTGACGCCCTGGAGCCTGCGCCTCGCCGGCGCCGGCATCGGCACGGCCATCTTGTTCGCCGCGGCGTTCGTGACCGGGCGCAACCTGAAGGTGCCGCGCGGCGAATACGTGCACATCATGATCGCCGGGTTTTTCAACGTCGCGGCGTTTCAGGTTCTCTCCGGCTTCGCGCAATTGAGCGGCGCCACCACGCGCGCCATCATCATCACCTATTCGATGCCGATCTGGACCACGGTGCTCAGCCGTTTCGTGCTCGGCGAGCAACTCACCGCCGTGCGCTGGTTCGCTTTCGGGCTGTGCGTCGCCGGCGTCGTGATCCTGGTGGCGCCGCTGTTCGACGCCGGCTTGCCGCCCTTCGTGTTCTATTCGCTCGGCTGCGCGCTGAGCTGGACCATCGCCACCGTCTACATCAAATGGGCCAAGGTCACGGTCGCGCCGCTGGCCAATGCGGCGTGGCAATTGCTGTTCGGACTTGCTGTTCATCACCGCCGGCACGTTCGTGTTCGAAGGCGTCCCGCATCTCTGGCCGGTGCGCAACGAGACGATATTCGCCATTCTGTTCGTCGGACTGATCGGCGTCGGCCTCGCGCATTTCCTGTGGTGGTCGATCGTCGACCGGCTGCCGGCGGTGACCGCCTCGCTCGGCTCGCTGCTGGTGCCGGTGATCGGCGTCACCGCCTCGGCGGTCATGCTGGACGAGCGCCCGACGCTGCCGGACATCGTCGGCTTTGCGCTGATCTTCGCGGCCGCCGCCTGCGTGCTGCTGCAGCCCAACGTCAAGCACACGGAGATGCCGGAGTGATGAGCCCGCGGCACGGCAAAGACCCGGCGGCCGGAGCCCGCCTCCTGGTCGTGATGATGGGCTTTGCCTGGGGGCTCAATTGGGTGGCGGCGCGTTTCATCCTGGAAGCCTTGCCGCCCTGGACGATGCGCGCGATCGGCATCGGGCTCGGCACCTTGACGCTGTTTGCCGCCGCCATGATCGCGCGCGTGCCGCTCGCCATCCGGCGCGCGGATGTGCCGAAGGTGCTGATCGCCGGTTTCTTCAACGTCGCCGCCTTCGGCGTCGGCTCGGCCTATGCGCAAATCTACGGCACCACCTCGCGCGCCATCGTCATCGCCTATTCGATGCCGATCTGGTCGGCGCTGCTGGGGCGCTTTGTGCTGAAGGAAAAGCTCAATGCCGTGAAGCTCGTCGCCCTGGCGCTGTGCGCCACCGGATTGGCCATCCTGATCTGGCCGCTTGGCGCGCGACGGCTTTCCGTTCGGCGCCTTGTTCGCGCTCGGCTGCGCCTGGAGCTGGGCCGCCGGCACGATCTATCTGAAATGGACCCCGATCGAGGCGCCGGTGCTGGCGTCGGCGGTCTGGCAATTGCTGTTCGGCTGGCTGATGCTGGCGGCCGGCATGTTCGCTTACGAAGGCGTGCCGCAGCTCTGGCCGCTGCCGGCGCATGTGCTGGGCTGGATCGGCTACAACGGCCTGATCGGCATGGGGCTCGCCTATTTCCTCTGGTTCGAGGTGATCGGCCGCCTGCCGGCGACGACCGCCTCGCTCGGCTCGCTGCTGGTGCCGGTGGTGGGCGTGATCGGCTCGGCGGTGCTGGTCGGCGAGCGGCCGAGCCTTGCCGACGCCATCGGCTTTGCCTGCATTTTCGCCTCGGCGGCGAGCGTGCTGCTGCAGCCGAGCGTGAAGCACACCGAATTGCCGGAGTGAGTGCCGCCGCCGGAATAGACGGCGGCGTTGCAGAATTCGACCTCATGGTGAGGAGCGTCGCGGAGCGACGCGTCTCGAACCATGGGGCCCGAACGCGGTGCTGCCGCTTCGACAGCTCGACGTAGACTCTCAAAATTACCCGCAATCAGCGCTTCTTTCTTAGCGCGGGACCAGCCCTTTGATCCTTCGTTCCGCCGCGATGGCATCGACGATTTGTTCGAAATATTCGCTGTACACCATCATCACGGGTCGGCGTCTCGGACGTGAAACCGTCATACTTTCCAGCCTGGTGCTCGGCAACGCGGGTTTCAAGATCGGCACGCGTCGTTCCTGTGTAATAAGCGCCGTCCGCGCACCGAAGAATATAGAGCCAAGCGCCCATCTGCCCGCCCCGTCCTTCGAGACGGCCGGCTTCGCCGACCTCCTCAGGACGAGGCTACTATAGGTTCACAGAAAACTCATCGGATCGACGTCGACCTCGAGCCGCACATTGCCGCGCGGCTTGGGCGCGCGGCCGAGCCAGTCGCGCAGATAGGCCGACAGATCGAAGGCGCGCGGCGATTTCACCAGCAGGCGAAAGCGGTGGCGCCCGCGCACCACCGCGATCGGCGCCTCGGCCGGCCCGAGGATGCGCACCGTCGTCGTTCTTGGGCGCGTGCGCGACCAGCGCGCGGCCGTAGCTCTCGGCGGCGTGCCGCTCATTGGCCGAAATCACCAGGCTGGCGAGCCGGCCGAACGGCGGATAGTGCGTGCGCTCGCGCTGCTCGATCTCGTTCTTGTAGAAGGCCTCGCGGTCGCCCGAGATCAGCGCCTTCATCACCGGATGCTCGGGCTGATGCGTCTGCAGATAGCCGATGCCGCGGCCCTCCTCGCGCCCGGCGCGCCCGACCACCTGATGCAGAAGCTGGAACGTGCGCTCGGCGGCGCGCGGATCGCCGTTGCCCAGCCCCAGATCGGCGTCGACGATGCCGACCAGATTGAGCTTGGGGAAATGATGGCCCTTGGCGACGAGCTGCGTGCCGATGACGAGTTCGAAGCGGCCTTGCGCGACGTCGTCGAGCTCCGCGCGCAGCCGCTCCATCGATTCCACCAGGTCGCTCGACAGCACCAGCATGCGCGCCTGCGGAAACAGCTCGGCCGCCTCCTGCTCCAGCCGCTCGACGCCGGGGCCGACGGCGGCGAAGCTGTCGGTGGCGTGGCAGTTCGGACATTCGCGCCGGCGGCGGCATCGAGAAGCCGCAATGATGGCAGACCAGCCGCTTGCGGAAGCGGTGATCGACCAGCCAGGCGTCGCAATTCGGGCATTGCAGCCGGAAGCCGCAGGCGCGGCAGAGCGTGAGCGGCGCATAGCCGCGGCGGTTGAGGAACAGCAGCGCCTGCTCGCCGCGCTCGAGCGTCGTCTGCACCGCTTCGGCCAGCCGCGGCGCGATGAAGCGGCCGCGCGGCGGGCCCTCGCGCCGCAAGTCGATGGCTTCGACCATCGGCAGATGCGCGCCGCCGAAGCGCTCGGGCAGATGCACATGCCGGTAGCGGCCGCGCCGGGCGTTGACTTCCGATTCGACCGAGGGCGTGGCGGAGGCGAGCACCACCGGGATTTTCGCGATCGAGCCGCGCACCACCGCCATGTCGCGCGCGTTGTAATGCGCGCCGTCCTCCTGCTTGTAGGCGGGGTCGTGCTCCTCATCGACGACGATGAGGCCGAGATCGGCGTAGGGCAGAAACAGCGCCGAGCGCGCGCCGACGACCACCGGCACCTCGTTCGGCGGCGACCGCCGCCCAGGTGCGCGCGCGCTTGCGCGGCGCTGAGCTGCGAATGCCATTCGGCCGGACGCGCGCCGAAGCGCGCCGCGAAGCGGTCGAGGAATTGCGCGGTGAGCGCGATCTCCGGCATCAGGATCAGCGTCTGCCGCTTGCGGCGGATGTTCTCGGCCACCGCCTCGAAATAGACCTCGGTCTTGCCGGAGCCGGTGACGCCGTCGAGCAGCGTCGACGGTGTAGCCGCCTTGCGTCACCGTCGTGCGCAGCGCGTCGGCGGCGGCGAGCTGGCCGAGCGAGAACTCGGGCTTGCGGAAATCCGGATCGGGCGGCTCGCGCCACCGGCTCGGGCGGCAGCACCAGCGTCTCCAGCGTGCCCTCGTCGACCAGGCCGTCGATGACGCCGGCGCTGACGCCGGCCTCGCTGCGCGGCTTCGCCCTTGCGCGCGCACGAGGCCGTCGGCGAACAGCGCCAGCACGCGCGCGCGCGCCGCGGTCATGCGCTGCGGCGGCGGGCCCGCGAGCCGCACGCCGACGCGCTCGCGCGCCGGGGCCGAGATGCTCGCCCATGCGCAGCGCCATGCGCAGCACCATGCCGCGCGAGGCCAGCGTGTAGCCGGCGACCCAGTCGACGAACTGGCGCAGCTCGGCCTTGAGCGGCGGCACGTCGAGCTTGTCGTCGACGTCCTTCAGCCGGTTGTGCAGGCGCGGATTGGGCGTCGGATTGTCGGCCCAGACCACGCCCATGGTTCGCCCGCGCGCGCCCAGCGGCACGGCGACCATGTCGCCGGGCGCAAGATCGAGCCCCGCCGGCACCCGGTAGGAATAGGTCTGGTCGAGCGCCACCGGCACCAGAACATCGACGACACGCGTGGTCATGCAGGCAGGTCTGGCCGATTCCGGCCGCTTAAGGAAGGGTGAAGGAAGCGCTGCCACTTGTCGCCATGGCGCATGACGCGACGATTCGCCGACCGTCGCCCCCGATGTGCAAGCCGAAATCGCGCGCTGGCTCGGCTATCTCGGCGCCGAGCGGCGCATGTCGGCAAAGACCGTCGAGGCCTACGCGCGCGACGTCGCGCAGTTTCTCGGCTTTCTCGCCGACCATCTGGGCGGCGCCGCCGTCGCTGCGCCAATTGGCCAAGCTGACGCCGGCCGATGTCCGCGCCTTCATGGCGGCGCGGCGCGCGGAAGGCATCGGCAACCGCTCGCTGATGCGCGGGCTGGCCGGCGCGCGCTCCTTCGCGCGCTTCCTCGAGCGCAACGGCAAGGGCAAGGTGGCGGCGCTCGCCGCCGTGCGCGCGCCGAAAGTGCCGCAGGACCTTGCCGAAGCCGCTGGCGGCGAGCGCGGCCGAGACGCATGACCGAAACCGACTTGCGCGCCGGCGAGGAGCGCGAGCCCTGGATCCTGGCGCGCGACGCCGCCGTGCTGGCGCTGCTCTATGGCGCCGGCCTGCGCATTTCGGAAGCGCTCGGCCTGACGCGCGAGCGATGTGGCCGGCGCGCGCGACGCCATCACCGTCACCGGCAAAGGCAACAAGGCGCGCATGGTGCCGCTGCTGCCGCAGGTGGCCAAGCTGATCGCCGACTATGTCGCGCTCTGCCCGTTCGATCTGCCGGCCGACGGGCCGCTGTTCGTCGGCGCGCGCGGCGGGCCGCTCGTCGCCGCGCATCGTGCAGCTTGCCATGGCGCGGCTGCGCGGCGCGCTCGGGCTGCCCGACAGCGCGACGCCGCACGCGCTGCGCCATTCCTTCGCCACGCATCTGCTGGCGCGCGGCGGCGACCTGCGCGCGATCCAGGAACTGCTCGGCCACGCCTCGCTCTCGACCACGCAGATCTACACCGCGGTCGACGCCGAGCGTTTACTGGACGTTTATCGAGCGCGCACCCGCGCGCCTGACATTTCGCGCATTCGCAGATTAACGCCTCTTGCGCGGCGGCCCACTCTGCTATCATTCTGCAGCCAGCAACCGGAGGGGACGATGGCGGGGCCGCACGAAAATCTGGAACACGCCGAGCATGCCGAGCATGCCTCGCACGGCGGCAACAAGAAGATCGCGCTGCTGATCTCGGTGCTGGCGCTGTTTCTCGCGTTTTCCGAAACGCTCGGCAAGAGCGCGCAGACCAAGGCGATCACCGACAACGTCGCCGCCAACGACACCTGGTCGTTCTTCCAGGCCAAGACCATCCGCATGGCGCTGCTGACCACCGCGGCCGAGCAACTCCAGATCGAGGCCGAAAAGGCGACCGACGCCGACACCAAAGGGCGGCTGGAGAAGCGGATCGAGGAGTGGAAGAAAACGGCCGCGCGCTATGACGACGAGCCGGAATCGAACGAAGGCCGCAAGCAATTGACGGCGCAAGGCACGCGCCCTCGAGCACAGCCGCGAACTGGCGATGTCGCGCTACCACAATTACGAATTCGCCTCCGCCGCGTTCCAGATCGGCATCGTGCTGGCCTCGGCGGAAGTCATCACCGGCATGGTGGCGCTGGCCTGGCTGTCCGGCCTGTGCGGCGTGTTGGGCTTGGCGTTCACCGCCGTCGGATTGTGGGCGCCGCACGCGCTCGATTTCCTGCTGCACGCCGGCCACGCCGCCCACTAACGCGGGCGACGCGTTACGCCGGCTTGTTGCGGTAGGCGCGGCGGCGCAGCCACAGCAGCCGGCGCAAGAACCGTCCGGCGCGGTGCGGCTTCATCAGCCAGATCAACTGACGCAGGCGCGCGCGCACCGGCTCGGTCTGCGCATGCGCCCAGTCGCGCGCCCACATGAACCAGTCGTACAGCCGCTGAAACCAGGCCATCTGCAGCAGCTTCTCGCGCGTCGCGTCGAACACGAAGGCGGTGACGCCGAGGCCGAGCAGCTTGGCGAGGACCAGCACCAGGCCGGCGGCGAGCCATTGCCGCTTGGCGATGAAATAGACTTCCAGGAATTTGAGCGGCAGCAGAACGATGAAGGGAATGACGAAGACGAACAGCGCCGCCCAGGGCGGCAGATCGGCGATCGCGCGCCGCAGCCAGTCCTTGAACCGGCCCCAGGGAACGAGGTTGACCACCCGCGCGACCAGCGGCTCGAGATGGTCCCACAGCCACGCTTCCAGCAGGAACAGAAGCGCGAGAATGACCCAGAGCGGGCGAAGCATGCGGCGCATGTCGGGTAGATAATAGTTAGGCGGCCGCGCGCAATTAAGGCGAGATCTTCTTAGCCCTGCCCGCAATTCGCGGGAGGGATTAAGCAGGCTACGTCCGCACCCGCCCGCCGTCGACGTTGAGCGTCTGCCCGGTGATGAAGGCGGCGTCGTCGCTGGTGAGGAAGGACACCGCGCCGACCAGATCGTCCGGCACTTCCACGCGCTTGATCGCCTGCATCTGCGCGACGGCCTCGAACTCCTCGTCCATGGTCTTGAAGGCCGGGCGCGGCGCGCGCACCACCGTGCCGGGCGAGCGCGTGAGACCGGGCGCGATGGCGTTGACGGTGATGCCGTCGCCGGCGAGATCGGTCGCCAGCGCGCGGGTGAAGCCGACGATGCCGCCTTTGCTGGCGACGTAATGCGCAAAGCCGGTGACCACCGAGCCGAGCGTCGACGACGCCATGTTGACGACGCGGCCCCATTTGCGCGCGCGCATGCCGGGGACGAAAGCGGCGGTGACCAGGAAGGTGCCGTCGAGATTGATCGAGAGCACCTTGCGCCAGTCGGCGAAGGTCATCTCGGAGAAATCCTTCTGCGGAAAGATGCCGGCGCAATTGACCACGATGTCGACGTGGCTGAATTTGGCGTTGACCTGCTTGGCCATGGCGGCGACCGAGTCTTCCGACGACACGTCGCATTTGACCGCGATGGCCTCGCGGCCGGCGGCTTGCACCATTTTCACGGTGGCGGCGCCGTCGCCGACATCGGCGATGGCGACATGCACGCCGTCTTCGGCCAGCCGCTTGGCGAAGGCCTGCCCGATGCCGCCGGCCGCGCCGGTGATGACGGCGACTTTGTCTTTGTGACCTTTGGCCATTTCGTTCCCCCGCATATCTCTCCTTGTCATCGCCGAGCGCGAGTCCCGGCGATCCCGATCAGGAATGCCCTGCCTCCCTGAGCGAGATGGCCGGGACAAGCTCCGGCCATGACAGATAGCTACATATGAATCGCGCGCTTGGCGACCGCCATGGCCGCTTCCTTCACCGCCTCGGGCAGCGTCGGATGGGCGTGGCAGGTGCGGGCGATGTCTTCGGCCGAAGCGCCGAACTCCATGGCGAGCACGGCCTCGGCGATCATGTTGCCGGCGTCGGCGCAGATCAGATGCACGCCGAGCACGCGGTCGGTCTTGGCGTCGGCGAGAATTTTCACGAAGCCGTCGGTGGTGAGGTTGACCTTGGCGCGGCCGTTGGCGGTGAAGGGAAACTTGCCGACATTGTAGGCGACGCCGGCGGCTTTCAGCTCTTCTTCGGTTTTGCCGACGGTGGCGATCTCCGGATAGGTGTAGACCACGTTCGGGATGGCGTCGTAGTTCACGTGGCCGGCCTGCCCGACCAGAATTTCGGCGACCGCGACGCCTTCGTCCTCGGCCTTGTGCGCGAGCATCGGCCCGGCGATGACGTCGCCGATCGCCCAGATGCCGGGCACATTGGTCGCGTAATAATGATCGACGGCGACGCGGCCGCGCTCGTCGAGCTTGACGCCGGCCTCCTTCAGCCCGAGCCCCTCGGTGTAAGGCACGCGGCCGATGGCGACCAGCACGACATCGGCCTCGATGGTTTCCGCCGCGCCGCCTTTGGCCGGCTCGACGCTGGCCTTCAGCCGCGTGCCGGACGAATCGACCGCCGTCACCTTCGACGACAGCTTGAAGGTCATGCCCTGCTTTTCGAACAGGCGCTGCGCCTGGCGGCGGACTTCGCCGTCCATGCCGGGCAAGACGCCGTCGAGGAATTCGACCACGGTGACCTGCGAACCGAGCCGGCGCCAGACCGAGCCGAGCTCGAGCCCGATCACGCCGGCGCCGATGACCAGCAGATGCTTCGGGCACCTCCGGCAGCACCAGCGCGCCGGTCGACGACACGATGCGCTTCTCGTCGATCTCGATGCCTTTGAGGCGCGCGACGTCCGAGCCGGTGGCGATGACGATGGATTTGGCGTCGAGCGTCTGCGTCTTGCCGTCGGCGCCTTTGACCTCGACCTTGCCGGGCGCCGCGATGCGCGCCTGCCCGTGAAAGGCGTCGATCTTGTTTTTCTTGAGCAGGAAATCGACGCCCTTGACGTTGCCGTCGACGCCCTCGTCCTTGAACGCCATCATGCCGGCGAGATCGAGCTTGGGCGCGGCGACGCCGATGCCCATCTTGCCGAACGTGTGGCCGGCCTCCTCGAACAATTCGGAGGCGTGCAGCAGCGCCTTCGACGGGATGCAGCCGACGTTGAGGCAGGTGCCGCCGAGGGTGGCGCGCTTCTCGACCACCGCGGTTTTCAAGCCCGAGCTGCGCCGCGCGGATGGCGCAGACATAGCCGCCGGGGCCGGTGCCGATGACGATGAGGTCGTAGGGCCATACGTTTACAAATCCAGCACCATGCGCGCCGGGTCTTCCAGGTTTTCCTTCACCCGCACCAGGAAGGTGACCGCCTCGCGGCCGTCGACGATGCGGTGGTCGTAGGAGAGCGCGAGGTACATCATCGGCCGGATCTCGATCTTGCCGCCGATGACCACCGGCCGCTCCTGGATCTTGTGCATGCCGAGGATGCCGGATTGCGGCGCGTTCAGGATCGGCGTCGACATCAGCGAGCCGTAGACGCCGCCGTTCGAGATGGTGAAGGTGCCGCCCTGCATCTCCTCGATCTTGAGCTGCCCGTCGCGCGCGCGCTTGCCCATGTCGGAAATCGTCTTCTCGATCTGCGCGAGCGACAGGTGGTCGGCGTCGCGCACCACCGGCACCACCAGGCCCTTCTCGGTGCCGACGGCGACGCCGATGTGGTAGTAATTCTTGTAGACGATGTCGGTGCCGTCGATCTCGGCGTTGACGGCGGGGATTTCCTTCAAGCGCCTGGATGCAGGCGCGCACGAAGAAGCCCATGAAGCCGAGCTTCACGCCGTGCTTCTTCTCGAACAGCTCCTTGTATTCGTTGCGCAGGTGCATGACCGCGCTCATGTCGACCTCGTTGAAGGTCGTGAGCATGGCGGCGGTGTTCTGCGCGTCC
The DNA here is from genome assembly GCA_963708635.1 of uncultured Alphaproteobacteria bacterium. Lineage (GTDB taxonomy): Bacteria > Pseudomonadota > Alphaproteobacteria > Rhizobiales > Xanthobacteraceae > Pseudolabrys. The sequence goes on along the minus strand of CAVPTM010000023.1, from coordinate 221,571 downwards.
TTCAGCCGGCGCGCGATGGTCTGGCGCAGCCGCGTCATGTGCACGCGCTCTTCGCGCGCGGCATCGTCGGCCGGCGACGGCGCGCGCATCTGCACCTGCGCGGCGGTGGAGGCGACCGGCGTCGGCTGCGCGGCGGCGCGCTCGATCGCCGCCATCATGTCGCCTTTGGTGACCTGGCCGTGCAGGCCGGAGCCGGCGACCTTCGACGGATCCATGCCGCTTTCCGCCGCCATCTTGCGCACCGACGGCGGCGCCGGCATTTCGCGCTGCGGCGCTGCGGGCGCGGGCGCTGGCTTCGGCGCTTCCGCCGGCTTGGCAGCGGGCGCGGCCGCGCGGTTTGGCCGCCGCAGCGGCGCCATCCTTGATCTGCCCGAGCAGCGCGCCGGGCGCGACGGTGGCGCCTTCCTTGGCCGCCACGTCGGACAAGACGCCGGCCGCCGGCGCCGGCACTTCCAGCGTCACCTTGTCGGTTTCCAGTTCCACCAGCGGCTCGTCGACGGCCACCGCGTCGCCCGGCTGCTTGAACCATTTGCCGACGGTCGCTTCGGTGACCGATTCGCCGAGGGTGGGAACGCGGATGTCGGTCATGACGGCTGCCCCAAGGCCTCTTCGAGGAACTGCTTGAGCTGCGCCAGATGCTTCGACATCTGCCCGACCGCGGTCGAGGCCGAGGCGGGCCGCCCGGCATAACGCGCGTGGCGGTGCTTGGCGCCGATCTGGTTGAGCACCCAGTGCAGAAACACGTCGACGAAGAACCAGGCGCCCATGTTGCGCGGCTCTTCCTGGCACCACACCATCTCGGCCTGCTTGAAGCGCGAGAGCTCGGCGACCAGCGCCTTGGACGGGAACGGATAAAGCTGCTCGACGCGCAGCAGATAGACGTCGTCGATGCCGCGCTTCTCGCGCTCCTCGTAGAGGTCGTAATAGACCTTGCCGGTGCACAAGATGACGCGGCGGATCTTGTCGTCGGATACAAGCTTGATCTTCTCGTCCGGCAGCAATTGCGCGTCGTCCCACAACAAGCGGTGGAACGAGGTGCCGGCCGCCAGTTCGTCGAGCCTCGACACCGCGCGCTTGTGGCGCAGCAGGCTCTTCGGCGTCATCAGGATGAGCGGCTTGCGGATTTCGCGTTTGATCTGCCGGCGCAGGATGTGGAAGTAGTTTGCCGGCGTCGTGCAGTTCGCCACCTGCATGTTGTCTTCCGCGCACATCTGCAGGAAGCGCTCGAGCCGGGCCGAGGAATGCTCGGGCCCCTGCCCTTCGTAGCCGTGCGGCAGCAGGCAGACCAGGCCCGACATGCGCAGCCATTTGCGCTCGCCCGACGAGATGAACTGGTCGAACACGACCTGCGCGCCGTTGGCGAAGTCGCCGAACTGCGCTTCCCACAGCGTGAGCGCGGCCGGCTCGGCGGTCGAATAGCCGTATTCGAAGCCGAGCACGGCCTCTTCCGACAGGCTCGAATTGAGCACTTCGAAGCGCGCCTGCTCGCGGTCCCAGATGGTTGAGCGGCGTGTGGCGTTCCTCGGTCTCCTGGTCGAACAGCACGGAATGGCGCTGCGAGAACGTGCCGCGCTCGGTGTCCTGGCCGGACAGGCGCACACGATGACCTTCCTCGAGCAACGAGCCGAAGGCCAGCGCTTCGGCCGTGGACCAATCGATGCCCGCGCCGTCCTCGATCGACTTCAAGCGATGATCGAGAAAACGCTGGATGGTCTTGTGGACGTTGAAGCCCTGCGGCACCTGCGTGATTTTCTTGCCGATGGTCGCGCAGCTCGGCGACGTCGACGCCGGTATTGCCGCGGCGCGGATCGTCGACCTCGCGCGCGGGTTTCAAGCCCGACCAGCGGCCGTCGAGCCAATCGGCCTTGTTGGGCTTGTAACCGCCGCCCGCCTCGAATTCGACTTCCAGCCGCGCGCGCCAATCGGCCTTCATCTTGTCGACTTCGCCCTCGGTGACGACGCCTTCAGCCGTAAGTTTCTTGCCGTAGATTTCGAGCGTGGTCGGATGCGCGCGGATCTTCTTGTACATCAGCGGCTGGGTGAACGACGGCTCGTCGCCTTCGTTATGGCCGAAGCGCCGGTAGCAGAACATGTCGATCACGACCGGCCGCTGGAATTTCTGCCGGTATTCGGTCGCCACCTTGGCGGCGAACACCACCGCCTCCGGATCGTCGCCGTTGACGTGGAAGATCAGCGCCTCGATCATCTTGGCGACGTCGGACGGATAAGGCGACGAGCGCGAATAACGCGGATAAGTCGTGAAGCCGATCTGGTTGTTGACGATGAAGTGCAGCGAGCCGCCGGTGCGGTAGCCCTTCAGGTCGGAAAGGCCGAAGCATTCCGCCACCACGCCCTGCCCGGCGAAAGCCGCGTCGCCGTGGATCAACAGCGGCATCACCATGGTGCGCTCGTCCGGCTTGGCGTCGTGCTGGTCCTGCTTGGCGCGCACCTTGCCGAGCGTCACCGGGTCGACGATCTCGAGGTGCGATGGGTTCGGCGTCAGCGCCAGATGCACCTTATTGCCGTCGAACTCGCGATCGGACGACGCGCCGAGATGGTACTTCACGTCGCCGGAGCCTTCGACTTCGTCGGGCGTCGCCGAGCCGCCCTTGAATTCGTGGAACAGCGCGCGGTGCGGCTTGCCCATCACCTGGGTGAGAACGTTCAGGCGGCCGCGGTGCGGCATGCCGATGCAGATTTCCTTGACGCCGAGATTGCCGCCGCGCTTGATGATCTGCTCGAGCGCCGGGATCAGCGCCTCGGCGCCGTCGAGGCCGAAGCGCTTGGTGCCGGTATATTTGACGTCGAGGAATTTCTCGAAGCCTTCCGCCTCGACCAGCTTGTTGAGAATGGCGCGCTTGCCCTCGCGCGTGAAGCTGATCTCCTTGTCGCGGCCTTCGATGCGCTCCTGGATCCACGCCTTCTGCGCGGCGTTGGAAATGTGCATGAACTCGATGCCGATGGTCTGGCAATAGGTGCGGCGCAGGATGGCGACGATCTCGCGCATGGACGCGAACTCGAGCCCGAGCACCTTGTCGAGGAAGATGCGCCGGTCCATGTCGGCGTCGGTAAAGCCGTACGACTTCGGATCGAGCTCTTGCTCGTTCTTCTCCGGCTCGAGCCCGAGCGGGTCGAGCTTGGCGTGGAAATGCCCGCGCATGCGGTAGGCGCGGATCAGCATCAGCGCATGGATCGAATCGCGCGCCGCCTGCTGCACGTCGCTCGCGGCGAGATCGACGCCGGTCGTCTGTGCCTGCTTCTTGATCTTGTCGGTGAGGCGCCGCTCGGTCTCGGCCCATTGGCCGTCGAGCGCGGCGACCAGATCGCCGCCCGGCCGCACCGGCCAGTTCGGCTTTTGCCAGGACGCGCCCTTGCGCACTCTTGGCGACGGCGGCGGGATCGTCCTTCAGCGCCTGGAAGAATTCGCGCCAGGCGGCGTCGACCGCGGCCGGGTCTTTCTCGATAACGGGCGTAGAGGTCTTCGATGTAGGCGGCGTTGGCGCCGTAAAGGAAGGAAGTGCGGGCGAAGGCGAGGTTGGCGTCCTGGCGGGACATGAGTGGCGGGTCCTTGCGCCTGAAATGCGCGCTAGCCGGAGGCGGTCCGCTTCCGACGGGTTTTGTTGTTTTAACGCTATTTAGGACGACTGTAAGTCTACGAAAGACCTAAGAACTGAATCAGGATTTCAACACTTCTACCAGTGTTTTGCCGATTCGGGCGGGCGACGGCGACACCTTGATGCCGGCCGATTCCATGGCCGCGATCTTGGACTCGGCGTCGCCCTTGCCGCCGGAGATGATGGCGCCGGCGTGGCCCATGCGGCGCCCGGGCGGCGCGGTGCGCCCGGCGATGAAGCCGACCATCGGCTTCTTGCGGCCGCGCTTGGCTTCGTCCTTGAGGAACTGCGCGGCGTCTTCCTCGGCCGAGCCGCCGATCTCGCCGATCATGACGATCGACTGCGGTTTTCGGGATCGGCCAGGAACATCTCCAGCATGTCGATGAATTCGGTGCCCTTGACCGGGTCGCCGCCGATGCCGACCGCGGTGGTCTGGCCGAGGCCCTCGCGGCTGGTCTGGAACACCGCTTCGTAGGTGAGCGTGCCGGAGCGCGAGACGATGCCGACCGAGCCGGGCTTGAAGATGTTGCCCGGCATGATGCCGATCTTGCATTCGCCCGCGGTCATCACGCCCGGGCAGTTCGGCCCGATCAGGCGCGACTTCGAGCCCGACAGCGCGCGCTTCACCTTGCACCATGTCCATCACCGGGATGCCTTCGGTGATGCAGACGATGAGCGGGATCTCGGCCTGGATCGCCTCGCAGATCGCGTCGGCCGCGCCGGCCGGCGGCACGTAGATCACGCTGGCGTCGCAGCCGGTCTTTTCGCGCGCCTCGGCGACGGTGTCGAACACCGGCAGGCCGAGATGCGTCGCGCCGCCTTTGCCCGGCGAGGTGCCGCCGACCATCTTGGTGCCGTAGGCGATCGCCTGCTCGGAATGGAAGGTGCCGTTCTTGCCGGTGAAGCCCTGGCAGATGACCTTGGTGTTCTTGTCGATGAGGATGGACATTATGCGGCGCCCTTCACCGCCTTGACGATCTTCTGCGCGGCGTCGTCGAGGTCGTCGGCGGAGGTGACGTTGAGCCCGGACTCGGCGATGATCTTCTTGCCGAGATCGACATTGGTGCCTTCCAGGCGCACCACCAGCGGCACCTTCAGGCCGACTTCCTTCACCGCGGCGACCACGCCTTCGGCGATCACGTCGCACTTCATGATGCCGCCGAAGATGTTGACCAGGATGCCCTTCACGTTCGGGATCGGAGGTGATGATCTTGAACGCCGCCGCCACCTTCTCCTTGGTGGCGCCGCCGCCGACGTCGAGGAAGTTGGCCGGCGTCATGCCGTAGAGCTTGATGATGTCCATGCGTCGCCATGGCGAGGCCGGCGCCGTTGACCATGCAGCCGATCGAGCCGTCGAGCGCGATGTAGTTGAGGTCGTATTTCGAGGCCTCGATTTCCTTGTCGTCCTCTTCGGTGAGGTCGCGCAGCGCCACGACGTCGGGATGGCGGTAGAGCGCGTTGTCGTCGAAGCCGACCTTGGCGTCGAGGCAGATGAGCTTGCTTGTCCTTGGTGACGACCAGCGGATTGATCTCGAGCAGGCTCATGTCCTTCTGCGATGAAGGCGGCATAGAGCTTCGGCAGCAGCGTCTCGACCTGCTTGGCGAGATCGCCGGTAAGCTTCGAGCGCCTGCGCCACGCGGCGGCCGTGATGCGGCATGATGCCGGTCGCCGGATCGACCGAGAAGGTGAGGATCTTCTCCGGCGTGTCGTGCGCCACCTCCTCGATGTCCATGCCGCCTTCGGTCGAGACCACGAAGGCGACGCGCGAGGTTTCGCGGTCGACCAGCGCCGACAGATAGAACTCGCGGTCGATGGCCGAGCCTTCCTCGATGTAGAGGCGGTTGACCTTCTTGCCGTGCGGGCCGGTCTGATGCGTGACCAGCGTCGAGCCGAGCATGCGCGTCGGCTTCCTTCTTCACGTCGTCGATCGATTTCACCACCTTGACGCCGCCGGCCTTGCCGCGGCCGCCGGCATGGATCTGCGCCTTCACCACCCAGACCGGGCCGCCGAGTTCCTCGGCGCCCTTGATCGCCTCGTCGACCGAGAAGGCCGGCACGCCGCGCGGCACCGGCACGCCGAATTCGCGCAGCACGGCCTTGGCCTGGTATTCGTGGATGTTCATGCGATGCTCCCGGTCGCAGGCCGGATTCGTTCTAGTTGCCGAGATTGGGCGCGATCTTCTTGCAGGCCTCGATCAGGCCCTGCACCGACGCCGGCCGATTTCTCGAACGCGTCGCGCTCGGCGCCGTTGAGCTCGATCTCGACGATGCGCTCGACGCCCTTGGCGCCGATCACCACCGGCACGCCGACATAGAGATCCTTGATGCCGTATTCGCCGTTGAGCCAGGCGGCGCAGGGCAGCACGCGCTTCTTGTCGAGCAGATAGCTCTCGGCCATGGCGATGGCGGAGGCCGCCGGCGCGTAGAAGGCCGAGCCGGTCTTGAGCAGGTTGACGATCTCGGCGCCGCCGTTGCGCGGTGCGCTTGACGATCTCGTCGACGCGCGCCTGCGTGGTCCAGCCCATCTTGACCAGATCGGGCACCGGAATGCCGGCGACCGTCGAATAGCGCGTCAGCGGCACCATGGTGTCGCCGTGGCCGCCGAGCACGAAGGCGGTGACGTCTTCGACCGAGACATTGAACTCGTCGGCGAGGAAATAGCGGAAGCGCGCGCTAGTCGAGCACGCCGGCCATGCCGACCACCTTCTGCTGCGGCAGGCCGCAATATTTCTGCAGCGCCCACACCATGGCGTCGAGCGGATTGGTGATGCAGATGACGAAGGCGTTGGGCGCGTATTTCTTGATGCCGGCGCCGACCTGCTCCATCACCTTGAGATTGATGCCGAGCAGATCGTCGCGGCTCATGCCGGGCTTGCGCGGCACGCCGGCGGTGACGATGCAGACGTCGGCGCCGTCGATGGCCTCGTAGGTGTTGGTGCCGGTGAATTTGGCGTCGAAGCCGTTGACCGGCGAGGACTGGGCGATGTCGAGCGACTTGCCCTGCGGCACGCCTTCGACGATGTCGAACATGACGACGTCGCCGAGCTCCTTGAGGCCGATGAGGTGGGCGAGCGTGCCGCCGATCTGGCCGGCGCCGATCAACGCAATCTTCTTACGCGCCATGGTGGGAAAACTCTCGATTTGAAGCGCCGCGGAGCCGCGGCCTGTGCGGTGGTTAGACGCTCAATCGTGCGACGGCGGCAAGGCACCGCGGCCATCGTGTATACATTATACCAGCACTGGCCGGGCCTGAGTCCAGCCTTTTTGGCCAGTGTCAGGTCTCGACAATGCCGCCGCTGTCGCCGCTGTCCGCCGCTGCCCCGCCTGCCATGCGGCAGCGCGAGATAGCCGTCCGAGCGCATCTCGATCAGGCGCGAGGCGGTGCGCTTGAACTCATGCGCCTCGAAGCCGTCGGTCGCCCGGTAGAGCTGCGGCGGGCTCGGCTGCGGCCGACGCGATCAGCTTGACGGCGTTGTCGTAGAGCGTGTCGATCAGAATGATGAAGCGCTTGGCGTCGTTGCGCTGGTCGTAGTCCATGACCGGAATGTTGTCGACGATCAGCGTGTGGAATTCGTGCGCGATCCGCAGGTAATCGCTGGCGCCGAGCGGCTGCTCGCACAGCTCGCGCAAAGGAAAAGCGCGCCACGCCCATGGCCGCCTGCGGCACGCGCAGCACGCGGCCGTGCAAAGCGATGTCGCAAGGCTCGCCGTCGATCAGGCCGGTGAGCCGCTGCCAGGCCATGTCGAGCGCGACCTCGGCATCCTCGTCGGCCGGCACGTACCAGAGCGCGGCGGCCGGCGAGCTTCTCCAGCCGGAAGTCGGTGCGCGCTTCGAGCTGCACGACGTCGACGTGCTGCTGCAACAGCGCGATGAACGGCAGGAACAGCGCGCGGTTGAGCCCGTCGGCGTAAAGCTCGGCCGGCGCCACATTGGAGGTCGCGACCAGCACCACGCCCAGTTCGAACAGCCGCGTGAACAGCCGGCCGAGGATCATGGCGTCGGCGATGTCGGTGACGTGGAATTCGTCGAAGCAGAGCAGCCAGGTCTCGCCGGCGATCTGCTCGGCGGTAAGCCGGATCGGCGTCGTCGCCGGCGATCTCGCCGTGTTTGAGTTTGTGGCGGAAGACGCGCACGCGTTCATGAACGTCGGCCATGAATTCGTGGAAATGCGCGCGGCGCTTGCGCTGTACCTCGCTGGCGGCGAAGAACAGATCCATCAGCATGGTCTTGCCGCGGCCGACCTCGCCGTGGACGTAGAGGCCCTTGAGCGGCCCGGCCGTCTTTTCGTGCTTGCCGAACAGCCAGCCGAGCGCGGACGACTTGCGCGCCAGCCGATGCTCGGCGAGGCGCATGTTCGAGGCCGGCGAAATGCCGCGCACCCAGCCGCCTGGCCGGGATCGGCCTCGATCTTTCGGGCGGCGATGGCGCTGCGTAGCGCGTGCTGAAGCTTGGCGTCATGCAGGCCGTCAGGAAAAGCGGATAGGCCGCTTCGACGACGTAGGGTCCGCCGCCGACCGAGGCGCGCGCGGAGAACAGCACGAAGCGCGAGACCCGGAACGCCGAGGTGCGGAACAGCCCGCGCGCCGCGAGATAGTCCGCCACCTGGCTGCTGGAGCAATCGCGCAGCCGCGCCAGCGTCACGTGCGGCGTGTATTTGCGCCCGTCCGGCTCGAGCCCGATGCGCTGCATCAGCCGCTCGTGCTCGGCCTGCGCGTCGAGCAGCGCCTGCGCCGGCGCGACTTTCGCCACCACCGCGCGCGGCTTGCGGCCGCCGAATGACGACAGGCCGTCGAGATGCAGATCGAAACCGCCGCGCTTGACGCGGTCGAGCATCGAGGCGACCTCATGCGCGGTCACGTCGTCGACGTCGCCGATGAAGCGCAGCGTCAGGTGATAGTTCTCGGGATCGATCCAGCGCGCGCCCGGCAGGCCGCCGCGCAACGCCGACAATGCCTGGCCGATAGCGGGCGGGATTTCGACGCCGGTGAAAAGACGCGGCATTGCCGTTCGACCTAATGACGCTCCGCACGGGCGCGGGCGATCAGCGCTTCGACGCTCGGCAAGATACGCGCCACGATCACATCGACGCCGGCCGCGGTGGGATGCAGTCCGTCGCCCTGGTTGAGCTTGGGATCGGTGGCGACGCCCTCCAGGAAGAACGGATAAAAGACGACGCGATGAGTTCGAGGCAAGCGCCGGATAAATGGCGTCGAACGCGCGCACATAGTCGGCGCCCATGTTGCGCGGCGCGGCCATGCCGGCGAGCAAGACCGGAACATGCCGGGCATCGAGCTTGCCGAGAATGGCGTCCAGCGCCGCCTTGGTGAGTTTTCGGGTCGATGCCGCGCAAGGCGTCATTGGCGCCAAGCTCCAGAATAACGGCATCGGTGTCGTCCGGCACCGACCAGTCGAGTCGACCGAGCCCGCCCGAGGCGGTGTCGCCCGATACGCCGGCATTGACGATCGCGACCGCATGGCCCTTGGCCTTGAGCGCGGCCTCGAGCCTGGCCGGGAAGGCGGCGCCGGCGGGCAAGCCGAGACCGGCGGTGAGCGAATCCCCGAAGGCCACGATTTTGAGCGCACGGTCGGCGGCCTGCGCGCGGAGCGCCGGCAAGCGCCGCGAACATACCGCGATAAGCACAAGCGCAAAGCGCTGGACCAAGACGGCAGAGTTCCCATATGAGCGGGGCTGTGAACGCCGAGGCCGCATGACCAACACCTTCCACGCCGGGCCCGCCGTCGCGCTGGCCGGCGTCAATCTTTCGCTCGGGCACGGCGCGGCCCGCGTTCATATCCTCAAAGATATCGCTCTGGATATAGGCCAAGGCGAGGCGTTCGGCCTGATCGGGCCCTCCGGCTCCGGCAAGTCGACGCTGCTGATGGTGATGGCGGGGCTGGAGCGTCCCGACAGCGGAACGGTGCGCGTGGCCGGCAACGATCTGTGCGCGCTCGACGAGGACGCGCTGGCGCGCTTTCGCGGCCGCCAGGTCGGCATCGTCTTCCAATCCTTCCACCTGATCCCGACCATGACCGCGCTGGAGAACGTGGCGGTGCCGCTCGAGCTCGCCGGCGCCGGCGACGCGCAGGCGCGCGCGCGCGACGAATTGAGCGCGGTCGGCTTGGCCGACCGGCTGCATCACTATCCGGCGCAATTGTCCGGCGGCGAGCAGCAACGCGTGGCGATCGCGCGCGCGCTGGCGCCGGCGCCGGCGATCTTGGTGGCCGACGAGCCGACCGGCAATCTCGACGAGGACACCGGCCGGCAGATCATCGATCTGTTGTTTGACGGCCAGTCGCGGCGCGGCACCACGCTGGTGCTGGTGACGCATGACGCGGCGCTTGGCGACGCGCTGCGCGCGGGTCGCGCGTCTGCGCTCCGGCCGCATCGACGGCGTGGGCGCGCCGTGAGCACCGCCAGCGCCCTGCCCGCGCGTGAGGTTTGGTTGCCGCTGCGCTTTGCGCTGCGCGAGATGCGCGGCGGCCTGCGCGGCTTTTACGTGTTCATCGCCTGCATCGCGCTCGGCGTGCTGTCGATCGCCGGCGTCGCCTCGCTCGCCGCCAGCCTCGGCGACGGGCTGTCGCGGCAAGGCCAAACCATCCTCGGCGGCGATCTCGCGTTCACGCTGATCCAGCGCGAGGCCTCGGCGCCGGAGCTCGCCTTCCTCAAGAACCGCGGCACGGTGTCGAGCGCCGCGACCTTGCGCGCCATGGCGCGCAGCGCCGACAGCCAGGCGACATTGGTCGAACTGAAAGCGGTCGACGCCGCCTATCCGCTGTTCGGCGCCGTCGCGCTCGATCCGCCCGGCGCGCTCGCCGATGCGCTGGCCGAGCGCGATGGCGTCTTCGGCGCCGCGGCCGATCCGACTTTGTTGGCGCGGCTCAACATTAAGCCGGGCGCCCGGCTCACCGTCGGCAATGCCACATTTGAAGTGCGCGCGGCGCTCGCCAACGAGCCCGACAAGCTCGCCGGCGGCCTCGGCTTCGGCCCGCGTTTGCTGGTGAGCGAGGCGGCCTTGCGCGCGACCGGCCTGCTGCAACCCGGCAGCCTGGTGCATTGGCATTACCGGCTGCGGCTTGCCAATGCCGGCGACGCGGCGCTGCAAGCCGTGCAGGAGGCCGCGCGCGTGCAATTGCCCGAGGCCGGCTGGGACGTGCGCACGCGCAACAAGGTGTCGCCGCGGCTCGAGCAGAACGTCGAGCGCTTCACGCAATTCCTCACCATCGTCGGACTGACCGCGCTCCTGGTCGGCGGGGTCGGCGTCGGCAACGCGGTGAAGAGCCATCTCGAGCGGCGGCGCGAAACCATCGCCACCATGAAGGCGCTCGGCGCCGGCGGCCGCCGTGTCTTCGCCGTCTATCTCACGCAGGTGATGCTGATGGCGCTGATCGGCGGCGGCATCGGCGTCGCGCTCGGTGCGCTGTTGCCATTCGTCGTGGCGTGGACGCTGGGCGCGATCATCCCGTTTCCGATCGTGCCGGCAGTGCATGTCGACGAACTGGCCTTGGCGCTGCTCTACGGGCTGCTGACCGCGCTCGCCTTCACGCTCTGGCCGCTCGGCCGCGCGCATGACGTGCCGGTGGGCGCGCTGTTCCGCGACATGGTCGCGCCGCAGCCGAGCCGGCCGCGCGCGATCTACATCGCGCTGACGGCCGCCGCCGTCATCGTCCTGGCGGCGCTTGCGGTACTCTTGGCCTATGACCGGCGCGTCGCCGTCATCTATGTCGCGACCGCCGCCGTCGTATTCCTGGTGTTGCGGCTGGTCGCCAGCCTGCTGATGGCGATCGCGGCGCGCGCGCCGCGCGCGCGCTCGACCAGCCTGCGCATGGCGGTGGCCAATATTTACCGGCCGGGCGCGCTCACCGTCAGCATCGTGCTGTCGCTCGGCCTCGGCATCACGCTTCTGGTCACCGTGATCGAGATCGACGCCAACCTGCGGCGGCAATTCACCGCCGAACTGCCGGCCAAGGCGCCGTCGTTCTATTTCCTCGACATCCCCTCCGGCGAGGCCGAGCGCTTCGACGCCTATCTGCGCGCGCAGGCGCCGGCCGCGCGGCTCGAGCAAGTGCCGATGCTGCGCGGGCGCATCGTCGCCGCCAACGACGTGCGCGCCGAGGATCTCAAGCCGTCCGACGACGCCGCCTGGGTGCTGCAAAGCGACCGCGGGCTGACCTATGCGCGCGATTTGCCGGAAGGCTCGCGGCTGACCGCCGGGCAATGGTGGCCGCCCGACTATGCCGGTCCGCCGCTGGTTTCCTTCGAGCAGCGCATCGCCGACGGCCTCGGCCTCAAGCTCGGCGATGCCGTCACGGTCAACGTGCTCGGCCGCAACATCACCGCGCGCATAGCGAGCCTGCGCCGCGTCGACTGGCAGAGCCTCGGCATCAATTTCGTCATGGTGTTCTCGCCCAACACCTTCACCGGCGCGCCGCACACGCGGCTCGCCACGCTGACCTTTGCGGACGGCGGCACGCCGGCGCAGGAGGGCGCCATCATCCGCGCGGTCGCAACCGACTATCCGATGGTGACGACGGTGCGGGTCAAGGAAGCGCTGGAGGCGTTCGGCGCCATCGTCTCCAATCTGGTGCTCGGCATCCGCGGCGCCAGCGCCATCACTTTGCTCGCCGCCGCCTTGGTATTGGGCGGCGCGCTCGCCGCCGGCCACCGCACCCGCGTCTACGACGCGGTCATCCTCAAGACGCTGGGCGCGACGCGGGCGCGGCTGATCGGCGCCTATTCGATCGAATACCTGCTGCTCGGCGGCGCCACGGCTTTGTTCGGCGTGACGAGCGGCTCGCTTGCCGCCTGGCTGATCGTGGCCGAACTCATGCATTTGCGCTTTGTCTGGCTGCCGTGGCCGGCGCTGGCCGCCGCGCTGGCGGCGCTCGCCGTCACGGTCGGGCTGGGGCTTGCCGGCACGCTTGCCGCGCTCGGGCAAAAACCCGCTTCCGTATTGAGAAACCTCTAGTTTTTCGCGACATTCTGCCGCGTCGGCCGCCCGCTATGGCGATCCGGGGTTTGCGCTATACTGCCCGGACCGGGCCGGTTTCTGCGCCGTCCCAAGTCATCTTGGGGCCATATCTGGCGCCGACGCTTCGCCCACACTAGATTTGAGCAAGACCAAGCGCGACGGCCCGATTGCCGGCGCGCCGACGGGTCCGGCCCCGCTAGCCGGGACAAGAGAGGGAACTTCGATGTCGGACTTCGACCGTAACTATGCCGCCCGCGCCGGCGTTGCCGAACGGGCCGCGATCGATGTGGGCCTGCGCGCCTACATGCTGCGCGTCTACAACTACATGGCCGCCGGCGTCGCGCTGACCGGCGTGGTGGCCTGGCTCATCTTCAATGCCGCCGTGCAGACCAGCGCCTCCGGGCAATTGGTCCTGACCTCGTTCGGTCAGACGATTTACGGCGGGCCGGTAATGATCGTGCTGTTCCTCGGTACGCTCGGCATTGTCTTCTTCCTGAGCTTCCGCATCAACCGGCTGCAGACGGGCACCGCGCTGGCGCTGTTCATGCTCTATGCCGGCCTGCTCGGCGTGATGCTGTCGTCGATCTTCCTCACCTACACGCACGGCTCGATTGCCCGCACTTTCTTCATCTCGGCGGCCTCGTTCGGCGCGCTCAGCCTGTACGGCTACACCACGCAGCGCGATCTCTCGCCGATCGGGCTCGTTCCTGGTGATGGGCCTGTTCGGGCTGATCCTGGCGATGATCGTCAACATGTTCCTGAAGAGCACGGGACTCGACTTCGCCATCTCGGCGATCGGCGTGTTGATCTTCGCCGGGCTGACCGCCTGGGACACCCAGCGCATCAAGGAAATGTACAGCGTCAACGACGACGGCACCGTCGCCGGCCGCAAGGCGGTGATGGGCGCGCTGACGCTCTATCTCGACTTCATCAACCTGTTCCTGTTCCTGCTGCGCTTCTTGGGCGACCGGCGCTAAAGCGCCGCTCAGCCAGAAATGACAGACGCCCCGGCCTGCTGCCGGGGCGTTTTGTTTTTGCTAACGTCGCGGGCATCATGAGCGCCGCCATCCGCCCCGCCACCGTCGCCGACATTCCCGCCATCACCCGCATCTACGCGCATGCGGTCGCGCACGGCACCGCCTCGTTCGAGCTGACGGCGCCGGACGAAGCCGAGATGACGAAGCGGATGCAGCATCTGCTCGACGGCCGCTTTCCCTATCTCGCGGCCGAGGCCGACGGCGCGGTCGCCGGCTACGCCTATGCCGCGCTCTACCGGACGCGGCCGGCCTATCGCTTCACGCGTCGAGGATTCGGTCTATGTCGCGCCCGAGCGGCAGGGCCGCGGCATCGGCCGCGCGCTGCTCGCCGCCTTGATCGAGGCGAGCGCGGCGCGCGGCTTCCGGCAGATGATCGCGGTGATCGGGGATTCCGACCAGGCCGCGTCGATCGCGCTGCACGCCGCGCTCGGCTTCGCGCCGATCGGCACGTTTGCCAATGTCGGCTTCAAGTTCGGCCGCTGGCTCGACACCGTGCTGATGCAGCGCGCGCTCGGGCCCGGCGGCAGCGCGCCGCCGCCCGCCTAGAGTGCGATCCGTTTAGATTGGATCACTTGCTCTTCTAACATTTTTCTTGCGCATGATCTTTTCCGAAAACCGGTGCCCACTTTTCGGGATCATGCGCTAGTTCACCACCGCCAGCTGCGAGCGGTCGATCGCGCGCAGCACGCGCTCGAGCTCGTGGCCACGCCGCACGATCAGGCCGGTCGCCGAGATGACGCTGTAGGCGCCCTGGCGGCGCTCCAGCTTCGGATGTTTTTCGATGCGGTAGAGCGGGACTTCGCTGGCGCGGCGGAACACGGAAAACACCGCGCGGTCCCTGAAGAAATCGATGGCGTAATCGCGCCATTCGCCGGCGGCGACCTTGCGGCCATAAAGGTCGAGAATTCGTCTGAGTTCGCGGCGGCTGAAAGTGACTTGGCTGAAGGGGGTCGCGCGCGCCGGGGCTGCGCCCCCCTGGGACTGGCTGGGTTCGATATCGCCGGGACCGAACGTCATGCGGCGCCTCCTCGATGTTGGTCGAGCCACGATGATCGCGCCGTCGGCGGCTGGCCGCAAGGCCTGCGCTGGCGCGCGATCCGGCCGGAAAACGCCTGAAAAACCCGTTCCTTCGATCACGAAGACGTTAAAACCGCACACAATAACGCCCAATTTCGGTCAATCGCCGGTCACGCTGGGGGAGCAAATCGGCATCGTTGCCTCAAGGCCCGGTCGGTACGAGCACCGGATTCCTCAGCCCCCCAGCCCCCCGGGGCTTGGCCGGCCGGGCCAGTTGAGTTCCGCGTACGGTTCAATCCCCTAAGCCTTCGGGCCGGCCTCGCCGGCCCGATTTTTTTGTGCCCGAATTTTTTTAAGGGTCAGGGCAGCGCGGCGCTGGCGGCGCCGAACATCACGCCGGGTTTGGCGGCAAGCCCGCCCTGCACGATGACGTCGAGACGATCGATGTCGTGTTGCGAAACCCCGGGGTCGGCAAGCTCGGACACTTTGTAAGTGAAGGTCTGCGCCGTCCCGTTCCAGTCGCCGAGCTTAATCCAGCGGCGCACGACGTCGTAATACGTCAAGGTGTGGCCGCTGTTCTCGCCGCGGCGAATTTCGACCGGCACTTTGCTGGTGACCGGGCAGAGCCAGACCTCGCCGCGACGCGCGTCCTGGGCGGCCGGCACGGTGACCGTCACGGTGCCGTTGTCGACCGTCAAGGTGACCGGCAGCGCCAGCGCCTCGCCGCTTTGCCGGCTTTGCGCGATGGCGCGCTCGATCGCCGCCTTGTCGCTGCCGAGCGCGTGCACGACGCCGTTGATCACCACCTGCGGCGTATAGACTTGGCGATCGCCGCGCGCCGCGGCGTAGGCGTGCTGGCGGTTGGAATGGCCGTGCAGCGCCAGCGTGTCTTTCCAGCCGAGATAATCCCAATAGTCGACCGGCAGGCTCATCGTCAGCAGCGACGGGTCGCGCGCCAATTCGCCGAGCAATTTGTCGGCCGGCGGACAGGACGAACAGCCTTGGCTGGTGAAGAGCTCGATGACCGCGCGCGGTCCGGCGAGGACCGGAGTAGCGCCGCACAAGAGAGCGGCGGCGATGGCGATGTGGCGATAGTTCATGCCTTGACCTACGGGCCCCCACGCCAGCAGGCAGATTTATAGAGCGCCTATTGGCTCACTGGCCACTCACTTCACGGTGACCGGCTTTGCGACCGGTCAGCCGCCAAGTGCCGCAGCACGTACTGCAGAATGCCGCCGTTCTTGAAGTAGTCGAGCTCATCCAAGGTGTCGATGCGGCAGATCAACGGCACGCGCTTGAGCGTACCGTTGCCGGCGACGATTTCGGCGATCAGCCGCTGGCGCGGCTTGAGTTCGCCGTGCAGGCCGCGGATGGTGACCTGCTCGTCGCCCTTCATGCCGAGCGACTGCCAGGAGGTGCCTTCCTCGAACACCAGCGGCATCACGCCCATGCCGATCAAATTGGAGCGGTGGATGCGCTCGAACGATTGGGTGACGACGGCGCGGATGCCGAGCAGCACCGAGCCCTTGGCCGCCCAGTCGCGCGAGGAGCCGGTGCCGTATTCCTTGCCGGCGAATACCACCAGCGGCACGTTCTCGGCCTTGTATTTCATGGCCGCTTCGTAGATCGGCATGCGCTGGCGCGACGGGTAATGCACGGTGAAGCCGCCTTCGACCCCGGGCACCATCTGGTTCTTGAGCCGGATATTGGCGAAGGTGCCGCGCATCATCACTTCGTGGTTGCCGCGCCGCGTGCCGTATTGGTTGAAGTCGGCCGGCTTGACCTTGTGGCCAACGAGGTATTTGCCGGCCGGCGAGTCGATCTTGATCGAGCCGGCCGGCGAGATGTGGTCGGTGGTGATCGAATCGAGGAACAGCCCGAGCACGCGCGCGTCGACGATGTCTTCGAGCGGCGCCGGCTGCTTCTTCATGCCGACGAAATAAGGCGGGTTCTGCACGTAGGTCGACTTCTTGTCCCAGTCGTAAGTGATGCCGCCTTTGACGTTGATCTTGCGCCAGTTGGCGTCGCCCTTGAACACGTCGGCGTATTTCTTGGCGAACATCTGCCGCGTCACGTTCTTGGCGACGAAGGCGCCGATTTCCTTGTTGCGTCGGCCAGATGTCCTTGAGAAAGACCTTCTTGCCCTTGGCGTCGGTGCCGAGCGGCTCCTTGACCATGTCGACGCTCATCGAGCCGGCGATCGAATAGGCGACCACCAGCGGCGGCGAGGCGAGATAATTGGCGCGCACGTCGGCGTTGACGCGGCCCTCGAAATTGCGGTTGCCGGAGAGCACGGCGGCGGCCACCAGATCGCCATCGTTGATCGCCTTGGAATTCTCCGGCGGCAGCGGCCCGGAATTGCCGATGCAGGTGGTGCAGCCGAAGCCGACCAGGTTGAAGCCGAGCTTGTCGAGATCCTTCTGCAGGCCCGATTGCTCGAGATATTCCGCCACCACCTGCGAGCCGGGCACCAGCGAGGTCTTCACCCACGGCTTGGCGGCAAGCCCCTTGGCCGCCGCCTTGCGCGCCAGCAGGCCGGCGCCGATCATCACGTTCGGATTCGACGTGTTGGTGCACGAGGTGATGGCCGCGATCACCACGTCGCCGTGGCCGAGATCGTAGTTCTTGCCGGGCACGCGCACGCGCTTCTTGGCCTCGGCCGACTTGTTGAATTCCTTGTCCATCGAGCCGGCAAAGCCGGCTCTTGACGTCCTTCAAGGCGACGCGGTCCTGCGGGCGCTTGGGCCCGGCAAGCGAGGGCTCGACCGTGGACGAGATCGAGCTTGAGCACGTCGGTGAACATCGGGTCGGGCGTGGTCTTGACGCGGAACATGCCCTGCGCCTTGGCGTAGGCGGCGACCAGCGCGACCAGTTCGGGCGGCCGGCTGGTGTCCTTGAGGTAGCGGATGGTGTCGTCGTCGATCGGCGAGAAGCCGCAGGTGGCGCCGTATTCCGGCGCCATGTTGCCGAGCGTGGCGCGGTCGGCGATGGTCAGATGCGTGAGGCCGGGGCCGAAATATTCGACGAACTTGCCGACCACGCCGCGCTTGCGCAGCATCTCGGTGACGGTGAGCACGAGGTCGGTGGCGGTGACGCCCTCTTTCATGCGGCCGGTGAGCTTGAAGCCGATCACCTCCGGCAACAC
This sequence comes from uncultured Alphaproteobacteria bacterium, assembly GCA_963708635.1. GTDB lineage: Bacteria > Pseudomonadota > Alphaproteobacteria > Rhizobiales > Xanthobacteraceae > Pseudolabrys. The sequence goes on along the minus strand of CAVPTM010000023.1, from coordinate 203,787 downwards.
CATCGACAGCGGCTGGTCGAGCATGGCGGCTTCCGCCTCGATGCCGCCGACGCCCCAGCCCAGCACCGAGAGGCCGTTGACCATGGTGGTGTGCGAGTCGGCGCCGACCAGCGTGTCGGGATAGGCGATGTCGAGCATGCTTTCCTTGCCGTCGACCTTGGCCTTGCCCTTGCGGCTCCAAACCACCTGCGAGAGATATTCGAGATTGACCTGATGACAGATGCCGGTGCCGGGCGGCACCACGCGGAAATTGTCGAACGAGCGCTGCGCCCATTTGAGGAATTTGTAGCGCTCCTGGTTCTGCCGGTATTCCTCCTCGACGTTCTTCTTGAACGCGGTGTTGTTGCCGAAGAAGGTGACCGCGACCGAGTGGTCGATGACCAGATCGACCGCCACCTGCGGATTGATCTTCTTGGGATCGCCGCCGAGCACTTTCATCGCGTCGCGCATGGCGGCGAGATCGACCACCGAGGGCACGCCGGTGAAGTCCTGCAGCAGCACGCGCGCGGGCCGGAAGGCGATCTCGCGCTCCGAGCTCTTGGTCTTGAGCCACTCGGCGACCGCCTTGATGTCTTCCTTGCTGACCGTGCGCCCGTCTTCGTTGCGCAGCAGGTTTTCCAGCAGCACCTTCATCGAGAACGGCAGGCGCGAGATGCCCTTGAGGCCGTTTCGCTCGGCGGTCGGGAGGCTGTAATAGGCGTAGGTCTTGCCGCCGATTTTGAGGGTTTTGCAGCAACGGAAGCTATCGAGGGACGTCATGTCGGCTGTTTCCATTCCCGGCGAGCGAGATCGACGCGGCTTGTCCTAACTACTTGGCAGAACTGTAGTTTTCCGCCCGACAGACCTTTTGACCGAAATCCATTAGGTTAAGGCCGCAGTGGCGGGCTTATAAGAGCTTTTCGCGCCCCGCGCCAGATTGACCCGGGAACGTTCTAACAGATGCGCAGAAAATCGGGGTCTCCCGCCCGCCCAGCGCCCAGCCGGCGGCCGATCGGCCGTTTTTGGGCCGGCTGATGCGGCTTACCGGCGACAATCTGGCTTGCGTGCGCGGCGGACGCGAGGTCTTTACCGGCCTCAATTTCAGCCTCAACGGCGGCGAGGCCCTGCTGGTGACCGGCCGCAACGGCGCCGGCAAATCCTCGCTGTTGCGCGTGATCGCCGGGCTGGTGCGGCTCGCCGGCGGGCGCCTCGCCTTCGACGGCGGCGCCGCCGAGGCCTCGCTCGCCGAGCAGGTGCATTATCTCGGCCACCAGGACGCGCTGAAGCCGTCGCTTTCGGTCGCCGAGAACCTGCAATTCTGGACCGACTTCTTGGGCGCCGGCGGCGAGCCCGCCCCCGCGCTGGCGGCGGTCGAGCTCGCTCCGCTGGCCAACCTGCCGGCGGCCTATCTCTCCGCCGGTCAACGCCGGCGGCTGTCGATCGCGCGGCTCGTCGCGGTCAAGCGGCCGATCTGGCTGCTCGACGAGCCGACCTCGGCGTTGGACACGGCCTCGCAAGCGCGCTTGGCCGAGCTGATGCGCGGCCACCTCGCCTCCGGCGGCATGATCGTGGCCGCCGCGCACGGACCGATCGGGCTCGAGCGCGCGCGCGAACTCAAATTGGGGCCGGCATGAACGCGCTGTCGGCGCTCATCAAGCGCGACATGCGCATCGCCGTGCGCGCCGGCGGCGGGGCGCTGATGGGCGCCTTGTTCTTCTTGATCATGGTGGTGATGGTGCCGTTCGCGGTCGGCCCCGATCTCAAGCTGCTGGCGCTGATCGGCCCGGCGATGCTGTGGCTGGGCGCGCTGCTCGCGAGCCTGCTCACGCTCGACCGGCTGTTCTTGACCGACCTGGAAGACGGCTCGCTCGACCTCTTGATGACGAGCGAGACGCCGCTCGAGCTGGCGGTCGCCGCCAAGGCGATCGCGCATTGGCTGACCACCGGCCTGCCGCTGGTGATCGTCGCGCCGCTGCTCGGCCTGATGCTCAACGTCGAGCTCGCCGCCATGGGCCCGCTGATGCTGACGCTCGCCGCCGGCACGCCGGCGCTCACCTTCATCGGCCTCGTCGGCGCGGCGCTGTCGGTCACCTTGCGCCGCGGCGGTTTGCTGCTGGCGGTCTTGGTGCTGCCGCTGACCATCCCGGTGCTGATCTTCGGCATCGCCGCCGCCGACGCCGCCATCGCCGGCCGCGCGGGCTTCGGCTCCGCCTTCACCATTCTTTGCGCGCTGTCCCTGTTCGGCTTGGTGCTGGGGCCGGTGGCCGCCGCGGCGGCGCTGCGGCATGGATTTGAGTAAACTACCTCAGATTGCTCCCGCCGTTTTTTCTTGATAGCATTGTGGCCTTAAATCGCAGCGTCCGCTTGTGCTGAGTTTGATGGAGCGTGCGATGGGTCACTTCAAAATTGCGACCCTCGGCAAGGGCGCCTGCGCCGCAGCGCTCGCGTGCTGCGTCGTACTTCCCGCTCATGCGCAAACGAAAATAAGCCCGGAGCAGTTCGATCAAAAACTGCAAGACACGCGCGCCACGATCAAGAAGCAGCAGACGACGCCCCCCAGCCAGCCCGGCCATGCCACCAGCAACCAGCTCGTCGTCGACATCTGCAAAAAGAACCCGAACCTTCCGCAGTGCAAGCTTTAGCAAATGACGATCAAGCCCCGCATCAGGAGCACGAAAGGTCGCTTCCGGCCGCGATTCGGCAAGCAAACCTACGATTTCCTGTTCAACATCGCCAAGGTCGCGGGCGGCTTATCGTTGATCTATGGCGTCGCCTTCGGGGTTTTTCAGTATTACGAAACGAAAAAAGAAAAGCGCATTGAGGAATCGCTACAGCTGTTCCGGCAATTCAACAACGCGCCGTTCACGGATTATCGCAAGCGCATCAACATCGCGGTCATCGACAACCGGCAGGACATCGCCGACGCGGCGGCCGACGAAAAACAGCTTGCTGCGGCGGTCATGAATATCGTGCAGAAGGAAAAGCTCGAAACCGACCTGGCCTTCATGTTCAATTTCTTCGACACCGTCGTCTATTGCGCAGCCAAGAATATTTGCGATCCCGATATCATCCTGGATTTGTTTTATCCCAGCGCGCGGGAGCTGTACGTCCCGTTTTACCAATATATCCAAACGCAACAGAACTCTTTCAACGAATTCGGCGTCGGCGTCGAAACGCTGGTGAGACTCAAAAACTCGACGGCGCCAAAGCTAACCGTCGCCAACGATGCCGCGAAATAGCCGAACTTGCGTTGCGCTGCGATCGCGCCGCCAAGATAGGACCGACGGTCGCATTGCGTCCGCGCCGGCGGACGGTTAATCCATTTCAATGCCCGTGATCGATCTCGCCAATCCGACGCGCTTCCTGCGCATCGTCGCGCGCGTGCTGCCGTGGCTGATCGCGGCGACCGCGCTCGCCTTTGCGTTTGGACTGGCGCGCGCCGCCGCCGCGCCCGACGACTACCAGCAGGGCGCGACCGTCAAGATCATGTTCCTGCACGTGCCGGCGGCCTGGCTCGGCATGATGGGGTGGGGCCTGATGAGCCTCGCCGCGCTCGGCACGCTGGTGTGGCGCCATCCGCTCGCCGACGTCGCCGGCAAGGCGGCGGCGCCGATCGGCGCCGCCTTCACGCTCATTTGCCTCATCACCGGCTCGCTTTGGGGCCGCCCGACCTGGGGCGCCTATTGGGTGTGGGACGCCCGCCTGACCTCGGAACTGGTGCTGTTCCTGCTCTATCTCGGCGTGCTCGCGCTCTATTGGACCGCGGAAGACCCCGGGCGCGGCGCGCGCGCCGCCGCGGTGCTGACCCTGGTCGGCGCGGTCAACCTGCCGATCATCAAATTCTCGGTCGACTGGTGGAATTCGCTGCACCAGGGCGAGTCGATCTTCCGCGCCGGCGGCTCGACCATCGACGCGTCGATCCTGTGGCCGCTGGCGATCATGGCGCTGGCCTTCACGCTGCTGTTCTTCACGCTGCATCTGGCCGCCATGCGCAACGAGATCCTGCGCCGGCGGGTGCGAACCATGCAGATCATGCAGGCGCAAAGCGCATGATCCCGAAAAGTGGACACCGGTTTTCCGCTTCGCACCCTTCGGCGGCGAGGAGGTCGGATAAGATCATGCGTAACAAAAAAGGCTCGCATGAATCTCGGGCCGCATGCCGACTTCATCGTCGCCGCCTATGCGGCAACGGCCTTCATCGTCGCGGCCTTGATCGCCTGGATCGTACTCGACTACTCGGCGCAGCGCCGCATGCTCGGCGACCTCGAGGAGCGCGGCGTGACGCGGCGCTCGCACCGGCGGGACGGCGCATGAGCGCGGCCGACGAAACGCCGCGCAAACCGCGGCGCAATTTCCTGGTGGCGCTGCCGCTCGTCGGCTTCCTCGCGCTCGCCGCGCTGTTCTATGTCGGGCTCGGCGCCGGCGATCCTTCCCGGCTGCCGTCGGCGCTGATCGGCAAGCCGGTGCCGCCGACCGAACTGCCGCCGGTGCCCGGGCTCGAAGTGAACGGCAAGGCGGTGCCGGGCCTCAGCAACGCGACGTTCGCGGGCAGCGTCAGCCTGGTGAACGTCTGGGCGTCGTGGTGCGTGCCCTGCCACGACGAGGCGCCGCTGCTCGAGGCGCTCGGCAAGGACAAGCGCATCAAACTCGCTCGGCATCAACTACAAGGACGCGCCCGACAACGCGCGGCGCTTTCTCAACCGCTACGGCAATCCTTTCGTCGCCACCGGACGCGACGAGAACGGCCGCGCCTCGATCGACTGGGGCGTCTATGGCGTGCCCGAGACCTTCCTGATCGGGCGCGACGGCCGCATCGCCTACAAGCTGATCGGCCCGATCACGGCGGAAAACCTTAAGGTCACGCTGATGCCGCAGATCGAAAAGGCGCTGGCGCAGTAGACTATTGCGCGGCGCGGCCGAGGCCTGCGACGTCGCTTCAGCTTTGCTTGTCTTTGCTGAACTTCAAGATCAGCGGATATTGCAGCGCGCCGAACAAAAACGTCAGCGGCACCACGCCGAACAGCTTGAAGCTGACCCAGAAATCGGTCGAGAAATTGCGCCAGACCACCTCGTTGAGCACGGCGAGCGCGAAGAAGAAAAACATCCAGCGCCAGGTCAGCTTGCGCCAGCCTTCATCGGTCAGCTCGAACATCTGATCGAGCAGGAGCCCGAGCAGCGGCTTGCCGAACGCGAGCCCGCCCAGCAGCGCGCCGCCGAACAGCACGTAGATGATGGTCGGCTTGAGCTTGATGAATTCGTCGTTGTGCAGAATGAGCGTGAGCGAGCCGAACACCAGCACCACGGCGGCGGTGACCAGCGGCATGATCGCGATGTGGCGCGTCAAGGCAAAGGAAATGCCGATCGCCAGCAGCGCCGCCGCCATGAACACCGCGGTAGCGCCGAAAATTCCGAGCCGGGAATTGGCGAAGAAGAACAGCACCAGCGGCCCGATGTCGAGCGTGAGCTTGAGCGCGGGGTGGAGTTGTCTTTTCTCGGCCGGCATGAGCGTTGCTACTCCAACCCGACCACCGCGCGCGCGAAGTCGCGCGCGGTGAAGTCGCTGAGATCGTCGACGGCCTCGCCGACGCCGATGAAATGCACCGGCAGGCCGAATTTCGCGGCGATAGCGACCAATATGCCGCCGCGCGCGGTGCCGTCGAGCTTGGTCATGACCAGCCCGGTGACGCCGGCGATCTTGCCGAAAATCTCCACTTGGCTGAGCGCGTTCTGCCCGACGGTCGCGTCCAGCACCAAGAGCACCGCGTGCGGCGCGTCGGGCGCGACCTTGCGCACCACGCGCACGATCTTTTCCAGTTCGCCCATCAATTCGGCGCGGTTTTGCAGGCGGCCGGCGGTGTCGATGAGCACGATGTCGACGCCCTGCGCCTGGGCGGCGGTGACGGCGTCGAAGGCGAGCCCGGCGGCGTCGGCGCCCGGCGCGCGCGCGATCACGCCGGCGCCGGCGCGCTCGCCCCAGATTTTCAATTGATCGATGGCGGCGGCGCGGAAGGTGTCGCCGGCGACCAGCAGCACGCTCTTGCCCTCGTTGCGGAAGCGCGCGGCGAGCTTGCCGATGGTGGTGGTCTTGCCGGAGCCGTTGACGCCGGCGACCAGGATCACGAACGGCCGCGCCGTGATCTCGAGCGGCTTGGCCACGCCCGCCATGACCTTTTCGATCTCGCCCGCCAGCAGCGCCTGCAATTCCTCCGGCGCGATGCCCTTTTCGTAGCGCGTTTCGCCCAGCACGGCCGCCATGCGCTCGGCCAATTCCGGCCCGAGATCGGCGCGGATCAATTCCGCTTCCAAGTCCGCGAGCGTTTCGGCGTCGAGCTTGCGCTTGGTGACGAGGCCGGCGATGGCGCCGCCGAGCGAAGCCGACGTGCGCTTGAGGCCGCCGCTCAGGCGCTTCCACCAGCCTTGCGGGCTCGATTGTTCGTTCATGCGCGCACGTGATACCCGTTTCGAGCCAGTTTGGTAACTGAATATGACAGCGGAAGAGATGCTTGCCCGCCTGCTCTATCGCGACGGGCTGATGCTGGTGATCGACAAGCCGGCGGGCTTGGCGGTGCATCGCGGGCCGAAAGGCGGCGCGGCGCTGGAGGACCATTTCGACGCGCTGCGCTTCGGCCTGCCGCGCGCGCCGGCGCTGGCGCACCGGCTCGACCGCGACACTTCCGGCTGCCTGGTGCTCGGCCGCCACCGCAAGGCGCTCGCCGCGCTCGGCAGACTGTTCAAGCAAGGCAAAGTCGGCAAGATCTATTGGGCGGTGGTGGAAGGCGCGCCGCCGGCGGACGAGGGCCGCATCGAACTTGCGCTCGCCAAGCGCGACGAGATCGCGCGGCTGGTGGATGAAGGCCGACGCGCGCGGGCTGCCGTCGGTGACGACCTGGAAGGTGATGGGACGCGCATCCCTCCCCCGTGCGAGCGGCGGAGGCGGCGAGTCACCCGGCGCCTTCGGCGCCACCCTCCCCTGCAGGGGAGGGATAAGCGCTCACCTGGCTCGCGCTCGAGCCGCTCACCGGCCGCACGCATCAGCTGCGCGTGCATTGCGCCGAGATGGGCTTTCCGATCGTCGGCGACACGATCTACGGGACCGCGCCGCGCGCCGGAGGCCCGCCGCTGCATCTGCACGCGCGCGAGGTCACGGTGCCGATCTCCAAGAACAAGCCGCCGGTAACGGTTACCGCGCCGGTGCCGGCGCACATGCGCGAGTTGCTCGGCGCCTGCGGGTGGAAGAGTGAGTAACGGCCTCTGCTCAGGCGCGGCCGCAAGGCCGCGTCTCGAAGCATGAAGCCGCTGATCTTCGAGCAGGCCGCTCGCGCGGCCTCCTCAGGATGACGGCGGTCAGTAAAGCTGCGCCTTGATGCGCTCGGGCATCTCGCGGTCGTAAGCCTCGCCGCCGAGCCTGCCCTTGCTCAGTTCGGCGACGATGCTGCCGGTCGAGGGCAGGCTCTTGCGGTCGATCTTGGTCGCCTCGTCCCACAGCTTGGAGCGCACGATCGCCTTCGAGCAATGGAAGTAGGCGCTCTCCACGTGCACGATCAGCACGCAGCGCGGCAGCTTGCCGTTGATGGCGAAGCTCGCCATCAACTCGGGATCGACCGAGATCGAGGCGCGGCCGTTGACGCGCAGCGTCTCGCCGACGCCGGGAATGAGGAACAGCAGCGCGATGCGCGGATCGCGCACGATGTTGCGGAAGCCGTCGATGCGGTTGTTGCCCGGCCGGTCGGGGATCGCCAGCGTCTTGTCGTCGAGGATGCGGATGAAGCCGGCAGGATCGCCTTTGGGCGAGCAATCGAGCCCCTCCGGGCCGCAAGTGGCGATGGCGACGAAGGGCGCGGCCTCGATCAGCGTGCGGTAATGCGCGTTGATGTGGTCGATCTCCTTGATCACCGAAGCCGGCATGCGTTCGCCGTAGAGCGCCTGCAACTGCTCCATGCTGGTCACCAGATGCTCGCGCGCGCTCATGTGCTTTCCCCTAGGCCGCCAGCAAGCGGCGGCCGTCATGCCCGGTAATGGTGAGATCGATGATAGCACCGGCCGCCGCCGGTCCGGCAAGCCGCACGGCCATGAACTGCTCGGTGCGGCCGATCCCGCCCGATTCGGTCAGCACGCGGCGGCGCGTGCCGACGGCACGCTCGAGCTGCGCGCGCAGCGCGGCCTCGCCCTTGTCGCGCAGGCGCCGCGCGCGTTCCTTGATGAGCGCGCGGTCGAGCTGCGGCATGCGCGCGGCCGGCGTGCCGGGCCGCGGCGAGAACGGGAAGACGTGCAGCTGCGACAGCCCGCACTCATCGACCAGTTCGAGCGAGCGCTTAAACATGTCTTCGCTCTCGGTCGGGAAACCGGCGATGATGTCGGCGCCGAACGCGACGTCCGGGCCGCAGCCGCCGCAGCTGTTCGCAAAACGCGATCGCCTGAGCGCGCGAATGCCGCCGCTTCATGCGCTTGAGAATGAGGTCGTCGCCGGCCTGCAACGATAGATGCAGATGCGGCATCAGCCGCGGCTCGCTCGCCAGCGCGTCGAGCAGATCGGCATCGGCTTCCACCGAATCGATCGACGACAGCCGCAGCCGCGCCAGCTCCGGCACCTCGCGCAGAATGCGCTTGACCAGCGCGCCCAGGCGCGCGTCGCCGTCGCGGTAGCTGGTGATGTCGACGCCGGTGAGCACCACTTCGCGGTAGCCGTTGCCGGCAAGCCGGCGCACCTGCGCCACCACGTCGTGCATCGGCAGCGAGCGCGAATTGCCGCGGCCGAACGGGATGATGCAGAAGGTGCAGCGGTGGTCGCAGCCGTTCTGCACCTGCACGAAGGCGCGGCGTGCGCCCTTCGATGGCGTCGATGCTGCTCGCGCGCATCGCGCGTGACCGCCATGATGTCGGCGACGGCGACCCGGCCGCCGGCCGCCCAGGCGCGCGCGGTCGAACTTCTCCTCGTTGCCGAGCACGCGGTCGACCTCGGGCATCTTTGCGAACTCGCCGGCATCGGTCTGCGCCGCGCAACCGGTGACGACGATGCGCGCGTCCGGCCGCTCGCGCCGGAGGCGGCGGATCGCCTGGCGCGCCTGCCGCACGGCTTCCGCCGTCACCGCGCAGGTGTTGACGACCACCGCGTCATCGAGACCGGCGGCCGCCGCCTGCGCGCTTGATCACCTCGGACTCGTAGGTGTTGAGCCGGCAGCCGAAGGTGACGACGTCGAGGCTCATGGCGCGCCGGCCTTCTCGAACAAAGCAGCGTCGAACTTGCCGGCGAATTCGAATTGCGACCGGCCCGGTCATCAGCACGTGATCGTCGCTGCGCGCCATTCGATCGTCAATTCGCCGCCCGGCAGCGTCACGCGCACCTTGCGCTCGGTGCGCTTCAGGCGCGCGGCGGCGACCGCGGCCGCGCAGGCCGCCGAGCCGCAGGCCTTGGTCAAACCGGCGCCGCGCTCCCAGGTGCGGATGACGATTGCGCCGCGCGAGACGATATGCGCCAGCGTGATATTGGCGCGCTCGGGAAAGATCGGATGATTTTCCAAGCAGCGGCCCGAATTTTTCCAGATCGTAGGCGTTCACGTCGTCGACCCAGAAGATCGCGTGCGGATTGCCCATGCTCACCACCGAGGGCGAATGCAGCACCGGCCTGTCGATCGGCCCGATCTGCAATTCGATGGCGCGGGTGTCGCGGAATTCCTCGGCCAGCGGAATCTCGTTCCATTGGAAGCGCGGCTTGCCCATGTCGACGGTGTAGAGGCCGCCCTCGCCCTTCCAGCAATTGAGCAGGCCGGCGCTGGTTTCGAAGGTGAGCGCGCTCTTGCCGCTCTCCTTCGACACGATGTCGGCGACGCAGCGCATGCCGTTGCCGCAGGCGCCGGCTTCCGACCCGTCATTGTTGTAGATGCGGATGAAGGCGTCGGTGCCGGGCGTGCGCGGCGGATAAAGCGCCATCAACTGGTCGTAAGGCGCGCCCTCCGGGCGGGCGGCGGCGACGGCCTCGGCCGGCTCGATCTTGCCGCCGCGCGCGCGCAGATCGACGACGACGATCTCGTTGCCGACGCCGTTCATCTTCACAAAGGACTGGTTGGCGAGCGCGCCCATCGGATCGGTCTATTTGCCCGGGTTTCGCCCGGTTTATATGGCGAATGAACACGGATTGGCCAGGGGCCGTGCTAGAGTCGCGCCGGAAGCCGGGCATTCTGAGACGGAGAACCGTGATGCCGTGGCCGCGCCTTGCGGTGTGCCTGACCGCCGGCCTGTTGCTGGCGGCGCCCGCCGCCGCGCAAAACCCGCCGCCGCCCGCGCCGCCGATCGCCGGCGCGCCGGTGCCCGTGCCGCTCAATCCGGGCGACGCCTTCGGCGAGGAGGTGACGCTGCCCGAGCGCACCATCGTCTATGTCGAGGGCGAGGCGCATTGGGACGCGGCTTTCGCCACCTTGCTCGCCGCCTACAAGTCGCTCGCCGCCGCGCTCGACAAGCAGGGCATCAAGCCGGCCGGCCCGGCGATGACGATCTACACCCAGACCGACGACGCCGGCTTCAAATTCCGCGCCGCGTTCCCGGTCGCGGCGCCGCCGAAGGAGGCGCTGCCGGCCGGCTTCACCGTCGGCCCGGCGCCGAGCGGGCGCGCGCTGAAATTCGTCCATCGCGGCTCCTACGAGGCGATGGACACGACCTACGAGGCGATCACCAATTACCTCGACGACAAGCAGCTCGACGCCAAAGACGTGTTCGTCGAGGAATACCAGACCGACATCTTGACGACGCCGCCGGACGCGCTCGTCGTCCAGGTCTTCGTGCCGGTGAAATGAGGAGAAGCCGTCCATGCGTATCGCACTCGCCGCTTTGGCCGCTGGCATTCGCGCTGGCGTCGCCGCTGCGCGCCCAGGCGGTCGACCGGCTGGTGACGGTCGGCGGCGAAGCGACGATCGCGGTCGCGCCCGACACCGCCATCATCCGCATCGGCGTCACCAGCCAGGGCAAGAACGCGCGCGAGGCGAGCGAAGCCAACGCCCGCCAGATCACCGCGGTGCTTGCCGCCATCAAGGCGAGCGGCATCGACGACCGCGACATCCAGACCTCGCGCCTGTCGCTGCAGCCGCAATACGATCCCAACAAATCCGGCACCGCGCGCCTCACCGGCTTCCAGGTCACCAACCAGCTCACCGTCAGGATTCACGACATCGGCAAGCTGCCCGACATTCTCGACCGCGCCATCGCCGCCGGCGCCAACGAGATGTCCGGCATCGAATTCGCGGTGTCGCAGCAGTCGCGCCTGCTCGACCAGGCGCGCGCCGAGGCGGTGGCCGACGCGCGGCGCAAGGCCGAGCTCTACGCGCAGGCCGCCGGCGCCAAGCTCGGCCGCGTGCTGCAGATCGCCGACGAGAGCGCGCCGGCGCCGCGCCCGCTGGTGCAAGCCATGCGCGCCGGCGCGGTGCCGGTGGCGCCCGGCGAACAGATGCTGCGGGTGGCGGTGACGGTCAGTTACGAGCTCGTCAGCGAGCCGCCGGCCGCACGCTGAAAAGTGGGAAGCCCTGACTTAGTTTCGTTAGGCAGTAAGCTCTGCAAGTCGAAAGGATGCCGTCGTGGGTCATGATGAACTCGTCATCGTCGGCAGGTTGGCAGGCGCCCTTGTCATCGGCGCCATGATCGGTTTTGAGCGTACCTTCCACGGCCGCCCGGCCGGATTTCGCACCCACGCGCTCGTTTGCCTCGCCTCCGCCTTGCTGATGCTGGTGACCGTCTATCAGTTGCATTGGATGACCGAAGTGCCGCTCGACACCATCCGGGCCGACCCGACCCGTATGGCGCAAGGCATCATGACCGGCATCGGGTTCCTCGGGGCGGGCGTGATCTTCAAGGAAGGCCTGACGGTCCGAGGTTTGACGACCGCTGCGTCGATCTGGATAACGGCGGCAATCGGCATCCTCGTCGGCATTGGATTTTGGTACGCGGCAATCCTCGGGGCGGTGGCCACACTCATCGTGTTGGCGCTGTTCCGCTTCATCGAGGCGCATCTGCCGAGCGAGTTCTACGCGCATCACATGCTGCGCTTTGCGCGCGATCGTGTGATGAGCGAGCAGGACATGCACAAGCTTATCCGCGACCACGGATTCACCATTGCAAACCTGTCGTCGCGGCTGACCGAAGGCGGGCAGCTGTTTGAATATCGCATGACGATCAAGAGCCGCAACCGCAACAACGCCGAGGCGCTCTCGCAGCATCTGCGCGGCCTGCCCGAGGTGCTCGAGTTTCGGATCGCGCCGACCGGCGATTAGTCGCCACACCAGGCCTATTTTCGTTGCCTTGACTTGGCCGCAAGCGGCCCATAGGTTCCGGCCGACTTACTGACGACGTGAAATCCAGGTTCCGCCGCCCGGCCCGTTGAGAGACCGGAGGCAAACGCCCGACAGCGCAATGCGCCCTCGGGCGCAAAGGTGTTTTGAAATGTTCGACTCGCTGTCGGAAAAACTCGGGCTCATCCTCGACCGCCTGACGCGCCGCGGCGCGCTGTCGGAAGCCGACGTCGAGGCGGCGCTGCGCGAGATCCGCCGCGCGCTGCTGGAAGCCGACGTCGCGCTCGACGTCGCGCGCGAGTTCACCGAGCAGGTGAAGGCGAAAGCGGTCGGCGTCGAGGTGATGAAGTCGGTGACGCCCGGCCAGATGGTGGTCAAGATCGTGCACGACCAGCTGGTCGCCACGCTCGGCGCCGACGGCCAGAGCACTGCATCGATCTCAACGCCGCGCCGCCGGTCGCCATCATGATGGTCGGCCTGCAAGGCTCCGGCAAAACCACCACCACCGCCAAGATCGCGCGCCGGCTCGCCGACCGGCAGAAGAAAAAAGTGCTGATGGCCTCGCTCGACGTGCGCCGCCCGGCGGCGATGGAGCAACTGGCCGTGCTCGGCCGCGACGCCGAGATCGACACGCTGCCGGTGGTCGCCGGCCAGACGCCGCCGCAGATCGCCCGGCGCGCGCTCGAAGCCGCCCGCCTCGGCGGCTACGACGTGGTGATGCTCGACACCGCCGGCCGCACCACGCTCGACGACGCCATGATGAGCGAGGCGGCCGAGGTCAAGCGCGCCGCCAATCCGCACGAGGTGCTGCTGGTCGCCGACAGCCTCACCGGCCAGGACGCGGTCAATCTGGCGCGCGCCTTCGACGAGCGCGTCGGGCTGACCGGCATCGTGCTCACCCGCGTCGACGGCGACGGCCGCGGCGGCGCCGCGCTCTCGATGCGCGCGGTCACCGGCAAGCCGATCAAGCTGATCGGCACCGGCGAGAAGCTCGACGCGCTGGAGGAGTTCGACCCGGCGCGCATCGCCGGCCGCATCCTCGGCATGGGCGACGTGGTGGCGCTGGTCGAGAAGGCCGCCGCGCATATCGACCAAGAAAAGGCCATGCGCGCCGCCGAGAAGATGCGCAAGGGCGCCTTCGATCTCGGCGACCTGCGCGATCAGCTCACGCAGATGCGCAACATGGGCGGCATGAGCGGGCTGATGGGCATGCTGCCCGGCATCGCGAAAATAAAGAACCAGCTCGCCAGCGCCAATATCGACGAGACCGTCATCAAGCGGCAGATCGCGATCATCGACTCGATGACGCCGCGCGAACGGCGCAACCCCGATATCCTCAAGGCCAGCCGCAAGAAGCGCATCGCCGCCGGCTCCGGCACCACGCCGGAGGCGATCAACAAGCTCTTGAAGATGCATCGCGGCATGGCCGACATGATGAAGGCCATGGGCTCAGGCAAGCGCAGCCCGCTCGCCGGCCTCGGCCAGATGATGGGCTTCGGCGGCGGGGCTGCGCCCTCGCCGGAGCAGATGGCCGAATTGGCCAAGAAAATGCCGGGCGGTTTTCCCGGCGCCGGCGGCAATCTTGGCGGCCTGCCGCCGACCATGCCGACGCTGCCGCCGAATTTCCCGGGCGCGCAAGGCCTGCCCGGTCTCGGCGCAAAGTTTCCCGGATTGCCGGGCCTGCCCGGTCGGGGAAGAAGAAATGAAGCCGTTCACCCTCACCCGTCATTCCGGGACACGCGCGCAAGCGCGTGACCCGAAATCCAGCCGCAGGCTCTGCGCTTGCATCGGATTCCGGGTTCGCGTGCAACGCACGCGCCGAATGACGCTACTCGAAAGGAAAACTTAAATGTCTCTCGTCATCCGCATGGCCCGCGCCGGAACCAAGAAGCGGCCGTTCTATCACATCGTGGTCGCCGACTCGCGTTCGCCGCGCGACGGCCGCTTCATCGAGCGGCTCGGCTACTTCAATCCGCTGCTGCCGAAGGAAAAGACCGAACGGCTCAAGCTCGACCTCGACAAGGTCAAGGACTGGATGAAGAAGGGCGCGCAGCCCTCCGACCGCGTGTCGCGCTTTCTCGACGCCGCCGGCGTGCTGAAGCGCGAGCAGCGCAACAATCCGGAAAAGGCGATCCCGCGCAAGGAGCGCAAGGCCAAGGCCGAGGAAGCGCAGAAGGCCAAGGAGGCCGGCGAGGCCGCCGCCAAGACCGCCGCAGCCGCCAAGGCCGCCGCCGACAAGGCCGCGGCCGCCGCGCCGGCGGCGAGCTGATGCTCGCCGCTTAGGCCGTGACCGAACGGTCCGCGTCGCCCGCATCGGTGCCGCGCATGGCGTGCGCGGCGAAGTGCGGCTGTGGCCGTTCACGCAGGACCCGATGGCGGTCGCCGGTTACGGGCCGCTGGAAACCGAAGACGGCGCGCGGCATTTCACCATCGAGAGCCTGCGCGCCGGCAAGGATCATCTGGTGGCGCGCATCGCCGGCGTGAACGACCGGGAGGCGGCGGAGGCCTTGCGCAATCTCGAGCTGTTCGTGCCGCGCGAGCGGCTGCCGGCGATCGAGGAGCCCGACACGTTCTACCACGCCGACCTGATCGGGCTGGCGGCGGTGACGGCGGACGGCGCCGCGCTCGGCACGGTGACCGCGGTGCATAATTTCGGCGCCGGCGACATTGTCGAGATCGAGCCGCAAGGCGGCGGCGCGCCGCTGATGCTGTCGTTCACGGAAAGCGCGGTGCCGGCCATCGACCTGAAGGCGAAGCGGATCGTGGTGGTGCCGCCGCCTGAAGCAAGCGATGTAGCGCGTGCAGCATCTCCGTCATTCCCGCGCAAGCGGGATAGGGCGCAACGCTCGATTAGCTCCTGATCCCCGCTCGCGGGGATGACGGAGGCTGCGATGTGGCGCGCGAGCGTGCTCACGATCTTCCCGGAGATGTTTCCCGGGCCGCTGGCGTCGAGCCTCGCCGGCAAGGCGCTGGCGTCCAACGTCTGGTCGCTCGACACCCACGACATCCGCGCCGCGGCGACCGACAAGCACCGCACCGTCGACGACACGCCGGCCGGCGGCGGCCCCGGCATGGTGATGAAGGCCGACGTGCTGGCGCGCGCGCTCGACGCGGTGCCGCACGACACCCGCCCGCGCCTGCTGATGAGCCCGCGCGGCAAGCCGCTGACGCAGAGCCGCGTCGCCACGCTCGCCGGCGGGCTCGGCGTCGTCATCGTCTGCGCGCGCTTCGAGGGCGTCGACGAGCGGCTGATCGCGGCGCGCAAGCTGGAAGAAATCTCGCTCGGCGATTTCGTGCTCTCGGGCGGCGAGCCGGCGGCGATCGCGCTCATCGATGCCTGCGTGCGGCTGTTGCCCGGCGTCATGGGCAAGGAGGCCTCCGCGGCCGAGGAAAGCTTCGCCGACGGGCCTGCTCGAATACCCGCAATACACCCGGCCGCCGGTGTTCGAGGGCGAGCCGATCCCGGAGGTGCTCACCTCCGGCGACCACGCCAAGGTCGCGGCCTGGCGGCGGGCGCGAGGCCGAGCGGCTGACGCGCGAGCGCCGGCCCGACCTCTGGGCCGCCTATCAGGCCCGCAAAAAGCCGCCAAAAACGGCCCGAAATCCAAAGGGTGACAAGCCCAAAGCTTTGGTCTAAAAGCCCGCGAAACCCATTCAGGAATAGCCAAGTACCGCGCGCCGGATGCTGGCGCTGCCGCCGGAGACACGCCCCATGAACCTCATCCAACAGCTCGAACAAGAGCAGGTCGAGAAGCTCTCGGCCGGCAAGGACATCCCCGATTTCGGCCCGGGCGACACCGTGCTGGTGAACGTCAAGGTGGTCGAGGGCGAGCGCACCCGCATCCAGGCCTATGAAGGCGTCTGCATCGGCCGCTCCGGCCGCGGGCTGAACGAGAACTTCACCGTGCGCAAGATCTCCTACGGCGAGGGCGTCGAGCGCGTGTTCCCGCTGTATGCGCCGATGATCGACTCGATCAAGCTGATCCGCCACGGCAAGGTGCGGCGCGCCAAGCTCTATTACCTGCGCGGCCTGCGCGGCAAGAAGGCGCGCATCTCGGAAGCGCAGGGCGCAACCGAGGCCGCCGCGGCCAAAGCCGAATAGCCAAGCGCCCGTTCATTGTGGCGGCGGGCGCAAGCCGCTATATAGCGCCCATGGTTTCCAAGGCTCAGCGGATCATCCTCGCCGATCATGCCCGGCTGCCCTGGCGCTTTTTCGGGCGGCTCATGATCTGCGCGCAAGCGGCGCTTTGATCGCGCAACCGGCGCAAAGCCGGCTCGCGATCCGTCCTTCCATTCCGATCAGCCCAAGGCCTTCCGTCCATGAAACCGCGCACGCTCTACGACAAAATCTGGGACGACCATCTGGTGGACGAGCAACCGGACGGCACCTGTCTCATCTATATCGACCGCCATCTGGTGCATGAGGTGACGAGCCCGCAGGCCTTCGAGGGCCTGCGCACGGCCGGGCGCAAGGTGCACGCGCCGGACAAGACGCTCGCCGTGGTCGACCACAACGTGCCGACCACCGACCGCAGCAAGCCCAATCCCGATCCGGAATCGACCGAGCAGATCGCGGCGCTGGCGCAGAACGCCAAGGATTTCGGCATCGAATATTTCGACGAGTTCGACAAGCGCCAGGGCATCGTGCACATCATCGGGCCCGAGCAGGGCTTCACGCTGCCCGGCACCACCATCGTGTGCGGCGACAGCCACACCGCCACGCACGGCGCCTTCGGCGCGCTCGCCTACGGCATCGGCACCTCGGAAGTCGAGCACGTGCTGGCGACGCAGACGCTGATCCAGAAGAAGTCGAAGAACATGCGCGCGGTGGTCGACGGCCAATTGCCGGACGGCGTCACCGCCAAGGACATCATCCTCGCCATCATCGGCGAGATCGGCACCGCCGGCGGCACCGGCTACGCGCTGGAATATGCCGGCGAGGCGATCCGCGCGCTGTCGATGGAAGGCCGCATGACGGTCTGCAACATGTCGGTGGAAGGCGGCGCCAAAGCCGGCTTCGTCGCGCCGGATGAGAAGGCCTACGCCTATCTCAAGGACAAGCCGAAGGCGCCGAAGGGCGCGGCCTGGGATCGAGGCGATGCGCTATTGGCAGACGCTGCAGTCCGACGAGGGCGCGCATTTCGACCGCGAGATCAGGCTCGACGCCGCCAAGCTGCCGCCGCTGGTCACCTGGGGCACCAGCCCCGAGCAGGTGGTGTCGATCGCCGGCCGCGTGCCGGTGCCGGCCGAAATCGCCGACGAGAACAAGCGCAGCGCCGCCGAGCGCTCGCTCGGTTACATGGGCCTCAAGGGCGGCGAGAAGATCACCGACATCAAGCTCGACCGCGTGTTCATCGGCTCATGCACCAATGCGCGCATCGAGGACCTGCGCGCGGTCGCGCGCGTGGTCGGCGGCAAGACGGTCAACGCCAACGTCAACGCCATGATCGTGCCGGGCTCCGGCCTGGTGAAGGCGCAGGCCGAGGCCGAAGGCCTCGACAAGATCTTCAAGGCCGCCGGCTTCGACTGGCGCGAGCCGGGCTGCTCGATGTGCCTCGCCATGAACCCCGACAAGCTCGCGCCGGGCGAGCGCTGCGCCTCGACCTCCAACCGCAACTTCGAGGGCCGGCAGGGCTACAAGGGACGTACGCACTTGGTGTCGCCGGCGATGGCGGCAGCGGCGGCCATCGCCGGACATTTCGTCGACGTGCGCGAGTGGAACTAGGCCGGCCTCACCAGCAGCGCCAGGCGCGGCGCCAGCGATGGTGCCACCGGTGGCGCACCCAGCCGCAGTTCGGCCCGCCGTAATAGGGCGCGCCGTAATAGGGCCCGCCGTAATAGGCGTAAGGGCCGCCCCAGTCCCAAGCCGGCCCGAAGGCCAGCCCGAAACCGATACCCGGTCCCCAGTGGTGGTGCCAGCCATGATGCCAGCGCGCCTGCGCGGAGCCTGGCGTCAGAGCGAGCGCGCCAACGAGCACGGCGGCGGCGGCGAAAAGCTTCAGCGACTTCGACATGATTTATCCTCCGATGTCGCCCCACATCGATGGAGTCGAAAAGCTCGAGCCGGCCTTATGGTTCCCACCAGCAGCGCATCTGCGGCACGATGACCGTCCCGCTCGGCCGGTATTCCTCGGCCAGCCAGGAGCGGCAGATGCGCTGGGAATTCGGACCCGGGCGGACACGGCGCGGGCGGATGATGACGCGCGGCCGGCGCCGCGTTTGGGCCGCCAGCGCGTGGGTTTGGTCGGCGCCGGCGATGCCGGCGGCAGGCGCCGCCGCCTCGGACGCCGAAAATCCGGCGAAGCTCGCGGCGGCCAGCGCCAAAAACCCAAAAATGATCGCGTTTCGTCGCATTGCGGCGGCTCCACCCGCGGCCATCATTCCATGTCCCGCGCTGGAGGTCTAGAAAGCCTCGATGCAGGACACCTCCCACGATCCCGGCTGGCGCACGATCACGGCGCCGTCGCTCGACGAATTCGAAGCCCTGGCGGCGGAGGCCTATGCCCGCCTGCCCGACCGTTTCCGGGCGCTGTGCGAGGGCCTGGTCATCCGGGTCGAGGACTTCCCGACCGAGGAGGTGTTGGACAGCATGCAGGCGCAGAGCGAGTTCGACCTGCTCGGGCTGTTTCAGGGCGTCGGCCTGCCCTTCCGCTCGCAAACCGATCCGGTGCAGATGCCCAACATGATCTGGCTCTACCGCCGGCCGATCCTCGACTACTGGGCCGAGCACGAGGAGAGCCTGGGCGCCATCGTGACCCACGTGCTGGTGCACGAGATCGGCCACCATTTCGGCTTGTCGGACGATGACATCGAAGCGATCGAGGCGAGCGCCGGCTGAAAGGAAAATGCCGCGCGCGAGCAAGCCGATTAGGGCGCAAATTTGCCTGGGAGAATGAGGATGCGAGCGCAATATCGGATGCTGATTCTGTGTGTCATGGCGACCGGCCTTCTGATCGCCAGTGCGCCTTTTTCTGCCTTACCGGCGTACCGATGACGACAAGACGTGTACTGATTCATTGAGAAGCGAGGCTGCTATTGCCGCGTGCACGCGGGCAATCGTTTCCGGGCAATACACCGGCCGGAATATGGCGGCCTTCTATACCAGCCGTGCACTTGCGTACGCGGCCAAAAGCCAGTTCGACCGCGCGGTCCAGGACTTCGACGAGGCGATCCGGCTCGATCCACAATTTGCGCAAGGTGACGAGACCGATCCTGTTTCTGTTGGCGATGGCCGATTTATTGTTTGCTGTCGCGCGGTAGTGCTCGACTGCCGGGTTAAAGCGAGTTGGCGCTTAAGGGAGGATATATCGGAAAATGCCAAGCGCTGTGTCGAAACGTGCTGGAGAAAACCTAGGTGTTAGATAAAACAATCACCTGCTGCTCTGACATCATTGCTGGAGTGCACGAAGCGCTCCAACTTCTTCAAAGAAGTTCGCGGACGTTTTCAGCCCGACGCGGCTGAAGCGGAGCCGAGGAAGTTCGCAGCCGCGAATGCCGCCTCGTGGCACCTAGCGGACGATCCAGTGTCGCCTGTTTTAAGAGACTGAAGAGCAGGAAAGAAAAGAGGCCGCCAACTGAGGCGGCCTCGGGCATTCCACCGTATCTTTTTATTTGGCAGTTTTGAAAACGTCGACCGCGATCAGGACGACTTTGTCCTTGCCGACGTTGCGATGGTAGTGCGTCGTGTCCTTGGTCGCCGTCGAGGTGTCGCCGGGGTGCATTACCTTTTTGCTGCCGTCGGCGAGCCCAACCTCGTCTGTTCCCTGCATGAAATAAACGACGGCGGGCCGGTCCTTGTGGCTATGGATGCCAATGTAGCCCCCGGGTTCGATGGTGAGGACGCGCATCCGGAGTTGCCGGCCGGCCATGCCTTCGATCTCGGGGCCCAATTCGACCACCGTGGTCTTGCTGGCCGTGAAGCCCTTGTTGCCTTTCGGAGCGTCCTCGGCACTGACGGTGTGTGCTCCCCACCCCAGGAAGATCGCCGAGGCGAGCAGCGCATAAAAAACCTTTCGCAAATTCATGACTGGTTCTTCCCCTTGCGTACACGGCTTGAATTAAGGGCCGGTCGCTATTTTGTCCCCCCGCTGGATTGTTGCCCACGCCGCGGCGTGGGTCAAATGACCCGCTCCTCACGCACCTGATTCAGACTAGAGAGGGTCAAAAAGTTCCGCTTATGGCACTCAGCGACATCAATGATTTAGCGATCGATGTCCGCTTTGGAGTGTAAAGCGGCGAACGCGCGGCAGGTGGTTAGATCGTCAGCGCTGGCGCGAGTGCGCGCACGAACGCGTTCATGCGAGCAGCGCGGTCTCCAAGTCGATGCTCCCCTATTGATCCGCCCGCCCGACGCCTTAGCAATAGGCCGGCGAATAAGGCCGCCAGGGGTCCAAGAGCGGTCCGCGTCAAGGAGATTTCGTGCCAATCGCATAAATCGCGTTCGTTTCGACGCGATCGATTTTCTTTTCTGTAAGCCAATCCACATTGTCTTGCTTGACACGGATTGCCGCCTCCGGGCCCATTTGGTCGATCGTCCAACGCAATCCCGATCCGAGGGCGATGATCCACCAGTCATTAGCCGAGCGCAGCGGCTGAACGCTCTCCTCAGGTATGACCGCGGCGTCTCTGACGCCGCCATCTTGGAGCAACTTGCGGACCGAGACGACATCCGTAATCCGATCCCATGGATTAAATGCGGTAACGAGATCTGGGCGCTCCTTACCGACTGCGATGAGCCAACGGGAATAAGCCGGCTCGAAAATCCGGGGACCCCATGTGGTCACCGCCAGCTTCCCCCCGGGTCTCACCATGCGCCACAGCTCGCGAACCAAGCCTTCCATGTCCGGGACAAAGAAAATCGAGAAAACGCTGACGACAGCATCGAAGCTGCCGTTCGGATATTCGAGAGCCGTCATGTCCGCGCGTCGAAACTCGATATTGTCGAGCCCGGCCGTCAGCGCCTTCGCGCGCGCCCGTTCAAGAAGGCGCGAGGACAAATCGATTCCCACTACAGCTCCGGTTTTTCCGACGGTTTGCGCCGCGGGCAACGCCGAAGCGCCCGTCCCACACCCGACATCGAGCACTTTCGCGCCAACCTGCAAGTTCAGATTACTGACGGTGCGCTTGCCGATTAGCTCCCAAAAACCGAGCGGCTCATCGTCAAAATGGTCAGCCGCGGCATCGTAGGTCGCGGCAGCCTTTTCCTTTGCTTTCTTTAATGAATCGTCCATGTCGCCCCCGGGCGAAGCAATAGTGCACAAAACGGCCGCCCAAAGTACATAATTTAGCGCCTCGGAAGGCTGCTTGGCGGCAGCGCACGCCGAGTGATGAGACGCATGGCTGGCGCGCCGGACGGGCTATTGACCCGCCCGCCCGACGCCTTAGAAACAGGCCGGCGAACAAGGCCGCCAGGGGTCCAAGAACCGATGGAAAAGTTCACCACGCTCGAAGGCGTCGCCGCGCCCTTGCACATCATCAATGTCGACACCGACATGGTGATCCCCAAGCAATATCTGAAAACCATCAAGCGCACCGGGCTCGGCAAGGGCCTGTTCTCGGAGCTGCGCTACAAGGACGACGGCAGCGAGAACCCCGACTTCGTGCTCAACAAGCCGGCCTATCGCAAGGCCAAGATCCTGGTGGCCGGCGACAATTTCGGCTGCGGCTCGAGCCGCGAGCACGCGCCCTGGGCGCTGATGGATTTCGGCATCCGCTGCGTGATCTCGACCTCGTTCGGCGACATCTTCTACAACAACTGCTTCAAGAACGGCGTGCTGCCGATCCGCGTCTCGCCGGAGGACCTGGAGAAACTGTTCGACGACGCCGAGCGCGGCGCCAACGCCACGCTGTCCATCGATCTCGAGAAACAGGAAATCCGCGGGCCGGACGGCGGCGTGGTCAAGTTCGACATCGACCCGTTCCGCAAGCACTGCCTGCTCAACGGCCTCGACGACATCGGGCTGACCCAGCAGAAGACCGGCAAGATCGCGAGCTACGAGGAAAAAGCGCAAGCCGCGCGGCCGTGGGCGTGAGCCATGCCGAGGCCGCTAGGCGGCCTCGACGTGGACGACCTCGTAGAGACAAGGCTCGATTTCTTCCGCGATCTTGCCGAACGCGGGCCACTTCTTGCGGAACTCCGGCGAATGATGCGCCGCCGCCAGCTTGTCGGCGCTCGTCCACTGAATGTAGTTGACGACGTGACTGCCGTCCTGGCTGCGGTGCAGGCTGACCGACACAAAGCCGGGCTGCGTGGCCATGAAGCGCGCGCGCTCGGTCATCAATTCGAGCACCTCGTCCTGCTTGTCCGGCGGCAGTTTAACCGTCGTGATCTGGGTGACGACGCCGTTGTTTTGCTGGATTTCCGGCATGGCGGGCTCCTTCATTTTGACGAATGAAGAAATAACGCCCTGAGTGCCAGGCGGGTTTCCGCTGTCGGCAGCGCCTCAGGCGCGCCGCGATCGCCTCGGCGATCGCCACCGTGCGGCGCGCCATGTCGGCGTGCAGCCGCTCGACCATGCGGCCGTCGATCGACACCACGCCCTTGTTTTTGTTCTCCGGCAGGTCGAAGGCGGCGATCATCTTGCGCGCCGGCGCCACCTCGTCCGCCGACGGCGAGAACGCCTTGTTGCAGGGCTCGATCTGGCTCGGATGGATCAGCGTCTTGCCGTCGAAGCCGAGCTCGACGCCTTGCGCGCATTCCGCCGCGAAACCTTGCGCGTTGCCGATGTCGTTGTAGACGCCGTCGAGAATATCGATGCCGTGGATGCGCGCGGCGGCGACGCACAGTCGTCAGCCACGGCAGCATCGGCGCCCGGCCCGGCACCAGGCGCGCGCGCGTATCCTTGGCGAGATCGTTGGTGCCCATCACAAAGCCGGCGAGCCGCGATTCCGAATCGCGCGCCGCGGCCGCGATCGCCAGAATGTTGAAGATCGCGAGCGGCGTCTCGATCATGGCCCAGACGCGCGTCTTGTGATCGATGTGCATGTCGAGCAGGCGGCGGCCGACCAGTTCCAGCGTCTCGGGGTTCGATACTTTCGGCACCAGAATCGCGTCGGGCGCGGCTTGCGCGGCGGCGGCCAGATCCTCGACGTGCCAGGGCGTGTCGATGCCGTTGACGCGGATGAACACCTCGCGCGCGCCGAAGCCGCCGGCCTTGACCGCCTCGGCCACCTGCCGGCGCGCGCTTTCCTTGGCGTCGGGCGCGACCGAATCCTCGAGGTCGAGGATGACGCCGTCGGCGGCCAGGGTTTTCGCCTTCTCCAGCGCGCGGGCGTTGGAGCCGGGCATATACAAGACGCTGCGGCGCGGACGGATGGTCATGGCAACATTCCTCGGCGCCAGCCTAGCGTCGGCGCGCCCGGCTTGCCAATGCGGCCGTGACGGGTTGCCTCGGGCGAGGCGGTCGTGATTGTGTGGCCGGGAGAGTGAAAGTTTCGGTGACCTTCTTGTCCTTTCCCCAGCAATTGATCGACGGCTATCGCGCCTTTTTGGTCGCCCGCCTGCGGCACGAGCAGGACCGCTACCGCGGGCTCGCCGAAGGCGGGCAATCGCCGCAGATCATGGTGATCGGCTGCTGCGACTCGCGCGTCTCGCCGGAGGTGATCTTCGACGCGCGGCCCGGGCGAACTGTTCGTGGTGCGCAATATCGCCAATATCGTGCCGCCCTTCGCCCCCGACAAGCAGGCGCACGGCGTCTCCGCTGCGCTCGAATTCGGCGTCATGGCGCTGAAAGTCAAGCACATCGTCGTGCTCGGCCACGCGCAATGCGGCGGCGTCAAAGCCTTCGCCGAAGAGGCCGAACCGCTCACGCCCGGCGATTTCATCGGCAACTGGATGAAGCTGATGACGCCCGCGGCGGAAGCGGTCGGTCCGCGCGGGGCGCTGCCGTTTGACGATTATTTGACGCGGCTCGAACAGGCCAATGTGGTCGAACAGCCTCGACGAACCTGATGACGTTTCCCGCGGCTGAGATCGCTGGTCGAGCGCGGCGACGTCGCCCTGCATGGCGCTTATTTCGGCGTCGCCGGCGGCAAGCTGTTCGTGCGCGACGCAGCCACAGGAGAATTCAGACAAGCCGCCGCCGCCGACCACGCGCGGGTGTTTGCAAGCCCGAGGTTTTGAGGAGCTGTCGTCCCCGCGAAAGCGGGGACCCAGTACTCCGCAGCATCTCGATCGGCTGCGGCGTACTGGATCCCGGCTCTCGCTTCGCTCGGCCGGGATGACTGCCGAGCAATGCTTCGGCTTCTGAGGTTACGCCGCCTTCTTCTTGGCCTGGATCAGCTTGCGGTTGATCAGCGTCTCGGCGATCTGGATGGCGTTGAGCGCCGCGCCCTTGCGCAGATTGTCGGACACCACCCACAGCGACAGGCCGTTCTCGACGGTGGCGTCCTCGCGGATGCGGCTGATGTAGGTGGCGTCCTCGCCGACCGACTCGTAGGGCGTGACGTAGCCGCCGTCCTCGCGCTTGTCGATCACCAGGCAGCCGGGCGCCGCGCGCAGAATTTCGCGCGCCTCATCGGCGGTGATCGGGTTCTCGAACTCGATGTTGACCGCCTCGGAATGGCCGACGAACACCGGCACGCGCACGCAGGTCGCCGTCAGCTTGATCTTGGGATCGAGAATCTTCTTGGTCTCCATCATCATCTTCCACTCTTCCCGGGTCGAGCCGTCTTCCATGAAGGCGTCGATGTGCGGGATGACGTTGAAGGCGATGCGCTTGGAGAACTTCTTGCTCTGGATTTCGTCGAGCGTGAACACCGCCTTGGTCTGCGAGAACAATTCGTCCATCGCGTCCTTGCCGGCGCCCGACACCGATTGATAGGTCGCCACCACCACGCGCTTGATCTTGGCGCGGTCGTGCAGCGGCTTGAGCGCGACCACGAGCTGGGCGGTCGAGCAGTTCGGGTTGGCGATGATGTTCTTCTTGGCAAAGCCGGCGACCGCGTCGGCGTTGACCTCCGGCACGACCAGCGGCACGTCCGGGTCCATGCGCCAGGCCGAGGAATTGTCGATCACCACCGCGCCCTTGGCGGCGATGCGCGGCGACCATTCCTTCGACACCGCGCCGCCCGCCGACATCAGGCAGATGTCGACGTCGGAAAAGTCGTAGTGCTCGAGCGCCTTCACCTTCAGCGTGCGGTCGCCAAACGTGCACTCGGTGCCCTGGGAGCGGCGGGAGGCGAGCGCCGCCACCTCCTCCGCCGGGAAGCTGCGCTCGGCCAAAATGCCGAGCATTTCGCGCCCGACATTGCCGGTGGCGCCCACCACGGCGACTTTGTAACCCATTGTTAACGCTCCGAAAAAATTTGAACACCGCAACGTGATGCAGCGCAACCGGACGGCAGCGCTTCTAAGCCAGTTATAGGCGCGAGACAACCGCACCGCACGGAGGCGGTATGCACCCGCTGCTGCATTCCTGGCGCGACGAACTGACGGCACGGTTTGTACGTTTGCTGGCCTATGTGGCGGCAGCCGCCGTGTTGTCCATCGTGGCGGCGCAAATTTTTACCGCCCCGCGGGTGACCGCCGCCCCGCCGGCGCCGCGCAGCCCCTGGACCGAGATCGAGCGGCCCTTCCCGGCTTTCGCGCTCTCCATTCCGGAAGCCGCCGACGTGACCGCGCATTACGCCATCCGCCGCCATGTCGTCGGCAACGGCCGCAAGGACATTTTGACCCTCGGCGATGCCGACAGCGCCGCGCCTTATCTCGAAGTGCAGATCTACCGGGCGGGCAAAGAGATCGGCAACTTCGCCGCGCCGAAGGAGGAGATCGCGCAAAGCGCCAGCGCGCTCGGCCCCACCGATCTGCAAAACCAGGAGACGCTCGACAGCAAATTCGGGCCGCTTGCCGTCGTCACCTTCAAGACCACGCAAGGCACGCCGCGCAGCTGCCTCGGTTTTGTGCGCGCCTATGATGATCCCATGCTGCAATTGTCCGGCTGGTTCTGCCGGGGCGGCGAGTTTGTCGAGCGCTCGACGCTCGCCTGCGCGCTCGACCGGTTGACGTTGCTCGCCGCCGGCAGCGAGCCCAAAGTGGGCGCGCTATTCGCCAAGGCCGAGCTCAACCGCAGCTATTGCGGCCAGCGCGATCCGATTATCGCCTCGACGCCGAAATACACGTTGCTGTGGAAGGCGCTCGCCACCCGTCCGGAACCGCGGCGCATCGGCCGCTGAACTTCCTCATTACCGGACGCCGTCACGCTGCAATGCGGCGACGATTTCCGTAGTACCGGCCGCAAAGCCGATTGACCGGCCGCGAAAACCATCCAATCATATTCGAATAAGAATATCTGAGCGGGCGGCAACGGCCGCCCAGCTCAATCCTCTCTGGGGAGAGACGCCATGATCACACGCCGCCACTTGCTGCAAACGCGCAGGCGCCGGAGCCGCCTTCGCGGCGACCGGCCCGAGCTTTTCCGAAATCGCCGAAGCGGCCTCCGCCGCCGATCAATTGACCCCGGGCGTGCCCGGCGGCATCGCCAGCTACGTGCAGATGGGCACGCTGCCGGGCAAGAAGCCGCTGATCCAGCTGGCCGACCGGCCGCCGAATTACGAAGCGCCGCTCGAATACCTGCGCACGCCGATCACGCCCAACGATCAGTTCTTCGTGCGCTACCACCTCTCCGACATTCCGGAGGTGAAAGCCGAAACCTACAAGATCGCGCTCGGCGGCGACGGCGCCAACGGCACCGCCGAGCTCACGCTCGACGACCTCAAGAAAATGCCGGCGATCGAAGTGGTCGCGGTCAACCAATGCTCCGGCAACCGGCGCGGCCTGTCGAAGCCGCACGTGGCGGGCGTCGAATGGGGCTATGGCGCCATGGGCTGCGCGCGCTGGAAAGGCGCAAAGCTCAAAGACGTCCTCGAAAAAGTCGGGCTGAAGAAGGAAGCGGTCGAAATCTTCTTCGCCGGCGCCGACGGTCCCGCCGTCGACAAGACGCCGGACTTCGTCAAGAGCATCCCGGTGTGGAAGGCGGTCGACGAGTCGACCATCGTCGCCTACGAAATGAACGGCCAGCCGCTGCCGCATTTCAACGGCTTCCCGGCGCGCATCGTCGTGCCCGGCTGGACCGGCACCTACTGGATGAAGCACGTCACCGAAATCAAGGCGCTGACCAAGCCGCTGAAGGACTTCTGGATGAACCCCGCCTACCGCATTCCGGTCGGCAAATTCCCCATCCGCGACCGCTTCCTCACGCAAGAAAACGCCACCACGACGCCGATCACCGAGATGGTGGTGAACTCCTTGATCACCAGCCACCGCGACAAGGCCAAGGTGAAGACCGGCAAGGTGGCGGTTAGCGGCATGGCCTGGGACGGCGGCTACGGCATCCGCACGGTGGAAGTCTCAACCGACGGCGGCAAGACCTGGGCCGCCGCCACGCTCGGCCAGGATCTCGGCCGCTTCGCCTTCCGGCCGTGGAGCTTCGACCTCAAGGCCAAGCGCGGCAACAACACGGTGATGGTCAACGCCACCAACAAGATCGGCCAGGGCCAGGTGTCCGAGCTGATCTTCAACGGCGCCGGCTACCACAACAACGTCATGCAAAACATCACGCTGGTAGCGGGCTGAGGGAGAGACACCATGCGGACAATCGCACTCGCTATCGCCGCCGCGCTCATCGCCGGCTCCGCGCTCGCCGCCGAGCAGGAGATCAAGCTGAAACAGGGGCGCCGGGCTCGACAAGGTCGAGGCCAACTGCCAAGCCTGTCACACCCTCGCCTATATCCCGATGAATTCGCCGTATTTGAACGCGGCCGGTTGGGACGCCGAAGTGACCAAGATGATCAAGGCCTATGGCGCGCCGGTCGAGGATGCCGACGCCAAGGCGATCAAGGATTATCTGGCGGCGAATTACGGCGGCT
Organism: uncultured Alphaproteobacteria bacterium; assembly: GCA_963708635.1. Lineage (GTDB taxonomy): Bacteria > Pseudomonadota > Alphaproteobacteria > Rhizobiales > Xanthobacteraceae > Pseudolabrys. Next base: position 175,672 of record CAVPTM010000023.1, on the reverse strand, counting down.
GACGCGTTGCCGGAAAGCGACACAATCGGCCCCGCCGCACGCGGCGGGGCCTTTTTATTAAGGTTTTGCTTGAACAATTGCCTGTGAACTGGCCCTGTTGCGGTGAACCGAAGGCCGCTACACTGCATTGCCGTAACGGAATGGAACGAGGACACGCATGCGCTTGAAATCCATAGCCGCCGCTTTGGCGTTTGCCGGTGCCTTCGGCCTGTTGGCCGCCCCGGCCGATGCGGCGCCGAAAAAGCGTGTGGTTGTCAGCGCCCATCGCGGCAACACGGTTTACACCAGCCGCGACGAAGACGGCCGCACCCGCACGCGCATCATCATTCAGAAGCGCTCGTTCCTCGATCCGGGCACGGAAACCTTCGCCGGCGAGCGCAGCGATCATGAATACGCGATGCTGCCGGGCCAGCACGCCACCACGATCCTCGACAACACCATCTTCGGGACCAATATGAGCCCGCTGCCCGGCCCGTTCACGCTGCCGGGACGGAATAATCCCTGGATCGGCTACTAGAACCCCACGCAGGGGCGGAATTTGCAAACGCGGCCTGACGGCCGCGTTTTTCGTTTCAGGCCGCCAGCGTTTCGAGCTCCGCCAGGATCGCGTCGCCCATCTCGACCGTCGACACGACCTTCGTGCCTTCCGACTTGATGTCGGCGGTGCGCAGGCCTTTGGCGAGCGTGGCGGCGATCGCCTGGTCGATCATGTCGGCCTGCTTGCCGAGATCGAACGAATAGCGCAGCGCCATGCCGAACGACGCGATCATGGCGATCGGGTTGGCGATGCCCTTGCCGGCGATGTCGGGCGCCGAGCCGTGCACCGGCTCGTACAGCGCCTTGCGCTTCTTGGTCTTGGGATCGATCTCGCCCAGCGAGGCCGACGGCAGCATGCCGAGCGAGCCGGTCAAGGTGGCGGCGATGTCGGACAGCATGTCGCCGAACAAATTGTCGGTCACGATGACGTCGAACTGTTTCGGCCAACGCACCAGCTGCATGCCGCCGGCGTCGGCCAGCATGTGCTCGAGCTGCACGTCCTTGTATTCGCGCGCGTGCAGCGCGGTGGTCACCTCGTTCCACAGCACGCCCGATTTCATGACGTTGCGCTTTTCCATCGAGGTGACCTTGTTGCGCCGCTTGCGCGCCAGTTCGAAGGCCACGCGGTCGATGCGCTCGATCTCGTAGGTGTCGTAGACCTGGGTGTCGATCGCGCGCTTCTGGCCGTTGCCGAGATCGGTGATGGTCTTGGGCTCGCCGAAATAGACGCCGCCGGTCAATTCGCGCAGGATGATGATGTCGAGGCCCTCGACCACCTCGCGCTTGAGCGAGGAGGAATCGGCGAGCGCCGGATAGACGATGGCCGGGCGCACGTTGGCGTAAAGGTCGAGGTCCTTGCGCAGGCGCAGCAGCCCGGCCTCCGGCCGCACCTCGTACGGCACCTTGTCCCATTTCGGCCCGCCGACCGAACCGAAGATGATGGCGTCGGCGGCCTTGGCCTTCTCCATGGTGGCGTCGGTGATGGCGACCTTGTGCGCGTCGTAGCAGCAGCCGCCGACCAACGCTTCCTCGGTGGCGAACTTGTCGGGGCCCTTCTTGTTGAAGAAGTCGATGACGCGCTTGGCCTGCGCCATCACTTCGGGGCCGATGCCGTCGCCGGGGAGCAAAAGGAGATTATGGGTTGCCATACGCGCTACCTCGCCAGGAAATGTCGCGCGGATTGCTAAAGGCCCCGCGGCGCACTTGGCAAGGCGCTCGGCTTGCTGCCGCCGCACGGCGGCGCAATACTTTGCGCGATGAATGAAACCCGCACGCCGGCCGTCGAGGTGCTGACCGCAAGCGACACCAGCACGCTGACGCGGCCGGGCCAGACATCCGTCCAGCTGCTGTGGCCCGGCAATTCGCCGCGGGCGCTGGTCACCTTGACCCGGGTGACCATCCCGCCCGGCGCCACGAACCGGCGGCATTCGCATCCGCATTCCGAGCAGACCTGGATCGTCGAGCATGGCCGCGCGGACCTGCTGTTGAACGACGGGCAAAGCCGGCCGGTCGAGGCCGGCGAGGTCGTGCGCACGCCGGCCGGCGAGATCCACGGCCTGCACAATAGCGGCAGCGAGCCCTTCGTCTATCTTGCGGTCACCACGCCGCCGATCGATTTCCGCCCGGCCTATGACGGCGAGCGCCGAGCCAGACTCGTGACCGAACGCCGGCCCAAGGTGGTGATTGTCGGAGCGGGTTTTGGCGGCCTGGAAACGGTGCGCGCGCTGCGGCGCGCCCCCGTCGATATCACAATGATCGACCGGCAGAACTTCCATTGCTTCCAGCCGCTGCTTTATCAAGTGGCGACCGCGGCGCTGTCGCCCGCCGACGTGGCCTGGCCGATCCGCCACATCCTGCGCGACCAGGCGAACGTCACCGTGCTGATGGAGAACGTCACCGGCGTGGACACTGCGCGAAAAGCGGTGCGTACCGATCAGGGCGAGATCGGCTACGACTACCTGGTGCTCGCGACCGGCGCGCGGCATTCCTATTTCGGGCACGATGCCTGGGAAGAGCACGCGCCGGGCTTGAAACGCATCGAGGATGCGACACGCATTCGCCGCAGCATCCTGATCGCCTTCGAGCGCGCCGAGATCACGCAAGACGCGACCGAGCGAAAACGGCTGCTGACGTTCGTAGTCATCGGCGGCGGCGCCACCGGCGTCGAAATGGCCGGCGCCATCGCCGAAGTCGCGCGGCAGACGCTCGCCGCTGATTTCCGCCGCATCGATCCGCGTTCGGCGCGCATCGTGCTCATCGAAGCCGGACCGCGCGTGCTGCCGACCTTTCCGGACAACCTGTCGGACTACACGGCGGCGGCGCTGTCGCGCGCCGGCGTCGACGTGAAGACGCAGACGCTCGTTACAAATTGCGATGCGCGCGGCGTCGATACCGACGGCGGCCGCATAGACGCGAGCACGGTGATCTGGGCCGCCGGCGTGATGGCCTCGCCGGCCGCGCAATGGCTTGGCGCCGAAGCCGACCGCGCCGGGCGCGTCAAGATCGCGGCCGATTGTTCGGTGCCGGGCCACGGCGATGTTTTCGTCATCGGCGACACCGCGGCGCTGACGGACGCCAAGGGTCAGATCGTGCCCGGCGTGGCGCCGGCGGCAAAACAGATGGGGCAATATGTCGGTCGTCTGATCGCGGCGCGCATTGCCGGCCGTCCGGCGCCGCCGCCGTTCCGCTACCGCAATCTCGGCACGATCGCAGCCATCAGCCGCCGCGCGGCGGTGGTGAAGTTCGGCAGGCTCGAGTTGCGGGGCTTCCCGGGCTGGCTGTTCTGGAGCGTCTTGCACATCTACTTCCTGATCGGCCTGCGCAACCGCTTCATCGTCGCCTTCATCTGGCTGTGGGACTACGTCACTTTCCAGCGCGGGGCGCGGCTGATCATCGACGTGTCCGGCGGCGAGCCAAATCCGCCTTACGGCTAGACCGTCTGGACGCCGGTCCGGGCGGGCGCGACACTCGTGTCCCGGCGCAACGCAGGCGCCGAACCGGGAGGCGAAGCCGTTTCCACGTGAGCAACGTATCCACCCCCAAGACAAGCGCCGGCAATTTCTTTGAGGATTTCCGCGCTCGGCCAGCAGATCCGGCACGCCACCCCGCGCACCGTCACCCGTGGCGACGTGGCGGTTTATAACGGCCTGTTCGGCCCGCGCTTTGCGGTGCAATCCTCCGACACGTTTGCGCGCGCCATCGGCTATCCGCGCGCGCCGGTCGACGACTTGCTGGTGTTTCACATCGTGTTCGGCAAGACCGTGCCGGACATCTCGCTCAATGCCGTCGCCAATCTCGGCTATGCCGACTGCCGGTTTCTGAAGGCCGTCTATCCGGGCGACACCCTCAATGCGGTGTCCGACGTCATCGGGCTGAAGGAAAATTCCAACCGCAAGACCGGCATCGTCTATGTGCGCACGCGCGGCTTTAACCAGGACGGCGCCGAAGTGCTCAGCTATGTGCGCTGGGTGATGGTGCGCAAGCGCGACGAAAACGCCGCGCCGCCCGGCGGAGCTTGTGCCGGAGCTGCCCAAAGACATCGCGCCGGCGAATCTGGGCGCCGCCTGTCCGCCGATCGATAGCGCCGGCTATGACAACGTGCTGGCCGGCAGCCCGCATCGCTTCGGCGATTACCGCGTCGGCGAGAAGATCGACCATAACGCCGGCGTCACCGTCGAAGACGCCGAACACATGATCGCGACGCGGCTTTACCAGAACACCGCGCGCCTCCATTTCGACCATTTCACCGGGAGCCAAGGCCGCTTCGGCCGCCGCCTGATCTATGGCGGTCACGCCATCTCGCTTGCCCGCTCGCTCTCCTTCAACGGCTTCGCCAACGCCTTCCACGTGACCGCCATCAACGGCGGGCGCCATGTCGCGCCGCTGTTCGCGGGCCATACGGTGTTTGCCTGGTCGGAAGTGCTGGCGGCCGCCGATATCCCGAACCGCAACGACGTCGGCGCGTTGCGCCTGCGCACGATAGCGACCAAGGATCAGCCCTGCGCCGACTTTCCTTTCAGGTCCGCCGACGACTACGATCCGGCGGTGATTCTCGATCTCGACTACTGGGTGCTGATGCCGAAGTGAGACGACAACCGGGGACGCAAGAAGGGGAGGCCATGATGGCAGGCGAGACGGCCAAGATGCACACGCTGCACGAAACCGAAGAGCGCCTGCTCAACGAGCTTCGCGGCGTGCGCCGCACGAACCGCGGCCGCAAAGCGGCGGAGAAGCTCACCCTTGGCCAGCGCGTTGCCGACGATGTCGCGGCGATGATGGGCTCGTGGACCTTCATCATCATTCAGTCGGGCATTCTTCTGGTCTGGATCGTTCTCAACATCACCGCCTACGTGCAGCAATGGGATCCCTATCCGTTCATCCTGCTCAACCTCGCGCTGTCGTTTCAAGCCGCCTATGCCGCGCCGTTCATCATGATGAGCCAGAACCGGCAGCAGGACATCGACCGCAAGGCCGCCGAGCACGATTACCAGGTCAACGTCAAAGCGGAGCTCGAGATCGAGCTCTTGCATCAGAAGATCGACGAATTGCGCGAGAAGGAAGTCTTGCTGCTGACGGAGTTGGTGAAACAACTCGCGGAACTGCTGCGCAAAGAAGGCGCCCAGCCCGGCACCGCCGCGACGTAGTCAGGCGCTGGCCCGCAAATGATCGACCAGTTGCCGCGCGTAAGGCGGCAGCGCCTGTTGGTCGCGCACGCAGATCGTCAGTTCGCGTAGCGCCCATGAGTCGGTGAGGCGCACGGCGGTGATCGCCATGGTGCCGGAGGTGCGCTGCACCGTCGTCTCCGGCACGATGCCGACGCCGACATTGCATTCCACCAGCCGGCAGATGGCGTCGAAGCTGCGCAGCTGCACGCGCAGCCGCAGCGGCCGGCCGATGCGGCCCGCTTTGTCGGCGAGGAAGCGCTGGATCGCGCTGGCGCGGTCGAGCCCGACCATGTCGTAGTCGAGCACCTCGGCAAAGCCGATGCTCTTGCGCGAGGCGAGCGGATGGTTCTTCGCCACCACCAGCACGAAACGGTCGCTGCGGAACGGGAAGGTATGCAGGCGGCCGAAATCCACCGTGCCGGCGACGATGCCGATGTCGCCGGTGCCTTCGGCGATCAGCCCGACGATTTCGTCGGACAGCCGCTCCTCGAGGTCGACGCTGATGTCGGGATAGCTGGTGAGAAACGAGCTCAGCGCCTCCGGCAGGAATTCGGTGAGCGCGTTGGTGTTGGAGAGCACCCGCACCTGGCCGGCCAGCCCGCGCGCGTAGGGCGTGAGGTCCTCGTTCAGCCGCTCGCTCTGCGCGAGGATGACGCGGGCGTGCTGCAGCAGCGTGCGCCCGGCCTGCGTGAGCGTGACGCCCTGGCGGCCGCGCACCAGCAATTCGGCGCCGAACGCCAGTTCCATCTTGCGGATGCGGGTCGAGGCCGCCGCCAGCGCTAGATTCGAGCGCTCGGCGCCATGGGTGATGCTGCCCGCCTCGACGATGTGGCGGAACAGGTTGAGGTCGGTAAAATCGAAGCGCATGGGACTGCCTTCTTATTTGACGAAGGCTGGCTACGCAAAACACATATTCCACAGGGCAATATACAGCTTCTAGTTTCGTATTTGAAGAAGTAAAGTCGGGGTGCTGTAAAAAAGGAGACCGCCGATGGCCGAATTGGAGGCGCGCGCGCGCGCCGGCGCATCGCGCCCGCTGTCGCCGCACCTGCAAATCTACAAGCCGATGCTGACGATGATGATGTCGATCGCGCATCGCGTCACCGGCGCGGCTTTGTATTTCGGCATGCTGCTGTTTGCCTGGTGGCTGATCGCCGCCGCCGCCGGCGCCAACACCTATACCGGCTTCGAAACCTTCATGGGCAGCCTGATCGGCCGGCTGATCCTGTTCGGCTACACCTGGGCGCTGCTGCATCATCTGCTCGGCGGCATCCGCCATCTGATCTGGGACACGCTGCACGGCTTCGAGCCGGCCGAGCGTGAGATGCTGGCCGCCGCCACGCTGATCGGCTCGATCGCGCTCACCATCTTGCTGTGGGGCGTCGGCTACCTGCTCACCGGAGGCCCGCGATGAGCGCCCCTCGCCGCATCGAGACGCCGATGCGCCGCGTGCGCGGCCTCGGCGCCGCCCGCAGCGGCACGAGTCATTTCTGGCTGCAGCGCGTGACCTCGGTCGCCGGCATCCCGCTCACCATCGCGCTCATCGTCATCGTGATGGCGCTGATGGGGCGCGGCCCCGCCGCGGTGGCGCAGATCCTCGGCTCGCCCATCGTCGCCACCATCATCCTGCTGTTCATCCTCAACACCGCCTATCACATGTGGATCGGCATGCAGGAGATCATCCTCGATTACGTGCATGAGGATACGCTCAAGATGCTGAGCCTGATGGCCAACACGTTTTTCGTCGTGGTCGTGACGCTCGCCTCGGCCTTCGCCATCCTCAAGCTTTCATTCGGAGTGAACTAGGCATGGCCGGCAACGGACAAACCAATGGCGGCGCGCCACAGGTGAACGGCCGCGCCTATCCGATCGAGGATCACACCTATGACGTGGTGGTGATCGGCGCCGGCGGCTCGGGCTTGCGCGCCGTGGTCGGCTGCAGCGAAGCCGGCTTGCGCACCGCCTGCATCACCAAGGTATTCCCGACCCGCTCGCATACCGTCGCGGCGCAAGGCGGCATCGCCGCCGCGCTCGGCAACATGGGCGAGGACGACTGGCGCTGGCACATGTACGACACCGTCAAGGGCGCCGACTGGCTCGGCGACCAGGACGCCATCGAATATCTCTGCCGCAACGCGCCGGAGGCGGTCTACGAGCTCGAACATTGGGGCCTGCCGTTCTCGCGCCGCGAGGAGGACGGCAAGATCTATCAGCGCCCGTTCGGCGGCATGACCACGCATTACGGCAAGGGCACCGCGCAGCGCACCTGCGCCGCCGCCGACCGCACCGGCCACGCCATGCTGCACACGCTTTACGGCCAGGCGCTCAAGCACCAGGCCGAGTTCTACGTCGAATACTTCGCCATCGACCTGATCATGGATGAGGGCCGCTGCCGCGGCGTGGTCGCGCTCAACATGGAGGACGGCTCGATCCACCGCTTCCGCGCCAACATGACCATGATCGCCACCGGCGGCTACGGGCGCGCCTATTTCACCTGCACCGGCGCGCATACCCAGACCGGCGACGGCAACGCCATGGTGCTGCGCGCGGGTCTGCCGCTCGAGGATATGGAGTTCGTCCAGTTCCATCCGACCGGCATCTACGGCGCCGGTTGTCTCATCACCGAAGGCGTGCGCGGCGAAGGCGGCTATCTGGTGAATTCCGAAGGCGAGCGTTTCATGGAGCGATACGCGCCGTCGGCCAAAGACCTTGCCTCGCGCGACGTGGTCTCGCGTTCGATGACCATCGAGGTCCGCGAAGGCCGCGGCGTCGGCAAGGAACACGACCACATCTTCCTGCACCTCGATCATCTCGATCCCAAGGTGATCCACGAGCGGCTGCCGGGCATCTCCGAATCCGCCCGCATCTTCGCCGGCGTCGACGTGACGCGCGAGCCGATCCCGGTGCTGCCGACCGTGCACTACAACATGGGCGGCATCGCCACCAATTATCACGGCGAGGCGCTGACCAAGAAAAACGGCGATCCCGACAGCATCATCCCCGGCCTGATGGCGCTGGGCGAAGCGGCCTGCGTGTCGGTGCACGGCGCCAACCGCCTCGGCTCGAACTCGCTGATCGATCTGGTCGTGTTCGGACGCGCCGCCGCGCACCGTTGCGCCGAGATCCTCACGCCGGGCGAGAAGCAGCCCGATCTGCCGAAGGATTCGTCCGAGCGCTCGCTCGCCCGCCTCGACAAATTCCGCAATGCCGCGGGCGGCACGCCGACCGCGCAATTGCGCCTGAAGATGCAGAAGGTGATGCAGGAAGACTGCGCGGTGTTCCGCACCGGCGAGGTGTTGGAGCAGGGCCACAAGCGCATCCACGAGGTCTATGACGGCATGAGCGATATCCGCACCACCGATCGTTCGCTGATCTGGAATTCCGATCTGATCGAGACGCTGGAGCTCGACAATCTGATGGCGCAAGCCGTCGTCACCATGGACTCGGCGCAGAACCGCACCGAAAGCCGCGGCGCGCATGCGCGCGAGGATTATCCCGAGCGCGACGACAAGAACTGGATGAAGCACACGCTGGCCTGGATGGATGCCGACGGCAAGGTGACCATCGACTACCGGCCGGTGCACACCTACACGCTCACCAACGACGTCGCCTATATCGAGCCGAAAGCGCGCGTGTATTAATTTCTGTCGTCGCCGGGCTTGTCCCGGCGACCCCGCTTAGGAGGGCAGTGGCTTTCCTAAGCGAGATGGCCGGGACAAGCCCGGCCATGACGGGCAAGAGAAAGCGAAAGCGACAATGGTCGAATTCACGCTGCCGAAAAACTCCAAGGTCACGCCGGGCAAGACCTGGCCGCACGCGCCACAGGCCGCGCGCGAGACCGAGTTCCGCATCTACCGCTGGAATCCCGACGACGGCGCCAATCCGCGCATCGACACCTATTACGTCGACCGCGCCGACTGCGGGCCGATGGTTCTGGACGCGCTGATCTGGATCAAGAACACCATCGACCCGACGCTGACCTTCCGCCGCTCCTGCCGCGAGGGCGTGTGCGGCTCCTGCGCCATGAACATCGACGGCACCAATACGCTGGCCTGCACCAAGGCGATCGACGACGAAAAGGCGCCGGTGAAGATCTATCCGCTGCCGCATCAGCCGGTGGTCAAGGACCTGGTGCCCGACCTGACGAATTTCTACGCGCAATACGCCTCGATCGAGCCGTGGCTGAAAACGGTGTCGCCGGCGCCGGAAAAGGAATGGCTGCAAAGCCACGAGGACCGCGTCAAGCTCGACGGCATGTACGAATGCATTCTGTGCGCCTGCTGCTCGACCTCGTGCCCGAGCTATTGGTGGAATTCCGAGCGCTATCTCGGGCCGGCCGCGCTGTTGCAGGCCAACCGCTGGGTGCAGGACAGCCGCGATGAAACGACCGGCGAGCGGCTCGACAATCTCGAGGACCCGTTCCGGCTCTATCGCTGCCACACCATCCTGAATTGCTCCAAGGCCTGCCCGAAGGGGCTCAACCCGGCCAAGGAAATCGCCACGCTCAAGAAGGCGATGGTGGAGCGCCAGCTCTGACGGAACCGCGCGCGCCGCCCGCTCGTTAGCGCGGCATGGATGACGAGCAGCGCGTCTGGGACATTCTTGAAAAGTCGAGCGTCGGCATGCTGACGACCCGCTTTGCCGGCGGACTTCGCGCGCGGCCGCTCGATGCACGCCCCGACCGTAAGGCCGGCGCGATCTTCTTCATTACCGACGTGCGCGGACTGAAGGACGACGAAATCGCGGCCGCGCCCGGCGTCTGCTTCACCGTGGTCGACGCCGACGACAAGGCCTTTCTGTCGATCACTGCGCGCGCCGCGGTGCTGAACGATTCGGGGCTCGCCGCCAAATATTGGAAGAAAACCGATGACGTCTGGTGGCCCGATGGACCGCGCGACCGCAACGCCCGTGTATTGCGGCTCGATCCGCAGCGCGCCGAGCTTTGGGACGGACCGGCAAGTTCGCTGGTGGCGGCCTACGAATTCGCCAAGGCCAAGGTGACCGGTGAAAAACCGGATCTCGGTGAAAATCGCAAGGCCACTGTCGAGATGTGACCTTGTCATTCCAGGCCGGCGCAGCGATGGACGAGCCCGCGCTCAGCTTTGAAGGCGTCAAGCTGTCGCCGCAGAAAGAACTGGTGCGCGTCTTCTACAAGGAGATGTGGGACCGCGCCGACAAAACTCTGATCCCACGCATCTTCCATCCCGATTTCAGCTTCCGCGGCTCGCTTGGGCCGACGCTCGTCGGGCATGACCAGTTTGCCGGCTACGTCGACATGGTGACCGGCGCGCTTGGGCGTTACACCACCGACATCCTGGCGCTGATCGAAGAGGGCGACCGGGTCGGCGGCAAGATGCGCTTCCATGGCATTCACCGCGCCGAATTGTTCGGCGTGCCGCCGAGCGGGCGCCATGTGTGGTGGATCGGCATGCCGATCTTCACCTTCGCGGGTGGCAAGGTGCGCGATCTCTATGTGCTGGGCGACATTCATGGGCTGATCGCCCGGCTGAAGGGCGAGGTTGCGGGTGCGTCGCCTGCAACTTTTACTTGATCGGGTTGTAACGCCGAGGCAGACTTATCCCCTAAATCTGGGGGGTTTTCGGTGTCGGTGCGTCATTGGCCGGCCGTGATTGCTGCCGCCTGGTTGTGCGCGGGCTGCGCCGGTCCCAGCGCGAAATTTCCCGATCTTCCCGAGGACGAGGTCAAAGCCGAGCGGCACCGCCAGCAGGTCGCGCAGGTCAAGACCTATTTCGGCGCGCTCGCCCGCCTCGACAATGTCGCGTTCAAGATCAAAGTCGCCAATCGCCAATATTGCAAAGCCGTCGCGCCGCAGATCGGCATCTATGCCGCAACGACGCATAGTCTACCGCGCAAGTACCACACCTTCTCGGGCGAAGCTTTGCAGGTGGATGCGACCTACGCCACCGTGGTCACGCTCGCGGACGGGTCGCCGGCGGCGGTCGCCGGCATCAAGACCGGCGATAAGATTCTCACGCTCGACAACGAGGCAGTGCCTGCCAAGAAGTCGGACGAATGGATCGACAAATGGCTGAAGGTCCATGGCGCGCAGCCGGTCACCGTCATGGTGCGGCGCGACGACAAAGACGAGAAGCACGTCGTCTATCCGGCGGTGGCCTGCGCCATCCCGGTCGTGCTCGGCACCGACGCGAATTTTAACGCCTTCACCGACTATCGAAAAATTGTGATTCAATCGGGCGTTCTGCGCGCCGCGCAAAACGATTCCGATTTGGCCGTCGTCGTCGGCCACGAGCTCGCGCATGTCAACATGGGCCACTACGGCAAGAAACTGCAGAACGCGCTGCTCGGCGCCGCCAGCGGCGCGGTGATCGATGGCGGGCTTTTGATCGGCGGCATCTATACCGGCGGCACTTTCATGAAGCATTTTGAGGTCGCAGGCGAGCGCACTTTCAGCGTCGACTTCGAGCGGGAGGCCGACTATGTCGGCGCCTACTATGCCGCGCGCGCCGGCTATGACGTCTCAGATGCCACGAATATCTGGCGGACGATGGCGCGGGAAAGCCCCGACAACATCCGCGCCAACAAGACCCATCCGGCGACGCCGGTGCGTTTCGTGCAGATGCAAAAAACCATCGCGGAGATCGAGGAAAAAAAGCGGCGCAATCTGCCGCTCGAGCCCGATGTTAAATTGACGTCCGCGGAGCCGGCGGCGTCAGCGGACGCGTATTAACGTTTGTTCTCGCAACTTACGCCGATGCACATCTTCTCGAGCTCGGGATAGGGCTTGTAGGCCGCTTTGCCGCACTGCTCCGGCGCCGCGTCGACCAGCTGGTTGAGATGGCCGCCGTAGAAATAGGCGATGCGGTCCTTGGGACCGAGGTAACGGCCCCCAGCGTCGCGGGTATTGGCGCGCACGCACACGACGTAGCGTTGCTCGGTTCCCACCGGACGCAGTTGCGGATCGGTGATGGCGGCCTCGCGCACTAGGTGGGGATCGATCAGCGAGTTCTGCATGGTATCGAGGATTTCCCTGCGATAATCGGTCGGAAACAGGTTGGGATCGACCACCGGTTCCTTGCTGCTGCTGCTGAACCAGGACGAGGTCGACGAACAGGCGCCGAGCGCGAGTGCAAGCACAGCGAACAACGCCGCCGGAATCCTATTCACCGCCTGACCTCCCCTTGCTCGCACCCGCGCGCCCCTTGCGCGATACGCCGCCCGTCAATCGAGCTTCAGTTTGCGCCGGCGCTGGCCGAGCGTGCGCAGCCGCAGCGCGTTGAGCTTGATGAAGCCTTCGGCGTCGCGGTGGTCGTAGGCGACCGCGCCTTCCTCGAAGGTGACCAGTTCCTGGTCGTAGAGCGAATACTTGCTCGCGCGGCCGATCACCGCGACATTGCCCTTGTAGAGCTTGAGCGTGACGCGGCCGCTGACGAACTCCTGTGACCGGTCGATCGCCGCCTGCAGCATCTCGCGCTCGGGCGCGAACCAGAAGCCGTTATAGACGAGCTCGGCGTATTTCGGCATCAGCTCGTCCTTGAGATGGGCGGCGCCGCGGTCGAGCGTGATCGATTCGATGGCGCGATGGGCGGCATAGAGAATGCGTGCCGCCCGGCGTCTCGTACATGCCGCGCGACTTCATGCCGACGAAACGGTTCTCGACCAGGTCGAGCCGGCCGATGCCGTTGTCGCGGCCGAGATCGTTGAGCGCCTTGAGCAGGCTCGCCGGCGACAATTTCTTGCCGTCGAGCGCGACGGCGTCGCCGCGCTCGAAATCGACCGTGATGGTGGTCGGCTTGTCGGGCGCCTGTTCGGGGCCGACGGTGCGCGAGAACACGTAGTCGGGCACGTCCTGCGCCGGGTCCTCCAGCACTTTGCCTTCCGAGGAGGAATGCAGAAGATTGGCGTCGACCGAGAACGGCGCCTCGCCGCGCTTGTCCTTGGCGATCGGGATCTGGTGCGCTTCGCGCGAACTCGATCAGCTTGCTGCGCGAGGTCAGATCCCATTCGCGCCAGGGCGCGATCACGGTGACGTCCGGCTTGAGCGCGTAATAGGCAAGCTCGAAGCGCACCTGGTCGTTGCCCTTGCCGGTCGCGCCGTGCGCGACCGCGTCGGCGCCGACCTTCTCGGCGATCTCGATCTGCTTCTTGGCGATCAGCGGCCGCGCGATCGAGGTGCCGAGCAGATATTGCCCTTCGTACAGCGCGTTCGCCCGGAACATCGGGAACACGTAGTCGCGCACGAATTCCTCGCGCAGGTCCTCGATGAAGATGTTCTCCGGCTTGATGCCGAGCAGCAGCGCCTTCTTGCGCGCCGGCTCGAGCTCCTCGCCCTGGCCGAGGTCGGCGGTGAAGGTGACCACCTCGCAGCCATAGGTCGTTTGCAGCCATTTCAAAATGATCGAGGTATCGAGCCCGCCGGAATAGGCGAGCACGACTTTTTTGGGCTGCTTTTTGGCGGCGGCGGCCATTGTCGTTTCAGTCCGTCAGGGCGCCGAAGGCCGGCGCCTCATGCGGGCCTTGTTGAACTCATCAACGATCGACTTGTCAAATACTGGCCAAACCGCCGGTTAACGGCCCTGCGCCGTCACGTCCTCGTAGACGTCCACGTCGGCGCTGCCCTGCAGGATGGCGCGCCAGCTTTGCAGGAAGGTGCGCATCATGGGGTCGGTGGCGAGCTTGTGGCGGTTGAGTTCGAGCGCGGCATGCGCCTCGTATTCGATCTCGGCCAAAAGCTGCGTCGGCTCGTCGACATTCTGCAGGACGCGGAAGCCGGTCCCGCCCATGGTCTGGTAGAGCGGCGCCGCGCTGCGGATGAGCGCCAGCACCTGCGCGGGCTCGCCCAACGTCCGCATGCGGATTTGCAGCACCCGCCGCACGTCCTGTTCCGGCTTTGCCATCGGCTCCTCCCGAGATCGCCCCCTAGCGGCTAGTCTTGGTCTTGCCGCCGAACAGGCCGGCAAGCCACGTCGGCACGGCGATGCGCGCCAGCGCGTTCTCGACCGCGTCAGGCGCCAGCCGCGTGCGCGGCCAGCGGTAGATGAAGCCATGCACGATCCAGATAATCATAAAGGTAAAAATGCCGGCGAACACCGTGTCGGTGAAAAAATGCGCGCCGGCCATCATGCGGATCGCCGCCATGCCGACGCCGAGCGCCAGCGCCGCGCCATAGGCGAGCGCGCGCCATTGCGGCGGCGCCAGCGCGGCCGGCGCCAGCGTCCAGAACGCGCCGGAAACGTCGCCGGAAACGAAAGCGCAATTGCCCGGACAATCGCCGCGCGGATCCCACCAGGCGACGAAATGCTGGTCGCCGCCGAATTGCGTCACGTCGATCGGGCGCGGGCGGCCCCAATGATCCTTGAGCAGCACGTTGGCGAGGAGGCCGGGCCCGAGCGCCAGCGTCGCCATCAGGAACAGCGCCGCGCTGCCCGAGACGAACATCTTGCGGCGCGGCCAAATCAATTTCACCAGCGTCGCGACGACGGCCGGCGCCACCAGCACGGTGCCGACCCACAAACCAATATCGCGCGCGCTGCTCATGGGCTGCGACAAGCGCCAGGCGAAATGATTGTTGTGCGCATCGACCACCGGATAGAACTGCGCCGCGATCGCGAGATCGAGCTGAGGAAAAAGCCCGAACGCCAAGCCGACCGCGGCGGCGATGATGAGCGCGACGATGAGACCGGTGCGATTCATGAGCTTGCTGTAGCGGAGCGCCTGGGCGAAGGAAAGGCGGCGGCCGGCAAATCCGCAGCAACTAAAGCCGCGGTAATTTTAACTCTGGATTCCCGCTGACGCGGGAATGAACGGATCAGGGTGCCGCCTGCGGCGGCAAGGACGGCGGCAGGACACGGCGCTCGCGCCAGCGCCCGGCGTTGCGGCCGGCGATCAGCCAATAGACGAAGCCGAAGGCCACGCCGGCGGCCGCCGCGACCTCGACGACGTGCGAGCGCGGCGGCGGCGCGCGGTCGATCGACTCCTCGTAAGACGCCGTGATCGCACCGGTGCCGTAATAGCCAAGCAGCAGAAACGCCGCGCCGGCGACGAGATGAATGAGCAGCGAGCGCACCTTCAAGGCTTCCGCCAGCACGATCAGGACCGTCAACGGCAGCAGGCCGATCGCGCCGGTGAATCCCGCGCCGATGGCGACCGTGCCCCAGAAGAAAAACAGCTCGCCGGCATCGCCGGAAAGGCCATGCCATTCCGGCCCCCAGACCCCGAGCGCGATGACGATGCCGCCGGCGATGCTCGCAAACAACACGGCAAACAGGATGGCGAAGAGGTGGCCGACGAATGCCATGCGTTCTTTCTTACCTCTCCCCGCTTTCGAGGAGAGCGAAAAGATCAGTCCGTCATCGCCATGGCGCGCAGCGCCATGCGCTCGCGCGCCGAAAGCTTCTCGCTCGCGCTCTTGAGCTGGCCGCAGGCGGCGAGGATGTCGCGCCCGCGCGGCGTGCGCACCGGCGAGGCATAGCCGGCGTTGAACACCATCTGCGGAGAATTTCTCGATCTGCTCCCAGTCCGAGCATTCGTATTGGCTGCCCGGCCAGGGATTGAACGGAATGAGATTGATCTTGGCCGGAATGCCCTTGAGCAGGCGCACCAGCGCCTTGGCGTCGGCGATCGTATCGTTGACGCCCTTGAGCATCACGTATTCGAAGGTGATGCGCCGGGCGTTGGAGACGCCGGGATAGTTGCGGCAGGCCTCGAGCAATTCGGCGATCGGATATTTGCGGTTGAGCGGCACCAGCTCGTTGCGCAATTCGTCGCGCACCGCGTGCAGCGACACCGCCAGCATGCAGCCGATCTCGGCGCCGGTGCGCGCGATCATGCGGCACCACGCCCGAGGTCGACAGCGTGATGCGGCGCTTGGAGATGCGCGATGCCGTCGCCGTCGGCGACGATCAGCAGCGCGTCGCGCACCGCCTCGAAATTGTAGAGCGGCTCGCCCATGCCCATCATCACGATATTGGTGATGCAGCGCTCGCCGGCCGGGATCACGCCGTCGCTCGGCCGCACGCCGCCCGGCCAGTCGCCGAGCCGGTCGCGCGCGACCATCACCTGGCCGACGATCTCGCCGGCGGTGAGGTTGCGCACCAGCCGCTGCGTGCCGGTGTGGCAGAAGGTGCAGTTGAGCGTGCAGCCGACCTGGCTCGAGACGCAGAGCGTGCCGCGCTCGCTGTCCGGGATGTAGACGCATTCGACTTCGTGCGGGCGCTCGCCCTGCATCTCGCCCGGCAGCCGCAGCAGCCATTTGCGCGTGCCGTCGACCGAGACCTGCTCGGCCACCACTTCGGGGCGGTCGAGCGTGTGATGCGCCGCGAGCAGCGCGCGCAGCTCCTTCGACACGCTGGTCATGGCCTCGAAGTCGGTCACGCCGCGGAAATAGATCCAGTGCCAGAGCTGCTGCACGCGCATCTTGCGCTGCGCCTCCGGCACGCCGAGCGCGCCGAGCGCGTCGGCCAGCTGCGCGCGCGTCAGACCGACCAGCGACGGCTTGTCCGGCGCGACGTAGCGCTCGAGCGGCGCCTTTTCGATCGGCGCGGCGGTCTGCGTTTCGGCAGCATGGTCATTCTCGATCAGACGTAGCACATATAGGGATGACGACGCTCAGGTTTGTCGTCCCGGCCGAGCGACAGCGAGAGCCGGGACCCATAACCCCAGGATTATCGAGAGGGCACGGCGTATGGGTCCCCGCTTTCGCGGGGACGACGAGGCGTCTACTTGCACTCCGCCGCCACCTTGTCGAGCGCCTCGCCGAGCCCTTGAGCGAATAGGTGTCGGTGGTCTTGGTGCCGCGCCCGGATTCGCTGGTGACCACGAGCTCGCCGCCCTTGCGCATCGCCGTCACCATCTGCGCTTCCTCGGCGGCGTTCTTGACCCAGGCGCCGTCGTCCTGCGTGTACATGGCGTATTTGGTCGAACCGCGATGGTGGCGGTGGCGTCGATGCCGGCCTTCTGCGGATAGCCGACGATCACCGAGACCTCGTTCCTCACCTTCTCGGACGGCCGCGTCGAGATGAAAGCGTAAGACGGATCGCGGTTGCGGCCGGCCGGCTGCGGTCACCGCCGCGGTCGGCTTGGCGAGCGCGAAGCAGACATCCTTGCCGCCGGGATTGGCCTTGTAGGCGCCCCAGTCGCCGAACTGGCCGAGCAGCACGGCCTGCTCCTCGGGCGATTTCTTGGCCGGCGCCGCGAGCGCAACGGCGGGAAGCGCAATGGCGGAAGCGCGACGGTAAAACGGCGACGACGGTGCGGATCAAAATGGTCTTCTGCATCGGGCCCTACCGGTCAGTGAGACGAGGTTCTGGAAGCCGCCCCCGGGAATCGCATTTGATCCTAGCCCATTAGCGGCGAAAATCGGCAATGTGAAGGCGGCACAGCCGCGCCCGGCCGCGTGCTACAAGCGGCGCCGAGCAACCCTGCCCCGGAACGATCTTGCCGCCATGAAAGCCCTGCTCTGCACCCGCTACGGCACGCCCGACGATCTCGAATTCGCCGATTCCCCGACCCGAGCCGGGGCCGGGCGAAGCCGTGGTCAAGGTCGCCGCCGCCGCGCTCAACTTCTTCGACACGCTGATCATCGCCGGCAAATACCAGTACAAGCCGGCGTTGCCGTTCTCGCCGGCGGCGGAATTCGCCGGCACGGTCGAGAGCGTCGGCGCCGGCGTGACCGCGCTTGCAAGCCGGCGACCGCGTGCTCGGCTATTCCGGCTACGGCGCGGCGCGCGAGCGCATCGCGCTCGCGGCCGAGCGGCTGGTGAAGCTGCCGGACGGGCTCGACTTCGACCGCGCCGCCGGGCTCACCGTCACCTACGGCACGACGCTTGCACGCGCTGAAGGATCGCGCGCGTCTCAAGCCGGGCGAGACGCTGGCCGTGCTCGGCGCCTCCGGCGGCGTCGGGCTCGCCGCGGTCGAGCTCGGCAAGCTGATGGGCGCGCGCGTCATCGCCTGCGCGTCGTCGGCCGACAAGCTCGCGTTCGCGCAGCAAGCACGGCGCCGACGACGGCATCAACTACGCCAAGGAAGACCTGAAGGACGCGCTGCGGCGCGCTGACCGGCGGGCAGCGGCGCCGACGTGATCTACGATCCGGTCGGCGGCGCCTACGCGGAAGCGGCGCTGCGCTCGATCGCCTGGGACGGACGCTTTCTGGTGGTCGGCTTCGCCGCCGGCGAAATCCCGAAGCTGCCGCTCAACCTGGTGCTGCTGAAAGGCTGCGACGTGCGTCGGCGTGTTCTGGGGCTCATGGATCGAGCGCGACCCGGCCGGCCACCGCGCCAACACCGAGCAGCTTCTGCAATGGTGCGCGGAGGGCAAGCTCTCCTCGCATGTGCACGCGGTCTATCCGCTGCGCGAAGCGCGCGGCCGCGCTCAAGGCCATCGCCGCGCGCAAGGTGATGGGCAAGGTGATCCTGCGGCCGTGATGCCGTCGTCACCGGGCTTGTCCCGGTGACCCCGCTTAGGGAGGCAGGTGCACCATCATAAGCGAGATGGCCGGGACGAGCGCCAGCCATGACAATTTAACCCGCCAGTCTGTCCATCGCCTCGGCGAGCTTGACGTCGAGCTCGGTGACGCCGCCGGCGTCGTGCGTCGAGAGCGTGACCTCGACCGTCTTGTAGACGTTGAACCACTCCGGATGGTGATCCATTTTCTCCGCCACCAGCGCCGCCCGCGTCATGAAGCCGAAGGCCTGGTTGAAATCCTTGAAGGTGAATTTCTTGGCTGATGGCGTCGCGGCCGGACACCTCGCTCCAGCCGGATAGTTTGGCGAGCGCCGCCTTGCGGGCGTCCGCGCTCAATTTGGCGGCCATGACAACCTCCCTTTACTCGCTGTCCGGCGGCTGCAGCCGCCGGTTCTGCTCCGGCAGCGCCGGCAGATCGGGCGGCTCCGGCAGCGCCGCCGGCCGGTCAACGCCGTGCACCGAATAGAGTTGCGGCGCCGCGCGGTTGACGTGCAGCTGGAAAATGTCCGGCCGGTTGTAGTGGCCGGCGAAATCGTGGCGCAGCTTCATCTGGATGGCGAGATCGAGATTGCACTCGGCGTAGAGAATGCCCTCCTCCGGGCCCATCGGGCCGGCGATGATGCGCGACAGCGGATCGACGATCAGCGAGCCGCCGCAGCAATCCGGATCGCGCAGGAATTTCTCGCTCTCCGGGCTCGGCTGCAGCATCTCGATCATGCGCTCGTCGACGGTGCCGCAGGCCGAGATCACGAAGGCCTTGCTCATCTGCGCGAAGGCCTGCGAGTCGATGGCGACGCGGTTGCGCAAGCGGATCGCCGCTGGTCGGGAAATGGTTCGGCCAGCTCATGACGTGGATGCGCGTGCCCTCGGCGATCAGCGCGAACACCGCGAGCGGGTTGGAATTCTCGCCGCAGATCAGCCCGCTCATCGGGCCGAACTCGCTGGCGAAGGCGCCGAAGGTGTCGCCGTAGCCGCCCATGTGCACCAGCCGCTCGCCCACCGTCGGCATGATCTTCTGGTGCTTGCGGATGAGCGTGCCGTCGGGGCCGATATAGATCTGCGAGTTGAACATGGTGCCGGTGGTCTGCGGCAGCTTCTCGCACACGCCGATCACCACGTAGGCGTTGGCCGTCGCGCGCGGCCGCGCACGAGCGCCTCGGTCTCGGGGCCCGGGATCTCGACCGAATTCTTGAACAGCTCGACCGCGAGCCGGTTGGCGAGCGCGCCGGTCGCGGCGTGGTGGTGGTACCAGACCGGATGCGCCGGGATGAAGCCTTCCGGAAAGCCGATGACGCGCGCGCCGTTCTGCGCCCGCCTCGCGGATCAGCCGGCAGGCCTTTTCGGTCGAGCCCTCGCGGTCGAGAAACACCGAGGCGGCCTGCACCGCCGCCACTTTCACCTTCGGATAGCTGTCACCCATTGCCGGTCCCGCGCAGACGCCATTGGCCTCGAAAAACGCCGGCATCGATACTAGCTGATGCAGGACGATCCCGGCCATACGAGGCTGTCATGTCCTGGTCCCTGAATATCGGCCGCGTGGCGGGCACGGTGGTGCGCGTCCACCTCACCTTCGTCCTGTTCCTGGCCTGGATTTTCGCCGCCAGCTACGCCAAAGGCGGGCCGGCGAGCGCCTGGAACAGCCTGCTGTTTCTGCTGCTGCTGTTTCTGTGCGTGCTGCTGCACGAGTTCGGCCATATTTTTACCGCCCGCGTCTTCTCCATCACCACGCCCTATGTGACGCTGCTGCCGATCGGCGGCGTGGCGCAGCTCGAGCACATTCCTGAGGAGCCGGGGCAGGAATTCCTGGTGGCGATCGCCGGGCCGCTGGTCAATGTCGCGATCACGCTGCTGCTCGTCTACGGCGCGGGCGCCCATCTCGCGCCCAGCGCCGCCGCGGTCGACAGCACGCAGGTGGCGATGATCGACCGGCTCGCCGCCGTCAACCTGTTCCTGGCGCTGTTCAACCTGATCCCGGCCTTCCCGATGGACGGCGGGCGCGTGCTGCGCGCGCTGCTGGCGGCGCGCCTCGGCTATGTGCGCGCGACCGAGATCGCGGCGGCCATCGGCCAGTTCGTCGCCTTCGCGCTCGGTTTCATCGGTTTGCTTTACAATCCGATCCTTATCTTCATCGCGATTTTCGTCTATCTCGCCGCTGCTTCCGAGGCGCACATGGTGGCCTTGCGCGCGGTCTCGCGCGGCGTGCCGGTGAGCCACGCCATGATGACGCAATTCGCCAGTCTGGCGCCGCAGGCGCATCTCGACGAGGCGGTGCAGACTTTGCTCGCCACCGGCCAGGGCGAATTTCCGGTGGTGGACGCCGCCGGCAAGCCGGTCGGCATGCTCGACAAAGCCGCGCTCATCCGCGCGCTCAAGACGCTCGGGCCGGATGCGCGCGTCGCCGACGCCATGAACGCCGAATTCCCGACGGTCGGTCAGCGCGCCACGCTCGAACAGGCGTTCAAGCTGTTGCAGCAGAAGCAGGCGCCGGCGGTCGGCGTGACCGATATCGGCGGCAAGCTCACCGGCCTGGTCACCGGCGAGACCATCGCCGAAATGATGATGTTGCAGCAGGCGCTGCCGAAGGGCGTGCGGCTCGGCCCCTGGAGCCGCCCGGCCGGCGCCTGAACGAGCCCGCCGAGACGCGCTAGTTCGCCTTGGCCTTGGCGGAGTCGCCTTCGATCAGCGCGTGCAGACTGTCGAACAGTTTGTCGTCTTGCAGCACGAAGAACATGCCGCCGCGGCCGTTCTGGCTGGCGTCGCAATCGGGCGGCGGCGACAGGCTTCCTTGCTGGTTGAGGTCGCCGAAAATCTCGAAGCGCTCGTTCTTGTCCGAGGTGGCGACGCCGATTTTGGCGTGATTTGACGGCGCGTAGAGCTTGATCGAACTCTTCTTCCATTCGCCGGTGAGCGCGATGGCGACCGGGCCCGCTTTATCCTTCATCAGCCCGCCGTTGATCGCCACGTCCAAGCACTTGATCGTCGTCGATTTGAGCGTGCTGTCGATCTTCGGCTTGGTCCACCAGGTGGCGGCGCGCGCCGATGCGCCGTTGAGCAAAGCCGAGACCATCTGCCAGGGCGGCACGTGCAGCGCCGACGGTTTTCCGATCAACACCACCGGCTTGTTGTTGACCTTGACGGACAATTGCTCGTGCACGATTTCGATCTTTTCGTTTTTTTTCGGCTTTACGCCCAGCAGCAGAACGGCGTCGCGGACCTCCTTCGGTCCGCCATTATTGACGACCTGTCCGATCTTGGAATCGGTGGCGACGCTGGCGTTTCGCATCGCCTTGAGCACCTTCAGCAGGTCGTCCTTGTTGAGCTTGAGCGCGAAGAAATGCTGGCTGGCTACGAGATTGTTGTTGGTCTTGACGCAGCCGAGGGTATTGCCTGACTTGCGCACGAAACGCTTGCTGCCGGAGCCGGGCCACGACGGCGTCGACACCTGCATGATGAAGCCCTCGCCGTCGTCGTTCCAGGCGAGCAAGCCCTTGGAGTGACCCCAGTCGCCGGTGCAGTTGGCCGAATTCCCGCACACCTTGGGATCGCCATAGAACTGGTCGTTCCAGAGGACGTAAAAATAATTCCCGTTATAGACCTGGTCGAAGGTGGCGCCGACCGGATCGGTCATCTGCGCGCCGAGGCAGCCGGCGCCCGGTTGCAGCGTCGGGTCGGCGCTGCTGGCGAAGGCGAATTGCTGGCCGAAATTGCTTTTGGTGAGCGGCTCGCCGCCGAACGGACAAGTGCGGTTGCCCGAGTTTGCGCCGCAGCCGGCGAACGGCGTCGACGAGTTCAGCTTGAATACGAACCACCAGTCGACCGGCTGGTTCTTGGCGAGCAGCGGCCGCGGCGGCGGGTCGGCGCCGCGTGCGGGCGCAGAGATGACGGCCGCTAAGATGCCGCCGGCAAGCCAGATGACCGCGATGACGGCCAGCCCGAATTTCGCCGCCGGCAAAATGCGACGGACCGGCATGGATTTACTTGTCACGGCGTCTTCGGCTTTCCGTCGTCGTTGTCTTCCTTGTTGCCGTTGGCAGGCGGCGGAGCAGGCTTCTTATCCTCATCGCGCTTGACGGTTTCCACCTGCACCTTCGGAAAAATCGCCGTAATAATCCGTTCGATCGTGTTGAATAGAAAGTCGCTGCTGTAACCGGCGATGAAGCCGAGCGCCGTCGTGCCGATATGCGTGACGTTATCTTCCTGCGAACTCAGATAGTCGGCGAACAGGATGATGGCGCCCCCCGACAGAGCGCCGAGCAGGATGCGATTGTAATATTCCGGCGTCCGGCGCAGATCGAAGGAGCGGGCGTAGATGTAATAGTGGCCTGAGCGCAGGAGAAAGGCGCAGGCGCCGAGCCCGCCGTAAGCCCAAGGTTGTAAGGCCTGTAACAAGTCCCTGAGGACTTTCCAGCGTCCACTCAGGTCTCCGAACCCGCCAAGCCAATTGATCCCGGCTTCCGTGAGAAGCACGAAAACAGCGAAGCCAATGGTCCACAACCAGAGTTTCCAGGTGAATCGCTGAGCCGGCGCAGCGTTTCGCCAGCGGCCGACAAGAAACTCGGCATGCGTGGCGCCGGCGCCCGCGGCGTAGCGCGTGTTGCGCAGGGTCTCCGCAGTAACCGGATGGGTGGCGATGGCCAAACGGTAATAGGCCTGCTCGAAGACGTTCCATGCCCCCGTATCCATCGACCGGGTTGCCGTGCCGCCGGCAGTCGCTGCGGTACCCGCAGAACCGGGAGTTACATCCAACAGGCCGAGTGACGCCGCCGCGCCTTGGATGGTGCCGATGTCGGCAAAATCCAAAGGCTTGCCGTCTTTATCCGTCACGCCGGTCGCGACCACGAAACGCGACAATTCAAGCGCGTCGATGACCTGCTGACGGACGCGCTCCGCCGCCTTAGCTTGCTCGGTTTGCGTTTGATCGGTGTTGTCGTCTGGCATCGTCGGCCCCCCGCCTCGATGTTTTCGCGTATTTCGTGCGATAGGGGGAAATTCTAGCTGGAAGGGAGGCGGTCCGCCAGTACGTCCCGGCTCCCACCGCCGACCGAAAGGTAGCCAACGGCGCGGTTGCTTCCGGCCGCTTGCACACTATATTGCGGCGCAACAGCGTCGGGTTGCGGGTCACACAGGATTGCCGTCGGGCAATCCTGTTGTTCTTTGGAAAGGCGGATTTCCGCCTGAAATCCCTGTGACCCGCGTTTTGGTTTTGGAACTGTCAATGAATCTGCGCAACGTCGCCATCATCGCCCATGTCGACCATGGCAAGACAACGCTGGTCGACCGGCTGCTGCAGCAATCCGGCGCCTACCGCGAGAACCAGCGCGTGGTCGAGCGCGCCATGGATTCCAACGACCTCGAGCGCGAGCGCGGCATCACCATCCTCGCCAAGGCGGCCTCGGTGCTCTGGAAGGATACCCGCATCAATATCGTCGACACCCCCGGCCATGCCGATTTCGGCGGCGAGGTCGAGCGCATCCTCAACATGGTGGACGGCGCGCTGGTGCTGGTGGACGCGGCGGAAGGTCCGCTGCCGCAAACCAAGTTTGTGGTGTCGAAGGCGCTCAAGATGGGCCTCAAGCCCATCGTGGTGATCAACAAGGTCGACCGCTCCGACGCGCGCCCGGTGCAGGTGGTGAACGAGGTGTTCGACCTGTTCGCCGCGCTCGACGCCACCGACGAGCAGCTCGATTTCCCGATCCTGTACGGCTCGGCCAAGCAGGGCTGGATGGCGACGAGCCTCGAGGGCTCGCATGACGACGGCATGCAGCCGCTGTTCGATCTCATCCTCAAACACGTCAAGCCGCCGGTCGTCGAGCAAGGCCCGTTCCGCCTGCTCGGCACCATCCTGGAAGCCAATCCCTATCTCGGCCGCATCGTCACCGGCCGCATCACCTCCGGCGCGGTAAAGCCGAACCAGCCGGTCAAGGTGCTCGACCACGACGGCAAGCTGATCGAGACCGGCCGCGTCACCAAGGTGCTGGCGTTCCGCGGGCTCGAACGTACGGCGGTAGAGGAAGCCGAGGCCGGCGACATCGTCGCGCTCGCCGGGCTGCCGGAGGCCACCGTCGCCATGACCATCTGCGATCCCTCGGTGGAGACGCCGCTGCCGGCGCAGCCGATCGACCCGCCGACGCTGGCGATGGTGTTTCGCGTCAACGATTCCCCGCTCGCCGGCACCGAAGGCGACAAGGTCACCGGCCGCATGATCCGCGACCGCCTGCTGCGCGAGGCGGAAGGCAACGTGGCGCTGCGCGTGCGCGAATCGGACGAGAAGGATTCCATGGAAGTCGCCGGCCGCGGCGAATTGCAGCTCGGCATTCTGATCGAGACCATGCGGCGCGAGGGCTATGAGCTCTCGGTGTCGCGTCCCAAAGTGCTGCTGCGCGAGGATCCCGCTAGCGGCGAGACGCTCGAGCCGATCGAGGAGGTGGTCATCGACCTCGACGAGGAGCATTCCGGCAT
This sequence comes from uncultured Alphaproteobacteria bacterium, assembly GCA_963708635.1. Taxonomy (GTDB): domain Bacteria; phylum Pseudomonadota; class Alphaproteobacteria; order Rhizobiales; family Xanthobacteraceae; genus Pseudolabrys. Next base: position 150,570 of record CAVPTM010000023.1, on the reverse strand, counting down.
CGTCGTGCAGAAAATGGCCGAGCGCAAAGCCGAGTTGCTGGAAATGCGCCCGTCCGGCGGCCATCGCCTGCGGCTGGTGTTTCACGCGCCGACGCGCGGGCTGATCGGCTATCAGGGCGAATTGCTCACCGACACGCGCGGCACCGCCATCATGAACCGGCTGTTTCACGCCTACTTGCCCTACAAGGGACCGATCCAAGGCCGCCGCAACGGCGTGCTGATTTCCAACGACCAGGGCGACGCCGTGGCCTACGCGCTGTGGAACCTGGAGGACCGCGGGCCGATGATGATCGAGCCCGGCTGGAAGGTCTACAGAGGCATGATCGTCGGCGAGCACACCCGCGGCAACGACCTCGTGGTCAACGTGCTCAAGGGCAAAAAACTGACCAACATCCGCACCACCTCCAAGGACGAGGCGGTGCGGCTGACCCCGCCGATCCGCATGACGCTGGAAAAGGCGCTGGCCTATATCGAAGACGACGAATTGGTTGAGGTGACGCCGAAATCGATCCGCCTGCGCAAGAGCCTGCTGGACGAGAACGACCGCAAGAAGGCCGATCGCACCAAGGAAGCCGAGACGGTGTGATTTTCGAATGTCATGGCGACCGGCCATGACGGTTGCAGACGAATCAAATCGAAAAAATCGAATCTGGCGCTCGCCAATTGCGCCCGCGCTCAGGAGCGCGCGCGGTTGATCGGCGCCCGTGCTGTCGGCCGATTCGATTGTGCCATTATGACCCGTCTGTGGCCGGTAATCCACACCATTAAGCGATCATTCATCATAGGGCTTGAAGGCCCCGAAGTTCGTTGCTTCTATTCGTGCATGTCGACGACCCTGATAGAGATTCGCCGCGCCAAGGCGTCCGACGCAACGGACGTGGCGGAGACGCATGACGAGGCGTGGCGCACCGCCTATCAGGGCATCATCCCCGGCAACGAGCTCGACAAGCTGATCAACCGGCGCGGCCCGGACTGGTGGGATTCCGCGATCCGCAAAGGCAGCCGCATCACCATCCTGCAATTCGGCGAGCAGATCGCGGGCTACGCCAATTACGGCCGCAACCGCGCTCGCAGTCTGTTCTACGACGGCGAGGTCTACGAGCTTTATCTGCGGCCCGAATTCCAAGGCCTCGGCTTCGGCCGCCGGCTGTTTAAGGCCGCGCGCAAGGATCTGATGCAAAGCGGGCTCAAAAGCCTGGTCGTATGGGCGCTGTCCGACAACGAGCCGGCGGTGGAATTCTACCGCGCGCTCGGCGGCCGCGCGGTCGCGCGTTCCTCCGAGCGCTTCGGCGCAAAGACGCTCGATAAGGTCGCCTACGCCTGGCAGGGCTGAAGTTTTCAGCAGTTGTTTTACTGTCATCGCCGAGCTCGTCCCGGCGATCTCGTTTAGGAGGGCAACGCATCGTCCTCCTAAGCGGGATGGCCGGGTCAAACCCGGCCATGACAATCAGATGGTCGGCCCCGGCAATGCATTCTGCGCGCAGGCCGCGCGCAGCGTGTTGAGCAGCAGGCAGGCAATCGTCATCGGCCCGGCGCCGCCCGGCACCGGCGTGATGGCGCCGGCGACTTGTGACGCTTCGTCGTAGGCGACGTCGCCGACGATGCGCTCCTTGCCGGCATTTTGGTTTCCTTGGCCCGCCACGCGGTTGATGCCGACGTCGATCACGGTCGCGCCCGGCTTGATCCAGTCGCCGCGCACGAATTCCGGCTTGCCGATCGCCGCCACCAGCAGGTCGGCGCGCCGGCACACTGCCGGCAAATCGCGCGTCTTGGAATGGCAGATCGTCACGGTGCAATTCTCCGCCAGCAGCAATTGCGCCACCGGCTTGCCGACGATGTTGGAGCGGCCGATCACCACCGCCTCCAGGCCGGCGAGCGTCTCGTGCACGGTTTTGGCCAGCCGCACGCAGCCCATTGGCGTGCAGGGCACCAGCGCCGGCAGGCCGCTGGCGAGGCGGCCGACATTGATCGGGTGGAAGCCGTCGACGTCCTTTCCCGGATCGATCGCCGCGATCACCTTCTGCGCGTCGATCTGCTTGGGCAGCGGCAATTGCACCAGGATGCCGTTGACCGCGGCGTCGGCATTGAGCTCGGCGATGAGCGCGAGCAATTCGGCTTCCGGCGTCGCCGCCGGCAGCTTGCGGTCGAAGGCGTGCATGCCGGCCTCCGCCACCGCCTTCGACTTGGTGCGCACATAGACGCTCGACGCCGGGTCCTCGCCGGCCAGCACCACCGCGATGCCCGGCACGATGCCGCGGTCGCGGCGCAGGCGATGCACCGCGTCGGCCACCTTGCCGCGCAGGTCGGCCGCGATGGTCTTGCCGTCGATGATGCGTGCCGTCATGACCGTTGTTCTAGCGCGCCGCGGCGATCTTCTCCAGCGCCGCCGTCAGCGTGGGCGGATCGCCCGAAATAACGAGCCGCTTGATGCGGCCCGTTGCGCCCGCGCTCAGCGCCACGTCGCGCGGTGGGACGCCAAGCGTCTTGGCGACCAGCCGGATCAGCGCGTCGTTGGCTTCGCCCTTCGCTCGGCGCCGCCCGCACGCGCGCCTTCAGCACGACGCGGCCGTCGGCGAGTGTCGCGATGCCGTCGATGGCGTCGCGGCCGCCTTTCGGCGTCAGCCGCAGCTCAAGCGCAACGCCGCCGGGCACGCTCGCCCACGGCCGCGCGCCGCCCATCAAAAGACGTTGGGATAGATGTAGCGGACGATCACGTTCTCGATCAGCAGGATGATCAGGATCAGGATCACCGGCGAGACGTCGATGCCGCCGAGATGGGGCAGCATGCTGCGGATCGGGCGCAGCAGCGGCTCGGTGACGCGGTACAGGAACTCGCCGACCATGTGCACGACCTGGTTGCGCGTGTTGACCACGTTGAAGGCGATCAGCCACGACAGCACGGCGGCGGCGATCAGCAGCCAGATGTAGATCTGCAGCACCAGCAGGATGATGTCGAGAATCGAGCGCATGGCGGTCTCCGAAACGGGCGGAAACTAGCCGTATCGCCCGCGGCGAACAAGCGGCGCAATCCTTGACAGGCTATCGGGCCGGCCCTAAATGGCGCCCACTCGCCGCATTTTTCGCGCAACGGCCGTCCGGCGCCGTTGTTTCATGGCGGGGCCGTAGCTCAGTTGGGAGAGCGCCTCGTTCGCAATGAGGAGGTCAGGGGTTCAAATCCCCTCGGCTCCACCAACTCTTCGCGGCTAACGCCGCTTCGGTTGGCAAGCCAACCTCGCCCCGCGAAGTTGCCCGCCGAAGCTTTAACGAAGGCAGGCTTTTTAATTACTCCCTCGCCTTCACCGTCACCGCCGCCGGCGGAATGGCGAAGTCGCACTGCACGCCTTCGCGCGCGAACATAATCCCGACGCGCAACCGGCGCCGCGCGGTATCTAGCGCCGGACACGGGAACCTATCGTCCGCCGGACGGTTGTTTGCTCGGCCCAACGATGGGCGGCTGGGAGACGACAATGGCAGCAATCAGCACGGACGGCGATCGTCTGGAGGTTTCATCCGTATCTTGGGGGGCCGTAATAGCCGGAGCCCTCACCTCTGCGGCCCTGACATTGTTCTTGGCGGCGTTGGGCGTGGGCCTCGGCCTGTCCGCTATCTCGCCTTGGGCTAATGAAGGCGTCTCTGCCACCACCTTTAAAGTCGGCAGCGGCCTCTACCTGATCGCGGTCGCGATGTTGGCTGGCACCGTCGGCGGCTATTTGGCGGGCCGGCTGCGGACGAAATGGATCGGCCTGCACGACCACGAAATCTATTTCAGCGACACCGCGCACGGGCTCGTCGTCTGGGCCTTGGCAACCGTCCTGACCGCCGGTGTCCTCGGCGCCGCTACGACCCACATTCTTGCCGGGGCGTCCGCCGGACTGGCGCCCGCCGCCGCGAACAGCGCCTCCGCCGGCAACCCCACCGATGTCTACGTCGACAGCCTTTTGCGCGCCGACCCGGCGCAGCCTGCCGCGGCCAATCCGGCGCAGCCGACCGCGCCGTCAAACGCGAGCAACGCGGCAACGCGCGCGGAATTGGGCCGCATTCTTCTGCCCGCCTTGCGCAAAGGCGGAGACGTGCCGGCCGCCGATCGAACCTATGTCGCCAAAGTGGTTTCGGCGCGCACGGGTTTGAGCCAACCGGATGCGGAAAAACGCGTTTCCGATGTTATCGCGCAAGCCAAGAAAGCGGCTGATGATGCGCGCAGGACCGCGGCGTCGATGGCGCTCTGGTTTGCAGCCGCCATGCTGGCGGGCGCGGTTGCCAGCATGCTGGGGGCGACCGAAGGCGGATTGCTGCGCGACTCGCGATGGTACGAGCCGGGCTGGCGCACCACCGTCACCCGCACCCACTGGTGAGCAGAACACGCTGAAAGGAGAAAGCAGATGCCCGTACTTCTTTGGCTGTTGGGAGTGCCGATCAGCGTGATCATTTTGCTCATGATCATCTAGCGCGTGCGCCGGAAAACCTGAAAACACCGACTTCAATACGGAGGCTGACATGGGCTTTGGTAGAGGTTTCTTGCTCTGGATTCTCGGCATCCCGCTGCCGATCATTCTGCTGCTCGCCTTGTTTATGCATCACTGATACGGCGATCCGCAGGCTCGGCGGGGGCGGAGCGCGCCCTGTCGCGCATTCCGCACGCTTCCGCGAAAGCCGACTCCCCAGCATTCCCCGACGCCATCGATCAGATCGCGGCGCGCTTTGTCAATGCCGCGCTCAGGCGGCGGCGGGCGCAGTCTTGCCGCCGATCCAATGCTCGATGAAGGCGGCGAGCCAGTTGCGCGAGGCGAAGTCGTGCACCGCGCGGTCGGAGATGTGTTCGTGACGCTGCTTGGTGCCGGGCAGCTCCATGCGATGCGCGCCGCGCACCAGCCAGCGGTACATCATCGCGTGCGTCACTTCGGGGTGAAACTGCAGCGCATAGCCCGAGCCGTAGCGAAACGCCTGCACGTTGAAAGCGGCCTCGCCCAGCGCCAGTAGCTCGCCGCCGGCCGGCAGGTCGAAGCCCTCGCGGTGCCATTGATAGACGTGGTCGGGCCAGTCGGCGCAAATGCGGCGGCCGGCTTCCGTCGGGCGGATGGGATAATAGCCGACCTCGGCGTGACCGTGCGGATGCGGGAAGACGCGGGCGCCGAGATGGCGCGCCATCATCTGCGCGCCCAGGCAGATGCCCAGATAGGGCGCCTTGTCGCGCAGCGGCACGCCGATCCAGTCGATCTCGCGCTGCAGGAACGCCTCGTTGTCGTTGGCGCTTTGCGGGCCGCCGAAGATCACCGCGCCGGCGTGGCCTTCCATGGTTTCCGGCAGCGGATCGCCGAAGCGCGGCCGGCGCACGTCGAGCGGATGACCGCGTTTGGCCAGCACCTGGCCGACCCGGCCGGGCGAGGAATGTTCCTGGTGCAGGATGAGGAGGACCGGCTTCATGGCGTTGCGGCGACAAGAGATTTAGCTGCTTCGCGCGGCTTTGCAAACCGGAACGGCGAAAACCGGCTATGCCTTCGGCGCGGATCTGCGCGCCTGCCGCCGGTCGATGGCGGCCAGCAGTAGGCGGCGCGGAATCAGCCGGATCAGCCAGGCCATCAGCTTGTTGGCGGTGCCCGGCACCACCACGCGCCGCCCCGCCATCAGCCCGCGGTAGCCCTCTTCGGCGACCGCCTGCGCGCTCTGCGTCATGAAGGCCGGCGCCATGCTGCCTTTGACGCCGGCGCGCGCGCCGAATTCGGTCGGCACCGGGCCGGGGCACAGCACGGTCACCCGCACGCCGCGGGGCTTGAGCTCGCTGTGCAGCGCCTCGCTGAACGACAGCACGAAGGCCTTGCCGGCATAGTAGACCGCCATGCCCGGCCCGGGCAGGAAGCCGGCCATCGAGCCGACATTGAGGATGCCGCCGCGATGGCGCGCGAGGCTGTCGACGAAGGCGAGCGACAGCTCGGTCAGCACCCGCACGTTCAAGTCGATCATCTCCAACTGCTCGGCGCGGTCGCGCTCGGTGGCGCGGCCGATCAGGCCGAAGCCGGCATTGTTGACGACGTATTGCGGCTCCGCGCCGCGCTGGCTAAGCGCTTCGCCGATGCGGCGCGCGGCGCCGGCTTGCGTGAGATCGTCGACGATGACGAGCGGCCGCGGGCCGCCCGCGCGCGCGATCTCGTCGGCCAGTGCGTTCAGGCGATCCGCGCGCCGCGCCACCAGCGCCAGCGCGTGGCCGTTGCGCGCGAACACCCGTGCCAGCGCCTCGCCGATGCCCGAGGAAGCGCCGGTGATGACGGTGATGGGCCGCAAGCCGTCCATTCATCCCCCTGCAATGCGATCGGCCGCCCGACGTCCGGACGGCCGATCCTAGCTTAACACGCATCCGCCTCTCGGTGGCTGCAACGGCTTGGATTGTCGCCTACTGGATCGCCTTGCCGGTGCGCACGCTGGCGTCGAGCAGGCGCAGATTGTTCGCCACGAACTGATTGTCCGGATCCTTGCGCTGCGCCATCAGCAGCGTCGCGTGCGCGCGCGCATAGTCGCCACGCAGCATGTAGGAATAGCCCTGGTTGTTGAGGATGGCGGGCGTCGGCCCGAGGATGCGGATCGCCTGGCTGTAGGCGCGGTCGGCGAGCTCGAAGCGCCGCAGCCGGTCGTAGGAGGCGGCCAGGCCGAGCCAGGCCTCGCCGTCGCGCGGATGACCTTCGACCGCCTTGCGGAAGTGTTTCTCCGCCAGGCCGTAATTGCCGGCACGGAATTGCTTCTTGCCGAGCGAGAGCGCGTCGTTCGGATCGGAGCCGTAGAGCTGCGGCTCGGCGGCGGCCGGAGCGCCAAGCGGCGGCGCCTCAACGGTCACCGAGGCATCGACGGCGGGGTCGGCCGACGCCAACGGCGCCGCGGCCGGATCGAGCGAATTGTTGGTCAGGGTGCCGTTCGCGCTGCAACCGGCGAGCCAGAGGCCGGCCGCCGCCACGGCGATTGATCGGGCTAAACCTGAACGCATACGTGACCTAGCGGAATCGCCCGAAAAGGACCGGGGCCGGCGTCAGGCTAGGCGAGGTAGGTTAAGAATTTCGTTACCCGGGACCTTCCGGCCGCCGCCGAAATACCCTCAAAAATAGTGGCCGACGTGCAGTTTCACGAAAACCGGCAGTAGGATGACCACGAAAATCACCGGGAAGATGCACACCATCATCGGCACCGAGAGCTTGGCCGGCAGGGCGTAGGCCTTTTCCTCGGCGCGCGAGAGCCGCTTGTGGCGCATGTCGTCGGAATACACCCGCAACGCGTCGGTAATCGAGGAGCCGAGGTCGATCGACTGGTTGATCAGCGTCGCGAAGGCGCGCCCCTCCTCCAGCGCCAGCCGCTCGGCGAAGCGTTCGAGCGCGTCCTTCAGGTTGCGGCCGGCGCGGATCTCGAGATTGGTCATGTGGATATTGGCGGACAGCGAAGGATAGCTGTCGCCGAGCTCGCGCCCGACGCGCTCGAGCGAGGCCTCCATCGAAAGCCCCGAGTCGGCGCAGATCACCAGCAAATCCATGAAATCCGGGAAGCCGGAGCGGTGCTGCGCGGTGCGCGATTTGATGCGCCGGTCGATATACATGCTCGGGCCGACATAGCCGGCGATGCCGCCGACGATCACCATCAGCCAGAAGAACGAGCCGCCGTGCGTCGTCAACATCGGCAGCAGCACAAATACCGCCGCCGCCAAGCCGACCGCCAGCGCCGTGCGCCCCATGAAGAAGAAGGCGACGCCGCGCGTGTCGTAGATGCCGGCCTGGATCAGGCGCTGGCGCAGCACCTTCATGTTCTCGTCGTTGCCGCCGGCGTAATGCTTGGTGGTGTACTCGATCAACCGGCTCACCGCCTTGACGCTGGAAGAGCGCAGCGAGCGCGCCGAATCTCCGCCGCGCGAGCCTTCGTCCATGATGCGCGAAGTGCGGCGTTTGACCAGGCCGCGCGAGCGCGCCAGCGCCATCACGGCGAAAGCGAGCGTGCCGGCGGCCAGGAATACCAGCAGCGCCATCAGCATGCTGCCGGGGTCGTCGAGCAGGCCCGCGAGCGTGGTGGGAAGCTGGTCCATGGTTCAGATCCTGAAGTTGACCAGCCGGTACATGATGAAGTTGCCGACGCCCATCCAACAGCCGGCGATGAACAGCACGAGCTTGGTCAGGCTCTCATGCCAGACGGTGCCGTAGAATTCCGGCACCAGCATGTTGATCATCGCGAACATGCCGAACGGCAGGGACGACAGGATCAATGCCGAGGCGCGGCCTTCGGCGGCGAGCGCGCGGATCTTGCGGCGCATCTTGAACCGCTCGCGGATCACTTTCGACAGGTTCTCCAGGATTTCACCGAGATTGCCGCCGGTCGAGCCCTGGATCGCCACCGCCGTGACGAACAGCGGCAGGTCGTCGGTGCCGACCCGGAAATAGAGGCTGCGCAGCGCGGTTTCGAGCTCGGCGCCGTAGGTGACCTCGTCGACCACGATGCCGAACTCGCTGCCGATCGGATCGGACATTTCGCGCGACACCATCGACACCGCGATCGGTACCGGATGGCCGGCGCGCAACGAACGTACGATGATGTCGATGGCGTCGGGGAATTGCGCGCTGAATTTTTTTCGCCGCCGCGACCGCAGATACTTCAGCAGCAGCAGCGGCAGCAGAAACCCGCAGAACCGCCGCCGCCGCCAGCGCCTTCGGCAGGCTGGCGGTGAACATCATGGTCGCGCCGAACGCCGCCACCATGGCGATGGCGGCAAACAGCAGAATGCGCGTGACGCCGATGGTGAGGCCGGATTGCAGCACCAGCTGATTGAAGTTGACCAGCGGCAGCCGGTAGTCGCCGCCCGCCGTCAGGCCGCGCTCGCGCCGCAGCTGCACCAGCACGCTTTCGCGGTCGGCCTTGTCGTCGATCACCTTGAGGCGGCGGTTGATGTTCTTGCGGTATGACGCCTTGTTGTGGAGCAGCAGATAGGCGCCTTCCGCGAACATCGCGGCCGAGGCGCCGATCAACAAATAGAGCAGGTAGATCGGGTCGAAGTTGAACATGGCGGTCATTTTTCTTTGCGCGTGATCTTGTCCGAAAACCGGTGCCGACTTTTAGGGATCATGCGCTACAGCGGATTCGACGGGTCGAAATAGTTGCCCGGAATCTTGATGCCGAGATTGATCAGGTGGCTGAGGAAGCGCGGGCGCACGCCGGTGGCCTGGAAATGGCCCTGCACGGCGCCGTCGGCGCCGGTGCCGGTGCGCACGAACTTGTAGATTTCCTGCATCTGGATGATGTCGCCTTCCAGCCCCGTCAGTTCGGCGATCGAGGTGACCTTGCGCTTGCCGTCGGACTGGCGCGACAGCTGCACGATGAGCTGGATGGCGCCGGCGATCTGGCCGCGGATCGAGGCGACCGTCATCGGCAGGCCGGCCATGCCGATCATCTGCTCGAGGCGGGAAATGGCGTCGCGCGGCGTATTGGCGTGGATGGTCGCCATCGAGCCTTCGTGGCCGGTGTTCATGGCCTGCAACATGTCGAAGGCTTCCTCGCCGCGGCACTCGCCGAGGATGATGCGGTCGGGGCGCATGCGCAGCGCGTTCTTGACCAGTTCGCGCTGGCGGATTTCGCCCTTGCCTTCGATGTTGGGCGGGCGCGTCTCCATGCGGCCGACGTGCGGCTGCTGCAACTGCAATTCGGCGGCGTCTTCGATGGTGATCAGGCGCTCCTTCTCCGAGATGAAGGCGGAAAGCGCGTTGAGCATCGTGGTCTTGCCGGAGCCGGTGCCGCCGGAAATGATGGTGGTGATGCGCGCCTTCACCGCCGCCGCCAGCAGCTCGGCCATTTGCGGACGCATGGCGCCGACCTCGACCAGTCTGTTGAGGTTGAGCGGCTTCTTGGAGAATTTGCGGATCGAGACCAGCGGGCCGTCGACGCCGATCGGGCGCACCGCGACGTTGACGCGCGAGCCGTCCTGCAGGCGCGCATCGCAGAGCGGGTGCGATTCATCGACGCGGCGGCCGACCGCCGACACGATTTTGTTGATGATGCGCAGCAGATGCTGCTCGTCCTTGAAGCGCACCGCCAGCGGCTCCAGCATGCCGGCGCGCTCGACATAGACGCATTCATGACCGTTGATCAGGATATCGCTGATGGTCGGGTCCTTGAGCAACGGCTCGAGCGGCCCGAGGCCGGTCATCTCGTCGAGGATTTCCGAGACGAACTCGTTGAGCTCCTGCGCGTTCAGCGCCAGCCGCTCGACCAGCACGTATTGCGCGACCAGTTGCTGGACGTGGCTGCGGATCTCGTCCTCCGGCAGCTTATCCAGCGCCGACAGATTGATCTCCTCGATCAGCCGGCGGTGCAGCCGCACCTTGGCGTCGAGCAGCTTCTCGCTGTGCAGCGGATTGGCGGCCGTGGGCTGTGCCGACGGCTTCGGCGCCGGCGCCGGTTCCGGCGGGCTTTCCGGAAACACCGTCCAGGCGACGCCCTCGAGCGCGGCCGGCGCGGCTTCTTCGACGCCCGCGAGCTCGGGCGCTGCAACGCGTCGGGCGGTGAATCGGCCGGCCATCGCTGCTTCCTACCTGGCGACGGACAGCTTGAGTTTCTTCAGCAGCGGAACGGCCGTCGCCTCCGCCGGCTTGTCGGCGCTTTCCAGCACCAGCTTCTTGATCTGCGCGGTGATCTTGTTGCCGCGCTTGACCTCGTCGAGCGGCACCCCGCGGTCGATCGCCTCGCGCACCAGATTATAATCGTTCGGCACCGTGGCGCCGAACGCATCGCCCAGCGCCTGCTTGAGGTCGGCAAGACTCAAGCCCGACGAGAACATGGCGTGCTGGAAGCGGTTGACGATCACCTGCGGATTGGGACCGTCGCCGAGCCGCTCCTTGATCGCCGCCACCAATTGCTTGGCATGGCGCAGCCCCGGCACGGTGGTCTCGCTGACGATGAAGAGCTTGTTGGAGCCGAGCAGCACGCTGTCGGTCCACGAGAACCAGGTGCGCGGCATGTCGAACACGACATAGTCGAAATTGGTGGAGACCAGATCGAGCAGGCGCGTCACCACGTCGGGATCGAAGCTGCGCATCTCGGCCGGCCGGTTGGGCGCCGCCACCACCGCGAGACCGGAGGCGTGGTAGGACAGCATGACTTCCAGCAATTGCCGGTCGAGCCGGTCGGGGCGCGGCTCGATCTCCGTGAGGTTCAGGCGCGGCTCGAGATCGAGATAGTCGGCGACCGCGCCGTGCTGGAAATCGAGATCGACCAGGCAGGTAGACGACTTGCCGCGCGGAGCATTGGCCAGCAGCAGCATCGCCGTCTGGACCGCCAGCGTGGTGACGCCGACGCCGCCGGCCGACGGCAGGAACGTATAGATCTGCGCCTCGGTCGGCTCGTTCGAAGCGGTCTGGACCTTGGCGACGCGCGCGCAGGCGCGCACCAGATCGACCGGCGCCACCGGCTTGACCAGGAAATCGGCGACGCGCATCTGCACCAGCGTGCGCGCGACGGCGGCATCGAATGTCTGGGTCACGGCGACGACCGGGGGCCGCGCGCCGATGCGGCCCATCAGCTTGGCGAGCGCGGCCATTTCGTCCGGCTGCCTGGCGTCGAGGTCGACGACCAGGACGGTGGCGTCCGCGACGTCGAGCGTTTCACAATGCTCGGCGAGCCGCCCGGCGGTGACCGCGAGCTCGATCGCGCTCGAGGCGCCGAACGTCTCGCGCGCCGACCGCTCGAATTCGCTGTCGGCGGTGACGATCGCCACCCGGGTGCGGTTGTCGCTGGAGCTACGGCCGATGCGCATGTCGTTTCCGGCTATTTCGGCACGACGGTCGGTCCGAGCGGCGCCGTGTTGTTGGGATCCGACGGGGCCGCCGTGGGCTGGGTCTGGCTATAGGTCGAGCTGGTGCCGGTGCCGCGCGGCGGGATCACCTTGCCGGTGCGATAGCGCACGACCGCGCTTTCCATCACATAGCCGTTGAAGGCGATGTTCTTGTTGGCGCTGTCGCGCGGCCACGGATCGACCATCATGGTGACGTCGTTGGTCGCCACCGCGTTGCCGCCGTTGAGCGAGATGGTTTCGCGGCGGTCGAGATATTCCGAGCAGCCGGCGAGCAGCACGGCAAGCGCGGCAAGCGCCAGCGCGGGTTTAATGGATCGCGGCATCGGAAACCCCTATCGTTTTGGGCAGATCGAGCATGTGCCCGGTGTAAGGCTGCTTCTCGGCTTCGGCGAAGCGCGCGATCTCGGGCGTCAGCTGCTTGGCCTCCTTGTGGGTCAGTTCGGTCTTGCCCAGCAGGAAGAAGTCGACGTCGTTCGGCGGGATCGAGTCGTCGCTCGGCACCTTGAGCTTGTCGCCCGGGCGCGCGGGGCGCACGATGTGCGGCGTCACGATGATGGCCAGATCGGTCTGGTTCTGCTGATAGGACTTCGAGGAGAACAGCGCCCCCAGCACCGGAACGCTGCCGAGCCAGGGCAACTGCTCGATCTGGTTCTGGTTGTTGGTCTGCAGCAAACCGCCGATCACGAAGCTCTGGCCGTCGCGCAGCTCGACGGTGGTCGAGGCGCGGCGCACGATCAGCGCCGGCACCGAGATGCCGTTGGCGATCGCCACCGTATGGTTGAGGTCGAGCTGGCTCACTTCCGGCTCGATCTTCATGTTGATCAGCCCGTGGCTGAGCACCGTCGGCGTGAAGGCGAGCCCGACGCCGTATTTCTTGTAGTCGACGGTGATCTGCCCGAGGTTGCCCGACACCGGGATCGGATATTCGCCGCCGGCGAGGAAGCTCGCGGTATCGCCCGAGAGCGCCACCAGATTGGGCTCGGCCAGGCTGCGGGCGATGCCCTTCTGCTCGAGCGCGTTGATCAGCACGTCGGTCGACACGCCGCTCGCCACGATGCGGCCGATCATGAAGCCGAACGGCGAGCCGCCGGAGATCACGCCGGCCGCGGTTTCGCCGGCGATGGTGGCCGGGTTGATCGGCAACCCGCCGGCCGGCGTGCGGTCGCCGATATTGGTGATGCTGTTGCTGCCGATCCGGTTCCATTGCACGCCGAGATCGCGGCCGGCGGTGCGCGAGATTTCAATGAAGCGCACTTCCAGCAGCACCTGCTGCGGCGCCGTGACCGAAACCGCGTTGATGATCGCCGGCCCGAACTGGCGCGCGATGGTCGCCGCCTGATCGAGGGTGACCGCGTCGGCCACCTCGCCCGACAGCATGATGCGGCCGTTGACCGTCGAGGCCTGCAGACGCGCGTTCGGGAAGCGGCGCTTGAGCTCGTTGCTGAGCCGCGTGATGTCGTAGCTCACTTCCACGTCGAATATGCCGACCAGCTTCTTGCCTTCGCCATAGACCGACACGCGCGTGGTGCCGATCTTCTTGCCGAGGATCGAGAGCGTGTGGTCGGTGAGCGGATTGACGTCGGCGACTTCCGGATCGCCGACCGTCACGTCGATGAAGTTGGATTCCGTGCGCACGTCCAGCGACTTGCCCATGACGACCGTCACCATGGCGGTGCGGGCCGCGCCCTGGATCTGGATGCGCTGTTGCGCATGGGCGCCGGCCACCATGCCGACCAGCGCCAGCGCGAGGCCCGCGGCGAGCGCGATCGCCAGATCGCGCAGCCACGTGCCCGCCTTTACGGTCCTGTCCATACGCCGCCAGGCGAAGCCCGCGGCATCAAAGTTGTTGTTGTTCACGACACTACCCCCGTCCCTTATCGGTTTGAAAACCTGTTGCTACCGGGCCGCCCGCCTCCGGCTTTCCGTGTCGACCAAGGCCCCATTTCCCTCGGACGGCACGGAGTACGACTGTTTGGCTCCCGCGCGCGTGACCACCACCGTCGCGCTGCTGTGATCGTTGGCGCCGAGCAGCTCGTCGGAGCCCAAATCCTTGAGCGTGACCTTGCGGGTCTTGGCTTCGGTGGTCTCGCCCGCCTTGCGCAGCAACAGCGACAGCGTGCCGACCGAGGACGCGAGCCACACCTTCTGCGCCTGCACGGTCGAGACTTCGAGCGTGACCGACTTGGCCACCGACGCCTTGCCGGCGCGTTCGTCGGCGTTCTGGTCGATCGCCAGCACGCGCGTGTTCTGCAACACGACCTCGGAGACCGCCGAGCCCTTCTCGAGCTGGCGCGTCATCACCACGTCGACGCGGTCGCCCGGCAGCACGAAGCCGCCGACGCCGTCGACGTCGTTGACGCGGATGGTCACCGCCTTCATGCCCTCGTGCACCAAGGCGGAGAGCGTGGCGCGCTCGCCGGCGCCGGTGATCTTGAGCGCGAGCACCGGCTCGTTCGGCTCGATCGCGGTCAGCACGACGCGGCGGCCGGGCTGGAGCACGTCGCCGATCTTGGCGAAGGCGCCGGAGGGCACCGACTGCGACGGCCACGGCACTTCCTGCAGCATCGCCGCGCTGAGCTCGGTGCCGAAGCGCAACGGCTGCTTGGCGACCACGATGGTCTGCATCGCCACCGGCTTGGTCTGTTCGGTATTGTGCGCGCGCTGGTTTGCCTGGTTGTTGAGCCAGACCCGCGCGATGAAGACAGCGAGCACGCCGAACACGATGGCGAACCCGGTCATGACGATGGTGCTGGCACGCACGGCTTTATTGTCCCGTTTGACGCGAATTGTTGTTTCGCGGCGAGACTAGGCGCCAAGGAGGTATTCAATCCTTAAAATGCACGGCGCAATTCGAGCTATGCTGAAGAGCCGCTGAATTCCTATCGTTGACGATCGGTATCCCGGATGCGTCGAATTAGAACGGCCGCGCGCGCCGGATTAACAATACCGGAACGTAAAGTTGCGGCGCCGCTCACCGGCGATAAAGCGTGACGGCGAAGGCGCACCGCTGGCGGCGCGGCTTTTCGCGCGGCGCCGGGCCCGATGGGCGGGCGTGGGCTTGCCTGGCAACGATTGCGCAAGGTTACCGGATATGCTCTGCCGTTGCCCCGTGAGGGCCGTTGCGGCAACATGCCGGCGGCTAAAGGACGCCTTAACCGTCGCGCCCGCGGGCGGTGGGCAGAAAAGGAAAATTCGGAGAGCCCATGCCGATGTCGAAACCCCGCATCAGTTACGTCGATCCGGCCACCATCAAGGATCCCGCGATGCTGGCGGAGCTCGACCGCTGCGCGCGCGAAGGAACCCCGCGGCCGGAGAGCCAGGCGGTGCGCGCCCATGTGCCGGCCACGTTCTGGTCGTTCGCCAATACCTGGCGCGACGTGTTCAAGAACGGCGTCGCCGACCACAACATCAAGGAACTCTGCCGCATTTATGTCTCGCGTTCGGTGCTGTGCGAGTTCTGCGGCAACCAGCGCTCGATCAAGGCGGCCAAGGCCGGCCTGAAGGAAGACGACTATTCCGACCTGATCAATTTCGAATCCTCGACGCGGTATGATGAGCGGCAGAAGGCCGCGCTCGCCTATGCCGAGGCGATCACCTGGGATCTGCCGGCGGGCGACGAGTTGTGGGCGCGTCTGCACAAGCATTTCAGCGAGCCCGAGCTGGTCGAGATCGGCTATTTCGTCGCCATCACCATGGGCCAGCAGCGCTGGCTGCGCACCTTGAACATCGAGCACCACCAGATCCTCGCCGGCCAGCCCGGCTCGATGGCGCCCGGCTTCGAGACCGAAGACGCGCTCGCGCGTTCCAAGCAAGCCGCCGATTATTGGGCGAAGCTGCCGGCCAAGCCGACCGCAGGAGGTCGCGTGAGCGCCGTCACCGCCGCCGCCTTGGATCCCGCGCCGGTGAGCGCCGAGCCGCGCATCCGCGTCAAAGGGCTGGGCAAGCACTACGGCACGCTCGAAGTCTTCCGCAACATCGACTTCGAGGTCGGCGCGCGCGAAATCCTCGCCGTGGTCGGCCCGTCCGGTTGCGGCAAGACCACGCTGCTGCGCTGCGTCGACGGCTTGCTGCCGCATCGACGCGGGCGAGATTTGGGTCGGCCAAGAGCGCGTCACCGAGCCGATCGCCGGCGTCGCCATGGTGTTCCAGCACTTCGGCCTGTTTCCGTGGAAGACCGTGTTCGAGAACGTCGCCTACGGCTTGCGCATGGCCGGCGCGTCCAAGGCCGAGATCGAGCGCAAGGTGCCGGAATTCATCAAGATGGTCGGCCTCGCCGGTTTCGAGAAGGCCTTCCCCTATCAGATGTCCGGCGGCATGCAGCAGCGCTGCGGGCTCGCGCGCGCGCTCGCGCTCGAGCCCAACGTGCTGCTGATGGACGAGCCGTTCGCGGCGGTCGACGCGCAGACGCGCGAGATCCTGCAATTCGAGCTGCTGCGGATTTGGGAAGAGCGCCCGACCGCGATGATCTTCGTCACCCACTCGATCGAAGAAGCCGTGCTGCTCGGCCACCGGGTGATCGTGCTCAAGGGCCGCCCGTCCAGCATCCACGAGACCATCACCATCGACCTGCCGAACCCGCGCACGCGCGCGACGCTGCGCGAGCCGCGCTTCGCCGAATTGCGCGAGCGCGTCTGGAACACGCTGATGCGGGAGGCACGCGAGGCCGAATTCCAGCTCGAACGTTGAACTCAAAAACAAACCGCAGAAACGAAGGGAGGATTCAAATGACCGGTAAACTGATCAAGCTTGCGATGGGGGCCGCGCTGGCGGCCGCGTTGATGGCGGGCGCCGCCGCGCCGGCCTCGGCGCAGGGCAAGAAAATCGTCATCGCGCTGCCCGGCATCCCGCCGATCTTCTCGGTGACCATCGCCTACGTCGCCGAGGCGCAGGGCCTGTTCAAGAAGCACGGCGCCAACGTCGAAATCCGCCCGTTCGACAACGGCACCGCCGCCGCCCGCGCCGTGGTGGCCGGCGACGTCGACATGGCGTGGTCGCCGACCCCGCCGGTCATCAACCAGGTGTCCAACGCCGACGTGCCGCTGGTCGCGCTCTACGGCATGCCGAACCCGGATTGGGTGATCGGCACCACCGACGAAGGCAAGAGCTGCAAGGATCTCAACGGCCAGGACGTCGGCGTCGACTTCGATCAACGGCGCGCGTTCGGTGGCGCTGCGTTCGATGCTCACCGGCGGCTGTCCCGACGTGAAGATCGACCAGGTCAAGCAGATCGCGCTCGGCTCCGGCCCCGGGCCGGCCTTGCTCGCCGGCCGCCTGCACTATGCCGTGCTGCATCTCGACGACCTCGCCGAGATCCAAGCGCAGGGCAAGAAGCTGCACGTCCTGCTGGCGATGAAGAACACCAACCCGACCAGCCACTATCTCATCCTGGTCGCGCGCAAGGACAAGCTGAAGGCCGATCGCGACGCCTATGTGCGCGCGGTCGCCGGCATGATCGACGCCGCCCATTTCATGGCCGACCCGAAAAACGCCGACGCCGTCGCCCAGGTCGCGACCAACACCGGCCACAGCAAGGAAGTGAATAAAGAGGCGCTGAAGGCGTTCCTCGGCATCGATTTCTGGGCGATCAAAGACGACGGCCTGCCGCGCAACAAGATCGAAGCCACCGCCAAGCTGATGAAGAAGATCGGCGCCATCAAGGCCGACAAGGAGCCGGTGACCTTCGAGAACCTGGTCGACGAGAGCGTCTGGAAAGACGCCAACGCGATGGTGAAGTGATCGCGGTTTGCGCGAGCAAAGCGCGGTCATCCCCGCGAAGGCGGGGATCGCCACGGATACTGATCGTCGTCCCCGCGAAAGCGGGGACCCAGTCATCGCAAGCGCTCGTTAGCGGTCGCTACGCTTGCGATGACTGGATCATCCGCCTTCGCGGATGATGACACCTGAGAATAGGTAACGCGCTTGCCCACCTCCATCCGCCGCTACGTGCCGTTCTGGCTCAGCCTTGCCGTCGGCATCGCGCTCTGGGAGATCGCCGGGCGCTCGACCAGCGCGGCTTTCATGGTGCCGTTCTCGGCGACGCTGGTGCGGCTGTGGGAACTGATCGTGGCCGGCGAATTCCTCGGCCAGCTCGCCGAGTCGGCCAAGCTGTTCTTCACCGGCTTCGTGCTGGCGCTCGCCGTCGGCATTCCGCTCGGCATGCTGCTGGCGCGCGTGCGCGCGCTGCGCATCGGCATCGAGCCCTATCTGATGCTGATCTACGCCACGCCGCTGGTGGCGCTGATCCCGTTCATCCTGTCGATGATGGGCTTCGGCTTCGCGCCCAAGGTGCTGGTGGTGTTTTTGTTCGCGGTGTTCCCGGTGCTCTACAACACCGTGGAAGGCGCGCGCAGCATCAAGCCGGAGATGATCGAGGTCGCGCATTCGTTCCGCTCGGGCGAATGGGCGCTGTGGCGCGAGGTGATGCTGCCTTACACCCTGCCCTACACCATGACCGGCGTGCGCCAGGCCATCGGCCGCGCGCTGGTCGGCATGGTGGCGGCGGAGTTCTTTCTGTCGTCGACCGGCCTCGGCCAGCTCATCATGGGCGCCTCGCAGAATTTCGACACCGGCGGCGTGTTTGCTTCGATCTTCGTGATCGGGCTGATCGGCGTCGGGCTGATGCGCGTCGGATTGATGATCGAGCGCCATTTCGCGCGCTGGAGGCAATAATGGCGGAAGCCGCCATCACCGGCAGCCGTCCCGGCGGCGCGCGCAGCGCCGGCGGCGCGCGGCGTGCTGGTGCCGCGCCTGATCACCGGGCTTGCGCTGCTGCTGATCTGGGAAGTCGCGGTGCGCCTGCTGGCGCCGGCCTACGTCGCCAAGCCGACCACGGTGCTGATGGCGGCGCCGCACGTGCTCACCGATCCGGTGTTCCTGCGCGCCACCGGCAACACGCTGGCGGCGGTGGCCGAGGGGCTCGCCATCGCGCTGGTGTTCGGCACCGTCATCGGCCTGCTGATGGGCCGCAGCCCGGCGCTCGAAAAAGCCATCCGCCACTACGTCAACGGCTTCTACGCCATGCCGATGATCGTGGTGCTGCCGCTGTTTTCGCTCTGGTTCGGCTATTCGGCCTCGACCCGCATCGCCACCATCATCTTCGCCGCGATCTTTTCCATCATCGTCAACGTCGCCGACGGCGCGCGTTCGGTGCCGCGCGAATTTCTCGAAGTCGCGCGCTCGTTCCGCTCCAGCCGCTTGCGCATGATGGTCAACATCGTGCTGCCCTCGTCGATGCCCTACCTGCTTGGCCGGCTTCCGGCTCGCCGCCGGCCGCGCGCTGATCGGCGCGGTGGTGGCGGAATTCTTCATCTCGGTCGGCGGGCTCGGCTACTACATCCTCTACAATTCGCGCAGCTATCACCACAACGAGGCCTTCGTCGGCGTGCTGCTGCTGGCGGCGTTCGGCGTCAGCTTCGAGGTGCTGGTGCAAGCGGCGACGCGCCGCTTCCTGCCCTGGTACCGGCGCGACGAAAAAGCCGACTGATCCCCGACAAGGAATTTGCCATGCCGACCGACGCTCAAGTCAAGGCCGCGATCACGCATTGGGGCGCGCGCTTCGTCGCCAATGGCGTGGTGCTGACCGATTTCGAGGAAATCACCGGCAAGCTCGAGCGCTACGACGACTGGTGCGCGGCCTGGTCGGCGCGCGCCGCGCATCACGAGCAGCTCGGACGCGAGGCGGACAAGCGCGGGCACACGCTCACCGCCGGCGAATGCCTGCAGCGCGCCGGCGTCTATTATCATTTCGCGTCGTTTCTGTTCGTGCACGACCAGGCGCAGATGAAGACCGCGCACATGAAGGGCGTCGCCTGCCGGCAGGCGGCGCTGCCTTAGCTGCGGCCGCCGGGCGAGCGCGTGGAAATTCCTTACGAGGGCAAGAAGCTCGCCGGCATTTTGCGCAAGCCGGCCGGCGTCGAGAAGCCGCCGGTGGTGGCGATGGCGGTCGGCCTGGATTCGACCAAGGAAGAAGGCGAGGCCTACGAAAGCTCGTTTCTGGCGCGCGGCATGGCGACGCTGATCTTCGACGGCCCCGGCCAGGGCGAAGGGCAATACGACTTCGCCATCCGCGGCGACTACGAGGTGCCGGTGAAGGCGGTGATCGACTTCATCGAGACGCGGCGCGATCTCGACGCGGCGCGCATCGGCCATGTGGGGCGTCAGCCTCGGCGGCTATTACGCGCCGCGCGCGGCCGCGTTCGACAAGCGCATCAAGGCCTGCATCGCGCTCGGCGGGCCGTTCGACTTGGGCGCCGCCTGGGACGGGCTGCCGGAATTGACGCGCGAGGCGTTCCGCGTGCGCAGCCACGCCAAGTCGGATGCCGAGGCGCGCAAGAACGCCGCCACGCTGACGCTGGACGGCATCGCGCAAAACATCACCTGCCCGATCTTCATCGTGAACGGCCGGCACGACCGCATCGTGCCGGCGGCCGACGCCGAGCGGCTGGCGCGCGAGGTCAAGGGCCCGGTCGAACTGATGATGATCGAGGACGGCAACCACATCGCCAACAACCGCGCCTACCGCTGGCGCTCGCAGAGCGCGGACTGGATGGCGGAGCAGTTGGGCTCATGCGTCATGAGGGTCCGCGAACGCCTCGCGACGGCGAAGCCGCGCGGAAGGCGTGCATGCGCTCGATGCCGCGTCTCGGTGATCAGCACCATCTCGCCGGTCTGCACGCCGGCCTTGTGGTCGGGCGTCACCACGTTGGGCTGGATCACCACCGTCTGCCCGGCGCGGAACGGCTCTTGCGGCACCGGGCCGGCGGGCCGGCTCTTGCAGCCGAGGATCGGCGGCAGATAGCCGCCGCCATAGCCGTGCAGCAGATCGTCGATGATGGTGAAGCCGGCGTCCTCGATCACGCCGGAGGCGTCGATCACCTGCGCCGGCGTGGCGCCGGCCTTGAGCACCGCGGCGATGGCGTCGAAGGCGGCGTCGGCCGCCGCGTGCAGATCGCGATAAAGCTTGCTCGGCTCGCCGAGCGCGAATGAGCGCAGCACCTGGCCCGGATGATCCCAGAACGCGGCGGTGATCTCGGCCACCACGACGTCGCCGGCCTGCAGCCGCCGCGTGGTCGGGAAACTGGCGCGGCACCGCGAGATCGGGCGCGGCCATCGACGTCGTGCCGATGTAATGGATGCCGGTCGTGCCGCCCTGCGCCGACATAGGCGCGCTCGATGGCGTTGCCGAGTTCGCGCTCGTTCACGCCCGGCGCTGATCGCGTCGCGCAGCGCCGCCATGCCGAGATCGGAGAAATGCGCGCCGATGCGCAGCCAGTCGAGCTCTTCCGCCGACTTCACCTGGCGCAGCTGGATGTAGTCGCGGTTGAGATTGGCGATGTTCGCCGAAAGCGCGCCGACAGCACCGCGTGCTGCTCGGCGGTGAGCGGGCCGATCGACGGCGATGCGGCCGTCCGGCTGCGGCGCGCTTGCTCCAGCACCGCCAGCGCCGCCTTGATCGAGGATTCACCGCCCCAGGCGACGTCGGCCTGGTCGGCCAGCAGGCGCGCCTGCGGCGCGTGGTTGACGTATTGCACGAACAGCGCGTCGCGCTCGCCCGGCGTGAACACGCCGACCGCCTCGGCGGTGACCGGCCATTGCGTCAGCCATTGCACCGCCGAGCCGAAGCGGTTGGCGCCGCAGAACACCAGATGGCCGCAGTCGTGCTGCGCCAGCAGGGCTTCGATCGCCGCGCGCCGCCGCGCCATCTCGGCGTCGGAAAAACGCGGGTAAGGAGCGTCGAGGAGCTTGCGCAGATGGGCAGGGAG
Organism: uncultured Alphaproteobacteria bacterium; assembly: GCA_963708635.1. Lineage (GTDB taxonomy): Bacteria > Pseudomonadota > Alphaproteobacteria > Rhizobiales > Xanthobacteraceae > Pseudolabrys. The sequence goes on along the minus strand of CAVPTM010000023.1, from coordinate 129,006 downwards.
GTCCGGCATGGCTTTCTACTGTCATGGCCGGGCTTGTCCCGGCCATCCCGTCAGTGCGCACGTGTCATGACGGGATCACCGGAACCTCGCCTTCGCGTGCCCGGTGATGACAGGACCGAAAAATCGGCTATGGTCCGCGCCAATTCGGACAGGAGCCTGCGATGCCCTCGACCGATCCTCAATTCCGCGGTGTTCCGCGACATCTTCACCACGCCGGCCATGCGCCAGGTGTGGTCGGACGAGAACCGCGTGCAGAAATATCTCGACTTCGAGGCGGCGCTGGCGCGCGCGCAGGCGCGGCTCAAGATCATCCCGCAGGACGCCGCCGACGAGATCGTCAAGCATTGCGACGCCAAAGAATATCGACATGGCGAAGCTGAAGGAGGCGACCGAGCGCATCGGCTATCCGGTGCTGCCGGTGGTGCAGCAGCTGGTCAAGCTGTGCAAGGACGGGCTCGGCGAATGGTCGCATTGGGGCGCCACCACGCAGGACATCACCGACACCGCGACCGTGCTGCAGATCCGCGAGGCGCTGGCGCTCGTCGAGGCGCGAGATCGACGGCATCTGCGACGCGCTCGCCGCGCTCGCCAAGAAATACCGCGACACGCCGATGGCCGGCCGCAGCAACCTGCAGCAGGCGGTGCCGATCACCTTCGGCTACAAGATGGCGACCATGCTGGCCGGCCTTCGAGCGCCACCGGCAGCGCCTGGCGCAATTGAAGGAGCGCGTGCTGGTCGGCGAATTCGGCGGCGCCGCCGGCACGCTGTCCTCGCTCGGCAAGGACGGCCTGAAGTGCCAGGTCGAGCTGATGAAGGAACTGAAGCTCGGCCAGCCGGCGATTTCCTGGCACACGGTGCGCGACTGCATCGCCGAGGTCGGCTGCTTCCTCGGCCTGGTCACCGGCTCCTGCGGCAAGATCGCCTTCGACGTGAAGCTGCTGATGCAGACCGAAGTCGAGGAGGTCTACGAGCCGTTCCACGCAGGGCCGCGGCTCGTCCTCGACCATGCCGCAGAAGCGCAACCCGATCTCGTCGGTCTACATCACCGCGCAGACCGCGATGGTGAAGCAGCTCGTCGCCGCGCTGCTGGAAGCGATGGTCGAGGACCACGAGCGCGCCACCGGCCCGTGGGAGATCGAATGGATCGCGCTGCCGGAGATCTTCATGCTGTCGGCCGGCGCGCTGGCGCAGACGCGCTTCGTGGTCGAGGGCCTGCAGGTCAACGAGAAGAAGATGCGCGAGAACCTCGACATCACCAACGGCCTGATCATGTCGGAGGCGGTGATGATGGGGCTCGGCGCCGCGCATGGGCCGCAACAAGGCGCACGACGTCGTCTACGACATCTGCCGCGAAGTGGTGAAGACCGGCCGGCCGCTGATCGACCTGCTGGCCGAGGACAAGGAGATCGCGCAAGCACGCCGACCGCAAGAAGCTGGAGAAGCTGGTCGATCCGGCCAACTATCTCGGCGTCGCCGGCGAGATGGTCGACCGCGTGCTGAAGATGCGGAAAGTAATACTCCGTCGTCCCGGGCGAGCGAAGCGGGACCCGGGACCCATACGCCGCAGCCTTGAGAGTACACGGAGTATGGGTCCCCGCCTTCGCGGGGACGACGCTTAGAGTCTTCGGCATCGTCTTCCAGATCGCCAGCGCCACCAGCAGCGTCGCCGCGCCGAGGCCCATGAACAACACCGGCACGCGTGACGCCCGCCTTCTGCAACAGCGCCACCAGCACCGTCGCCGCCGGTCATGAAGGCGGCGTTGAGCACGTTGACGGCGGCGATGGTGCGCGCGCGGTAATCGGGGCTGCTCCAGGCCTGCACCGCCGCGAAGGCCGGCACGATGAACAGCCCGCCGCCGATCGCCAGCCCGGCAGAGATCGATCGCCGCGCGGATGCCGAGCGCGGAGGAAAACACCGCGGCCGGCGCCTGCATCGCCGCCGCTGCCGCCGCCGAGCTCGCAATGCCGATATCGAGCGCGAACAGCCCGAGCAGCGCCGCGCCGACGAGCGTCGTCTTGAGCACGATGCGCCCGCGCGCGATCGCCGCCGCCGCGCCCGAGCCGACCCCGACCGCGACCGAGAACAGCGCGAGATAGGCGGTGACCGTCGCCTCGTCGCCGCCGATGCAGCGTCTTGATCAGCGGCGGCAGCAGCGACAGCACCACGATGCCGGCGAGCCAGAACCAGCTCGTCACCAGCGCGCCCCACCACAGCCGCGCGTCGGCGCGCAAATGGCGGATCATCGCCAAGGTCGAGGCGGCGATGTTGGCGGACACGCGCAACTGCGGCGCGCCCTCGCCGCTCGGCGGAATCAGCAGCGCCGCCAGCCAGCAGGCGAGCGCAAAGCCCATCACCAGCAGCGCGAACGGCCGCGCCGCGTCGGCGCCCGAGGCAAGCCCGCCGACGATGGTGCCGGTCAGGATGGCGATGAAGGTCGCGCCCTCGACCAGCGCGTTGGCGGCCGGCAATTTCTCGCGCGCGCAGATGGTCGGGCAGGATGCCGTATTTCAGCGGCCCGAACAGCGCGGCCAACACGCCGAAGCCGGCGAGCGCCGTGAACAGAATCGGCAGCGAGGCGCGCGCGTAGCCGACGACGGCGACGGCGGCGACGAAGATCTCGGCGAACTTCAGCCACTGCGCCACGCGCGCCTTGTCGTAGCGGTCGGCGAGTTCGCCGCCGAGCGCCGACAGGAAAAAGAAAGGCGCGATGAATATCGCGCTCGCCAGCGTGATCAGCGCCGCGGCGTCGGGGCGCCCGCCGAACAGGATGAGAAAGACCAGCGCGGTTTTGAGAAAATTATCGTTGAAGGCCGCGAAGAACTGGCAGGCAAACAGCGGCGCAAAGCGCCTCGACAGCAAAAGCGGCCCCATGCGCGATTATGGCAAGGTTCCGCCGGCCTGAGATACCGCGCGCGGACCAAAAAATACGGGCGGCCTGCTGGCCGCCCGAGTGGGGTCGCTACCGAATACAAACGCTACCGAACAACCGAAACCCGTGCCTTGCGGGGCTTGTGCACCTTCTCGCTCTCCAAAATCATGGCCCCGACGGCCAAGCCGATCGATATCGCCGTCACGATGCTGAACAGTGAAATCCACATGGCGGTGCCTCCTCGATGGCGCCCATAGCGCGCGGGAGTCTGGCCGTGGAAACGCGCGAGAATCGCCGGGGTTCCCCGCCCCCGCGGCGATTTTTGCGCTGGTGAATGAATTGGCCGCTAGTGGCCGTAAAACTCGCAGCAATTACAGGGAGATTTGGACCAATGTAGGTCCGCGCGCGGCGGTCTGCCGCGTCGTTCGCCGGGCTCGGCATCCGCCGTGATGTTGTTGTCGGAGGCCGCGCGCCGCCTGTAAACAACGCATAGCTTTTCGTTGAGGTGCCGCCCCCGGACATCGCCATAGACTTGCAGAATTTACGCCGCTATGACCAAAATCGCAGGCGATCTCTTTTTGTCAGCTTTTGCCGGAACGAGCCGCCGACTCGACCGGCCCCCACAATAAATGAGTCCGAGGAGGACCCGCCATGAACAACCCTCTGCTATCGCTTCGACCTGACCGCCGTTCCGTGCTCAAAGGCGCCGCCGCCGCCGGCGTGCTGCAGATCGCCTCACCCTTCGTCGTTCCGGTGCGCGCGGCCGATAACATCAAAATGGGAATGGTCGATCCGTTGACCGGCGTTTATGCCGCGCCGGCCGGCAACGAAGTCATGGGCGCCAAGCTCGCGGTCGACCAAGTCAACGCCAAGGGCGGCGTCATGGGCCGACAGCTCGAGCTGTTGGTCGAAGACTCCGCCAACGACGTAGGCACCGGCGTGCAAAAAGCCCGCAAGCTCATCGAACGCGACAACGTCAATTTTATCATCGGCGACGTGAACTCCGGCATCGCCGCCGCGATCGCGCAGGTCACCGCGGAAAAAAAGGTCCTGCATGTCGTCTCCGGCGGCCACACCGATTCGATTACCGGCAAAGACTGCCACTGGAACGTCTACCGCGTCTGCAATACGACCCGCATGGAAGCCAACTCGGTGTCCGATTTGCTCTATTCCAAATACGGCAAGAAATGGCACTTCATCACACCGGACTATGCCTTCGGCCACACGCTTTACGACGCCTGCGCCGCCAATCTGAAAAGGCTCGGTGGCACGGTCACCGGCAACGAGCTGACGCCGCTCGGCACCACCGACTTTTCCGCCTATCTGATCAAGGCGCGCGCGGCCAAGCCCGACGTATTGTTGCTGCTGGTGCAGGGCTCGGACATGATCAATTGCCTCAAGCAGATCGTTCAGTTCGGTCTCGACAAGCAGATCCACGTCGCCGGCACCCAACAGGAGTTGGAATCGCTTGCCGGCCTGCCGCCCGAGGCGCGCATCGGCATCTGGATGTTCGAGTGGTATTGGAAACAGGCGGGCGTGCCGCATGTCGCGGAATTCGTCGCCGAAATCCGCAAACGCAATGGCGGCAAGGTGCCGACCGCACGGCATTGGTTCGGCTTCACCTCGGTCATGACGTTCGCCCACGTCGCCAACCAGCAAAAGACCCTCGACGCCGTGAAGCTCGCCCAGGCCCTGAGCGACTTCGAGCTGCCGCCGGAGGTCAAGCTGCAACCGAACAAGGTCTATTACCGCAAGGGCGACCATCAATTGATGACGTCGGCCTTCATCGGCGAAGCCCAGAGCAAGGGCAAAGACGACCCCGAGGATCTGTTCCGCGTCGACAGCGTTGTGCCCGGCGACAAGACCGCGCCGCCGGTTGCGGACACCGGCTGCACGGTGAAATGGCCGGCCTGACCTGATGCCGGTTCCTTACGTCCGGTCCGGGAAGCTTTCGCTTTCCGGACCGGCAGCGGGTCTCCAGTTCGCAAGTGATTCATGACGCAGCTTCTGCTCTTCAACGTTACGAACGGGCTGATCATTGGCGCGTTCTACGTGCTGATGGCGCTCGGCCTGTCGCTGATCCTCAATCTCAGCAACGTCATCAACTTCGCGCACGGCGGCTTTCTCGTCATCGGCGGCTACATCGCCTATACGATTACGCCCTATGTCGGCTTCTGGGGCGCGTTATTGATCGCGCCGCCGCTGACCGCGGTGATCGGATTTGCGGTCGAGCGCGTTTTGATCCGGCCGCTCTATGGGCGCGACCCGCTCTATAGCCTGCTGCTCACTTTCGGCCTCGCCTTCATCATCGAGGACGGCACCCGCTTCTTCTGGGGCGCGCAGGGCAAACCGGTCACCGTTCCACCGTTTCTGGCGACGCCGTTGAGCTACGATTTCTTCTTCATCACCGGCTATCGGCTGTTCATGGTCAGCGTCGTGATCGTGACGGTGTCGGCCTTGTTCATTTTTCTGCGCTATACGCGGCTCGGCGTGCGCATCCGCGCCGGCACGCTCGATCTCGAAACCGTGGCCGCGCTCGGCATCAACGTGCGCATGCTGCGTTCGCTCAACTTCGCGGCCGGCATCTTTCTGGCCGGACTGAGCGGCGTGCTGGCGGCCGGGCAGCTCGGGCTTGAACCGACCATGGGCACCGGGCTGCTGATGCCGAGCTTCATCGCCATCATCGTCGGCGGCGTCGGCAGCCTGACCGGGACATTGCTCGGCGGCCTGCTGATCGGGGTGGCCTCCGGCGTGACCGCGATGTTCTTCCCGGCCGCCAGCGAGGCGGTCATGTACGTTTTGATGGCGGTCGTGCTGTTGATCCGGCCGCGCGGCTTGCTCGGCGAAGAAGGCATGATGACATGAGCGGCGAGCAGATGCGCAAGCTCGTCGTGCTCGCCGTCGTTTGGCTGGCGCTCTTGTTCGCGCCCTATTGGATGGCGCCGCTCGGCGGCTATACCGCGCTGGCGACGCGCGTGCTCGTGCTTGGTCTGGCCGCGATGTCGGTAAATTTCCTGCTTGGCTTTACCGGAGTGCTGTCGTTCGGCCACGCCGCCTACTTTGGCCTCGGCGCCTATGGGACGGGACTCGCGCTAAAATTCCTTACGACAAGCACGCCGTTATCGCTGGTTCTGGGCATGCTTCTGGGCGGGGTCGTCGGCGGGCTCCTCGGCGCGCTGATCGTGCGCCGGCGCGGCGTCTATTTCGCGATGGTGACGATCGCGTTCGGGCAGGTTTTCTACTACATCGCCTTCCAATGGAGCTCGCTTACGGGCGGCGATGACGGGCTGCGTGGCTTTTCGCGCCAACCGCTCGAGTTAGGCCTTTTTCAGATCGATATCCTGTCGAACACCACTTACTTCTACTATTTCGTGCTGTTCTGTTTCGCGCTCGCCGTCGGCGTCATGGGTGTCCTTCTGCGGTCTCCGTTCGGCCGCGCCATGATCGCGATCCGCGAGAACGAACGGCGCGCGCGCTTCCTCGGCATTGCGGTCGAGCGCCATATCTGGATCGCGTTCACGCTGTCCTGCTTTTTCATCGGCTTTGCCGGCGCGCTCTATGCGCTGGTCAACAATTTCGCCGACCCGAAAGGCCTGCACTACAGTCAGTCCGGCGATTTTGTGATGATGGCGGTGATGGGCGGCATGCGCAGCTTCTGGGGGCCGCTGCTCGGTGCGGCGGTGTTCGTGATTTTGCAGGATTACCTCTCGAGCATCACCATTAACTGGATGTCGTTCGTCGGAATGCTGTTCGTGCTGGTCGTGCTGTTCTTCCCGCGCGGCCTGCTGGGCTTCATTCGCCGCAAGCGCGCGGCTTGAGAGGCAGCATGAACGTGCTCGAAGTCAGGAATGCGACCAAACGCTTCGGCAGTCTCGTGGCGGTGCAGGACGTCTCGCTCAGCGTCCCCAAAGGCGAGTTGCGCGCGATCATCGGGCCGAACGGCGCCGGCAAAACGACGTTCTTCAATTTGATCAGCGGCTTTCTGGCGCCGAGCGCCGGCACCATCGAATTCGATGGGCGCGATATCACCCTGATGCCGGCGCACGAGCGCGTGGCGCTCGGCATGGCGCGCACCTTCCAGATCACCGAGATATTTCCCGAACTGACGGTATACGAGAACGTGCGCGTCGGCACCGAGGTCACGGCCGGCTACTGCCTGCGTCCGTGGATCAGCCGGGCGCAACAAAACGACATCCACAGCCGCGTCGAAGAGGTTCTTAAGCTCGCCGGTCTTGAAACCAAGGCCGACCGGCTGGTCGGCGAGCTCGCGCATGGCGATCAGCGCGCGGCGGAAATCGCCATGGCGCTGACGCTCAAGCCGCATCTGCTTCTGCTTGACGAGCCGACCGCCGGCATGGGCGACCGGGAAACCTTCGAGATCACCAAACTCATCCGCCGCCTGCACCGCGACAGCAAACTCACCATCGTGTTGATCGAGCACGACATGCGCGTCGTGTTCCATCTGGCCGACCGCATCACGGTGCTCGACCAGGGCAAGCTGCTGGCGGAAGGCACTCCGCAGGAAATCGCCGCCAATGCGGCCGTGCAAGCCGCTTACTTGGGCAAAGCCGCATGACCGCCGCGCTCACCGCCGAGGGGCTGCACACCTTCTACGGCAAGAGTCATATCCTGCATGGCGTCGGGCTGGAGGTCGCCGAGGGCAAGATCACCGCGCTGCTCGGCCGCAACGGCGCCGGCAAGACCACGACGCTGCGCAGCCTGATGGGATTGACGCCGCCGCGCGAAGGACGCGTGACCATCTTCGGCACCGAGACCGTGCATTGGCCGACTTACCGTATCGCCGCGCTTGGCGTCGGCTATGTGCCGGAAGGCCGCCGCATTTTTCCCAATCTCAGCGTCGATGAAAATCTGAAAGTGCCGCTTGAACGGGGCGGCCCCTGGACGTCAGAACGCATCTACGAGTTGTTCCCGCGGCTGGCCGAACGCAAATCCAATCGCGGCCGCCAGCTTTCGGGCGGCGAGCAGGAAATGCTCTCGATCGGCCGCGCGCTGCTGCTTAACCCAAGGCTGCTCATTCTCGATGAGCCCTCACAGGGGCTCGCCCCCCTGATCGTGCGCGAGGTCTTCCGCATCGTGGCGCAAATGCGCGCCGAGGGGATTTCGGTGCTGCTGGTCGAGCAGAATGCGCGCATGAGCCTGGAGATCGCCGACCACGCCTATGTGCTCGATGACGGCGCCATCGTCTATTCCGGGCCTGCGAAGGAGCTGGCGGCGGACGAAGCCCGCGTGCAGGCTCTCGCCGGTGTCAGCGCCGAGGAATGGACGCTGGGTTGAGCGTGCGGCTCGGCTAGCCGACCGAGGCGGCCTTGGCCACAAGGTTGGTGCCGGCGGAGGGATTTGAACCCCCGACCACCCGCTTACGAAGCGGATGCTCTACCGCTGAGCTACGCCGGCTGAAATCGCGCCTCTGATATCGGCGCCGAACAGGCTTGGCAAGCAATTGGGCCGATTAACGGAACAGCCCGATGAATCGCTGCCAGGGATCGCGCGACGGCGCGGTCTGTTCCGGCACCGGGTCGGCGTCGAGATGCTGATCCGGGCCCGGATCGTCGGGCGCGTGCACCAGCGGGATCACCGGCTCGGCCGGCCGTGTTTTGCCGCTCTTGTCGCCGATCCGGGCAGCGGTCTTGGCCGGCTTGCGCGCGGGCGCGGCGGCCTCTGCCGGCGCTGCGGCGCCGGCGCGCCGCCGGCGCAGCTTTCTCTACCGCCGGCAGCGCCGCCTCGATCACCGGCCGGCTGACGCCGATCTCGGCCAGCGGCAGGCGCCACTGGAAGCCGTCGAGCTTGCCGCCCGGCGTCACCGGCAGCCAGCGCTCCGAGACCACGCCGTCCGCCGTCCAGGCCGGATCGCCGGAAGCGCGCATGGCGCGCGCCATCCATTCGCGCACGCGGCCCTCGTCGCCGTGCTCGGCCTCCTCGATCTCCGCCATCAGCGTGGCGACGCGGCGCGTCGGCGCCGACACGTAAGGCGCGAGCGCCGCCCGCGCGGCGGCAAATTCGCGCGCATCGAGCGCGGCGCGCGCCACCGCGAGCGCGCCTTCGAGCTGGCCGGGCAGCATGCCGGCGAGCTTCTGCATGCGCGCCAGCCGATCGCGCGCCGAATTGCCGAAGCGCAAATTGGCATAGGCCTCGGCGATGTCGGGATGCGGATTGGCGGCCCAGGCCGCTTCCAGAATCTTGCGCGCCTTGCGCTGCTCGCCGGCTTCCGCCAGCCGGCGTCCCGCCATCGCCGCCGCCGGCGTCAGATCGGGCGCGAGCTTGACCGCCTCCAGGATCGCCGCGCGCGCCTGTCACGGTCGATGTCGTCGAGCGCCTGCGCGCGCGCCGTCAGCAGCACCGCACGCTTGCGCCGGTAGTCGGCTTTGTCGAGGGCGGGACGCATGCGCTCGAGCGCGTCCAGCGCGCCGGACCAGTCAGCCGTCCCACAGCGATAGTCGAGCACCGCCTGCCCGGCCCAGGCCAATTCCGGCGCGGCCTCGGCCGCCGCCTCGGCGGCGCGCCGCGCGGCCGCCGCGTCGTCGCGCCGCTGCGCCTCCACATAGAGCCCGCGCAGGCCGAGCACCTTGGTGTCCTCGCGCGTCGACATGGCGCGGAAGGCGTGCTCGGCGGCGGCGCGGTCGCCGGCCATCTGCGCCGATTGCGCCGAGAGCAGAAGCGCCAGCGGATCGCCCGGCGACAGCCGCGCCGCGTCGTCGGCCGAACGGCGCGCCAGCTTGAGATTGCCGGCGCCGATCGCGATCAATCCGCGCGAAATCGCCAGATAGCCTTTCATGGCGCGGCGGTGGCGGAAGAACAACGAGACCTGTTGCGGCGAGCGCCAGATGCCGCGCAACACCGACCACGCCAGCATGAGCGCGATCACGGCGAGCACGAGCGCGAGCCCGGCCACCATCACCGAGGTGTCGAGGCGATAGCCGAGCCAGGTGATCGCCACCTGCCCCGGCCGGTCGGCGAGCCAGGCAAAGCCGAAGGCGATGAGCGCGACCGATGTCAGAAAGAGGACGACGCGGATCATCGCGGCCTCATGGCTTGCCGAGCGCGCGCGCCGCGGCGGCGGCAAAGTCGCGCGCGGCGGCAAGCGCGGCCTGGCGCGATTTGGCCTTGGCGATCCAAGCTTGCGCAGGCTTGCGCGCGGGCTCCGGCAGCTTGCCGAGATCGGCGAGCGCGCCGTCGATGTCGGCGTTGGCGGCCTCGACTTCGAGCCGCGCCAGCACGGCCGCCGGGTCGTCGCCGGCGGGCGCGTCGAGCGGACGCACGCGCACCAATTGCCCGGCATTGGCTTGCAGCCGCTCGAGGAAGCCGGCGGGGGCGGCGCCAGCGCCGGCCGCTTTCACCAGCGCCGGCATCAGCCCGCTCAGCTCGCGGGCGAGCGCGCGATCGTTCGGCAGGCCGGAGGCGGCGAAAGCTTGCAGCGGCGCGAGCGCGGCCGCGTCGGCGCCCAGCAGTTTTGTCTGCGCCAGCGCATCGGCATAAGGCGCGCCGCTCTCGACTGCCGCGCGCAAGGCGGCGGCGCTGAGCGCGAGCCGCGCCGCGGTGTCGATCGACGCGGTCCTGGCGATTTCGGCGTGCGCGGCCTGCGCCGACTGTTCGAGCGCGGCGAGCCGCTGCTGCATGGCTTCGAGCGCGGCGGGCGCGACGGCTGCCTACCTTGCCGACGTTCTGCACGCTCGCCTGCAATTCCTTCACCGCCTTTTCGGCGGCCTCGGCGCGCTCGAGCGCCTGCTTGCCGGTGGCGGTGGCATCGTCGCTGCGGCGGTTGAGCGCGGTGAGCGCGACGCCGAGCGACTTCATGGCGTTGTCGGCGGCCGACAGCCGCTCGGCCACCGACTTGTCACCGGATGGCAGCTTGGCGATGTCCTCTTCGATCTTGCCGACGCGCGCGCGCAAGGCCTCGAGCGTCTTGCCGTCGGCCGGCGCGGCGCGGCTTTCGAGCTCCTGCACCTGTTTTTGCAGCGCCGCGACTTGCGCGCGCGGCGCGCCGGTATCGCCCGCGGGCGCCAGCGAAAAGCCGGCGTACCAGAGCGCCAGCATGACGAGCGACATCACGGCCGCGCCGGCAATGCCGGCGGCGACGCTGCCGGTCGAAAATTGCGCGCCGGGTGGCGGCGCGGGTTCCGGCTGCGGATCGCGCGTTTCCGGCGGCGGTTCGCTTGGCGGGACGGCTTTCGCGGCGGGCGGCACTTCGGTCGCGGTCAGGTCGATGGTCGGCGCCTCGCGCTTGCGGCGGCGGCCGCCCGGCGCCTGCGGCGTTGTGGGCTTGTCTGCCATAAGCCTTTCCTAACGCGATTCGACCTGCCACACCGGGAATAACGCAAATGGGCCGCGCTCGCCAATCAACCCGGCGATGACGGCAAAAGCGCGATCAGCGCGGCCTCGTCCGGGCGCGGCGCCACCGCGACCTGCCCGGCGCCCGCCGCCCTGAGCGGCTCGGCGACCTGTTCCGACAGGCAATAATGCAGCACCGCCAGCGCCGGATCGGCGATGCCGGCGTCACGCGCGCCCGCCACATAGCTCTGCGCGCTGCGCCGGGAAAAATGCAGCACGGCCTCGACGTCGCCGGCCTCCAGCGCCGCCTCGAGTTCGGGCGGGAACGGCAGGGTCACGGCGCGGTAGACGACGCGCAGTTCGGCGTTAAGGCCGCGCGCGGCCAGCGCCTGCGACTAGATCGGCGGCGCGATCCTCGCCGGCGAGATAAAGCAACGGCGCCTTCGCGGGTATCTGCCGTTGCGCGATAAGCCGCACCAGATCGCGCGCGTCGCCGTCGGCGCAAGCGACATCGGTGAAACCGGCCGCGCGCGCGGCCTCGGCGCTGCGCTGCCCGACCGCGTAGACCGGCAAGCCCAGCAGCGCGGCTCTGGCGGCGTCATCGAGCGCGCCGGGCGCGTTGGCGCTGGTGACGATCACGCCGCCCCAAGCGCCGGACAAGATCGGCCGGCATCGCGCTCGACCTGCATCAAAGGCGCCAGCAAGACTTCATGGCCGCGCGCTTCGAGCGCGGCGGCGGTGCGCGCGCCATCGGCTTGCGGACGGGTGACCACGACGCGCATCAGTCAAAGAACCCCGGGCCGGCGTATTGCCGCAGCGCGCGGCCGGCATCGGCGCCGATGGTTGCCGCATCCTCGAGCGCGCCGGCGACCGCCGTTTCATGCGCCGCGCTGCCGTCGGGCTTCACGATCAGGCCGCGGAAGTGCAGCACCCGGCCCGACAGCGTTGCGTGTCCGGCGATCGGCGTCCGGCACGAACCGTCAAGCTCCGCCAGGAAGGCGCGCTCGCAGGCAACCGCGACGGAGGTATCGGCGTGATCGATGCGCGCCAGCATGTCGCGCACGCGGCTGTCGTTCTCGCGTGCTTCGATGCCGATGGCGCCTTGCGCCGCCGCCGGCAGGAATTCTTCGACCGACATGACTTTTGTCGCCTGCGCTTGCAGCCCGAGCCGCTTCAGCCCGGCGAGCGCGAGGATGATGGCGTCGGCCTGCCCTTCGTCCAGCTTGCGCAGGCGCGTCTCGACATTGCCGCGCAGCGGAACGACGCGCAGATCGGGCCGCATGCGTTTGGCGATCGCCTGCCGCCGCGGCGACGTGGTGCCGAGCGTGGCGCCGTGCGGCAGCGCGTCGAGCGATGGGGCCTTGCGCGAGATGAACACGTCGCGCGCATCCTCGCGTTCGAGACAGGCCGCCAGCATCAAGCCCTGCGGCAACAAAGTCGGCATGTCTTTGGCCGAATGCACGGCGAGATCGATGCGCCCATCGAGCAGCGCTTCCTCGATCTCCTTGGTGAACAGGCCCTTGCCGCCCTCCTCCGCCAGCGGCCGGTCCTGGATGACGTCGCCGGAGGTGCGGATGGTGGCCAATTCGATGGCGCCGACATCGACGCCGAGCGCCGCGGCGAGCCGCGCCTGCACCATATGCGCCTGCACCAGCGCCAGCGGGCTGCCGCGCGTGCCGATCCGAAGCATGGTTTTGGCGGATTGCGTCATGTCACCTTGCGATGTTAGCCACCTTTTAGTTCACTCGTCCCGGAAAGGGGAGCCCGGCGCTTCATGCTCGTTCTCGGCATCGAGACGACCTGCGACGAAACCGCGGCCGCGGTGGTCGAGCGTTTCGAGGACGGGCGCGGCAAGATCCTGTCCGACGTCGTGCTCAGCCAAGTGAGCGAGCACGCGGCCTTCGGCGGCGTGGTGCCGGAAATCGCCGCGCGCGCGCATGTCGAGGTGCTCGACCGCATCGTCGCGCAGGCCATGCGCGAGGCCGGCTGCGACTTCGGCCGGCTCGACGGCGTCGCCGCCGCCGCCGGCCCCGGGCTGATCGGCGGCGTGATCGTCGGCCTGACCACCGCCAAGGCCATCGCGCTGGTGCAGGGCAAGCCGTTGATCGCGGTCAACCACCTGGAGGCGCATGCGCTCACGGCGCGGCTGACCGACGCGACGCCGTTTCCCTATTGCCTGTTCCTCGCTTCCGGCGGCCACACCCAGATCCTGGCGGTGCGCGGCGTCGGCGATTATGTGCGGCTCGCCACCACGCATGACGACGCCATCGGCGAAGCCTTCGACAAGACCGCCAAGCTGCTCGGCCTCGGCTATCCGGGCGGACCGCAGGTCGAGCGCGAGGCCGAGCGCGGCGAAGCCAAGCGCTTTCCGCTGCCGCGGCCGATGCAGCATCGCAAGGAGGCGGATTTCTCGCTGTCCGGGCTGAAGACCGCGCTGCGGCTGGAAGCCGAGGCCATCGCGCCATTGTCCGACCAGGACGTCGCGGATCTCTGCGCCTCGTTCCAGCAGGCGGTGGTGGACGTGGTGTACGACCGGCTGCGCGCCGGCTTGCGCATCTTCCGCGCGCGCTTCGGCGCGCCGAGCGCGCTGGTCGCCGCCGGCGGCGTGGCCGCCAACCACGCCATCCGAGCGGTGCTGCATCGCGTCGCCATGGAAGCCGGCACGGTGCTGGTGGCGCCGCCGCTCGAGTTGTGCACCGACAACGGCGCCATGATCGCCTGGGCAGGCTGCGAGCGCTTGGCGCTGGGGCTGACGGATTCGCTCGACGTGGCGCCGCGCGCGCGCTGGCCGCTCGACGAGATCGCCGCCGCGCAAGGCGCGCGCCAACGCACGGCGGCGTACAAGTGAGCCAAAAAATGATTCAGCTGAGCCGCAATCTCTCTTCACCTCTCCCGCTTGCGGGGGAGGTCGCCCGCCGAAGCGTTGGCGAAGGCGGGCGGGAGGGGGAATTTCCTGCAAACGCGGCCCCCTCCCCACCCCTCCCCCGCAAGCGGGGGAGGGAGGAGAGCATCGCGTGACCGCGCAACCCCTTCAGCGCATCTCGGTACTGGGCGGCGGCGCCTGGGGAACGGCGCTGGCGCTGACCTGCGCGCGCGCCGGCCGCGACGTGACGCTGTGGGAGCACGACGCCGGCAACGCCGAGAGCCTTGCGAAGAAACGCGAAAGCCAATTCCTGCCGGGCGTGAAACTCGACGACAAGATCAAGCTCACGCGCGCGCTTGGCGAAGCCTCGCGCGCCGACGCCATCCTGCTGGTGGTGCCGGCGCAGGCCATGCGCTCGGTGGTCAAGGCGCTGGCGCAGACCTTGCCGAACGGCACGCCGCTGGTCGCCTGCGCCAAGGGCATCGAGCATGGCACGCACAAATTCATGAGCGAGATCATCGCCGAATGCGCGCCCGCCGCGCTGCCGGCGATTCTATCGGGCCCGAGCTTCGCCGCCGACGTGGCGCGCGGACTGCCGACGGCGGTGACCGTCGCGGCGGCCGAGGAGACAACCGCGCAAAGCCTGGCGCAGGCGATCAACACCGCGACCTTCCGGCCCTATCATTCGACCGACGTGCGCGGCGTCGAGATCGGCGGCGCCGCCAAGAACGTGCTGGCGATCGCCGCCGGCATCGTCACCGGCCGCGGGCTCGGCGCCAGCGCCTCGGCGGCGCTGACCACGCGCGGCTTTCGCCGAGTTGACGCGCTTCGGCAAAGCCTACGGCGCGCGCGGCGAAACCATGATGGGGCTGTCCGGCTTGGGCGACCTGATCCTCACCTGCTCGACCCCGCAGTCGCGCAATTTCTCCTGCGGCGTGGCGCTCGGCCAAGGCGAGAAGCCGGCGAGCCGCCGCGCACGGCAAGCTCGCCGAAGGCGTGTTCACCGCGCCGGTGCTGCTGGAAATGGCGCGCGCAAAGGGCGTCGAGATGCCGATCTCGGCCGCCATCGCCGCCGTGCTGGCGGAAAAGATGAGCGTCGATGAAGCGATCGAATCGCTGCTGACGCGGCCGCTCAAGTCGGAGGCATGATTCATGGCCTATTGGCTGATGAAATCCGAGCCCGGCAGCTGGTCGTGGGACCAGCAAGTCAAAAGCGGCGCCAAGGGCGAAGCCTGGACCGGCGTGCGCAACTTTCAGGCCAAGGCCAACTTGATGAAGATGAAGAAGGGCGACCGCGCCTTCTTTTATCACTCCGGCGAGGACAAGGCGGTGGTCGGCACCGTCGAAGTGTTGCGCGAACATTATCCCGACCCGACGGCAAAAAAAGGCGAGCCCTGGGTGGTGGTCGACGTCAAGGCGCTCGCGCCGGCGGCCGCAGCCCGGTGACGCTCGCGGCGATCAAGGCGGAGCCGAAGCTGAAAGCGATGGTGCTGGTCAACAACACGCGCCTGTCGGTGCAGCCGGTGACGGCGGAGGAGTGGAAGCTGGTGTGCAAGATGGGCGGTTTGAAATAGGGAGCGCATCATGGCGCAACTGCAGAACCTGCACGCGCTGCCGATCGTCGCTGCCGCTATCGCCGCCTGGCTGTTCGGCGCGCTCTATTACGGCGTGCTCGGCCGGCAATGGATGGCGGCGCAAGGCAAGACCATGGATCAGTGCAAAGCGGAAAGCGCCGGCCGATCCACCGCCGCCAAGGCCGCGCCTTTCGTCCTCTCTTTCGTCGCCGAACTGGCGATGGCGGGCGCGCTGTCCGGCATCCTGTTCCACATCGGCATCTACAGTGTGCGCGCCGGCGCCTTCTCGGGGCTGATGTGCTGGCTCGGCTTCGTGCTGACCACGGTCGCGGTCAACAACGCCTATACCTTCCGCAGGTGGACGCTGACCGCGATCGATGCCGGCCATTGGCTCGGGGTACTGTTGATCATCGGCGCCATTCTCGGCGGCTGGGGAGCTTAGAGTGCGATCCGTTTAGATTGAATCACTTGCTCTCCTGACATTTTGCTCCATCGCCTGGCGGGCGCGGCGAAAGCCACGCAGCGCCGGAAGCGAGCGCCAGAACAGCCAGCGGTGGAAGGCGCGCCGCTGCGCCTGCACGGCCTGGTAATATTCCTTGAACTGCGGATGGCTGGCGAGGCCGACCGGCCGGTAGGGATGCTCGCCGCGCACGGTCGGCACGCGCGCGACCGCGATGCGCTGGCTGACCGCGCGCTCCTCCAGCCACTCCGGACGGATGGGCGCGCGATTGCCGGGCACGAACAGCCGCCCGAGCCCGCGCCGCTCGTCATGCTGCAGGCCGAGATAGGACGGCGCGAGCGCGAGCTTGGCGCGGTCGACGATGAGCGGTTCGGCAATGGCGGTTGCCTCGCCCACCATCCAGTCCAGCGTCAGGTCGGACAGCTGCGATTCGCTGTAACCGCCGCCGACGTCGGAATGCACGCCGGGAAACCACACTTGCTTGATGCGCCCGTTGGCGCGGTCGTCGTCGGCCTCGTCCCAGATTTCCGGCTCGAACACCGCGCGGTTCTCGTCGATCGACAGCGCATGGCGCGCATGGCGCACGCGTTGGTCGAGCGCGCAATCGTGAAACTCATGCCGCCAGCGGAAGAAATGATGCATGCCCGGCAGGCCGACCGCGCGCACCGTGTCCCACACGCCGATGAAGTGCGGCGCCACCTCACAACAATGATGATGGCGGCGGAATTTCTCCGCGCGTTGCAGCCGGCGGCGCTCATCGCCGTAGCATTGGTAGACGTACATCACCGCCGCCCGGGCGAGCTGGCGGTGGAGATCCGGGCGGGCGCGCAGGTCGTGGCCGTGAAAGCTGCTGGTCGGCAGCCCGCACAGCGCCAGCACGCCGGCAAGACTGCGCACCGTGTAGGCGCCGCGGCTGAAGCCGAAC
Organism: uncultured Alphaproteobacteria bacterium; assembly: GCA_963708635.1. Lineage (GTDB taxonomy): Bacteria > Pseudomonadota > Alphaproteobacteria > Rhizobiales > Xanthobacteraceae > Pseudolabrys. The sequence goes on along the minus strand of CAVPTM010000023.1, from coordinate 112,027 downwards.
AGGAAGATGCGGTCGCCCGGCTCATACAGCCGCATCAGCGCCGCGTAGCAGTCCTCGATATTGCGCGAGACCCCGAGCCCGGTGGCGCGGCTGAACAGATTGTAGGCCCGCCGCCAGCGGCCCCAGTCCGAGCCATCGACCGGCGAGCCGAGCCCGGGGTCGTAGAAGGTCTCCTGCGCGCCCGGGACGACCGGGCAGGCCGCGTAGAGCTTCCACACGTTGGTGTCGTGTCCCGGATGCAGGCCGCCGGCCTGGCCGGTCCCGTCCGAGAAAATAACGATGTTCTTGGGCACCTGCCCCCGCCTCTCGTCCATTCCCAGGGCCATCATCGCGGGTCGCGGCCCGGTCTTGGCAAGAATTTCCGCCCCGCCCGGCAAAGCCGCGCGGACCCGTCGCGGCCTTGTCGCTTGTCCGCCCCGCAAGCGCCATCGCATAATGGCCCAAAGCCCGAAAAATCGCCCCGGGAGGACCGCGGGCGGGGAGGAAAGTTCCAATGTCCGACGACAAGGTCTACGAGGTTCCGGCCGACTGGCAAAAGCGCGCTTTCATCGACGACGCCAAGTACCAGGAAATGTACGCGCGCTCGATCAAGGACCCGAACGGGTTCTGGGCCGAGCAGGCCAAGCGCCTCGACTGGATCAAGCCGTTTTCCAAGGTCAAGAACACCTCCTTCGCGCCCGGCAACGTCTCGATCAAATGGTTCGAGGACGGCACGCTCAACGCCTGCTTCAATTGCGTCGACCGTCATCTCGCCAAGCGCGGCCACCAGACCGCGATCCTGTGGGAAGGCGACGACCCCAAGAACGACAAGACGCTGAGCTACACGCAGCTGCACGCCGAGGTCTGCCGCTTCGCCAACGTGCTGAAAGCGCGCGGCGTCAAAAAGGGCGACCGCGTCACCATCTACATGCCGATGATCCCGGAGGCGGCGGTGTCCATCCTCGCCTGCGCGCGCATCGGCGCGGTGCACTCGGTGATCTTCGGCGGCTTCTCTCCGGATTCGATCGCCGGCCGCATCGAAGACTGCAAATCCACCTGCGTGGTCACCGCCGACGAAGGCTTGCGCGGCGGCCGCAAGATTCCGCTCAAGGCCAATGTCGACGCCGCCTGCGACAAGGCCGGCGGCGTGACCACCGTCATCGTCGTCAAGCGCACCAATGCTCCAGTGAACATGCAGGCCGGGCGCGACGTGTTCTATGACGACATCGCCAAGACCGTGGCGGCCGACTGTCCGTGCGAGGAGATGAGCGCGGAGGATCCGCTGTTCATCCTCTACACCTCGGGCTCGACCGGCAAGCCGAAGGGCGTGCTGCACACCACCGGCGGCTATCTGCTCTACACCTCGATCACGCATCAATACGTGTTCGACTACCACGACGGCGACATCTACTGGTGCACCGCCGACGTCGGCTGGGTCACCGGCCACAGCTACATCGTCTACGGCCCGCTCAGCAACGGCGCGATCTCGCTGATGTTCGAAGGCGTGCCGAACTATCCGACCACCTCGCGCTTCTGGGAAGTGTGCGACAAGCACAAGGTCAACATCATCTACACCGCGCCGACCGCGATCCGCGCGCTGATGCAGGGCGGCAACGATCCGGTGAAGAAGACCTCGCGCAAATCCTTGCGCCTGCTCGGCACCGTCGGCGAGCCGATCAATCCGGAAGCCTGGGAGTGGTACTACCACGTGGTCGGCGACGACCGCTGCCCGATCGTCGACACCTGGTGGCAGACCGAGACCGGCGGCATCCTGATCACGCCGCTGCCGGGCGCGACGCGGCTCAAGCCCGGCTCGGCGACGCGGCCGTTCTTCGGCGTCGTGCCGGAGATCGTCGACGCCGACGGCAAGGTGCAGGAGGGCGCGACCAGCGGCAATCTGTGCATCGCCGATTCAGCTGGCCGGGCCAGATGCGCACCGTCTACGGCGACCATGAGCGTTTCGTGCAGACTTATTTCTCGACCTACAAGGGCAAGTACTTCACCGGCGACGGCTGCCGGCGCGACGCCGACGGCTATTACTGGATCACCGGCCGCGTCGACGACGTGATCAACGTCGCCGGCCACCGCCTCGGCACCGCCGAAGTGGAAAGCGCGCTGGTGGCGCATCCGAAAGTGTCGGAAGCCGCCGTGGTCGGCTATCCGCACGACATCAAGGGCCAGGGCATCTACGCCTATGTCACGCTGATGGCCGGCGAGAAGCCGAGCGAGGAGCTGCGCAAGGAACTGGTCGGCTGGGTGCGCAAGGAGATCGGCCCGATCGCCTCGCCCGACCTCATCCAGTTCGCGCCCGGCCTGCCGAAGACGCGCTCCGGCAAGATCATGCGGCGCATCCTGCGCAAGATCGCCGAGGACGAGTCCGGCAATCTGGGCGACATCTCCACGCTCGCCGATCCGGCCGTGGTCGACGACCTGGTGAACAACCGGCAGAACAAGAAGGCCGCCGCCAAGGCGGGCGCCTAAGCAGCGTCGCTGCGAGCGCAAGCATTCGTCGATGTGCCCTCTCCCCTGGGGGAGAGGGCATCGAGAGATTCTCAAATGACTCGAGTGGGTGAGGGGGAGCCCCCTCACCCACTCTTTGTCTTGCAAAGCTGCGGCAGCCCTCTCCCACGAAGGGGAGAGGGCACAAGCGGCGGCGCTGAGCGAAATTTAATCTTCTTTTACGCTGTTTTTAGCTTTCGATCCGCGCGCGCGGCGCGCCGCGTTATGATGTGCGCTCGAGGCTCGGACGGCTGGGGACGATCATCATGGCTTTGCTGCTGCGGCGCACGGCGCTGTTCTTTGCGATCGTGCTGAGCTTCGCGTTGCTGGCCGCGGCCGCGCGCGCGGCCGGCCGCGAGGTCGTTTCGTTGCGCGGCTACGCGCCCGGCACCATCGTGGTCAAGACCCACGAGCGGCGGCTTTATTACGTGCTCGACAGCGGCCGCGCGCTGCGCTTCCCGGTCGGCGTCGGCCGCACCGGCATGCAGTGGCACGGCAACGCGCATGTCGAGGGCAAATACGTGCGGCCGGCCTGGGCGCCGCCGCCGATGATCCGCGCCGAGAACCCGCATCTGCCCAAGGTCATTCCGGGCGGCGCGCCGAACAATCCGATGGGCGCGGCCGCGCTCACGCTGCGCGGCGGCGAATACGCCATTCACGGCACCAACCGCCCCGGCTCGATCGGCGGCTTCGTCTCGCACGGCTGCATCCGCATGTACAACAGCGACATCCGCGCGCTCTATGCGATGGTGTCGGTCGGCACGCCGGTGGTCGTCGAGTAGATCAGCCGCACCAGCTGGCGCGCTTGCCGCCGTCGTAGGGCCGCGCGAAACCGCCGGCGGCCGGTCGGCAGCGGTCAGGAATCGCAGCGTGAGGATCACGTTCCTAGGGCTAACGCGAGCTTCGCGTACTACAATTATTAATTGCATTCGACCGACTAATGCATCCCCCGGGCGTGCAAGCGGTTCCCGCCTAAAGCTGTGAAGTGTTGGCGGTTTTGTCGTTTCTTTCGCGACCGGGCCACAATTCGCGGCCAATATCGGCCCATGGCGCGTGCGCGCACCTCCCCCCAGCCGGAAGTCCCGGGCCTCGCCGCCCGCCGGATCGCCGCCGACATCCTCGACGGCGTGCTGCGCCGGCGCAGCCCGCTCGACGAGCAGCTGTCCGGCAAGACCGCCCATCCCGGGCTGCCCGGGCTCGCCGACCGCGACCGCGCGCTGATGCGCCGGCTGGTCGCCACCGTGCTGCGCCGGCTCGGCACGCTGCGGCATCTGCTCGGCGGCTTTCTGGACAAGGGCTTTCCCGCCGACGCGCCGCGCGCCGAGACCATCCTGCTGATCGGCGCCGCGCAGATCCTCTGGCTCGAGGTGCCCGATCATGCCGCGGTCGATCTCGCGGTGCGGCTGGCGCAAGCCGACCGGCGGGCGGCGCGCTATGCCGGCCTGGTCAACGCCGTGCTGCGGCGGGTGACGCAGAACCGCGCCGCCATCGACCTCGCCGAATCCGACGCGCGACACGCCGCACTGGCTGCTCAAGCGCTGGACCGCGCATTACGGCGCCGAGACCGCGCGCGCCATCGCCATCGCCAACGGTCACGAGCCGGCGCTCGACCTCACCGTCAAAGGCGACGCCGAAAGCTGGGCCGAGCGGCTGCGCGGCCGCGTGCTGCCGACCGGCACCGTGCGCACGCTGGCGCAGGGCGCGATCACGCTGCTGCCCGGTTTCAGCGAAGGCGCCTGGTGGGTGCAGGACGCCGCCGCCGCGCTGCCGGCGCATCTGCTCGGCGACGTCGCGCGGCCTTGCGGTCGCCGATCTGTGCGCGGCGCCCGGCGGCAAGACCGCGCAGCTTGCGCTTGCCGGCGCGCGCGTCACCGCGGTCGACCGTTCGCCGGCGCGGCTTGCGCGGCTGCGCGAGAATCTTTCGCGCCTCGCGCTCGAGGCCGAGACCGTCGCCGCCGACGTGCTGGAATGGCAGGCCGGACCGTTCGACGCGCGTGCTGCTCGACGCGCCCTGTTCGGCGACCGGCACCATCCGCCGCCATCCCGACGTGCCCTGGCTCAAGAGCGAAGCCGACATGGCGCTGCTGATCGCGTTGCAGCAAAAGCTGCTCGACCGCGCCGCCGATCTGCTCAAGCCGGGCGGCCGGCTCATCTATTGCGTCTGCTCGCTGGAGCCGGAGGAAGGCGAGCGGCAGATCGCCGGCCTGCTGGCGCGCGAACCGCGGCTCGCGCGGCAGGCGCTCACCGCCGCCGAGGTGTTCGGCCTCGGCGAGTTCATCACGGCCGACGGCGACCTGCGCACGCTGCCGTTCCAATTGGCCGACCCCGATCCGCATTGGGGCGGGCTCGACGGCTTCTACGCCGCGCGCTTGCTGCGAAAAACCGGCTAATTTACGGGCGCCGTGGGCATATTGGCCGCCCGGCACCCCTTCGCTATCGTTGCGAATCACGCGGCAATCAGGGGACGGGCGCCTTCATGATGCGGGTTACGGTGGCGGAGCGGTTCGGGCTCTCCGTGCTCATCGGGCGCCGCGCGTTCCGCAGCCTGCTCGGCCAGATCAACGCGCATCCGCTGATCCGCTGGCGCTTCGGCTCGGCCAAGACCGACCGCATCGTGATCGCGCCGCAGGACCTGCGCACCAGCGACGCCACCCGCGCCAGCGAAATCTACGCCGGCCGCTTCGCCTTTGCCGGCAAGGTGGTGGTGTGCGACCGCCGCTCGCCCTTCGAGGTGACGCCGCCGTCCGACGAATGGGCGGTGACGCTGCTGAGCTTTTCCTGGCTGCGCCATCTGCGCGCCGCCGACTCGGCGATCACCCGCGCCAACGCCCGCTCGCTGATCGACGAATGGATCAACCTGCAAGGCGGCTGGCACGCGCTCGGCTGGCGCTCCGACATTCTCTCGCGCCGCATCTTGTGCTGGCTCAGCCAAGCGCCGTTCATCCTGCAGGATGCCGACACGCGCTTCTACCGCCGCTTCATCCGCAGCCTGTCGCGGCAGGTGCGCTATCTGCGCCGCGCGCTGAAGGAATCGCGCGACGGCGCTGCCGCGCCTGCAGGCCGTGATGGCGCTGACCTGCGCGTCGCTCTGCATCCAGGGCCAGTCCGGCCAATCTGCGCGGCAGCGCGCGGCGGCTGGCCGAGGAGCTGCGCCGGCAGATCCTGCCCGACGGCGGCCACATCAGCCGCAATCCCGGCACGCTGATCGAGCTGCTCGCCGACCTGTTGCCGTTGCGGCAGTTGTTCGCCGCGCGCCAACTGCAGCCGCCGCAGGCGGTCAACAACGCCATCGACCGCATGATGCCGATGCTGCGCTTCTTCCGGCACGGCGACGGCAATTTCGCGCAGTTCAACGGCATGGGGCCGACGCCGGTCGACCTGCTGGCCACCGTGCTCGCCTATGACGACGCGCGCGGCACGCCGGTCGCCAACGCGCCGCACTCCGGCTACCAGCGCATCGACGCCGGCGACACCGCGCTGATCATGGACACCGGGCGGCCGCCGCCGGTCGCGCTCAGCCAGGAGGCGCATGCCGGCTGCCTGTCGTTCGAATTGTCGTGGCGGCACAGCCGCGTGGTGGTCAATTGCGGCCTGCCGGCGGTCAACAAGGAGAACTGGCGGCAGGTCGCGCGCGCGACCGCCGCGCATTCGACCGTGACCTTCAACGACACCTCGTCGTGCCGTTTCCTGGAGACCGGCTCGTTGCGCAAGCTGCTGTTCGGCATCCCCATCGTCGGCGGCCCGCACCGCGTGACCGTCGAGCGCGGCATCGAGGACGGCGCAATGGCTGCGCGCCAGCCATGACGGCTACGCGCCGGATTTCGGCGTGATCCACAGCCGGGCGCTGCGGCTGGCGGCGGACGGCCGCCGGCTCGACGGCGAGGACAGCTTCCGCCCGGCCGCCGGCGAGGCGCTGCCGGCGCGTGCGCGCGGACGAATACGCCATCCGTTTTCACCTGCATCCGGCGGTCAAGGCCAGCCGGCTGTCGGACGGCCACGGCGTCATCCTGCTGCTGCCCGACAAAGAACTGTGGACCTTCAATACCTTCGGCGACCCGGTCGAGCTCGAGGAAAGCGTGTTTCTGGCGAGCCCGGACGGGCCGCGCCGCGCGGTGCAGATCGTGATCTACGGCAAGGCGCGCGAAAAGCCGGCGGTGCGCTGGTGCCTCCACCATTCGCCGCCGGCCGCGCATGGCGCGCCGCGCCAAGCGGAGCGAGGAGCCGGAATTGCCGCTGTGAGCTGTGGATGCCGTGCCGGCGCGGCCGCGATACACTCTCCGCCCGTTTCCTGTGCTAGCCGGTGAGCCATGGTCAGCCATCCGCGCCGCATCACCCGCGCTTTGCTGTCGGTCTCCGACAAGAGCGGCCTGGTCGGCTTTGCCAAGGCGCTGGCGGACTACGGCATCGAGCTGGTCTCGACCGGCGGCACCGCCAAGGCGCTGAAGGAGGCGGGCCTGCCGGTCGTCGACGTCGCCGAGCTGACCGGCTTTCCCGAAATGATGGACGGCCGGGTCAAGACGCTGCACCCGAAGGTGCACGGCGGCGCTGCTGGCGGTGCGCGGCAACAAGGAGCACGCCGCCGCGATGCGAGCAGCACGGCATCAAGCCGATCGATCTGCTGGTGGTGAACCTCTATCCGTTCGAGGCGACCGTCGCCAAAGGCGCCGTCGTTCGACGACTGCATCGAGAACATCGACATCGGCGGCCCGGCGATGATCCGCGCCGCCGCCAAGAACCACGCCGACGTCACGGTCGTGGTCGAGCCGGCGGACTACGAGCAGGTGCTGGCCGAGCTGGCCCTGCACGGCGGCATGACCTCGCTCGCGCTGCGCCAGAAGCTGGCCGCCAAGGCCTATGCGCGCACCGCCGCCTACGACGCGGCGATCTCCAACTGGTTCGCCGAAACGCTGCGACGACGACGGCGCCGGACTATCGCGCCTTCGGCGGCAGGCTGATCGAGGCGCTGCGCTACGGCGAGAACCCGCACCAGAGCGCCGCCTTCTATCGCGCGCCCGGCGCGCGCTTCGGCGTCGCCACGCGCGCGCCAGGTGCAGGGCAAGCAGCTCTCCTACAACAACATCAACGACACCGACGCGGCCTATGAATGCGTCGCCGAGTTCGATCCCAAGCGCACGGCGGCCTGCGTCATCGTCAAGCACGCCAATCCCTGCGGCGTGGCGGAAGGCGACGACCTGCTCGACGCCTACAAGAAGGCGCTGGCCTGCGATCCGACCTCGGCCTTCGGCGGCATCGTCGCGCTCAACCGCACGCTCGACGCCGAGGCGGCCAAAGCCATCACCGAGATCTTCACCGAGGTGATCATCGCGCCGGACGCCAGCGACGAGGCGATCGCGATCGTCGGCCGCGAAAAAGAACCTGCGGCTGCTGCTTGCCGGCGGCCTGCCCGATCCGCGCGCGCGCGGGCTGACGGTGAAGTCGGTCGCCGGCGGCCTGCTGGTGCAGTCGCGCGACAACGCGGTCGTCGACGAGATGCAGCTCAAGACCGTCACCAAGCGCGCGCCGAGCGAGGCCGAGCTTGCCGACCTGCGCTTCGCCTTCCGCGTCGCCAAGCACGTCAAGTCGAACACCATCGTCTACGCCAAGGACCGCGCCACCGTCGGCATCGGCGCCGGGCAGATGAGCCGGGTCGATGCCGCGCGCATCGCCGCGCGCAAGGCGGAGGACGCCGCGCAAGGAAATGAAATTGCCGGCGCCGCTGACCAAAGGCTCGGTGGTCGCCTCCGACGCCTTCTTCCCGTTCCCGGACGGGCTGTTGGTCGCGATCGAGGCCGGCGCCACCGCGGTGATCCAGCCCGGCGGCTCGGTGCAGCGACGCCGACGTGATCAAGGCCGCCGACGACCACAACGTCGCGATGGTGTTCACCGGCATGCGGCATTTCCGGCATTGAGCTGCTTATCCTCGTCCGCGAGCGAGCGGCGACGTGGACTTCGCAGTCAACCTACCGCGCTTGCGCGGACCTCACTTCGCCTGCGCCAAATCGCCCAGCAGGCTCGCCGCCACCGACAGCTTCGACAGCGTCAGCCCGGAGCCGGCGATCTCGTGGATCGCCGCGCGGATGCGCTCGACTTCGGCCTGGCGCGGCTTGACCCATTCCTCCACCGCGCCGCGCCCCGGCGCGGCCGTTGCCGACCATGGCGGCGGTGAGCCGCCGCTCGGCATCGCCGATCGAATCGAGCGCGCGGTCGAGCGCCAGCCGGTCGAAATAATCCGACACCGCGATGCCGGAGGCCGCGCCCGCGACGCGGTCGAGCTGGAAGAAGCTCTCGGTCGCGAAATAGGTCGCGGTCACTTCGGCGACCGGCTTGCCGGCGCGGTCGGCCACCAGCACGATGTCGGGCGCGGCCTTGAGCGCCGCCAGGCCGCGATGCGGCGCGCCAGCGCCTCCGGCACGCCGGCCTTGCGCAAGCTCGGCGCTGCGCGCGGCGAGCGCCGCGGCCGCCGATTTCGACAGCGCGCCGTCGAGCGCGGCTTCGACCGCGCCGATGCCGTCGCGGTAATGCGCCGATGATCTTCTCCAGCCCTTGCGCGAGATCGGCATTGCGCAGGAACCAGACCAGCCGGTCGAGCAGCAGATCCTGCACGGCACGCATAAAGCGAGAGCTGCAATTCGCCGGGCACCTTGTTGTCGAGCGCGTCGATCTCGCCGTTGAGCTCGACCAGGCCGTAGCTCTGGCGCACCGCCGCGAAGGCGGCGGCGATCGCGGCCGGCGGCGCGCCGGTCTGGTCGGCGATGCGCACGATCAGCGTCGCGCCGCCGCGGTTGATCATCGAGTTGGTCAATTGCGTCGCGATGATCTCGCGCCGCAGCCGGTGGCTGTGCAGCGCGTCCGGGAAACGCTCGGTCATCTCCTTGCGGGAAATAGCGGTTGAGCTCGCGGCCGAGATAGGGATCGTCCGGCACGTTCGAGTCGAGCAGCTCGCTGTAGAGCGTGAGCTTGGCATAGGCCAGCAGCACGGCGAGCTCCGGCCGCGTCAGCGCGAGATTGCGCTTGCGGCGCTCGCCGAGCGCCATGTCGTCGGGCAGGAACTCGACCGCGCGGTCGAGCAGGCCGCGGCTCTCCAGCGTCTGCATCAGACGTTGCTGGAAGCCGAGGTCCTCCAGCCCGCGCCGCTGCGCCAAGGAGAGCGCCAGCGTCTGCTGGTAGTTGTTGCGCAGCACCAGGCGCGCGACCTCGTCGGTCATCTCGGCGAGCAGGGCGTTGCGCGCTTCGAGCGTCAGCGCGCCCGCGCGCACCGGCACGCTCAGCGCGATCTTGATATTGACCTCGACGTCGGAGGTGTTGACGCCGGCGGAATTGTCGATGGCGTCGGTGTTGAGCCTGATGCCGGCGAGCGCGGCTTCGACGCGCCCGCGCTGGGTCATGCCGAGATTGGCGCCCTCGCCGACCACCTTGCAGCGCAAGTCCGCGCCGGTGACGCGGAGCGGCATCGTTGGCGCGGTCGCCGGCGGCTTCGTCGCCTTCGCTCGACGCGCGCACATAGGTGCCGATGCCGCCGAAGAACAGCAGATCGGCCTGCGCCTTCAGGATCGCCTTCATCAGCTCCTGCGGCGTCACGGCCTCGCCGACGCCGAACAGCTTTTGCGCTTCCGCGCTGAGCCGGATTTCCTTGGCCTTGCGCGAATAGACGCCGCCGCCCTTTGAGATCAGCGCCTTGTCGTAGTCCTGCCAGCTCGAGCGCGGCAGATCGAACAGCCGCTTGCGCTCGGCGAAGCTCTTCTTCGGGTCGGGATCGGGATCGATGAAGATGTCGCGATGGTCGAAGGCGGCGATCAGCCTGATGGTGTCCTCGCGCAGCATGCCGTTGCCGAACACGTCGCCCGACATGTCGCCGACGCCGACCACGGTGAACGGCGTCGCGCCGATATCGACGTCCATCTCGCGGAAGTGCCGCTTCACCGCCTCCCAGGCGCCGCGCGCGGTGATGCCCATGGCCTTGTGGTCGTAGCCGGCCGAGCCGCCCGAGGCGAAGGCGTCGCCCAGCCAGTAGTCGTGCGCCGGCCGAATCTCGTTGGCGATGTCGGAGAAGGTGGCGGTGCCCTTGTCGGCGGCGACCACCAGATAGGGATCGTCGCCGTCGTGCCGCACGACGTCCGCAGGCGGGATGATCTTGCCGTCGGGCGCGATATTGTCGGTGATGTCGAGCAACGTCGCGATGAACAGCTTGTAGGTGGCGACGCCTTCCGCCTGAAATTGCTCGCGCGTCGGAGACTTCGGCATCAGCTTGGGCACGAAGCCGCCTTTGGCGCCGACCGGCACGATCACCGCGTTCTTGACCTGCTGCGCCTTCACCAGCCCCAGAATCTCGGTGCGGAAATCCTGCGGCCGGTCCGACCAGCGGATGCCGCCGCGCGCCACCTTGCCGAAGCGCAGGTGCACGCCTTCGACGCGCGGCGAATAGACGAAAATCTCGTAGAGCGGGCGCGGCAGCGGCAGGTCGGTGAGCTTGCCGCTGGCGAACTTGACCGCGATCAGCGGCTTGGGCGCGCCGTCCGTGCCGGGCTGGAAGAAATTGGTGCGCAGCGCCGACTGCACGGCATTGACGAAATGGCGCAGGATACGGTCTTCGTCGAGGCTTTCGACCGCCTGCAATTGCTCCTCGATGCGCGCCGCGATGTCTTTTTCTGTCGACGCGCGCTCTGGCGCGGCGCCCTTGCGGATCGAAGCGGGCGTGGAACAGCGCGACGATCTCGCTGGCGATGCCGGCGTGCTTGACGCAGCGTCGCCCACATGTAATCCTGCGAATACGGCACGCGGATCTGGCGCAGGAAGCGCGACAGCGTGCGGATCAGCGCGACGTCGCGCCAGGCAAGCCCGCCGGCGAGCGTCAGCGCGTTGTAGCCGTCGCTCTCGGCCTGCCCGCGCATCACCGCCAGGAAGGCGGCTTCCAGTTTGTCCTTGCGCTCGCCGAGATCGATGGCGCCGCCGTCGCGCTCTTGCAGCAGCATGTCGTGGAACCAGACGCCGTCGCCCGCGGTGGCGATGTGGTAGGTGCGCTCGTCCACCACCCTGAAGCCCATGTTTTCCAGCACCGGCACGCGCTCCGACAGCGGCAGCGGCCGCGCCAGGCTCCAGACCTTGAGGCCGGCGGTGCGCTGGTCCTCCTCCTGCCGGTGATGGAAATCGACGCCGAGCGGGTGCTTATCCGAGAGACTTTCGAGCGTGCGGATGTCGCCCGCCGCCACCTGCGGCGCGTAGGCTTCGTGGAAGCCTTCCGAAAACGCCTGCCGGTAGCGCTCGAACAGCGCGCGCGCCTCGCCGGGCGGATGGCTCAAGGCCAGCGCATCGCACAGCCCGTCGCTCCAGGTGCGGATGATGGCCTCGACTTCGCGCTCGAGCGTCGGCGCGATCGAGGCGCGGCGCCGCGCCGCCGGAGCGGCCGATGATGAAATGCACGCGCACCAGCGGGCCTTCCTCCGGGAAATAGGGATAGAAGGCCGACACCCGCCCGATGAAGGCGCGCGCCAGATATTCGCCGATCTTCACGCGGATATGGCTGTCGTAGCGTTCGCGCGGCACGTAGACCAGCACCGAGACGAAACGATCGAAGCGGTCGTGCCGCGCCAGCACGCGCACGCGCGGCCGCTCGTCGAGTTGCAGGATCGCCAGCGCGAAGTCGTAGCAGCGTGTCCTCGTCGACCTGGAACAGCTCGTCGCGCGGATAGTGCTCGAGCACGTTGGCCAGCGCCTTGCCGGAATGGCTTGCCGGATCGAAGCCGGCGCGGCGCTCGACCGCGCCCAGCTTGCGCCGCAGATACGGAATGCTGTGCGCGGTGCGGGTATAGGCGGTGGAAGTGAACAGGCCGACGATGCGGATCTCGCCGGTCAGGTTGCCGGCCGCGTCGAAGCGCTTGACGCCGATATAGTCGAGATAGACGCGCCGGTGCACGCGCGCGTGGATATTGGCTTTGGCGATGATGAGCGAACGCGGCTCGTTCAGGAACGCCATGATTTCCGGCGTGTATTCCAGCAGCTCGTTGCCGCGCCGCAGCACCTTGAGCTCGCGCGAGCGCATGATGCCGAGCGCGCCGTCATAATCGGGCACCAGCGCCGTGGCCGTCGAAGGCGTAGTCGCGCAAGCCGAGGAAGGTGAAGTTGTCGGCCAGCAGCCATTGCAGGAAATGGATGGCCTCGGCGATCTCGTCGACCGGCAGCGGCGGCGGATTGCTCTTGAGCTCGTCGATGATGGCGTTGACGCGCTCGAGCATGGCGCGCCAGTCGGTCACCGCCGAGCGCACCTCCGCGAGCACGGCGGCAAGCGCCTGCACGACCGCGGCGCAGGCGTCCGCTTCGAGCGGAGCGAGATGGATGTGGATGAAGCTCTCGCGCGCGCCGCCGCTGGCGTCGGGCGCGCCGAAGCCGGTGAGCTTGCCGGCGCTGTCGCGCGCGATGCCGAGCACCGGATGCGCCACCAGCCGCACCTCGAGCCGGCGTTCGGCGATTTCGCCCATCACCGAGTCGACCAGAAACGGCATGTCGTCGTTGACGATGTCGATCACCGTCACCGATTTGCGCTCGCCGGAGTGCGCGAGCGCGACCGTCTCGCAACGCAGCTTTGGGCGTGCCCGGGTCGCGCGCTTGCAGGAAATCCCAGGCGCGGCCGGCGAGCATGGCGAGATCGGCGGCGCCGTAGCGCGCCAAGTCTTCCGGCACCGCGCGCGCGAACAATTGCGTCGCAAAGCCCGGCCGGCGCCAATGGCGGACGCCAAGGTTGGCGGCGGCGCCTGGTTGCTCGCGGCGCGGCAGTTCGGCGGTCAATGGAACCTCGCCCGTTGCGAATCGAAGGCGGCGAATGCGGGAGTTTTCACCTTCCGCGCCGGGGCGTCGAGATCAACACACCATTTGGTGACGCGGCCGCGCGGCGGAGCGTTTTGCCGGCCGCTGCCGGGCCCGCTAAAGCACTGAAAGAAAATACGAAACGGGCGTTCTCCGGTCGTATCCCGGCGGCCGAGAACCATGTAATCTTGCGGGTCGGTTGGGACTGCAAGAAGGGACGGCGCTCCATGGGCAAGGCGGACAAGTTGAAAACTGCCGGCAAGCCGGCGGGCTTAAAGGCCGCGCCGCCAGCGCCGCCGCCGTTGCGCGCCATCAAGGGCGGCAAGGCGGCGCCCACCAAACGCCGGCCGCCAAGCCCGGCACCGCCAAATCGGCCCTCGCCAAACCGGCGCCGGCGCAGCCCGACGACGCGCCGGCGATCGCGCTCAATCTGCCGCCGGTGAAGCTGTCGCCGGCCATGACCGCCTACTTCAAGAAATGCCAGGACAAACTCGGCTTCGTGCCGAACGTGCTGCTGGCTTACGCCTTCGACAACGCCAAGCTGGAAAGTTTCGTGGCGCTCTACAACGACCTGATGCTGGGCGAGAGCGGGCTTTCCAAGCTCGAGCGCGAGATGATCGCGGTCGCGGTGTCGTCGCAGAACCGCTGCTATTATTGCCTGGTCGCGCACGGCGCGGCGGTGCGGCAATATTCCGGCAATCCGCTGCTCGGCGAGCAGATGGTGATGAACTATCGCGTCGCCCGCATCGGCAAGCGCCAGCGCGCCATGCTCGACTTCGCGGTCAAGCTCACCGCGCAGCCCTGGAACGTGGAGAATGCCGACCGCGAGCGGCTGCGCCGCGCCGGCTTCTCCGAGCGCGACATCTGGGACATCGCCGCCGTCGCCGGCTTCTTCAACATGTCGAACCGCGTGGCGAGCGCGACCGACATGCGGCCGAACACGGTCTATCACGGGCAGGCGCGGTGATCGTCGACGTGCCAGTAAGCACGCTGTCGTCCCGGCCGAGCGCAGCGAGAGCCGGGACCCATACTCCGCAGCCAATCGATAGTGCACGGCGTATGGGTCCCCGCCTTCGCGGGGACGACGAATGAGAATTCGTGCCGCCGTTGCCTTTCTCTTTCTGCTCGTCGGCACCCTCGCCCACGCCCAAGTCGCGCCGGCGCCGCGCGTCGCCGCCATCCCGCCGGCGCAGGAGATTCTCGCTCCCAACGGCATGGTGGTGGCGCAGGAGAGCCGCGCCGCCCGCATCGGCGTCGACCATCCTCGACCGCGGCGGCAACGCGGTCGACGCCGCGGTCGCGGTCGGCTTTGCGCTTGCCGTCACCTATCCGCGCGCCGGCAATATCGGCGGCGGCGGCTTCATGGTGATCCACCTCGCCAAAGCAAATCGCGACACCACCATCGACTACCGCGAGACCGCGCCGGCCGCCGCCAGCGCCGGCATGTTCCTCGACCCGCAGGGCAACCCCGACCCGAAAAAGTCGCGCGATTCCGGGCTCGCCATCGGCGTGCCGGGCACGGTGGCGGGGCTGGCGCTGGCGCTCGAGAAATACGGCTCGGGCAAATTCTCGCTTGCCGACCTGATGGCGCCGGCCATCCGGCTGGCGCAGGAGGGCTTCCCGGTCGAGGACGATCTCGCCGATTCGCTGCCGCAAGCGCGCGAGCGGCTGGCGCGCTGGCCCGTCGTCGGCGGCGATCTTCCTCAACGGCGACGCGCCGCTCAACGAAGGCGAGCGGCTATTGCAATTCGATCTCGCCGACACGCTGCGCGCCATCGCCGAACGGGGTCCAAGCGCGTTCTACCGCGGGCCGATCGCCGAGCGCATCGCCGCGGCGGTGCGCGCGGCCGGCGGCGTGATGACGACCGACGACCTGAAGAATTACCGCGCCATCGAAAGAGCGCCGGTGCGCGGCAGCTATCGCGGCTACGACATCGTCTCGATGCCGCCGCCCTCCTCCGGCGGCGTCTGCCTGATCGAGATGCTCAACATCCTGGAAGGCTACGAGCTCGGCAAGCTCGGCGCCCGGCGCCGAGTCGTTCCATCTCATGATCGAGGCGATGAAACGCGCCTACGCCGACCGCGCGGTTTTTCTGGGCGATCCCGACAGCGTCAAGATCCCGCTCGCCGGCCTCGTTTCGAAACCATACGCCGCCACCTTGCGCGCGCAGATCGGCACGCGCGCCACGCCTGCGGCCGACATCCGCCCCGGCAAGCCGCCGGAGGCGGAAGGCCGCAACACCACGCATTTCTCGGTCATCGACCGCGACGGCAACGCGGTGTCCAACACCAACACGCTCAACTTCTCCTACGGCGTCGGCCTCGTCGCCGACGGCACCGGCGTGCTGCTCAACAACGAGCTCGACGATTTCACCGCCAAGCCGGGCGCCGCCAACGCCTACGGGCTCGTCGGCTTCGACAACAACCTGCCCGCCCCCAACAAGCGCCCGCTGTCGTCGATGGCGCCGACCATCGTGCTCAAGGACGGCAAGCCGGTGCTGATCACCGGCTCGCCCGGCGGCAGCCGCATCATCACCGCGGTGTTGCAGGTGATCGTCAACGTCATCGACTTCCGCATGCCGCTGGCGCGCGCGGTCGACGCGCCGCGTTTGCACCATCAATGGCAGCCGGACCAGGTGTTCGTCGAGCCGGGCTTTGCGCCCGCCGTGCTCGCCGCGCTCAAATCGCGCGGCCACGCCATCGTGCCGACCGAGCCGCACACCTCGGCCAATTCCATCGCGGTCACCGCCGGCGGCTATGTCGGCGTCGCCGACACGCGCACGCGCGGCGCGCTGGCGGCCGGTTATTGAGCCTCAGACGAAACAGGCGATCTCGGTGAATTTCGCCGCCACCGGATAGCCGGTGACCTCGACGCCGGCGGCGTCGAGCCAGGCATGGGCATCGAGCGGCTTTTGGTCGCCTTTCGCGGCGCCGAAATGCAGCACGCTGCCGACGCCGCGGCGCTTGAGCATGATGCGCGCCGTCATCGCCTGCGGCAGGCAGACCGCGTTGAACGGCACGTGGCGCGCGGCGCGCGTCACCGCCCAGCCGATCTCCTCGGCGAGCGTCGTCGCGGAGGGCGCGCCCGACATGCGCGCCGCGACGGCGCGCGCGTCGCTCGGCGGCACGAAGGTGCCGAGCCGGCGGGCGAGGCGCGGAAACGGAACGAGCAAAAGCGCCAGCCGCGTCAGCAGCAGCCAGGCGACCGCTTCGGCGAGCAGCGCGCGCCGGCGGTTGCCGACCTGCGCGAACCTACGCAGCCGGCGGCGGATCGAGGGCAATCGCGCCATGCTTGGTCAGCTCGTGCAGGAAAGTCTCGACTTCGGCGCGGCAGGTCGCGGGCGGAACGTCGTATTCCGTCTCCAGCCGCCGGCAGATCTCGTCCAGGCTGAGCGGGGTCTCGAGCAGCTCCCAGATGCGGGAGCCGACTTCGCTGAGGCCGATGTAATTGCCTTTGTCGGCGCTCATCATCACCAGTTCGTCGCCGACCTTGGCGGCGAGCCAATTGCCCTGCTTACGCACCAGCATTCCAAAGTTCCTGAGCTGGGTGATCATCGGCAGGCACGGCAGAGCCGCGCCCGGCGGCAATGTCGCACATGCAACCGGCAAGAGAAATAATGATGAGAAGATTGGAGCGGGCGAAGGGATTCGAACCCTCGACCCCGACCTTGGCAAGGTCGTGCTCTACCCCTGAGCTACACCCGCAAAATCAAGCACTTAGACTTGTCTCGCGCACTCCAGAAAGCCGCCGCAGCAAATATTCGGGTCACGCCGCGAGGCGGAACCGCAACGCAAGTATCCGGCGGCCTTCGGGCGCTGATCTAGCCCATGCGGCCGGGGCTTTCAACGGCAAAGCGGAAGATGGTCCGGCACGCCGCGCGTAACCTTAAAAAATTGAGCGGGCCGCGATCTCGCGCGGAACCCCGCTTCGGCGTTCGCGTTGGGTACCCGGGGGCATAGAATCGATTCAATCATTCGCAAAACCTGCCAGTAGCCTCCCGGCGGCGGGGCGCGTTAGTGGCCGAGAAGAGTATGAGCATCGAGGAATTCACCGAAGCCAGAACGAAAATCCTTGCGCGCTTCGGGCGGCCTTCCACCCTTTTGGACGCCGCACCCGACTTTTTGGAACTGCTGCCGATCGCGGTCTATGCCTGCGACGCGGACGGCCGCATCCTGTGGTTCAACCGGCGGGCGGCCGATTTGTGGGGGCGCGAGCCGCTCATCGGCGACGACAGCGAAAAATATTGCGGCTCGTACAAGCTGTATTTCGGCGGCAAATTCACCCCGCCCGAACAGTGCCCGATGGCCGCCGTGCTCAAGACCGGCGTGCCGATTTGCGGCGCCGAAGGCCGCATCGAACGTCCCGACGGCTCCAGCGTCTGGGCCATGGTGCACATCGAGCCGGTCGAGGACGACGCCGGCACGGTCGTCGGCGCCATCAACTGTTTCCACGAGACCACGGCGTCGCATCAGTCGCCGGACGAACTGGAAGATTTTTTCGAAAACTCCGCGGTCGGCCTGCATCTGGTGGCGCGCGACGGCACCATCGTGCGCGCCAACAAGGCCGAGCTGCAAATGCTCGGCTATACGGCGGCGGAATATATCGGCAAGAACATCGTCGATTTTCACGCCGACCGCCCGGTGATCGACGACATTTTAGCGCGGCTGCACCGGCACGAGGGCATCGATCAATATCCGGCCCGCCTGCGCGCCAAGGACGGATCGATCCGGCACGTGCTCATCACCTCCAACGCGCGCGTGCACAACGGCGAATTCGTCAATACCCGCTGCCTCACCATCGACGTGACCGAGCAGAAGATCGCACAGGATGCGCTGGCACGCCGCATGGAAGAGCAGGCCGCGCTGCATGCGTTTACCGAACGGCTGCAGCGCGCCGAAACGCTCGAGGAAGTCTACGACGCGGCGCTGGCCGCCATCATGCGCGCGTTGGACTGCCAGCGGGCGTCGATTCTGCTGTTCGACGATTCGGATTCGATGCGGTTCGTGGCGTCGCGCTGGCTGTCGGAGGAATATCGCCGCGCGGTCGACGGCCATTCGCCCTGGACGCGGTCGACCAACCATCCGCAGCCGATTTGCTATGACGACGTCGAAGCCAGCGACCTGCCGGACGAGCTCAAGCGCACGGTCCTCAAAGAGGGCATTCAGGCCCTCACCTTCATACCGCTGATGGAAGGCGGCCGGCTGCTCGGCAAGTTCATGGCTTATTACGACCGGCCGCATGCGTTCACCGACGCCGAGATCGGCCTCGGCGTCACCATCGCGCGTCAGCTCGGCTTCAGCATCGAGCGCGTACAGACGGCGCAAGCCGCGCAGCAGTTCGTTGCCATCGTGGAGTCCTCGGACGACGCCATCATCAGCAAGGACCTCGACGGCATCATCCGGACCTGGAACCCGGCCGCCGAACGCATTTTCGGCTACACCGCCAAGGAAGCGGTCGGCCAGCCGGTCACGATCCTGATTCCGCCGGAACGGCTCGACGAAGAGCCGCACATCCTCGCGCGCATCCGCAGCGGCGAAAGGATCGATCATTACGAGACCGTCCGCCGCCGCAAGGACGGCTCCTGGTCGACATTTCGCTCACGGTTTCGCCGGTGCGCAACGCGGCGGGCCAGATCGTCGGCGCCTCGAAGATTTCGCGCGACATCTCCGACCGCAAGGCGGCCGAGGAAAAGCTGCGGGAGAGCGAGCAGCGCCTGCAGGACCTGCTCGCCGCCATTCCGGCCGCGATCTACACCACCGACGCCGACGGCAAGATCACCTATTTCAACCAGGCGGCGGTCGAGCTCGCCGGCCGCACGCCCGATCGCTCGGCAGCGACGAATGGTGCGTGACCTGGAAGCTTTATTGGCCGGACGGCACGCCGTTGCCGCACGACCAGTGTCCGATGGCGGTGGCGCTCAAGGAAGGCCGTGCCGATCCGCAACGCCGAAGCCATCGCCGAGCGCCCGGACGGCAGCCGCGTGCCGTTCATTCCCTATCCGACGCCGCTGCGCGATGCCAAAGGCAAGGTCGTCGGCGCCATCAACATGCTGGTCGACGTCAGCGAGCGCAAGCAGGCGGAAACGCATCAACGCGTGCTGCTCAACGAGCTCAATCATCGCGTCAAGAACAACATGCAGATGCTGCAGTCGTTGCTCGATTCGGCATCGCGGCAAATCCGCACGCCGGAAGCGCAGAAGGTCCTGAACGAGGCCAGCCGCCGGGTGGCCGCGATGGCGGCCGCGCAGCGGGTGCTGTACGGCACCACCCATGCGACCCGCTTCAAATCGGAGGAATTCGTGGCCGCGGTGTGCAAGACCGCGCAGGAAACCTTCCCGGCCGGCGTCAAAATCGTCTGCGGGGAGTCGTCCGGCGAACTGTCGAACGACGACGCGATGCCGCTGGCGCTGATCCTGAACGAGTTGCTGACCAATGCGGCCAAGCACGGCGCCAACGGCCGCGGCGAAACCGTTATCCGCGCCGGATTGATCAAAGAAGCCGACGCCTTTCGTTTTGTACGTGGAAGACGACGGACCGGGTTTCGACCTCGAGGCGGTGCGTCAGCAGTCATCGGGCCTGCGTCTGGTGCAGGGCCTGGCCCGGCAACTGCGCGGACATTTCGAAGTTACGTCCAATCCGACCCGCTGTAGCGTGCGATTTTCCTAGGAGATTATTTTGCACCAAACGAAACTGAAGCCCAGACACGCCGTATTGCCATTTTCCCAACCGGGCGAACGGCGCGCCCTTCCGATCAATCGGCCCTATGTCCTGTTCGCGCGCAACGACGAGAGCGGATCGAAAAAAAGCCCGCCCGAGCCCACCCGCATCTTGATCGCCGAAGACGATTACCTGGTCGCCACGCAGATGGAAGACGCCTTGACGCAAGCCGGATTTGCGCCGGCGGCAGTCGTTGCGTCGGCGGAAGAAGCCGTCAAGGCCGCCGTCGACTATCGCGTCGCGCTGGTCGTCATGGATATTCGGCTGGCGGGCAAGCGCGACGGCGTCGATGCCGCCATCGAATTGTTTCAGAAGCACGGGATGCGTTGCATCTTCGCGACCGCGCACGCCGATGCCGCCGTGCGCCAGCGCGCCGAAGCCGCGCAACCGCTGGGCTGGCTGCAGAAGCCCTATTCGATGACGTCCTTGATCGAGCTGGTGCGCGAGGCGCTCGACCGCCTCGACGACGACTCGCGCGAATGAAGGCGCGGGCCGGTTACCGGCGGTTGCGCCGGCTTCCTTTCCGTGTCGCCGCTGTAGCGCGGGTTCATGTTGCAGGTGCCGCGGTCGCCGGCGATGATGTTCTTCCGGCAAGCCTCGATCGGTGCGGTAATTGCAGTCCTCCCGCACATTGCCGCCGCTCACCGAATAGACCGCGCACCAGCGCGCGGTGCCTTCCGCACGGGCGGATTGCGGACTCAATGCCAGACCGAACAAAAGAATGAGCGCGATCGGTACCATGCGTGTCATTGTCAGCCCCCGTCATTCATCGACGGCAGCAAGCTAGCACAAGTTCCGGGCCCGCGTTAGATTCAGTCGTATCGCGGGCGTTTATGGTGACGGCGCCAATGGCGCGGTTCCGATGCCGCGGCATAGGCCGGATTGGGATTGCAGAAGCCGCGATTGCCCGCAACGATAAAGGGAACG
The DNA here is from genome assembly GCA_963708635.1 of uncultured Alphaproteobacteria bacterium. Classification (GTDB taxonomy): domain Bacteria; phylum Pseudomonadota; class Alphaproteobacteria; order Rhizobiales; family Xanthobacteraceae; genus Pseudolabrys. The sequence continues at coordinate 91,108 of CAVPTM010000023.1, read as the reverse complement.
CACTGATCGAGGGTTGCGTAGCGGCAGTCCCAATAGGCGCCGCCGCGCCCCATCGAACTCACCGCGCACCAGGGCGCATAGCCTGCGGCCGGCGCCGGCTGGGCATTGACGCATAGGACGGTCACGGCCACCGCCGCCGTAGGATGAGATGTTTCATTTTCGATCTCCCGGGTGATCGATGATAATAACACCGGACCCCGCGAGCCGTTTCATGCCAGCAACCCCCGACCAGCTCTTTGCGGCGCTCGACGCGCTCGCCATCAAACATACGACGGTCAAGCATCCGCCGCTGTTCACGGTCGAGCAAAGCCGCGCCTTGCGCGGGCAAATTCCCGGCGGGCACACCAAAAACCTATTCCTGCGCGACAAAAAGCACGCGCTTTTTCTGGTGGTGGCGGAGGAAGAGGCCGATATCGACCTCAAGGGCCTGCACCGGCTGCTGGGGGCGAGCGGGCGGTTTTCCTTCGGCTCCTCCGACCTGCTGCGCGAGGTCTGGGGCGTGGAGCCGGGTGCGGTGACGCCGTTCGGGGCGATGAACGACACGGCCGGCCGCGTCACCGTGGTGCTCGACAAGGCCATGCTGGCGCACGCGACCCTGAACTTTCATCCGCTGGTCAACACCATGACCACCTCGATCGCGCGCGACGATCTGATCCGCTTCCTGGAATCGACCGGCCACAGCCCCCGGATCGAGCGGGTTTCCGGGCCGGCCGCCGGACGCCTCCTAACACGATTGCATTCCGGGCCCGGATGACCATCTAATCGGGCGAAATCCCGGATTTAGGCGAGGAAAAATGCTGCAAAACGGCGGCGGAACGGCGGCGGCGGCCGCGGACGTGGTGAAAGAAACCACCACGCAGGCCTTCATGAAGGACGTCATCGAGGAATCCAAGAACCAGCCGGTGCTGGTGGATTTCTGGGCGCCCTGGTGCGGCCCCTGCAAGCAGCTCACCCCCGTGCTGGAAAAGGCGGTCAAGTCGGCCAAGGGCAAGGTCAAGCTCGCCAAGATGGATATCGACAAGCATCCGGAAATCCCCGGCCAGATGGGCATCCAGTCGATCCCGGCGGTGATCGCCTTCTCCAACGGCCAGCCGGTCGACGGCTTCATGGGCGCGCTGCCGGAAAGCCAGGTGATCGCGTTCCTGGAGCGGCTGACCAAGGACAAGATCGGCGGCGAGGAAAAAGATTTGCTGAAGGCGGCCGACGACGCGCTCGCCGCCGGCAATGCCGCCGAAGCCGCCAACCTGTACAGCCAATTGCTGTCGCAGGACGCCGGCAACATCGCCGCCATCGCCGGGCTTGCGCGCTGCTACGTGCAAGACCGGCGCGCTCGAGCAGGCCAAGCAGACGCTCGCTTTGGTGCCGGAAGCAAAGCGCAGCGAGGCGGCGGTCGCCGCCGCGCGCGCCGCGCTCGATCTCGCCGAGCAGGCCAAATCGGTCGGGCCGATCGACGAGCTGGAGAAGAAAATCGCGGCCGATCCGCTCGACCATCAGGCGCGCTTCGATCTCGCCGCCGCGCTCAATGCCAAGGGCAAGCGGCCGGAGGCCGTCGAGCATCTGCTCGCCATCGTCAAGCGCGACCGCAAATGGAACGACGACGGCGCGCGCAAGCAGCTGGTGCAGTTGTTCGACGCCTGGGGTCCGACCGATCCGGCCACGATCGAGGGCCGCAAGCGGTTGTCGTCGGTTTTGTTTTCGTGATTCCTTTTGGTGTCATCGCCCGCGAAGGCGGGCGATCCAGTATTCACCGTGCACGAGATAACTTTATGTCGGTGATTACTGGATGCCCGCTTGCGCGGGCATGACAGCGGCGGATGCGGGAGTAACGCGCAATGCCGATGAACGCGCAATATCGCGGTCCGGTCGATCTGCCGGAAGTCATCCCGGTGTTTCCGCTGCCGGGCGCGCTGCTGTTGCCGCGCGGTCAGATGCCGCTCAATATTTTCGAGCCGCGCTATCTCGCCATGATCGACGACGCGCTGCGCGACGGCCACCGGCTGATCGGCATGATCCAGCCCGACGTCACGCGTGGCGGAAGCGCGGACAAGCCGGCGCTCTACAAGATCGGCTGCGTCGGCCGTATCACGCATCTCGCCGAAAGCGGCGACGGCCGTTACCTGATCGAGCTCACCGGCGTCGCGCGCTTCCGGATCGAGGAGGAGCTGAAGGTGGCGACGCCTATCGGCAATGCCGCGTGACCTACGCGCCCTTCGCCGACGACTTCGTCGCGCGCAAGGGCGAAGACAAGGTCGATCGCGACGCGCTGCTGGTGGCGCTGCGCGAATTCCTCAAGGCCAACAATCTCAACGCCGACTGGGAAGGCATCGAAAAGGCGCCGAACGAGGCGCTGGTCAACGCGCTGGCGATGATGTCGCCTTACGGCGCGGCCGAGAAGCAGGCGCTCTTGGAAGCGCCCGACCTGAAGACCCGTGCCGAGGTGCTGGTCGCCATCACCGAGATCGAGCTCGCCAAGAAAAACACCGAGGGCGAAGCGAAATTGCAGTAGCGACACGTTGTCATGCCCGCGAAGGCTTGACCCGCGCATCCCGCTGTCGAGTGACTGGTAAGGCGGTGCGACCTGATCTATCCGGATGGCCGGGACAAGCCCGGCCATGACAGATTAAACATGCGCCGAATCGCCGGGAGCCCGCCATGCCCACCACCCCGCCGACCGAAAGCCCCGCCGGCAACGTCGATCCCAAGCTGTTGGAGATCCTGGTCTGCCCGCTGACCAAGGGCCCGCTGGAATACGACGCCGCCAGGCAGGAGTTGATCTCGCGCCGGGCCAAGCTCGCCTATCCGATCCGCGACGGCATCCCGATCATGCTGCCGGAGGAAGCGCGCAAATTGGAGTGACACCACGTGGCGTCATCACCCGCGAAAGCGGGTGATCCAGTAACCACAGCCGCCTCGATTTATCGAAAGACAAGGAGTACTGGATGCCCGCTTTCGCGGGCATGACAGTCAGTGAGAAGGAAACGCAATATGCTGAAAATCTGGGGCCGCAACACGTCGTCGAATGTGCAGAAGGCGATGTGGGCGGTGGGCGAATTGGGGCTCGCGCACGAGCGCATCGACGTCGGCGGCCCGTTCGGCAAGAACAAGGAGCCGGCTTATCTCGCGATGAACCCGAACGGCCTGGTGCCGACGCTGGAGGAAGAAGACGGCTTCCTGCTGTGGGAATCGAATTCGGTCGTGCGTTATCTCGCCGGCAAGCACGACAAGTCGGGCGTGCTGGAGCCGAAGGACCCCAAGCAGCGCGCGCTCGCCAGCCAATGGATGGATTGGCAATTGTCGGTGGTCGGGCCGGCGATCTTCCACGCCTTCTGGGGCCTGATCCGCACGCCGCCGGAGAAACGCGACCTGGCGGCGATCAAGACCTCGCAGGACAAGACCACCGACGCCATGAAGATGCTGGACGCGCAGCTCGGCAAGACCGCTTACGTCGCCGGGCCGAACTTCTCCTACGGCGACATCCCGGTCGGCATCATGTGTTACCGCTATGTGCAGCTGGTGCCGGGCCGGCCGCCGACGCCGAACCTCGACCGCTGGTACGCGGCGATCTCATCGCGCCAAGCCTTCAAGGATCACGTCGGCAGCATTCCGCTGTCGTGAACGTTTGTCGTCCCCGCGAAGGCGGGGACCCATACGCCGTGCACTTTCGATAGGCTGCGGAGTATGGGTCCCGGCTCTCGCTTCGCTCGGCCGGGACGACAAGATAATTAAAGCGCCTCGCCCTTCAGCAGCTTCGGCACCTCGCCGGTGAAGCCGGCCGCCTCGCGGATGAACATGCGCTTGAGCGCGGGCATGCGCTCGACCAGGCCGAGGCCGACGTCGCGCGCCAGCCGCAGCACGTCGGAATTGTTGGAGAACAACCGGTTCAAGCCGTCGGTCGCGACGCCCATGGTCATGGTGTCGAAGCGCCGCCAGCGCTGGTAGCGCTCGAGCACGTCCGGCGCGCCGATATCGAGCCCGAGCCGCGCCGCGTCGGCGACCGCCTCGGCCAGAGCGGCGACGTCGCGCAGCCCCATGTTGAGGCCCTGCCCGGCGATCGGATGAATGATGTGCGCGGCGTCGCCGATCAGCGCCAGCCGCTCGCCGATGAAGCTGCGCGCGGTGAACAGGCCGAGCGGAAAGGCGCGGCGCGCGCCGACGACCTGCAAGTCGCCGAGCTTGCAGGCCGAAGCGTTTCTCAAGCTCGGCGTGGAATTCATCGTCCGGCAGCGCCACGATGCGCTCGGCTTCGCGCGCGGTCTCGGTCCACACGATCGATGAGCGCTTGCCGGTGAGCGGCAGGATCGCGAACGGCCCGGCCGGCAGGAAATGCTCTTCGGCGCGGCCGTCGTGATCGCGCTCGTGCGCGACGGTGCAGACGATCGCCGACTGATCGTAATTCCAGCCGTGCGTGGCGATGCCGGCCTGCTCGCGGATCTGCGAACGCGCGCCGTCGGCGCCGACCAGAAGCCGCGCCGAAATCGTCTCGCCGCCGCTCAGGTCGACGTCGATCGCGTTCGGCATGTTGTCGAAGCCGGTCACCGCGCCGGCGCGCAGATCGATGCCGAGCGCTTTCGCCTTGTCGACCAGCGCGTCGACCAGCAGCCGGTTCTCGATCATGTGCGCGAAGGCTTCGCCCTCTTCCACTTCGCCGCCGAAGGTGAGGAAGGTCGGCCGCACCGCGTGCTCGAGCTTGCTGTCGGTCACCACCATGTCGAGGATCGGCTGCGCGTCGTCGCGCGACCGCCGTCCCAGACGCTCGATCGCCTCGAACAGCCGCCGCGCCGCGGCGGCGATGGCGGAAGCGCGCGGGTCCTTCGACTTCAACGACGCCAGCGCCGGATCGGCGACCGTCACCGTGAAGGTGTCGCCCAGCGCCTGGCGCAGCGCGATGGCGAGCGCGAGGCCGGCAAAGCCGGCGCCGCCGATCACCACGTCGCGCCGCGCATGCGTCATTGCCGTTCCATAGCTATTGCGCGACGGGCATAAACCGCCGGCCTTCCTTGTCTTATCCTAGTCCTTGAGCATAGCAGGTTGCACCGGCGTCATTGGCGCCGCCATCGAGAAGGTGCCGCCGCCAATGTCCACCGCCGTCCAGGAAATGCTCGATATCCTCGACCTCGAGCCGCTCGAGGTGAACCTGTTCCGCGGCCGCTCGCCGCAGGCCGGCTGGCAGCGCGTCTATCGGCGGGCAGGTGATCGGGCAGGCGCTGGTCGCGGCGGTGCGCACGGTCGACGCCAGCCGCCCGCCGCATTCGATGCACGCCTATTTCCTGCTGCCCGGCGATCCCAAGGTGCCGATCATCTACGACGTCGACCGCATCCGCGACGGCAAGAGCTTCACCACGCGCCGCGTCACCGCGCGCCAGCACGGCCATCCGATCTTCTCCATGCTGGTGTCGTTTCACGTCGCACGAGGAGGGGCTCGATCATCAGGCCAAAATGCCGGACGTGCCGCCGCCGGAAAATTTGCCGACGCGAAGCCGAGATGCGCGCAGAAGATGCTGCCGACCATGCCCGACCCGGTGCGGCGCTATTACGAGCGCGAGCGGCCGATCGAATTGCGCCCGGTCGAGTTCGACCGCTACGGCGGCAAGAAATATCCCGACGGGCGCTTCCATCATCTGGATCCGCGCCACCGGGCGGCTGCCGGACGATCCGGCGATCCACCAATGCGTGCTGGCCTATGCCTCCGACATGACGCTGCTCGACGCTTCGCTGGCGCCGCACGGCCGTACGCTGTTCGAGAAGGAATTCATGGCGGCCAGTCTCGATCATGCGCTCTGGCTGCACCGGCCGTTCCGTGCCGACGATTGGCTGCTCTATGCGCAGGACTCGCCCAACATGCACGGCTCGCGCGGCTTCTCGCGCGGCCTTATATTCACCCGCGACGGCACGTTGGTCGCCTCGGTGGCGCAGGAAGGCCTGGTGCGCCAGCGGCGCGCGACCAAATAGCGAGATACGATCGTGACAATGAGGAGTCGACGCCTTGGGTGGAAGATTCCGCTCGTCCCCGCGAAAGCGGGGACCCAGCGCTGACTCGCAAGGATCGCGATTTCGGCTCTGGATTCCCGCTGTCGCGGGAATGAGCGGATCGTTGCTCGTCTTTGCCATTATCGCATCGGCGCTCGCCGCCTCCGGCATGGAGCCGGCGCCGCCCGGCCCGATGCCGGACGCGCCGCCGCAGTACACGCGCTTCTCCGCGCCCGAACTCACGCGCGGCTTTCTCGCGCTCGCCTTCGGCTCCGATTTTCTGGTCGGCAAAATGCCGAAAGGCATCCGCCGCTACGATCACCCGATCAGGGCGCGCGTGCTGTCCGACAGCAAGGTCGACCGCGCCGCCGCGATGACGCGCGTCCTGGAGGAGTACGCCCGCCGCGTTCCCAATCTTCATCTCGCGGTCGTTACCGGCGACGCGCCGGCCGATGTCGAAGTGCGGCTGATCGAGGAGAAGAATTTCAAGGCGGCGCTCGAAGCGGCCTTCGGCCCGCGCATTGCGCGCCGCTTCATCGCGCGCACCGATCCGATCTGCATGACCAGCGTGCGCTCGGACGCCGAAGGCGCCATCGCGCGCTCGGTGTCCTTCATCATCGTCGACAAAGGCGACCGGGTGTTCTTCGACTGCGCCTATCACGAGTTGCTGCACGCCCTCGGCCTGCCCAACCACGACCAGCACAACCCGTGGACCACGCTCAACCAGCGCCGCATGGTCGGCTACCTCTCGGTCTACGACCACGCTCTGCTGACGTTGCTCTATGACCCGCGCATCCGGCCCGGCATGCGCCGGGCGCAGGCCGGCGCCCTGCTGCCGCGCCTGATCCACGAGCTCGGCCTGGCGCAGCGGCAAATAAGACAGCATTATTGACCTAAAATGCCTTTTGTCGCGGCGTTTGCCTGTGGGTGAGGCAAGGTTGGCGCTTAATCTTTCAGCCTCCTGTCGATAGCTTAGGCAACAAGCCCGTGCCGGACCGATCCGGACGGGTTTTCGTTATGCAAGGAGCCGCCGCCCGCGGCTTCGGTCCGGGAACGCCGCCATGAAGCTCGTCATCGCCATCATCAAACCGTTCAAGCTCGACGAGGTGCGCGACGCCCTCACCCGCATCGGCGTCCACGGCATGACCGTGACCGAGGTCAAGGGCTACGGCCGGCAGAAGGGCCACATGGAGATTTATCGCGGCGCCGAATACGCCGTGAATTTCCTGCCCAAGCTGCGGCTCGAGATCGCGGTCGCCAGCGAGCAGATCGACCAGGCGGTGGAGGCGATCACCGCCGCCGCCAAGACCGGACAGATCGGCGACGGAAAGATCTTCGTCCTGCCGATCGAGCACGCCGTGCGCATCCGCACCGGCGAGACCGACACCGCCGCGCTTTAAAAAAATCCATCGGGGGGAAATATGATGACACGGGCGCACCGAGGCTATGCCGTTGCCGCCGCCGCGCTGGCGGCGGCGCTGTCCGCTTCGCCGGCCTTCGCGCAGGCCGCCAAGATCGACGCCGCCGACACCGCCTGGATGATCGGCGCCACCGGCCTGGTGCTGATGATGACCATTCCGGGCCTCGCGCTGTTCTATGCCGGCATGGTGCGCAAGAAGAACGTGCTGGCGACCATGGCGCAGTCGCTGGCGGCGACCTTCCTGGTCTCCATCCTGTGGGCCTTCATCGGCTACTCGCTCGCCTTCTCCGGCGACGGCGCGGTGATCGGCACGCTCGACCGCATCTTCCTGCACGGCATGACGCTGGAATCGATTTCGCCGCTGGCCAAGACGATCCCCGAGAGCGCTGTTCATGATCTACCAGATGACCTTCGCCATCATCACGGTGGCGCTGGTCGCCGGCTCGGTCGCCGACCGCCTGCGTTTCTCGGCCTATCTCATCTTCTGCGCGCTGTGGCTGCTGCTGGTCTATGTGCCGATCGCGCATTGGGTCTGGGGCGGCGGCTTCCTCGGCAGCTACGGCCTGATCGATTTCGCCGGCGGCACCGTGGTGCATCTCAATGCCGGCGTCGCCGGATTGACCGCGGCTTATCTGGTCGGCGCGCGCCGCGGCTACGGCAGCGAGAACCTGGCGCCGTTCGATCTCACGCTGGCGGTGATCGGCACCGGCCTGCTCTGGGTCGGCTGGTTCGGCTTCAACGGCGGCTCCGCGCTCGGCGCCAATTCGCGCGCGGTGATGGCCATCGTCGCCACGCATCTCGCCGCCAGCGCCGGCGCCTTCACCTGGATGGCGCTCGAATGGTGGACGCGCGGCAAGCCGTCGGTGCTCGGCATGATCTCCGGCGCGGTCGCCGGCCTCGGCACCATCACGCCGGCGTCCGGCTTCGTGATGCCGATGCAGGCGGTGCTGATCGGCGTGATCGCCGGCGGCATCTGCTTCTGGGCCTGCACCTGGCTCAAGATCAAATGCGGCTACGACGACTCGCTCGACGTGTTCGGCGTGCACGGCATCGGCGGCTTCACCGGCACGCTGCTCGCCGGCGTGTTCGCGGTGGCGGCCCTCTCGGCCGGCCCGGACCTGCCGGGCGGCGTGCGCGGGCTGCTCGAAGGCAACCCGCACCAGGTGGTGGCGCAGCTCTACGGCATCGTCGTCACGCTGCTGTGGTCGGGCATCGTCACCTTCATCATCCTCAAGGTGATCGAGTTCATGGTGCCGCTGCGCGTGCGCAACGAAGACGAGGTGATGGGCCTCGACGTCAGCCAGCACGGCGAGGCGCTGCAATAAGCGCGTTTGGGCGGCGCCTGCCCGGCTGACTAATTCTTAAGCAGGGCCTCCAGAGCCTGACGCCTTATTAGGCGTCAGGCGTGCGGCGGCTTTTGCCCGACCCGCCCGTCACCCGTTTTCTTTCACAAGATCATAGCGCTTAATGCCGCCGCGCGCGAACTGGCACGGCGTTTGAATCCTCATTCCCGGCCATGCCTGCGAAGCGTGCTTTGCGGGACCGGCTCAGTGAACCCGCCCGCACTGCGTGAACGTAACAAACGGGCCCAAGCGGGGATCGAATCCATGAAGATCGTCATGGCCATCATCAAACCCTTCAAGCTCGACGAGGTCCGCGACGCGCTGACCGCCATCGGCGTGCAGGGGCTGACCGTCACCGAGGTCAAAGGATACGGGCGTCAGAAGGGTCACACGGAAATCTACCGTGGCGCCGAATACGCGGTGAGCTTCCTTCCCAAGCTCAAGGTGGAAGTCGCGGTGCCCTCCGACCAGGTCGACAAGGTCGTCGGCGCGATCACCGGCGCCGCCAAAACCGGACAGATCGGCGACGGCAAGATTTTCGTGTTCAGCCTCGACCACGCCGTCCGCATCCGCACCGGCGAGACCGACTCGGCGGCGCTTTAGCCGCCCGCACCGCAAACAACACGGACAGGAGTAAGCCATGACGTTGAAGAAATTTTCCCGTGCGGGGCTGTTGGCTCTCGCCTTCGGAGTTCTGCTCGGCCTCTGTCTGAGCATGACGGCGTTCGACACATCCTCCGCGCAACCGGCGCCCGCCGCGCGCCGGCAGCGGCCGCGCCACCCGCCGCCGCGCCGCCGGCAGCGGCCGCGCCGCCGCCGGCTTGCGTCAACGACACCGATCCGAAGAAGGCCGTCACCGAGAAGTGCACGCCGAATTCCGGCGACACCGCCTGGATGCTGACCTCGGTCGCGCTCGTGCTGATGATGACCATCCCCGGCCTCGGCCTGTTCTACGGCGGCATGGTGCGCAAGAAGAACGTGGGCGACACCGTGATGACGAGCTTCGCCGTCACCTGTCTGGTCACGATCGTTTACGCGGTCATCAGCTACAGCCTCGCCTTCACGCCCGGTTCGCCGTACATCGGCGGGCTGAGCCGCGCGTTCCTGCAAGGCATCGTGAGCGACATCTCGACCGGCATCGGCAATCCGAACGGCTTGGCGGTGACCATTCCCGAGACCGTCTATCTCTGCTTCCAGATGACCTTCGCGATCATCACGCCGGCGCTGATCGCCGGCGCCTTCGCCGAGCGCATGAAGTTCTCGGCCATGCTGTGGTTCATCGGGCTGTGGGCGATCGTGGTCTACGCGCCGGTCGCGCATTGGGTGTGGGGCTCCGACGGCTTCATGTCGAACGGCAACAGCGACGCCGCCTTCAAGGTGCTCGACTTCGCCGGCGGCACGGTGGTGCATATCAACGCCGGCGTCGCCGGCCTGATGTGCGCGATCTGCCTCGGCAAGCGCAAGGACGCGGGCCCGCGGCCACAACATGGTGCTGACCTTCATCGGCGCCTCGCTGCTGTGGGTCGGCTGGTTCGGCTTCAACGCCGGCTCCGCCGTCACCGCCGGCATGCAGGCGGGCATGGCGATGACCGTGACGCAGATCGCCACCGCGGTCGCCGGCTTCACCTGGATGCTGGTGGAGTGGGCCGCGCGCGGCAAGCCGACCGTCATCGGCATCTGCTCGGGCGCCGTCGCCGGCCTCGTCGCCATCACGCCGGCCTCGGGCTTCGTCGGCCCGGTCGGCTCGATGGCGATCGGCGTCGCCGCCGGCGCGCTCTGCTACTGGGGCGTCACCGGCCTCAAGCGCATGCACGGCATCGACGACGCGCTCGACTGCTTCGGCGTGCACGCCGTCGGCGGCATCGTCGGCGCGCTGCTCACCGGCGTGTTCGCGATCAGCGAATACGGCGGCACCGCCGGCCTGATCGAAGGCAACGCCGCGCAGCTGATCAACCAGGTCAAGGGCATCGTCATCGTGATCGTCTACGACGCGATCGTCTCGCTGATCCTGCTCAAGATCATCGACGCCGTCATCGGCCTGCGCGTCAGCGACGAAGTGGAGCGCGAAGGTCTCGATATCGCGCTGCACGGCGAGGCCGTTCAGTAGTGCGTGATCCCGAAAAGTGGGTACCGGTTTTCGGAAAAGATCACGCGCCATGAATGACAGCTAACGGCAGGGGCGGAACCCGGCACTGTCCCTTCCGTGAGGCCCCGGTTCGCAAGGACCGGGGCCTCTCTCTTTGCGCCCGCCTTCGCGCCGGGTTTCGCCGGCCAATTCCCGATGGTTAATCGGGTCTTAACCTCGCCCTCTATATGCTGATCCGACCCTCGTGCCGCGGGCCGCGCCCGCTTGTGTATCCGCATGGCCATGACGACCGCCCAGCGCGAGCCTGCAATGCCTCCGTCCCAGGCGGTCGATTCCCGCTCCCCTTTTGTGCGGCTGACCGAACTGATCGCCGGCATCGAGCCCGGCAAGCCGGCGATCAATTTGTCGGTCGGCGAGCCGCAGCACCCGGTTCCCGCCTTCGTCGGGCCGGCGCTCGCCGCCCATCTCGCCGAATTCGGCCGCTATCCGGCCAACAAGGGCATCGAGCCGTTCCGCCAAGCGGTCGCGCAATGGCTCGGCCGCCGCTACGCGCTGCCGCGCCCGGTCGATCCCGGACAGCGAAGTGCTGGTGCTCAACGGCACGCGCGAGGGCCTGTTTTTGGCCGCCATCGCCGCCAAGCGCTGGGTCGCGCCGCGGCGCACGGGCACGCCGGCCATGCTGATCCCCAATCCGTTCTATGCCGCCTATGCCGCCGGCACGCTCGCCGCCGATTGCGAGCCGGTCTATCTGCCGGCGACGCGCGCCAGCGGCTTCCTGCCCGATCTCGACGCGCTCGACGAGCCGCTGCTTGAAGCGCACCGTCGCCTGCTACCTCGCCTCGCCCTCGAACCCGCAAGGCGCCGTCGCCGGCCGCGCCTATCTCGAACGGCTGGCCGGGCTGGCGCGCCGCTACGGCTTCCTGGTATTCGCCGACGAATGCTACTGCGAGATCTACAGCGAGCACGCGCCGCCCGGCATGCTGGAAGCATCGGGCCGCGACTTCGCCAATGTCGCGGTGTTCCATTCGCTGTCCAAGCGCTCCAATCTGCCGGGGCTGCGCGTCGGTTTCGCCGCCGGCGACCGGCGCTTCCTCGCCGCCTTTCTCGAATTGCGCAACATCGCGGCGCCCCAGGTGCCGGCGCCGGCGCAACACGTCGCCATCGCCGCCTATGGCGACGAGACGCATGTGCAAGACAATCGCAAGCTTTACGCGGCCAAATTCGATCTCGCCGACCAGATCGTCGGCAACCGCTACGGCTATGTGCGCCCGGCCGGCGGCTTCTTTCTCTGGCTCGACGTCTCGGCGCAAGGCGGCAGCGAAGCGGTGACGCAACGGCTGTGGAAAGAGGCCGGCGTGCGCGTGGTGCCGGGGCGTTATCTGGCGCGCGAGCAGGCCGACGGTTCAAATCCCGGCGCCGACTACATCCGCGTCGCCATGGTGCAAGACAAGGCCGCGACGGCCGAGGCGCTGCATCGTCTCGTCGCGGTGCTGGGTTGAGGTAACGATAAAGATGCGCGCATCCGATCGCAGCGTCGACGCCCTGACCTTCGTCACCGATCATTTCCGTGACATCGTGCGGCGCCGCCTGAGCGAGCTCGCCGGTCTCGCGCTGCTGACGCTCGCGCTGCTCGGCGCCATCGCGCTCGCCACCTGGTCGGTGCAGGATCCTTCGCTCAGCCACGCCACGCAGAAGCCGATCCACAATCTGCTCGGCTTGCCGGGCGCGATCTTCTCCGACCTGGCGATGCAATTGCTCGGGCTCGCCAGCGTCCTGCTGCTGGTGCCGGAAGCCTTGCTCGGCTGGCGGCTGCTGTCGCACCGCCCGCTGGGCGAGAAATGGCGCAGCCTGCTGTGGATCGCCGCCACTTTTTTCGCCGCCGGTTTCGCCTCGACGCTCCCCGGCATCGGCTCCTGGCCGCTGCCGACCGGGCTCGGCGGCGTGTGCGGCGATGCCATGCTGCGGCTGCCCGGCCTGTTCGTGCCGCTGCGCGGGCTTTCGCTGTTGGTCATCGCCGTCGTGCTCGGCGCCGGCGCGCTCGCCGCCATCAGCGTGGCGGCCGGCCTGCGCGCGCCCTGGTCGAAAACGCAAGCGGCCGATGAAGACGACGACGCGGAAAGCTGACGAAGCCGAAGCCGAGCGCGACCGCGGCTCGGCCTGGCTCGGCATGATCGTGCACGCGCTGCTGAGCTGGAAGGCGCGCTTTGTGCGCCTGGTGCGCGGCACGCCGCGCGCGCCGCGCGCATCGTGCCGGCCGCCGGCGGGCGCATGGAGCCGCGCTTCGACCGGCTCGGCCGCGTCGGCGCGCCCAGCCTGTCGGCCGATCCGGATTATGACGACGAGGAAAGCGAGGACGGGCCTGCGCCCGCGCCGCGCCGGCGTCCGCGCGCCGCGCGCGCCGGCGCGCCGCTCGGCCAACGGCTACGAACTGCCGTCGCTCAATCTGCTGACCGCGCCGCGCGCCTCCGAGCGCACCACGGTGTCGAGCGACATCATCGACGCCAACGCCGCGGCGCTGGAAAGCGTGCTCGGCGATTTCGGCGTGCGCGGCGAGATCATCAACGCGCGGCCCGGCCCGGTGGTCACGCTTGTACGAACTCGAGCCGGCGCCCGGCATCAAGTCCTCGCGCGTCATCGGGCTCGCCGACGACATCGCCCGCTCGATGAGCGCGGTGTCGGCGCGCGTCGCGGTGGTCTCCGGCCGCAACGCCATCGGCATCGAGTTGCCCAACCCGACGCGCGAGAAGGTCTACTTGCGCGAACTGCTCACCGGCGACGATTACAACGAAAGCGCCGCCAAGCTGCCGCTCTGCCTCGGCAAGACCATCGGCGGCGAATCGGTGATCGTCGATCTCTCGCGCATGCCGCATCTGCTGATCGCCGGCACCACCGGCTCCGGCAAGTCGGTCGCCATCAACACCATGATCCTGTCGCTGGTCTACCGCCTGCGCCCCGACCAGTGCCGGCTGATCATGGTCGATCCCAAGATGCTCGAGCTCTCGGTCTATGACGGCATCCCGCATCTGCTGACGCCGGTGGTGACCGATCCGCGCAAGGCGGTGGTCGCGCTCAAATGGGCGGTGCGCGAGATGGAAGAGCGCTACAAGAAAATGTCCAAGCTCGGCGTGCGCAACATCGAGGGCTACAACGCGCGCGTCGCCGAAGCCAAGAACAAAGGCGAGACGCTCACCCGCACGGTGCACACCGGCTACGACAAGGAGACCGGCGAGGCGATCTACGAAAAGGAAGAGCTCGAGCTCGATCCGCTGCCCTTCCTGGTGGTGATCGTCGACGAGATGGCCGACCTGATGATGGTCGCCGGCAAGGACATCGAAGGCGCCATCCAGCGCCTGGCGCAAATGGCGCGCGCCGCCGGCATCCACGTCATCCTCGCCACGCAGCGCCCCTCGGTCGACGTCATCACCGGCACCATCAAGGCGAATTTCCCGACCCGCATCTCGTTCCAGGTCACCTCCAAGATCGACAGCCGCACCATCTTGGGCGAGCAGGGCGCCGAGCAGCTGCTCGGGCCAAGGCGACATGCTCTATATGGCGGGCGGCGGCCGCATCAGCCGCGTGCACGGGCCTTTCGTGTCGGACGAGGAGGTCGAGAAGGTTGTCCGCCACCTCAAGTCGCAAGGCACGCCGGAATATCTCGAAGAGGTGACGGCCGACGAGCTGGAAGAAGGCGCCGACGGCGCCGTGTTCGACGCGACCGGCATGGGCATGGCCGAGGGCGGCGATCTCTACTCAGCAGGCGGTCGCCGTGGTGAAGCGCGACCGCAAGGCTTCCACCTCCTACATCCAGCGCCGGCTGCAGATCGGCTACAACCGCGCCGCCACGCTGATGGAGCGGATGGAAAAGGAAGGCATCGTCGGCCAGCCCAACCATGCCGGCAAGCGCGAGATCCTGATCCCCGAGGACGGCGCGGAACGCTATTGAGAATCGCCGGCGGCGCGCTTAAGCCGGAACCCGGACGATCGAGCGGCGGCCCGGTGGGGTCGCGAAATAGCCACAGCCGCCCGCTAGACGACGGCGGGGCACGAGGCGGAGATCGTGATGGCAAAACGTCGCAGGAGCGGCCGCGAACTGGCGCTTGCCACTGCTGCTCGGCTGCCTGACGGCCGCTCCGGCCGCGGCGCAGTCGCCGCCCTCTCCGATCCATAATCCGTTCGCGCAACTGCTCGGCAAACCGGGCAAAGCCAACGCGCTCGACGACAAGCAGCGCGCCATCGTCGCGCGGGTCGACGACTATCTCTCCAGGACCCAGGTGCTGAGCGGCAAATTCGTACAGATCGGGCCGGACGGCAGCCGCAGCACCGGGGCGTTCTTCATTTCCAAGCCCGGCAAAGTCCGCTTTGAATACGATCCGCCCAGCCCGATTGCCGTCATCGCCGACGGCACGGCGATCGCGGTGCGCGACCAGAGGCTGGCGCACCAGGACATCATCCCGCTGTCGGAAACGCCGCTGCGCTTCCTGCTCGCCAGCAACGTCAATCTGATGAAGGACACCCACCTGGTCGCGGTCTATGCCGACGACGTCTTCGTCACGGTGGTGGCGGAGGAGCGCAACGCCATGGTCGGCACCAGCCGCCTGATGATCATGTTCGGCGCGACCGACATGCAGCTCAAGCAATGGACGGTGACCGATCCGCAGGGCTACGACACCACGGTGGCGGTCTACAATCTCGACACCAGCAAGCGGCCGGACCCGAACCTGTTCAAGATCGATTATACGAATTACCACAACTGACCTTATCCGACTTGCTCGACCCTCACCTGCTCACTTCACCGTCACCCTGAGGTGGCCGCCGAAGTCGGCCCTCGAAGGGCGACGGCCCGGCCGTTCATCCTTCGAGGCTCGCGCTCCGCGCTCGCACCTCAGGATGACGGTGAGATGCCTCGGCACAAAGACGTGGATGGCCGGAACAAAGCCGGCCATGACGTTGGAAATATTGCGTCACGCACCTTAGATTGCGCCCATGCCTCTCACCGTCACCACCTGGAACATCAACTCGGTCCGCCTGCGCATCAACCTGGTCGCCCGCTTCCTGAAAAGCGCGCGGCCCGACGTGTTGTGCCTGCAGGAAACCAAATGCCCGGACGACGCCTTCCCGCTCAAGCGCTTCAAGCGGCTCGGCTACGAGCACGCCGCGCTCAACGGGCAGAAGGGCTATCACGGCGTCGCCGTGCTCTCGCGCCTGCCGTTCGAGCGCTTCGAGACGCGCAATTTCTGCGGCAAAAGCGATTGCCGCCACATCTCGGTGGTGCTGGGCGAGCGCGCCGGGCTGAAGGAGCCGATCACGCTGCATAATTTCTATGTGCCGGCCGGCGGCGACGAGCCGGACCCCGACGTCAATCCGAAATTCGAGCACAAGCTCGCGTTCCTCGACGAGATGACCGGGCACGCAAGCCTGCGCCCGGCGCCGAAGGAGCGCGCCATCCTGGTCGGCGACCTCAACGTGGCGCCGCTCGAGCACGACGTCTGGAGCCATAAGCAGATGTTGAAAGTGGTCTCGCATACGCCGGTCGAATGCGAGAAATTGACCGCGGCACAGCGCTCAGGCGGCTGGATCGATTGCATGCGCGTGCACACGCCGGAGCCGGAAAAGCTCTACACGTGGTGGAGCTATCGCGCGATGGACAATTGGCGCGCCGCCGACCGCGGCCGCCGGCTCGATCACATCTGGACCTCGGACGCGCTCGCCGGCGAGGTGGCCTCGATCGCGATTGCCAAGAATTACCGCGGCGCCGCGCGGCCGTCCGACCATGTGCCGGTGACGGCGGCCATCGCGCTTTGATGCGATCAGTCGCGCTGCTGCATGCGCGCGCCGATCTCCGCCAAGTCCTCCGTCCAGCCGCCGAGCCGCTCCGCCATCATGTCGCGCAGGCGGCGGGCGGCGGCCGGATAGCCTTCCAGCATCTTGCGGAACAGATTGCGCGAAATGCGGATGACGACCGTCGGCTCGCGCGCAATCGCGGTGACCGGCGAGACCGTGTCGGCGATCAGCGATAATTCGCCGACCAGCGTGCCGGGGCCGATGGTGTAATCCGCGCCGCCGGACGCCGTGCCCTGCTCGATCGCGAGCGTGCCGGACTGCACGATGTAGCCGCCGTCGGCGAGCTCGCCGGCGTAGAACAGCACCGCACCGCTCGGCAGTTGGCGCGTCTCGGCGCCGATGGCGAGCACGCGCAAGGCCTGTTTGCCGAGCGCGGACAGCGTCGGCACCTGCTCGAAAAAGGCGATGTCGTCGTCCAGGGACATTTCGTTTCTTTAGTCCGCGCGTCCCGGAAGGCGCTCACGGCACCAGCTTGTAGCCGCCGGCTTCCGTCACCAGGATCGCCGGCATGGCGGCGTCCTTCTCCACCTTCTGCCGCAGCCGGTAGATATGCGTTTCCAGCGTGTGGGTGGTGACGCCGGAATTGTAGCCCCACACTTCCTGCAGCAGCGTCTCGCGCGACACCGGCTTCTGCCCGGCGCGATAGAGATAGCGCAGGATGGCGGTTTCCTTCTCGGTCAGCCGCACCTTGCCGCCCTTCGGCGTCATCAACAGCTTGGACGACGGCCGGAACGTGTAAGGGCCGATGGTGAAGACGGCGTCTTCGCTCGCTTCGTGCTGGCGCAGCTGCGCGCGGATGCGCGCCAGCAGCACGGCGAAGCGGAACGGCTTGGTGACGTAATCGTTGGCGCCGGATTCGAGGCCCAGGATGGTGTCGCTGTCGGTATCGTGGCCGGTCAGCATGATCACCGGCGCCTTGAAGCCGGCCTTGCGCAGAATGCGCACCGCCTCGCGCCCGTCCACGTCCGGCAGCCCAACGTCCATGATCACCAGGTCGACGGTGCCGTTCTTGGCGGCCTGCACCCCCTTGGTGCCGCTGTCGACCGCGATGGCGTCGAATTCCTCGTGCAGCGCGAGCTGCTCGACCAACGCCTCGCGCAGCTCGGCGTCGTCATCGACGATCAGAACGGTTCGTTTATTGGCCATTGCTGAAAACAGCCCCTTTCGGACGCCGCACAGGCGCCCAACCGGCAATATTTGCGCGAAGTAGACCATTCAGGGCAAAAAGAGCAAGCGGAGTATTGAGAGCGAAGCGGCAGAGCCATGCAGATGCGCAAAACGTCGTTGCGGCGGCTCACCGTGCGGCGCCGGCCGGGCCGGCCGACGCAAGGCTGGCTCGCCGCCGGCCCGCTCATCGTGCCGGTCGCGCTCGGCCGCGCCGGCGTCAAAGCCAACAAGCGCGAGGGCGACGGCGCGACGCCGCGCGGCGGGTTCCGGCTCAAGCGGCTGTGGTGGCGTTCCGACCGCCATCCGCGTCCGCCGACGCGCCTGCCGGTGCGGCGGATCGCGGCCGACGACGGCTGGTGCGAGGATCCCGCCGACCGCCATTACAACCGGCCGATCAAGCTGCCGCCCGACAGCAAGGCCGATCGCCTGGCGCGCGCCGACGCGCTCTACGACTTCATCGTCGAGCTCGACCACAACAGCCGTCCGCGCGTGGCCGGGCGCGGCAGCGCGGTGTTCATCCACGCGGCGCGGCCCGCTTTCGCGCCGACCGCCGGCTGCATCGCGCTCGAATTGAAAACCTTGCGGCGCCTGCTCGCCAAGCTCGGGCCGCGCACCCAAATCGTGGTTAGCTGAGCGTTAATGGAACCGGCGCCAACCATTGGTTAAGCATTGCCGAACGCGCGCAATCGAGATAACCGCCGCGTTAAGATAACCAAAAACACCTGCGTGATAAGCATGACGTGTGCCGCGCACATGCCGGCGCCCGAAAAGAAAACTGTCTGTCGTGGGGCCGTCATGGAAATTCAGCACGCCACGGGTTCGCAGGCACCGAGCGGGACGGCGCCCGAGCTGATCGGCCGCGTGGCCGCGGTCGGCGGCGCGCAGGCGAGCGTCGAATTGCAGGCGCGCACGACGGGCGAAACCGCCACCGTCGGCAAGTTCATGGGATTGATCGCCGGCCATGTCCTGATCATCGGCCTGATCACCGAGGTCGCCGAGCAGGCCCATCCCGGCGCTGCGGCGACGCTGCGCAAGATGGCGCGGCTCGACCTGATCGGCGAAATCTCCCCCGACTCCGCCGGCAAAGTGCGATTCCAGCGCGGCGTCACCGAATATCCCAACATCGGCGACGGCGCGCTGCTGCTCGGCGAACGCGAACTCGGCATGGTCTACGGCGGCGCCGACACCGACCACGCCCATATCGGCGACTTGCAGCAGAATTCGGCGATCGGCGTGCACGTCGACATCGACACGCTGGTGAGCCGGCATTTCGCGGTGCTGGGCGCGACCGGCGTCGGCAAGTCGAGCGGCGTCGCCATCCTGTTGCAGCAGATTCTCAAGACCCGCCCGAACCTGCGCATCTTCCTGGTCGATCCGCACAACGAATACGGCCGCTGCTTCGGCGACAAGGCGCAGGTGCTCACCCCGCGCAACCTGCGGCTGCCGTTCTGGCTGTTCAATTTCGAGGAGACCATCGACGTCTTCTTCGCCGGCCGGCCCGGTGTCGAAGAGGAGGTCGAGATCCTCGCCGACGTCATCCCGATGGCGAAATCGGCCTATCTGCAATACAAGCCCGGCACCGAGCGTTCGCTGACCAAGCGGCGCGATCCGCGTGACGCGGGCTTCACCGCCGACACGCCGGTGCCCTACCGCATCGAAGATCTCATCACGCTGCTCGACGAGCGCATGGGCAAGCTCGAGAACCGCACCTCGCGCGTCATCTATCACAAGCTGATCTCGCGCATTCAGACCTTCCGCAATCATCCGCGCTACGCCTTCATGTTCGAGAACGCGAACATCGGCGGCGACACCATGGCGGAAATCCTCAAGCACCTGTTCCGGCTGCCGCCCGAAGGCAAGCCGATGACCATCATGCAGCTCGCCGGCTTCCCGGCCGAGGTGATCGATTCGGTGGTGTCGGTGCTCTGCCGCATGGCCTTCGACTTCGGCCTGTGGAGCGACGGCGTGGCGCCGCTGCTGTTCGTCTGCGAGGAGGCGCACCGCTACGCGCCGGCCGACAAGAAGATCGGCTTCGGCCCGACCCGCCGCGCGCTCTCGCGCATCGCCAAGGAAGGCCGCAAATACGGGGTTTTCCTCGGCCTGGTGACGCAGCGCCCGGCGGAAATCGACCCGACCATCATCTCGCAATGCTCGACGCTGTTCGTCATGCGGCTGGCCAACGACCGCGACCAGAGCCTGATCCGCTCGGCGGTGTCGGACGCGGCGGCGAGCCTGCTGTCGTTCATTCCCTCGCTCGGCACCCGCGAAGTGTTCGCCTTCGGCTCCGGCGTCGCGCTGCCGACCCGCATGCGCTTCAAGGAATTGCCGGCCGAAGAGCGGCCGAACAGCGAGGCCTCCGGCAACACCCGCTCCGACTCGGGCGCGGTCTCCAACGACCTGCTCGCGACGGTGATCGAGCGCTGGCGCAGCGCCAGCATGAGCCACCGCGGCGACGACATGGCGGATTACGCTTCTTACGACGCGCCGCCGTTACAGCCGGCGGCGGTGCCGCAGGCGGCGGCGCAGCCGGTACCGGTGCAGCCCTCGCCGCGCGGCGAAGCCTTGCGCTCGAGCCTGTTGAAGAAGCCGCTCGATGCCGGCCCGCTCGGCGCGCCGCCGTCCCCGCCCGGCTACCCGCCGCGCTTCAGGTAGCAGCGTAACGGTCGTCCCGCGAAGGCTCGCTAGCGCTCGCTTGGCCGGGATGACAACGGCGGGCGCTCGCCGAAAATCGCGCTGCCGACGCGCACATGCGTGGCGCCGAGCTGGATGGCGGCGGCGAAATCGGCGCTCATGCCCATCGACAAAAGCTTGAGCCCGTTGCGGCGCGCGATCTTGGCGGTGAGCGCGAAATGCGGACCCGCCGCTTCCTGCAGCGGCGGAATGCACATCAGCCCCGCAATCGTGAGCCGGTATTTGTCGCGGCAGGCGGCGAGAAAGGCATCGGCGTCCTGCGGCAGCACGCCGGCTTTTTGCGCCTCGGCGCCGGTATTGATCTCGACGAACAAAACCGGTTGACGCTTCTGCTTGGCGATCTCTTTCGCCAAAGCCTCGCACAGGCTCGGCCGATCGAGCGAATGAATGGCGGCAAACAGCGCCACCGCCTCCTTGGCCTTGTTGGATTGCAGCGGGCCGATCAGATGCAGCTCCAGTCCGTTGTGCTTTTCCAACAGCGGCGGCCACTTGGCCTTGGCTTCCTGCACGCGGTTTTCGCCGAACACGCGCTGGCCGGCATCGAATCGCCGGCTCGATCGCGTCGGCGCCGAACGTTTTCGACACCGCGATCAGCGTCACCTCGCCCGGATCGCGCCCGGCGTCGCGGCAGGCGCGCGCGATCTCGGCGCGGACATTGGCGAGGCCGGTAGTGGTTGAAGCCATCATGGCGAGCCCAGATAGCAGCTTGTCCGGGCCTTCGAAAGCGGCGCCGTCGCTTAAATGAACGGCCGCGGCCGCCGCTTGGTCATCGAATCCCCGGCGATGCGCGCCAAAGCCGCGCGGTCGAGCACCTCGAACACGCGGTCCTTCCAGCGGATCGCCTTGGTCGCGGTCAGCCGTTTCAAGGTCTTGTTGGTATGCACCAGCGACATGCCGAGCGTGTCGGCGAGATGCTGCTGGGTGAAGGGAAATGCGATGCTGTTGCCGCGCGTCAGCCCGACCTCCTGGGCGCGCACGAACAAATGCAGCAGCAGATAGGCGATGCGCTCGAGCGCGCTGCGCCGCCCGACGCTCACCAGGTTCTCGTCGATGACCTGCTCCTCGCGCGCCGCCAGCCAGGTGATGTCGAAGGCGAGCGATGGAAAGCGCGCGTACAAATCCCACAGCTTGGCGCGCGGAAACATGCATAGCGTCAGCGGCGTCAGTGCTTCGACCGAATGCTCCATCTCGTCCATCAGCGCGCCTTGCAAGCCGACCATGTCGGCGGGCAATGCATAATTGAGGATCTGCCGGCGGCCGTCGTCCAGCATCTTGTAGCGGAACGCCCAGCCGCTCAGCACCGTGTAGAGCTGCTCGCTTGAGGCGCCTTCGCGCAGGAAGCTGATGCCGGGCTCGACACGCAACTCGTCGGTCTTGAACTGTTTGACGAAGGCGAGCTCCTCGGCGCTGAATTCGCGCAGCGCCGGCTGCCGGCGCAGCGGACATTGCTCGCAGGGCAGGCAATGGCCGTTATTGCGGCCGTTTCCGAGCGTCATCACACCCCCAGCATTCATCCAATAAATGGCGGCGCGCCATCATTAAATCTGCGTATTGTATGTCTTTTTTGAATGCCCCCGTTTTCAATCCATAGCACAAGAAAAAGTTCCATGCGACGGGGGACCGCGGCGTGGCGGAAGATTTGGTCGCCGGCAAGCGCTGCCTGGTGCTCGACGATGAATTCCTCATCGCGCTCGACATCCAGCAAATTCTGGAATCGGCCGGCGCGGCCAGCGTCGTGTGCGCGGGCAATGCCGCCGACGCGCTCGATGCCGTGCGGCGCGGCCCGCGTTTCGACCTGGCCGTGCTCGACGTGAAGCTGTCGGGAGATACCGGCAGCAGCATCACCGTCGCCGCGGCGCTGGTCGAACAAAACACGCCTTTCGTCTTCCTCACCGGCATGCGCGGCGAAAACGAGCACACGCGCAAATTTCCGCGCTCTCCGATCGTGGACAAGCCCTACCAGGCGTCCGCCTTGCTCGAAGCCCTGCGCCGGGTGCTGGGCGAAGGCTGAAAACGCCACGAGGATGCGAGGGATGCAACCCGTATTATCCAGCCGTTCACCATATTCATCCGCTCAAAAATGCCGCCTGCGGGCAACCCGTAAAATTTTATCTATCGGCTGCAACCGATCTTAAGCCGCATCCGCTAGACGGATAGCGGGGATCGATGTTCATGTCGGCAGCAAAGCGCAGTGCATCGCAGGTTGGGGCCGCGGCGCCGCGGCGCACGTTGAGCGTGCGCCTGCGTCTGATGATCGTGGCGGTCCTTGTCGTGCTGCCGCTGCTCGCCGAGCGCATCTACAACGAACAGATCGACCGTAACGACCGCGTCGAAGCCGCCTACAAGCAGGCGCTCAGCCTCGCCCGTCAGGGCGCCGCCACCCAAAACGAAGTGCTGGTCGCGCTGCGCGCCATCCTGCAGTCGGTCGCCAGCGCGCGCGCGACCTTCGATTTCTCCAACGCGGCATGCGATCAGTTCCTGGCGAAAATCAACAAGCCGATTGTGTGGGTGCAGGCGCTGTCGGTCGCCAATCTCCAGGGTCAAGTCGTCTGCTCGAGCTTTCCCGATGCGATCGGGCTCGACATCTCCAAGCGCTCGCACTTCCTCAATGCCATTTCGACCGGCGATTTCGTTCTCGGCGACTATCTGCTCGGCACCCGCGCCAAGACGCCGATCATGACCGCCGCGTTGCCGCAGCTCGGACCCGACGGCAAACCGGTCGCGGTCATCTTGGGCGTCATCAACCTGCATTGGTTCGGCCAGATCGCCAACGATTTCGTCGCGCCGTCGGGCAGCATGTTGATGGTTGACGGCACGGGGCACGTGCTGGCGCAATATCCAAACGACGACAAGATCATCGGCCGCGACGCCAAGGATTATCCGCTGGTCAAGAACATGGTGATGGCCTCCTCGGGCCTGGTGACCGAGAGCGGCCTCGACGGCGTCCGCCGCATCTACGGTTTTGTGCAATTGCCCGATACCGAGGCCCGTTTCGCCGTCGGTTTCGACGAAGCCGCGGTTCTGGCCCGGGCCGACAAGGAAATGTGGACGGCGTTGACCGAGCTCGGCGCCATGATCCTGCTGGTGCTGCTCGGCATCTGGTTCGGCGGCGAGCGCCTGCTGGTCAGCCCGATCCGGCGTTTCGCGCAGGCCGCCAGCCAGATCGGCCACGGCGAAACCAAGTCGCGCGCGGCCGGGCTGCCTTGGGCGGCCGAATTCGTGCCGCTGGCGGTCGCGCTCGACGACATGACCGACAAGCTCGACGCGCGCGAGCGCGAGCTGCGCGACCTCAACAACCAGCTGCACGAGCTTGCGCACACCGACGCACTCACCGGCCTCGCCAACCGCCGCACCTTCAACGCCCAGCTGGCGAGCGAATGGAAGCAAGCGCAACGCGCCGCACGCGCACGCCGCCGTGCTGATGATCGACGTCGACTTCTTCAAGCGCTTCAACGACCACTACGGCCACGTGCAAGGCGACGTCTGCCTGCGCAAGATCGCCCACATCCTCAATACCGGCATCCGCCACGCCGCCACCGTCGCCGACCTGCATGGCCGGCGCGACGCGTCGGCGCGCAAGCCGGATTTCGTCGCGCGCTACGGCGGCGAGGAATTCGCCGTGCTGCTGCCCGGCGCCAGCCTCGAGGCCGCGGTCGAAACCGGCCAGCGGCTGCGCGGCGCGGTCGAGGACATGTTGATGGCGCACATCGGCGCGCCGTGGGGATTCGTCTCGATCAGCGTCGGCGCCGCCGCGATCGTGCCGAGCGACGAGCTCAGCCCGCAGGAACTGATCGAAAGCGCCGACGCGGCGCTCTACGAAGCCAAGCACCGCGGCCGCAATCTGGTGGTCGGCCACAGCGCCGCGGCGCTGTCGATCGCGAGCTAGCCCGGCGGATCACGCCGCCGACTGCCACTGCGCCATGGCGTCCTTTTAAAGGCGAATTTCGTCCGGGTCGTAGCCCTCAGCGCCGGCGCCGCTCCGCCAGCAGGAACAGCGGCAGCGACGCGAGCTGCGCCGCGGCCGCGAACACGACCAGGCCGAGGCGCGACTGATCGTACAGCAAGCCGGTGACGATGCTGCCGACGAGCCAACCGCCGCCGTAGCCGGCATAGAACAGCCCGAACGCGGTGTTGCGCTTGCCTTCCGGCAATAGCCCGGCGATCACCGCCTTGAGCAGGGTATCCTGCGTGGCATAGCCGACGCCCCACAGCAGCATGCCCGCAACGACCGCGGCGGGGCCGCCGAAGAAGACCAGCGGCGAGAACAGTGCCGACAACAGCACGGCGCTAAGCAGCACCGGCATGCCGTAACCGTCGTAGAGTTTGCCGAGCACCAGGCTCGCGATCACGCCGAAGGCTGTCGCCAGCGCGAGCAGAACGGGGATCCACGGGCCCTCGATGATCTTGTTCGCGGCCAGATGGTACGAGATCAGCTCGAAGCTCATCAGCCCGGCGGCGAAGAAGGCGCCCGCCAGCATGGCCATCCAGTAGGCGCGCTGGAAGCCGCGCGCGGTCGCGCTATGGCCCTGCTCGAGCCGCGCCGGCAAGGGAAACGTCACGCGCGCGGCGATCAGCGAGGCCAAGGCCAGCAGCGCCGAAATCGCGAGCAGCGCGTAGCCGGTGCGGTAGTTGCCGTGCAACAGCAGCACGAGTGCGATGACCAGCGGGCCGATGGTGGCGCCGATCTCGTCGAGCGCGGTATTGACCGCATAGACCCAGCCGCGGCCGAGTTCGTTGGTCGTGTAGGACAGCATCGCCTCGACCGTCGGCTTGCGCAGCGCGCGCCCGGCGCGTTCGGCCAGCACGAGCAGGGCGGCGACCTGCCAGTTGCCGGCCAGCGCCATCGCCGGCACCGCGAACAGGTTGATGACATAGCCGATGAAGGTGATGGTCCAGTAGCGCCCGGTCTTGTCGGCGATGTAACCGGCAGGCAAGCGCAGCGCGTAGCCCAGGAATTCGCCGGCGCCGGCGGCGATGCTGATGATGGCCGCGCCCGCCCCGAGCGACGCCATGAACGGCCCGTTGATGCTGGCGCCGCCTTCATAGGCGACGTCGCCGAACAGGTTGACCAGCCCCATGATCAGCACGAACGAGAAGGCGGGCGAGGCCGAGCCTAATTTCATGAGCGTTCGCCGAAGAGCTTTTGACGGGCGATTTGGCGTAAAGGCCGCATCAGCCGATTTGTTCCGGGCCGCGCTTGCCCTTACCAGTGCGTCAGTCCTGCGGTAACTATTCCAAATCCTCCAAACGAACCCCTCGCCCCGCCCTTAGGCCGGCGCGCGCCTGTTTGATGCGCTGCAAGAAGCGCGGATCGTTCTCCAGCCGATATTCGAACCAGTCGTCCTCCGACTCAAACCCGATGAGTACGCCGGCCGGCTTGCCGTGCCGCGTGATAACAATGTCCTGCTTCTCGGCCTCGCGCAGGAAATGCGACAGGTCATCCTTCATTTCGGATAGCGGGACTTCTTTTATTCGAGATTTCCGCGTGTCAGCCATGCGTCGGCCTCCGATTTGTTCACTATCGCCAAAACCTCAACGATCCCATCCGTGACATCGTAAAACACACGAACGTCGCCGACGCGGAGTCGGTACTGCGGCCGATCGACGCCACGCAGCCGTTTGATCCGGCTGCGGCTTGTCTTCGTCGGTTCGTGCCGCAGATGCGTTTCCATTGCTGCACGCACTGTCGATCGAAGATTCGCGTTGAGCGAATTGAAGTCCTCGATCGCTTCCGGAGCCAGAATGATGGCGAACGACATTCTGGCTAGATAATAGCCAGAATTACGATGGCGTCAATAAATCACGCCAACGGTGGCTCGATTTGACATTGCCTGCCCCTTCCGTATCTCGTCCGGCCACCCTACAAAGACCCGCAAATGCCCCCCGAATCGAGCAAAACCGACCGCTACAACGCCCGCGAGGCCGAGGCCAAATGGCAGCGCGTCTGGGACGAGCGCGGCATTTTCGCCACCAAAAACGACGACCCGCGGCCGAAATACTACGTGCTGGAGATGTTCCCCTACCCGTCGGGGCGCATCCACATGGGCCACGTGCGCAACTACACCATGGGCGACGTGGTGGCGCGCTTCAAACGCGCCATGGGCAACGCCGTGCTGCACCCGATGGGCTGGGACGCCTTCGGCATGCCGGCGGAGAACGCCGCGATCGACCGCAAGGTGCATCCCAAGGAATGGACCTACGCCAACATCGCGGCGATGAAGAAGCAGCTGCAGTCGATGGGGCTGTCGCTCGACTGGGCGCGCGAGGTCGCGACCTGCGACCCGTCTTATTACAAGCACCAGCAGAAGATGTTTCTCGACTTCCTCGCCGCCGGGCTGGTCGAGCGCAAGCAGTCGAAGGTGAACTGGGACCCGGTCGACATGACCGTGCTCGCCAACGAGCAGGTGATCGACGGCCGCGGCTGGCGCTCGGGCGCCGAGGTCGAGCAGCGCGAGCTGACGCAGTGGTTCTTCAAGATCAGCGACTATTCGGAAGATTTGCTCGAGGCGCTCGACAGGCTCGAGCGCTGGCCGGACAAAGTGCGGCTGATGCAGAAAAACTGGATCGGCCGCTCGGAGGGCCTGCTGGTCCGCTTCATGCTCGATCCGGCGACGACGCCGAACAAAGAGAGCGAGCTCGAGATCTTCACCACGCGCCACGACACTTTGTTCGGCGCCAAGTTCATGGCGATCTCGCCCGACCATCCGCTGGCGCTAGCGGCCGCCGCCAAGAATCGCAAGCTCGCGGCCTTCATCGACGAGTGCCACCGCATGGGCACCTCGCAGGCGGCGATCGACACCGCCGAGAAGCTCGGCTTCGACACCGGCATCAAGGCGCTGCATCCGTTCGACGCCGACTGGAAGCTGCCGGTCTATGTCGCCAATTTCGTGCTGATGGATTACGGCACCGGCGCGCTGTTCGGCTGTCCGGCGCACGATGCGCGCGATCTCGAATTCGCCAACAAATACGGCCTCGGCAACACGCCGGTGGTCTGCCCGCCGGGCCAGGACCCGGCCACCTTCGTGATCACCGACGTGCCGTATCTGGAAGACGGCAAGATGATCAACTCGCGCTTCCTCGACGGCATGACCGTCGAGCAGGCGAAAGAAGAAGTGGCCAAGCGGCTGGAGAAGGAAACGCGCGGCAACCGTCCGGTCGGCCAGCGCCAGGTCAATTACCGCCTGCGCGACTGGGGCATTTCGCGCCAGCGCTATTGGGGCTGCCCGATCCCGATCATCCACTGCGAGAAATGCGGCGTCGTGCCGGTGCCGGAAAAAGATCTGCCGGTCACGCTGCCGGAAGACGTCACCTTCGACAGACCGGGCAATCCGCTCGACCGCCATCCGACCTGGAAGAACGTCACGTGCCCGCACTGCGCAGGCCCGGCGCGGCGCGAGACCGACACCATGGACACCTTCGTCGACTCGTCCTGGTACTTCTTGCGCTTCACCGATCCGTGGAACGAGCAGGCGCCGACCACGCCGCAGGTCGCCAACGACTGGATGCCGGTCGACCAATATATCGGCGGCATCGAGCACGCGATTTTGCATCTCTTGTATTCGCGCTTCTTCACCCGCGCCATGCATAAAGATCGGCTCGTCGATATGGACGAGCCGTTCGCCGGCCTGTTCACGCAAGGCATGGTGGTGCACGAGACCTACCGCGCCAAGAACGGCGATTGGGTCGAGCCGGCCAATGTCAAGATCGAAGGCGCGGGCGACGCGCGACGCGCGGTGCTCGCCGCGAGCGGCGCGCCGCTCGAGATCGGCGCCATCGAGAAGATGTCGAAGTCGAAGAAGAACACCGTCGACCCCGACGACATCATCGCCGCCTACGGCGCCGACACCGCGCGCTGGTTCATGCTGTCCGACTCACCGCCCGAGCGCGACGTGATCTGGAGCGAGGAAGGCGTGCAGGGCGCCTGGCGCTTCGTGCAGCGGCTGTGGCGGCTGATCGGCGAGATCGCCGGGATCGAGGCGCCGGCGGCGCGGCCCGCGCAATTCGGCGAGCAGGCGCTGGCCGTGCGCAAGGCGGCGCACCGCGCTTTGGCGAATGTGTCGGAGGACATCGACCGGCTGCGCTTCAACCGCTGCGTCGCGCACATCTACGAATGCGCCAACGGCATCAGCGACGCCATCGGCGGCACCGAAACCGCGCCCACCCCCGATCTCGCCTGGGCCTTGCGCGAGGCCGGCGACATCCTGGTGCGGCTCTTCCACCCGATGATGCCGCATCTGGCCGAGGAGTGCTGGGCTGCGCTCGGCCACAAAACGCTGGTGGCGACCGAAGCCTGGCCGCAACTGGAGCCGGATTTGCTGGTGGAGACCGACATCACCCTGCCGGTCCAGATCAACGGCAAGAAACGCGCCGATGTGACCGTTTCCCGCAATGCCCAAAAAGCCGAGATTGAGGCTGCCGTTTTGGCGCTCGATGCGGTAAAAAAGGCGCTCGACGGCAAGAGCCCGAAAAAGGTCATTGTCGTCCCGCAGAGGATTGTGAATGTGGTGGCCTGAAACCCGGATTTTGGCGCGTTTTGCGGCCGTTTTGGCGCTGGCAGGCCTGACCGCCGGCTGCTTCCAGCCGCTCTACGGCGACCATTCCATCGGCGGTCCGGCGCTAGGGCCGCAAGCTTGCCGGCGTCCAGGTGAGCGAAATCAAGGCCGCGAACGGCAGCCGCCTCGCTCGCGTCGGCGTCGAGGTGCGCGACCAACTGATCTTCGGCCTTACCGGCGGCGCGACAGCCCCGACGCCCAACTACCGGCTCGACGTCAGCCTCACCGCCAGCCAGCAGCAAGTGATCGTCGACGTCAACAGCGCGCGGCCGGAGATCCAGAACTACGGCATCGACGCCACCTACACGCTGGTCGATCTCAAGACCGGCAAGCCGGTGTTCACCGGACGGACATTTTCGCGCGTGTCCTTCAACATTCCCGGCCAGAGCAGCGCTTCTCCGGCGCGCGCGGCCAGCGCGACGCCGAGGACCGTGCCGCCAAGGTGATCGCGGAGCAAATCCGCAACCGCCTGGCGTCGTTCTTCGTGGCGGGACCTGAGTATTCGCGGCTAACTTGAGGCTGTCGTCCCCGCGAAGGCGGGGACCAGTAAACACGGTCATCATCATTATGATCGAAGCGTTTGCGATTACTGGATGCCCGCCTACGCGGGCATGACAGGTGAGCGTATGACCGCGATCAAAGCCGCCGACGTCGAGCGCTTCATCGCCCGCCCCGATCCGGGCCAGCCCATCGTGCTGATCTACGGCCCCGATACCGGCCTGGTGCGCGAGCGCGTCGATGCGTTGGTGCGCGCGAGCGTCGATAATCCTGACGATCCGTTTTCGCTGGCGCGCATCGAAAGCGAGGAGCTTTCGGCCAATCCGGGCCGGCTTGCGGATGAAGCCAACACCGTGCCGCTGTTTGGCGGACGGCGCGCGGTGCTGCTGAGGATGAACTCGCGACACAACATCCTTTCCTCGATCGAAGTGCTGCTGGAGACGCCGCCGCGCGATTGCCGCGTCATCATCGAGGCCGGCGACCTGCGCAAAAACGCGCCGCTGCGCGTGCTGTGCGAGAAGGCAAAGGCCGCGGCCGCCGTGCCTTGTTACGTCGACAACGAGGCCGCGCTCGGCCGCCTGATCGACGACGAGATGCGCGCGGCTGGCCTCACGATTGCGCCGGACGCGCGCGCGGCCCTGCTCGGCCTGATCGGCGGCGACCGGCTCGCCTCGCGCAACGAGGTGCGCAAGCTCGCGCTCTACGCGCAAGGCAAAGCGCGCGTCGAGCTCGCCGATGTCATGGCGGTGGTGTCGGATGCCTCCGACATGGCGCTCGACGACGTGCTCGACGCCGCCTTCGCGGGCAAGACCCAAAATGTCGAGACCGAATTCGCCAAGGTGCGCGCCGGCGGCGCTTCGCCGGCGGCGATCATCTCGGCGGCGATCCGTCATATCGCCAACCTGCACAAGATGCGGCTTGCCGTCGACGGCGGCGATTCGAGTCGAATGCGCGATGAAGCGCGGCGCGCCGCCGGTGCATTTCACCCGCGAGAAGCTGGTCGGCGAAGCGCTGCGCGCCTGGACGCCGGCGCGTCTCATCCGCACCTTGCAGCAGCTGGCGGAAGCTTCGCTCGACGCCCGCCGCAACGCGCCGCTCGCCGAAACCATCGCGCAGCGCACGCTGCTGTCGGTCGCTATGGGAGCGAGGCGGAAGCGCGACAAGATCCGTACGCTCGGCACGACGGTTACAAATTCAACTGATACCCGTGCGCCACCCAGCGATAGGCGTCGCCGGCGCGCTCGACATAGCCGACGCCGGGATACGGCATGTGGTAGCCGATGGTCGCAATGCCCTCGCTCGCCACCATGTCGAAGATGCGCTTGCGGGTGGCCGCCGCTTTCTCCTTGTCGTCGTCGACGTCGAGATGCAGATCGGGCCGCTGCAGCGACATGACGTAATGCCCCGCGGTGTCGGCCCAGTTCAAAAGCCGCTTGCCCTCGCTCTCGATGTGGAACGACAGCAGGCCCGGCGAATGGCCGAAGGAATCGACCGCGGTGATGCCCGAAACCACCGTGTCGCCCGGCTTGATGAAGGTCGATTTCTCGGCCAGCGGCGGGCAGATCTTGACGTAAAGCTCGCGGTTGAACTTGCGCGCCTCGCGCACGTTCTCGCCCTTCTTCCAGAAATCGAAGTCGGCGGCGCCGAACACGTAGCGCGCCTTGGGGAAGACCGGCTGGCCGCCTTTGGTCAGCCCGCCGATATGGTCGGGGTGGCCGTGGGTGATGACGACGACGTCGACGTCCTCCGGCTTGTAGCCGGCCTCCGCCATGCGCGCGGTGAGCTGGCCCGGCGGCAGGCGGCCCTTGAGCTGCTCATGCTCGGCGGCGAGCGAACCGTTGCCGGTGTCGAACAGCACCAGCTCCTTGCCGGTATTGACCAAAATCGGGGTGAACGGATGCAAATAGCGGTCGGCGTCGATGCGGTTGGCCTTGGCCACCGCCTTGACCGCCTCGGCCGCCGCCTCGCCGCCGAACGAGGGCGTCAGCCCGGGGCGGATCACCTTCGAATCCATGATCGGGGTGACTTCGAAACCGCCGAGCTTGAAGCGGGCGATGGTCGGCTGCAGCTCGCCGTGCAGGGGTGCGGGCACCGGGCGTCCTCCGTTTTTGTTGGCGCCGATGCATAGCAGGCCGCGGGGGCGGCGAGAAAGGCCCCACAAACGCCAAGTCCCGGGCCGCGGAAGGCGTATTCGCCGCCGCGCCCGGGACCGAGCTCAATCGTGCGCGCCGCCTAGATGCGGCCCATCAGCAGCAGGATTATCAGAATGATCACCACGATGCCGAGGCCGCCGGACGGGTAGTAGCCCCAGCCGGCGCTGTACGGCCAAGTCGGAAGGGCGCCAATCAACAGCAAAATAACGATGATGAACAACAACATCCGCATGGGTTGCCTCCTCGCAAACAGCCGCCGATGCAACGCCAGAGTTCCAATATTGGTTCCCTTAGCCGTCGAGCACCTGGCGGATTTTGCGCGCCACCATGCCCTCGATCAGCGGCTTGGAGATCAGCTCGGTGCCGCGGATCGAGCCGGCCCTGATGCACGATGGCGTTGCGCGAATAGCCGGTCATGAAGATGACCTTGACGCCCGGCCGCCGGCGCAGCGACCTCGTCCGCCAGCTCGCGGCCGTTCTTGCCGGGCAGCACCACGTCGGTGAGCAGCAGGTCGAACGGCTTGTCGGCCTCCAGCAGCCGCAGCGCGGTGGCCGAATCGCTTGCGCCTCGATCACCTGGTAGTTGAGATCGCGCAGGATCTCGGCAGCGTATTGGCGCACGCCGTCGTCGTCCTCGACCACCAGGATGGTCTCGCCGCGGCCGCGCTCGGCGCCGCCTGGTCCTCCGGCGCGCTGGCGGTCGTCTCCTCGCCGTCGTAGCGCGGCAGATAGAGCTTGACGGTCGTGCCCTCGCCGAGCTCGCTGTAGATCTTCACGTGCCCGCCGGACTGCTTGACGAAGCCGTAGACCTGGCTCAGGCCGAGCCCGGTGCCCTTGCCGGCCTCCTTGGTGGTGAAGAACGGCTCGAACGCGCGATCGGCGGTCGTCGCGGTCCATGCCGACGCCGTTGTCGGTCACCGCGATCAGCACGTATTGGCCGGGCTCGACGCCGGCATGCTGCCGGCAATATTCGTCGTCGAGATAGGCGTTGCTGGTTTCGATGGTGAGCTTGCCGCCGTCCGGCATGGCGTCGCGCGCGTTGAGCGCGAGGTTGAGCAGCGTCGCTTCCAGCTCGGAGCCGTCGACCTCGACCTTCCAGAGCCCGGCGCCGCTGATCGTCTCCAATTCGATGCGTCTCGCCGAGCGAGCGGTTCAACAGATCGGACATGCCGAGGATCAGCCTGTTGACGTCGACCGCGCGCGGATTGAGCGGCTGCTGCCGCGAGAACGCCAGCAAGCGCTGGGTCAATTGCGCCGCCCGCTCGGCGCCGACCAGCGCGTTGTCGAGCGCGCGTTCGGCGCGCGCCTCGACCACGCCGCGCTTGGCGATGCCGAGATTGCCGATGATGATGGTCAGCAGGTTGTTGAAGTCGTGCGCGACGCCGCCGGTCAACTGGCCGACCGCCTCCATCTTCTGCGATTGCCGCAGCGCCTGCTCGGCGCGTTCGCGCCGCTCGCCTTCGGCGTAGAACTCGCGCGTACGCCGCATGGTCAGGAATACCAGCGCCGAGCAAAATGACCGTGGCGGGAACGCCGAAGTAAAGATGCGCCGACATCGTGCGCAGCCAGTCGGCGACGATCGCGTCGGTCTGCATGCCGTCGGACACGTAAGATCCGCATAACCGAGCTTGCGGAAGGCGATGCGGCGTTGCGCGCCGTCGATCGAATTGTTGGTGGTGACGGTGCCGCCGTCGGGCATGCGCGCGACGTTGAGCGATGAACCCGCTGTTGGGCGGAAATTTCGTCAAGTCATGCGGCGGGGCGGGATGACGCGCGAGAATGGCGCCGTCGGCGCGCGCCAGCGAGAAGCCGACCTCGTGCCGGTCGCGCGCCAGCTGCGCGTAGAACTCGGAAAACACCTTCGGCGCCACCGCCACCATGATGACGCCGGAGAATTCGCCGTTGCGCGGCGGCCGGCGCCGGCTGACGCCGAAGAACGCGCCCTGCCGCACGCGCGGCTGCAGGATGGCGCCGACGTAAGTGCCGGCGTCGCGCGCCTTTTGCGCCAGGAAATAGTCGCGGTCGGCGACGCCGCGGCCGGTCGGATAGATCGCGGAGGAGACCAGCGTGTTGCCGTCTTTGTCGACGACCAGGATGGCGTCGACCGAGGGCAATGCCTGTTCGAGCTTGTTCAGTTTCAGATGCAGCTCTTGCTGGGCGGCCTTGATTTGCTCGTCGGTCATGTCGCCGACCAGCGCGTCGACGGCGCTGAAGGTGAGATCGACGGACTGGAACACCTTGCGGGCCTGCTCGGAGCTGACATCGAGCGCGGCGGCCAGCTGCTCGTCGGCGTGCGCGAAGGCGTCGTGGTAGGCGGTCCAGCTGGCGTAGCCGAACGCCGCCAGCGGGATGGCGACCGACGCCGCCATCATGACCTTGAGCAGACGCATGGCCGCGTCACGCCGAGCGCGCATTCAAACCCCCGAAATTCGCCGGCACGGGCGCAATTTATTGGGAATGTAAACCTTTGAAAAGCGCAAAGATGGCGGCGCCGCGCCGGCTGTTAACTTTATTGGAAGCCGCCGCCGGCTTTTGTATCGTAGCGCAAACCGGAACCCACTCCGCATGACCGAAAGCGTCCTCGCCCCACCGGCGTCCGCCGTCCGCTCGCCGCTGCGGCCATGGTATCTCGCCGCCGCGCTCGCCGCTTTGGCGGTCATGATCGCGGCCATCCTCGGCGATAGCCTGTGGTTGCTCAACTGGGTGCACGTCATGGCCGGCAGCCTGTGGACCGGCATCGACCTGTTCATGGGCTTCGTGATCGGGCCCGTGCTGCGGGCGGTGTCGCTCGACACCCGCCGCGCCGTGATTGCCGGCATCATTCCGCGCACGCTGATCTTGATGCCGGCGCTCTCCACCATCACCTCCACCGCCGGCTGGTTCCTGGCGGTGCGGCTCGGCTTCTTGCAGCTCGGCTATCCGGAATTCTGGTGGGTGATCGCGGCGCTGGCGATCGTCACCGTGCTGACGGTGCAAGGGCTCGGCTACCTGCTGCCGATGAATTTGAAATTGTTTTTCGAGATCCAGAAACCGGTGCCCGACCACGCCAAGCTCGGGCGCTGGATGCGCACTTATGTGAAGGTCGTCGCCATCCAAGGCACCATGCAGGTGGCGATCATCGTGGTGATGGCGAAATTCGCCACCGGGTTTTGACCCGTCCCCCCTTTGATCTAGCGCAAAGCCCCTGCCGGCCCGATGTGCGACATGAAGCCGATCCTTCAAAGGAGGACGCCATGCGCAACCATGATGTCCAGGGCGCGGACCGTTCGGTGCTCGACTCCGTCATCGGCGCGATCGCCGCGTGGGTCAATAAATATCGCGACAAAGCGGGGCTGCGCGATCAATTCGGCCGCTGCAGCCGGGAAGACGTCAGGCAGATGGCGAAGGACCTCGGCATCCCGGAGAGCGAGTTGCGCGTGATCGCCGCCAAGGGTCCGCGCGCCGCCGATCAATTGCGCAGCATGCTGCTGGCGCTGCACGTCGATCCGGAGCGGCTGTTGCGCTCCGAGCCGGCGGCCATGCGCGACATGCAGCGCCTCTGCATCAGCTGCGAAGCCAAGCAGCGCTGCGAGCATGAGCTGGCGCAAGGCTCGGCGGCCGGGCATTACCGCGAGTTCTGCCCCAACGCTTTCACGCTCGACGCGTTGTTCGAGCAGCAGAAAGAGCTGCCGCTCCGGCAGTGAGCGCGAAGTCTTCCCGGCTGCTGTCGCTAATGTCGCCGGCGCAGCCAGCCGTCGAGGCCGATGCGGCCGCCGCCGCTGACGAACAGGCTTAAGAAGCCGCCGAGAATCGCCACGTTCTTCCAGAAACTGGTTTCCTGCGCGCGCCGCACCGCCGCATCGGCGAAATCCCAATAACGGTGCGAGATCAGCGTCGCAATCACCATGAATAGGGCCATCAGCAGCGCGACGTAGCGGGTGGCCAAGCCGAGCAGCAGCGCGACACCGCCGAAGAATTCCACCGGCACGGAAATATAGCCCATGAAATACGGCACGCCGCGCGGCGGAAACGAAGCCGCCACCGCCGCGATATGAAACAACTTGCCGTAGCCGCTGCGGATGAAAATCCAGCCGAGCAGGATGCGCGCACACAACAGCACGAAATCGGAGGTGCTGGCGGCGATGGCGTCGGCGCTCGACAGCGCCGGATGCGAACTCGATTGCGTGGTCATAATTCTCCGCAGGGATGCAATGCAGACTTCATGCGCCTTAGCGAATAACACGCAAAATGGCCGTTTTTAGGCGCGCTCTTGCAGCTGTGTTACTTCTGCGCCCTCGTCAGCATGATACGCGGCCCCTACCGCTCGATCTCGTCACTCCGCGCGCTGTGGTGGACGTGCAGGATTTCGACGCGATCTTGCAGCACTTGATAAAAAATCTTGTAGGGATAGCGGATGAACGGAACGCTGCGGATGTTCGGTCGCTGCTCCACTTCCTGCGCGCTTTCCGGCCAGCTGCCGATGCGCGTCACGATGGTTCGCAGCCGCGTTTCAAATGGGGCGTATACGCCCGGATAATTCATCGAAATGTATCGGAGAATCTCGTCGAGGTCGCGCAGAGCGTCGTCCGTGAAGACGACTTTCATGCCGGCCTATGTTTGGCAATGACCGCCTCGACCTGCTCGTCGGTCGCAAAACGGCCTTCGCGCGCGGCTTTGACGCCCCGGTCGATGCCCGCGAGTTCTGCCGGCGTCGCGTGATATCTTCCCGCCCGCACTTCCGCATCGATTTCAAGGGCCAGTTCCGCCAGCATGTCCTGCGCGTGCTCTGGCCACGCTTCGACGCGGTGGAGGGCTTCCTTGAGGGCTTTCGCTGTCATGCTCTCAATATAGCATTCATGCAGCCGCCTCGCAAAAGCGGGCGAACGAGCCCGCTTAGATCGCACACCGCACCGCAAGTTCTGTGGTGGGCACGCTTCGCTGTGCCCATCCTACAATAAGCTCTCAGCCCCCCAGCTTCTTCAACACCGCGTCGAGCTGATCCAAATCCTTGTACTTGATATGCAGCGTGCCGCCGCCGGACGCCTTGTGGTCGACGGCCACGCTCCATCCGAGCACGTCGGACAGCCGCCGCTCCAGCGCGCGCGTGTCGGCGTCCTTGTTGGCGCGCAGGGACTTTTTCTGGATCTGATCGAAGGTCGTGTCGCCGGGCTTGCCCGGCTCGACGCGCACCCATTCCTCGAGCTGGCGCACGCTGAAGCCTTCGTCGATCGCCATCTCCGCGAGCAGCAACGGATTGGCGTGGCCGACCAGCAGGCGGGCGTGGCCGGCCGACAGCTTGCCGGCGCGCACCAGCGCTTTCACCGGCTCGGCGCAGCTTCAGCAGCCGCAGCGTGTTGGCGACATGCGGCCGGCTCTTGCCGACGATCTGCGCCACCTCGTCCTGCGAATAGCTGGTGCTCGTCCATCAGCGCCTGGTAGCCGCTCGCCTCCTCGATCGGGTTGAGGTCGGCGCGCTGCACGTTCTCGATGATGGCGAATTCGAGCGACTGCTTGTCGGTCGCCTCCACCAGCGCGATCGGCACGTCGTGCAGGCCGGCGCGCTGCGCCGCGCGCCAGCGCCGCTCGCCGGCGACGATCTCGTAGTCGTCGCCCTGCCCGGCCAGCGCGCGCACCACGATCGGCTGGATGACGCCGCGCTCCTTGATCGAGGCGGCGAGCTCTGTCGAGCTCGGCCTCGGTGAAATTCTTGCGCGGGTTGCGCGGGTTGGCCGCAGGTGCTTCGATCGGCGCGTGGCGCGGCTTGCGCCCCGGCTCGATCGGCGCGCTTTCCTCGCCGACGTCGCCGATCAGCGCCGCGAGCCCGCGTCCCAATCGCTTTTCCGCCATCGCCGCCGCTCCTGAACCTGCCACGCCTCGCTTCCTTTTCTTGTTGCATCTTCTCATCCGTCACCCTGAGGAGCGAGCGAAGCGAGCCTCGAAGGGCGACGGCCCGTGTTCCGTGGCCGATCATCCTTCGAGGCCCGCGCTTGCGCGCGCGCACCTCAGGATGACGGATGCAACTACCCCGCCTTCAAGGCGCGCTCGCGCTGGATGATCTCGGTGGCGAGCCGCAAGTAAGCCTGGCTGCCGACGCATTTGAGATCGTAGACCAGCACCGGCTTGCCGTAGGACGGCGCCTCCGAGATGCGCACGTTGCGCGGGATGATGGTGTCGTAGACCTGCGCGCCCATGTGCTCGCGCACGTCGGCGACCACCTGGTTGGAGAGATTGTTGCGCGCGTCGTACATGGTGAGCACGACGCCGTGGATCGACAGCGTCGGGTTGAGCGTGGTCCTGACCTGCTCGACCGTCTTCAAGAGTTGCGACAGGCCTTCGAGCGCGAAGAACTCGCATTGCAGCGGCACCAGGATCGAGTCGGCCGCCGCCATGGCGTTGATGGTGAGCAGATTGAGCGAAGGCGGGCAGTCGACCAGCACGTAGCCGAAGTCGAACGTGCGCTCGCTGGCGTTGAGCGCGGTCAGCGCGTTGCGCAGGCGGAAGGCGCGGTCGCGCTCGCGGCCGATCTCGAGCTCGAGGCCGGAGAGGTCGAGCGTCGAGGGCGCGATGTAAAGCTGCGGCACCGCGGTCGGCAGCACCGCCTTGCGCATGCTGGCGGCGCCGGTGAGCACGTCATAGGTCGAGGTGCGGCGCGACTTGCGGTCGATGCCGAGCCCGGTCGAGGCGTTGCCCTGCGGATCGAGGTCGACGATCAGCACGTGCTCGCCGATGGCGGCGAGCGCGGTGCCGAGATTGATGGCGGTGGTGGTCTTGCCGACGCCGCCCTTCTGGTTGGCGATCGCCAGCACGCGCGGGCGCGGCGCCGGCTCGGTGCGCACCGGCTTGCCGAGCGGGACGACCTCGGGGCGGTGGGCTGCGTCGGTCATGGCTTCAGGCCTTTATGTTGCAACGCTTTAACCGTCATCGGCGGGAGCTGCTTCTGGCGTGTCAGCGGGATCAGGCCGCAGCACGTTCTGCTCGGTCGCTGCTTTCCGCCAGGCTCGCGCTCGGCGGCCTTGACCAGGACCGTCGAAGCTCGTGCAAGACGGGTCGCGCGACAAGCGGCCCGATAACCAGGCCGCTTTCGAGCGCCCTGACCACGACGATTCAGCCGTCCGGGCTGGTCTTGCTGGGCACCGTTTCGGCCTGAATAGTCCAATATTTAGCGGCTTCGGTCAATTCAGCCTCTACATCTTGTCCCTTGGGGAACAGGCCGATCGCGCCCCGCTGCGATCAAAGGAAACGCCTGATCGCACAGGGTTTTCAGCGGCGCCAGCGCCCGCGCCGTGACCACCTCGGCCTGCCTCTGCACAGCTTTCCCCAAATTTCTCCGCCCGCATGTTATGGACTCTGCGCCGGCAGCTTCAGCGTCCTGCACCGCCTCGCGCAAAAATGCAGCCTTTTTGCCATTGCTTTCAACGAGATGGACCATGGCGCCGGTTGATCCGCCAGCGCGCAGGCGATCGGGATGCCGGGAAATCCGCCGCCCGAGCCGAAATCCACCCAGATCTTGGCCGCCGGCGCCAGCGGCAAGCAGCTGCAGCGAATCGGCGACATGCCGCGTCCAGATCTGAGGCAGCGTCGAGGCCGCGACCAGGTTGGTCTGTTCGCTGCCAGAGCAACAGCAGCGTCGACGAATTGCTCGAGCCGCTTTTCCGTTTCACGTGAAACAGGCGTGAGCGCCAGCGCGCGCTCTTTGTCGGCGGCGAGATCGAAACCGCCCTGCCCGTCTCAAGCGCGTTTCGCGGCTTGCCGCGGCCGCGCTTGACATGCGCGACCAGCAGCGTCAGCGCCGCCGGCGTCATGCCGTCGATCTTGCCGGCGTGACCGATGGTGCGCGGACGATTTGCGCTGCAGTTTCTGTTTCGCTTCGTTCGACAGTCCCGGCAGCGCCGCGTAATCGAGATCGTCCGGCAGCGAAAAACTTTCGTCGCGCCGATACGCCGCGACGTCGGCGGCCTGGCGCGACAGATAGACGTCGTACTTGGCGTCGATCTCGATCTGCTCGGCGATTTTTGCGTCGAGCTCGCGCAAAGCGCGGCCAGATTTTCGCGAGATCCGCAATCGCGATATTCGGATACGACAACAACTCGAACGCGCGTGCGGCGCTGTCCGTCTTTGTTGAGCGCGAGGCCGTGACGCTCCGCTTCTTTCGGCGTGAGCGAAACCGATTTGGCAAATTCGCGCGCGGCATTCGAGCGCGGACATTTTTTCCGCGTGGAATTTCGCGCGCGTTCGGCGCCGACGCAGCCGATGGCAATTCCTCTTTCGCGTCAAACGCTGATCGGCATTGTCGGCGCGCAGCTCCAAACGATATTCGGCGCGCGAGGTGAACATGCGATACGGCTCGCTGACGCCGCGCGTCACCAGATCGTCGATCATCACGCCGATGTAAGCTTGCGCGCGATCGAAAATGATTTCGTCGCCGCTCGCCGGCCGACGACGCCGCGTTGAGACCTGCAAGAAGTCCCTGTGCCGCAGCCTCTTCGTAGCCTGTGGTGCCGTTGATCTGTCCGGCCAAGATAACAGTCCGCGCAGCTGTTTTGTTTGCAGCGTCGGCATGAGCTCGCGCGGATCGACGTAATCATATTCGATCGCGTAGCCGGGCCGAACGAACTTGCGCGTTTTCCAATCCGGGAATTGTCGCGACCAACGCGTGCTGCACGTCTTCCGGCAGCGACGTCGAAATTCCGTTCGGATAAACGGTGTGTCGTCGAGACCTTCCGGCTCCAGAAAAATTTGATGGCCGTCGCGCTCGCCGAACTTCACGATCTTGTCTTCGATCGACGGACAATAACGCGGACCGCGTGCTGGCGATCTGTCCGGAATACATCGGCGAGCGATGCACGTTGGCGCGGATGATCTCGTGCGTGGCCGCGACCGTGCGCGTGATGCCGCATTCGATCTGGCGGATTTTCAATGCGCGTCGTCAGAACCGAAAACGCTTCCGGCGGATCGTCGCCCGGCTGCATTTCCAAGCGCGCGACCAATCGATGGTGCGGCCGTCGAGCCGCGGCGGCGTTCCGGTTTTCAAGCGGCCGAGCGCGAAGCCGACATTTTCCAGCGTGCGCGACAGGCCGAGCGCCGGCGCTTCGCCGACGCGGCCGGCGGGAATTTGTTTTTCGCCGATGTGGATGAGGCCGCGCAGAAACGTGCCGGTGGTGAGCACCACGGCGCCGCAGGAAATTTCGCGGCCGTCGGCGAATTTGACGCCGGCAGACACGGCCGTTCGCGATGATCAGGTCGTCGGCCTCGGCTTCGATCACCGTGAGATTGGGCGTTTGCGCGAATCGCGGCCTGCATGGCCGCCGCATAGAGCTTGCGGTCGGCCTGGGCGCGCGGGCCGCGCACCGCCGGGCCTTTGCGGCGGTTGAGAACGCGGAATTGGATGCCGCCGTGGTCGGCGACGCGGCCCATCAGGCCGTCCAAAGCATCGATTTCCCGCACCAAATGGCCTTTGCCGAGCCCGCCGATGGCCGGATTGCAGGACATGGCGCCGATGGTGGCAAATTGGTGTGTCACCAGCGCGGTTTGCGCGCCCATGCGGGCGGCCGCAGCCGCGGCCTCACAGCCGGCATGGCCGCCGCCGATCACCACGACGTCGAATCGAGCTTGCATGGGCGCCTCGAAAGACGGCGTTGTAGCGGAGGCGGGGAAAGGCGTCAAAAGCAACGAATTTTCGAAAATGTTTCACGTGAAACATCTCGAAGTCGCGGATTGTTGGGCTTATCCACAGACTGGCGACCGGGCCGGACGCGATCCCAGGCCTATTTGCCGATGCAGAAGTCGCGGAAAATCACGTCGAGGACGTCCTCGACGTCGACCCGGCCGGTCAGCCGGCCGAGCGCCTGGCCGGCGAGCCGCAGCTCCTCGGCCAGCAGATCCTCGCGGCCGGCAACTCGGCGTCTGAGCGCGGCGCAGAGCGGCCAGGGCCTCCTCAAGGCGCGGCGGTGGCGCTCGCGGGTGACCAGCGCCGATTCGGCGCCGGCCAGAATTCCTTCGGCCTGGCGGGCGAGTGCGGTCAACAGAGGCTCGAAACCCTCGCCGGTCATGGCCGAAATATTGAATTGCAGTTCATTATTATTGAATTGAGTTCATTCTTTGCGTTAACCGTTTGTTAACCATGTTTTTTAAGGGTTATTAGGACGAATTTTCGATTCATTCTTATCGATTATTATGACTTCCGTTTCATTCTTTGCTATGGCGCTGATCAACAGATCGATTTTATTGCGAATCAGCCAGATCGGCGGCCGACCGGGCTTCTGCCGCCGCATCCGCCGCCGCCAGCACGGCCGCCGGATTGTCGCCCTCGCGCCGGCTCGCTCGCATCCACCACCCACAGCACCAGATCGGCCGCCGCCGCCCGCTCGCGCGCGCGCCGCACGCCCTCCAGCTCGACCGGATCCTCGCGTGTCGCGGATGCCGGCGGTGTCGAGCAGCGTCACCGGCCAGCCGCCGAGATCGAGATGCACCTCGATCACGTCGCGCGTCGTGCCGGCATAAGGCGACACGATCGCCGCCTCGCGCCTGGCGATGCGATTGAGCAGCGTCGACTTGCCGGCATTGGGCGGCCCGGCGATCGCGACCACCAGGCCGTCGCGCAGCCGCTCGCCGCGGCCGCTCGTCGGCCAGCGCCGCGGCGATCTCCGTCGGCCAGCGCGCGCGCGATCGCCAGCGCCGGCGCCAGCAGATCTTGCGGCACGTCGGCCTCGTCGGAAAAATCGATGCGCGCCTCGACCAGCGCCAGCGCCTGGATCAGCCGGCGCCGCCAGTCCTCGGCGCGGCTGCCGAGCGCGCCCTCGAGCTGGCGCAGCGCCTGCCGGCGCTGGCCTTGCGTTTCCGCCATCACCAGGTCGGCGAGGCCCTCGACCGCGGTGAGATCGAGCTTGCCGTTCTCGAAGGCGCGGCGGGTGAACTCGCCGGCCTCGGCCGGGCGCAGGCCCTCGATGCGGGCAAGCGCGTCGAGCACCGCGGCGATCACCGCGCGGCCGCCGTGCAGCTGCAGCTCGGCGACGTCCTCGCCGGTCTCGCTCGCCGGCGCCGGGAAACCACAGCGCCAGCGCCTCGTCGATGAGCTCGCCCGATTGCGGATCGCGCACGCGCGCCGAGCGCCGCCTTGCGCGGGGCGGGGATTTTGCCGGTCAGCGCCTTGAGCGCGTCGCCGGCGCGCGGCCCGGAAATGCGGACCACCGCGATCGCCGCCGGCCCGCGGCCGGAGGAGAGGGCGAAGATGGTGTCGCGCGTGATGTTCATGATCGGGGTTAAGCCAATCGCGGCTTGCCGGTAAAGCCAAAACAGATTAAGTTACCTGTAACCAGGGACAGCCGCCATGCGATCGAAGCCGAACCAGCGCAAGAGCAAGGCCCGCAAGGCAAAGCCGTTGACGTCGCGTGAAAAGGTGCGCGCCCACCGCGTGCGCCTGCGCGCGCAGGGCCTGCGGCCGGTCACGCTGTGGGTGCCCGACATGCGCGCGCCGAAGTTCGCCGCGGAAGCGCGCCGGCAATGCCTGCTGGCGAATAACAGCCGCTACGCGGCGGCCGACCAAGCCTGGGTCGACTCGATGTCCGATTGGCGGGCCGATTGACGCGCGGCGAGATTTGGACGAGCGCGGGCGGGACCGACTACGGCGGCAAGCCGCGTCCGGTCGTCATCATCCAGCATCGGCATTTCGACCATCTCGACTCCGTGACGTTTTGCGGCTTCACGCGCGACCCGACCGATATGCCGCTCTTCCGCATCGCGATCGAACCGACCCCGTCGAACGGCCTGGCATTTCCCTCGCGCATCATGGTCGACAAGATTCTCACCGCGCCAAAAAGCAAGCTCGGCTACCGCATCGGCCAGCTCGACGCCCGCGACATCGGGCGGCTGAACCAGGCGCTGGCGATATTTTTGGGCCTGATCGGGTAGCCGGGCGCCGGCGAACTTATGGACGCAAGCGGGACAACCGGTTTTTCGCTCCTTAGAGTGACGCACATGAACAACACGCTTTGGCGCAGCGGCAGCGAAACCATCAACGGCTTCCGCATGCATTACCGCGACTGGCGGCCGCGCGATGAGGCGTCCTTGCCGGTGCTGGCGTTGCACGGCTCGCTCAGCCAAAGCGGCGCCTGGATCGCGCTCGCGCAAACCGCGAAGACGATCCGCATGCTGTGTCCGGACCAGCGCGGTTTCGGCTTGAGCGAAGACCCGGGCAGCGACTTGTGCAGCGAATTTGCCGCCGACGCGCTCGCGTTGGCGCAGCGCCTCTTGCCGCCGCGCTTTGTGATCATGGGGCACTCGTTTGCCTGCTCGATCGCGCTGGAAGCAGCGCGCATCGCGGCCGACAAAATCGCCGCAGTGGTCTTGGTCGACCCGGTCGTGCGCCTGCCAACGGCATCGCCGACGGCCGCGCCGCCACCTCTCGTCCTGCCGGAGAGCTTTGCGACGCTCGAGGATGCGGTTCGTTATTTCCGCGAGACGGAGGAGGGCGACTGGCCCGGCGACACGCTCGAGCGCTTCGTCGCCGACATCATGTTGCGCGACGA
Organism: uncultured Alphaproteobacteria bacterium; assembly: GCA_963708635.1. Lineage (GTDB taxonomy): Bacteria > Pseudomonadota > Alphaproteobacteria > Rhizobiales > Xanthobacteraceae > Pseudolabrys. Next base: position 46,887 of record CAVPTM010000023.1, on the reverse strand, counting down.
TGCGACCGGCACCTGGCGCTTTCCTTACACGCCGGCGCGCCTGCGCCGCTTGCGCGCGTTCACCGCATCGCCGGCCAGCGACTACGACCTGTTCGCCAAGGCGAAAGCGGTGCGCTGCCCGGTGCTGATATTCCGCGGCGGCGCGAGCAAGCGTTTTCCGGCGGCCGCCGAGGCGCCGTTTGTCGCAGGCTTTCCCAGCAAAGCCGGCGGTCGTACTCTGCCCGACCAGCGGCCATTTCCCGACCGCGAGCGAAACCGGCATTGTCGCCGACGGCTTGCTGCGCTTCCTCGCCGCACGCCGCTGAGCGCGGCTTGCCCGGCATCACCGGACATTGTCTTACGCTATTGCCACTTGCGTAATACAAACGACCGATGCCGATTTCCGGATTTATCGCCGGCACAGCCGGCAAGCGATTCCCTGCGTTCTGCCGCGCTAGCGGCCGCCGGTTTGCGCGGCTGACGCGCGCGGCTATGCTTTGCGCGACGCCAGCGCGGGACGCCTTTCATGAGCAAAGCCGAAGACGCACGCAAAGCCTTCAAGGCGCTGCTCGCAACCGGCAAGACGCTGATCGTGCCCGGCGTGCACGACCCGGTCAGCGCCATGCTGGCGGCGCGCGCCGGATTTCCCGCGCTCTATGTCGGCAGCTACGCCACCGCGGCGGCCGGCTTCGGCCTGCCCGACGTCGGCCTCGTCACCATGGAGGAGATGGCGGCCTACGCCAAACGCATCGCCGACGCGGTCGATGTTCCGGTGCTGGCCGACGCGGAGAATGGCTGGAGCAACGCCGCCAATCTGTGGCGCACCGTGCGCAGCTTCGAGCAGGCCGGCGTCTGCGGCATCCACATCGAGGACCATGAATTCGGCAAGCACGCCCCGGTGCCGCAGCTGCTCGCTTCGTGCGAGCAGATGGTGCAGAAGATCGCGGCCGCGCGCGACGCGCGCAGCGACCCGAACTTCCTGATCATCGCGCGCACCGACGCGGCCTGGGCCTTGCGCGACGTCGAGGAGGCGGTGCGGCGCCTGAACGCCTTCAGCGCCGCCGGCGCCGACCTGGTGATGGCGCCCGGGCTCGACCCGGCGACGCTCGCGCCAGTCCGCGCCCGCATCCACGGCAAGATCGTGACGGTCGACACGCCCGGCCGCTCGGCCGCCGAGGAGGAGCGCGCCGGCGCCGACGTCGTGCTTTATTACGGCTTCTCGCTCTACGCCGCCTATCACGGCGTCAAGAGCGCGCTCGAGACCTTTCAGCGCACGCGCAACGCCGACGACATCCCGGCGGTGCGCGGGCAGATCGCCGAGTTCGAACGCTTCATCGGCTATCCGGAATTCACCGCGCGCGCGAAGAAATACCATCTCGCCTGAACGGTCGCGCGCCGCCTACGGGGAGACGCTCCATGAGCAAGCATCTGCGTTGTGCCGTCGCCGTGTCATTCGCGCTGGTGGTTCTTGCCGCGCCCGCTTGCGCGCAAGGCGACCTCGCGCGCGCCTACCGCGTGATCGCGTCCAAGCAGTTCGTCGACCTCACCCACAGCTTCGATGCAAACGACGCCGGTGTGGGCGGGCTTCGGCCAGGCCAAGTTTTCAGCCGCCGCCGATCCCAAGACCAAGCGGCCCTACACCATCAAGGAGGACGGCTTCCGCACCACGTTCTACGAAATCGTCGGGCAGTACGGCACGCATGTCGATCCGCCGGCGCATTTCGACGACAAGGGCATCACCATGGACGAGATCCCGCTCAAGCAGATGATCCTGCCGCTGATCGTGCTCGACGACACGCCGTATCCTCGCCAAGGACGAGAACCACGCCTTCTCGGTCGCCGACCTCAAGGCCTGGGAGAAGAAACACGGGCGCGTGCCGCGCGGCGCCTTCGTCGCGCTGCGCACCGACATGTATAAAGATTGGAATACGAACCCCGAGCGCTTCAAACGCGCGCCGTTCCCGGCCTGGGCTTTCGAGACCATAAAATTTCTTTATGAGCAGCGCGGCGTCACCGCCACCGGCCATGAAGCCATGGATACCGACACCACCGACAAGATGGAGTCGGAGACTTATTTGCTGCAGCATGGGCACTATCAAATCGAGGTGATGGCCAATCTCGACAAGGTGCCGGCGAAGGGCGCGCTGATCGTGGTGACCTGGCCCAAAGTGCGCAAGGGATTGGGCTTCCCGGCGCGGGCTTTCGCCATCCTGCCGTGACGCGAGGCTGTTGCCCACGCATGTCGCAAGGTGGGACGCGCGCCTCCTGAGAACTTTGGATTTCACCGGCGGCGCGATCCGGCTAGTGTCGCGCCATGTCTTCTCCGCCTGAGCCGGCGCACCGCAACCGCCTCGCCGGCGCCACCTCGCCCTATCTGCTGCAGCACGCGCACAATCCGGTGGACTGGCGGCCGTGGGGGCCGGACGCTCTGGCCGAAGCCAAAGCCGGCAACAAACCGATCCTGCTCTCGGTCGGCTACGCCGCCTGCCACTGGTGCCATGTGATGGCGCACGAGTCGTTCGAGGACGAGGCGACCGCGCGCGTGATGAACGAGCTGTTCGTCAACATCAAAGTCGATCGCGAGGAGCGGCCGGACATCGACCAGATCTACATGAACGCGCTGCATCTGCTGGGCGAGCAGGGCGGCTGGCCGCTGACGATGTTTCTGACGCCGGAGGGCGAGCCGGTGTGGGGCGGCACGTATTTTCCGAAGGAGCCGCGCTTCGGCCGGCCGGCCTTCGTCGACGTGCTGCGCGAGGTGGCGCGGCTGTTCCGCGAGGAGCCCGACAAGATCGAGCAGAACCGCGCGGCGCTGCTGGCGCGGCTGGCCGAGAAGGCGCGGCCGGCAGGCCAGGTCACGATCGGCGTCAAGGAGCTCGACGCCGCCGCCGAGCAGCTCGGCAACATGTTCGATCCCGTGCACGGCGGCCTGCGCGGCGCGCCGAAATTTCCGCAACCGGCGCTGTTGGAATTTCTGTGGCGCGCCGGCATGCGCAGCGGCGACGCGCGCTTCTTCGAGACGGTCGAGCATTCGCTCGAGCGCATGAGCGAAGGCGGCATCTACGATCATCTCGGCGGCGGCTTCTCGCGCTATTCGGTCGACGAGCGCTGGCTGGTGCCGCATTTCGAGAAGATGCTCTACGACAACGCGCAGCTCCTGGAACTGCTGGCGCTCGCCTTCCAGCGCAGCGGCAACCCGCTGTTCGCCGAGCGCGCGCGCGAGACGGTCGGCTGGCTCGAGCGCGAGATGACCACGAAGGAGGGCGCCTTCGCCGCCTCGCTCGACGCCGATTCGGAAGGCGAGGAGGGCAAGTTCTACGTCTGGTCGCTGGCCGAGGTCGACAGCGGCGCTGGGCGCGGATGCCGCCGATTTTGCTGCGCAATACGACGTGAGCGCCGGGCGGCAATTTCGAAGGCCACAATATTCTCAATCGGCTCAATGGCTTACCGCGCAGCACGGCGGCCGGCGCGAGCCCGGACTCGACGCAGCGGCTGGCGCATGTTGCGCGGTAAGCTGTTGGAAGTGCGCGACAAACGCGTCCGGCCCGGGCTCGACGACAAGGTGCTGGCCGACTGGAACGGGCTGATGATCGCCGCGCTGGTCAATGCCGGCGTCATCTCGACGAGCCGTCCTGGCTCGCGATGGCGCGCCGCGCCTTCGATTTCATCGCCGCCGACATGACGCGCGGCGACCGGCTTGGGTCATTCCTGGCGCGACGGCAAGCTGCTGTTCCCGGGCCTGGCCTCCGACTTCGCCGCCATGATCCGCGCCGCGCTGGCGCTCTACGAGGCGACCGGCGAGCGCGCGCTTTCTCGACCAGGCGCTCGCCTGGCAGCGCGCGCTCGACGCGCATTACGCCGACGCCGACACCGGCGGCTATTACCTCACCGCCGACGACGCCGACGACCTGTTGCTGCGGCCGCATTCGACCGCCGACGACGCCACGCCCAATCCGAACGCGGTCGCCGCGCAGAACCTGGTGCGGCTTGCGGTGCTCACCGGCGATCGATGCCTGGCGCGAGCAAGCCGACCGGCTGATCGAGGGCATCCTGGCGGCGCAGTCGCGCAATCTGTTCGGCCATGTCGCGCTGCTCAACGCGCTCGACCTGCGGCTGCGCGCGGCCGAGATCGTCGTCACGGGCGCGGACGCCGAGCGCTTCGCGCAGGCCGCGCTGAAGCTGCCGTTCCTCGACCGCATCGTGCTGCGCGCGCGACTCGCCGCCGATCTGCCGGCGTCGCATCCGGCGCAGGAGAAGCTCAAGGCCGCGCCGGGCAGCGCGGCCTTCGTCTGCGTCGGCGAGACCTGCTCGCTGCCGGTGACCGACCCGAGCGCGATCGCGGACGCGGTCGCGGCCATGCGCCGCTGACGCGTCAGACGCCGAAAATCTTGCTGTAGCGCGTCTTGATCTCCTCGCTCTGCGCCAGCACCAGCTTGGGATCGGCCTGCAGCAGCTTGAAGCTCGACAGCGGCGGCGCGGCCCGGCAGCTCCTTCGCCAGCGCATGGAACGAGCGGTGCGCGAACACGTCGATGAAGATCTGCTGCGCCTCGACGCTGAACAGATAGCGCTGGAACAGCCGCGCGGCGTTCGGATTGGGCGCGCTGCGGAAAATGCCCGACGGCACCGGGATCACCGGCGAGCCTTCGGCGGCGTGCACGACCGCCACCGGCTGGTTCTTGCGCTTGGCGAGGTCGAGGCTGTAATCGTTGCCGTCGGCCATCACCGCGCGCTCGCCGATCGACGATTTTCTTCGGCGGATCGGCGGCCGATTGCAGCTGCATCACCTTCTGCTTGGCCAGCTTTTCGAGAAACGGCCAGCCCAGCTCGCGCACCCACAGATAGGTGTTGGTCAGGATCGCGCCGCTGTAGCCGGGATGGCCCTTGCAGATCTTGCCCTGCCATTTCGGATCGAGCAGATCGGCGTAGCTTTTCGGCGCGTCCTCGGGCTTCACCAGATTGGTGTTGTAGCCGATCACTTCGAGCCAGGCGCACAAGTTGGCCGTGCATGCCGTTCGGATCGACCTGGTCCTTCGGGAAGTGCTTGGCCATGTCCTCGGTGACGAAAGGCTCGACCCAATCCTTGCCGGCGCCGGTCCAGTCGAGGAAATGCGACGGGTCGGTGCTGCAGACGACGTCGACCGCATAGACGCGGCTCGACTGCTCCTGGCCGATGCGCTGGTAGACGCGCTCGGCGCCGGAGCGCTCGACGCGGATGGCGACGCCCGGATATTTGGCTTCGAACGAGCGCGCCAGGCGCTCGGAGGTCGCGAGCTCGAGCGCGGTGTAGAAGGTGGCCTTGCCTTCCTTGCGCGCGGCCGCGAGCAGCGCCGGCGTCACCTCGGCCGGCGGCGGCGCGGCGGCTTTGAGCGGCGACGCAAACAGCGTGGTGATGCCGAGCGCGGCGCTGCTTTTCAGAACGTCGCGGCGTGAAATCCGTCTGGCCATGTCGCCCTCCCGCGCCTTCCTCTCCGGAGGAAGGTCCATGGCCGGGAAGTCTATACCGGGCGCGGCGGCGAGGTCACGGGGGCGACGGCCCGCCGCCGCGGCGCGAGAACAAAAATGGCCGGGACAGGCCCGGCCATTTCCACGTCTTGGCTGTGCGTTGCGCCTTAGGTGTTCATCGACTCGAAGAACTCGCCGTTGCTCTTGGTGTTGCGCAGCTTGTCGAGCAGGAAGTCGATCGCGTCCATGGTGCCCATCGGATTGAGGATGCGGCGCAGCACGTACATCTTCTTGAGCACGGCCGGATCGGTGAGCAGCTCTTCCTTGCGGGTGCCGGAGCGCGTGATGTCGATCGCCGGGAAGGTGCGCTTGTCGGCCACCTTGCGGTCGAGGATGATTTCGGAGTTGCCGGTGCCCTTGAACTCTTCGAAGATCACTTCGTCCATGCGGCTGCCGGTGTCGATCAGCGCGGTGGCGATGATGGTGAGCGAGCCGCCTTCCTCGATGTTGCGCGCGGCGCCGAAGAAGCGCTTCGGCCGCTGCAGCGCGTTGGCGTCGACGCCGCCGGTCAGCACCTTGCCGGAGGACGGCACCACGGTGTTGTAGGCGCGGCCGAGGCGGGTGATCGAATCGAGCAGGATCACCACGTCGCGCTTGTGCTCGACCAGGCGCTTGGCCTTCTCGATCACCATTTCGGCGACCTGCACGTGGCGCGAGGCCGGCTCGTCGAAGGTCGAGGAGATCACCTCGCCCTTCACCGAGCGCTGCATGTCGGTGACTTCCTCCGGCCGCTCGTCGATCAGCAGCACGATCAGGTAGCACTCGGGATGGTTGGCGGTGATCGAGTGCGCGATGTTCTGCAGCAGCACGGTCTTGCCGGTGCGCGGCGGCGACACGATCAGCGCGCGCTGGCCCTTGCCGATCGGCGCGACGATGTCGATGACGCGCGCGGACAGATCCTTCTTGGTCGGATCGTCGAGTTCCATCTTCAGCCGCTCGTCGGGATAGAGCGGCGTCAGGTTGTCGAAGTTGATCTTGTGGCGCGCCTTCTCGGGGTCCTCGAAATTGATCGTGTTGACCTTGAGCAGCGCGAAGTAGCGCTCGCCTTCCTTGGGCGAGCGGATCTGGCCTTCGACGGTGTCGCCGGTGCGCAGGCCGAAGCGGCGGATCTGGCTGGGCGAGACGTAGATGTCGTCGGGGCCGGGCAGGTAGTTCGCTTCCGGCGAGCGCAGGAAGCCGAAGCCGTCGGACAGCACCTCGACGACGCCTTCGCCGATGATGTCGATCTCCTGGGTCGCGAGCTGCTTCAGGATCGCGAACATCAGCTCCTGCTTGCGCATGGTGCTGGCGTTCTCGACCTCGTGCTCTTCGGCAAAGGCGAGCAGTTCGGCCGGGGACTTGGCCTTGAGGTCTTGGAGTTTCATTTCCCGCATGGGGGTTTCGTCCTGTGGAAAGAAACCGGCGGCGCATTCGCAAAAAAATTGGGAGGCCGGCCGGAACGGGTAGACAGTAGGTCGCAGGTCTGGATTAAGGGCGCTTTGGGAGGACATCCCGGGGGCCCGATGCTGCGACCGGCCCGATACGGGGGAGCCGGAACGCTACTCACATCCGCCTGCGTTCGGTGGGATGCGCTAAACATAGGCGGAGCCGGCCTTACGCGCAAGGGCCGCGGCCGGTCTGTGCGAAATTCGCGGTTAATCTAGAACGGCTTGACCACCACCAAAATCACGATGGCGATCAGCAGCACGGTCGGTATCTCATTGATAATACGATAGAATTTCTGCGGTATGCGCGGTTCCGGTCGGCGGCGAAATCGCTTGCCGTAGCGGGCCAGCATGCCGTGCAGCACGGTCATGCAGCCAGCACCAGGACGAATCTTGACGTGCAGCCAGCCGCGCCGCAGAAACGCGTCCTTGCCCATCAGCCAGACCAGCCAAGGCCGAGCAGCCAGGTCGCGATCATCGCCGGATTGATGATGGCCCTGAGCAGCCGGCGCTCCATCACCTTGAAGGTTTCGGACTGCTCCGAGCCCGGCTCGGCGTCGCAGTGATAGACGAACAGCCGCGGCAGATAGAGCATCCCGGCCATCCAGGCGATGACCGCGATGATGTGGAAGGCTTTGAGCCAGAGGTACACAGTCGGTCCCTTTGCGGCCATCCTTCGAGACGCGGTCCTGCGGACCGCTCCTCAGGATGAGGTCAGAACATTGCGGCCCCATGGTGAGGAGCGCAGCGAAAGCTGCGCGTCTCGAACCATGGCCAAGATCGAGTGCATGAGCAATCGGATCACCCTCGCACCCGCTTGAGCATCCGCTCGACATGCGCGATCGGCGTCTCCGGCAGGATGCCGTGGCCGAGATTGAAGATCAGCGGGCCGCCGGCCGAGCTTGGCGAGGACGTCGTCGACCTCGCGGTCGAGCGCCGTCGCCGCCGGCGAGCAGCATCAGCGGATCGAGATTGCCCTGCACCGGCACGCGCGCTGGATTTCCTCGCGCGCGAAATCGCGGTCGATCTCGCTTTCGAGGCCGACCGCATCGACGCCGGTCTCCGTCCACATAGCGCGGGATATTCTTGCCGGCGCCGCGCGGAAAACCGATGACTTTGGCGCCCGGCTTTTTGGCGCGCAGTTTCGCCACCAGCCGCTTGGTCGGCTGCACGCACCAGCGCTCGAATTCGTCCGGCGGCAGCGATCCCGCCCAGGTGTCGAAAATCTGCACCGCATCGACGCCGGCATCGAGCTGCGCGACAGATAATCGACCGAGGCATCGACCAGACAATCGATCAGATGCTGGAATGCCTCCGGTTCCTGCGCCGCCAGGTTTTTCGCCGGCGCCTGATCCGGCGTGCCGTGGCCGGCCACCATGTAGGTCGCGACCGTCCACGGCGCGCCGCAAAAGCCGATCAACGTCGTTTCGGCCTTCAAGCTCAGATTTAACCCGCCGCACGGTTTCATAGATCGGCGCCAGGATCTTGCGTATCGACGTCGCCGCGCACCGCTATCAGCGCCTTCGCGTCGGCCAGCGGCTCGAGCCGCGGCCCTTCGCCCTCGACGAACCAGACCTTGCGCCCGAGCGCGTGCGGCACCACCAGAATGTCGGAAAACAATATCGCCGCATCGAAGCCGAAGCGCCGCACCGGCTGCAACGTCACCTCGGCGGCAAGTTCCGGCGATGAAACACAGATCGAGAAAGCCGCCCGCCTTCTCGCGCAGCGCCCGGTATTCCGGCAGATAGCGTCCGGCCTGCCGCATCATCCAGACCGGCGGCACGGCTTCATGCGCGCCGCCCAGCACGCGCAATACAGGCTTTATCCCCGGTCGCTCTGGTTCTCAGGCTTTCTTCCATCACAAACTCTTTTAAGACTCTCTGTTGTAGTTTATTAGGCCGTTGATTGGACTCATGCCTTTCGGCTCACACCCTGTCCACCGGCTGGCCGGTACTCAATTCAGAATCGGACGTTGTGCGGCTTGAAAACGTCCACAGCGGAAGCGGCGTTTTATCGCGATTTCACGGGCTTTTCCCGCGTCATCCCCAAGCCGCCGTCCACATGCCGACGGCATTTTCCGATTCGCACGCTCATCGGCGTCCCGCGCCGCAGCAATGTGGATGGATTGTGGCGTTCGAAATCGACCGGCTCCCTTGCGCCAGGCGGAAAGCCGTGGCCTCCTCCCCATGCAATTCACAGCGTGTCCCACTGTTCATCCATGGCCAATACCGGCTTATTTCCATCTGCATCTGGTGTCGGACGCGACCGGCGAAACGCTGATCACGGTCGCGCGCGCGGCCGCCGCGCAATACGCCAATGTGGCGCCGGTCGAGCATCTTTATCCGATGGTGCGCTCCAAGAAGCAGCTCGACCGGGTGCTGGCGGAAATCTCCGAGTCGCCGGGGCTGGTGCTCTACACGCTGCTGGAAGAAGACCTGATCCAGCTGCTGGAAAGCAAATGCCGCGAACTCGGCCTGCCCTGCATGTCGGTCCTGGGGCCGGTGCTGCGCCTGTTCCAGTCCTATCTCGGCGCCGAGACCATCCACCGCGTCGGCGCCCAGCACGTGCTCAATGCCGAATATTTCCAGCGCATCGACGCGCTCAACTACACGATGATGCATGACGACGGCCAGCACGTCGAAGGCCTGGAGGAGGCCGACGTGGTGCTGGTCGGGGTGTCGCGCACCTCGAAGACGCCGACCTCGATCTATCTCGCCAATCGCGGCGTCAAGACCGGAAATGTTCCGCTGGTGCCGGGCGTGCCGTTGGCGCCGCAGGTCGAGGCGCTCACCCGCCCGCTGGTGGTCGGGCTCTATGCCAGCCCCGAGCGCATCGTGCAGATCCGCGAGAACCGGCTGTTGGGGCTGAAAGCCCACCGCGACGACGACCAATATATCGACAAGGCGGCGGTGGCGGAGGAGGTGGCGTTTTCGCGCCGGCTCTGCGCCAAGCACAGCTGGCCGATCATCGACGTGACGCGCCGCTCGATCGAGGAAACCGCCGCGGCGGTGATGCGCGCTGCTGAGCGAGCGCCGCCGCGCGCCGGTGAGCGTGAGCCATGGCGCTCTGGCTCGCCGATCAACCGCTGGTGCTGGCCTCGCGCAGCGACGTGCGCGGCAAGATTCTGGCGGCCGCCGGGCTGCGCTTCGAGATCCGCCCGGCGCAGATCGACGAGCGCGCCGAGGAGGCGAAAATCGGCGCGCCCGACGCCGCCGCGGCCGCGCGCCATCTGGCGCGCGCCAAAGCCGGCGCGGTGGCGGCCACGCTGCCGGGCCGGCTGGTGCTCGGCGCCGACCAGACGCTGGCGCGCGGCAACCGGCGCTTTTCCAAGCCGGCCGACCGCGGCGCCGCGGTCGAGCAGCTGCAGGCCTTGCGCGGTCGCACCCATGAACTGCATTCCGCGCTGGCGCTGGTGCGCGACGGCGAAACCTTGTTTGCCCATGTCGGCACCGCGCGCCTGACCATGCGCGATTTCTCCGACGCGTTTCTCGAGGATTATCTCGACATGATGGGCGACGCGGCGCTCGCCAGCGTCGGCGGCTACCAGCTCGAGGGCATCGGCATCCATTTGTTCGAGCGGGTGGAAGGCGACTATTTCACCGTCCTCGGCCTGCCGCTGCTGCCGCTGCTCGCCTACCTGCGCGAAAACGGCTTTATTGCTGGCTGATTCTGTCATGGCCGGGCTTGTCCCGGCCATCTCGCTTAGGTGGGCGCGGCTGTGCTCTCCTAAGCGGGGTCACCGGGACGAGCCCGGTGACGACAGCAAACCGATGTTGACCTGAGATATGTTTATCCTCGGACTGACCGGCTCGCTCGGCATGGGAAAGTCGACCACGGCGAAGTTCTTCGCCGAGGAGGGCGTGCCCGTGCACGACGCCGACGCCGTGGTGCACCGGCTCTACGAGGGCGAGGCGGCGGCGCCGATCGAGGCGGCGTTTCCGGGCACCACCCGCGGCGGCAAAGTCGATCGCGCCAAGCTCGGCGAGCGCGTGCTCGGCGATCCGGCCGCGCTGAAAAAGCTCGAGGCGATCGTGCATCCGTTGGTGGCGGCGGCGCGCGAGCGCTTTTTGGCCGAGGCCGCGCGCAGCGGCGCCGCCGTGGCGGTGCTCGACATCCCGCTGCTGTACGAAACCGGCGGCGAGGCGCGCTGCGACGCGGTCGTGGTGGTGACCGCGCCGGCCGAGATGCAGCGCGCCCGCGTGTTCGAGCGCCCGGGCATGAGCGAGGAGAAACTCGCCGCGCTCACCGCCAAGCAGATGCCCGACGCGGAAAAGCGCGCGCGGGCCGATTTCATCGTGGATAGCGGGCAAGGTTTTGAGGCGGCGCGCCAGCAAGTGCGTGAAATTCTCGCGCAGGTGGCTAAGATGCCGCCGAAACGGAATTGATTCGAACGCCATGCGCGAGATCGTTCTCGATACCGAAACCACCGGGCTTGATCCGAACCAGGGCCACCGCCTGGTCGAACTCGGCTGCGTCGAGCTGCTCAACCGCATTCCGACCGGCGCCACGTTCCACGTCTATCTCAATCCGGAACGCGACGTGCCGGCGGAAGCGTCCGCCATCCACGGCCTGACCTCCGAGTTCCTGCAGAAACCAGCCGTGCTTTATCGATATCGTCGACGACTTCCTCGCCTTCATCGGCGATGACGCGCCGCTGGTGATCCACAATGCGAGCTTCGACCACGGCTTCCTCTGCGCCGAGCTCAAGCGCATCGAGCGCGCGCTGATCGCGCGCGAGCGGCTGATCGACACGCTGATGCTGGCGCGGCGCAAGCATTCGGCCGGGCCCTACAGCCTGGACGCGCTGTGCGGGCGTTATGGCATCGACAATTCGCGCCGCACCAAGCACGGCGCGCTGCTCGACGCCGAGATCCTGGCCGAGGTCTATGTCGAATTGATCGGCGCGCGCCAGGCGCAACTGGGGCTGGCCGAGACCATCGCGCGCGGCAACGATGGCCGCGCCGGCGCAATCGTGCTGCGCGAGCGCCCGCAGCCGCTGATGCCGCGCATCACGGAGGCGGACCGCGCCGCGCACGCCGATTTCGTGGCCACGCCTGGGCGAGAACGCGCTCTGGCAGAAATTCCGCGCCGCCAGCGGCTGATCAAGCCGTCGGCGCGTTGGCCGGTTGCAGCTCCGCCATGCGCTGGCGATAGAGCGCGACGAAATCCACCGGATCGAGCAGCAGCGGCGGGAAGCCGCCATTGCGCACGGTGGTCGCGACGATCTCGCGCGCGAACGGAAACAACAGCCGCGGGCATTCGATCAGGACGACGGCGTTCATGCTGTCCTGCGGCACGTTCTTGATGCGGAATATGCCGGCATAATCCAGCTCGAAGCGGAACATCAGGCTGTTGTTGGCCTCCGCCTTGCCTTCGAGCTTGAGCGCGACCTCGACGTCGGTGTCGGACACCGGGCGGGCGTTGACATTGATCTGAATATTGATCTGCGGCTGCTGGGCGAGGCTCAGCGATTGCGGCGCGTTCGGGTTCTCGAACGAGAAGTCCTTGATGTACTGCGCCACCACATTGAGCTGCGGCTGCGCCTGCGGGTCGGCCTGGCCGCCATTGGTCGTCGTCATGAAATCTCCCTTGCGCGGCGCGTGGCTAGCATGGGGTCTTTAAGCTCACAAGGATGCGGCAAATGCGGCGGACCGCTCAGCGTTCGCGCTCGGGCCGGGGCAGCGACGGGTCCGGAATCTGGTGCCACTGCTCGGGCGGGAGATCGACCACGCCGTCGCGCGGGGCCGCGGCGCCGCGCAGCGCCTTGCCGGCCGCCCGGCGCAGCGGGGCAATGAGCAGCAAAAGCGCCAGCACATCGGTAATAAACCCTGGAATTAACAGGAGAAATCCGGCGATAAGGGTGGCCGTCCCGGCGCCGTCCGCCTGCAAGGCGGTCAAGCGGTTGTCGCCCAAAACCACGCGCATACGGGCGATATGATTGCCGCCGGCATGGCGCAAGATCAGCGCACCGGCGAACGATCCCGCCGCCAGCAGCGCCACCGCCCAGAGGAAGCCGACCGCCGCCGCCACCGCGATGAAGGCCGCCAATTCGGCCAGCGGCAGCATTAGCAGAGCGTAAAGCAGCCATTTTGCCACATTCATCGGTGTTTTATCCGCTGTAGCCACGTTGGCGTTAGGGGCGCTGATCGTCTAATGTTCTTGCCTGAGCCCGAAATGCGCCGAATCCGGCGCAAACCCTATGGAACGGTGGCGTCGCCAGCTTACATAGGTGTGGTGGCCGCGCTCGCCATGGCGGTCAGCCCGCCGCCGGGCCGACCGCCGATCCGCCATGATGGCCGCCGAGGGCATGCGCGACGTGTTTGATATCTACACCATCATCTTCCTGGCGCTGGCAGTGTTCATCTTCCTGCGCCTGCGCAGCGTGCTCGGCCAGCGCACCGGGCGCGAGCGGCCGCCTTACGATCCCTATTCCGCGCGCGAGCCGGTGCGTCCGGCCACCGACAATGTCGTCGCGCTGCCCAATCGCGCCTCGGAGACCGCCCCGCCGAAAGTGCCGTCCGAGCCGCCGAGCGCCGGCGAGCGCTGGAAGGACCTGGCGGCGCCGGGCTCCGCGGTCGCGGCCGGTCTCGACGCCGTCGCCGCCGCCGATCCGCAATTCGACGCCCAGCATTTCATCGCCGGCGCGCGCGCCGCCTACGAGATGATCGTCAACGCCTACGCGCAGGGCGATCGCCGCATGCTCAAGGATCTGTTGTCGCGCGAAGTCTATGACGGCTTCGAGGCCGCGATCGAGGCGCGCGAGAAGCGCGGCGAAACGGTGGAGACCCGTTTCGTCTCGCTCGACAAGGCCGATATCGCCGCCGTCGAGATGCGCGGGCGCACCGCGCAGGTGACGGTGCGCTTCGTCTCGCAGCTCATCTCCGCGACGCGCAACAAAGAAGGCAACGTCGTCGACGGCAACGCCGAGAAGGTCAGCGACGTCACCGACGTCTGGACCTTCGCGCGCGATGTCTCCGCACGCGACCCGAACTGGAAGCTGGTCGCCACCGAAGCCGGGCAATGAACGCATGGCGCCATCGCGGTTGCGCGCGTGCGCGCGTGTCGGCCTGACGCTCTGGCTGATTGCGGCCGCCGGCGGCCCGCTCGCGGCGCACGATGTCGTGATGAAATTTCCCAACGCGACGAGCGAGCCGATCGGCTTCGATGCCTTGACCGGCTGGAACGAGGACGACCAGGCGGCCGCCTTCGGCGCCTTCCGCAAAAGCTGCGGCGCCATCCTTAACGCCACCGAGGCCTTGCGCGCTGCGCGGCCGGTCTATGGCGCGCTCTATAAAGTGTGCCAAAGAGCGCGGCGGCCGGCGCGCTCGATACGGCGGCCGCGCGCGCCTTCTTCGAAAGCAATTTCAAGCCGATGCGGGTGACGCCCGCGGGCGAGCCCGGCGGCTTCTTCACCGGCTACTACGAGACCGAGATCGAAGGCTCGCGCGTGCGCAGCCCCGAGTACCCCGTGCCGCTTTATGGCAAGCCGGCCGACTTGGTGAGCGCCGGCAACGGCAAGTTCGTGCGCAAGGGCGGGACGCCGTACTACGACCGCACCCAGATCGAGAACGGCGCGCTCGCCGGCCAGGGCCTGGAAATCTGCTGGGTGAAGAACCCGGTCGACGCGTTCTTTGCGCAAATCCAAGGCTCGACCCGCGTGAAGCTGACCGACGGCACTTTGCTGCGGCTCAATTACGTGGCGACCAACGGCTTTCCCTATACCGCGGTCGGCAAATTCCTGATCGAGCGCGGCGCCATCACGCGCGAAGAGATGAGCATGGACCGCATCCGCGAATGGATGGAGGCCAATCCGCGCGAGGCGGTCGAGCTCAGGCGCAAGAACCGCGCCTTCGTGTTCTTCCGCGAGAGCAAATTGGCGCCGCACGAGTCGTCGATCGGCGCGCAAGGCGTGCCGCTGACGGCGGGGCGTTCGGTCGCCGTCGACCGCAACATCCATGTCTACGGCACGCCGATCTGGATCGACGCCGCGCTGCCGATCGAGAGCGAGCAACCGGTGACCGCGTTCCGCCACCTGATGGTGGCGCAGGACACCGGCACCGCCATCATCGGCGCCGCGCGCGCCGACATCTTCTTCGGCACCGGCGAGGCCATCGGCCACATCGCCGGCCGCATCAAGCAGTACGGCACCTTCGTGGTGCTGGTGCCGCAGGCGGCGCCCACCGCCGTGACGGTGAAACGATGAAGCGGCGCGGGCTTTCGCCGGACGAGCGCGTGCTGTGGTCGGCGGTGACGCGCTCGATCGCGCCCATGCGCGCGGACGCGGCCGCGCCGGACGAAGACGCGGTTGAGGCCGTGCGGCCGGCGGCGTCGAAACCCGCAACGGCGCCGCTTGCGCGGCCGCCCGCGCAGGCGCCCACGCCGCCGCCGCTGTCGCCGCTCGGCCGCCGCATGCGTTCGCGCGTCGCCCGCGGCAAAGAGGACATCGACGGCCGGCTCGATCTGCACGGGCTGACGCAAAGCGAGGCGCATGCCGCGCTGCTGCGTTTTCTGCGGCAGGCGGGCGGACGCGGCGCAAGGCTGGTGCTGGTGATCACCGGCAAGGGCGCGCGCGGCGAGGAGGGCGAGCGCGGCGTGTTGCGCCGCCAGGTCCCGCATTGGCTGCGGTTGCCGGAGTTTCGCGCCCTTGTGATCGGCTTCGAACAGGCCCATGTCGCCCATGGCGGCGAGGGCGCGCTCTATGTGCGGGTGCGCCGCTCGCGCGAGTAAAAGTTGGCCGGCGAGGAGACGCGCGATGTCTGCAAAGCGGAAGTCCCGCAAACCCGCGAAACCCGAAACCGACAAGGAACGGCGCGAGCGCAAGCTGGAGGAGGGGCTGGAGGAAACCTTCCCGGCCTCCGACGCCGTGGCCGTGACCGAGCCTGCGCCCAAGAATGGCCCGAATAAGAAGCGCTAGAGCGTCTGGCGTTCACGCCGTGCCGCGCGCCGGTCGGTGTCGCGGCGCCTAGCCTGGTGAGCGCCTCCTCGCTTCAGCCGGTTGCCGTCGTGCGGGCCTCGGCTCGCTGACCCGCGCCATTAGGCGCGAGATGCCGATCCACAGCTCAAAGACATCGCTGACGACCGCGGCCCGCCATGCCTCCGCTTTCCTCGATTGCGCATTCATTTTAGTCCCCCCGGCCTATTTTCGCAGGAGATCGATACAACCTGAACGATAGCAAAAATGGAGGCGTATCTGTCAACATTTTTTTATACCATGTTTTACAGGCACCATCGCATCACGCGTGCAATCATCGATTGTATGAGGTTGTCAGCCGCTCGCCGGCACGGGGCGCGCGCTCAGCGCGGTAATTTCGAGACGCAGCACCGGCTCTCCGCCGCGTAGCCGGAACGGCGCGCCGCCGGCATTGAACATGCAGAAGTGCACGTGGCCGTCGAATCCCGGTTCGATCTGAAAGCCGAGTGAGGCGATGATGCCGAAGCTGCCCATGCGATGCATCACGCCGACGCGGCCGACATAGTCATTCGGAAAACCGATCCGCTCTCTTGTCCTTGCTTGCACGGCGCGGCCCGGCTTGAGGAAAAAGGCCTTCCGGCCGCCGACATTGGCGGTTTCCCCGTCGCTGGTGAGCACCGCGTCGCCGAGCGTGAGATCGATTGCCGCCATGCGGACGTTCGCCGCAGTAAAGGGCTCAATACCGAGGACGCCATCTTTCACCGCCCGAACGATCTGGTGATTGACCAGCACGCCGCTTTTCCGGGCGAACGACGATGCGGCCTGGTCGCGGTTGCCGCTCTGGCGCGGATACGATTTGCGCAGCCAATAATCCGAACTATGGCCCATCAAGCGCCCGAGCTTTGCGGACATGGCGCGCGAGATCGGCTGGCGGTCATTGACGATGTTGTTGATGGTCTGCCGTGAGACCCGCGTCGCCTTGCTTACCGCGACCTGATCGAGGTCGAGCCGCTCGATCTCCCGCCGAAGGTGTTCGCCCGGGCTCAGGTCGCCCCCCGTCTTTAGGCGACCCCGGTTAGACGCGGCCATGACAACGCGCTCCTCAGGCGTCGATTATTGTCAGCCGCACGTTTTTGTCCACTGTTTGTTCTTTTGCAATTCAGGGCTGTATCTCGATGTAAGCCTTCAAAATCAAGTAGTTAGCGAAATCGCCGACAAAGCGCGCGGCGACGTCGCCAAAAAAGCCGGTGGAAAAATTCACAAAATGAAACGGCTCAGATCGGCGTTCTTCGCCAAGTCGCCGATGTGCTGTTGCACGTAGGCGGCGTCGACCTTGACCGTTTCGCCGCCGCGGTCGGGCGCGGCAAAAGAGATCTCGTCGAGCACGCGCTCCATCACGGTTTGCAGGCGGCGGGCGCCGATGTTCTCGATCGCCGAATTCACCGACACGGCGATGTCGGCGATGGCGTCGATGGCGTCCTCGCTGAACTCGAGCGTGACGCCTTCGGTCTTCATCAGCGCGACGTATTGCTTGATGAGCGAAGCCTCCGGCTCGGTGAGAATGCGCCGGAAGTCGTCGCGCGTCAGCGCCTTGAGCTCGACGCGGATCGGCAACCGGCCCTGCAATTCCGGCAGCAGGTCGGACGGCTTGGAGATATGAAACGCGCCGGAAGCGATGAACAGAATATGGTCGGTCTTGACCGGCCCGTGCTTGGTGGCGACCGTGGTGCCTTCGATCAGCGGCAGCAGATCGCGCTGCACGCCCTCGCGCGACACGTCGGCGCCGCGCAGGCCCTCGCGCCCGGCGATCTTGTCGATCTCGTCCAGGAATACGATGCCGTTCTGCTCGACGGCGCGGATCGCTTCTTGCGTCAATTGCTCGGTGTCGAGCAGCTTGTCGGATTCCTCGTTCACCAGGATGTCATGGGATTCGTGCACGTTGACGCGCCGCGTCTTGGTGCGGCCGCCGCCGAGCTTGCCGAAAATGTCGCCGATATTGATGGCGCCCATCTGCGCGCCCGGCATGCCGGGAATGTCGAACAGCGGCATGCCGGAGGAACCGGACTGCACCTCGATCTCGATCTCCTTGTCGTTGAGCTCGCCGGCGCGCAACCGCTTGCGGAAGCTCTCGCGCGTGGCCGGGCTCGAACCGGGCCCGACCAGCGCGTCCAGCACGCGCTCCTCGGCCGACTGCTCGGCGCGGGTCTGCACGTCTTTTCTCTTTCTTTCGCGCGTGAGCGCGATGGCGATCTCGACCAGGTCGCGCACGATCTGCTCGACGTCGCGGCCGACATAGCCGACCTCGGTGAACTTGGTGGCCTCCACCTTGAGGAAGGGCGCGCCCGCGAGCCGGGCCAGCCGGCGCGAAATCTCGGTCTTGCCGACGCCGGTCGGGCCGATCATCAGGATGTTTTTGGGCAGCACTTCCTCGCGCAATTTGTCGTCGAGCTGCAAGCGCCGCCAGCGGTTGCGCAGCGCGATGGCGACGGCACGCTTGGCGTCGTGCTGGCCGACGATGAAGCGGTCGAGTTCGGAGACGATTTCGCGGGGCGAGAAGTCGGTCATGACAGCACTTTACCTAGCGTTTCAGCCGCCCGCCTGCCAGGCGCGCACGGCGTCGAGCGGATGCACCAGCATCAGGATGTTCAGCGTCAGGTTGTCGTGGATGACGGCGCCTACGATCAGCTCCATGGCCACGGCGAGGCCGGCCACGACCGATATAGGGAGCCGGCGCGCCAGCGCAAAGCCCGCGATCATGCAGAGCGTGTCGGTCAGCGAGTTGACCACGCTGTCGCCGTAGTATTGCAGCGAGATGGTGCCGGCGCGGTAGCGCTCGATGATGAACGGCGTGTTCTCCAGGATCTCCCAGGCGCCTTCGACGGTCGCGGCAAGCGCAAAGCGCGCCACGATCGAGGCGCGCGGCAGCGCCAGCCAGGTCAGGCCGTAAAAGATGAATCCGTGGATGACGTGCGAGAACGAATACCAGTCGAGCAGATGCTGGGAGTTCTCGTCGCTCTGCACCACGCCCCACCACAATTTGACGGTGCCGCAGGCGCAGATCGGCACGCGCCCCATGGCGAGCAGCACGGTCGCCTGCACGGCCAGCACGCCGGCGGCGATCAGCGCGCAGGTCCGCAGCGGGGAGCGCGCGGGCGCGGTCACGTCTTGAGCTGCTCGATGGTGACGTTGCGGTTGGTGTAGACGCAAATCTCGGCGGCGATGTCGAGCGACTTCTTCACCACCGCCTCGGCGTCGAGCGGCCCGTCGAGCAGCGCGCGCGCGGCGGCGAGCGCGTAATTGCCGCCGGAGCCGATGCCGGCGACGCCCGCCTCCGGCTCCAGCACGTCGCCGGTGCCGGTCAAGACCAGCGAGACCTGCGCGTCGGCGACGATCATCATGGCTTCCAGGCGGCGCAGATAGCGGTCGGTGCGCCAATCCTTGGCGAGCTCGACCGCGGCGCGCAGCAGCTGCCCGGGATATTGCTCGAGCTTGGCCTCCAGCCGCTCGAACAGCGTGAAGGCGTCGGCGGTGGCGCCGGCGAAGCCGCCGATCACGTCGCCTTTGCCCAGCCGGCGCACCTTCTTGGCGTTGGATTTGACGATGGTCTGGCCGATCGAGACCTGGCCGTCGCCGCCGATGACGACCGAGCCGCCCTTGCGGACGGTGAGGATGGTGGTGCCGTGCCAAAGAGGACTTGTCGGCATTTCGGTGGATGACATGACGCAGAACCCCCGCGGTGCCAGCACATGTAGGGATAGCCGGCGGACGATGCAAAGGGCGCTTCTTTAACCTCTCCCCGCATGGGGGAGAGGTCGGCTTCCGAGCGAAAGCGAGGAAGTCGGGTGAGGGGGCCTATCGACAGGCTCGAGGCAGCCGAAACGTCCCCTCACCCCGACCCTCTCCCCGCAAGCGGGGAGAGGGAGCGCACGGTGGCGAATCCCGTCAACCCCTGATAAAAGGCGCGCGAATTAAGGGCATTTCCATGCGCAAAGGCAGCGTGAAGCGCAAGACCAAGGAGACCGACGTCGAGGTCGCCGTCGATCTCGACGGCGCCGGCCGCTGCGCGGTCGCGACCGGCATCGGCTTCCTCGACCACATGCTCGACCTGCTGGCGCGGCATTCGCGCATCGACATCACGGTCAAGGCCAAAGGCGACCTGCACATCGACCACCACCACACCACCGAGGACGTCGGCATCGCGCTCGGCCAGGCGGTGAAGCAGGCGCTCGGCGACATGAAGGGCATCACCCGCTATGCCGACGTGCACGTGCCGATGGACGAGGCGCTGACGCGGGTCGCGCTCGACATTTCCGGCCGGCCGTTTCTGGTGTTCAAGGCCGAGTTCGTGCGCGACAAGGTCGGCACAGTTCGACACCGAACTGGTGCAGGAATGGTTCCAGGCCTTCGCCATGAATTCCGGCATCACGCTGCACGTCGAGACGTTGTACGGGACGCAACGACCACCATATCGCCGAGTCCTGCTTCAAGGGCCTGGCGCGGGCGCTGCGCGCGGCGGTGGCGATCGATCCGCGCGCCAAGGACGAAGTGCCGTCGACCAAGGGCTCGCTCGGCGGGTAGTCTTTGTCTGTCGTCCCCGCGCAGGCGGGGACCCAGTAACCCCGGTCTTTCCGTAACACGCGGATTCCGTGATTACTGGATGCCCGCTTTCGCGGGCATGACAATCTGAGTAGGACGGCCTGCGGCCGAAACAGCAATGCCCACTTTCACCGTGCACGCACCGCCGCCGCGCAAGAACCGGAGCGCCGCCGATCCCGAGCGCTTCGTGTTCGTGCGCGACGGATTTTATTTCTGGGCGTTCCTGCTGGCGCCGCTGTGGCTGCTGCTGCACCGGCTGTGGCTGGCGCTGCTGCTCTACATTATCGGCAATGGCGCGGTCACGGTCGGGCTCACGCTGCTCGGCGCCTCCGGCACGGTGAAATTCCTCGCCGGCCTCATCGTCGCGCTGCTGGTCGGCTTCGAGGCGGCGACGATCTGGCGCTGGACGCTGGCGCGGCGGCGCTGGAGCACGCTCGGCTTTGTCGTCGGCGAGGACCGCGAAACCGCCGAGCGGCGCTTCTTTGCCGAATGGGTCAAGCGCGCGGGCGCGCCGCCGCCGCTGCCGCAGGCGGCGCCAAGCGCTACGCCGATGCGCGCGGCCGGCGCAGCCCGGACGTGATCGGCCTGTTTCCCGAGCCGGGAGGCTCGCGATGAGCGTCGCCATCGTCGATTACGGCTCCGGCAATCTGCACTCGGCGGCCAAAGCCTTCGAGCGCGCCGCGCGCGAGAGCGGCGCGCACGATGCCGATCGTGGTCACCAGCGATCCCGACAAGGTCGCGCGCGCCGATCGCGTGGTGCTGCCGGGCGTCGGCGCCTTCGCCGATTGCCGGCGCGGGCTCGACGACATTCCCGGGCATGATCGAGGCGCTCGAACAGCGCGGTGCGCAAGAAGGGCCGGCCGTTCTTCGGCATCTGCGTCGGCATGCAATTGATGGCCGAGCGCGGGCGCGAATACCAGGTGACGCCGGGCCTCGGCTGGATCGCCGGCGAGGTCGACCGCATCGCGCCGTCCGATCCGGCGCTGAAAATCCCGCACATGGGCTGGAACACGCTCAACATGCTGCAGCCGCACCCGCTGCTCGACGGACATCCCGCTCGGGCCGGACGGGCTGCACGCCTATTTCGTGCACTCCTATGAGCTGAAAACCGCGCAACGCGCCGATCTGGTGGCGCAGGCCGACTATGGCGGCCCGCTCACCGCCATCGTCGGGCGCGACAACATGGTCGGCACGCAGTTCCACCCGGAGAAGAGCCAGCGGCTGGGCTTGCAGCTGATCGCCAATTTTTTGAAGTGGACGCCGTGATGAAACGCAGATGTATTGGGCGCGAGCGAAGCTGCGAACCGGAATCGATGCGTCAGAATGGGTTTGGATTCCGGATTGCAGCCTCGCTGCGCGAGGTCCCGGAATGACGAGAGCCGATGCAACGTGATCCTGTTCCCCGCCATCGATCTGAAGGAAGGCCTCGCCGTGCGGCTGGAGCAGGGCGACATGGCGCGCGCGACCGTGTTCAACCGCGATCCGGCGGCGCAGGCGCGCGCCTTCGAGACGCAAGGCTTCGAATATCTGCACATCGTCGATCTCGACGGCGCCTTCGCCGGCAAGCCGATGAACGCCGCGGCGGTCGAGCGCATTCTTGAAAGACGTGAAAATTCCGGTGCAGCTCGGCGGCGGCATCCGCAACACCGCGACGGTCGAAGCCTGGCTCGACAAGGGCGTCACCCGCGTCATCATCGGCACCGCGGCGGTGCGCGATCCGCCGTTCGTGAAGCAGGCGGCGCGCGATTATCCGGGCCAGGTCGCGGTCGGGCTCGACGCGCGCGACGGCAAGGTGGCGGTGGAAGGCTGGGCGGAGACGTCCGAACTGTCGGTGCTCGACATCGCGCGCCGCTTCGAGGACGCCGGCGTCGCGGCGATCGTCTACACCGACATCGCGCGCGACGGCATGCTCAAGGGCCTCAATCTCGACGCCACCATCGCGCTGGCCGAGGCGATTTCGATTCCGGTGATCGCGTCGGGCGGGCTTGCCTCGATCGACGACATCAAGGCGCTGCTGGCGCCGCGCGCCAAGAAACTCGCAGGCGCCATCGCCGGCCGCGCGCTCTACGACGGGCGGCTCGACGCGGCGGAAGCGCTTGAAGCTCATCGCGACGCAGGGCGGCGCTGATGTTCAAGGTCCGCGTCATTCCCTGCCTCGACGTGAAAGACGGCCGCGTGGTCAAGGGCGTCAATTTCGTCAATCTGCGCGACGCCGGCGATCCGGTGGAGGCGGCGATCGCCTATGACGCGGCCGGCGCCGACGAGCTCTGCTTCCTCGACATCACCGCCAGCCACGAGAACCGCGACACCATCTACGACGTGGTCACGCGCACGGCGGAAGCCTGCTTCATGCCGCTCACCGTCGGCGGCGGCGTGCGCACGGTCGAGGACATCCGCAAGCTGCTGGCCTGCGGCGCCGACAAGGTCTCGATCAACACCGCGGCGGTCGCGCGCCGCGCCTTCGTCAAGGAGGCGGCGGAGAAGTTCGGCGACCAGTGCATCGTGGTCGCCATCGACGCCAAGAAGGTGTCGAAGCCGGGCGAGCCGGCGCGCTGGGAGATCTTCACCCATGGCGGGCGCAAGCCGACCGGCCTCGACGCGGTCGACTACGCGCGCGAAGTGGTCGCGCTCGGCGCCGGCGAGATCCTGCTCACCTCCATGGACCGCGACGGCACCAGGCAGGGCTACGACATTCCGCTGACCCGCGCGATCGCCGATGCCGTGCCGGTGCCGGTGATCGCCTCCGGCGGCGTCGGCACGCTCGATCACATGGTCGAAGGCATCCGCGACGGCCACGCCACGGCGGTGCTGGCCGCCTCGATCTTCCATTTCGGCGAGTATTCGGTCGGCGAAGCCAAGGCCTACATGGCGAAAGCCGGGCTGCCGATGCGGCTCGATGCGTAAACCCCTCCCGCGGCGGGCGAAGGTGATAAGGACCGCTTATGAAACGATTTACCTTGGCTGCCCTGGAAAAACGGGTGAACACGCGCGCCAAGGCGAGCGCCAAGGAATCCTACACGCGCATGCTGCTCGACAAAGGCGTCGCGCATTGCGCCAAGAAGCTGGACGAAGAGGCCTTCGAAACCGGCGTCGCCGCCGTGCAGGAACGCAAGAACCGCGTGATCGCGGAATCCGCCGATCTGCTCTATCATCTGCTGGTGCTGCTCAATGCGCGCGGCATCACGCTCGCCGAGGTCGAGGCCGAGCTCGGCAAGCGCACCGCGCAAGGCGGCCACGCCGAGAAGGCTCGGCGCCGCCGGAAGTCGTAATGGAACAGCGCACCGACGAAATCCTCTCGCCCTACCGCACGTTCTCGCGCGCGGAATGGGCGGCGCTGCGCGAGGACACGCCGATGACGCTGACCTCGGAGGAGGTCACGCGGCTGCGCTCGCTGCACGACCGGCTCGACATGGAGGAGGTCGAGGACATCTATCTGCCGCTGTCGCGGCTGCTCTCGCTGTACGTGGCGGCGACGCAGCGGCTGTTCGTGCGCGCAGAAGCGCTTCCTCGGCACCGAGGACGCCAAGATGCCCTACATCATCGGCGTCGCCGGCTCGGTCGCGGTCGGCAAGTCGACCACCGCGCGCGTGCTGCAGGCGCTGCTGGCGCGCTGGCCGAACGTGCCCAAGGTCGATCTCATCACCACCGACGGCTTTCTTTATCCCAACGCGGTGCTCGAGCGCGAAGGCCTGATGGAGAAGAAGGGCTTTCCGGAAAGCTACGATCTGCCGGCGCTGCTGCGCTTCCTCACCGACGTGAAGGCCGGGCGGCGGCCGGCGCGCGCGCCGATCTATTCGCATCTGATCTACGACGTGATGCCGAACCAATGGGTCGAGGTCGACCGGCCGGACATCCTCATCGTCGAAGGCCTGAACGTGTTGCAGACCGGGCGCCTGCCGAAGGACGGCAAGGCGATCCCGTTCGTCTCGGACTTCTTCGATTTCTCGGTCTATCTCGACGCCGACGAGGACGTGCTGAAGGCCTGGTACGTCGACCGCTTCCTGACCCTGCGCGGCACCGCGTTCCGCGATCCGAAATCCTACTTCCACCGCTATTCGAATTTGTCCGACGAGGAAGCGACCGAGACCGCGGCGTCGATCTGGACGCGCATCAACCTCGTCAATCTGCACGAAAATATTTTGCCGACGCGCCAGCGCGCCGACCTGATCCTGAAGAAGAGCGAAAGCCATCAGGTCGAGGAAGTGTCGCTGCGGCGGCTGTGACGCGCCTTAAGCTAGCCGCGCCGGCTGATGTCGAAGTGCTCGAGGTAGCGCGGCTTGATCGCCGACACCGGCAGCACGATCAGCACGTCGGTGGTGCCGAATTCGTGGTCGACCACCGCGCCGTCGCCGATATAGGCGCCGAGCCGCAGATAGCCTTTGACCAGCGGCGGCAGCACGCGCAACGCCGCCTTCGGATCGATCGCTTCCTTCGACAGCCGGTTCATCTCGACGTAGCGCTCGGGCAGCGCGCGGGCGCGCCATTGCTTCCGGCGCGCGCGCATAATGGTGCAGGAACGACAGCGGCATCGCGAGCTGCTTGGGATCGGTGCCGTCGAGGCTGGCGCAGCCGATCATCACGTCGGTGCGGGTGCTGCTGCAGATAGCCGCGAGATGCCGTGCCACAGCAGTTCGACCGTGCGCTTGTTGCGGTAGGGCGCCAGCACGCAGGAGCGGCCGAGCTCGAGGAATTGCATGTCGGGTGGCGCGCGATCAGGCCGCCGATGTCGAATTCGCCGGCGGTGTAGAAGCCGCCATATTCCTCCGCCAGCGATTGCCGCAGCAGCCGGTAAGTGCCGACCACCGCCGGCCGCTTGGATTGGCCGTCGCGCGCGGCATGATCGAGCACCAGCAGGTGGTCGCAGATCGCGTCATAGGCATCGACGTCGCGGCGCGCGAACAGCCGGCCGGGATTGGGGATCGCCGAACCCTCCTGGTAGAACACGCGGTAGCGCAGCTTCTGCGCCTGGCGGACTTCGGCGGCGGTCTGCGCCAGCCGCACTTCCAGCGCGCCGAGCCGGCCCAGCGTCTGCGCCGGCCGGTGCGTCCGCGCCGCCCAGGCCTGCAAGCCGCCATAGGCTTGCAGCGACGACAGCAGCCCCGGCATTCCGGGGCCGGCCGGGGCGTTGCGAAAACGCCCCAATAGACGGCGGTGCGGGGTGGGAAGCGCGGCTGACCATGGAATCCAGGTCCTTTGCGGGCGAATGCAGCCAATCGACCGAGGCACGTCGGCGAATCGACAGGCAGTTGCGGCTTGGTCCCTTACACCGCGCGGCGAAACCGAATTATGACAATGTGGGGCCGGTCGGCTCAAGCCGCAAGCGTCGCGGCGGACAACTTTGCCGCAACAATCGCATCGGACAGGCGCTCGCGGTCGAGCGGTTTGACCAGAAGCCGTCCATGCCGGCGTCAAGGCAGGCGGCGCGGTCGTCTTCGGCGGCATTGGCGGTCAGCGCCAGGATGCGGCACCGGCTTTTCGCCGGCTTCGATTTCGGCGGCACGGATGCGGCGGGTGGCTTCCAGCCCGTCGATGCTCGGGCATCTGCATGTCCATCAGCACGAGATCGTAGGGGCGGCCGGCCGCGCGCGCTGCGCGCCAGGCCTCGACCGCGGCTTCGCCATTGCCGGCGATGGTCGGACGATGGCCGAGCCGGCCGAGCAGCGCGCGCGCCAGCAGCGCGTTGATCTCGTTGTCCTCGGCCACCAGGATCGACAGGCCGCGCTGTGCGGCGGCTTCGCGGCGCTCGTCCTCCGGCGCCGGCCCCGCGTCGAATTTGTCCTCGGCCTGCCAGCGCGCCGCCAGCGAAGCCGCGCGCACCGGCTTGACCAGATAGCCGGTGAAGCCGGCGGCCTTGAGCGCGGGCAACTCGTGGCGCGCGCTCGGCTCGATCAGCACCATCCGCCGCGCGACGTCGAGCCTGGCCCATGCCGGCTCGGCGATCATCGCCGCGGCGAGCGGAAAATCGACCAGCAGCGCGTCCCAATGCCGTTCCGGCAGCAAGGCGAAAGCCATGCGCGCGTCGGTGGCGGTGCAGGTGCGCGCGCCCCAGCGGCCGAGGCGGCGCGCCAGCAGCGAGGCTTCGACCTCGGC
This sequence comes from uncultured Alphaproteobacteria bacterium, assembly GCA_963708635.1. Classification (GTDB taxonomy): domain Bacteria; phylum Pseudomonadota; class Alphaproteobacteria; order Rhizobiales; family Xanthobacteraceae; genus Pseudolabrys. The sequence continues at coordinate 20,384 of CAVPTM010000023.1, read as the reverse complement.
CGCGGTGACGATCATCACCGCGGCGCCGGCAAGATCGGGCGCCACGAATTCGCCGCCCGTGGCGGCGGCCGCCGGCAGCGGCACGCTGACGGTGAAGGTGGTGCCGACGCCGGGCGCGCTGTCGAGCGCGATCGAGCCGTCCATGCGCTCGACGATGCGCTTGGAGATCGCGAGCCCGAGGCCGGTGCCGCCGAACTTGCGCGTCGGGCGAGCCGTCGGCCTGCTCGAAATCGCGGAAGATGCGCGCCTGGTCCTCGCGCTTGATGCCGATGCCGGTGTCGCGCACCGAGAGACAGACGAAGCCCGGCTGTTCGCTCGGCTCGACGATGACCGCGACGCCGCCGCGCTCGGTGAACTTGATGGCGTTGCCGGCGAGATTGAGCAGCACCTGGCGCAGGCGTGCGGCATCGCCCACGACCCTGGGCGGCAGGCGCTCGTCGACGAAGCTGCCGATCTCGATGCCCTTGGCCTGCGCGCGCGGCGCCAGCAATTCGACCGTCTCTTCGATCAGCGCGGCGAGCGCGAAGGGGCGCGCTTCCAGTTCGAGCTTGCCGGCCTCGATCTTGGAGAAATCGAGAATCTCCTCGATCAGCGACAGCAGCGTTTCGCCCGAGGTCTTGGCGGCCTTGGCGTAAGTCGCCTGCTCGGGCGTGAGCGGCGTGTCGAGCAGCAGATCGGCCATGCCGAGCATGCCGTTGAGCGGCGTGCGGATCTCGTGGCTGACGGTGGCGAGGAAGCGCGACTTGGCGCGGTTCGCCGCTTCCGCCTGATCGCGCGCCAGGCCCAGCGCGCGCTCGGCCTCGACGCGGTCGGTGACGTCGCGGCCGACGCCCTGCACTTCGGTGCCGGCGCCGGTGCGCACGGCGCCCTCGCGCCAGGCAATCCAGCGCGCGCTCTCGCCGCCGGCGATCTTCTGGTCATGCGTGCGCGTGCCGTCGGCGAGCACGCTGACCGCGCTTTGTTCGAGCACCGCGAACGGCAAAAGCCTTGCCGGTCAATTCGTCGCGGCTGCGGCCGGCCAGGGCGCAGAAGGCGTCGTTGGCATAGGTGATGAAGCCGTTCGCGTCGCGGCGCACGATCAGGTCGCCTTGCGCCTCCAACAGGCTGCGCGCGCGCTCCTCGGCCTCGCGCAGTTCCCAATTGCGGTCGGTGAGTTCCTCGACTTGCGCCTGCAACGCGCCGCGTCTTGTCGATCATCACGCCGGCGGCGCATCAGCAGGAAAGCGATGACCGCGCAGGCGGCGGCGAACAGCGCGCGCGACGCCGGTGGCGTAGGCCGCCGGGTCGTAATTGTCGGCGCTCATGCGGATGCCGGTCAAGAAAGCCGAGCGCGCCGGAGACGACGCCGAGGGTGGTGACGACGGCGCGGCCGAACAGCAGCAGCGCCGCGCGGTTGCGCGTGCGCCGGCGGATGGCGGAAACGGGGGATGTTGCGGGCCGCATGGCTCCCCAAAGCTTGGACCGTGCCGGCAATTTGGCGCCCGCTTTATTGCCATTCCATTCCCGCGCGCCGGAGGCATGCGCGCGGGCGCGAACATGGTGAACGTTCGGTAAATGGCAGCGGCGCGGAAGCGGGCGCTCAGGCCGCCCTGCGCACTTCGTCGGCGAGCGCGCGGTAGGACAAAGCCTCGGCCAGATGCACGCGGCCGACTTTTTCCGCGCCATCGAGATCGGCGAGCGTGCGGGCGACCCGCAGCACGCGATGATAGCCGCGCGCGGAGAGCCGCATGGCGTCGGCGGCGTCGCGCAGCAGCGCCATGCCGGCGCTGTCGGCGCGCGCGACGTCTTCGAGCACGGGACCGGCGGCCTGGGCGTTGGTGCGCACGCCGGCAAGGCCCATCGCCGCGTAGCGCTCGGCCTGGATGTCGCGGGCGCGCGCCACGCGCGCGGCGACCTCGCGGCTGCCTTCGCTCGGCGGCGGGCAGGATCAGGTCGGCGGCGGTCACCGCCGGCACCTCGATGTGCAGGTCGATGCGGTCGAGCAGCGGGCCCGACAGCCGCCCCTGGTATTCGGCGGCGCAGCGCATATTCGGCCCGCGCCGGCAGGCAAAGCCCGGATCGCTGGCGCGGCCGCAGCGGCACGGGTTCATCGCGGCGACCAGCATGAAGCGCGCCGGATAAGTGACGCGGTGATTGGCGCGCGCGATCGCCACCTCGCCGGTCTCCAGCGGCTGGCGCAGCGAGTCGAGCGCCTGCGGCGCGAATTCCGGCAATTCGTCGAGGAACAGCACGCCGTGATGGGCGAGCGAGATTTCGCCCGGCCGCGCGCGCAAGCCGCCGCCGACCATCGCCGGCATGGAGGCGGAATGATGCGGCGCGCGGAACGGCCGCTTGTTGGTGAGCGCGCCGCCTTCGATCTCGCCGGCGACCGAGGCGATCATCGAGACTTCCAGCAATTCGGCGGGCGACAGCGGCGGCAAGATCGTCGGCAGCCGCGCGGCCAGCATCGATTTGCCGGCGCCCGGCGGCCCGACCATCAACAGATTATGGCCGCCGGCGGCGGCGACTTCGAGCGCGCGCTTGGCGCTCTCCTGGCCCTTGATGTCGGCAAGGTCGAGCGGCAAGTCGTCGAGCTCGCGGATGCGCGGCTGCGGCCGGGTGAGCACCTGGGTGCCGCGGAAATGATTGGCGAGCTGGATCAGCGACTGCGCCGCGACGATCTCGATCTCGGGACTGGCCCAGGCCGCTTCCGCGCCGCAGGCGTAAGGGCAGATCAGCCCTTGCCCGCGCGCATTGGCGCCGATCGCCGCCGGCAGCACGCCGGCGACCGCGGCGATCGAGCCGTCGAGGCCGAGTTCGCCCAGCACGGTGAAGCCGGCGAGCGCATCCGCCGGCAATGGCGCCGATCGCCGCCATCAGGCCGAGCGCGATCGGCAGGTCGTAATGGCTGCCTTCCTTGGGCAGATCGGCGGGCGCGAGATTGACGGTGATGCGGCGCGCCGGCAGCGCCAGGCCCGAGGCGACCAGCGCCGCGCGCACGCGCTCTTTGGCTTCCGACACCGCCTTGTCGGGCAGGCCGACGATGTTGAAGGCCGGCAGGCCGGGCGCGACCTGCACCTGCACGTCGACGGCGCGGGCCTCGATGCCCTCGAAGGCGACCGTCGCGACGCGCTGAACCATGGGGCGATCCCTGCACCCGGATACGCGTCAGAGTAGCATATTTTGCGGAACCTGCAAGAACATTTGCAGAACAAATCGAACTCACGCTAGCCTGGCCGGAAAACCAGGACAGGGAGCGCGGCCATGATCGACAGCAAGGCGCTGGCCAAGGAACTCAAACAGGCCCGTTCGGCCCGGGCGGCGGCCGAAGATGCCTGGTGCGATGTCGAGGAACTGTTGTGGAACGTGCAGCGCGGCCCGCGTTATTGGCGGCGCATCGCGCTCGAGGCCGCGACCGACGAGCCGGTTTCGCTGCCGCATTGAGTCAAAAACGCACGCGGCGTTGCCATCGCCGGTCAAGCCGCCGATGATTGCCGGGGGCTAACCGGAGCCGCCTGCCATGCGTTTGATCTCGACGGCCTGCGCCGCCGTTCTGCTGTTGGCCGCGAGCGCGCAAGCGCAAGACCTCAAGCGGTGGCGGCACGGCGTGATCGAGCCGAAGGGCGATGCCGGATTCATGCTGATGGTCGGCGAGCGCGACTTCGCCGCCAGGCACGGGCTCAAGATCGAGATCGTCAGTCTGAAGAACGGCGCGATCGCGCATAAGGCTCTGTTGTCGGGCGAACTCGACAGCATCGAGTCCTCGCCCGGCGCCGCGATTATCGCCGGCGCGCGCGGCGCCGACATCAAGATTCTCGGCTGCGACTGGCCGAACGTGCCGCACGGGCTGGTGGTGCGGCCGGGCATCGACAAGGTCGCCGACCTCAAGGGCAAGACCGTCGCGGTGGCGGCGCCCGGCTCGCTGCCCAATCTGCTGCTCAAGGCGATGCTGGAGAAGGACAAAGTGCCCGAGAGCGACGTGCAGGTCGCCAATCTCGGCGGCGACCTCGACCGCTACAAGGCGGTGGTGGCGGGCGTGGTCGACGCCGGCATCGTGGCGGCGGAATTCATGGCGGTGGCGCCCAAGGACATCCGCATGCTGGTGCGCGGGCGCGACGTGCTGCCGAATTATGTGCGGCTGTGCCTGACCATGACCGGCAAGACGCTGCGCGAGCGGCGCGACGACGCGATCAACCTGGTGGCGGCGGAAATGGACGCGATCGCTTATGCGGTCGGTCATCGCGACGACACCATCGCGGTGACGCGCGCCGCCATCCACGCCAAGCCGGACGATCCGCGCCCGGCCTACGCCTATGACGACACGCTCAAGCACGAATTGATCGACGCGACCATCCCGTTGCCGCTCGCCAAATTGCAATGGATGGAAGAGGAACTGGTGAAAGCCGGCAGCCTGAAGGCGCCGTTCGACGTCGCCAAGATGACCGCTTCCGACGTCCGCGACGAAGCGGCCAAGCGCGCGGGGAAGTGATGCTCGTCATTCCGGGACGCCGCGAAGCGGCGGGCCCGGAATCCATAAACACGGACTGGGACTATGGATTCCGGGTTCGCGGCCTTCGGCCGCGCCCCGGAATGACAACTTAGATCTTTACCGACGCCATGATGCCGGCCGGGAAAATATCCTCCGGCTTGACCAGTTTGTGCGCAATGCCCTGCTCATAAGTGTAGCGCAGGAACAGCTCGAGCGTCGGACGGTTGGCGTCGATGCCGTAGGGAAACGGGTCGCCGCCGAATTGCTGCTGCATGCGCGCGGCGTAATTGGCGAGCCACGGCAGCGGATAGCGCGACACCGCCGGATCGAGCAGGCGCTCCAGGCTGCGCCGTTTCGATTCCGCGAAAGCATTAAAGAGATTGCGCGCGGCCCACGGCGCGCCGTCGAGGATAGCCTTGCGCAGCGCGATGATATGCATGATCGGGTAGACGCCGGTGTCCGCGTAATAGCGCTGCTCCATCGCCTCGAAATCGGGGAACAGCCGCACCACGTCGGGATGTTTGGCGCGGAAGCAATCGGGCGGCCGCGCGATGATGACGGCGTCGAGCTCGCCGGCGGCGATCATGCCGGAGAGCGTCTTGTCGGGCGCGGCCGTGAGCCGCACGCCTTTCGGCAGCGTCAATTCCACCTTCTCGATGCGGCCGGCCTCGTTGGTGCCGGCCTGCACCCAGTCGACGTCGGAGAGCGCGACGCCGCCCTCATGCATCAGCCAGCCGCGCATATACACTGCGGCGGTGTGCGCCCATTCCGGCACGCCGACGCGCTTGCCGCGCAAATCCTGCGCGGTTTTGATGCCTTTGTTCTTGTTCACGTAAATCGAGGAGAAGCGGAACAGGCGCGAGGCATAGACCGGCAAGCCGATGATGTCGGCATCCTCGCGCGTCACCTGCGCCATGAACTTGGCGAAGGACAGCTCCGACACGTCCCATTCGCGATTGAAGGTGAAGCGCGAGAAGATCTCGTGATGGCCGAGCGTGAGCCAGGTCGCGTCGATGCCTTCCGCCGCTACCTGCCCGAAGCGTAAATCGCGGAAGTGATCGTAGTCGGTGGTGGCGATGGTGAGTGGAAGGCCCATGCGCTAACATTTTTCCTGGCGCATGATCTTGTCCGAAAACCGGTTCCCACTTTTCGGGATCATGCGCGTTGCGCCTCGATCTTGTCCAGGATCATCGCCGCGATGTCGGGGCCGCCGACATTGCGAACGGCGCGGATGCCGGTCGGCGAGGTGACGTTGATCTCGGTGATGAAGTCGCCGATCACGTCGATGCCGACGAACAGCAGCCCGCGCTCGCGCAGCGCGGGCGCCAGCCGCGCGCAGATTTCGCGCTCGCGCTGGGTCAGCTCGGTCGCCTTGGGCGAGCCGCCGCGCACCATGTTGGAGCGCAGGTCGTCCGCCGCCGGCACGCGGTTGACCGCGCCGGCATAGTCGCCGTCGACCAGGATGATGCGCTTGTCGCCGTCCTTGACGGCGGGCAGGAAGGTCTGCACCACCCACGGCTCGCGAAAGGTCGCCGCGAACATGTCGTAGAGCGAGCCGAAATTGAGGTCGTCGCGGGTGACGCGGAATACCGCGCCGCCGCCGTGGCCGAACAGCGGCTTCATCACGATGTCGCCGTGCTCGGCGCGGAAGGCTCTGATTTCGGCGAGGTCGCGCGTAATCAGCGTCGGCGGCATCAGCTCGGGGAATTCGGTGACGAAGATTTTTTCCGGCGCGTTGCGCACGCTGGCCGGGTCGTTGACCACCAGCGTCTTGGGCTGGATGCGCTCGAGCAGATGGGTCGAGGTGACGTAAGCGAGGTCGAAGGGCGGATCCTGCCGCAACAGGATCACGTCGAATTCGGTCAGTTCGGCGCGGCGCGGCTCTCCCGAGGGTGAAATGATCGCCCGCCAGGTCGCGCACGCTCAACGCGGCGACCGTCGCGAACACCCGGCCGTTGAGCTGCGCCAGCCGGTCGGGGGTGTAATAGGCGAGCCTATGGCCGCGCTTTTGCGCCTCCAGCAGCAGGGCAAAGGTCGAATCGCCCTTGATATTGATCCGCTCGATCGGATCCATCTGGACTGCGATTTTCAGGCTCATGGCACCCTTTCAACGCCCCGACTCTTCAAGGAAAACAAAGCGTTAACATATTACCGTCACTATAGCCGGGGGACTGGATAGCCACACACGAGTTGGGGCCGCAGTGACTTTGCCGAAGCTTTCGATTGCCGCCAAGCTCTATGCGATCTTCGCAGCGCTGGCCATAACGACCGTTGCGCTGGCGGCATGCGCTGTGATCAATGCGCGCAGCCACGCGGCGCTGACCGATGAATTCGAATCCGCCAACGCCGGCAGCCTCAACGTCGAGCGCGTCAGCGGGCTGATCTACGCCGTGCAATCGGCGGCGCGCGGCATCGTCATGTCGCCGGACGCCGAGGCGGCCAAGCCCTATTTGGCCGACTTGAACAAGTTCAACAATCAGCTCGACGCAGTCATATCCGAGTGGCAAAGCGGCGTTCGCAGCGAGGACGCCAAATTCTTCAGCCAGTTCGCCGTGCGGATTTCCGCCTTCCAGAATTTCGGCCCCGAGCTCGCGCGCATCGCCGAGGAATCCGGGCCGCAGGCGGCGCGCACCTGGGCGGACAAGAATTTCCCCTCCGACACGCGCAACGAGCTCACGCGCGATCTCGATTCGCTCAGCCGCCGCTACAGCACGCGCGCCAGCCAAATCTATGTCCAGATCGGCACTGCCATCGACCGCACCGCGCTGCTGATGTCGCTGTTCGCCAGCTTTGCCGTTCTGATGGCGCTTGCCGGCAGTTACGTGATCGCGCGCGGCATCGCTATGCCGCTCAAGAGCATCACGCGCGTGACCGAGCAGGTCGCCGGCGGCGACGGCGCCGTCGCCGTTCCGTTCAGCGACCGCAGCGACGAGATCGGCGCGCTGGCGCGCTCGATCGGCGTGTTCCAGCACGCCATGGCGCGCAACGTCGAGCTCAATCGCACCGTGATCGAAGACGCCGATACGCGCAGCCGCCGGCAGGAGCAGATGTCGGCCGAAATCGCGCGCTTTTCCGCCGAGGTGGAGGCGACGCTTTCCGAGCTCGGCCGCATCTCCGATCAGATGCTCGCCGCCTCGACCCAGCTCGCCGGCGCCGCCGACGACGCCTCGGCCAAGACCGAGCGCGCGGCGTCGGCGTCCTCCGAAGCCTCCGCCAACGTGCGCGACATCGCCTCGGCCGCCGATGAGCTGTCCGCTTCGGTCAACGAGATCGACCGGCAGGTCGCGCAGTCCAACACCATCGCCGAGCAGGCGGTCAAGCGAAGCCGGCCGCACCAACACGGCGGTCAAGGAACTGGACGAGGCGGCCGCGCGCATCGGCGACGTGATCAAGCTCATCACCGACATCGCCGAGCAGACCAATCTTCTGGCGCTCAACGCCACCATCGAAGCGGCGCGCGCCGGCGAGGCCGGCCGCGGCTTTGCGGTGGTCGCCGGCGAGGTGAAGGCGCTGGCCGGCCAGACCAGCCGCGCCACCGAGGAGATCGGCGCGCAGATCGCCGGCATGCAGCGCGCCACCAACCGTTCGATCGAGGCGATCGCCGCGATCGAGCGCACCATCCGCGAGATCGGCGATATCAGCAGCGCGATCGCGGCGGCCGTCACCGAACAGGGCGCCGCCACCCAGGAAATCGCGCGCAGCGTCGAAACCGCCGCCAAGCGCACCGCCGACACCGCCGAGGAAGTGGTGCTGGTCGGCGCGGCCACCGACGACACCCGCGCCAGCGCCGGCGCGGTGAAGAGCGTCGCCGACGATCTCGGCCAGGTGGCCTCGCGCATCCGCGGCCAGGTCGATCAGTTCTTCGACCGGCTCAGCGCGTAAAACTTCACGTCTCGAACGCGCCGGCGATGTGCCGCGGCAGCTTGCCGGGCGCGACCAGAATGGCGTCGAAGCGCATGTCGCGAAATCCGTCCGCGCCGTGCACCGCCAGCCACGCTTCCGCCGCCGCGGCGATGCGCGCGCGCTGGCGCGGCACCACCGATTCGGCCGCCTCGTCGAGATTGGCGCGCGCCTTCACCTCGACGAAGACCAGCAGCTGCCGCCGGCGCGCGACGATGTCGATCTCGCCGGCGGGCGATTTCCAGCGCCGCGCCAGAATGCGGAAGCCTTTGGCGATCAGCAGCGCGGCGGCGCGGCTCTCCGCCGAAATGCCGAGCTGAAAGGCGACCTGCCGCTCCGGGCGCGGCGCCGCTTTGGCGACCGGCGCCGCTTTCGGCAATCGCGCGACTTGCGTTCATCGCGCGGCATCGCCGGCATCCTTGGCGAGCGTCAGCGCGCGCTGATAGACCTCGCGGCGCGGCCGTCCGGTGGCCAGCGCGACCTCGCCGACCGCGTCCTTGACCGAAACGCGCGCAAGCGCCCGGCGCAACAGATCGTCGACATCGGCAGCGTCCATCGCCTCGTCGGCGGGCGGCGCCACCACGATGACGATTTCGCCGCGCGTCTCGGCGCCACCGGCATAGTCGCGCGCCAATTGCGCGAGCTCGCCGCGCCGCACCTCTTCGTGCAGCTTGGTCAATTCGCGGCAGATCGCGGCCGGACGCGGCCCGAGACCTTGCGGCAAGATCGGCAAGCGTCGCGGCGAGCCGCGCGCCGCTCTCGAACAGCACCAGCGTGGCGGGAATGCCGGCGAGCGCGGCGATGCGTTTCTGCCGCGCCGCCTGTTTTGGCGGCAGGAAGCCCTCGAAAAAGAAACGGTCGGTCGGCAGGCCGGCGACCGCGAGCGCGGTCAGCACAGCGGAGGCGCCCGGCAGCGCGCTGACGGCGTGGCCGGCGGCGGTCGCTTCGCGCGCCAGCTTGTAGCCGGGATCCGAGATCAAGGGCGTGCCGGCATCGGACACCAGCGCGACCGCCTGGCCCTGCGCCAGCCGCGCCAGCAGCTTGGGCCGCGCCTCGGCGGCGTTGTGCTCGTGATAGGGCGTCAGCGGCGTCGCAATGCCGTAACGCTCGGTCAGCCGGCGGGTAACGCGGGTGTCTTCGCAGGCGATCAGGTCGGCGCCCGCCAGAGTCTCCAGCGCGCGCAAGGTGATGTCGCCCAGGTTGCCGATCGGCGTCGCCACCAGATAAAGGCCGCCTGCCAGTTCCGGAACGTCGGTTGCGGCGCCGCCGAGGCTGTAGCGGCGCGCATTGGCCGGGCGGCTGCGGCTTTTATCTTTGGCCATGACTGATAGTGTAGCCGAGAGGGCTGTTTATGACCACGCCGGCGCCGAATTCGTCTTTGCTTTTCATCGGCTTAACTTTTGCGGGACAAAATGCCCGGTTATGATTAGGACTGAGCCGGAACTGCCGCCGACCGTGCGGCGATGCCGGCAAGCGGCGGCAAGTCGAGGGGGAGCGCTGATGCGCATCGTGCGCAATCTGCTGGCGCCGTGGGGTGTCCTTGCCGCGGCCGCCGCGCTGGCGGCCTGCACCAGCACGAACCTCGGCAATCTCGGCGCCACCGACGCGCCGCCGCCGCAGCCGGCCGAGGCGCAGCCGGGCGCGGCCATCGGCGCCGGCCAAATTCGCGTCGCGCTCATCCTGCCGCTGTCGGCGCCCGGCAATGCCGGCGTCGCCGCGCTGTCGATGAAGAACGCGGCCGAGATGGCGCTGGCCGAGTTCAAGAACCCGAACATCCAGTTGCTGGTGAAGGACGACGCCGGCAATCCGCAGAACGCGCAAGCCGCCGCGCAGCAGGCGATCGGCGAGGGCGCCGAGATCATCATCGGGCCGCTGTTCGCGCAGGCCGTGAGCGCGGTCGGCGTGGTGGCGCGCCAGCGCAATATCCCGGTGATCGCGTTCTCGACCGACGCCAGCGTCGCCTCGCGCGGCGTCTATCTGCTGAGCTTCCTGCCGGAGACCGACGTGCGCCGCATCGTCGAGTATCAGGTCTCGCGCGGCAAGCGCTCGTTCGCGCGCGCTGCTGCCGGACAACGCCTATGGCACGGTGGTGCAGGCCGCGTTCCAGCAGGACGTCGCGCAGCCGCGGCGGCCGCGTGCTGGCGCTGGAGAAATATCCCGGCGATCCGAACCGCATCGCCGAGCCGGCGCAGCGCGTGGCGCAGGTCGCCAACCAGATCGACAGCATCTTCATCCCCGACGGCGCCGACGCGGTGCCGCAGGTGGTGCGCGCGCTGGCGGCCGCCAAGGTGAACTTCAAGCGCGTGCAGCTGCTCGGCACCGGGCTGTGGGACGACCCGCGCATCTTCTCGGACAAGGATCTGCAAGGCGGGCTGTACGCCGCGCCGGCGCCGGACGGCTTCCGCAGTTTCGCGACCCGCTATCGCGCGCGCTACAATCAGGATCCGGTGCGCACGGCGACGCTCGCCTATGACGCCGTGGCGCTGGTCGCCGCGCTGGTCAAGACGCAAGGCGAGCAACGCTTCAGCGAGCAGACCTTGACCAACGCGTCGGGCTTTGCCGGCATCGACGGCGTGTTCCGCTTCCGGCCCGACGGCACCAACGAGCGCGGGCTTGCGGTCATGCGCGTAACGCCGAACGGCGGGCAGATCGTGAGCCCGGCGCCGAAGACCGTTCCGGCCGGGGACTTAACCGCTACGCCGCCAGATCGGCGACCACCGCGTCGAGCATCGGAAAGCCCGACAGCGTGACGCGCAGGCGGCCGTCGGTCGTGGTTTCGACCGCGCCTTCCTCGCGCAGGATCGCGATGCGCTTGGGGTCGAGCGTGCGGCCCGACAGCGCGGTGTAGCGCGCGCGGCTCGATGCCTTCCGCGAGCCGCAGGCCCATCAGCAGGAATTCGTCGGCCGTCTCGCCGGCCGTGAGCTTTTCGTCGACGATGAGGCCGCTGCCGGCGGCCTCGACCCGCATCAGCCAGCTTTCCGGGCGCTTCTCGGTCTCGGTGGCGACGCGGCGGCCGTCGATGGTGAGGCGGCCATGCGCGCCCGGGCCGATGCCGGCATAATCGTGCCCGCGCCAATAGACCAGATTGTGCCGGCATTCGCCGCCCGGCCGCGCGTGGTTGGAAATCTCGTAGGCCGGCAGGCCGGCTTCGGCGCAGATCGCCTGCGTGAGGTCGTAAAGATCGCGCGCCAAGTCTTCGTTCGGGATGGCGAGCTTGCCGGCTTTGTGCAGGCCGAAGAACGGCGTGTCCGGCTCGATGGTGAGCTGATACATCGAGAGATGATCGCCGGCGTGCGCCAGCGCCCGGCGCAATTCGGCCGCCCAGGATTCGAGCGTCTGCCGCGGCCGCGCATAAATCAGGTCGAACGAGTAGCGCTCGAAATTCGCAGCGCGCGATGGCGACCGCGTCGAGCGCTTCCTGCGCGCGTGTGCAGGCGGCCAAGCTCCTTGAGCGCGGCGTCGTCGAGCGACTGCACGCCGAGCGAGACGCGGTTGACGCCGGCGGCGCGGAAGCCGCGGAAGCGCGCGGCCTCCACGCTGGTCGGATTGGCTTCGAGCGTGATCTCGGCGTCGGGCGCGACGCGCCAGTGCTTGGCGATGGCGTCGAGGATCGCGGCCACCGAGGCCGGCTGCATCAGCGACGGCGTGCCGCCGCCGAAGAAGATGCTCGCTGACGGTGCGGCCGGGCACGCGCGCGGCGGCGGCGGCGATTTCGGTGGCGTAGGCGCGCACGAAGCGCGCCTCGTCGACGCCGCCGTGGCGCACGTGGCTGTTGAAGTCGCAATAGGGGCACTTGGACAGGCAGAACGGCCAGTGCACATAGACGGCGAAGGGCGGTCGTTAACGACATGTTAAGCATCATAAAGCGCAAAGCCCGTGGCAGCTAGCGCGAACGCAAGGCCGCGGGCGACAGTTGATTAAACTTGTAACGATCGGGAACCGGCTCAGCGCAGGCACGCCTCGGCCAATTTGATGAAAGCGCGCGCGCGGTGCGACAGGCCTTGGCCTTTCGGCGGCAGGCCGTGTTTTTCCTCCGCGCTCATCTCGCCGAAGGTGCGGTCGAAGCCGTCGGGCAGAAACAGCGGATCGTAGCCGAAGCCCTTGTCGCCGCGCGGCGGCCACACCGCGACACCGTCGACGCGGCCTTCGAATTCCTCGACGTGACCGTCCGGCCAGGCGAGGCAGAGCGCGGCGATGAAATGCGCGCGGCGCCGTTCCGGCGTTTTGGCGCCGCGCTCGATCAGCAGCGTCTGGATGCGGTTCATTGCGAAGCGGAAATCCTCTGTCCGGTCCCGCCCAGCGCGCCGAATGGATGCCGGGCTCGCCGCCGAGCGCATCGACGACGAGCCCGGAATCGTCGGCGAAAGCGGCGCGGCCGGTCGCCTTGCGCGGCGGCCATCGCCTTGATGCGCGCATTGGCGGCGAAGGTCTTGCCGGTTTCCTCGGGCTCGGGCAGGCCGAGCTCGCCGGCCGATTGCGCGGCGATGCCGTAAGGCGCGAGCAGTCGCGCATCTCGGCGAGCTTGCCGGGATTGTGGGTGGCGATCACCACCGGGCCGTGTGCAGCTTGCCGGCTCACGCCACCGCCAGCTTCTGCAAGCCCACCAGCTTTTCGATGCCTTTGCGCGCGAGCGCCAGCAGCGCCAGGAATTGCTCCTCGCTGAACGGCGTCTTCTCCGCGGTCGCCTGCACCTCGACGATCTTGCCGGAGCCGGTCATCACGAAATTGGCGTCGGTCTCGGCCTGCGAATCTTCGGCGTAATCGAGATCGAGCACCGCGGTGTTCTTGTACACGCCGCACGATATCGCGGCGATATGGTCGCGCAGCACCTCGCTCTTGAGCATGTCGCGCGCCTTCATCCAGGCGAGGCAATCGGCCAGCGCCACCCAGGCGCCGGTGATGGAGGCGGTGCGGGTGCCGCCGTCGGCCTGGATCACGTCGCAGTCGATGCGTGATCTGCCGCTCGCCCAGCGCCGTGCAGATCGACGACCGAGCGCAGCGAACGGCCGATCAGCCGCTGGATCTCGACGGTGCGGCCGCCCTGCTTGCCGGCGGAGGCCTCGCGGCGGGTGCGCTCGGAGGTGGCGCGCGGCAGCATGCCGTATTCGGCGGTGACCCAGCCGCGTCCCTGGCCCTTGAGCCAGGGCGGCAGGCGCTCCTCCAGGCTCGCGGTCACCAGCACATGGGTGTCGCCGAATTTCACGAAACAGGAGCCCTCGGCGTATTTCACCACGCCGCGCTCGAGCGACACGGCGCGCAATTCGTCGGGTTGTCGGCGGCTCGGCCGCATCGAGCGTTATCCTTATGAATTCGGGCTGCACACCATAACTATATGCGCGACTTGAACAAGTGCGCCGCCAATGGTCATTGTTGGCGGAACTTGAGGAGTAAGGGCTTTGGCCTCGCACGACGTCCCGATCGGCTCGACCCAGGTCAGCCTCGCCGCGCTCAACGAGCGCTCGCGCGAGATTTTCCGCCAGATCGTCGAGAGCTATCTGACGACCGGCGAGCCGGTCGGCTCGCGCAATCTGGCGCGCATCCTGCCGATCGCGCTGTCGCCGGCCTCGGTGCGCAACGTGATGTCGGACCTCGAGCAGCTCGGCCTGATCTATGCGCCGCATACCTCGGCCGGCCGGCTGCCGACCGAGCTCGGCCTGCGCTTTTTCGTCGACGCGCTGATGGAGGTCGGCGATCTCACCGAAGGCGACCGCCGCTCGATCGAGGCGCAGGTCGCCGGCGCCGGCAGCAACAAGTCGCTGGAGTCGATCCTCACCGAGGCCTCGCAGATGCTGTCGGGGCTGACCCGCTCCGCCAGCATCGTGCTCACCGCCAAGAACAACGTGCGGCTCAAGCACATCGAATTCGTGCGGCTCGATCCCGAGCGCGCGCTGGCGGTGCTGGTGGGCGAGGACGGCGAGGTCGAGAACCGCGTGCTCAATATCCCGGCCGGCCTGCCGACCTCGGCGCTGATCGAGGCCGGCAACTTCCTCAACGCGCGCATCCGCGGCCGCACGCTGGCCGAGCTGCGCAACGAGATCGAGAACGCGGTCAAGCAGGGCCAGGCCGAGCTCGACCAGTTGACGCAGAAGGTCATCGCGGCCGGCTTTGCCAGCTGGTCGGGCGGCGACGAGCGAAGGCCGCCAGCTGATCGTGCGCGGCCATGCCAACCTGCTGGACGACCTGCACGCGCTCGACGACCTCGAACGCGTGCGCGCGCTGTTCGACACGCTGGAGACCAAGCGCGGCGTCATCGACCTGCTCGGCCGCGCCGAGCGCGGCGAGGGCGTGCGCATCTTCATCGGCTCGGAAAACAAGCTGTTCTCGCTCTCCGGTTCCTCCACCATCGTCGCGCCCTACAGCGACAGCAAGGGCCGCATCGTCGGCGTGATCGGCGTCATCGGCCCGACCCGGCTCAATTATGCCCGCGTCATTCCGATGGTCGACTACACCGCCCGCGTGGTCAGCAAGCTGCTGTCGTCATGATATTGCGCTGAACGCTTGATTTTTCGCCTGCCAGCCCTGATATGCGGGGCAAGCCATGACCGTATTTTGAGGATGGATCGAGCACGATGACGGACCCGCGCGACACCGAGCCCGTGGAAGCCGCCGACGCCGGCAAGGCGGAGGCGCAAGTCTCCGGCGAACGGCCCGATCCCTTGGCCGAGGCGCAGCGCGAAGCCGCCGAGTTCAAGGACAAGGCGCTGCGCACGCTGGCCGAGATGGAAAATCTGCGCAAGCGCACCGAGCGCGAGGTCGCCGACGCGCGGCTGTACGGCAATGCCAGCTTTGCCCGCGACGTGCTGGCGGTCGCCGACAACATGCAGCGCGCGCTCGATGCCATCGCGCCCGAGCTGCGCGACCGACGAGCCAAAGTGAAGTCGCTGATCGAGGGCGTCGAACTCACCGAACGCGAGCTGCTCAAGGTGCTCGACAAGCACGGCGTCAAGAAATTCTCGCCCGACGGCGAGAAGTTCGATCCCAACGTGCATCAGGCGATGTTCGAGATGGAGCATGCCGAACTGCCGCCCGGTCACGTCGCGCAGGTCATCCAGGCCGGCTACATGCTCGGCGACCGCGTGCTGCGCCCGGCCATGGTCGCCGTCGTCAAGGCGGCGCCCAAGCAGCAGGCGGCCTCCGCCAACGGCAATTCCGCCGACGCCGGCTAGACCTACGCACGCTACGCACGCACCGGCCTGCTATGGTCGCCGCATGGGGGCGATGCCGGACACAACAGCGGACATACCATCGCGGCGCGCTGGCGTTGGCGGCCGCGGCGACGATTGCGCTGAGCGCCGGCGCGCAGGCCGCGGAGAAGCAGCCGGCTTCCGTCTGGGAGCAGGCGACCTTGACCGGCGATTGGGACGGCGCCCGCAGCGCGCTCAAGGCCAAGGGCATCGAGGTCACGCTCAATTATATCGGCGAGACGCTGGCGTTGCTGTCGGGCGGCGTCAATCGGCGCGCCAGCTACGAGGGCCGGCTGGAATTTTCCGTCGACACCGATCTGGACAAGCTCATCGGCTGGAAAGGCGCCACCACGCATTTCACCATCTACCAGATCCACAACAGCGGCCACACCGCCATCGAGAACGCCGGCAGTCTCGCCGACCCGAGCAATATCGACGCGCTGCCGACCACGCGGCTGTTCACCGCCTGGTTCGAGCAGAGCTTTGCCGAGCGCTTTTCGCTGCGCATCGGGCAGCTCGCGGGCGACGATGAATTCATCGTCAGCCCGACCGCCGGCGGCCTGATCAACGGCACGTTCGGCTGGGCCGGCATCCTGGCGGCCAACATGACGCATGGCGGGCCGGCTTATCCGCTGGCGACGCCGGGCGCGCGCCTGAAAATAAACGCGGCCGAGAATCTCACGCTGCTCGCCGCCGTGTTCTCCGGCGATCCGGCCGGCAAGGATTGCAACGGCAATCCGCAGGCCTGCAACCGATACGGCACGACCTTCAGCTTCAGCGGCGGCTCGCTTGTGGATGGGCGAAGCGCAAGTCGCGATCAACCAAAGCAAGGACGCCAAGGGCTTGCCCGGCGTCTACAAGCTCGGCTTCTGGTATGCGAGCGCGGATTTTGCCGACCAGCATTTCGGCTTGAACGGCGCCGGTGCGGTGGTTTCGCTCGCCGATCCGGCGGCCATCGGTCCGCTCAATCACCGCGGCAATGGTGGCGTCTATGGCGTCGCCGATCAGATGGTCTGGCGCGGCAAGGATGTCAGCCTCAATCTGTTCTTGCGTGCGAGCGCTTCGCCGTCCGACCGCAATCTGCTGTCGTTTTACATCGACGGCGGCGCCGGCCTGAAAGGCCCGCTGCCCGGCCGCGCCGACGACGTGCTCACCTTCGGCGTCGCCTACGCCGAGATCAGCCGCGATGCATCGGCGCTCGACCGCGACATGGCGGCCGCGGCGCCCGGGTTTCCGATCCGCGACTACGAGATGCTGTTCGAGCTGAGCTATCAGGCGCAGATCGCGCCGTGGTGGATCGTGCAGCCCGACCTGCAATACATCGTTCATCCGGGCGGCAACGTGCGCAACCCGAACGATCCGGCGGCCGTCATCGGCAATGCCTTCATCGCCGGCCTGCGCAGCACGATCAAATTCTGAGCCCGCGCGGCGCGTTTTCCGCGCTTCATGGTTAATCGATCCTTAACCCAAATCACCCGCAATCCCCGCAAGGGGACGGGAGATTATGCGCGGCGCTCGGCGAAGCCTTTTGCGGTGCGGGTGGCCGGGCATCGCCTCCGCCATCGTCATCCTCGGCGCGACGGCGGCGCACGCAGCCGACAAGGCAAAGACCGAGGCCTCGATCTGGACGCGCGACACGCTGACCGGCGATTGGAACGGCACGCGTCCCACGCTCGACAAAAATGGTTTCGAATTCACCCTCGGCTACATCGGCGAAACGTTTTCGGTTCTGTCCGGCGGCATCGATCGGCGCACCAGCTACCACGGCCAGTTCGAATTCACCGTCGACGGCAACCTGGAAAAACTGATCGGCTGGCGAGGCGCGACGACGCACGTCACGATCTATCAATATCACAACAGCGGCCACAACGCGCTCGAGAACGTCGGCAGCATCACCGACCCGAGTTCGATCGACGCGCTGCCGACCACGCGGCTGTTCACCGCCTGGTTCGAGCAGAGCTTCAACGATCGAGTTTGGCTGCGCGTCGGCCAAATCGCGGCCGACGACGAATTCATGCTGAGCCCGACCGCCGGCGGCTACGTCAAGGCATCCGACGACGACAGCAGCTATGGCGGCCTGCTCAACAGCACGTTCGGCTGGGCGGGGATTTTCGGCGCCAATATGCTCAGCGGCGGCCCGGCCGCTCCGTTGTCGGCGCCCGGCGCGCGCGTGAAGATCAACGCCTCGCAAAATCTCACTTTGCTCGGTGCGGTGTTCTCGGGCGATCCGGCCGGGCCGAATTGCAACGACATTCCGGAGCGCTGCAACCGCAACGGCACGACCTTCAGCTTCACCGGCGGCTCGCTCTTCATGGGCGAAATGCAATACGCCGCCAATCAGGCAAAGGATCTGCCCGGCATCTACAAGCTCGGCTTCTGGGCCGCGAGCGCGAATTTCGCCGACCAGCATTTCGGCCTGAGCGCCGCCGCCAGCGCGGTCTCGCTCGCCGATCCGGCCGCCGTGGCGCCGCTCAATCATCGCGGCAACTGGGGCGTCTACGCCGTCGCCGACCAGATGATTCTGCGCTTCGCGCAAGAGAGTTCCGCCAATCTCTTCCTGCGCGCCAGCGCGTCGCCGTCGGATCGCAATCTGGTTTCTTTTTATCTGGACGGCGGCCTCGGCATCAAAGGCGCGTTGCCGGGGCGGCCAAACGACATGATCACGCTCGGCTTTGCCTATGTGCGCATCGGCGCGGACGCCGCCGCGCTCGACCGTGACATCGCGCTGTTGAGCCCGCCTTATCCGGTGCGCGACCATGAGCTGGTGTTCGAGGCGACCTACGCGGCGCAGATCGCGCCCTGGTGGATCGTGCAGCCGGACGTGCAATACATCGTCCACCCCGGCGGCAACGTGCCCGACCCGAACAATCCGAACGCCGTCATCGGCAACGCGTTCATCGCCGGCATCCGCAGCACGGTCAAGTTCTAGCGCAACTCCATGCCGTCGCGCAGCGCGCGGAAGCGGTTGAACGCCGCGTCCCACTGATCGTTCGGCGCCACCGCCACGATGCGGAGGAAGTTGCCGCCGGCGCCGACATAGCGCACCCACTGCACCAGTTTAACGTTCTCGTCCTTCATGCCCTTGGCCTGCCCTCTGATCTCGAAACCGGGCCAGCCGCCGATACGCATGGCCTCCGCCGAGGTCAATTCGAGATCGCGCAACGGCGCCGTGGTCAGCAGATCGCGGGCAAAGCGCGCGCGGTCGGCGGCATTGTCGGGCGCGCCGCGGCCGGCGCTGACCAACGCGTAAGATTGCGTGCTCATGTCGTCGCCTTGACCGTCGATGACGAGGACGCCCGTCCGGCACCACGCGCATGACGCGGAAGCCGGCGAGGTCGCCGAGCTTGAACGGCAGCATGCCGAGCAGCTCCTCGGTCGGCACCGGCGGAAGGCGACGCTCGCCAGCATCTTGCGCACCGCCTCCTCGCTGTAGACCGCGAGCGCGGCTTGCGGCACCTCGACGCGAACCATCATGGCAAGGTCGCCGGCCGTGCCCGGCGCGGCGCCGGCGATCAGAAACCAGCGGCGCACGGCGGCGCCGCCGGTTTGCGCCGTGCCGCTGACCAGAACGCCGATGCCGCCGGCAAACTGGAAGCTTTCGCGCTTGAAGTCGGTCAGCTCCTGCGTCTGCGGGGCAAAGGCCGAGCGCGAGAGTTGGTCGAAGGCCGCCGCCGGCAGGTCCAAGATCGTGACCGCGACCTGGCGGGCGGCGTCCTCGAAGCCGGGAAAGCGCCGGCTGACCGAAAGTTCGCCGGCCGGCTCCAGCCCGATGCGCAAACCCGGCGGATAAACCACCGCCGCCGACGCGGCGGCTAAGCGGCGCGATGCCGATCAGGATGGCGAGCAAAGGCAGCAAAAGCCGGCGCATGCGGGAACTGCTTTCTTGGCGGATCTTGGCGGATGCTGGCGGATGCCTAGCCCGGGCCGGGACGTGGCGGCAACCCGCACTTAACCACCGCGCCCGCGTTGCCCGGCCGCTCGCGAATTCGTGACCGGCTGTCTTGCAGCGGCGCTCGGCAATCCGCCCGCATGGCACCCGGCAGTTCGATTCGACATCATAACGCGTCGAGCGATAGGATCATCTGCTCCGCGGTGGATGGGCCCCCGACATGAAGAAGATTTTGCTGACCGCCTGTGTGATCGGCGCGATTCCGATGAGCCTGCCCGTTGAGGCGGCGCCACGAACACAGCAAAACCCGGCACTGACCGCCTGTGTGCGTGAGTGCCAAGTCCAACGCGAGAAAAACATCGCGATTTGCCGGACCGAAATGCGGTCTAACCCGTCATTTCGCGGCCAGCCCATTGAGGACGCGCTTTGCCGCAATGTGACGACGATCGTTAACATTATGAATAGGTGCAGAGACGGCTGCTTCGTTAAATTCCAGCATCGATAAAACTGGAGTTGCCGTCCGGAATGGGGCCGGTGCCATAGCTCCTAGTCGCCACGAGACAGCTTGATCACGTCCTCCACGCCATGTCCGCCCCGCCGGCCGGGCCATTGGCCGATCTAAGCGCCAAGCCGACGCGCTCGGCAATCGGTCCGTGCGGCCCCGGAAGGTCCTTGAGGGCCGCTCGCGAATTCGTGACCGGCTGTCTTGCAGCCCAAAGCGCCCCTCCTATATGAGCCGGGAAGCCGCGCCAATGCGGCGGAAGTCGTGTCCAGGGGGCTGGATCGAGGGGGTCGCGGGTGAGCCGCCGACATTCCTTAACGGGCGCCACAAGGCCCGTCCGGCCTGCCGTCAAATGAGAGGAATAAACATGGCCAAGGTCATCGGCATCGATCTCGGGACCACGAATTCGTGCGTCGCCGTGATGGAAGGCAAAGCGCCCA
>CAVPTM010000022.1:0-97541 GCA_963708635.1 uncultured Alphaproteobacteria bacterium | reverse complement strand
ACTTCAGCGTCCTGTCGCTCGACGAGATCAACGACCGCATCGCGATCACGCGCGACAATATCCGGCAGCTGATCGAGCAGGCCGCGGCCATGTCGGGCGCGGGCGACGAGGCGCGCAATGCCGACCGCCTCGCCGCGCAGCAGGCCGAGCTCGAGGCGCTCATCAAGGAGCGCGACACGCGGCTGAAAAGCCGCCCGTAAGCCGGAGCCTCGCTTCGCTTCCGCTCGCTCGCCCGGGACGACATCGCTGCCTGGAACCTCGAGCCCGGGCCATCGGTTATCCCCCAACAAGGAACAAGCCGATGGCCGACGCATTGCGCAAGCAAGACAGGCGCCACGATCCGTCAGCGAGCCTCGCGCCAAGACAGCCGCGAAGCCGGCATGCGCGCGCTGGCGGAGGAGCTGCAATTCAAGGTCGAGAAGACCGATCGCGGCTTCACGCTGACCCGCACCGCCGAGCTGTCGCGTCCAGAGCGCGCGGAGAACCTCACGCTGCCGCAGGCCGAGGCGTTGCTGCGAACCTGGAAATTGCGCGGTCTCGGCGGCGGCTGAAGCGCTCTAGCGCGCGACCCTCCCCTCCTCCTCCGCATAACACCCGCGCTCGATCTCCTCGATCAGCGCCCTGCCCTTCGGCCGCCAGCCCAGCTCCGCCCGCGCGCGCTTGGCGCGCACGCGGCTGTTCGAGCCCATGGTGTCGTTGGCCGGGCCCTCGCCCCATTCGGCCGCCGCCTCCTCGACCGTCATGCTCTCCGTGCGGCCGCCGAAGCCGAGCATGCGGCTCACCGCTTCGCACGCCTCGCGCATCGAGTTCTCGCCGTTCTCGGCGAAATAGAACGCGCCCGCCGGCGCGCTCGTCGATCGCGGCGAGATAAAGCGCGCACCAGGTCGTCGATGTGCACGTTCGACCAGCGGTTTTCGCCGGAGCCGATGTGCTTGGCGACGCCCGCCTTCTTCGCCAGCCGGATCAGCCACGGCACCTGGATGCTGTGCGGGTTCAGCCCGCGCCCGCGCCCGTAGATCAGGCTCGGCGCGATCACCGCCGCGCGCACGCCCTTGCGCGCGCGCGCACCATCCTGATCGATTTCGACGCGCGCGGCGCGCTGCGGCGTCGGCGTGAACGGCGTGTCCTCGTCGAACACGGCCTCGACCAATTCGCCGCGCGCGCGCGTGCCGACGATGCTGGAGCCCGAGGTGTGGATGAAGGCCTTGCCCGTCCCGGCGAGCGCCGCGACCATCGCTTCGGCGGCGCCGCGGTGGCCGGCATTGGCGGCGTTGACGGTGACGTCGGCTTCAAGCGCGGCGGCGGCGAGCACCTCGGCGTCGTCGAGCGTGCCGGCAACCGGCGCGATGCCGCGCGCGGCCAAGCGCCGCCGCGGTTTCGTCCGAGCGCGCCAGCCCGCTGACGGCTTGGCCGGCCTCGACCAGCGCCGCCGCCAGCGATCCGCCGATATAGCCGCTCGCCCCGGTGATGAAGATTTTCATGCGGAGCGGGCGTCGGTTGCGCGCGCTAGTCGTTCTTCGCCGTCTTCTTCTTCCTCGCCGCCGCCAGATCGGTCTCGATGGTGTTGACGTGCACCAGCGCCGTCGCTTTCGGATGCGCGGCGTCGTGCTCGGCCAGGATCAGCAAAGTCAGCCGCAGATCGCCCGCCGGCTTGGCGCGGTAGCGCAGCTTGACCAGCGTGTCCTTGCCCTCGCCCGGCCGAATGCGCATGACGGTCTGCTGATCGTTGATCTTGAGCAGCAGCGTGCCGCTGGCGCCTTCTTCGGCCGAGGTGAAGGCCGTGACGAAGAAGGTGGTGTCGATCGCCTTGCCGCTCGCCGGGATCACCGCCGAGAAGACCTTGGTGCCGATCGGATCGGTCGAGGTCGAACCCTGGATGGCGCCGACCGTCGCCTCCAGCGCGTTCTTGAAGGTGAGCGTGAAGGCCAGCTTGTCGTCGCTCACCAAGTAGTCGATGTCGTCCGCGCCGGCGCTGGCGAAGCTGAGCTTGTCGCCGAACGTGGCGGTGGACTTGGGCATCTTGCTGCCGGCGCCGGCGGTGCCGCCGGCGGCCAGAGCCGCACAGAAAAAGAGCACAGCAAAGCCGCGCCCGATCGTCGCTGACGTTGTCATGTCGCCCTCCTGTTGACCGCGGAAGGCTAACACGTGCCACGATTGCCGGCCAGGGAGGCGCCGGCCGCGCGCGCTGCGCTCACCGCACCGTAATCACCATGCCGTTGAGGTCGGCGGCGACGATGGCGCCGATCGAGCGGCCGGAGATGGTGAGCACCGCGCCGTTCTGGTTGGTGAGCACGATCGCCTGCGCGCCCGGCCCGACCGCGACGCCGGCGCCGGCCGCGGCATAGACGCCGGCGACATCCGAGGCGCGGCGGATGTGGCTCACCGTGCCGTGGAAGCGCGTCTCGGAGGCGCCGAAGGTGAAGCCGTAGCTGATGCCGCCGATCGAGATCCGGTAGCTGCGGCCGTGGAAATGCAGCACGCCGCTGCCGG
The DNA here is from genome assembly GCA_963708635.1 of uncultured Alphaproteobacteria bacterium. Lineage (GTDB taxonomy): Bacteria > Pseudomonadota > Alphaproteobacteria > Rhizobiales > Xanthobacteraceae > Pseudolabrys. The sequence goes on along the minus strand of CAVPTM010000022.1, from coordinate 95,051 downwards.
CCGAACCGCCGATGACGATGCCGGCCTTGATGATGCTGAAGCTGATGCTGCCGCTGTCGGCGCGCGCGGCCGGCGCCGTGAAGGCGAGGCCCGCCACGGCGGCGAACGCGATCAAGGCGGTGCGAAACCGGTGTGAGACTCGCATGGTCATTCTCTCCTTGTTGCGTGGTGTGCGATTTGGTCGGCGGCAGCCTAGCCTATTTCCCCGCCGCCTTGCGCAGCGCGGCGTTGATGCGCTCCTGCCAGCCGGGGCCGTCTTCCTGGAAGAAATCCAGCACGTCGCGGTCGATGCGCAGCGACACCATTTCCTTGGCGCCGGGTACGGCCGGCTTCGCCGGCGGCAGATCGGCCGGCTTGGTGGTCGCGGTCTTGAAGGCCTTCTCGGCCTCGGAGCGGGAATCGCGGAACGGTGCTCGTGCCATGGCGCTCACGCAAACCTTTCGCGCGCGCGGGCACGGGCCTTTTCCGCCTCCACCGCGCGGTCGCGTGCCGGCGCGTGCGTGTGCAGCGAGGCGAGCAGCTTGCGCGCGGCGTGCGACACTTCCTCGACGGCGAGCGCGAACGCCGCTTCGTTGGCCTGCGAGGGCTTGTTGAAGCCGGACAGCTTGCGCACGAATTGCAGCGCCGAGGCATGGATCTCGTCCTCCGTCGCCGGCGGCTCGAAATTGAACAGGGTCTTGATGTTGCGGCACATAGAACGCTCCTTTGACTCCTATGTAGCAAGCCGTCCCGGCCGCCGCTATCCTCAGTGCAGCCCAAGCACAAGGACATGACGCATGCCCGGCCTGCTGCAAAACCACATCGCCGCCGTCACCGGCGCCGGCTCCGGCATCGGCCGCGCCATCGCGCTCGGTTACGCCCGCGAAGGCGCCCAGGTCGCCGTGCTCGACATGAACAGCCAGGGCGCCGCCGAGACCGTCAAGCAGATCGGCGCCGCCGGCGGCAAGGCGAAGGCCTTCACGCTCGACGTGACGAAACGCGACGATTGCCTGGCGATGGCGAAAAAAGTTGCCGACGAGGTCGGCCCGGTCTCGATCCTGGTCAACAATGCCGGCATCACGCGGCGCAACGCCTTCACCGCCGATGCCGACACCGTCGCCAAGGACTGGCAGGACATCCTCGCCGTCAACCTCAACGGCATGTTCAACGTGACGCAGGCGTTCCTGCCGGCGCTGCGCGCCAGCAAGGGGCGCATCGTCAACCTCGCCTCGATCCAGGCCTTCATGCACCTGCGCACGCCGTCCTCGGCCGCCTACACCACCTCGAAGCACGGCGTCGCCGGCTTCACCAAGGCGCTCGCCGCCGAGCTCGGCAAGGACGGCGTGCGCGTCAACGCCATCGGCCCCGGCTTCATCGAGACGCCGCTGAACGAGAAGGTGCGCGCCGAGCGCCCGGAGCTGGTGAAGATCTTCATCGATCACACCCCGCTCGGCGCGCGCCGGCCAGCCGGAGGACATCGTCGGCCCGGCGATCTTCCTCGCCTCGGATCTGTCGGCCTACGTCACCGGCTCGATCGTGATGGCCGACGGCGGCTACCGCACGGTCTAAGCGCCCCGCCGCTTGCCGGCGGCGCTCTTTTGGCCGGCTTGCTTGACCGCCGTCGCCAGCAGGCTGGTGCGCTGGTTCCACTGAAACTGGCTCTGCACCAGTTGCAGCGCGATCAGCGCGGTGGCGCCGAGCGCCTTGGCCTTGTGGGTCAGGTGTTCGAGGCACTCGTCATAGGATTTCTCGTTGACGCCCTCGACCGAGGCATAGACCACGCCGAGCTCGACGTCGCCCGGCGCAAGCGTGTTCAAACTGCTGATGCGCATGACGCTCTCCTACTGGCCGTTGTCGACTTGGTCGAAGACCTTCAGCACCTGCTCGAACGGCGCCGGCTCGACGGCCAGCGGGCCCTGGAACGGGCGGCTGAGCACCGCGGCCATGAACAGCAGCATGCCGATCAGCGCCGACATGACGGACACTGCCAGCACATGCGGCCAACATCGCTCCATGAAGATGATGAAGCTGAGCCCGATGGTGATGACGCCGCCGATGATGATGCCGACCCACATGATGGGCGACAGCGACTCGGCGGAATGCACGTAGCGTTTGTTGCGGTTGAGCACCATCTGCGAAAAGGTCTGCAGAAATTGCGCCGAGACCAGTTCGCGCGCCTTGTTGCCCGGCGTCATCGACGCGAACACGCGGATGATCTCGTTGCTGTCGCGGCCGGCGTCGGTATTGCGCCGACCGTGCCGGAAAGCGTCCCATCCATGCACGACGTGCTCGGCATAGGAGCGGATCAGGTGGCGTATCTCGCCGCCTTTCTCTTCCTCCATGACCCGGGTCTGCCGGTAAAGCGGCACGAGCAGCGCGGCTTCCTCGGCGGTGTTGGACTTAGCGGCGTCGAAGAACTCCCATTCGGCGATGACCGTAAATCCGAGCAGCACCGCGTAGATCACGCCTGCGGTCAGGAACACCGGCACCAGCACGTCGTTATGGCCTTCGGCGACCTGATGGCGCACGAACTTGCGGCCGACGATGACGCCGACCACGCCGTAAAGCACCGTGCCGCCGACGATCAACAACGCATAGGTAAACTCGTTCATGGCCGGCTCCCGCCGGCCACGAATGCCGCTCGCTTGCTCATGCTAATTTCCCCCAACGCCACCTTGTTTGTATCCGAGGTGGCCCCGTCATCGTTTTTACACAAGATGACGCGCTATTGGAATGGCGGTAGCGTCAACCGGCTCGCGCCAAAACTACAAAGGGAGATTGTAAATGCACCGTAAGCGGACCGCTGGCAGGGATCATCGTCTTGGCGCTGGCGGGCTCGCTTGCGGCGGTGCAGGCGGCCGGCGCCATGAGCGAACGGCAGGCCCGCACCGCCGCCGCCAAGATCCTCAAAGGCGACCCCTACGGCAATACGCCGGACCAGATCGCGCAGAACATCGCGGGCGCGCAATTGCTCACCGCCGGCGCCACCCGATGCGGGACGAAAGTGACCAAGCCGGTCTGGCAATTCCACGTCGTCGTGCCGAAGAACCGCAATCCTTCCGGCGACAGCAAGATCGACGGCTTTCTGGCGATCGACGCCGCAACGGGCAAGCTGGTCTGCGCCGGCCTGCCGTTTTTGGATTAAAGACTGCGCTTAAGTCTCCTACAATTCTTAGTTGTTTGTTCTGGAAACGCTCTCCGAAATCGCGCATGCTGCGCCGTCTGGACCTTGGGTTGCTCGGCCGACCGCGGGGGGAACCATGCGCCGCCTTGGGATCACCATCTGCGCGCTCGCTGTCGCGGCGCTCGCCGCCGGCTGCGGGCCGAACAGTAACGACGTCATCGCCTGCGATCCGCAGGGCTGCATTTCCGAAGCCAAGCTCCTGCAAAACATCTCCGACACGCTGAAAGGCAAAGTCGTCGGCTACACCGCCGTGGTCGGCGGGTTGTTCATCGCCTCTGACGGAATGGCGCGCACCAATACCGACCCACCGAGCCTCAAGATGGATCCGACTATTCCCGGCAACATGGCAAGCGTCAGCAAGACGCTGACGGCGGTGGCCGTCCTGCAGTTGCTGGCGAAGAACGGCCTGACCATCGACAGCAACATCGCGCCGTATCTTTATTCCGACTGGTCGCAAGGGCCGAACATCGGGCAGATCACGTTCAGGCAGTTGCTGAGGCATCGGTCCGGGATCACTACCGACTGCGGCGGCAATAAAACGACTTACGCCATCCTGAAAGGGATCGTCGCCGCCGGCGTACAAGCCGCCAATATCAACCAGCCGCTCTACAACAATTGCAACTTTGCGATTTTCCGCGAGCTGCTGCCCGCCCTTTCGGGCCAGCCGATCAACAATCTCGCCGACGGCCCGGTGCGCGCAAAAAAGAGCGCGGATATGTACATCGCCTACATGAACGCCAACGTGTTCGCGCCGGTCGGCATCCCGACCAGCGCCTGCGAGCCGCCGGCGGGATTCAATATCATTTTGTCTTATCCCTATCCGGCGGGATCGACGCACGGGACAGATTGGGGCAAGTGGACTTTGTCCTGCGGCGGCGGCGGCTGGGTCTTAAGTCCGCGCGACGTTCTGCTGGTGCTCACCAGCATCGCCTCCAACAACACGTTGCTGACCGACGCGCAACGGCAGCAGATGATCGCCAATTGCCTCGGCTGGGACTGCGCCGTGCGCAACGACTGTCCCAACCCCTACGTCTGCAAGAACGGCGATCTTGCAAATATGGTCTGGAGCTACGCCGGCATCTTCAAATGCAACGTGCCGGTCGTGGTCTACGTCAACTCGCCGCTGCCGGCGCCCTACCAGCCGCCGGGCAACGACATCATCGGCCTGGTGCAGAATGCGTATAACGGCGCCGTTGTTTCCGGCACGCCGAAGCCGTGCGCGTGATTCGACCCCTCACCGCTTGAACAAGCCCATAAGCTCGGCCTTGGCCAGCGTGTTGAAATGCAGGTTGAAGCCGACCACGGCGGCCGAAGTGTCGGCCTTCACGTCGAGCTTGTCGGCCTTCACCGCGAACACCGTGAACAGATAGCGGTGCGGGTGGTCGCCTTCGGGCGGACACGGGCCGCCATAGCCGGGTGCGCCGAAATCGGTGCGCGTCTGCAAGGCGCCGGCCGGCAGCTTGCCGCCAGCGTTGCCGGCGCCGAGCGCGAGTTCGCCGACGTCGGCCGGGATGTTCACCACCAGCCAATGCCAGAAGCCCGATCCGGTCGGCGCATCGGGGTCGTAGCAGGTGACCGCGAAGCTTTTGGTGCCGGCCGGGCGCGCCCGACCATTTCAGATGCGGCGACTTGTTGCCGCCGGCGCAGCCGAAGCCGAAATCGGCCGACAGGATGAAATCCTTGCCGAGGTAGTCGCCGTCCTTGAAGCTGTTGCTGATGACCGTGAAAGCCATTGTCTTCTCCCGTCTCGCAAGCTGCCCGCCCGCACGAGCCTAGCCCGCCGCAGGCAAAGCGCAATCGGGCCGCGCTGCAACCCCGCCGGCGCGGCCTCGGTTCGACATTGACGGCGCGGCGCCGGCCATTTGAAATAGGCCGGTCCGCCGGTCGCGGACATTGGGGAGCATCATGAATCCGGGTTTTGCCGTCGCCGCCGGTGTCATCGCGCTGATCGGGCTCATCTGCCTGTGGTTCTGGAAGAAGTTTCGCGACGAGGTCGCGCTGATGGCGGCAACGCCGGTCGGCCGCGCCGCCGACATCGCCAAGGCCGCGCCCGGCACCGTCGTCGCGGTCGCCGGCACCGTGCGCTGCGCCGCGCCGATCAGCGGCGAGTTCTCCAAGCAGCGCTGCGTCTATGCCAAGTCCGAGATCGAGCGCGAGGAAGTGACCTATCGCGACGGCAAGCGCGAGACGCGCTGGGTCAACGAGCGCACCACCGAGCGCCACGCGCCCTTCGAGGTCGAGGATGCGAGCGGCCGGGTCAAGGTCGACGCCGAGGGCGCCTCGGTCGAAGCGGTCGAGGTCTATAACCAGAGCGGCAACACGGTCGCCGAGGACGTGCTGTCGATCGGCCTGTCGCTGCTCGGCGCCGGCCGTTACGACCGCCGCTTCAAGGAGCACATTCTGGCGCCCGACATCCCGGTCTATGTGCTCGGCACCACGATCGCGGGCGGCGGCATCGGCGCGGCCGCGCGCGGCGCCAAGGTCAAGGAATTCCTCATCACCTACAAATCGGAAGCCGAACGCGAGAAGTCGTCCGGCCGCATCGCGCTCGTCATGCTGATCATCGCCATCGTGCTGTTCGCCGGCGCGCTCTGGGCGCTGTGGGCCGCGTTCAAATATCCGGCGTAAGCCGCGAGCCGGATCGGCGACGCAATCCATCCCGAGGGCTTCCGGCGGCGCGCGAAGCCGCCTAGCATTGCGGTTTCGCATTCAATCCACCAACAGCGAGTTCCCCATGACACGACGCGTAGCGGTTATCGGCGCCGGCACCATCGGCGCCAGCTGGGCCGCGATTTTCCTGGCGCGCGGCTTTGCGGTCGGCGCCAGCGATCCTTCGCCGCAAGGCGAGAGCTTCGCCCGCCGCTTCATCGACAATGCCTGGCCGACGCTGGAGAAACTCGGCTGGGTGGCGCCGGGCGCCAGCGCGAAAGCCTTCAGCTTCCACGCCACGCCGGCGGCGGCGGTCGAGGGCGCCGAATTCGTGCAGGAGAGCGGCCCGGAGCGCGAGGACGTGAAGATCGACCTGTTCGCCGCCATCGACGCCGCGCTGCCGCCGGAAGTGGTGATCGCGTCGAGCTCGTCCGGCCTGCTGATCAGCCGCGTCATCGCCAAGTGCAAGCACCCCGAGCGCTGCGTCATCGGCCATCCGTTCAACCCGCCGCATCTCATCCCGCTGGTCGAGGTGGTCGGCGGCGAGAAGACCTCGCCGCAAGCGATCGCGGCCGCGATGAAATTCTACCGCGAGATCGGCAAGCACCCGATCCACATCAAGAAGGAAGTGAAGCGGCCACGTCGCCAACCGCTTGCAGGCGGCGCTGTGGCGCGAGGCCATTCATCTGGTGGCGGAAGGCGTGGTCTCGGTCGCCGATGCCGACGCGGCGATCGCCTACGGGCCGGGCTTGCGCTGGGCGCTGATGGGGCCGCATCTGACCTTCCATCTCGCCGGCGGCGAAGGCGGCATGGCGCATTTCATGTCGCATCTGGCCGCCGGTCCGGTGCAGAGCTGGATGGACGATCTCGGGCAGACGCGGCTGACGCCGGAGGTGCAGAAGACGATCATCGACGGCGTGACCGCCGAGGCCGGCTCGCGCAGCATCGCCGACCTGCAGCGCTGGCGCGACCGCAAGCTGATCGACATTCTCAAGGTGTCGGCCGCGCCCTGAAAGCGGAACATTGCCGGCGGCGCCGGGTTTTCCTTGCGCCGCCGACCTCATCGCAACGCAAAAGGTGCGCCATGTCCGAAGTCACGTATGAGATCGTCGAGCACGACGGCGGCTGGGCCTACAAGGCCGAAGGCGTGTTCTCGGAGACCTTCCCGACCCACGCCGCCGCGCTCAAGGCGGCGCAGGCCGCCGCCGCCGAGCAGCGCGTGCCCGGCCGCACCGAGACCATCCAATTCGAGGACGAAAAGGGCCGCTGGCACACCGAAACCGCGCGCGGCAGCGACCGGCCGGCGACCGCAGGTCAAGGACAAGGACGCCTAAGGCGCTTTACATCTTGCTCGCGCGCCGCCAGCGGATGCGGAAATAATCGCCCTTGGCGTCGGGCAGCGTGGCGAGCGTGAGGTCGTCGCCGGCAAGCGTCGCGCGCCGCAATTGCGTCGTGCCGGGCAGATTGGGATTGAGCGCCGAATAGATCGTGTGCTTGACGATGTCGCCGTCGACTTCGTAGCGCCCGGTATAGGCCACCACGCCGGCGGCCGCGTCGGCGCGCTCCTGCGCGCTCAGGCCGTCGAGATTCATCGGGTTCGCCGTCCCGCCGACCTTCGGCCGCCCGGCCGGCGTGTTGACCACGCCCATGTAGCCGTCCGGCGTGTACATGATCTGCGAGGTGCGCGCGATGTCGGGCTTGACGGTGCCGTCGCCGGCGACGAAGTCGCGGCCAAGCTCGCGCCAGGCGCCGACGAGATCTTCTTTTTTCATCTGCTTTTTCTGATTACCGACTACTGACTTCCGATCCCTGTCACTGCCACAAATTATAGGCGGCCCATTTCTCTTCCGGGATGGCGGCGCCGATCTTGTAGCTGAATTTCTCCACCTTCATGTTGTCGGCCGCGCCGGTGCAGGAATAGGACAGCTCGTACCATTTGCCGCCGCTGCGCAAGGCGCCGCCCGGCGCCGTGACCGTGTTCCGCTCGACCACGGCGGCGGTGACGGCGTCGGCGATGGCGCGGTCCGGCTTGAAATCGGACTGCTCCTTGCGCACGCGTTGCATGGCGGTGACGTCGCAAAGCTGGATCAGCCGCTCGTTCGGCGCCAGATTGCGCAGGCTGTGCTCGATCCGCTCGGCCCGAAACTGCGGGCCGTGACGCACGTGCTTCTTCTTCGAGCGCGCGTCGGCGCCCGTAACGATCAGGGCGAGACCGATGATGAGCGTGAGCCGCAGCATTCCCTCTCCACTTCCCCCACCCCTGATTTAGGCAAACGCCCCGCGAGCGCGCAAGCCGCGCACGCGAACAATAAAATTTCCGGTTCCGGGAACCATTGCGCAAGGCCGCTCACTGGTACTTCGCGTCGCGCTCCAACAGTTCGATCGAAATCCCCTGCGGTCCGCGCAGGAAGCAGATGCGAATGCCCGGCCGCGGCGTCTGCGGCGGCTTGGTGAATTCGACGCCCTTGGCCTTGAGCTCGGCGGCGATGGCGTCGAGCCCGGTCACCGACAGCCCGATATGGTCGAGCCCCTGATAGGGCGTGACCGGGGCTGGGTTGACGCCGTCGCCCGGCGCAACCGGCGCGATGAACACGCGCGCGCCGCCGAGCTTGAGGTCGATACGCGGCTTGCCCTGCTGCGTCGAGCGGATGACCTCGGCGCCCAGCATGCGCTCGAACCATTGCGCGGTTGCTTCCGGATCGGGACTGCGCAGATGGACGTGATCCCAGGTGACGGTGGGCATGGCGGTCTCCGCGGCGAATTTTCGCCACTAGGCCACGCCAAACACGGCCACGCAACGGCCTTTTCGGCGCGAGCCTGGCGCGAAAGGACGCATACCAACGGTTGATCCATCGCAAGGCGCTCCATGCCTGCACCCGCCAAACTTGAGCAAACTGGAGGTGCCCAATGTGGTCGGATTTTTGGCCAATGCCGTACTTCTTCCCGCTGTTCCCGATCCTGATGATTGCCGTCTGCGCGGTCGTGATGCTCATGATGATGCGCGGCATGCGCGGCGGCATGCACCGGGGCGGCAACTCCGCGCTCGAGATTCTCAACCAGCGCTTTGCACGCGGCGATATCAACAAAACCGAATATGACGAGCGCCGCCGCGTGCTGGAGGGCTGAGCCCTGACGGCAGCCGGGTTCCGTCTTGCCTATCGGGCGCGCCAAGGCCAATGTGTGTCATCCGGTCAAAGGGACCGGGCATAGGGGTGACACATGAGAATCGCGACTGCGTTGCTTGTGCTTGCGGGGGCGTGCTTCGCCGGAAACGCGGCCTTGGCCGCCACCACCGACGACGTGAAATGGATCAACCGGTGCGTAGCCGACAATAAAGGCAGCACGTCCGACGCCATCATCCTGAAATACTGCACCTGCATGAACAACAAGATGAGCGAGAACGAAACCCAGTCGATCTCGACCTGGGAAAAGTCGCACCCGGCCGAACGCGCGGCTTGCGACAGGGAATCGGGCTGGAAGTAGCCGGCGCCGCGATCGACGTGACATGCAATGGCCGGCCTCGCGCCGGCCATTTTTATTTGGCCGCGCGCCGATGGTTTGCTCCGCCGCAATCCCGCCCCAAGTCTTGCCGAAAATTAACGGCGCGGCGGCGCTTTCCGAACGCGCCGTTCACCGGCCATTCAGCGCCGCGGCAGGAACCTCGCGTCCAAGCTGGACGTTGTCGCTCGTTCGATCATCCGCAGGGTTGCGAAACGACGGACGTTCAAAGTTCACGGGTTCAAACGACTCTCAGGAGGTGCGCTATGAGAAAATCCCTGACAGCCATCGCGGCCGCCGCGACCATCGCCGTCGCCGCCCTGGCAGCCCCGCAGCCGGCCCAGGCCCGCCACGGGCATATCGCCGGCGCGGTCATCGGCGGCTTGGCCGCCGGCGCCCTGTTCGGGGCGGCCGTCGCCAACGGCCCCTACTACTACGGTCCCGGCCCCTATTATTACGGGCCCGGCCCGTATTATGGGCCAGCCTATTACGGCCCCGATTGCTACGTGGTCTATCGGCGCTGGCACGATGGCTGGGGCTGGCACCGGCGCCCGGTCCGGGTTTGCGACTGAGCTGACAGCGGTGCGGGGGCGATATGACGACATGGGCCCGGCGGCCTTCGCGGCCGCGGGGCCTGTCGTGCGCCGGCATCACACTTCCGCCAAAATGGAACTGCCTGCTTTCGTCCTTGGATGGACGGGCTTAGCGTAAGCCTTAACCCGCGACCGAATTCGACCCCGGGCGCGGTCACCGGAGGAAAGACCCCATGAAGAAGACCCTGCTTGCTTTCGCGGCGATCGCGACCATCGCCGTCGGCACCTTGTCTGTGCCAAGCCCGGCCGACGCCCGCTGCCGCGGCTGCGGTATCGGCCTCGGCATTCTCGGCGGCGTCGTTGCCGGCACCATCATCGGCTCGGCCATCGCCAACCATCCCGGCTACTACACCTACGACGAATACGATGCCGAGCCGCCGTATGGTTGCCCGGCCGGCGGTTATTGGGCGCGCCGCCCGACCGCCTACGACCCCGATGGCCGGCCGGTGCGCTGGTCGCGGCCGACCTACTTCTGCCGTTAAGCTTCGCGTAACGGCTGAGGTGCACCATCGCGCCGATCTAGTCATCGGCCGAGGGGTGTCCCATGAAGCGTCCGATCGTTGCGCTCGCCGCGGCCGCGCTGGTGGCTGCGGCGTTGCCGTCTCCGGCGCAGGCGCATTGCCGCGGCTGCGGCGTCGCGGCCGGCGTCTTCGGCGGCGTCGCCGCCGGCGCCATCATCGGCTCGGCGATCGCCGCACCGCCGCCCGCCGCCGGTCTATTACGGGCCGCCGCCTCCCCGCCGCCGGCTACTATGACGAGCCGGTCGGCTATGATCGGCGCCGGCCCGGCCTGCCACATCGAGACCATGCAGGTGTGGGACGGCTACGGCTACCGCCCGCGCCACACCCAGGTGTGCGACTAGCCTGACCTAGCGCCGCATGTGCGCGAGCACGGCGGCGGTCGGCCAGCAGTCGACCTTGAGATTGTTCGCCTTCTGATAGGCGCCGAGCGCGGCGCGCGTCAGCATGCCCGCCTTGCCGTCGATCTTGTCGCGATAGAGCCCGAGCGCGGTCAGCTGCTTCTGCATCGCCTCGACCTCGGCGGTCTTGAGCTGCGCGTTCTTGCTCCACGGCGTCTCGAACGGCCGCGCGCCGGCGATGCGGTCGCTGAGATGGCCGACGAACAGCACGTAGAGATCGGAAAAATTGTAGTCCTTGAGCACGTAGTAATTCTTCGGCGTGAGAAACGCCGGGCCGTAGGTGCCTTCCGGCAACAGCAGCGAAGCCTCGATGGCAAGCTCGCGCGCGCCGAGCTTGCGGCCATAGGCCGGCACATAGCCGCGCTTGACCCATTCGCCGATCGGCAGCGACCCGGCTCGGCTCGGCGATGGTGCAATCGACCGGCGCCGGCAGGCGCACCTCGATCGCCCAGGGCTCGCCGTCGCGCCAGCCTTTGCCCTTGAGCTGCTTGGCGGCCGAGGCGAGCGCGTCCGGCACCGAATGCCAGATGTCGATCTTGCCGTCGCCGTCGAAATCGACCGCGTATTTGTAGAACTCCGACGGCAAAAATTGCGTGAGCCCCATGGCGCCGCCCCAGGACGAGCGCAGGTCGGCGCGCGGCACGCCGTCCTGCAGCATCTTCAAGCGCGTGCAGGAATTCGTTGCGGAAGAAATCCTTGCGCTTGCCGGTATAGGCCTGCGTCGCCAGCGTGCGGATGGCGTCGAGCGGCAGCTTGTAGCCGCCGTAGTCGGTCTCGCGCGCCCAGATCGCCAGCACGACGTTGCCGGGCACGCCGATCTCGCGCTCGATGCGGGCGAGCGTGTCGCGGTATTGCGCGGCGAGCTGCTTGCCGCGCGCGGCGAGCCGCATCGAACGCCGCCTCGCGCAGATATTGCGACGGCGTCTGCACGAATTCCGGCTGCTGCGGCTGCTTTTCCGGCTTGCCCGGAATGGCGAGGTCGGGCAGCGAGAGATCGGGCTCGAGCCCGCGCGTGGCGGCGTCGAAGGTCGTGCGCGAGACGCCGAGCGCTTGCGCGGCCGGCCATTGCGCCGCCAGCCATTGCTGGAAGGCGGCGTCGGCGGATGCCGGCGCCGCGAAAGCCAAAACGCCGACAATCAGAAATGCCGCGAAACGAATCATGCCGCGAATTTACTACGTTGGCCGGCGCGTTGCCGCCAAGCGGCCGAGCGCGCTACTTCGCTTCCAGTTCCACCGGCGTATAGAGCCGCTCGGCCGCGTCATAGACCGTGACCTGGATGACCGGGTAGGTCTGCTTGAGCTGCAGGCCCGCGGCTGTGGCTTGCTGCGACGTCTCGTAACGCGTTTTCATTTTGCCGTCGACGCACAGCGCAAAACCGTCGGTCGGCAGCGTATTGGCGCGCAGGTTCTTCGGCTTCTCGGTTTCCTGGCTCATGTTCTGTTCCTTCGGCACGTCGTCCGGCTGCGGCGGGCGGGCCGCCAAGCGCGTCTTAACGGTCTTCGTTGCAAGAGCCATTGAATTTCCTCATTCAAAGTCGGCGGCGTTGATCTCGTAGCGGCCCTTGCGGCCGCGGGCAAATACCCGTGCCGCGGCAGCGTGGATCAAGTCGCGGTTAAGATCGAAGGCGCGCAGGAACCCCGCTTCGCCCGGTTGCAGATTCGGTTGGATTTGGCTGAGCGCATCCGCCGTCACAAAGAACGAGCTCTCCATCGCGCGGTCGTGTCCCCAGAAGTGGACGGCGCGCCGCGTCGAATCGTAGCTGCGGCTTTGATTGGGGAAATGAACGGCCATATTCCCGCCATTGCCGTTGCCGCGCGGCCACAGGTTGAGCATCACGATGCTCTGGCGCGCGCGGCGCCGGCTTCGGTGATCGTGGCGTCGCGCCGACACGCCGCGACGAGATCGAGCGAATCGACGCTGAGCTCAAACGACGTATCTTTCGACAAGATTCGAAGCCAGCATGTGACCCTTTCGCCCTGCTTTCGGGCAAGGGCAAGGCCGCGTGAATTTTCGTAAAGGAGGCGCGAACGCCGAGACGCCGTCACGAGAGCGTCTGATGGCGGGAAGGTGCGCCTTTATTCGCGAAAAGTCGAGAGTTGCACGGTTAAGAGCGCCTCGCCGTAAAACCCGGCAATCTCCATATGGCGACGAATGACGGCAAAACACAGGGGCGAGTGGCGGAAAAGCGGTTACACTTTAGCCTACCTACCCTCCACCATCGCTATCATCGCCTCGACCGCCGCCACCTGTTTGAGCCCGGCCTGCTGCACCAGCGTCGCCAGGTGTGAAAGCTGAGTGCCAGATGCAGCATTGCGCGCTGCTTCGCATTCAGCTTTGCGCCGAGCACGCTCATGCCAGGCCTCGGTCGCCGGCTGAATCGCAGCGCGCCGATCTCCTGCGTCAGCGCATGATGCTCGGCGTCGCGCAGCACGCAGCCAGCAGGCGGCGTTGCGCTCGTACCAGCCGTAGATCGCGCGCAGGCCGGCGGTAAGCCGCTCGCGCCGATGTCGGCGATTGCCGCGCCAGGCCGCGGCGTCCGGCAGCGGGTCGCGTCCATCGACGTGCCCCGAGCAGGCCAGGCAGAGGCTGCGTTCATCGGGAAAATGCGCATAGAGGGTGTGGCGCTGCACGCCGGCGCTTTCCGCCACCATGCTGAGCGTGGTCAGCGCCGGGCCGACGCTGCCGATGCAGGTCCACCGCGGCCTCGACGATGCGCTGCCGGGTCTCCGCCTGCTGCTCGGCGCGCGTTTAGGGTGTAGGTCCGGGTCATATATTTAATTGCACACATATGTGCATCCATATTGACAGAGCCTGCCGATTTCGATACACACACATGTATCATCGAAATTAGGCCGCTGTCCACCGCCTCGGCCGATGCCCCAACCTAGGGAGAACCGCAATGGAAACCAAAATCGACGAGATCGCCGACGGCATCTATCGGCTCTCGACCTTCGTGCCGGACATCGCGCCGCCCGCCGGCTTCACCTTCAACCAGTTCCTCGTCCTCGGCGACGAGCCGCTGCTGTTCCACACCGGCCTGCGCAAGATGTTCCCGCTCGTCCGCGAGGCGCTCGGCCGCATCATCCCGCCCGAGCAGCTGCGCTGGATCACCTTCGGCCACTACGAGGCCGACGAATGCGGCGCGATGAACGAGTGGCTGGCGGTCGCGCCGCAGGCCGCAGGTGGCGCACGGGCAGACCGGCTGCATGGTCTCGCTCAACGACATGGCCGACCGCGCGCCGCGCGTGCTCGCCGACGGCGAGGTCATCGACCTCGGCGGCGGCAAGCGGGTGCGCTACATCGACACGCCGCACATCCCGCACGGCTGGGACGCCGGCGTGCTCTACGAGGAGATCGACCGGCACGCTGCTCTGCGGCGACCTGTTCACCCAGCTCGGCGACGGCCCGGCGCTGACCGAGCGGCGACATCGTCGGGCCGGCGATCGCGGCCGAGGACCTGTTCCACTATTCCAGCCTCAATCCCGGCATGGGCGCGACGATCCGCGGCCTCGCCGAGCTCGCGCCGCGGACGCTGGCGCTGATGCACGGCCCGTCCTTTGCCGGCGACGGCGCGGCGGCGCTGCGCGCGCTGGCCGACGACTACGACCGGCGCACGGCCGACCCCCGCGCCCTGCTTTCGCGCAAAGGCAAGGCCGCTTGATTTCCGTAAAGGAGGCGTCGCGCCGAGACGCCGCCTTGGGAGCGCTAATGGCGGGTAAGTGCGCCTTTCGATGCGTTCGACACGGGCATCGAGTTTGTCGAGCCGTGTCGACAGGCTTGCATCTTGGTTTTCAAGAATGCCCATTCGGCTCTTCATCTCGCGCATGTCATCGCGAAGCGCGTCCACGGTGGTGCGGATGTGGCGCAAATGCTCAAGAGCAATGTCGGGCTCCGTCATGAACTCAATATACCAAAGGCCGTCTCCCGTCTGAACTGCTTATATTTCACCCGATACGGGACGATTGAGTCCGTGCTCTGCCATCGCGTCTCACCGAAGCGGGATGGCCGGGACAAGCCCGGCCATGACAAGAGAGAAAGCTACCTACTGAACTTCTTATACTTCAGCCGGTGCGGGATGATCAAGTCCTGCCCCAGCCGCCGCATCTTGTCGGCCTCGTAGTCCTGGAAGTTGCCCTCGAACCATTCGACGTGGCTGTCGCCCTCGAACGACGAGGATGTGCGTGGCGATGCGGTCGAGGAACCAGCGGTCGTGGCTGATGATGACGGCGCAGCCGGCGAAATCCTCCAGCGCCTCTTCCAGCGCGCGCAACGTATCGACGTCGAGGTCGTTGGTCGGCTCGTCGAGCAGCAGCAGATTGGCGCCCGAGCGCAGCATCTTGGCGAGATGCACGCGGTTGCGCTCGCCGCCCGACAGCGTGCCGACCTTCTTCTGCTGGTCGGCGCCCTTGAAGTTGAACGAGGCGCAATAGGCGCGCGAGTTCATCTCCTTCTTGCCGAGCAGGATGATGTCGTTGCCGTTGGAGATTTCCTCCCACACGGTCTTCTTGCCGTCGAGCGTGTCGCGCGACTGGTCGACATAGCCGAGATGCACGGTCTCGCCGATCTTGATGGTGCCGTTGTCGGGCTTTTCCTGGCCGGTGATCATGCGGAACAGCGTGGTCTTGCCGGCGCCGTTCGGGCCGATGACGCCGACGATGCCGCCGGGCGGCAGCTTGAAGGTGAGGTCGTCGATCAGCAGATTGTCGCCGAAGCCCTTGGTCAGGTGGTCGAAGTCGACCACGTTCTGGCCGAGCCGCTCGGCCACCGGAATGGTGATCTGCGCCACGGTGTTCGGCCTTGGCGTTGGCGATCTTGAGCAGTTCCTCGTAGCGCTCGTAGCGCGCCTTGGATTTGGCCTGCCGCGCCTTCGGCGAGGATGAAATCCACTCGCTCTCGCGCTCGCAGCGTGCGGCGGCGCGCCTCGTCCTCGCGGCCTTCCTGCTCCAGGCGCTTCTGCTTCTGCGCCAGCCAGGAGGTGTAGTTGCCCTCGTAGGGAATGCCGCGGCCGTGGTCGAGCTCGAGGATCCAGCCGGTGACGTTGTCGAGGAAGTAGCGGTCGTGGGTGACGATCAGGATGGCGCCCGGATAATTGCGCAGATGGCCTTCCAGCCAGTTCACGCTCTCGGCGTCGAGATGGTTGGTCGGCTCGTCGAGCAGCAGCAGGTCGGGCTGGTCGAGCAGCAGCTTGCACAGCGCGACGCGGCGGCGCTCGCCGCCGGACAGCTTGGTCGACGTCGGCGTCGTCGGGCGGGCAGCGCAGCGCGTCCATCGCCAGATCGACCTGGCTGTCGAGGTCCCACAGGTTCTTGGAGTCGATCTCGTCCTGCAGCTTCGCCATCTCGTCGGCGGTCTCGTCGGAATAGTTGGCGGCGATCTCGTTGTAGCGGTCGAGCAGCGCCTTCTTGGCGGCGACGCCCTCCATGACGTTCTCGCGCACGGTCTTCTTGGCGTCGAGCTGCGGCTCCTGCTCGAGGTAGCCGACGCGGGCGCCCTCGGCGACCCAGCCCTCGCCGGTGAACTCGGTGTCGATGCCGGCCATGATGCGCAGCAGCGTCGACTTGCCGGAGCCGTTGACGCCGAGCACGCCGATCTTGGCGTCCGGGTAGAAGGACAGATGGATGTTATCCAGCACCTTCTTGGACGGCGGATAGGTCTTGGTCAGACCCTGCATGTGATAGATGAATTGGCGGCCGTTCATTGCAGCTCGAAATCCTTGTGTTACGGCCCGAATCCGCGCCTGCGCGCAAACCACGCTATCCAAAGCGTTTTCGGGGAATTCGCGCTGATGTAGCGGCCGCGGCCGCAAAGGGCAAGCGCGGGTTCCACCTCGCCGCAATAAGTCTCGGAACCGCCGGTAAATTATTGGAAAGCTTGAATCCAAATTTCGCTATTCCGGGGACCGGAATCACCGGTCTTTAACACCTCTCCCGGCATCATCCCCCATCGTGAACCTTGGCGCCGGACGGGGCGACCAAGGGACAGGCGGACCGCAGACGGCCGCCGGCGTGATGGGGAAGTGTCATGGCACGAGCGATCGCAGCGATTTCCGGGTCGGTCCCCTTTGCCGCGGCCGGCCATTTCTTCGCCGGCCTCTGGCGCGAACTGACCCGCGACGCCGTCCGCCCCTACCGGCCGGAACTGCACTACATGCGCGGTCCCGGCCCGGCCTGGCGCGCCAAGCACGGCCTGGCGCCCCGCTGACGGTCACCGGCGGCCTATTTGGCCTTGTAGTCCTTCGCCATCTTGGTCACTTCGGCGGCGTCGAACTTGTTGATGTCGTCGATCAGGTCGTTGGTCACCAGCTCCTTGGCGTCGATCTTCTGCTTGAGCACGCCGTTCGCGACCAGGAAGTCGACGTACTTGTTGTAGTTCTCGATCGAGTTCTCGCCCCATTTCTTCACGCCGCCGGCTTGCGGCGGCCAGTTCGCCGCGCGCGCCTTGAGCGTGGCGAGGTCGTCGCGCAGCGCGGTCGCCTCGTCCTTGCCGGTCGCCTTGGTCTGCGGATAGACCTCCCAGAGGATGCGGATCGCCGCCTCCGGATTGGCGAGCGCGAACACGGTGCCCATGGCGTAGCCGCGGGCGAGCGCGACCGACTGCTCGCGCTTGGTCTTGAGCGTCTCTTCGAGCGCGACGAAGCCGTTCGAGGGGAAATGCGCGATCGCCTTGTTGGCTTCGGCGAGCGGGCGCAGCTTGGCGCCGGCATTGTCGGTGAGCGCGTATTGCGTGTCGAACTGCGACAGCGCGTCGACCTGCCCGCTGCGCAGCAGCGCCGCGGTCTGCGCCGCCTCGCCCGCCACCACGATCTTGATGTCGGTGTCGGGGTTCATGCCGTTTTCCTTCGCCAAGCGCGCGCGCGATGATGACGCCGGCCGAGGCCATCGAGGTGACGCCGATGCGCTTGCCCTTGAGGTCGGCGAACGTCTTGATCGGCGAATTCTCCGGCACCATGATGCCGTAGATGTTGCCCTGATAGGCGGTGTAGAAATTGAGCGCCTTGACGCCCTGCGGGCGGATGATGGCGAGCGGCTCGATCGACGGCACCGAATAATCGACGTCCTTGGTGGCGACCGTCTTCACGCAATCGGTCGAGCCGGGCAGCGGCACCAGCTGCACCTTGATGCCGGCCTTCGCGAACCAGCCCATCTTGGTGGCGATGGCATAGGGCGCCGCCGCCGAGGTGATGGTCTTGGCGCACCAGCCGACGCGGACCGTGGTCTGCGCGGCGGCGGGCGAAAGCCCGGCCGCGAACGCAGCGAGCGCCATCAGCGCGATTGTTCTTTTCACGTTGCTCCTCCCTTTTTGACCTTGGCACCTTCGATCTCGAGCTTCTGCGAGACGTCCCAGAACAGCACGCGCCGGCGGATCGCCGTGACGATGCCGTTGAGCACCAAGCCGAGCGCCGACAGGATCAGCAGCACCGAGAACTGCCCGGCGACGTCCATGGTGAAATTCATGCTCTGGATCAGCATGCCGAGGCCGGATTCGCGCGCCGACCAGCTCGGCGACGATGGCGCCGAGCAGCGCGAAGATCATCGCGATCTCCAGCCCGGCGAAGATGTAGGGCATGGCGTTCGGCAGTTGCAGCATCCAGAAGATCTGCCAGCGCGAGGCGGCGAGCGAGCGCATCAGGTTGACGCGGTCCTCGTCGGCCGAGCGCAGGCCCGACGATGGTGTTGACCAGCAGCGGGAAGAACGCGACCAGCGCCGCGGTGACGACCTTCGAGGTCAGCCCGAGCCCGAACCAGACGATGATGATCGGCGCCAGCGCCACCTTCGGCATCGCCTGGAACATGACGATGAACGGATAGAGGAAATATTCGGTGCGGCGGCGAAAGCGCGACCACGGTGCCGAGCACGAAGCGCGAGCGAGCATGCCGACCGCGAAGCCGATCAAGGTCTCGGTCAGCGTCACCTGCAGATGGCTCGAAATACATCGTGCTGACGGTGCCGCGATAAAGCGCCATGAACACGTTCGACGGCCGCGGCAGGATGAAGGCGGGGATGTCGAAGAGCGCGCACGAACGCTTCCCAGACCGCCAGCACGGCGGCGATCAGCAACAGTCGCAGGCTGAAATTTGCGAGCTTGCGCGATCATTCCAACCCTCCCCCGGCGTTGAGGCCGGCGCGGATGCGGCGCACGTAGGTGCCGAACGCTTCGGTGGTCATGACGTCGAGCGTGCGCGGGCGCGGCAGGTCGATCTCGAGCATGTCGGCGATGCGTGCCGGGCCGCGCGCGTCATCACCATCACGCGGTCGGCGAGGAACACCGCCTCGCTGGTCGAATGGGTGACGAACACCACGGTCTTGCGGCGCTCGAGCCAGATGCGCTGCAATTCGACGTTCATCGACTCGCGGGTGAGCGCGTCGAGCGCGCCGAACGGCTCGTCCATCAACAGCAGCGCCGGGTCGTGGATCAGCGCGCGCACCAGCGCGACGCGCTGCTGCATGCCGCCCGACAGCTCCCACGGGTAGCGGTGCTCGAAGCCGGACAGGCCGACCAGCGCGATCAGCGCGTGGCGCGCGCTCGATCATGCTGCTCGCGGCCGAGCCGCTGCACGTCGACCGGCAGCAGCGCGTTGTCGAGCACGCTGCGCCAGGGAAACAGCACCGGCGACTGGAACACCATGCCGATGTCGCGGCGCGGGCCTTCGATCGGCGTGCCGTTGAGCTGCGCCTCGCCCGACGCTCGCCGGCATCAGCCCGGCCAGGATCTTCAGCAGCGTGGACTTGCCGCAGCCGGAGGGGCCGACGATCGAGAGGAATTCGCCCTCGCCGACGCTGAAGTCGATATCGCGCAGCGCGGCGATGGCGTTGGCGCCGCCGCCATAGTCCTTGGCCAAATGGCGCACCGCAATGGCGGCGCGCACCGCGGTTGGCGCCGCGACGCGGACGGCTGAGTCCTGCAATGCGTTCCCCACATCGCCCGCGCGGGTCTCTCCCGCCCGGCGGGCCACTTGTCGCCGTGCTCAGGCTATGGTGAGACCATGCGCGCGGTCAACAAAGCGGGCACGGGAGGCGGGACAAAATGCCGGTAAAAGGCGCCATTCTTGACGACTATCAGAACGTGGCGATGAAATTCGCCGACTGGTCGCCGGTCGCCAAGGACGTCGAACTCAAGGTCTTCAACAAGCCGTTCGCCAGCCAGGACGAGGCGATCAAGGCCCTGCAGGACTTCGCCGTCGTGGTCGGCATGCGCGAGCGCACCCCCTTCCCGCGCAAGGTGATCGAGGCGCTG
Organism: uncultured Alphaproteobacteria bacterium; assembly: GCA_963708635.1. GTDB lineage: Bacteria > Pseudomonadota > Alphaproteobacteria > Rhizobiales > Xanthobacteraceae > Pseudolabrys. The sequence continues at coordinate 74,993 of CAVPTM010000022.1, read as the reverse complement.
CCCAACCTGAAGCTGCTGATCACCACCGGCGCGCGCAACAATTCCTTCGACGTCAAGGCCTGCGCCGAGCGCGGCATCACCGTCTGCGGCACCGGCGCGGTCGGCTCGCCGACCACCGGCATCGCCTTCGGCCTGATGCTGGAGCTCACCCGCCGCATCGGCTTGGAGAACGCGCGCATGAAGGCCGGCGAGCCTTGGCAGGCGACCATCGGCCGCGACCTCGAGGGCCTGACGCTCGGCATCGTCGGCCTCGGCAAGCTCGGCCAGCGCTCGGCGGCGGTCGGCAAGGCCTTCGGCATGAAGGTCATCGCCTGGAGCCAGAACCTGACGCGCGGAGAAGGCCAAGGAAGCCGGCGTCGAGTTTGCCAGCAAAGAAGACCTGTTCGGCAAATCCGATTTCGTCACCATCCACTATCAGCTCGGCGAGCGCTCGCGCGGCCTCATCACCGCGCAAGATATCGCCCGCATGAAGCCGACCGCCTATCTGATCAATACCGCGCGCGCGCCGATCGTCGATCAGGCGGCGCTGCTCAAGGCCTTGCAGGACAAGAAAATCGCCGGCGCCGGCCTCGACGTGTTCGAGGTCGAGCCGCTGCCGCTCGATCATCCCTACCGCAAGCTCGACAATGTCGTGATCACGCCGCACCTCGGCTATGTCAGCGAGCAGAACTACCGCAAATATTTCCCCGACATCGTCGAGGACATCCGCGCGTGGCTGGACGGCAAGCCGGTGCGGGTGATCGAGGCGAAGTGATTCTCCGCTGTCGTCCCGGGCGAGCGCGCTGGCGCGAGGCCCGGGACCCATATTCCGTGTCCCATCGATAGTCTTCGGCCTATGGGTCCCCGCTTGCGCGGGGACGACAATCTAGTTCAGCCCCAACAGCTTCGCCGCGTTGTTGTAGGCGACGTCGGCGCGCACGCCCTCGTCGAGCGCCACCGTGTCGATGAATTCGCAGCCCTGCCAGTCGAACGGATAGTCGGCGGAAAACATCACGCGCTCGCGGCCGAGCGCGTCGAGCGAGCAGCGCACCGGCGGCAGGTCGTACATGCCCGACATCGTCACCCAGACGTTCTCCTTGAGGTATTGCGACGGCGGCTTCGGCAGATTCCAGCCATAGGGCGCCGAGCGGCTGTCGAAGCGCCAGAGCTGGAACGGCAGCGTCTCGCCGAGGTGGCCGAGCATCAGCTTGGCTTTCGGGTAGCGATGGAACACGCCGCCGCAGATGATGCGCAGCGCGTGCGAGCCGGTTTCCACGCCCCAGCCCCACATCGGACGCGCCAGCACGTTGTAGCCGGCGATCGCCGGCGATGGCGCCACCGGGTCGGCCGGATGCAGATAGATCGGCGCGCCCAGCGTCGGCGGCGCGCTCCCAGAACGGATCGTAGGAACGGTCGTCGAGATATTTGCCGTTGCTGTGGCCGTTGATCATGGCGCCGCAGAACTTGAGCTCGCGCACGCAGCGCTCGAGCTCGTCGGCAGCGGCGTTGGCGTCCTGCATGGCGAGTTGCGCGAAGCCGGAATAGCGGTCCGGCCGCTTCTGCACTTCCTTGGCCAGAAAATCGTTCGACGCGCGCGCGGCCCGCACCGCCGTGGCGGCGTCGCGCTCGGCCTGCACGCCCGGTCCGGCCACCGCCAGGACCGCGCGCGCGATGCCGGCCTTGTCCATCATCGCCAGCCGCTGCTCGCCGAAATCGGTCAGGGCGCTCGTAAAGCTGCGCCGTCTTGTGCCGGCGCGACGTCGACCATGGTCGGCCGCCAATAAGGCTCGGTGGCGGGATCGAGGAAGTGCTCTTCGAGCGCGATCTTCTTGACCATCGGCGTTCCTCCGCGGCGACCGAGCCGCTCATTTTTGCTCTTTCCCCTGTATCGGATTTTGGGCTAACGTGTCCCACGATGCAAGGCGGCAGAGACCGCCGGCACGCGGGCGGGAAGCGTCATGAATCGTCTGGTCACCAACGACAAGACGCAAGTGCAGGTGATCGCGCGCGCCGCCACCATCCTGCGCGCGCTGGAGGACGAGAACGCCGGCCTGAGCCTCGGCCAGATCGCGCAGCGGGTGAATCTTGCGCGCTCGACCGTGCAGCGCATCGTCGCCGCGCTCGAATGCGAGAAGCTGGTGATCGCGGCGACGCCGAACGGGCGCGTGCGGCTCGGTCCCGCCATCCTGCGGCTGGCGGCCTCCGTGCGCAGCGATTTCATCGCGCTGGCGCGGCCGTTCCTCGAGCGGCTGTCGCAGGAATTGCACGAGACCGTCGATCTCTCGACCGTCAAGAAAGACCATCTCATCTTCATCGACCAGGTGATCGGCTCGCAGCGCCTGCGCACGGTGTCGGCGGTCGGCGAGACCTTTCCGCTTGCATTGCACCGCCAACGGCAAGGCCTATCTCGCGCAGCTGTCCGACGCGGCAATCGAGAAGCTGATCGGCCGCGCCTACGAGGCGCGCACGCCCAAGACCTTCACGCGGCTCGACGCGCTGCTCAAGGAGCTCGCGGCCGTGCGCCGCACCGGCGTCGCCTTCGACCGCGAAGAGCACACGCTCGGCATCAGCGCGGCCGGCGTCGCGCTGCGCGATCCGCTCGGCAACGCGGTCGCCATCTCGGTGCCGGTGCCGAGCCAGCGTTTCAAGGAACACGAGGCGGCCATCGCCGAGCGGCTGGCCGCCGCCAAACGCGCGATGGAAGCGCGGATGAGTTCGGCCGCCGCCTGAGCGCGGCGCGCCGCGAGGACACACAAAAGAGGAGGAAGCCGTGGCCAAACGAATTCGCGGCGTGATGCTCGAGGAAAACCTCAACAACAGCATGGGGCTGGAGTTCTACAACCTGTCCCATCGCTTCGGCTATCAGTCCCCGAACTGGCCCTATTTCGAGGACGTCAAGATCGAGCGCATCCACTACATGGCGAAGTCGGGCGTGCTGTCGCAGCGCATCACCACCTCGATGCACAACACCACGCATATCGACGCGCCGGCGCACGTCGTGCAGGGCACGCCGTTCATCGACGAAGTGCCGCTGCCGCATTTCTTCGGCTCCGGCATCGTGGTGTCGATCCCGAAGAACAAGTGGGAGCCGATCACCGGCGACGACCTCGAAAAAGCCTGCGGCAAGATCGTGCGGCCGCGCGACGTGGTGATCGTCAACACCGGCTGGCACAAGTTCTACGAGGACTCGGAGGACTATTTCTGCCGCGCGCCCGGCTTCGTGCCCTCGGCCGGCGAATGGTTCGTCAAGAAGAAGGTCAAGGTGGTCGGCCACGACACGCAGGCCAACGACCACCCGCTCGCCACCGCCATCGGCCCGCAGCGCAACGGCCCGCTGCATCCGCATCTGGCCGAGGAATATCGCGAATGGTCGGGCGGGCGCGACTGGAAGGACGACTTCCCGGAATGGGAGCCGGTGCACCGCATTCTGTTCAAGAACGGCATTCTCGGCATCGAGAACGTCGGCGGCGACATCGACAAGGTCACCGGCAAGCGCTGCACCTTCGCTTATTTTCCCGTGGAATTGGGACCGCGGCGACGGCTGCATCGTGCGGCTGGTGGCCATCGCCGATCCGGACGGCAAATATCGCATCGAGCGCGGGGAGGAAATTCTGATGATCGTACGCAAACTTTCCGAGGCGAAGCCCTACGAAGCGCCGAACCATCGCAAATACGAGTCGCTGCGCATTTTCGGCGCGGAAACCGGCGGCTCGCAGGCGCTGGTCTTCGGCATCTCGCATTTCCAGCCCGGCGGCGGCGCCGGACCGGACGCCTCGCCGCCGGAAAAAATCTATCACATCCTCGAAGGCGAGTTGACGGTGATCGCCGGCGGCAAGGAAGCAGGTGGCGCGCAAGCAGGCGACACCGTCTTCATCGCGCCCAACGAGAACCGCGAGATCGTCAACCGCGGCAACGGCGTCTGCACGCTGCTGGTCGCGGTCGCGGCGCCGAAATGAGTTCCGTCATCCCGGGCGCGGCCGAAGGTCGCGATGACGCGCGGCAATCCGCCTGAACCAAGCCGGAGATGACCGGGCCACGCTCGCGGCGCATCGACGCCCGAGAATGACGAGGAGGACACCAATGTCCGACGACTTCCTGAAAAACCCGCTGTCGCTGTTCGACATCAAGGGCAAGACCGCGATCATCGCCGGCGCCTCCGGCGCCTTCGGCGCGCTGGCGGCCAAGACGCTGGCCGGCGCCGGCGCCAATGTGGTGCTGGCGGCGAGCAAGCCGACGAGCTGAAAAAAGTCGCGGCCGAATGCGAGAAGCTCGGCGGCAAAGGCCTGGCCGAGGTGATCGCGCTGCGCCCGTCGTCGGAGGAAAACTGCGACAAGATCGTCAAGGCCGCGGTCGACAAATTCGGCGGCGTCGACATCCTGGTGGTCGCCTCCGGCCTCAACAAAGTGGCCAAGATCGTCGACCAGAAGCCGGAAGACTTCCTTGACGTGATGGACGCCAACGTCAACCAGTCCTGGCTGATGGCGCGCGCCGCCGGCAAGCAGATGCTCAAGCAAGGCCGAGGCGGCAAGGTGATCCTCACCTCGTCGGCGCGCGGGCTGCTCGGCCATCCGGCCGGCTACACCGCCTATTGCGCCTCGAAGTCGGCGGTCGACGGCATCACCAAGGCGCTTGGGCTGCGAATGGGGCGAGACCGGCATCACGGTCAACGCGCTCGGCCCGACCGTCTTCCGCTCGCCGCTCACCGCCTGGATGTACGAGGACACCGAGCGGGCGCAGACCGTGCGCAAGGGCTTCCTCGCGCGCGTGCCGAAAGGCCGCCTGGGCGAGCCGGAGGATCTGGCCGGGCCGCTGCTGTTCCTGGCCTCGAAGGCCTCGGACTTCTACACCGGCCACATCCTCTACGCCGACGGCGGCTACACCGCGGGTTAAAGTCCATGAGCCCGATGATCGACATCTACAGCCACATCTTCCCGGAGCGCTATTTCCAGGAAATGACGCGGGTGGCGCCCAACCTCGAGAACATCGGCAAGCGGCTGCGCGGGGTCACCAAGCTGTTCGACCTCGACGCGCGCTTCAAGGAGATGGACACGTTCGGCGACTACCGGCAGATCATCTCGCTGCCCAACCCGGCGATCGAGGACATCGCCAAGCCCGACGTCGGCATGAACCTCGCGCGCATCGCCAACGACGCCATGGGCGAGCTGTGCCGCAAGCACCCGGAGCGCTTTCCCGCCTTCGCCGCCGCGCTTTGTCTCACCGATGTCGAAGGCTCGGTGGCGGAAGCGCGCCGCGCCGTGCAGGATCTCGGCGCGCGCGGGGTTCTGATCTACACCAACGTCGCCGGCGAGCCGCTCGACCAGCCGAAATTCGAGCCGATCTTCGCGACCATGGCCGAGCTCGATCTGCCGATCTGGCTGCATCCGGTCGGCACCGCGGCGATGCCCGACTATCCGGCCGAGAAGAAATCGCGCTTCGAAATGTGGTGGTGCTTCCACTGGCCCTATGAGACCTCGGTCGCCATGCTGCGCATGGTGTTCTCCGGCCTGTTCGACCGCCATCCGAAACTCAAGATCATCACCCACCATCTCGGCGGCATGATCCCCTATTACGACGGCCGCGTCGGGCCCGGCCTCAAGGTGCTCGGCCAGCGCACCTCGGACGAGGACTACTCGAACATCCTGCCGTCGCTGCAGCGGCCGCACATGGACTATCTGCACGGCTTCTACGCCGACACCGCGATGTTCGGCGGCGGCGTGGCGGCGACGCGCTGCGGCTATGAATTCTTCGGCGCCGAGCAGGTCGTGTTCGCGACCGACGCGCCGCTCGGCCCGATCGCGCCGACCATCGAGACCGTGAAAAAGCTCGAGCTTGCGCCGGAGGACCAGCGCAAGCTCTTTTGCGGCAATGCCGAGAAGCTGATGAAGATGAAATTCGGCTAGTGCTTCTTGCGTTTCACGTCGCTGGCGCCGGTGACGCCCGGGTTGAATGACGGCGGATCGCTGGCCGGAAAGCTCTCGTCGGAGCTGACGACGACCTCGTCCTCTTGGTTTTCGATCCGCCCGCGTTCTTTCTCGGCCTGGCGTTGCGACCGTCTTTTCCTTGGCGGGCGCGTGGCCGCGATTGTCGGTCATCGGAAACCTCCATTGTGCGCGTGGAACAACTCGCGGCGCGATAAGGCGGTTCCGGCGCAAACGGCGCGCAATCAGGCCGTTTTGGCCAAAGCCTTGGCGCAAACCGTCAAATCGGCGACGAATTGGCGGTATTGCGCGCGTTTATCGGCGTCGTCGCGGATGCGCAGGATGTAGGACGGATGGATGGTCGCCAGCATCCGCCCGCCGTCCGGCAGCGGCAAAAGCCGCCCGCGCAGTTTGTTGATCGCGACCGATTTGCCGGAAACGCTGCGCAGCGCGCTGGCGCCGAGCGCGACCACGATCTCCGGCTTCACCATTTGGCGTTCAATGTCGAGCCACCAATGGCAGCGCTCGATCTCGTAGGCGTTCGGCCGCTTGTGCAGCCGGCGCTTGCCGCGCTGCTCGAATTTGAAATGCTTGACCGCGTTGGTGACGAAGGCCTCGGCGCGCACGATGCCGGCGTCGTCGAGCGCCTGCGAGAGAATGCGGCCGGCGGGACCGACGAAGGGCTTGCCCTGCCTGTCCTCCTGGTCGCCCGGCTGTTCGCCGACCAGCATCAGGCGGGCGCGCAGCAGGCCCTCGCCCGGCACCACCTGCGTGGCGTGCCGGTAGAGCGGGCAGCGCGTGCACTGCGCCTCCGCGGCGCGCAGCGCTTTCAGCGTCTTGATCGGATGTTCGGCCACGATGCCGAGGCAACGGCCTCGGCTGGATCGCGGTTCCGCTAGAGATCGCCGGCGCGCGTCGGCATCACTTGGCCTGCTTCATCGCCTCGGTCAGGATCGGGTGCCAGCGCGCGACGTCGGCCTTGAGCAGGGCTTCGAGATGCGCCGGGCCGCGCTCCGCCGCCTTCGGCACCGTGCCGCCGAGCTTGGCGAGCTTTTGCGCCACCGCCGGATCGTCCAGCGTCTTGCTGAGCGCGTCGGCGAGCTTGGCGACGATCTCCTTGGGCATGCCCTTGGGCGCGAAGATCGCGCTCCAGATGTTGATCTGATAATTCGGCAGGCCGGCCTCTTTGGCCGACGGCACGTCGGGCAGCGCCGAGGAGCGCTCGTTGCCGGAAACAACGAAGGCCTTGATCAGCTTGCCGGAAGTGGCGGGCGCGACGCTCACGATCTGCTCGCAGAAATAATCGACATGGCCGCCGATCAGGTCGTTGAGCGCCGGGCCGGTGCCGCGATAGGCGACCGCCTGCGGCTTCACGCCGGTCTCGCTCGCAAACAGCAGGCAGGCCATGTGCGAGGACGAGCCGATGCCGCCGTGCGCCTGCTTGACGCTGTCGCCGTGCGCCTTGATGTAGGCGATGAACTCCTTGAGGTCCTTGGCGGGGAAATCCTTCTTGGCGACGACCGCGACCGGCGCGTTGGCCGTCAGCCCCACCATGGTGAAGTCCTTGAGCGAATCGTAGCGCACGTTGGGCGTCACCGCCGGCGCCGAGACCAGCGAGCCCATGCTGGCGGCGAGCAGCGTGTAGCCGTCGGGCGCCGCCGTCGTCAGCCGCGTGGTGCCGATGGTGCCGCCGGCGCCGCCGATGTTCTCGATGATGATGGTCTGCTTGAGCACCTTGCCCATGCCTTCCGCCATGATGCGCGCGACCACGTCGCTCGGCCCGCCGGCCGGATAGGGCACGATCATGGTGATGGTGCGGTTCGGATAATCCTGCGCGCGCGCGACGACACTGCCGGCGAGAAAGATTGCGGCCAATGCCGCTACAGTTTTAATTTTGGACATCTCCACCCTCCGCTCGTTTTTTCTGCTTATGCACAAATTCACCGGACGTGGCAGGGGCCCTCGCCGCCTAGCCACCCTTGGCACCGATCGATTCGACCGCCGTCTGGGCGATCCGCTGGTCGGTCTCCCAGTCGCCTCCGCTGACACCGATGCCGCCGACGCACTCACCGTCGACAATGATCGGCACGCCTCCCTCCATGGCTGTCCAGCGAGTAGCCCCGGCAGCCAAGGTCAATCCCAGCGCGTGCGCCACATCAAGCGTTTGCCCGACCGCGCCCTTGGCGCTGGTCTTGCGCTTGGTGGACGAGGAACAAACCGCTTTTGTGCTGCAAGAGTGGATCGTGTGGAACGGCGCGCCATCCATCCGATCGAGCGCGACGACCTGTCCTCCCGCATCCACGACGCAGCACGAAATCGCGATCTTTGCAGCGCGTGCTTGCTCGATGGCGGTCGCAATCATCTTTCGCGCACCTTCGTAGGTGAGGCGCTTTGTCGTTGTTACGATACATGCCAGAAACATCCCCAGTATTCTTTACTCGTCATGGCTGGGCTTGACCCGGCCATCTCGCTTAGAGCGCACTGCCCTCCTGATCGGGATCACCGGGTCACGCCGCTTCGCGACGGCCCGGTGATGACAACTAGTTTACTCCGCCGCCACTTTTTGCGCGGCGTCCATCTTCGCCTTCACCACCACCTTGATGGCGTCCTCGACGCGATCCTTGGCGTAGCGGATCGCGGTCGGCAGATCGTCGAGCGGGAAGGTGTGGGTGTGGATCTTGGTGGCGTCGAAGCGCTTCTGCGCGCATGAAGGCCTCGGCGCGGTGGGTCGCGCTCTTGCCCTCGCCGCGGATGCCGTAGACGTAGATGTTGTTGCGCACGATATGCGCGACATCGACCGGCACTTCCTCGTGCGCGAAGGCGGCGAGGCAAACGCGGCCGCCGCGATTGACCATGCGCACGGCGTCGTTGACCGCGCTGGTCGCGGCCGAGCATTCGACCACGTAGTCGACGCCCTTGCCGCCGTTGAGCTTCTTCACTTCCGCGACCACGTCCGGCGTCTTGCGGATATTGACCACCGCGTCGGCGCCGAGCTGCTTGCCGATCTCGAGGCGGTTGTCGCGCGTGCCGGTGAGGATCACCGGCTGGGCGCCGAGCGCCTTGGCGACCGCGACCGCCATCAGCCCGATCGGGCCGGGGCCGGTGACGCAAACGCTTTCGCCGGCGACCAGGCCGCCGAGTTCGGTCAGCGCATACATCGCGGTGCCGGCGGTGACGACCAGCGTGCCCTCCTCGTCCGACATCTCGTCCGGGATCGCGACCAGCGTGTTGATGTTGTTGACCTGGTATTCGCAGAAGCCGCCGTCGGTGGTGAAGCCGTTGGCGCGGTGGCCCTTGTCGACGTCGCCGTAATTGAGGCCGTAGTTGTGGCACGAGGTGTACATGCCCTCGCGGCAGCGCTTGCACTGGCCGCAGCCGGCGTGGATCTCGACCGCGACGCGCTGGCCGATCTTGTATTCGTCGACGCCGGGGCCGAGCGCCGACCACCGTGCCCATGTATTCGTGGCCGGGCGTGAAGTTCTTGTTGAACGGCAGGCCGCCTTGGATCGAGGCCGGCGGGCCGTGATAGATGATCTCGAGATCGGTGGCGCAGATCGCCACCGCGTCGATGCGCACCAGCACTTCGGCCTTCTTCGGCACCGGCACCGGCTTCTCGCGTCATGCTCGAGCTCGCCCGGATCGCCGAGCACCCAGGCCCGCATGCTGTCGGGAATCGGAAATTCGTTGTGGTTGGTCTTCACGCCGGGCGGTGCGTACATCAATTCCTCCACTGGAATGCAATGGTTCAGATCAGCTCGCGGCCGCCTGCGCCGCGCCTGCCGCGCTGGGCGCGCCGAATTCGGCCGACAGCGCGCGCGTCGCGGCGCACGATCTCGTCGCGCATCAGCGCGATGTGCTCGTCGCTCGCGCGCATCGCCGGCGTCGAGGCGCTGATCGCGCCGATCACGGTGCCGGCCTGATCGCGGATGGCGGCGCCGACGCAGATCACGCCGGGCAGATACTCCTCGCGGTCGATGGCGTAGCCGTTGCGGCGCACGATGCGCAGCGACTCGATGCAGCGCCGGCAACTCGGTGATGGTGTTGTTCGGTGTAGCGCTTCATGCCGCCGGCGAGGATGCGGTGGATCTCGTCCTCCGGCAGCCAGGCCAGGATCGCCTTGCCGACCGAGGTGGCGTGCGGCGCCTCGACCTTGCCGACCTTGCCGGTTTCGACGCGCACGGCGTGGCGCGCCTCGCGCACGCGCCAGCGTCACCACCGCGTCGCCCTGCAAGGCGGCGAGATGCACGGTCTCGCCGGTCGCGCGGTTGATCGCCTCGAGATAAGGCTGCGCGCGGCGCGGCAGATCGACCTGCAGGCAGGCATGGCTGAGATAGAAGATGCGGGCGCCGAGCGCATAGAGCCGGCGGCCCGGCACCTTGGCGGCGAAGCCGCGCTTGATCAGCGTCGCCAGCAGATGATGGCAGGTGGAGATGTTGAGGCCGGTGCGGGTGGCGAGCTCGGTCAGCGTCGCCTCGCCGCCGGCCTCGGCGATGGTCTCCAGCAGATAGAGCGCGCGGTCGACCGACTGGATGCTGTGGCGATCGCCGTTGGCGCGGCCGTTCGCCCGGCCGGCCTCAGCCCCCGGCCCGGGAAGATTCTTGCGTCCATGGTTCGTTTCTCCCTTGCGCGGCAGGGGAAAGCGGATGGCCAAGGGAGTCAAGCGATTTTCCGAATGAGGAATATTCACTTTCGCAACATGAAAAATGCCAAAAAAGCCCGCCAAGGCGGGCCTTTCAGCGGAGTTCGAGCGGACTTAGGGTTTTGGCCAGGCCCAACTCGATCTCGAGGGCGCCGCACAGCATCTGCCCGAGCAGGATGTGCATTTCCTGGATGCGGGCGGTGGTGTCGGAGGGCACGACCAGCAGATGGTCGGCGAGCCCTTGAGATCGCCGCCGCCTTTGCCGCGCAAGCGCCGCGGTGACGAGCTTCTGCGCCTTGGCCTGCTTGCAGCGCGGCGAGCACGTTGGCGCTCTTGCCCGAGGTCGAGATGGCGATGGCGACGTCGCCGGCCCGGCCGAGCGCCTCGATCTGGCGGGCGAAGATGCGCTCGAAGCCGAGATCGTTGCCGGCGGCGGTGAGCGCGGACGTGTCGGTGGTGAGCGCCAGCGCGGCGATGGCGGCGCGGTCTTGCCTGTAGCGCACGGTCAATTCGGTCGCGAGATGCTGGGCGTCGGCGGCGCTGCCGCCATTGCCGAAGAACAGAATTTTTCCGCCGCCGCGGATCGATTGCACGCAGGCCGCAACCAGACCGGCGAACGCGCCGCCAGCGCGCTCGCGTCTTGCGCGCGACCTCGTGGTGCTCGGCGAATTCGGCTTTGAAGAATGGCGCTGAGATCCACGTGACCACCCCTTTCGATCTCTAGGCCGCCGCGCCGCGGAATTCCGGCACCGCGTCGCGCAGCACCCCGTAGATCGCAGCGCGCTCGCCGCGCGCCAGCCCCTGCTCCAGCATCGCCATCCAGGCGCGCACGGTTTCCAGCGACGGCTGCACCGGCTTGCGCCGCCACGATGCCGGGAATGCCGATCTCGGCGCTCGCCTCCTCGCGCGCGAACAGAATCTCGTGCAGGCGCTCGCCCGGCCGGATGCCGGTGAACTCGATCTCGATGTCGCTGCCCGGGCTCGAGCCCGCTCAGCCGGATGATGCGCTCGGCGAGATCGACGATCTTCACCGGCTGGCCCATGTTGAGCACATAGACCGAGACGTCGCCGTGCGCCGGGCGCCGAGCGCGTGGCTCGCCGCCGTGACGACCAGATCGCAGGCTTCGCGGATGGTCATGAAGTAGCGCACCATGTCGGGATGCGTGACGGTGACCGGGCCGCCGGCCTCGATCTGCGCCTTGAACTTCGGCACCACCGAGCCGTTCGAGGCCAGCACGTTGCCGAAGCGCACCGCGATCAGCCGCATGGCGGCTTGCCCGCCGCGGCGCGCGAAGTCGGCGTCGAGCGCCTGGCAATACATTTCGGCGAGCCGCTTGGTGGCGCCGAGCACCGAGACCGGCTCGATCGCCTTGTCGGTCGAGATCATCACCATCGCGGCGGCGCCGGCCGCGGCCGCCGCGTCGGCGACGTTGATCGAGCCGAACACGTTGGTCTTGACGCCCTCGTCCCAGTCGCGCTCGAGCAGCGGCACGTGCTTGAGCGCGGCGGCATGGAACACGATGTCGGGCTTGAACTCGGCGAACAGGCCGGACGATGCGGTCGCGGTCGCGCATGTCGGCGATGCGGCCGGAGATTTCCGCCGCCGCGCCCTTGGCGGCGAGCGCCTCCAGCACCGCGTGCAGCGCCGGCTCGGAATTCTCGATCACCAGCAGGCGCGCGGCGCCGAAGGTGACGATGCGCTCGCAGATTTCCGCGCCGATCGAGCCGCCGCCGCCGGTCACCACCACCGAGCGTGCCGGCGACGAATTGCTCCAGCCGCTGGTAGTCGATCTTCGACGCTCGGCCGCAGCAGCAGGTCCTCGACCGCGACCGGCGCGAGCTCGCACCGCGGCGCCGGCCGGAATCGAGCGCCGGCAGCCGGCTGACGGTCAGGCCGAGCCGGCGCGCGCGCATCAGCATCGCCTCCGGCCGCGCCTCCGGCGCCAGCGCCGAGGGCGTCAGCACCAGCCGGATGATGCGGGTGCCGCGCGCCGCGAAGTCGGCGACGACGCGTTCGAGATCGTCGATCTCGCCCAGCACCGGGATGCCGCGGATCGACTGGCCGCGATCGGCGCGGCGACGGCGACAGGATGCCGACCGGCCAGATGCTGGTGCACCGCGCCGCTCTCGATCGCGCGCAGCAGCACCTCGGCGTCGGCGGCGCGGCCGAGCACCAGCGTCGGCGCCGCGTCGGCGACGCGCACGCGCTGGATGGCGCGCGTGTAGTGGAAATAGCGGTAGGCGACGCGCGAGCCGGCCAGCAAGAACATCTGCAGGAACCAGTAGAGCAGGATGGTGATCTTGCCGAAGAAGAACTGGCCGTAGACGTTGGGCGCGAGCAGAATGTAGTCGAGCACCAGCAGCGACAGCGCCAGCACGGTCGAGGCGCGCACGATATTGGTCAGGTCGGGCAGCGAGGTGAAGCGCCACTTGTTGCGGTGCAGGTTGAAGACGAAATAGACCGCCGCGGCGTAGATCAGGAACAGCGGCAGGAATTTCAGCGCCGGCAGCCGCTGCGCGAACTGCGCCTCGTCGAAGCGCACGCCGAACGTCGCCACGATCGCCGCCGCGGTGGCGACGATATCGTGCAGCACGATCAGGACCTGGCGTCGGGTCAGGCTGAACAGGCGCTTCATCGGGCGGTCTGCGGGCTCATCGGGCGGCGACTATACGTGAAATCCGGCGCAATCGGCCTAGCCGCCCTAGCCATTGCCGCGCGTGCGCATCGCGCGCAAGCCCTCGTCGGTCAGCAGCTTTTCGAAATAGGCGATGGTCTTGCGCAGGCCTTCGTCGAGCTGCGTGCGCGGCGCCCAGCCGAGCTGCTTCGCGGGCGCGCTCGATATCGGGCTGGCGCTGGCGCGGGTCGTCCTCCGGCAGCGGCTGGTGCACGATCTTCGACTGCGCGCGCCGGTGAGCTCGATCACCTTTTCGGCCAGCTCGCATGATGGTGAACTCGTCCGGATTGCCGATATTGATCGGGCCGGTGACCGTCGTCCGCCGTCGCCATCAGCCGGACGAGGCCGTCGATCAGGTCGTCGACGTAGCAGAACGAGCGCGTCTGCGCGCCGTCGCCGTAGATCGTGATGTCGCGCCCGAGCAGCGCCTGCACGATGAAGTTCGACACCACGCGGCCGTCGTTCGGGTGCATGCGCGGGCCGTAGGTGTTGAAGATGCGCGCGACCTTGATCGCGCATGCCGGTGCTGGCGGCGGTAGTCGAAGAACAGCGTCTCGGCGCAGCGCTTGCCTTCGTCGTAGCAGGAGCGCGGGCCGATCGGGTTGACGTGGCCCCAATAGTCCTCGGTCTGCGGATGGACGTCGGGATCGCCGTAGACCTCGGAGGTCGAGGCCTGCAGGATCTTGGCGCGCACGCGCTTGGCGAGGCCGAGCATGTTGATCGCGCCGTGCACGCTGGTCTTGGTCGTCTGCACCGGATCGTGCTGGTAGTGGATCGGCGAGGCCGGGCAGGCGAGATTGTAGATCTCGTCGACCTCGACATAGAGCGGGAAGGTCACGTCGTGGCGCATCAACTCGAACATGCTTGTGGCCGAGCAGATGCTCGATGTTGCGCTCGTGCGCCGGTGAAGAAATTGTCGACGCAGAGGACGTCGGCGCCCTCGGCCAGCAGCCGCTCGCACAGATGCGAGCCGAGAAAGCCGGCGCCGCCGGTGACCAGAATGCGCTGTTGCAGATGCATGACTATCGCCGCTTTGGCCGCACACTATGGGCTCCATAACACATCGCCAATGCTTGGCCGCGCGTATTCTTAATGGGCCGGCCGCTACCGCTCACCCGCAACCGCTCACCCCCGCGAAAGCGGGGTCCAGGGCGGCGTGAGGCCTGCTTTTGGCGCTGTTGACCCCTATAACGTTATGCGTTATATAAAGCGATGATCGTCGGCTTTGGCGACGGCGAGACCGAGAAGGTCTGGAACGGCGAGCGCAGCCGCCGCCTTCCCTTCGACATACAAGCCGTCGCGCCTGCGCAAGCTGCGCCTGATCGACGCGGCGCGAAAACTGGACGATCTGCGCGTGCCGCCTGGAAACCGGCTGGAAAAACTGTCCGGCAATCGCGCGGGTCAATGGAGCATTCGCATCAACGACCAGTGGCGCATCGCGTTCAACTGGAGCGAAGGAGGAGCCGAAAATGTCGCGATCGTCGACTACCACTGAGCGACTGCCGAACCCGCATCCCGGCGAGATTCTGCTGGAAGAGTTTCTCAAGCCGATGGCGTTGTCACAGACGGCGCTGGCGCGCGCGCTCGGCGTGTCGCCTCGGCGCATCAACGAGATCGTGCTCGGCAAGCGCACCGTCACCGCCGACACCGATCTGCGGATGGCGCGCTATTTTGGATTGAGCGAGGGATTTTTCCTGCGGCTGCAGGCGGCCCACGACCTGATGGCGCGGCGGCGGCAGATCGGAGAGAAGTTGAAGGCGATCAAGCCGAGGGCGGCGTGAGAAAAAGACAAGCAACAGAACCGTTAAATACACGACCGGCGAAATTGGTCCGCTGCGCGTCGTCGAGAATTTCCTGCCACCGCCGGAGGCCCTGGTTCTGCGCGAGGACACGGTGAAGGTGACGCTCGCGCTCTCGCGCCGCAGCGTCGACTTCTTCAAGCGCGCGGCCAAGTCGCGCCGCGTGCCCTATCAGCGCATGATCCGCGCGCTGGTGGATGCCTATGCGGAGAGGCAGGAGGAGTGAGCGCGGTTTTTACGCCCGCCAGACCGCATAGCTAAGCTAAAATGGCCACACTTTTTGTTTGTTCACGCTTAGTTCTTGCAATCCCTGATTACATCTTTTAGCGTTCCTACAACCCACCGACTCAAGGGGTTCGCATGTCGATATTTGCAATATCATTCCGCATCCACGAGGACGTTACTTACGAAAACCGCTACGACTCGCTCGTTGAGCGAATAAAAAAATCGGTTCGAGATACTACGTGGGAAGAGACGACCTCATTCTTCTTGATTGAGAGCAACAAAAGCGCGCCATCGCTTTGTAGCGATCTTTATGCGAAATCCTCAATCATCGATACGAAGGACCTGCTATTGGTGATTGATCTTTCATCAAAGGACTATGACCAACGAGGTGCAAAGTATCCCCACACATTGAAAGGTTACATGCAAAGCAGGTGATGATCTCGGGCAGTTATTCGATCAAACGCTCAAATGCGAATTTTTCCATCAGCTGTCGAAATTGCAGAGAACGAGGGCTTCGCCCCTGAAAAGGATATTTTCAAGCGCGCTGCCTTTGGCGAAGGGCTGACAAATTTATTAAGGGTCGCTGATGATCCTCTAGTCATATTGCTCAATTCGCCTTCGGGCACAGGCAAAACAACTTTCATCAAAATGTGGGCTGGGCATTTAAGGGAAAAACGGGTTTCCCGTCATTTATTTTGACGCATTTGCAAATGATCATGTCGACGATGGGTTCTTGGCCATTGCTGCAGAAGTAATCCAGTTATCGAGATCATTAAAAACAAACAAAGACGGCGGCACATAAGACCTTTCTCAAGAAGGCTGCGCGTGCGGGTGGCGCCCTACTCCGAACAGGCGCAAAAATTGGCGTAAAAGCGGCAACTTCGCGCTATCGATGCTGTCGATCTGAGTGCATTAAAATCAGTCGCGGAGGATATTGCGAAGGAAACTAGCACCACGGCCGATGAATATATTGAGACCATCCTTCAACTTCAAAGCCAAGAACATCAGACGATTTCGAGCTTGCGAAATTCCCTAAGTGAACTCGCAAAATCATTCTTGTCCCAAACCGAGCCGAATGGCGAAAAATGAAAAATCAAAGCCACTTATTTTTATTATCGACGAACTAGACAGATGCAGGCCGAGTTTTGCACTAGAGCTGCTTGAGAAGGTCAAACACATATTTTCTGTCGTTGATATACACTTTGTCTTGGCAACCCACCTGCAACAATTAGAGAATTCTGTTAAGTTTAATTACGGAGGCGAAATCGATGCGAAACATACTTGCAAAAATTCTATAATGTGATCGTCCATTTCCCGGAACCTGGCCGATATCGACACGAACGAAACACTCCGAAATATATCCGGTATTTGGCCTCAGAACTCTCGCTTTCAACCGACAATCTTCGCTTAATAGAATATGTATCCCAAGCACGGAATCTTTCATGGCGTCATCGAACGCATTGCTACATGCGTGACGATAGCAAGACAATTTACTCCAAAAAACTATCTTTGGCTTGAACCAATAATCGCTGGTCTTAGCATCCTGAAAGTTCTTGACGTTGAAGCTTTTCGACGCGCACGGACGGGCGCTTTAACCCTTAACGAAATAAAGGAAGCTCTCGCTATTGAGAAATGGCCGGAAGACGCATCGGGCGGCGAGTGGGCGCTAAACTGGTGGATCTACTGCCTCGCTAGAGATGAAAAGGAATTTCCTGAATTTGACTGGGAAAAATTCGGACGAAATTTGTGGCAATATTCATTTGGCGATCGGAAGGACATCGTCCAAGCAATGGCTGAACATCTTGACCGATTTCAAATTCCAAAATAGCTCCTGCGCGTTCGACTTCTTGATGATGCCGCGGAAATCTCTCGATCGCCTCTTCAAAAGTCGCACCACACTATCCTTAGGCCGCCGCTTCCGGCACATAGTGCAACACCAGAAGCTCCGCGCGCGGGCACGGCACGATGGCATAGGCGCGGCCGTCATCATCGCTGAATTCAACCAACGCTGTCTTGTCGTCTAGCAGTTCGACCGCAGTGCCGACTTGGCCCCGCGCGAGCCCTGCTGCCGGTAAATCCGCGAGCAATGCGACGGTATCTAGCTCTCGAGACCATACGGCGACTTTAACATAATCCGCTCACCCCTACCCCTCTCCCGGCTCGCGCTCGGATTCCCTCCGCGCGAGCCACCCTCTCCCTCAAGGGGAGAGGGGACGTTTGCGTGTTGCCCGGTCGGAGCTAACCCCCCACCCCCTTCCCCTTCATCGCCCTCCGCGATCTCCTCCAAAATCGCCGGATCGTCGATCGTCGCCGGCATCGTCCACGGCTCGCCGTCGGCGATCTTCTTGATGGTGCCGCGCAGGATCTTGCCGGAGCGCGTCTTCGGCAGCCGCGCCACCGTGATCGCCAGCTTGAACGCCGCCACCGGGCCGATCTTCTCGCGCACCAGCGCGACGATCTCCTGCTCGATCTCGGCCGTGCGCGCGCGTGACGCCGGCCTTCAAGACGATGAAGCCGCACGGCACCTCGCCCTTGAGCGCGTCGGCGATGCCGAGCACGGCGCATTCGGCGACGTCGGGATGGCCGGCCAGCACCTCCTCCATGCCGCCGGTCGACAGCCGGTGGCCGGCGACGTTGATGATGTCGTCGGTGCGGCTCATGACGAAGATGTAGCCGTCCTCGTCCTTGTAGCCGGCGTCGGCGGTCTTGTAGTAGCCGGGGAATTCGTCGAGATAGGCCTCGCGGAAGCGCTGGTCGTCGTGCCACAGCGTCGGGAAGGCGGCGGGCGGCATCGGCAGTTTCACCACGATCGAGCCGATGGTGCCGGCCGGCACCTTTTTGTTGCCGTCGTCGACCACGTCGATGGCGTAGCCCGGCATCGGCACGCAGGCCGAGCCGTATTTCACCGGCAGCGCGCCGAGGCCGACCGGATTGCCGGCGATGCACCAGCCGGTCTCGGTCTGCCACCAGTGGTCGATCACCGGCTTATGCAGCATCTGCTCCGCCCATTGGATGGTCGGCGGGTCGGCGCGCTCGCCGGCCAGGAACAGCGTGCGGAATTTCGACAGGTCGTGCGGGGCGATGAACTTGCCCTGCGGGTCTTCCTTCTTGATGGCGCGGAAGGCGGTCGGCGCGGTGAACAGCGCCACCGCCTTGTGCTGCGCGATCACGCGCCAGAACGCGCCCGGGTCGGGCGTGCCGACCGGCTTGCCCTCGTACATGATCGAGGTGGCGCCGTGGAACAGCGGCGCGTAGACGATGTAGGAGTGGCCGACCACCCAGCCGATGTCGGAGGCGCACCACCAGATCTCGCCCGGGTCGACGCCGTAGAGGTATTGCATCGACCATTTGAGCGCGACCATGTGGCCGCCATTGTCGCGCACCACGCCTTTGGGGATGCCGGTCGTGCCCGAGGTGTAGAGGATGTAGAGCGGGTCGGTGGCGAGCGACCGGCACGCATTCCGAGGTCTTGGCGTACTCGACCGCGTGCTCCCAGACTTTGCGCCAGTCGTGGTCGCGGCCGGGCGTCAGCGCCGCCTCGCATTGCGGGCGCTGCAGGATCAGGCAGGTCGGCGGCTTGTGCTTGGCGAGCTTGATCGCCTCGTCGAGCAGCGGCTTGTACGGCACGACGCGCGCGCCCTCGATGCCGCATGACGCCGAGAGAATGAGCTTGGGCTTGGCGTCGTCGATGCGGGTCGCCAGTTCCTTGGGCGCGAAGCCGCCGAACACCACCGAATGGATGGCGCCGATGCGCGCGCAGGCGAGCATGGCGAACACCGCCTCCGGCACCATCGGCATATAGAGGATGACCACGTCGCCTTGGCCGACGCCGAAGTCGCGCAGCATGGCGCCGAGCAGCTGCACCTCCGACAGCATGCGGCCGTAGGTGAAGGTCTTGACCGTGTTGGTGACGGGCGAATCGTAGATCAGCGCGATCTGGTCGTTGCGGCCGGCCAAGACGTGGCGGTCGAGCGCGTTGTAGCAGGTGTTGCAGACGCCGCCGGTGAACCAGCGGCCGTAGATGCCGGCGTCCTTGTCGAACACCTTTTTCGGCTGCTCGATCCAGTCGATCGCTTGCGCCGCCTCGCCCCAGAAGCCCTCCGGGTCGCGCTGCCAGCGCGCGTAGACGTCGTGATAGCGGCTGGTGCGGGCGTCCATTGCGCGTTTCCTCCTGGCGCCATTGTGTCGCGAGCCGGCGCGATCAAACAAGCCGATCGTCATCGCCGGGCGTGTCGCAGCGAGCGCGCTCAGGACCGCAGAGCCATGCCCTCGATAAGCTGCGGCGTATGGGTCCCCGCCTTCGCGGGGACGACAGCCGGCGATGACAACATCGGCAATATGGCAGCTACGTTTTTGATGGGAAACGACCCATGGCGAAAACGCCCTACGACATCGACCTCGAGCGCAATCCGGCCAATTACCAGCCGCTGACGCCGCTCGGCTTTCTGGAGCGGGCGGCGGCGGTGTTTCCCGCCCACACCGCCATCGTGCACGGGCCGCTGCGGCGGACTTACGCCGAGTTCTACGCGCGGGCGCGGCGGCTGGCCTCGGCGCTCGCCCGAGCGCGGCATCAAGCGCGGCGACACCGTGGCGGCGCTGCTCGCCAACACGCCGGCCATGCTCGAGTGCCACTACGGCGTGCCGATGACGCAAGGCGTGCTCGAACACGCTCAACACGCGGCTCGACGCCGCCATCATCGCCTTCTCGCTCGACCACGGCGAGGCCAAGGCGGTGATCGTCGACCGCGAATTCTCCAAGGTGATGAAGGAGGCGCTGGCGCTCGCCAAGGCCAAGCCGCTGGTGATCGATTACGACGACCCGGAATATTCCGGGCCCGGCGAACGCATCGGCGAGCTCGAATACGAGGATTTGCTGGCGCAAGGCGATGCCGACTTCGCCTGGAAAATGCCGGACGACGAATGGGACGCCATCACGCTCAATTACACGAGCGGCACCACCGGCGACCCGAAGGGCGTGGTCTATCACCACCGCGGCGCGCATCTGCTGGCGGTCGGCAACGTGGTGACCTGCTCGATGGCCAAGCATCCGGTCTATCTGTGGACGCTGCCGATGTTCCACTGCAACGGCTGGTGCTTTCCCTGGTCGATCTCGGTCGCCGCCGGCACGCATGTCTGCCTGCGCCAGGTGCGCGCGGCGGCGATGTATGACGCGATCGCCACGCACAAGGTCACGCATCTGTGCGGCGCGCCGATCGTGATGGCGACGCTGCTCAACGCGCCGGCGGCCGAGAAGAAGCCGCTGCCGCACGTGGTCGAGTTCTTCACCGCCGCGGCGCCGCCGCCGGAGGCCGTGCTCGCCGCCATGAAAGACGCCGGCTTCAACGTCACGCATCTCTACGGCCTGACCGAATGCTACGGCCCGGCGGTGGTCAACGACTGGCACGCGGAATGGGACGCGCTGCCCGCCGACGCGCAGGCCGAAAAGAAGGCGCGCCAGGGCGTGCGCTACGGCGCGCTCGAGGCGCTCGACGTGCGCGAGGCCGAGAGCATGGCGCCGCGTGCCGCACGACGGCGAGACGCTCGGCGAAGTGATGATGCGCGGCAATGTGGTGATGAAGGGCTACCTCAAGAACAAGGCCGCGACCGAGAAGGCCTTCGCCGGCGGCTGGTTCCACACCGGCGACCTCGGCGTCATGCACCCCGACGGCTACATCCAGCTCAAGGACCGCTCCAAGGACATCATCATTTCCGGCGGCGAGAACATCTCCTCGATCGAGGTCGAGGACGCGCTTTACAAGCATCCCGCTGTTGCTGCTGCTGCTGTTGTTGCCAAGGCTGACAAAAAATGGGGCGAGACCCCCTGCGCCTTCGTCGAATTAAAGCCCGGCGCCAAGGCGAGCGCCGACGAACTCACGCAATGGTGCCGCCAGCATTTGGCCGGCTACAAAGTCCCGCGCCATGTCGTGTTCGCGGAGCTCCCGAAGACGAGCACGGGGAAGATTCAGAAGTTCAAACTGCGCGAGATGGCGAAGGCGGTGTGAGTTCTTTCTTCTCCCCGCATTACGGGGAGAACCAAAGACTTAACGGTTCGGCGCGTAGTCCGGGTTGAACAGATTGCTCGGATCGTAATTGTTGTTGCGGTTGGCGTTGTCGGCGCCGAAATTCAAATAGAAATTGCCTTGCTTGTAGGTGCCGTTGTCGTCGAGCTTGGCGCCCGGCTTATTGGGCTGCGTGATCGCCTTGGTGTCGAGGTCGACGTAGCCCTGCTGGGTGCCGTTGGCCTGCTCGGAGTTCTCGAAGGTGAAGGCCTGCGCCGGGGCGGTGAGCGCCCAGGCGGCGAGCAAGCCGGCGGCGAGCGGGAGCAAGCGGGAATTCTTCGCGATCATGGCGCGACCCCTCGAATTGGCGACGCGGCAGAATAGACCGTAACAATATGGCTGCACAGCGGCATTTTGCCCGCCCCGCAGGCGGCGCGCAGCAAACCGCGCGGCCCGGGGGCCGGCGCCGGTCGCTGCAAATCTAAAACCGCGGGATCGAGGCTTTCAGTGCACGCTGGCGGTGCCGTTGTGGCGCAGCCGTTCGATCTCGTCCTTGAGCAGTAATTTTCGACGCTTGAGCTCTACAACCTTCAAATCATCGACCGCGGGATGGGTCAGGCATTCGTTGATTTCGTCTTCCAGTGCCCGGTGGCGCTTTTCCAATTCCGCGAGATGCGATTGCATCGACATGCAGCATGTCTCCTCAATCAGGGGCCTCTAACACACATAGTGTACATCAGACTCGGGTCCAGAGCGACGGTAAGTTTTTTGCGGGCGCCGCGGCCCATGGAACCCAAGTGCTTGATTACCGACGGTTAACCGGCGCGGCTTGAACGGCATTGTGGAAAACGCGATAATCCTTAACGCTTTTTGCCCGCGGCCGGCCGCCGGGGCAACGGCATACCAGCGGTGGCGATGACCAAAGAGGAAGAACGCGAGTTGCGGGAGCAGCTGGGGCGCCTGCAGCAGGAACACCGCGACCTCGACGCCGCGATTGCCGCGCTCGCGTTTTCGCCCGGCTCCGACATCATCCAGGTGCAGCGGCTGAAGAAGCGCAAGCTGGCGCTGCGCGACAAGATCCGCGTCATCGAGGACCAGCTGACGCCGGATATCATCGCCTGACTTGCCTCTCCCCTCTTCCTCTTTCCGATCGCGGCCTCTTCCCGCAATCGCGGCAAGAGGAAAAGTTGCCTTGCGACTCCGGAACCCGAACCTATAATGCGCCGCTTCCTTACGGGAACGAGGAAGCCAATGGCGGCAAAACCGGTCGCGATCATCATGGGCAGCCAGTCCGACTGGTCGACCATGCAGCACGCCGCCGCGACCCTCGCCGCGCTCAAGATCGGCTTTGAGGCGCAAGATCGTCTCCGCCCACCGCACGCCCAAGCGGCTCTACGAGTTCGCGCAAAGCGCGCGCAAGAACGGCTTCAAGGTCATCATCGCCGGCGCCGGCGGCGCCGCCCATCTGCCCGGCATGACCGCGGCGATGACGCCGCTGCCGGTGCTGGGCGTGCCGATGAACACGCACGCGCTCGAAGGCAAGGACTCGCTGCTCTCGATCATGCAGATGCCGGGCGGCGTGCCGGTCGGCACGCTGGCGATCGGCAAGCCGGGCGCGATCAACGCCGCGCTGCTTGGCGGCCGCGGTGCTGGCGCTGTCCGACGGCAAGATCGCCAAGCGGCTCGACCGCTGGCGCGCGCGAGCAGACCAAGGCCGTCGCCAAGCGGCCGAAAGATTGAGCGATGCATCTGCTTGCCGGACCGCTCGTCCCCGCGAAAGCGGGGACCCAGGGCAAAAATTTTCAGAGCCGGCAAGACGGCTCTGGATTCCCGCTTGCGCGGGAATGAGCGGAGCGATTTCATGGTGCTGAAGCCCGGCGCCACCATCGGCATACTCGGCGGCGGCCAGCTCGGGCGCATGCTGGCGCTCGCCGCCGCGCGGCTCGACTTGAACTGCCACGTCTATTCGCCGGAGAAGGATTCCTGCGCCTTCGAGGTGGTGCGCCAGCACACCTGCGCCGCCTACGAAGACGCGCGCCGCGCTGCGCGCGCTTTGCGGAAGCCGTCGACGTCGTCACCTACGAGTTCGAGAACGTGCCGGCCAAGACCGCCGCCTTCCTGCAACGCCGCAAGCAGGTCGTGCCCGACCCCAAGGTGCTGGAGACGACGCAGGACCGGCTGGTCGAGAAGGACTTCCTGCGCGAGCTCGAAGATCGCGACCGCGCCCTACGCGCCGGTGCACAGCGCGACGCAACTTGACCGACGCCATCGCCGCGCTCGGCCTGCCGGCGGTGCTGAAGACCCGCCAGCTCGGCTACGACGGCAAGGGCCAGGCCAAGATCGACAAGGACAGCGACCCGATCGCCGCCTGGCGCAGCGCTGCAGAACGCGCCCTGCATCCTGGAAGGCTTCATCGCCTTCGAGCGCGAGGTCTCGGTCATCGTGGCGCGCGCGCGCGACGGCAAGGTCGAATGCTTCGACGTCACCGAGAACGACCACCGCGACCACATTTTGAAGATCTCCAGCGTGCCGGCCAAGGTGACGCCGGCGCTCGCCGCCGAGGCGCGGCGGGTCGCCACCCGCATCGCCAAGGCGTTCGATTACGTCGGCGTGCTGGCGGTCGAGATGTTCGTGGTGCGCTCGGGCGCCAAGCGCCACGTGATGGTCAACGAGATCGCCCCGCGCGTGCACAATTCCGGGCACTGGACCATCGACGGCGCCACCGTCTCGCAATTCGAGCAGCACATCCGCGCGGTGGCCGGCTGGCCGCTGGCCAAGCCGCTGCGGCTCGGCCGCGTCGAGATGACCAACCTGATCGGCGACGAAATCGACGAGGCCGCGCGCTGGCTCGGCGTGCCGGGCGCGGCCGTGCATCTCTACGGCAAGGGCGCGGCGCGGCCGGGCCGCAAGATGGGGCATGTCACGCGGGTGTGGCCCGCCAAGCGCTAGCGCCGCCTTTGCGCGCCGCCGCCGGTTGGGTAGCATAGGCACCCAAGTTGACCGGGAGGGTGCGATGTCTCGCTTGCTGTTCTGGTGCATAACCGCGACCTTGGCGCTGACCGGCGCCGCCGGCGCGCAGAGCGACGTGAAACGGGCGGTGCTGGATTTCGGCTTGATCGGCGTCTGGGCGGCGGAATGCGACGAGCCGCCGAGCCCGACCAACAACCTCGCCACCTTCGCGCTGACGTCCTCCGGCACGGTGTCGCTCAAATACGAGTTCGGCGGCCAATACAAACCGACGCGCTACACCGTCGTGCGGGCGAGACGGATCGACGCCGGGCGGATCGAAATGCGCGAAGACCGCCTGGACGTGCAGCCGCCCTACAGCCTCGACGTCGTGCTCAACAAATCCGACGGCCGCATCCGGGTCTGGTCGTCGGTCAAAAGCGACGGCAAGGTTTTGGTGCACGACGGCCATATCGTCGAGGTGCGCGACACCAAATGGCTGTCGCGCTGCCGATGACGGCGCGCTTTCCCGACCGCTTGCGGCCGCCGCTCGAGTTCGCAGCCGGCGCGGCTCGCCGCCGATCCGAAGAAGTAACGTACAAGGAAGACGCGGATGTCCCTCATGCTCTATTTCCACCCGCTGTCGTCCTACTGCCATAAGGCGCTGATCGCGCTCTACGAAAACGGCACGCCGTTCACGCCGCACAAAGTCGATCTTATGGACGCGGCGCAAAGCGCCGCCTTCAAGCAAATCTGGCCGATGGGCAAATTCCCCGTGCTGCGTGACGGCGACCGCGTCGTGCCGGAATCGACCACCATCATCGAATATCTGGCGGCGCGGCACCCGGGCGGCGCCAGGCTGATCCCGGCGGATTTGACCGCAGCCAATGCGGTGCGAGCCGCCGACCGCTTCTACGATCTGCATGTGCACACCCACATGCAGAAGATCGTCGGCGACCGGCTGCGGCCCGCCGACAAACGGGACGCCCACGGTGTCGAGCAGGCGCGCGGCCTGCTCGACACCGCGCTCGGGCTCGCCGACAAGGAAATGGCGGGGCGGCAATGGGTGGTTGGCGAGGATTTCAGCCTCGCCGACTGCGCCGCCGCGCCGGCGCTGTTCTACGCCGACATGGCGGTGGCGCCGATCGCCGGATTCCCCAACCTTTCCGCCTATCTCGCGCGCGTCAAGCGGCGGCCGTCTTATGCGCGCGTCCTCGCCGAGGCCGAGCCCTATATGAAATATGTGCCTCGCTGACGCCAGTTGGGGCACAGGCTCGATCCGCGCTAGGATTGCGCCATGACGGCGCGCTTTCCCGACCGCCTGCGGCTGCCGCTCGAGTTCGAGCCGGCGCGGCTCGCCGCCGACATGGACGCGGTCGCCGCCTCCGGCTGGATCGCGCATTTCGTCAAGCAGAACTACGACGGCGACTGGAGCGTGATCCCGCTTGCGCGCGCCGGCGGGCGCGCGTCACCCGGTGCAGATGATCTACCCGCCGCCCAATTGCACCGACTATGTCGACACCGAATTGCTGGCCGGCGCGCGCTATTTCCGCGCGGTGCTTGAGGCCTTCGCCTGCCCGCTGCTGGCGGTGCGGCTGATGCGGCTGGCGCCCGGCTCGCTGATCAAGGAGCACCGCGACCACGAGCTTTCCTTCGAGGAAGGCGTGGTGCGCATCCACATCCCGGTGGTCACCAATGACGGCGTCGACTTCCGCCTCAACGGCCGGCGCTGCACGATGCCGGCGGGATCGAGCTGGTACCTGCGGCTGTCCGATCCGCACAGCGTCGCCAATACCGGGCCCGCCGATCGCGTGCACATGGTGATCGACGCCACCGTCAACGGCTGGATCGAACAACTGTTCGAGACGGCGGCGGCCGCAACCGCGGCGGCCTAACGCAGCACCGGCGCGGTGGTGTCGCGGTTGTAGTAGACGCGTCGCCAGCAGCAGCGCGGTGAAATAGGTCCAGCCGATGAACGGCACGAAGCGCACCACCAGCGCGTTGTACAGCCGCTGCGCCGCCGGCGGCCCGAGATTTTCCGCGACCGCCGCGACGGTGCCGGCCTGCGTCATCGCCCGCATCAAGCGTTCGAGCTCGAAGGCGGCAAGCCCGTAGAGCTTGCCCTTCAAGGCGGCGACGGCATCCTTGAGCGCGGCCTGCAAGGCGTCGTCGTTGCGCAGCTGCTCGAACAGCGCGACGCGGCGCTCGAGCCCCAAGACCTCGAGCACCAGCGTGAGCAGCACATCCTCGGCGCTGTCGCCGGCGAGCGGCTCGACCTGCGGCAGCCGCCGGTTGAGCACGGCCTCCACCATCTCCGGCTTCGGCGCGATACGGATGACCAGCGGCCGCATGGCCAGCACCAGATCGAGCTCGCGCGTCGGCACGATCAGCAGCCAGTCGTCCTCGCTGACCCGGCTGTTGAGCACCGCCGACAGTTCGCGCGCCAGCGTGACCTGCTCGGTGCGGAAGCGGCGCACCGCGCGGGCGTCCTGCGCGCGGCCGTCGGCGATCACATGACGCAGCATGGCGTCGGCGCGCAGGCCGAGCCGGCCGACGTCGCGGCGGGCGTCCTGGGCGGCCTGGCTGATCGAGGTGCCGGTGAACACCTGCGCCGGCGCGCGGCGCGGGGCCAGCGCCGCCACCGCGGCCAGCCCGGCGATGCGCAACAGGCCGCGCCGCGCCAGCGCGCCTGCCAGAAGGGCGCGCGATGCAACCATCGATGTCCCCTCGTGAAACCCGGACCGGCCGGGAACGTTGGTGCAATTGTGGACTCGCAAGTCCATTTCTGCTAGAGCCGCGCGACTCGAAAGGCGGTTTTCGGGGCTTTTTCGGCCCTTTGACCCCCTGATCCGACCCGGCATCAACGAAGGAGCAAGCGTGCAGGTACTCGTTCGCGACAACAACGTCGACCAAGCCCTCAAGGCGCTGAAGAAGAAGATGCAGCGCGAAGGCATTTTCCGCGAGATGAAGCTCCGCGGCCATTACGAGAAACCCTCCGAAAAGAAGGCGCGGGAAAAGGCGGAAGCGATCCGCCGCGCCCGCAAGCTCGCGCGCAAGAAGATGCAGCGCGAAGGCCTGCTGCCGATGAAGCCGCGCGTCGTTCCCGGCGCCGCTGGCCCGGGCGGGGCCGGCCGCGGCCGCAGCGGCCCGCCGCGTTTCGGCTGAGCACGCGCGTAGCCAAGTTCCGACCGTGGCGCGGGCCCATGCGGCCCGCGCTCTTTTTTTGGGGCCGAACCTTCGCCGCATTCCGGCGCTTTGCTTGGCGACTTCGCGCAGACGTTTGGGAGATGTCCGCGATGCGTGCCCTTTCGATCATTGGCATGGTGGCTTGCGCCGCGTTGGCATCGGTTGCCGTTGAGGCGGCGACGCCGCTGACCGAATTGACCGGGCAATGGAGCGGCGGCGGCACCGACCGCGCCAGCCCCATGGCGTCCTCGCAAGCGACCCGCTGCCGCGCCACCCTCAAGACCGACCCTACCCACCTCACCAGCACCACCCAATGCGAGGGCGCCGCCGGGCTGCACAAGAGCTTCCATCTCGCCATTGCGTTCAAAGGCGACCAATTCACCGGCACGGTCGAACAGGTGAGCAGCCTGCGCGGCGCGGCGCCGACGCGCTACGCCGGCACGGTGACCGGCAGCCGCAGCGGCGACGTCGCCGATTTCACCGCGCGTTTTCCCGGCATGACGCCGAACGCGCATGTCGTGCTCACGCTGCGCTCGCCGACCTCCTATTCGATGTCGGTATCGGTGCTCGGCAGCACCTTGACCGAGGTCACGCTGCGCAAGCGCTAAGATCGCGTTGTCATTTGCGAGATTACTTTGCCGTTCCGCGATCGACCCGCTCCAGAACGGCATCGATTTCCGCGCCGGCCAACACGACGATTGCCGAGAGCCACATCCATGTCATGAAGCCGACCATGGCCCCAAGCGAGCCGTAGGTCTTGTTGTAGCTGCCGAAGTTGAGCCGCATAATAGGAAAACAGCATCGAAAAAAAGATCCAGGTCAGCGAGGTCGCGGCGCTGCCGACGGTGATCCAATGCCACTGCGCGTTCTCCCGGTTGGGACCGAAGCGATAGATGAAGGACAGCCCGAGGATGATCCCTCCCAGCAGCAGCGGCCATCGCACGACGCTCACGATCCACTCGGTGGATGTTTCCAGGCCGATATATTTCATGACTGCCGGCACCACGACCAATACGCCGATGGCAAGCAGCATGAAAACGACCGCGCCCAGCGTGAATGTCAAAGAGACCGCATTGAGAGCGACGAAGCCACGCGTCTCTTTCGCCGCATAGACGATGTTGAGAGCGTCGAAGAGCGCCTTCATGCCGGCATTGGCGCTCCATAACGAAATGGCCACGCTGACGAGGAAGGCAAAGCTCAGCGTGGCCTTTCCGCCCGACGCCGCTCGTTTCAATTGATCTCCGACCACGTCGAGCGCGCCACCCGGCAAGAAGGAAGACAACTGATCGAGATGAGCGCCCACGGAGGCGGTGTCTCCGAACAAGCCATAGATCGCCACGATGGCGGCAATAAACGGAAACATGGCGAGCAGGGCAAAATAGGTGACGCCCGCCGCAATCGCGGTAACCCGATGTTCGGAGACGTTGCCGTAGAGCACGCGGGCGATCTCCCGCCAGCCCCGCTCGGCCTTCTTCTCGATGCTTTTGGCTTTCGGCTTTCGTTCGGTCCGTCGAAACCCGATGGCCAGCAGCCCCGCGGTCAACGCTGTCGCCCACCAGGGCTGGCTTCTGCCGGCACGAGACGGGGCACTATGCGTCGCCATCGTCCCAGCCTCTAGGCAGCCCTCTTGTGCCGTGCCGGGCGTTGTTTGGCAGAACGTGCCGCGCGATTGGCGGCGTGTTTTTTCCGCTTGGCGCGAGGATTTCTCTCGATGCGATCCGACAGCATCAGCCACCCGACGCCGGCCACGATCAACATACAGGCGAGAGGATTCTTGCTTACCTGCGCCGCGATTGTTTGCGCGATTCCGGGACCGCGGTTCAAACCCCGCCCGACGAGCTGATTGACGAGTTCGGCCGGAGTAACCTGATCCTGCAGTTCGTCCATGAGGTCCGATAGATGATTTCGCGTGCGGTCGGCGCGAAGACTGAGCGAACTGGTTCTGTCAGTCATCGTCAATTCGCCTCCGGCGCGATGGATTCAAAGTCTTTTTGCACTTGCTTGATCGTCTTCTTCGGCATCAGGTTGTCGAGCTGAAGCTGCCTGATGCCAAACCACAAACATCCGATCCCGACGATCAGCCACCGCGCCGAAAACGATCAGTGTGGCGCCGGTGAGACCGAAACCATGATCGATCAGGGCGCCGATCGCCGCCACGAAAATGAGCACAAGCGCCATTATCAAGAGGATGACGCCGGCGGCGGCAAGAGCGAGGCCGAGCCCGACGACCCCCAGTTTCTTGCCCATCTCCGTTCGCAACAGCCGCGCTTCGGTAATTATCAGCCGGACGTAGGTTTTGAATATCTCGGCGGCGGTCGATCCGACACCGTGTCGTGGCGGCTGGTCGCGGCGGGTTCGTGCCTGTGCCATGGACGCTCCTTTGGCGATCGGGGTGTCAATGCTGAAAAGCCCCAAAAGTTCACCTGCGGAGCCCGCTTCAACGTTGAATTGATGGCCTTGGCGGCACGGCGCGTCGCCCCGCCCGGCCTAGCCCTGGGCTTCCCCGAGGCCTCGGCGCGCTAGCCGCCGAACACGAAGCGCATGCCGACCGCGGAGTGGATCACCTTGTCGCCGAGCGCGGCGCGCGCCAGGTCGTAGAAGCGGTCGCCGGTGCAATGCGCGGTGATCAGATAATCCGGATCGATCTGGCGGAATTCCTCGATGGTCGAGCGGATGTAGTCGTCGCCGAGCGGCGGCACGACGTGGAAGCCGCCGATCACCGCCAGCACCTTGTCGATGCCGGAGGCGGCGATCGCCTGCGCGCACGGTGTTGATGACGCCGCGATGGCTGCACGAGGTGAGCACCACCAGGCCTCTGTCCTTGACCCGGTAGACGGTGGCGAGCTCGTGCTCGAAATCGTCCGGGATGTAGCCGCCGGTATTCTTCTCCGCCGGCATCTTTTCGGGGAAGCAGCCGAAGCCGTCGAAGATGCCGACGATCTCGTCGGTCGCCCGCAACGGCTTTTCGAACGAGGTCTGGCCGATGCGGCCGGTGGTGAAGGCGTGGTCGGCGACGATCGCCGGCTCCGAGGCCATCATCAGCGTGAGCCCGGCCTCGAGGATCGCCTGGCGGTCGAGCGCGCCGAAATTGCCGCCCGGGTTGCGGCGCAGGCAGAAGCAGTCCTCGCCGCCGACGTAGAACGGCAGCTTGCTCTTGAGCTTGCCCTTGGTGGCTTTGAGAAAGCCGACCATGCCGCCGAAATGATCGTAATGGCCGTGGCTGAGCACGATGGCGTCGTAATGCGACGGATCGATCTTGAGGATTGCCATGTTGTTGAGCAGGACTTCCGGCGTGTAGCCGAAATCGACCATCACGTTGCGCTCTTGCGTCCCCGCGAAACGACTGCGCCTGCATGGCCAGGCCCCATTCGCCGTTGAGGATGGTGCGCGGCGGCTTGTCGGGGTGGGTGTTGCCGCTCTTGCGCTCGATGGTGAGGCCGTCGCGCGTTTCGTTCGGCAGGAACTGGATGACGATATTGTCGGTGACCATGCGCACCGCCAGCCGGTCGACCGCCGGCACCTCGCCGCGCAAGGTCTTGGCCGGCGCGGTGCGCCCATTGGCGGCGAGCGTCGCCATCATGGCGGTGACGAAGCCGGCGCCGCCGGCGCAGAGCGAGCCCGCCGCCGGCAGGAAGGAAGCGGCCGCATCTTGCGCGCAGGGACCGAACAACATGTCAGTTCTCTCCCGTTATGGCCGGCAGAACGGCTCGGTCGCATCTTAGGCCGCGCCGCGGCCGCGCTCAATTCGCCGCCAGGAAGGCGCGCACCGAATCCATGCCGCCGCGCTCGTCGGTAATCACGTGGCCCTCGCCGGCAAAGCGCTCGAAGCGCTTGGGCTCGTTGGCGAGCGCGAACAGGCGTTCGCCGAAACGGATCGGCACCACGGCGTCGCCTTCGCCGTGGCGGATCAGCAGCGGCGCATGCACGCGCGCGATGCGCCGGTCCGAGTGAAACGGGTCCTTGATCAGCCAGCGCACCGGCGCGAAGGGATAGGCGGCGGCGCCGACGTCGGCGATCGAGGAAAAAGGCGCGTCGAGGATCACGCCGCCGACGTCGCGCTCGGCGGCGAGCGCGACCGCGACCCCGGTGCCGAGCGACTCGCCCCACAGCACGATGCGCTCGGCCGGATGGCGCGCGACCGCGTAGTCGTAGGCGGCGAACGCGTCGCGGATGAGGCCGGCCTCGCTCGGCGAACCGGTCGATCCGCCGTAGCCGCGGTAGCATAGCGCCAGCAACCCGGTGCCGTCGGCGGTCAGCCGGCCGAACCGCTCGGCGCGCAGATCGAGCCCGCCGGCATTGCCCTGGAAATAGATCACCAGTTTCTTGCCGGCGCGCGGCGGCACGTGCCAGGCGATCAGCTTTTCGCCGTCCGAGCTTACGAGCACGACTTCTTCCGCCTGCGGCAGGCCGGCAAGCGCCGGCGGCGTGCGCTTGGTATCGGGGAAATACATCAGCGAGCGCTGAAAGACGTACATCAGCGCCAGCAAAGCGCCGTAGCCGAGCGACGGCGACCAGCAGCCATTTCAAGGCGGTCATGAGCACGACGTGCAGGCAGCTCTGTTCGCGGGATCTTGCGACGGCCAGTGGTATCAGGCCGGCGGTCTTTGGAAAATGAAATTCAATAAAACCCTACCTGTTCGACGGGTGCAGCAAGGCGTCGTAGTTCAACTTCACGGTCTGGTAGCATTCGCATGCCGTGTCCTCCAGCGCCCGCACGTCGAGCAGCCTGATGTGCCCGCGGGAATAATGGATCATTCCCGCCTCCTGCAGCGTGCGCGCCACCAGCGTGACGCTGGTGCGCCGAACCCCCAGCATGTTCGCGATGTATTCCTGCGTGAGCGGCAGTTCGGGGCTGCCGTGCAAATCGGCCGCCCGCAACAGCCATCGCGCCAGTCTGCTTTCGATGACATGCGTGGCATTGCAGGCCGCCGACTGCTGAGCCTGCGCGAAAAGCGCCTGTTCGTGGGCGCCCAGCAACGACCGAATCGCGGGATGATCTTTTAAGAGCGCCGTCAACGCATCGGCGGTGCAGGCCAAGCATTCTCCGCCGAGTTGCACGACGCCGCGGTTGAGCGAAACGCGGCCATTGAGCGCGGCCCCCCCTCCGATGACGCTGTCGCGCCCGACCATGGCGGTCTCGACGATTTCGCCGGTCGAGAGCGGGACCACCAGCGAAACGACGGCAGTGGTCGGAAAATAGATCTGGTTGACGGCCTCGTGAACGTCGAACAGCACGGCATGCTGCTTAAGCTCCGTTTGCTTAAGCAGAGCCGTCAGAGCCTGCCGCTCCTGCTGCGGCAAAGCATCCAATAGTAAGATTATTTTTATGCGGCACAGCGGCGCTCCCAACCTTACAGGCGGGAGCCCACCGGTCTCTCAGTCACCGGCGCCTGAGGCCTAGAGCCACTGCCAGTGATGTCGCATCATTTAAGAGCTATCGGACGAAGTTGCAAGAATATTGCGCCATGAACTGATCAACTTACCTAAGTCGGATATGCGACATTGTATTTTGCATCACCGGCAGCAATCTCCTCGAGCCCGCGCGCCGATGACTGAGAGAGCAAGTGTGCTCCCTGAACGAGGGTGCCGCTAGAAAATGAATTCAATAAAACCTTACCTGTTCGACGAGTGCAGCAAGGCGTCGTAGTTCAACTTCACAGTCTGGTAGCATTCGCACGCCGTGTCCTGCAGCGCCCGCACGTCGACGAGCATGATATGCCCGCGGCTGTAATGGATCATTCCCGCCTCCTGCAAGGTGCGCGCGATCAGCGTGACGCTGGTGCGCCGCACCCCCAGCATCTCCGCGATGTACTCCTGCGTGAGCGGGAGTTCGTGCTCGCCGTGCAAATCGGCCGCCCGCAACAGCCATCGGGCCAGTCTGCTTTCGATGACGTGCGTGGCATTGCATGCCGCCGATTGCTGGGCCTGCGCGAAAAGCGCCTGCTCATGGGCGCTCAGCAATGTCCGAACCGCGGGATGATCTTTCAAGAGCGCCTTTAACGTCATCGACCGTGCAAAACAGACAATCTCCGCCGATTTGCACGACGCCGCGGTTGAACGAAACCCGGCCATTGAGCGCGGCAGCGCCTGCGATGACGCCGTCGCGGCCGACCATCGCAGTCTCGACGACCTCACCGGTCGAAAGCGGGATCACCAGCGAAATGACGGCATTGGTCGGAAAATAGATCTCGCTGACGGCGTCGTGAACGTCGAACACCATATCATGCTGCTTAAGCTCTCTGTGCCCCAGCAGAGCCGTCACAGCTTGCCGCTCCTGCCGCGGCAAGGCGTCCAGCAACAGATTATCCCGATGCGGCAAAGCGGTCCTTCTCGGAGGTGCGAGCCCAACCGGTCTTTCGGTCACTGGCGCCCGAGCGCCCAGAGCCCCCTGCCGGCGGCAGAGGCTTTTGTCATTCTCAAATTTTCGCCGCGGCCGTTTCATGAAATCTGTTGCCAGCCGCGGCAAGTTTATCGACGGCGGAGTTGAACCTAAGTCGGATATACGACATTGTACTTCATCATCACCGGCAGCAATATTTTGGACCCTGGGCGCCGGTGGCTGAGAGACCAAGTGTGCTCCCGCCTTGAACGGCGGCCTTTCATGGCGGAGCCCACATTGGAATACCGCATGTGGCAACGCGGCAAAGAATGGCACTGGCAAGTGATGTCGGAGCACCAACCGTGGTCGCCTCGGGCAGCGCGGACAGCAGTCCGGCCGCTCGTGTCGCAGCCTTCAAATATCTGCCTGGAACGCCGATAAAGACGCCAACTCGAGCGCGACTTAAATGGCCTGACGCAATGCCACGCTATTTTTTCCATCTCGATGGCTCGGGTGCCCGCGATACCGAGGGCCAAGATTTTCCGAACGACGAGGCCGCCCGCCAGGAAGCGATCGGCGTGGCGCGTGAATTGTCGCAAAACAAGCATTCGGGCTCGCACGGCCGCTGATCGTGACGAACGCCAAAGACGAGATCATCCACGAACAGCCTTTGTCCCGCTAAGCCGCCTGCCGAAAAAGACAGGCGCGGCGGCGCGCGTCCGCGTGAGGCTACCGCGTCGATGGGCGCGCGAAAACGTTGTGCGGCGCGGGACATATTTAGCGGTTGATATGTGTCTTACCGGACAGACGTTGTCACGCACGCCCCCCCATGAATAAGCACGTCTGGTTGATGGGAGTGTGGTGGTGAACAAGCGTGACGGCGCCTTCGATTCCGAGACGGTGCAACTTCTGCGAAGCGTCTTGGACGAGGCGTGGCAATGTCTGCGTCCCGATGAACAAGCCCGGGCGACAAAGAGCTTGCTCGCGGAGCGCATTCTCAAATTGGCAGCCGGCGGGGAACGCGACCCCATCCGTTTGCGGATCGGCGCGCTCGCAACGGTCGTGACGTCGTCGCTGTAGAGGCTGGGGGGCCTAAGGTTGGGAGGGGGTATCGGCCATGACTGACGGCACAAGTTCGTTCTTCATCAAGGGCGATTTTGGTCCTTCCGAAATCGCCTTGATGAGTGAAGCTTTTGAGAAAGCGTGCAGGTCCCTGCATGACAGGGGCCAGCCGGCCATCGTCAACGAGATCATCGCCGAGCGCATCATCGCCTTGGCGCAACGCGGCGAGCTCGACCCGAACGAACTTTGTGCCGGGGCGCTCGCGGCTTTGGGCAATAAAGCCGTGTTTGAATGACATGTTCAGCGGACGCGTGACGCGCCTTCATTGAGGCAGCGCGGCGCGCGCCGTTCTCAGCCCAGCAAAGAGGCTAAGCCGCCACGGGCGCGGAGCCGGAAACCGCGGCAAGCCGCGCGCAGGTTTCGCATTTGAAAATCTGCATGACGTCTTGGCCGGCCGCCGTAGCCACGGTTTGCACCGAATCCCATTTCATCGGGCGGCTGCATTTTGGGCAATCGGGAAATCGCAGAATTTTATCCATGGCGTTTCCTCCAACTTGAGGACGAGGCTAGACCCTGGGATTTCCCGGTCTGTTCGATAACCCACACAGCGCGATGCCGAGTGCGTTACTGCATAAGCCTTCTTGGATGCTGCGTTAGGGTCGAATCCGGTCTGTTTTGGCTGGGGTGGAGCGAACCCAGAAAGGTACAGCAGCACCGGCAATACACCCGTAGCGAGGAGGCGGGCGGCCCATTTGAAGGCGGTCGTGCCTCTCGGATCATAGCGCGATCGCCCGCGGGTGGCGGCGAGCGCCGGCCTAATATCGAGCGCGTATCGGCCGATTTGCTTGGTCATGGCGCGGCTCCGTTGCCGCTTTTGCCGACGAAGCCGCCGACGCGGCCGGTGTGACGCTCGTGCGCGATATTCCTCGCCGGGCCGTAAGGATGCCCGCCGAAACCGTGCCGCATCATGGCGATGGCGCGCGAAGCGTCGTGTTTGCCGTCGCGCGAGGCGACAAGCTGCACGACCGATTGCGTGATCACCGGGATCGGGACTTCCATGTGCAACGCGTCGTCGACCAGCCAGTTGACTTCGCCGGTATCGTCGACATAGGGCGGGATTTTATCGAGCCCGCCTTGCTTGCGGTACATCGTCTCCATCAGATCGACCAGCCAGGAGCGAATGACCGAACCATGCCGCCAGCAGCTCAGCACGTCGGCAATCGGCAGATGCTCACGATAGTTCTCGAGCAGGCTGAGGCCCTCCCCGATCGCCTGCAACATTCCGAACTCGATGCCGTTGTGCACCAGCTTGGTGAAATGCCCGGCGCCCGGCCCGCCGGCGCGCACGTAGCCGCCCTCGACCGCGAGCTTGCGCAAGATCGGCTCGATCATGGCGACGGCGGCGTCCTCGCCGCCGATCATGAAGCAGGCGCCATCGAGCGCGCCGCCCGGCCCGCCGGACGTGCCGGCGTCGATGAAATGAATGCCCTTCGCCTTGAGGCGCGCGTGACGGCGGATGGAATCGCCCCAGTAGGAATTGCCGCCGTCGGCGATGATGTCGCCGGGCTGCAAATTGGCGGCGAGTTCCGCGAGCACCGCGTCCACCGGGGGCCCGGCCGGCACGTACATGATGACGAAGCGCGGCGGCGTCAGCAGCGCGGCCAATTGCGCGGCATCTGTCGCCGCTTGCAGGCCCTTGCCGGTCAAGTCGCCGGCGACCGCATGCGTGTCCATTCCGACCACGCCGTAGCCGTGGTGAAGCGCGTTGAGGGCGAGGTCGGCGCCCATCTTGCCGAGGCCGACGATGCCGAAGCTGCCAATCGTGTCCATGCGGGAAAATCCTCAAAAAATATGGATTTGCCCCGCTGGGCCAACGCACCAAAGAAGGCATGGTTGCATGATGGCGCGGGCTCTAAGCGGACAGGAAAAATGATAGCAAAGCGTCCATGAACGACACGCCCGCCATCCGCCCCGCCACGCCGGCCGACGACGACGCCATCTGGGCGATCCTGCAGCCGGTGTTCCGCGCCGGCGAGACCTATCCGATCCCGCGCGACATTTCACGCGCCGACGCGCTCGCCTATTGGCGTTCGCCCGGCCATGCGGTGTTCGTCGCGGTCGCCGAGGATGCCGTGGTCGGCACCTATTATCTGCGCGCCAACAATCGCGGCGGCGGCGGCCATGTCGCCAATTGCGGATTCATGACCGCGGGTCATGTTTCCGGCCGCGGCGTGGCGAGCTCGATGTGCAACCACTCGCTCGCCGAGGCGCGGCGCCGCGGCTTTTCCGCCATGCAGTTCAATTTCGTCATAGCGTCCAACCAACGGGCGGTAAGACTTTGGCAGGCTTGCGGCTTTTCCATCGTGGGCACCCTGCCCGGGGCGTTCAAACACCCGACGCAAGGCGCGGTCGACGCCTATGTCATGTACCGGATGCTCTGAGGCCTCGTCCCGGGCGCCGGATATTTTTGAATTTTTCCCTGCCGGAACTGAAACTTAATGCCGATGACGGCGTTGTGGACGACTGGGGAAAACCAGTCGGGGCCGGGGCTCTCACACTGTAACCGACCGAGTCGAGGGGGTTGCGTAGCCATGGATAAGCCGGCCGAACGGATCGAGAGCGAAACGGCCGGCGCGCGCCCCGATAGCCAAAACGTCGTCCCGATCGTCGAGACGCTGCGCAGCCAGGCGAATACGCGCGAGCGCGAGCAACGCTTCAACGGCCTGCTCGATGCCCTGCCGGCCGCCGTCTACACCACCGACGCCGCCGGCCGCATCACCTACTACAACGAAGCCGCCGCCGAATTGTGGGGGCACCGCCCGGTGCTCGGCACCAGCGAGTGGTGCGGCTCGTGGAAGCTCTATTGGGCCGACGGCACGCCGCTGCGCCACGACCAATGCCCGATGGCGATCTGCCTGAAAGAGCAGCGCCCGGTGCGCGGCATGGAAGCGGCCTGCGAGCGGCCGGACGGCACGCGCGTGCCCTTCATTCCCTATCCGACGCCGCTGTTCGATGAAACCGGCAAGCTTACCGGTGCGGTGAACATGCTGGTCGACATCACCGAGCGCAAGCGCGCCGAAGACCGGCAGGGCCTGCTGGTGCGCGAGCTGCATCACCGCGTCAAAAACACGCTCGCCACCGTGCAGGCGATCATGGGCTCGACCGCGCGCTCCTCGACCGGCATCCAGGATTTTCAGACCGCGCTGATCGGGCGCATCGGCTCGCTCGCGCGCACGCATTTGCTGCTCGCCGACGAAGGCGAGGCGGTCGATTTTGCCGTCATCTTGCGCAGCGAACTCGATGCCTTCGACGACGGCAGCGAAGGCCGCATCTCGCTCAACGGCCCGCCGGTCGAGATCCCCGCGCGGCTCGCGGTTTCGCTGGCCATGGCGATCCACGAACTGACCACCAATGCGGTGAAATACGGCGTCGCTATCGGTGTTCGGCGGCAAGGTCGAAGCGACCTGGCGCGTCACCATCGAGGCGACCCGCCGCACGCTCGACATCGACTGGGTGGAAAGCGGCGGGCCGCCGGTGACCGGCCCCTCGCGCATCGGCTTCGGCACGCGGCTCCTGGAAATCGTGATGCCCGGGCAGGTGCAGGCCAAGACCCGCATCGAATACGCCGCCGACGGCGTGCGCGTGCACTACGCGGTGCCGCTGCCGGCGGAGAAGGCGTAACGGCCGCTCATTCCCGCGCTGAAGCGGGAATCCAGAAAATTCACGGCAAATGATTTTCCTGCTCGCAATCAGGGCTTACATCGCCTTGACGATCGACTCGGTCATCTTCTTGGCGTCGCCGAGCAGCATCATGGTGTTGTCGCGGTAGAACAGCGGGTTGTCGATGCCGGCATAGCCCGACGCCAGCGAGCGCTTGATGAACATCACCGTGCCCGCCTTCCACACCTGCAGCACCGGCATGCCGTAGATCGGCGAGGTCTTGTCGTCTTCCGCCGCCGGGTTGGTGACGTCGTTGGCGCCGATCACGAAGGCGATGTCGGCCTGCGCGAACTCGGAATTGATGTCCTCGAGCTCGAACACCTCGTCGTAGGGGACGTTGGCTTCCGCCAGCAGCACGTTCATGTGGCCGGGCATGCGGCCGGCGACCGGGTGGATGGCGTATTTCACTTCGACGCCTTCGGCCTTGAGCTTGTCGGCCATTTCCCGAAGAGCATGTTGGGCCTGCGCCACCGCCATGCCGTAGCCCGGCACGATGATCACCTTGCTGGCATTCTTCATGATGTAGGCGGCGTCCTCGGCCGAGCCGAGCTTGACCGGCTTCTGCTCGGCGCCGCCGGCCGGCCCCGCCACCTCGCCGCCGAAACCGCCCAAGATGACCGCGAAGAAGTTGCGGTTCATGCCCTTGCACATGATGTAGGACAGGATCGCGCCCGAGGAGCCGACCAGCGCGCCGGTGATGATCAAAGCGGTATTGCCGAGCGTGAAGCCGATGCCGGCGGCCGCCCAGCCCGAATAGGAATTGAGCATCGAGATGACGACCGGCATGTCGGCGCCGCCGATCGGGATGATGATGAGGATGCCGAGCGTCAGCGAGAGCGCGA
Organism: uncultured Alphaproteobacteria bacterium; assembly: GCA_963708635.1. GTDB lineage: Bacteria > Pseudomonadota > Alphaproteobacteria > Rhizobiales > Xanthobacteraceae > Pseudolabrys. The sequence continues at coordinate 35,684 of CAVPTM010000022.1, read as the reverse complement.
CGATCAGCCAGAAGTCGAGCGGGCTCTGCGTGGCGTAGAAGCCGTAGATGAAGAAGATCAGCGCGGCGGCGAGCGCGATGTTGATGACGTGGCGGCCGGGCAGCGTGATCGGCTTGCCGCTCATGCGGCCGGAGAGCTTCAGGAACGCGATCACCGAGCCGGTGAAGGTGATGGCGCCGATGGCCACCCCGAGCGACATCTCGATCAGGCTCTGGCCGTGGATGTGGCCTTCGCGTGCCGATGTCGAAGGCCGCCGGCGCGTAGAAGGCGCCGGCCGCCACCAGCACCGCCGCCATGCCGACCAGCGAGTGGAAGGCGGCGACCAGTTCCGGCATCGAGGTCATCGGCACGCGGCGCGCGATCACCGCGCCGATGCCGCCGCCGAGCGCGATGCCGCCCACCACCAGCGCCCAGGAGATGCCGTCGGTCGGCGGATGCGCGCCGAGCGTGGTCAGCACGGCGATGGTCATGCCGATCATGCCGAACTGATTGCCGCGCCGGCTCGACTCCGGGCTCGACAGGCCGCGCAGCGCCAGGATGAACAGGACGCCGGCGACCAGATAGAGCAGCGCGACGAGGTTGGGGCTCATGACGCGGCCCCGTGCTCCCTCTCCCCGCTTGCGGGGAGAGGGTCGGGGTGAGGGGCGCGGCAGCACGGCCGAGCGTTGCCGCAACGCCCCCTCACCCGACTGCCGCCGCGGCGCGGCGGCCGTCGACCTCTGCCCGCGCGCGGGGAGAGGTGACACTCGCTGCAATGCCGCGTCTATCACCATCACCGTCACTTCTTTTTCTTCTGGTACATCGCCAGCATGCGCTGGGTGACCAGGAAGCCGCCGAAGATGTTGACCGAGGCGAATACCAGCGCGACGAAGCCGAGCGCGCGCGCCAAGATCGTGCCGGTGTCGTCGGCGATGAGCGCGACGCCGACCGCCAGCAGCGCGCCGACCACGATCACCGAGGAGATGGCGTTGGTGACCGACATCAGCGGCGTGTGCAGCGCCGGCGTCACCGCCCAGACCACGTAATAGCCGACGAATACCGCCAGCACGAAGATCGAGAAGCGGAACACGAAGGGATCGACGGCATTGGCGATGTGTTCCATGAGCGTCCTTCCTTCAGACCGCCGGTTTGGGCTTGGAAACTCGGATGCACGACCGCGCCGTCGCGCGTGAGCACGGTCGCCTTCACGATCTCGTCGTCCCAGTTGACCGCGAGCTTCTTTTCTTTCTTGTCGATCAGCGTCTCGACGAAGGTCAGCAGGTTTTTGGCGTAGAGCGCGGAAGCCGAAGCGGCGAGCCGCCCCGCCACGTTGAGATGGCCGACGATCTTGACGTCGCCGGCCTGCGCGATTTCGCCGGGCTTGGCGCCTTCGACATTGCCGCCGCGCTCGACCGCGAGATCGACGATCACCGAGCCCGGCCGCATCGAGGCCACCATCTCCTTGGAGATGAGGCGCGGCGCCGGCCGGCCCGGGAATGAGCGCGGTGGTGATGACGATGTCCTGCTTCTTGATGTGCTCGGCGACCAGCGCCGCCTGCTTGGCCTGGTACTCCTTCGACATTTCCTTGGCGTAGCCGCCGGCGGTCTGCGCGTTCTTGAATTCCTCGTCCTCGACCGCCAGGAACTTGGCGCCCAGGCTCTCGACCTGCTCCTTGGTGGCGGGGCGCACGTCGGTGGCGGTGACGATGGCGCCGAGCCGGCGCGCGGTGGCGATCGCCTGCAATCCCGCGACGCCGACGCCCATCATGAACACCTTGGCCGCCGGCACGGTGCCGGCCGCGGTCATCATCATCGGCAGCGCGCGGCCGTATTCTTCCGCCGCGTCGATGACCGCGCGGTAGCCGGCGAGATTGGCCTGGCTCGACAGCACGTCCATCGACTGCGCGCGGGTGATGCGCGGCATCAATTCCATGGCGAAGGCGACGAGCCCCGGCGTCGGCCATCTGCTTGAGCGCCGCCTCGTTGCCGTAAGGATCCATGATGGCGACGACCAGCGCGCCCTTCTTGTAGGCGGCAAGCTCGTTCGGCGCCGGGCGGCGCACCTTCAGCACCAGGTCGGCGTCCTTGGTGACGTCGTCGCCGATGCTGGCGCCGGCGGCCGCGAACTCGGCGTCGGGAATGCCCGACGCGATGCCGGCGCCGCGCGCGACCGCGACCTCGGCGCCGAGCGCCTTGAACTTCTTGACGGTGTCGGGCGTGGCGGCGACCCGCGGCTCGCCGCCGTCCATTTCACGGGCGACCGCTATCCGCATCCGCGCCTCCGGTTCGGCCAGGCGATGCCTTACGACAGGCCGGTGAAGGCGAAAATCAGGAAACAGAGCGCGAAGGCGACGTAGCTCGAGGTCTTCGAGCCGCTGGCAAGCCCCGGAATGGCGCCCAGCACGGCGATGATGAACACCAGCAGCGCCAGAAACCAGTGGCCCATGACCCCGCCCAACGCCAGGCCGAGCAGCAAATTGATGATGTGGATGATGCCGACGAAGGTGAACTGGATGAAGCGCTCGTAGCTCTGCTCGTGCGCCGGATAATCGTTGCCGGGCGCGGTGGCGTATTCGACGGTGCCGTGGTCGGCCATGGGAAAGGTCTCCGGGAATCTCGCGAAGGCGGGGCTGGTGGCAGGGGTTAGCGCAATTGCCCGGCAAGGGCAACGGCGGCCCCACCACGCTCTTCGCGCAGCCCGGTCGGCGCTTACGCGCGGACGCAGTGACTAGCTGGCGGGCGCCGTCTCAAGCCCCGCCTTCGCCAGCGCGGCGCTTTGCCGCGCGGCCACCGCCGCGACCGAAAAGGCCTCGATCGCCTCGTTGAACAATTTGTAGAAATTCAGCTCGGCGGCGAGGTGCAGGAACACGGCGCCGAGGCCGATGGCGGCGCGGTCCATGAACACGAATTCGCGCGGCACCGTCACCGGGCCCTTTTCCTTCAGCGCCTGGTGCACGCGGAAGGCTTCCTTGCGGCCGTAGTCGGACGGCTTCACGCCGTCGGCGATGGTGCGCACGCGGTCGTCGAGCAGCGGGCCGTAGATGAAGCGCGCCCAGATATTGAGCGCGTCGATCAGTTCGCGGTTGAGCTTCTTGAAACCCCAGGTCTCGTAGGCGTGCACGACCAGCGCGTCGTCGCCGCGCAGCAGGCCGTGATAGAGGTCGACCACGCCGCCGGCGAAGCTCGGCGGAAAGATGCGGATGCAGCCATAGTCGAGCAGATTGATGCCGGCGGGCTTGCCCTTGCCGTCGGCGAACACCGTGTAATTGCCGAGATGCGGGTCGCCGTGGATGACGGCATAGCGGGAGAACGGCAGCCACCAGGCGGTGAACATCGCGGTGGCGAGCCGGTTGCGCGACGGCAAGCGCATCGTCCTTGTGCGCGAGCATCTTCGAGCCCTCGAGCCAGTCGAGGGTGAGCAGCCGGCCGGTCGACAGCTCCGGCCAGACCTTCGGCACGCGGATGGCGGCCTCGTCCTTGAGCATGGCGCGGTAGAGCGCGACGTGCTTGGCCTCGCGCACGTAGTCGAGCTCCTCGCGCAGGCGCGCGGCGATCTCGACGGCGATCTCGGAGGTGTCGATCGCCGGATCGAAGCGCTTGCGCAAGCGAGAACAAGAACCCAAGCTGATTGAGATCGGCTTCGACCGCCGACTGCATGTCGGGATATTGCAGCTTGCAGGCCAGCGCTTCGCCCGTCAGCGCGCGCGCCTTGTGCACCTGGCCGAGCGAGGCGGCCGCCGCCGGATGATGCTCGAAGCCGTCGAATTTCTTCTCCCAGCCGGCGCCGAGCTCGGCCTCATGCGGCGCTTGACGAAGGCCCAGCCCATCGGCGGCGCCTGGCTCTGCAGCTTGATCAGCTCGTTGGCGTATTCCGGCGGCAGCGCGTCGGGGATGGTGGCGAGCAGCTGCGCCACCTTCATGATCGGGCCTTTCAGGCCGCCGAGCGCGGCGGCCAGTTCGAGCGCGTTGGCGGCGCGGTCGAGCGGCACGCCGAAGAAGCGCGCGCCGGCAAAGCGCGCCGCGACGCCGCCGAGCTTGGCGCCGACCCTGGCATAGCGCCGCGCGCGGGCGGAGAAGCGGTTTTTCTCGGCGTCGTCGATGGTGGGCATGGATCAACTCACCGGACATCTAGTGCCAGCTGCCGGAAAATCACAGATGCGACAGCTTACGTTTATCGGCCAATTGTCCTTGATCCAGCGCGCGAGATTCTTCGCTGACTTCGCCGGCAGCGAGAGCGAGAATCATTGCCGTCGCGTGCGCCTGGTCCGGCGTCAAATCGAACGCCGTTCATTCCAAGAACATGATCATCGAAGCATGAAAGCAGATGCGCTTGTTGCCGTCGACAAACGGGTGGTTCTTGCGCGAAGCCGAAGGCATAAGCCGCGGCAAGCGCCGGCAATTTCGGTTTGCTCATAATGCGCACTTGTTGAGCGGGTCGCGCGAGCGCGGATTCGCAGCATGCCCGCGATCGCGCAATCCCGTCGGCGCCGCCGAAACAGCGCAATTGCTCGGCATGGAAATCGAGAACGATATCCGATATCGAGCCATATCCGGCTCGTTCATTTTGCCAGCGCCGCGAGACGTGTCGCGATATTCGTCGCATGATCCGTCGGCGAGCTCCATCGCCTTCGCGTGCTTCAGGATCGTAAGGACTGAGCTTGAATGCCGCGCTCGGTCTGCTCGATCGATATGAAACTTGTCGCCTCGCTTCAGCTCGAGACGCGCATCAATTCTTTCGGTAAGATGAGGCCGATCCGAATTGCCGATCTTCTTGATTTGCAGAAGATAGCCTTCGATCGTCAATGTACGGGTGCCTCGTTCATGGCTACCTCCACGTTATACAAATGTATAACACGGTTATACATTTGTACAACGGGAGATCAAGCCACTGAATTAGAACAATTTACCCTGCTATCCAAGCGCCTCCAATTCGCCGATCAAATTGCGCGATCACGTTCAAGCCCGCCGTCCCAGAATTTCGGATCGCGGGCGTCGAGGCCGAAGGGCGCCAGCAGTTCGGAATGATGCTTGGTGCCGCCGGCGGCGAGCATCGCGAGATAGCGCTCGGCAAAGCCCGCCGCCGACTGCTCGTAGACGGCATAGAGCGAGTTCACCAGGCAGTCGCCGAAGGCATAGGCGTAGACGTAGAACGGCGAATGGATGAAGTGCGGGATATAGGCCCAGAAGGTCTCGTAGCCGGGCTTGAGCTCGATCGCGGGCCCGAGGCTTTCCGCCTGCACCGACATCCATAATTCGCAGATCTTGTCGGCGGTGAGTTCGCCGTTGCGGCGCTCGGTGTGCACCTTGCGCTCGAACGAATAGAACGCGATCTGGCGCACCACCGTGTTGATCATGTCCTCGACCTTGGCGGCGAGCATGGCCTTGCGCTGCTTCTTGTCGGTGGTCTGCGCCAGCAGCTTCCGGAAGGTCAGCATCTCGCCGAACACGCTCGCGGTCTCGGCCAGCGTCAGCGGCGTCGGCGCCATCAGCGCGCCGTTCGGCGCCGCCAGCACCTGATGCACGCCGTGGCCGAGCTCGTGCGCGAGCGTCATCACGTCGCGCGGCTTGCCCTGGTAGTTGAGCAGCACGTAAGGATGCGCCGACGGCACGGTCGGATGCGCGAAGGCGCCCGGCGGCTTGCCGGGCGCGACCGGCGCGTCGATCCAGCGGCGCTCGAAGAAGCGGTCGGCGATCTCCGCCATCTTCGGCGAGAACGCGCCATAGGCGGTGAGCACGGTGGCGCGCGCCGCCGTCCCACGGAGATCGTGCGCTGCGCGACCTTGGGCAGCGGCGCGTTGCGGTCCCAATGCGGCAGCGTCTTCTTGCCGAACCATTTCGCCTTCAGCGCATAATAGCGATGCGACAGCTGCGGATAGGCGGCGCGCACGGCCGCGACCAGCGCCTCGACCACTTCGGGCTCGACCCGGTTCGACAGATGGCGCGCGTCGGCGATGTCCTTGAAGCCGCGCCAGCGGTCGGAGATTTCCTTGTCCTTGGCGAGCGTATTGGTGATCAGCGTGAACGGCCGCAGGTTGGCCTTGAAGGTCTTGGCCAGCGCCTCGGCGGCCTTGCGGCGCTTCTTGCCGTCGCTGTCCTGCATCAGATTGAGCGTCGGCTCGATCGCCAGCTCCTTGCCGGCGACCTTGAAGCGCAAGGACGCGATGGTCTCGTCGAACAGCCGGTTCCAGGCCGAATAGCCGGTCACCGACTTCTCGTGGAACAGCTGCTCGACCCGGTCCTCGAGCTGATAGGGCTTGTCCTTGCGCACGTCCTCGAGCCACGGCCGGTAATGGCCGAGCGCCGGATCGGCCATCGCGGCTTCGAGCACGGCGTCGTCGATGCGGTTGAGCTCGAGCGTGAAGAACAGCAGATGGATCGAGGCGGTCGGTCAGGCGCTCCTGCACGTCGCCATAGAACTTGGCGCGCTGGGGATCGGTGGTGTTGCCGGCATAGACGAGCGGCGCATAAGAGCCGAGCCGGCCGAGGCTGTCGTCGAGCGCCTCGTAGCGCTTGACCGCGGCGGCGAGCGTGCCCCCGGCGGCGCAGCTCCGCCAGCCGGCCTTTGTAGTCCTGCTCGAAGGCCAGGCACTCGGCGTCGGCGGCTTCGAGGTCGCGCTTGAGCGCCGGGCTGTCCATGCCCGGATAGAGGTCGTCCAGGTTCCATTGCGGCAGCGCGCCGAACTTGGCCGCGCGTTTTGGTTGCTTGCGGATCGAGCGGCGGGGCATGCGGGAAAACCGGCTTGCGGGGGTGGCACCAATAGCAGGCTATTTAGGTCGCCGCGCGCGGGATACGATGGCAAAGCCCGTGTTTTTTCGCATTTCCACGCCGTTGCCCGCGCCCCGCCCTTTCGGCGGCCGGCTTAAGCGGCCGTTAAGCGAAGCACCGGACAGTGCCCCAAATCGGCACAACCGCCGCCTTGGAATTCCGCATGTCCGAAACCGTGCTCATCGTCGACGACGATCCGGTGCAGCGCCGGCTGCTCGAAGCCATGGTGAGCCGCTTCGGCTACCGCGCGCTTGTCGCCGAAGGCGGCGATGGCGCGTTGCAGCTCTTGCTCGGCGCCGATGCCGCGCCATCGACGGCGTGGTGCTCGATCTGGTCATGCCCGACCTCGACGGCCTCGGCGTGCTGGCGCGCATGCGCGAGGCCGGCTGCGACATTCCGGTGATCGTGCAGACCGCGCATGGCGGCATCGACAACGTGGTCTCGGCCATGCGCGCGGGCGCCGCCGATTTCGTGGTCAAGCCGGCGAGCGCCGAGCGCCTGCAGGTCAGCCTGCGCAACGCGCTGGCGGCGCGGCGGCTGGCCGGAGAATTGCAGCGCCTGAAACGCAAGCGCGAGGGCACGCTCACGCTCGCCGATGTGATCACGCGCGCCGACGCCATGCGCCCGGCGCTCAAGGCGGCGGAGAAGGCGGCCGCTTCCGCCATCCCGGTCTTGATCGAAGGCGAATCCGGCATCGGCAAGGAATTGATCGCGCGCGCCATCCACGGCTCGGGCGCGCGCCGCGCCAGGCCTTTCGTCGCGGTCAATTGCGGCGCCATGCCGGAGAACCTGGTCGAGTCGATCCTGTTCGGGCACGAGAAAGGCGCCTTCACCGGCGCCACCGAAAAGCACACCGGCAAATTCGTCGAGGCCGACGGCGGCACGCTGTTCCTCGACGAGGTCGGCGAATTGCCGCCGGCGGCGCAGGTCAAACTGCTGCGCGCCTTGCAGGAGGGCGAGATCGAGCCGGTCGGCGGACGCAAGAACGTCAAGGTCGACGTGCGCATCGTCTCCGCCACCAACCGCGACCTGATCGCCGACGTGAAGGCCGGCCGCTTCCGCGAGGACCTTTTCTACCGCCTGCACGTATTTCCGATTCTGGTGCCGCCGCTGCGGCGGCGGCTGGAGGACGTTCCGGAACTGGCGCGGCACTTCCTCGCTCGCATCGCCGCCGAAGAAGGCAAGCGCGTGCGCGGCGTGAGCGCCGCGGCGCTGGCGCTGCTCGGCGCCTATCGCTGGCCGGGCAATGTGCGCCAGCTCGAGAACGCGATCTTCCGCGCCGTGGTGCTGGCCGAAGGCGATGAGATCGGAGTCGCCGAGTTCCCGCAGATCGCGACGCAGTTCGACCCGCTTGCCGCCGACACGATGCCGTTGATCGCGCACGCGCCGGCGACCGCGGCGGCGTGGCCGGAACCCGCGGCCGCCGGCGGCGCCGGTTCTTCGCTATGCCTGGTCGACGGCCGTGGCGAGGTGCGCCCGCTCGAGGACATCGAGACCGAGGTCATCCGCTTCGCGCTCGCGCATTACCGCGGGCAGATGTCGGAAGTCGCGCGGCGGCTGAAGATCGGGCGCTCGACGCTCTATCGCAAGCTCGACGCGCTCGGGCTCGGCGGCGATGATCGCAAACACCACAAGCGCGCGCGCCGGCCGACTGAAAAGCCTGACTTTTTTCCGAAAACGAAGCGCGTATTTTCTTTGAGTTCCATGCGAAGGCGCCCGGCCGGGCCATTTTTTGCCATGTTCGCCCGGCAGTTATTGATGAACGGGGACCCCGCGCTAAGGGGGCATTAACCGATCCCGATAAGACTGATCCGGTCGTCGTCGCGGCGGCCAGGGGGGCGTAGCGACGATCGTGGGACGGGACATTTCACGGGACATCTCAGTGTCGGTTGCGGCGGCGCGCAAGAAAGCTGTTGGCTTGAGACTGGCGCGCGCGGGCCTGCGGCTCGGCCTCGCCGCGGCATTTATGCTCGGCGCCGCCGACGCGTTGCAGAACGCGGTCGCCGAAGGCGACACGCGCACCCTCACCTTCCATCATCTGCACACCGGCGAAGACATCACCATCACCTTCAAGCGCGACGGCCGTTACGACGAGGCCGCGCTTAAGAAGCTGGACTGGTTCATGCGCGACTGGCGCAAGCAGCAGTCGACGCACATGGACCCGCATCTGTTCGACCTGCTGTGGGCGGTCTATCGCGAGCTCGGTGCCACGCAGCCGATCCAAGTGGTCTGCGGCTACCGTTCGCCCGGCACCAACGCCATGCTGCGCGCGCGCTCGAGCGGCGTCGCGCAATTCTCCCAGCACACGCTCGGGCATGCGATGGACTTCTTCATTCCGGGCGTGCCGCTCGCCAGCGTGCGCGCGATCGGCTTGCAGTTGCAGCGCGGCGGCGTCGGCTTCTATCCGAGCTCCGGCTCGCCCTTTGTGCACATGGACACCGGCACCGTGCGGCATTGGCCGAGCATCCCGCGCGAGCAGCTGGTGAAGATCTTCCCGGACGGGCGCACCGTGCACGTCCCTTCCGACGGCCATCCGCTGCCCGGCTACAAGCTCGCGCTGGCCGAGGTCGAGAAACATGGCAACGCGCCGAACGCGCGCTCGCTCGAGGCGGCGCGCGCCGCCGGTATGATCAACGACCGCGACGAGCACACCGCCTCGCTGGTCGCGCAGCAGCGCTGGCAGCACGTCGACCTCGCCGATGCCGGCGACGACGAGCCGGTCGCAGCCAAGCCCGCGCGCGCCACCATGGCGCTGGCGAGCCTCGCCGCCAAGCCGGTCGAGACCAAGCGCGCGGTGCCGATGCCGACCGCGCGCCCGAAATTCGCGGCGGTCGCGGCCGCCGAACCGGCGCCGCACCGCAGGCCTCGCCGTTCGAAGTTGCCTCGGCCGGGCCGATCGTGACCGGCAGCGCCGACAGCAAGGTGCTCGCCTATGCGCCGGAAGCCGCGCGTGCCGCGCCGACCGTGCGTACCGTGCTGCCGCGCGCGCGGCCGATGGGTGCGCGGCTGCCGCAACTCACCGCCTCGGTAGCGCGCGAGGCGCCCGCCATGCTGGCGATCGCGTCGAAAGCGGCGCCGACGCTGGTGAGCGGCGGACAGAACCTCGGCAGCCCCTGGATGCGCGCGATCATGCTGACCCCGAGCGTCAGCCAGTTCATGACCATGACCTGGCAGGGCGGCAGCGATCCGCGCTGGCTCGTCGAGCTGATGGACAAGCCATCGCAGGCGCTGGCGATGACCTTTGGCGCCGATCCGCAAGACGGCTTGGTGACCGGCCGCTTCACCGGCAGCGCCGTGGTGTTCCTGGCGACCGCCCAGTTCGCGCCGGTACACACGGTCGCGCTGCGCTGAGGCTTTCCCGCCTGTCCTGAAGCGGCCCGCGTTGTCTGCGAAATCCGGCGACGCTATCCTCGCGCCATGGCGCCGGGCTTTTCGACAGCAAGATCGGCCTTCAAGGCGCTGTTGCCGAAAGAGCCTGCTTTCGTCACGCTTCGCTTCGGTCTCTACCGCGGACTGCGGCTGCACATCGACTTTGCCAGCCAGGCGCAGCTCTATTTCGGCCTCGACGAAGCGGAAACCCATCGCGTCATCCGTGACGCGCTCGCGCGCGCCAAGTGGATGATCGACATAGGCGCGGGCAGCGGCGAACTCTCCATTCTATTTGCGCGCAAGTCCGCCGCGCGGGTCTATGCGGTCGAGCCGGGGCCGGTCCGCGAGCGAATTGCGGCCAACATGGCGGCGAACGACCTGCCCGGCCATGCGATCGAAATCGTGCCGCGCTGCATCGGCTCGCAGGACGGCTACCTCGCACTTGACGCCATTGCGGTCGAGCGCGGCGCCTATGGCTTCGTCAAGATCGACATCGACGGCGGCGAGGCCGACGCCCTGCGCACCGGCCCGGCGCTACTCGCGGCGCGCAATTGCGCGTTTCTGATCGAAACGCATTCCGCGTCGTTGGAGCAGGACTGCATCGATATCTTGCGCGGCAGCGGATATGCCTGCCGCGTCATCCGCAATGCCTGGTGGCGGCGATTCATTCCGGAGCGGCGGCCGCTGGCGCATAACCGCTGGCTCTTCGCCGTGCCGCGCTAGCGGCGTGTTCAGGCGACCATGCCGAGCGCGTGCAGGTAGGTGTCGAGCACTTCCTGCTGCTCGCGGCGCTCGTCGGTGTCGAGCTTGCGCAGCCGCACGATCGAGCGCAGCGCCTTGATGTCGAACCCGTTGCCCTTGGCCTCGGCGTAGACGTCGCGGATGTCGTCGGAGGTCGCCTTCTTCTCCTCCTCGAGCCGCTCGATGCGCTCGACGATGGCTTTCAGCTGGTCCTTGGCGAAACGGGTGGCCGGCTGTTCTTTTTCTGCGGCGGCGCTGGCGGGCATCGACCTGTCTCCTTGTCGCTTTTTAGTGGCGCATGATCTTGCCCGAAAACCGGTATCCACTTTTCGGGATCATGCGCGTCGACAAGAAGCATTCGGTTTTAGCCGCCCTCAGGTCAAGGAAAGCGCGCCGTCATCCACGCTGTTCACATGCCGCGCAGTATTTATTTTGGGCTTGGTCTGGTCCGCCGTTCCTTCGCCCAGCGAAGCGGGCTTCGCCAAGGCGGAACCCGGTGCACCCTTTTCGCGATGCGCTAGTGTTTCGGGGCGGACTTCTCGAAGGCCGCCTTTTGCTCGGGCGAGGCTTCTTTCTGGTGTTTCTTGCGCCATTCGTCATAGGGCATGCCGTAGACGATCTGGCGGCTTTCGTCCTTGCTCATGGCGACGCCCTTTTCGTCGGCGGCGTCCTTCATCCAGTTCGACAGGCAGTTGCGGCAGAAGCCGGCGAGATTCATCATGTCGATGTTCTGCACGTCGGTGCGCGCGCGCAAGTGCTCGACCAGGCGCCGGTAGACGGCGGCTTCCAGTTCGGTGCGGGTCTTGTCGTCCATGGGGCACCTCCAGCGCGCTGTGGCGAAGATAGTCGTTGGCGAGGTGTCTTGCCATAGGCCCGGAAAACCGGCCGTATCGACCGCATGTCCGACTCGCGCGCTTTTCTGGAGACGCTATTTCGCGCCGCGGTAGCGGCGGCGCATCCGGCCGCTTGCCTGCCGCCGCTGCTGCCGCCACCGCCGGCCGGGCGGATCATATTGCTGGCCGCCGGCAAGGCCGCCGGCGCCATGGCGCAGGCCGCGGAGAATTTTTACCTCCGCGACCTGAAGTTTGATCGCAAACGATTTTCCGGCGTGGCGGTGGCGCGCCACGGCTACGGCCGGCCGCTGCAATCCGTCGCCATGATCGAAGCCGGCCACCCCGTTCCCGACGCCGCCGGCCTGCAAGCCGCCGACCGCGCCTTGGCCCTGGCCGATGGCGCGGGGCCCAACGATCGGGTGCTGGTGCTGATGTCGGGCGGCGCCTCGGCCAACTGGATCGCGCCGGCCGCCGGCATATCGTTTGAAGACAAGCAGTCGGTGACGCGCGCGCTGCTGCGCTCGGGCGCCGCCATCGGCGAGATCAACACCGTGCGCAAGCATCTCTCGCGCATCAAAGGCGGGCGGCTGGCGCGCCACGCCGATCCGGCGCCGGTGACGACGATCGCGATCTCCGACGTGCCGGGCGACGACCCTTCCGCGATCGGCTCGGGGCCGACGGTCGCCGATCCGAGCACGCTCGCGCAGGCGCGCGCGATCGTCGCCAAATACAAGTTGGCGCTGCCGGCTTCGGTGATGCGCGCGCTCGACGATCCGGCCAATGAATCGCCGAAGCCGGGCGATCCGGTGTTCGCGCACGGCAGCTTCGCGCTGGCGGCGCGGCCGGCCGACGCGCTGCGCGCGGCGGAAGCGGCGGCGCGCGCCGCCGGCTACGAATGCATATCGCTCGGCGCCAATCTCGAGGGCGAAGCGCGCGACGTCGCGCAGTCGCACGCCGAGCTCGCCCGCGACGCTGCGCGCGCAAGGCAAGCGCGCGGCGATCCTCTCCGGCGGCGAATTGACCGTCACCCTGCGCGGGCAAGGCCGCGGCGGCCCGAACCAGGAATACGCGCTGGCGCTGGCGATCGGGCTCGCCGGCCTGTCCGGCGTGTCAGGCCTGGCCGCCGACACCGACGGCACCGACGGCGGCGCCGGTGATGCCGATGACGCGGCCGGCGCGTTCGCCGATGGCGAAACCGTGGCGCGCGCCCGCGCGCTCGGCCTCGATCCCGCCGCCTTTCTTGCCGACAACAATTCGACCGGATTCTTCGCCGCGCTGGGGGATTTGCTCACCACCGGCCCGACCTATACCAACGTGAACGACTTCCGCGCCATCCTCGTTGACAGGCCGTGACCGATCACGCATTGCCTTTGCACGCCATGAAGCTCCTGCGCGCCCTCATCGTTGCGAGCCTGCTGCCGGCCTGCGCCGGCCCGGCCTTTGCCGACTTCCGGCTGTGCAACAACACCGGCAGCCGGGTGGGCGTGGCGCTCGGCTACAAGGACAAAGAGGGCTGGGTCACCGAAGGCTGGTGGAACGTCTCGGCGCGCAACTGCGAAACGCTGCTGCGCGGCGCGCTGGTGGCGCGCTATTATTACATCTACGCGGTCGACTACGACCGCGGCGGCGAGTGGGCCGGCCAGGCCTTCATGTGCTCGCGCGAGAAGGAATTCACCATCCGCAACACCGACAATTGCCTGGCGCGCGGCTTCGACCGCACCGGCTTCTTCGAGGTCGACACCGGCGAGCAGCGCTCCTGGACGGTGCAATTGACCGACAACGCCGAGGCCCCGCCCGACCGGCCGCTGCTGCCGTTCGGATCGCCGCAGCGCACGCCGCCCGCCGTGCCGCCGGCGCAGCGCCGCGCGCTGCCGCCCGCGGCCGCGCCGCCAGCGGGAAGCGCGCCCAAATGAGACGGCTGCGCCGCGCCAAGATCGTCGCCACGCTCGGGCCCGCCTCCGGCAGCCCCGACATGATGGCGAAGCTGTTTGCCGCCGGCGTCGACGTGTTCCGCATCAACATGAGCCACACCAGCCAGGACCGCATGCGCGAACTGGTGGCGGCGATCCGCGCCATCGAACGCGACAGCGGCCGCCCGATCGGCATCCTGGTCGACCTGCAAGGACCCAAGCTGCGGCTCGGCACCTTCGCCGGCGGTTCGGCGATGGTGAAGCGCGGCGATGAATTCGTGCTCGATTCCGATCCCGCGCCGGGCGACGCCACGCGCGCCTACCTGCCGCATCCGGAAATCTTCGCCGCCATGCAGCCCGGCCACGCGCTGCTGATCGACGACGGCAAGGTCAAGCTGACGGTGACGCAAGCCGACGCCAAGCGCATGGTCACGCGCGTCGAGGTCGGCGGCAAACTGTCCGACCGCAAGGGCGTCAGCCTGCCGGATTCGACCGTGCCGGTTTCGGCGCTGGCCGAGAAGGACCGCTCCGATCTCGAAGCCGCGCTCGAAGCCGGCATCGACTGGGTGGCGCTGTCCTTCGTGCAGCGGCCGGAGGACATCGCCGAGGCCAAGAAGATCACGCGCGGGCGCGCCGCGGTGATGGCCAAGATCGAGAAGCCGCAGGCGGTGAAACGCCTCGACGACATCATGGACCTGGCCGACGGGCTGATGGTGGCGCGCGGCGATCTCGGCGTCGAGATGCCGCTCGAGAAAGTGCCCGGCGTGCAGAAGCAGATGACGCGGCTCGGCCGCGCCACCGGCAAGCCGGTGGTGGTGGCGACCCAGATGCTCGAATCGATGATCGCCGCGCCGGTGCCGACGCGCGCGGAAGTCTCCGACGTCGCCACCGCCATCTTCGAGGGCGCCGACGCGGTCATGCTGTCGGCGGAATCGGCGGCCGGGCAATATCCGGTCGAGGCGGTCGCCACCATGAACCGCATCGCGGAAGAAGTGGAACGCGACCCGACCTATCGCGGCATCCTGGACGCGCAGCGCGCCGCGCCCGAGGCGACCGGCGCCGACGCCATCGCCGACGCCGCCCGCCAGATCGCCGACACGCTCGATCTCGCGGCGGTGATCTGCTGGACCTCGTCGGGCTCGACCGCGCTGCGGGTCGCCCGCGAGCGGCCGCGCCCGCCGATCGTGGCGCTGTCGCCCAACCTCGCCACCGGCCGGCGGCTGGCCGTGGTCTGGGGCGTGCATTGCGTGGTCACCGAGGACGCGCACGACGTCGACGACATGGTCGACCGCGCCTGCCGCATCGCCTTCAAGGAGGGCTTTGCCCGCCAGGGCCAGCGCGTGATCGTGGTCGCCGGCGTGCCGTTCGGCACGCCGGGCGCGACCAACATGCTGCGGATTGCCTATGTGGGGGCGGAGGCGGCGGGGGAGTGAGGGGCGGGCCCTCCCCGCCCTCATCCTGAGGCGGCCGCGAAGCGGCCGTCTCGAAAGATGGGGTTTTCGAGACGCAGGCGGCGGACGCCCGCCGCGTCATGCCAAAGGGGGCGACCTTGGCCGATTTCACGGGCTTTGCTGAATTGGAACGCGACGGATGGTCCGACCCGGCGCGCGCGGCCGGCTATGTCGGACTGTTCGCGTCCGCCTCCGACCAAGCCATTGCCAGCCTGCTCGACGCCGCCGGCACCAAAGCCGGACTGAACGTGCTCGACCTCTGTTGCGGCCAGGGCAACGTCACCGACGCCCTGCTGAAGCGCGGATGCCGCGTCACCGGGATCGATTTTTCCCCGGCCATGCTCGCGTTCGCGCGGCGGCGACTTTCGGGCGCCGCGTTCATGCAGGGCGACGCGCAGGCGCTGCCCTTCGGCAACGGCGAATTCGACATCGTGGTGTCGAACCTCGGCGTTTGCCACGTGCCGGACCAGCCGCGCGCGCTTTCGGAAGTGCGGCGCGTGCTGCGGCCAGGCGGCCGCTTCGCCATGACGGTGTGGTGCGGGCCCGACCGCTCGCCGTGTTTCGATCTCGTCTACGGCACCATCAAGACGCACGGCAGCCCGACTGTCTCGGTGCCGCCCGGACCGGACTTCCACCAATTCGCCAAACGCGAGACCGCCGAGAACCTCCTGCACGACGCGGGCTTCAAAGCGGTCGATTGGGTCATAGTCGATTGCGCATGGAATCTCGACCGGCCGGAGGGATTGGCCGAGATCTACGAGAAAGGAACGGTGCGCGCGGCGACCATGCTTAACAATCAGCCGCCGCAACATCTCGCGGCCATTCGTGCCGCGCTCGCACAGGCCGTTCGAGAGCGTTTCGCCCACGGCGAGCGCTGGCGCGTGCCGGTCCCCGCGGCCTTATCGAGCGCAAGCGCCTGACGGCAGCGTCAACGGAGCCTGGACCAAAGCCCGCGCCGACTATCGGAATTTGATGCAGCGCCTCCACGGCTTCAGTGGGCCATTTCGTGCTAGCCCACGACGACATTGACCATCAAAGCAATAACACAGAGGTAAATAAAGGCGGCAAAGACATTCCCGATGAGCTTGCCGGCTTTGCTGGCGCTGTCCTCAGGCTCTTTGGGATTGTCCTTCATGCAGCCCTCCGTTTGCGGCGTCTCTTCGATGGCGATGTCACGTCGATGTCGGAGACGGGCGCGCCGAGCCTATGGTCATCGGCAGGCAGGGGCAAGATGCGGGATGCGACCAGCGAGCGGCCGTGCGCGACACCAAGGCCGACTCGGCCTGCACCGGCCACGCCTCAGCGGCAGCTGCGCGTGAGCTTGCTTCTAGGGCCAGATGGTGTTGAGCAGCTGCGCGAGGCGCGCGCCGCCTTTGGCCAACTGGTCCTGCTTGATGGCGTTCTCGCTCTTCAAATAGGTCTTGCGGTTGGCGAATTTGGCGACCCACTGGCCCTTGCAGGGCGCTTTCTTGAAGCTGACGCCCTTGAAGGCCGAGCGCGCCTCGAGGATCGTGTCGGTCGCCCAAATGGCGGCGAAATTTTCCACCGCGCCCGGCGTCGGCGGCACCGCTTTCGCCTTCGCCACCATGGCGTCGCTGGCGCTGGTGCCGAGCGAGTCGAGGATGTCGTCCCACTCGGAATGCATGTCGCTGCCTTTGCATTTCGGGTCGGCCTTCTCGAGGATGAGGTTGCCGCCGCGCGTTTCCAGCGCGCTCTTGGCCGAAGCCTTGACGTCGGGATTGAGGCGCTTGCCGGCGACGTTGAGATAGACCGCGCCGACGTGCAGCGGCTGGTGCATGTCGCCGACGAAATGCGCCAGCAAAAACAGCGCCTCCTTCTTGTCCTTGATGGAGAACGGCGCCGTCGCCGGCTTGTCCTTGAGCACCATGATCGCGGCGTTGATGGCGCCGACGATATCGTGCTCGTTGGTGCCGACCAAGCCGCGCTCATAATGGTCGTGCTGGATGGCGACGTCGGCGAAGTGATAGGTGTCGGCGCAGCCCTTCTTGCCGCCGTCATTGACGCAGGCGTTAAAGTTGCGGCTGACGTAGTCGACCATGCGCGGCTTTTCCGCATCCGTCTCGAACGACAGGCACGGCTTGTTGAAGCGCGGATTGGAGATGTATTCGAAGCTGCCGTCGGTGTGACGCGTGACGCTGCGCACGCAGTCGGCCCAGGGCGCCGCCACGCGCAATTCGAAGCCGAGGATATTCTGCACCTGCTGCTTGGCATGCGGGTTGAGCAGATGGTCGCCGATCGAGCCGACGAGCTGGTGCCCGTCGGAGCCCCAGGCGAGAAGCTGCTGGCATGACGCGGCCAGCGCGAATAAGGCGACCAGGATCGCTCGCAGTTTCATCGGAGCCCCCCGTTTTACGATGCGCCGGCCGGCGGCCGTTAATCGACACCACTCATGCGAAGTGTGCCGCTGTTGCATGACAAGAATAGTACAACCGGCAACCTTGTCCATGGCGGCCGCGGTTTTGAATCAATCTTGCAATACCGGGCCGCACGGCCGCTGGCAGATTCGGCCATGCACCGCCACGCCTAGCGGCACCCACCCGTGTAGTTGGCAACCGGAAACGCCGCGCAGACAGCCGCGCGCGTGCGAGGCCGCGTTTGTCCGCCGGCGCTAAGCCTTGCCCTCGAACTTGAAGGAGACTTTCACCTTGGCGCGGTAAGCCTCGACTTTTCCGTTGTCGAGCTGCATGTCGAGCTGCACGATCTCGGCGACCCGAAGATCGCGCAAAGATTTCCCGGCCCTGTCGACCGCGGCCTTGGCGGCCTTCTCCCAGGACTCCGTGCTGGTGCCGACGAGCTCAATGATTTTGTACACGGATTCAGCCATAATTTTCCTCCTTTGAACGGTTTGTCGTTTGGATATTTCGCCGCGTTCCGGTGTCGCGGTTTAACGATGCAAGAGGTAAAGCCATCGTTTGCAAGTCAGCACGCGCCGCCGTTTTTAGATCGACCGGCCGCAACGCGAATCTACTCTCGGGCGCGCGCGTGAATCCGCGCCTCTAAATATCCTTGCCCTCGACCTTGGGGGCGAGCTCCTTGACCAGCTCGGGCATGCGCTCCATGCGCGGATAGATCGCGAGCGCGCGGCGATAGACTTCGAGCGCCTGCTTGTCGTCGCCGATGTCCTGCAGGATCAGCCCGAGGCCGGAGAGCGCGCCGAAATGGCGCGGCTCGCGCTTGAGCACCTCGCCGATGTCGGCGAGCGCGTGGCCGTAATCCTTCTTCATGTAATAGATCGTGGCGCGCCGGTTCCAGGCTTCGACGTAGTCCGGCTTGATCTTGATGATGGCGTCGAGCAGCTTGAGCGCGAGATCGACGTCCTTGTCCTCGACCGCCTTGCGCACGCGCGTCATCAGCAGATTGGCGGTGTCGCTGCGCGAGACCATCCACAGCGCCCAGATGCGGGCTTCGATCGCCTTGGCGGTGGTCTCGTCGGGCGCGACCTTCAGCGCGCCGAACAGGAAATCGAGATTATGCGTGCGGTCGCCGCGCTGCGGGCGTCGGCAGCTTGGCCGGCGGCTCGATCCAGTTGCTTCGGTCTGCGCCAGCGCCGGCGCGGCCAAGCCGGCGGCCAGCACGGCGGCGAGCAGAAGCGTGGCGGGAATCGCGCGCGCATGGTTGGAGCCTAAACTCGCAACGCCTTGCGGCCAATATGCGGCGATGGAACGGGCGCCCGGCAGGGCGCAAAAGGCCGTGAACTAGCCTTGACGCTCTAGCCCTGGCGCGCCTTGAAGCGGCGGTTGGTCTTGTTGATGATGTAAACCCGGCCCTTGCGCCGCACCAGGCGGTTGTTGCGGTGGCGGCCGCGCAGGGATTTCAATGAGTTACGGACTTTCATGACTATCTCTGGATGCCTTGTTTGGGCAGGTTTCTAAGTGACCCCACCCGCCCTGTCAACGTAAGCGGACCCGGGCTGGTTTAGCCGCTCGGCCCTGGCCTAGAGTTCCGGCGCCGCCAGAGGAGGACCAGCCATGCAGCGCAGCAGCGAGCGCTTTCTCACCACCCATACCGGCAGCCTGCCGCGGCCGGACGACCTGATCCGCATGATGTACGCCAAGGAGGAAGGCGTGCCGGTCGACGCCGCGGCGCTCGCCGCGCGGATCCGCGCGGCGGTGGCCGAGGTGGTCGAGAAGCAGGCCGAGGCCGGCATCGACCTCGTCAATGACGGCGAGATGTCGAAGCCGAGCTACGCCACCTACATCAAGGACCGGCTCGACGGCTTCGGCGGCACCGGCAACACCTTCGTCTATCAGGACCTCGCCGAGTTCCCGAAGCTGGCGCAGCGCGTGTTCGGCGATCCCGGCCGCTCGCGGCGCAAGACGCCGGCCTGCAACGCGCCGATCAGCGTGCGCGACCGGCAGGCGCCGCGCGCCGACGCCGACAATCTCAAAGCCGCGCTCGCCGGCGTGAAGGCCGCCGGCGGCTTCATGAGCGCGGCCTCGCCCGGCGTCGTCTCGCTGTTCTTCCGCAACGACCACTACAAGGATTTCGAGACCTACATCTACGCCATCGCCGAGGCGATGCGGCACGAATACGAGACCGTCGCCAAAGCCGGCTTCGTGCTGCAGATCGACTGCCCCGACCTCGGCATGGGCCGGCACATCCAATACGCCGATCTCGACCTCGCCGGCTTCCGCAAGCGCGCGCAGCTGCACGTCGAGGCGCTCAACCACGCGCTCGCGCAATATCCCGGCCGAGCAACTGCGCATGCATCTGTGCTGGGGCAATTACGAAGGCCCGCACCATTGCGACGTGCCGCTCGCCGACATCATCGACATCGTGTTCACGGCCAAGCCGGCCGCGATCTCGCTCGAAGCCGCCAACCCGCGCCACGCGCATGAATGGACGCTGTTCGAGACGGTGAAGCTGCCGGACGGCAAGGTGCTGATCCCGGGCGTGATCGAATCGAAGTCGAATTTCATCGAGCATCCCGAACTGATCGCGCAGCGCATCGGGCGCTACGCCAAGCTGGTCGGCCGCGAGAACGTCATCGCCGGCTCGCGATTGCGGCTTCGGCACCTGGGTCGGCCAGGCCGCGGTCGATCCCGACGTGGTCTTCGCCAAGTTCGAGGCCATGGCCGAAGGCGCGGCGCTCGCCAGCCAAGAGTTCTGGAAATGAATCCAAGTTGTCATTCCGGGGCGCTCGCGAAGCGAGCGAGCCCGGAATTCAGAATGCAAACACGCGATTTGTGTCTGGATTCCGGGTTCGCGCCCGTTGGGGCGCGCCCCGGAATGACGCGGGGTGGTAGAGCATTAGAATGAGGATGCCATGAACGTCGAATTCCCCCGCGCCAAGGCGCAAGACACCGGCTTCTCGGCCGAACGCCTGCAAAGGCTGACCGACGCGCTCAAGCGCGACGTCGACACCGGCGCCGCGCCCGGCGCCGTGCTGCTGATCGCGCGCCGCGGCCAGATCGCCTGCCACGAGGCCATCGGCATGCGCGACCGCGAGGCGGGCAGCGCCGATGGCGCTCGACACGCTGTTCCGCATCTATTCGATGACCAAGCCGGTCACCTCGGTCGCCGCCATGATGCTGGCGGAAGAAGGCGCGCTGTCGATCGCCGACCCGGTGTCGACCTATCTGCCCGAATTCGCCGAGCTCACGGTCGCGGTCGACTTCGACAGCGCCAGCGCGACGTCGCTCGCCACCGAGCCGCCGCGGCGCGCGATGACGGTGCAGGATTTGCTGCGCCACACCTCCGGCCTGACCTACACGCATCTCGCCGGCCCGCAGCTCAAGAAAGCCTATGACGCGGCCGATCTCGGCGAGCACCAGAGCAATGCCGAACTGGTGGCGAAGCTCGCGCGCGTGCCGCTGGCCTACCAGCCCGGCAGCACCTGGCAATACGGCTATTCGACCGACGTGCTCGGGCGCGTGGTCGAGGTGGCGAGCGGGCAGCCGCTCGACCGTTTCTTTGCCGAGCGCATCCTCAAGCCGCTCGGCATGAGCGCGACCGGCTTCGGGCCGGTCGCGGCCGCGCGCGTCGCCGAGCCGCAGGTCGACAAGGCGTCGGGCAAGCGGCCGCCGCTGCGCGACGTGACCAAGAAGCCGGTCTGGCTGTCGGGCGGCAGCGGCCTGCTGTCGAGCGCGGCCGACTATCTGCGCTTCTGCCAGATGCTCTTGAACGGCGGCGAACTCGGCGGCGTGCGCCTGCTGGCGCCGGCGACGGTCGCGCTGATGAGCGCCGATCATCTGGCGCCGGGCATCGGCTACGGCGCGCAGATGCGCGCGATGTTCGGCGCGCTGGCGCCGACGCCGGAGAACGGTCTCGGCTTCGGCCTCGGCTTTGCGGTGCGCAACGAGGCCGGGCGCTGCGCGCTGCCCGGCTCGGTCGGCGACTATTCCTGGAGCGGGGTCGCCGGCACCTATTTCTGGATCGATCCGCGCGAACAGCTCATCGCCATTTTGATGATGCAGGCGCCGATCGAGCGCATGCATTACCGCTATCTCATGCGCGCGATGGTTTATCAGGCGATGGTCGGCTGACGCGCGCCCTCGGCCAGCCGCGCCACCGCGCGGCGGTCGGCCTTGCCGGTTGAGCCGCTCGGTAGGACGTCGCAGACGTAGAAGACCTCTGGAACCATGTACCTCTCCATCCGCTCGAGCAGCCAGGCGCGCAAGGCGGCCGGATCGAGCGTGGCGCCGTTGCGCGGCACGACGACCGCGTGGATGACTTCGCCGAGCCGCGCGTCGGGCACGCCCGCGCACAGCGCGGCCGCGACATCGGGATGCCCGGCCAGCAGATTGTCGATCTCGAGCGGCGCGATCTTGATGCCGCCGCGCGAGATGATGTCCTTGGCGCGGCCGATCAGCGCGACGCGGCCGTTCTCGTCCAGTTTGGCGAGATCGCCGGTCTTGAAGAAGCCGTCCGCGAACGAAGCTTCGGTCAAGGCCGGATCGTCGAGATAACCCAGCATGCCGTAGGGCGAGCGGATTTGCAGCTCGCCGCCGTCGGCGATGCGGAAGTCAACATTCTCGGTCGCGCGCCCGATGCTGCCGAAGCCTTGCGGCTGCTCGGCCGGGCCGCAATGGAAATCGCAGGTGCCGGTCTCGGTCAGGCCATAGAGGTCGTGGATCGCGGCCGGCGACCAGCGCCGCATGACGTCGGCGAGATGCGGCGGCAGCACCTCGCCGCCGGTCAATATCTTGCGCAGCTTCGGCGCCGGCGGCGACGCCTCGCCGCAGCAGCGTGCGAAACATCGACGGCACGCCGCCGAGGATCGTCGCCTCTTCCAGTCCGCGCGCCAACGCTTCGTCGGAGAATTTCGGCACCAGCACCAGCCGCGCGCCGTTCTTCAAGGCGAGCAGGCTGACCCACAGGCCGAAGATGAAGGTGAGCTGCAGCGGCAGCAGCACGACCTCGCCGCGGGCGAAGCCGAGCAGCCGGTCGAGCACGGCAAGCTTGTCGGCCAGCCGCCGGTGGCCGATCACCGCGCCTTTCGGCGCTCCGGTCGAGCCGGAGGTGAACATGATCAGCGCCGCGTCGCGCAACAGCGGCCGCTCCGGCGGCGGTGCCGACGCAACAATGTCGATGTGGTCGCCGTCGACCAGGAAACGCGCGCCGGTCTGGCTCTTCAGGCGTTCGTAAGTTGCCGGCGCCGCAGTCGACGGATAGCGGCGCCGCGACCGCGCCGGCCTGCCAGATGCCGAGCAAAGCGCCGATGTCGGCCGGCCGGTTGCCCATGCGCAGCAACACCGGCTCGGCGGGCGCGACGCCCTTCGCCTCGAGCGCGGCTGCGACGCGGCCGGCCGAGCGCGCGCAATTCGCCCGCCGCCTTGCCGCTCGCCGCTGGTGCTCTCGACCGGATGCGCGAGCGAGGCCAGCGCGCCCGCGAGCAATTCGCCGAGCGCGCCGCTCATGTCGCCTCTGGCTTGCGCGCCGGAAAGCGCGCGTCGCGCCAGGCGAGCGCGGCCTTGAGACCGTCGCGGCGGGCGATCTCCATGAACTGCACCTTGTCCGGCGAGCCGGCGCCTTCGATGGCGAGGTCGATCGCCAGCGCCTCCTCGAGCGCCGAAAGCATGTTCTGCGCCTCGAAGGCGCGGTTGATCGCGCGCTTGGTTTCCTTGACCAGGTTGGGATCGACCGCGGCGATGTGCTCGGCGATGGCAAACGCGGTCGCCTCGAGCTCCGCCGCCGGCACCACGCGGTTGACCATGCCGATCTCGCGCGCGCGCGCGGCCGGGATGCGGTCCTCGCCGGTGTAGATGATTTCCTTGGCGATCTTCGGACCGACCACCCAGGGCAAGAGCATCGCGACGATGCCGGCGCCGAATTTCAATTCCGGCTCGCCGAAGAAGGCGTCGTCGGCGGCGACGGTGATGTCGCAGGCGAGCGCCAGTTCGCAGGCGCCGGCAAGGCATGGCCCACGCACCGCCGCGATGGTCGGGCGCGGGAAATGCCAGAAGCGCATGATGGTGTCGAAATCCTTGCGCAGGATCGCGCGCCATTGCTCGACGCCCGCGGGGCGGCGCTCCATCTGCTCCTTGAGATCGAAGCCGGAGGAGAAGGCCGCGCCGGCCCCGGTCACGATCAGCACGCGCACGTCGCCGTCGCGTTCGAGCGCGTCGAGCGCGGCGTTGATCTCGCCGAGCATGACCGCGTTGAGCGCGTTGGCGCGCTCCGGCCGCGACAGCGTCAGCCGCGCCACCGCCCCGCGCCGGTCGATTTTGATGGTGGTGAAGTCCGCCATCGAGATTGCCGTATCGGCCCGCCTTCGCCAAAGCTTGGCTGGCTTCCGGGCCCGCTTCGCGAAGCGAGGCCCGCCTTCGCAAATTGGCTTCGGCGCGGCAGCCTTACTCGCTTCGCGAGCGAAGGCTGGTGGGCGCGACAGGGATCGAACCTGTGACCCCCTCCATGTCAAGGAGGTGCTCTTCCGCTGAGCTACGCGCCCTTTCGGCGTTGATCTATCGGCTCGGCCGAGGGGGGCAAGCCGGGTCCATGCGTCATTCCGGGACGCGCCGCAGCGTGCGAACCCGGAATCCAGTAGCAAAGCCGTACTCCGCTCGGCTGTGGATTCCGGGCTCGCGCGCTTACGCCGCGCCCCGGAATGACCGGCTCAGGCCGCCAGCATCTTGTGCACTTCGCTGACCAGTTCGCGCAGGTGGACGGGCTTGGACAGCACCTTGGCGTGCTTGGGGGCGTTCGAATCCGCGTTGAGCGCGACCGCGGCAAAGCCGGTGATGAACATGATCTTGATGTCGGGGTCGAGCTCCGCCGCCCGCCGCGCCAGCTCGATGCCGTCCATTTCCGGCATCACGATATCGGTCAGCAACAGCTCGAACGGCTCCTCGCGCAGCCGTTGATAGGCCGACAGCCCGTTGTCGTAGGAGGTCACGTCGAATCCGGCGTTCTCCAGCGCCTTGACCAGAAAGCGCCGCATATCCGTGTCGTCTTCAGCCAGGAGGATTTTCGACATACGCCACAATACCCCGTCCAGCCGTTCCCCGATGGCCGGCCCCGTGCCCGGCGATTAAGGCTTATGGCGGGTAAATATCGGGTGAACCGAAAGCACGGCTTGGCTTTATCCATCCGCCCATGGACAATAGATAGTATAAAGGGCTGCGCCCGCCGCGCCCAACCGCCGAAACCCATGGCCCCGCTGCGGGCCCGAGTGACCAACGCCCCCTATGAGCGAAATCCGCGACGAGCTCGACCCGCCCTTCGAGATCATGGAGCCGGCCGCCTATCGCGGGCCGGTTTTGTTCAATTCGCCGCATAGCGGGTCGATCTATCCGCGCGAGTTCCTCACCGTCTCGCGCCTCGATATCGCCGCGCTGCGCCGCTCCGAGGACAGTTTCGTCGACGCGCTGATTTCGGGCGTGGTGGGCCAAGGCTTCCCGCTGATGCGGGCGCATTTTCCGCGCTGCTTCGTGGACGTGAACCGCGAGCCCTACGAGCTCGATCCGCGCATGTTCGAGGGCCGCCTGCCCTCCTTCGCCAACACCCGCTCGATGCGGGTCGCCGGCGGACTCGGCACCGTGGCGCGCGTGGTCGGCGACGCGCAGGAAATCTACGACCAGCGCATCCCGGTCGACGACGCGCTCGCCCGCATCGAAAGCCTTTACAAGCCCTATCACCGGGCGCTGCGGCGCCTGTTCACCCGCCTGCACCGCGATTTCGGCGCCGCCGTGCTGGTCGATTGCCATTCCATGCCCTCGACCGCCGGCCAGAAGGACGAGCGGCCGCGGCCGGAATTCGTGCTCGGCGACCGCTACGGCACCAGCTGCGTCGGCGCGGTGGCGGAGACCGTGGAAGCGACGTTGCGCGGGCTCGGCTACAGCGTCTCCCGCAACAAGCCTTATGCCGGCGGCTTCATCACCGAGCATTACGGCAACCCGGCCGCCGGGCTGCACGCCATCCAGCTCGAGATCAACCGTGCGCTTTACATGGACGAGCGGCGCTACCAGCGTTCGGAGAACTTCGCGCGCCTGGGCGCCGACTTCGACACGCTGGCGCGGCGGCTGGGCGAGATCCCGCTGGAAGAGCTGCGGCCCTATCGCGCGGCGGCGGAATAGCGGCTCCAGGCGGATGCCTGATACTGAAGCTAAAAAAAGGGGCCGCTCGCGGGTGCAAGCGGCCCAAGTCTAGGGAGGAAACGCCCAAGGAGGGCAACGGTAGCTCTCGCTACCGCATTGCAATAATTTACACCGCGACGCACAAAAATCAAGACTTCCGGGCCAAACTACATGCAGATTTGCATGGCTGCGGATCGCCTTTCTCGCAGAAAATCAAGCATTTGCCCTCGCTCGTTGCCGAGATGCCACAAACTGTCGGCAATGGGCCAGCGAATCGGGCAAATTGGCATGCGGGTCCGCCGTAAGGGTTCCAGTTGCCGGCAGAGGCGGCCTCCGATAGGCCGGGCGGCATGACGGCCATCGATTTCGCAAGCTTCGTCGACCAGCTCGCCACCGTGTCCGGCGAGACCATCCTGCCGTTCTTCCGCACCGCGCTCACGGTCGAGAACAAGAAGATCGGCGGCTTCGACCCGGTCACCGCCGCCGACCGCGCCGCCGAGCAGACCATGCGCACGCTCATCCGCGGCGCCTTCCCCGATCACGGCATCGTCGGCGAGGAATACGGCAGCGAGCGCACCGACGCCGAATACGTCTGGGTGCTCGACCCGATCGACGGCACCAAATCCTTCATCACCGGCATGGTGGCCTGGGGCACGCTGATCGGGCTGATGCGTTTCGGCGAGCCGGTGTTCGGCATGATGCACCAGCCCTTCACGCGCGAGCGCTTCTCCGGCGACGGCGGCGCGGCGGCCTATCGCGGGCCGAACGGCAAGCGCGACCTGCACGTGCGCGCCTGCGCCTCGCTCGGCGACGCGATCCTGTCGACCACCAGCCCGCTGTTGATGAACCAAGCCGACCGCGCGGCGTTCGCGCCGGCTGGAGAACGCGGCCAAGCTGTCGCGCTACGGCGGCGACTGCTACGCCTATTGCATGCTGGCGGCCGGCCAGATCGACCTCGTGGTCGAGACCGAGATCAAGCCGCACGATATCGTGCCGCTGATCCCGATCGTCACCGGCGCCGGCGGCATCGTCACCACCTGGGAGAACGGCCCGGCGCAGGCCGGCGGCCGCATCGTCGTCGCCGGCGACAGGCGCGTGCATGCGGCGGCGATGGAGATGCTGCAAGATCGCGAGCGGCGGGCGGACTCCTAGTCAATTATCGATGCGCAACGACCCCGCCAACAAGCCGCCATGAAAATCCTCTTGGGTACGCATCAGCTCGAACTCCGTGCCGGGTCGGAACTGTTCACCGCGGAATTGGCCCGCGCCATCCGGTCGGCCGGGCACGACGTGGCGGTTTTCACATTTTTCAAGGGAAAATTCGCGGAAACCCTTCAGGCCGATGGCATCCCGGTTTTTCATCCCGAGGAAACAAGCGCCATCGCGCGTTTCGCGCCGGACCTGGTGCAAACGAATCATCTTCCCTGTGCGCACTTTCTTCGTTCGGCGGTTCCCGACGCCATAAGGGTGCATGCCGTGCTGGGCGTCACCCCGGCGCTCGAGGCTCCGCCGCTTGACGCAGAGACCTTTTCTTTAGGGCTCGCCATTTCCGAAGAGGTTGTCGATCGGATCAATCGGACGCCCTTCGGCAGGGCTGTCGAGGTCGCCCTTTTTCGCAATTGGTTCGACGATAAGGCGGTCGTCACTGCCGCTGCGCACCAGACTGCCGGGCCGCTGCGCGTAGCGGTTATCTCCAATCACATCGCGCCCGATCTGAGCGATGCCTTGACGGCGCTGGAAGCCGAAGGCGCCGTCGCCGTCGACTACTTTGGCATTGAGCGACAATCGGTCGTCGTCGATGGAAATCTCCTGACCCAATACGGATTGATTATTTCAATCGGGCGAACGGTCCTGCTGGCGGCCGCATGCGGCGTGCCGTGCATCGTCGCCGACGTGCACGGATCCGACGGCCTTCTGACGGCGGACAGCCTCGACTCCGTCAAGAGGTCCAACTTTTCCGGACGATTTGCGCGGCAGGCGATCACCAAAGCGCATCTGCGCCAAGAGATCGAGAAGCTGCGCACGCATGATCGCGAGTTGCTTCGGAAAAGAGTGAGCGCCGAATTCTCTTTGAACGCGCGGGCTGACTGGCTGCTGGCGCGCTACCAAAAGCTGCTTGCAGGGCGGGCAAATGCCTCGCCAAATCCTGCCGGCGAGTGCTCGCGGCTAACGGCGCCCGGCGAAGGCCTTGTCCACGCCGAGATTGCGGCTACGGTACGCGAGCTGCGAGGGCAGCTCGACGTGGCGCGGCTGAGAATTGCGGAACTGGAGCAGAATCAGAGCCGGCGCCTGTTTCGCCGAATTTACGGCTGGATGAAGCGCAGATGGTGCTCAGATTAGACGAACTCGCCCGGCAACCCGCTGTTGGACGATCCCTACCCGCATGTCGTCTTTGAAAACGCGCTGACCGAAATAGACGGTTTCAACGCGGAGTTTCCGACCAAGGACCAATTTGGTCCGACCATCCGGATGGATGGAGACTTGACGGCGGGCGACCCCGGCTACGAGCGAGCTCATTTCGCAATCGTCGCTTTACGGCGCGCTCGACCGGCAAGTTTACTCGGACCGTTTCACCCGCGTTTTCCTCGAGCTATTTCGGCCGGCCATTCAGCGCGCCTATGCGAGTGGCCAGCTGCTCGTGGACCCTTTTTCGCTGAACATCGTTCCCGAGCCGGTAGAGAAAAGAGTCAGCGGCCGCGCTTACGTGGAGAGTGCGCAGACGTTTCTCTATCCGCGCTTTGACATCGGCTACGGCGGCGTCGGCTACGGCCTGCAGAACGGGGGAAGAGGCGTTCATATCGATAACTTGCCGCGCCTGATCTCCATCCTGATTTTCCTGAATACGCCGCGATTCATGGTCGGCGGGACGCACCGGCTTTATGGCCTGCGCGGCAGCACACCGGTCCTGAAAAAAGTCTATCAGCCGGTTGCGGGACTGTTGATCGCCTCGTTGCAGTCAAATCGCGCTTTCCACGACGTCGAACCGATCGAAAAAATCGACGGAGAAAGACGCGCCATTTATATGGCGGTGAGCTGCAGCCGCCCGATCTGGAAAAAGGAAATCCATCGCGAGCTGAGTGCCTTGAACAAGAACCGTTACGATCCACCGCCGCCGTCCCGAATCGCCGACGGATTGCGGCGCCTGTTTTCGAGGTTGCGATAGAAGCCGTTGCAGCGAACGCGCGGCAGCCGCGCCAACGCGCGCTCAAAACCGCGGCGTGCCCGGCACGAAGGCGTCGAACGCCGCCCAGAACTGCGAGCGGAATTGATCCTGCTCCTGCAGAATCTCGTGCCGGCTGCCGGCGAGGATGAGATGGCGGCCGGCGAGCAGATGGTTGCCGAACGCCTCGATCGCCGGCGTCGACACCACCTCGTCGCGGCCCGCCGCCACCAGCAGCAAAGGCTGGCGCACATGCGCGGCGTAGCCTTTCTCCGCCATGCGCTTCATCTGGCGCAGCGCCGCATCGGCCCAGGCGATGGTCGGCGCGCCGAGACCGAGCGCCGGCTCCTGCTGCAGGATGGCGGCGTTGCGCGCATAGCGCACCGGGTCGGAGGTCAGCACGTTGCCGAGGAAATCCTCGCTGCCGGCAGCGACGCCGGTGCCGGTCGGCACATAGGCCGAGCCGCGCCCGATGAGCCGCATCGTGCGCAGCAGCGGGGCGGCGATGCCCATCAGCCGGCGGCCGGCCGGCAGCGCGATCATCGGCGCGGACAGCACCACGCGCTCGAACCAGCGCGCGCCGTCGTGGCAGCAGCGGATGGCGACGGCGCCGCCCATGGAATGGCCGACGCAGAAGATCGGCGGCGGGCAATCCGGCAGCACCACCTCGTGCATGATGGTCTCGAGGTCGATGGCGTATTCGGCGAAATTGCGCACGTAGCCTTTGCGCCTGTCGGACAAGACGCGGTCGGAAAGCCCCTGCCCGCGCCAGTCGAAGGTGGCGACCGCAAAGCCGCGCGCGCGCAGATCGCGCACGCATTCGAAATATTTCTCGATGAACTCGGCGCGGCCCTGCAACAGCACCACCGTGCCCTTGCGGCCGGGCGGCGGCGCGAAGCGCGCAAAGCGCAAGTTGACGCCGTCCGGCGTCTTGACGGTCCCGGCCACGGCGTTCTCGGGCACCGGGTTGGCGGGGATGGAGACGAGTTTCATGAATGCTGGCCGGTGGCGCGGGAGCCGCCTTATAGCAGGGCAAAAGCGGCGCTCAATCCGGCGTCCCGATCTGGAAGCAAAAACCATGTTAATATCAAATGTCTTATGCAGAAGTGCCGAAACCCTTGCGCGGCCAAAAAAGCCTTCCCATATCTGCCTTGCGCAGGCCGCTGAAGGCTGCGCACGGGTATTCGGTCCGGCCAAACGGCGGACCGCCCGCATGTCGCTCAACTGAAGGAGGACTATGCCATGCGAACTTTCGATCTTTCCCCGCTTTATCGTTCCACCGTCGGCTTCGACCGGCTGTTCTCGATGCTGGACGGCTTCGAGGCCGCCCCGGGCTATCCGCCCTACAACATCGAGCGCACCGGTGAGAACGATTACCGCATCACCGTGGCGGTCGCCGGCTTCGGCGAGGACGAACTCTCGATCGAGGCGAAAGAAAACACGCTGACGATCAAGGGCGCCAAGCAGAGCCAGGAAGAGCAGAACGGCGAGGTGCTCTATCAGGGCATCGCGGCGCGCGCCTTCGAGCGCGTGTTCCAGCTCGCCGACTATGTGGTGGTCAAGGCCGCCAAGCTCGAGAACGGCCTGCTGCACGTCGACCTCGTGCGCGAGATTCCCGAGGCCAAGAAGCCGCGCCAGATTCCGATCGGCAACGGCCAGGCCAAGGCGCAGGTGATCGACACCAAGGCCGCCGCCTAATCTCGACAAGACGCTTGAATCGGAAGCGCCCCGGATTTCCGGGGCGCTTTTGTTTTTCGATCCGCCGGACGTCAGTCGGCTTTGGTGATGATGCGGGCGCCGAAGTGCGGCAGCGGCCGGACCGGCGACAGCTTGGCGTCGCGCGGCGGCGCGACGGCCGGCGGCGCCGGCACGATCAGCTTCTGCGGCTGCACGTCCTGCTCGCGGCCTTTGGGCGGCGTCGTTGCCGCTCTGGCTGTCGATCTCCTCGGTGCCGTCCTCGTTCACGTGGATGATGTGCGGCGCGCGCACGTAATAGGGCGTATAGGCGACGAGCGGACGCGCCACCTCGATCGACAAGATGTCGCCGAGTTGCGCGTCGGCCACCACGCGCAGCTCGATGCCGTCGGCGGAAATGGCGTGCAGCACGTAATAGGCGCCGCGGCGGATCGGCTGCATGGTCGGGGCGAGGCCCAGCTCGCGCAAACGTGGCGACGATCTCGGCGGGCGGCAGCAGTTCGGCCGCGGCGACCGGCTCCTCATAGAAGCCGGCGGCGGCCGGACCGGCCGGCGCGGCAAGGGCGCAAAGCGCGGCCAGCGCCAGCGCGGCTAGCCATCTCTGTTTGAGCATCGCTACTCCCCATTATCGATTTTGGCCGAGCTTACGCCTCGCCGCCGGGCGGACAAGTTGCGTTAACGATTCGTTTCATTCGGTGGTTAATCGCAGCCCCGCGCCGGACGCCCTGCCAAGGCCTCTGCGCAGTACGATGGCGCCCGCCTTAAGGACCTTTGGCGCTCGTTGCCCGCGCTCAACCCGCCGGCCGCAATAAACAGATGACGGCGGCAAATCAGGCGTGGACCGCTCTTGTTTTGCAGGGCAAAATTTGGCAAGGTGGATTAGGACAGTATTGCTGTCCTAATGCGGCAGCCATCGGTCCCGGCTCACGCGGCGGAAACGGAGATCGGCGGCGCCCAACGGGAGCAGCCACGGCACGGCCGGAAGCGTTGCCCCTTCTTGCGAATGGTTGGGTAGCGAACCGCGGCGGCCTTTGCGGCGCTGCGGACGAGGCGGGTACGCCGGGCAGCGATGGTGCGCCGGCTGAGGCAGGGCACGATGGGCGAGCGCAAGAGACGCAAGATGGGCGAGCGCAAGCGACGAAGACGCGGCATGGCGGCCGCAGCGCCGCTTTGCCGTCGCTCATGACCGCCGACCCGGGCGTGCCGCCCGCGCATGGCCTCTACGATCCGGCGCTCGACAAAGACAGCTGCGGCGTCGGCTTCATCGCCAACATCAAGGGCGTGAAGTCGCACCAGATCGTCGAGGACGGCCTGAAGATCCTGTGCAACCTCGAGCATCGCGGCGCCATCGGCGCCGACCCGCGCATGGGCGACGGCGCCGGCATTCTGGTGCAGATCCCGCACAAGTTCTTCGTCAAGGAAACCGCCAAGCTCGGCTTCACGCTGCCGGCGCCGGGCGAATACGCCATCGGCCAATTGTTCATGCCGGTCGACGCCAACTGGCGGCAGATCATCCGCGACATCTATGCCGAAGTGATCGCGCGCGAAGGGCTGACGCTGATCGGCTGGCGCGACGTGCCGAACGACAATTCCTCGCTCGGCGAGTCGGTCAAGCCGACCGAGCCGCGCCACCTGCAGGTGTTCATCGGCCGCGGCAAGAAGAAGCTGTCCGAGGACGAGTTCGAGCGCCGGCTCTACATCCTGCGCAAGTCGATCTCGAACGCGATCTACAAGCGGCGCGAGCGGCGCGTCTCGGGCTATTACCCGGTGTCGATCTCCTGCCGCACGGTGATCTACAAGGGCATGTTCCTGGCCGACCAGCTCGGCACCTATTATCCCGACCTGCACGATCCGGATTTCGAGAGCGCGCTCGCGCTGGTGCACCAGCGCTTCTCGACCAACACCTTCCCGACCTGGTCGCTGGCGCATCCCTACCGCTACATCGCGCACAACGGCGAGATCAACACGCTGCGCGGCAACGTCAACTGGATGGCGGCGCGGCAGGCCTCGGTGTCCTCGCCGCTGTTCGGCAAGGACATCAACAAGCTGTGGCCGATCTCCTACGAGGGCCAGTCCGACACCGCCTGCTTCGACAACGCGCTCGAATTCCTGGTGCAGGGCGGCTACTCGCTCGCGCACGCGATGATGATGATGATCCCGGAAGCCTGGGCCGGCAACCCGCTGATGGACGAGGAGCGGCGCGCCTTCTACGAATACAACGCCGCGCTGATGGAGCCGTGGGACGGCCCGGCGGCGATCGCCTTCACCAACGGCCGCCAGATCGGCGCCACGCTCGACCGCAACGGCCTGCGGCCGGCGCGCTATCTGCTCACCCACGACGACCGCATCGTCATGGCGTCGGAAATGGGCGTGCTGCCGATCCACGAAAAGGACATCGTCAAGAAGTGGCGGCTGCAGCCGGGCAAGATGCTGCTGGTCGATCTCGACGAAGGCCGGCTCATTCCCGGACGAGGAATTGAAGGCGACGCTGGCCAACAGCCATCCCTACAAGGAATGGCTCGCGCATACCCAGATCGTGCTGGAGGACCTGCCCGGCGACCGCCAACCGACGCGCCGATCTCCAACCTGTCGCTGCTCGATCGCCAGCAGGCCTTCGGCTACACCCAGGAAGACCTCAAATTCCTGATGACGCCGATGGCCACCACCGGCGAGGAAGCGGTCGGCTCCATGGGCAACGACACGCCGATTTCGGCGCTGTCGGACAAGCCGAAGCCGCTGTTCACCTATTTCAAGCAGAACTTCGCGCAGGTCACCAACCCGCCGATCGATCCGATCCGCGAAGAACTGGTGATGAGCCTCGTCTCCATCATCGGGCCGCGGCCGAATTTGTTCGACCTCGAAGGCATGTCGAAGACCAAGCGCCTGGAAGTGCGCCAGCCGATCCTCACCAATGACGACCTGGAGAAGATCCGCTCGATCTCGCAGATGAGCGGCGATCATTTCAAGTCGCGCACCTTCGACATCACCTTCCCGGCCGAGCACGGCGCCGACGGCATGGGCTGGGCGCTCGACGCAGCTGTGCGAGCGCGCCGAGGAAGAAGTGCGCGACGGCTGCAACATCATCATCCTGTCCGACCGCAAGGCCGGCGCCGACCGCATCCCGATCCCGTCGCTGCTCGCCTGCGCGGCGGTGCATCATCACCTGATCCGCAAGGGCCTGCGCACCTCGGTCGGGCTGGTGCTGGAGACCGGCGAGCCGCGCGAGGTGCATCATTTCGCCTGTCTGGCCGGCTACGGCGCCGAGGCGATCAATCCCTATCTCGCCTTCGAGACGCTGATCGCCATGAAGGACGATCTGCCGCAGAAGCTCGACGAGAAGGAAATCGTCAAGCGCTACATCAAGTCGATCGACAAGGGCCTGCTCAAGGTGATGTCCAAGATGGGCATCTCGACCTATCAGTCCTATTGCGGCGCGCAGATTTTCGACGCGGTCGGCCTGCGCCAGGACTTCGTCGACAAGTATTTCACCGGCACGCATACCCGCATCGAGGGCGTCGGCCTGGCCGAAATCGCCGAAGAGACCGTGCGCCGCCACCGCGACGCCTTCGGCGATGCGCCGATCTACCGCTCGATGCTCGACGTCGGCGGCGACTATGCCGTGCGCGTGCGCGGCGAGGACCATGTCTGGACCGCCGAGACCGTCGCGCGCCTGCAGCACGCGGTGCGCGGCAATTCGCAGGACCACTACCGCGCCTTCGCGCAAGATCATCAACGACCAGACCGAGCGGCTGCTCACCATCCGCGGCCTGTTCCGCATCGAAGACGGCGCAGGAAGACGGCCGCAGGCCGGTGCCGCTCGATGAGGTCGAGCCGGCCAAGAACATCGTGCGGCGCTTCTCGACCGGCGCCATGTCGTTCGGCTCGATCTCGCGCGAGGCGCACACCACGCTCGCCATCGCCATGAACCGCATCGGCGGCAAGTCGAACACCGGCGAGGGCGGCGAGGAAGCCGACCGCTTCAAGCCGCTGCCGAACGGCGACTCGATGCGCTCGGCCATCAAGCAGGTGGCCTCCGGCCGCTTCGGCGTCACCGCGGAGTATCTCGTCAACTCCGACATGATGCAGATCAAGATGGCGCAGGGCGCCAAGCCCGGCGAAGGCGGCCAGTTGCCCGGCCACAAGGTCGACAAGACCATCGCCAAGGTGCGCCATTCGACGCCCGGCGTCGGCCTGATCTCGCCGCCGCCGCACCACGACATCTATTCGATCGAGGACCTGGCGCAGCTCATCTTCGACCTGAAGAACGTCAACCCGGCAGGCGACGTGTCGGTGAAGCTGGTCTCCGAAGTCGGCGTCGGCACGGTCGCCGCCGGCGTCTCCAAGGCGCGCGCCGATCACGTCACCATCGCCGGCTTCGAGGGCGGCACCGGCGCCTCGCCGCTCACCTCGATCAAGCACGCCGGCTCGCCCGTGGGAGATCGGCCTTGCCGAGACGCATCAGACGCTGGTGCTCAACCGGCTGCGCGGCCGCATCGCCGTGCAGGTCGACGGCGGCATCCGCACCGGCCGCGACGTGGTGGTGGGCGCGCTGCTCGGCGCCGACGAGTTCGGCTTCGCCACCGCGCCGCTGATCGCGGCCGGCTGCATCATGATGCGCAAGTGCCACCTCAACACCTGCCCGGTCGGCGTCGCCACGCAGGACCCGGTGCTGCGCAAGCGCTTCAAGGGCCAGCCCGAGCACGTGATCAATTATTTCTTCTTCGTCGCCGAGGAAGTGCGCGAGATCATGGCCGCGCTCGGCTATCCGCACCTTCGACGAGATGATCGGCCAGATGCAGATGCTCGACCAGCGCCGGCTGGTCGAGCACTGGAAGGCCAAGGGCCTCGACTTCTCCAAGCTGTTCACCAAGCCGAAGGCGGCGCAAGGGCACGCCGATCTTCAACTGCGAGGCGCAGGACCACAAGATCAACGACATCCTCGACCGCAAGCTGATCGCGCGAGTCGCAGGCCGCGCTCGACCGCGGCGCGCCGGTGCGGCTGCAGACCGCGATCCGCAACACCGACCGCGCCTGCCGGCGCGCATGCTGTCGGGCGAGGTCGCCAAGCGCTACGGCCATGACGGCCTGCCCGACGACACCATCCACGTGCGCTTCACCGGCACCGCCGGGCAGAGCTTCGGCGCCTGGCTCGCGCGCGGCATCACCTTCGAACTCGACGGCGACGCCAACGACTATGTCGGCAAGGGCCTTTCGGGCGGCCGCATCGTCATCCGGCCGCCGGCCG
>CAVPTM010000021.1:0-97500 GCA_963708635.1 uncultured Alphaproteobacteria bacterium | reverse complement strand
TCGGCGAAGCCGGCGCGCGCAAGCCGGAATTCCTCGCCATCAATCCGAACGGCCGCCTGCCGGCGATCGACGACGACGGCTTCGTGCTCACCGAGTCGCTCGCCATCACGCTCTATCTCGCCAAGAAACATTCCAGCGGCAAACTCTATCCCGCCACGCTGCAAGCCGAGGCGCGCGTCTGGCAATGGAGCCTGTGGGCGGTGCAGGAGGTCGACCGCGCCGTCAACATCTGGTCGCTGCACGCCGTGCGCCTGCCGCCGGAGGAGCGCGACGCCGGCAAGCGCGAGCAGGCGCTGAAGCTGCTGGCGGCGCCGTTCAAAGTGCTCGACGGCGCGCTCGCCAAGCAACTTTATCTGCTCGGCGACGATTTCACCGTCGCCGACCTCAACGTCGCCGCCGTCATCAGCCGCGCCATCGACATGGATCTCGCCGCCGTGCCGCGGCTTAAGGCATGGCTCGAGCGCTGCCTGGCGCGGCCGGCGGCGCGCGCGGCGCTGGCGCTCAAGGCGCAGGCCGACGCCGCCACGCCCGCCGAAGTGACGCGCCAAATCGCCCGCCGCAACCGCCTGTGAGCGGTCCGTAATTGTACGTAAGCGAAGCGGCGCGCGTCAGAAAGACCTGTAAAATCAGAGTTTTTCGGCGATCGGGAAAAGCCCGCGTCTTGCGCTAGGTCAAACCCGCCCGCGTTTCGCAATGCCATGGTGGCGCTGTTATTGGCACAGCATTAGGGGGTTCCCCATGGCCACTTCTCCGCTGCACAAGGCAATCATCGTCTACTTCCGTTTCGTCATGGCGTGGACCTTTCTCTACGCCGCCTCGCATCAGGTGTTCGTGCCCGGCTGGACCGTGATCGGATTCCTGAATCACACAAAGACCTTCCACGACTTCTTCGTCATCTTCACGACGCCGGGCATGGCGCCGATCACCACCTTCATGGTCGAATACGGCCACCTGCTGATCGGGTTGTCGCTCTTGACCGGCCTGATGGTGCGCGTCTCGGCCACCTTCGGCGTGTTCCTGATGATCACCTACTGGTTCGCGCATATGGACTGGCCGTTCATCGAGAACAGCAACAACCTGATCGTCGACTATCACCTGGTTTATGCCGGCGTGCTGGTCTACATGATCGTCGCGCGCGCGGGCCATGTGTTCGGCCTCGATGCCTGGGTGGAAAACATGCAGTTCGTCAAAGCGCATCCCGGGTTGAAGCCGCTGGTCGCTTGAGTCGGCCCAACGGCTGGAAACGCGGAAGGCCCGGCGCGAGCCGGGCCTTCAACGTTTGAGCATGCTCCACTCCGGCCGTATCGGTGACCGCGTTTTGCCGTTCCGGATTGACGGCAGGCCGATGAAAAGATTGGGATTTCACTCTTCCCATCCGGCCTGGCCGTTGCTAGATAGCGATCGACGCGCGGACGGCTTCGCGCGGACTTTCGTCCGGTTGTGGTAACGCCGATTGCCGACAGCGAATCCGGCCGGACGCGACAACACGAAATCGAAGGGGCGGCCCGCGCAGGCGGGACTTGAAGTTACGGATTTATCGCGGGGTGGAGCAGCCCGGTAGCTCGTCAGGCTCATAACCTGAAGGTCGCAGGTTCAAATCCTGCCCCCGCAACCAAATTAAAAAGGGTCCGCGCCGCGCGGGCCCTTTTTGCGTATTGGCGGCGGGCGCGGCGGGTGTGGAAACGTTCAAATCCTCGTGCGCCCCCGTCGATTCAGCACCCTTCTGCGTGGACTTTTTCGGTCCAGCTCGCGAAACCGCTCGCTCCGCCCATCACAAAATTATTGGACACAATGCGTGGGCGGGTCTATGCGATTGCCCACGACGGGGTCGGCAACGTCATTGTGGGGAGTACTGAGGCGCGAGAATGTCTCAGGCAAAACCGGCTTGTTGCATCGCGGTATAGGCGCCGGACCGCGCCATCCGCCTCACCTCACAATTAAGGATGCAAGTACGGAGTGAAATTTATCCGTTGTTTATGCTTGAATTCGGCAAGCATAATGGAATGAAGGGCGCTTGAAACTGTGTCTCACAAGTGATGTCCGAGCCGGCGGCAAGACCGGACGGATGAGGAAACCAAGGGAGGAGTTTGATGTCAGCTTTAGCTAGGATTTTGAGCGTCGGCGCGGCCGCGTGCGCCGGCGCCCTCGCACTGTCCCCGGCCCCCGCTGCGGCGTGGGAACCCAGCCATCCGATCGAAATCATCGTCCCCGCCGGCACCGGCGGCGGCGCCGACCAGATGGCGCGCGTGATGCAGGGCATCATCAGCAAGCACGCGCTGTCGAAGCAGTCGGTGGTCGTGATCAACAAGTCGGGCGGCGCCGGCGGCGAAGGCTTCCTCGACGTCAAGAATTCGAAGGGCGACGATCACAAGCTGATCATCACGCTGTCGAATTTGTTCACCACGCCGCTGGCCACCGGCATTCCCTTCAACTGGAAGGATCTCACCCCGGTCGTCGATGATGGCGCTCGACGAATTCATCCTCTGGGTGAACGCCGACAAGCCGTACAAGACGGTGAAGGACTATATCGACGCCATCAAGAAGGCGCCCGACAACACCTTCAAGATGGGCGGCACCGGCTCCAAGCAGGAAGACCAGATCATCACGGTCGCGCTCGAGAAGGCGACCGGCAAGAAGCTGACCTACATTCCGTATAAAGGCGGCGGCGCGGTCGCCGTGCAGCTGGTCGGCAACCACGTCGATTCCACCGTCAACAACCCGATCGAGGCGGTGGCGCATTGGCGGGCCGGCAAGCTGCGGCCGCTCTGCGTGTTCGATTCCAAGCGGCTCGACTATCACGACAAGATCGCCGGCGACATGTCCTGGGACCGACATCCCGACCTGCAAGTGAATCGGGCCTCGACATCGAGTACCTGATGCTGCGCGGCTTCTTCATGCCGCCGGGCGTCAAGAAAGAAGTGGTCGACTACTACGTCGATCTGTTCAAGAAGGTGCGCGAGACGCCGGAGTGGAAGAAGCTGATGAGCGACGGCGCCTTCAACACAACCTTCATGACCGGCGACGACTACGTCAAATGGGTGGCCGACGCCGAGAAGCTGCACGAAGGCCTCATGAAAGACGCCGGCTTCCTCGCCAAGACAGTAACGATGCCGCAGGCACAGAACTATGAACGAAACCGCAAATGAAACCGGTGGGACGGGTCCGTCCCACCGGGTTGCCGAGATCGGGGTCGCCGGCGTCATGGCGCTCCTCGCGCTCATCGGCATCTACGGCAGCCTGCAAGTCGGCATCGGCTGGGGCGCCGAAGGCCCGCGGGCCGGCTTCTTTCCGTTCTATGTCAGCCTGATCGTCCTGATCTCCTGCGCGGTCAATGTCGTCTCGGTGCTGCGCGTGCCCGATACCGGCAAGCTGTTCGCGGAATGGAGCCAGCTGCGGCAGGTCGTTTCGGTGCTGGTGCCGACCGCGATCTATGTCGCGCTTGTGCCCTATATCGGCATCTACGTCGCATCGGCCTTGCTGATCGCCTTCTTCATGCGCTGGTTCGGCCGCTATAACTGGCTGTTCGTCGATCGGAATTGCGATCCTGGTGCCGGTGCTGACGTTCTTGATGTTCGAAATCTGGTTCCTGGTGCCGCTGCCGAAGGGACCGCTCGAAAACCTGCTGGGCTATTGACGGGAACGTCGCCGCGCGCTTTTGCCGGCGGTTCTGGACAAGACACACGAGACGCAAGAGACCGGCTGATGTTCGAAGATATCGGTAATCTTTTCCATGGCTTCGCGGTCGTCGCGCAGCCGTTCAATCTCGTGCTGATGGTGGTCGGCATCGTGCTCGGCGTCATCGTCGGCGTGCTGCCGGGCCTCGGCGGCGCCAACGGCGTCGCCATCCTGCTGCCGCTGACGTTTTCGATGTCGCCGACCTCGGCGATCATCATGCTGTCCTGCATCTACTGGGGCGCGCTGTTCGGCGGCGCCATCACCTCGATTCTGTTCAACATACCGGGCGAACCATGGTCGGTGGCGACCACCTTCGACGGCTATCCGATGGCGCAGAAGGGCAGGCCGGCGAGGCGCTGACCGCCGCCTTCACCTCGTCCTTCGTCGGCGCGCTGTTCGCCGTCATCGTGATCACGCTGGTGGCGCCGCTGGTCGCCAGTTTCGCGCTGCGCTTCGGGCCGCCGGAAATCTTCTCGGTCTATTTCCTGGCCTTTTGCAGCTTCGTCGGCCTGAGCAAGGAGCCGCCGTTCAAGACCATCGCCTCGATGATGCTCGGCTTCGGGCTCGGCGCCGTCGGCCTCGACCAGATGACCGGGCAATTGCGGCTCACCTTCGGCGCCGAGCCGCTGCTCAACGGCTTCGACTTCCTGATCGCGGTGATCGGCCTGTTCGGCATCGGCGAAATCCTGCTGACCATGGAAGAGGGCTTGAGCTTCCGCGGCAAGGCGGCGGTGCTGAACATGAAGGTCGTGTTGCAGACCTGGAAGGAATTGCCGCGCTACTGGATGCTCTATCTGCGCTCCTGCCTGATCGGCTGCTGGATGGGCATCAGCCCGGCCGGCGCGACGCCCGCCTCGTTCATGAGCTACGGCATCGCCAAGCGCATCTCCAAGCGCGGCCATCTGTTCGGCACCGGCGAGATCGAGGGCGTGGTGGCGCCGGAAACCGCCGCGCACGCCGCCGGCACCTCGGCGCTGCTGCCGATGATCTCGCTCGGCGTGCCGGGCTCGCCGACCGCCGCGGTGCTGCTCGGCGGCCTGCTGATCTGGGGCCTGCAGCCCGGGCCGCTGCTGTTCACCGAGCAGAAGGATTTCGTCTGGGGCCTGATCGCCAGCATGTACATGGGCAACATCGTCGGCCTCATCATCGTGCTGACCTGCGTGCCGCTGTTTGCCTCGATCCTGAAGATCCCCTTCAGCGTGATCGCGCCGATCATCCTGGTGTTCTGCGCGATCGGCGCCTACACCGTGCACAACAACACCTTCGACGTGGTGATGATGCTGGTGTTCGGCGTCGCCGGCTACTTCATGAAGAAGACCAATTACCCGCTGGCGCCGATGGTTCTGGCCATCGTGCTGGGCGACAAGGCCGAGGAAGGCTTCCGGCAATCGCTGCTCGGCTCGCAGGGCGGCCTCGGCGTGTTCTTCTCCAACGGCCTGGTCTCGACCATCATGGTGCTCGGCCTGATCGCGCTGTTCTGGTCGGGGATCCAACACGTCTTCACGCGGTTCTTCGGCAGCAAGAAGCT
This sequence comes from uncultured Alphaproteobacteria bacterium, assembly GCA_963708635.1. Lineage (GTDB taxonomy): Bacteria > Pseudomonadota > Alphaproteobacteria > Rhizobiales > Xanthobacteraceae > Pseudolabrys. The sequence continues at coordinate 92,297 of CAVPTM010000021.1, read as the reverse complement.
GCGGCCGGCCGAGTAGGCCGCCGGAACCCGTCCTACGGGGGCGGCTTGCGGCCGTGCCGGGTTCTGGCATATTGTATACCAGCCATGAGTGGTCCGAGTTCCCGCACCGTCCATCTGCGTTCCCGCCGCGCCGGCGCGCCGGCGGCGGCCGAGGCGCGGCCGGCGCAGCCGGTTCTGGCGCCGCTCGACGCCTCCACCAGCTTCAAGCACAAGGCCTATGCGGCGCTGAAGAACGCCATCGTGGCGATGGACGTCTACCGCAGCCGCGACGACATCCGCCTCGACGAGCGCAAGCTGGCGCAGGATTTCGGCATCAGCCGCACGCCGGTGCGCGAGGCCATGGCGCAGCTCGAGAGCGAGGGCTTCGTGCGCTCGGTGCCGCGCCGCGGCATCTACGTCGTGCGCAAGACCAAGCGCGAGGTGATCGAGATGATCACCGCCTGGGCGGCGCTCGAAAGCATGGCGGCGCGCCTGATCACGCAGGTCGCCACCGACGAGGAGATCGCCGACCTGCGCAAGATGTTCACCACCTTCGTGAACGGCAAATTGCGCGCCCATCTCGACGAATATTCCGACGTCAATATCGAGTTCCACCAGACCATCATCCGGCTGTCGCGCAACGCCGTGCTGATCGACCTGGCGGAAAACCTGTTCACCCACATGCGCATGATCCGGCGCAAGACCATCGGCGAGAAGGACCGCGCCGACAAATCGATCCGCGACCACATGAACATCATCGAAGCGATCGAGGCGCGCGACATCGACCGCGCCGAGAAACTGGTGCGCGACCACGCGCTCGGCCTTGCCGAGCACGTGTCGCGTTTTGCCGATTATCTGGATTGAAGATGCCGCACTTCTTCCTCAAGCTGATCGCGCCCAGGCCGACATTCGCCATGGACATGAACGATGCCGAGAAGAAAATGATGCAGGAGCATTTTCTTTACTGGAAAGGCCGCCAGGACAAGGGCGAAGTGGTGGTCTTCGGCCCCGTAATGGATCCTGCCGGTCCCTACGGCATGGGCATCATCGTGGCTGCCGACGAGGCCAGCGCACGCGCCTTCGCGGCGGGCGATCCGACGATGAAGGCGAACTGCGGCTTCAAATGCGAAGTCCATTCAATGCGCGCGGTCACGCGCGAAACCGCAAACTGACCGGGAGAATTCCCATGGCCGATGCAGCAGTGAAAGAAAAACACGCGACGACGCCCGAAGCCGAGCCGGAGCTGACGGACGGCTTCAACCTCGTCATCGATGCGCTCAAGCTCAACGGCCTCACCACCATCTACGGCGTGCCCGGCATCCCGATCACGGATTTCGGCCGCATGGCGCAGGCCGCGGGCATCCGCGTGCTGTCGTTTCGCCACGAGCAGAACGCCGGTTACGCCGCCTCGATCGCCGGCTTCCTCACCAAAAAGCCCGGCGTCTGCCTCACCGTTTCGGCGCCCGGCTTTCTCAACGGCCTGACCGCGCTCGCCCACGCCACCACCAACTGCTTCCCGATGATCCAGATTTCGGGCTCGTCCGAGCGCGAGATCGTCGATTTGCAGCAGGGCGACTACGAGGAAATGGACCAGCTGGCGATCGCCAAGCCGCTCTGCAAGGCGGCGTTCCGCGTCTTGCATGCCGCCGATATCGGCATCGGCATTGCGCGCGCCATCCGCGCCGCGGTGTCCGGCCGCCCGGGCGGCGTCTATCTCGATCTGCCGGCCAAGCTGTTCGGCCAGGTGATGGATGCCGAGCAAGGCCGCAAGTCGCTGGTCAAGGTCATCGACGCGGCGCCGGCGCAGCTTCCGTCGCCCGAGGCGGTCAAGCGCGCGCTCGACGTGCTGAAAAGCGCCAAGCGCCCGCTGATCATCCTCGGCAAGGGCGCCGCCTACGCGCAGGCCGACGACGCGATCCGCGCGCTGGTCGAAAAAAGCGGCGCGCCGTTCCTGCCGATGAGCATGGGCAAGGGCTTGCTGCCCGATACGCACCCGCAATGCGCGGGTGCGGCGCGCTCGACCGTGCTGAAGGATAGCGACGTCGTCATGCTGATCGGCGCACGCCTGAACTGGCTGTTGTCGCACGGCAAGGGCAAGACCTGGGGCGAGGCGCCGAAGAAGTTCATCCAGATCGACATCGAGCCGAAGGAAATGGACTCGAACGTCGAGATCGCCGCGCCCGTGGTCGGCGACATCGGCTCCTGCGTGGCGGCCCTGCTCGACGGCATGGGCGCCCAATGGCCGGCGCCGCCGGCGGATTGGACCGGCGCGGTCGGCAAGAAACGCGAAGACAACGTCGCCAAGATGGCGCCGCGGCTGATGAACAACAACGTGCCGATGGACTATCACGGCGCGCTCGGCGTGCTGCGCACCATCGTCAAGGAGCGGCCGGACGCCATCCTGGTCAACGAAGGCGCCAACACGCTCGACCTCGCGCGCGGCGTCATCGACATGTACCAGCCGCGCAAGCGGCTCGACGTCGGCACCTGGGGCGTCATGGGCATCGGCATGGGTTACGCGATCGGCGCGGCGATCGAGACCGGCAAGCCGGTGCTGGCGGTCGAGGGCGACTCGGCCTTCGGCTTCTCCGGCATGGAGATCGAGACCATCTGCCGCTACAAGCTGCCGGTCTGCGTCGTGGTCTTCAACAATGACGGCATCTATCGCGGCACCGACGTCAACGCGGCCGGTTCCGATCCGGCGCCCACCGTGTTCGTCAAAGGCTCGCGCTACGACAAGATGATCGAGGCCTTCGGCGGCGTCGGCGTCAATGCGACCTCGCCGGACGAGCTCAAGCGCGCGGTGAACGCCGCGATGGATTCGGGCAAGCCGACGCTCATCAACGCCGTGATCGATCCCGCCGCCGGCAGCGAAGTCGGGCCGCATCGGCAACCTCAACCCGCAAAGCAAGCTGCGTAAGAAATAAGGATTCGGAGGATTACGAGATGGCCAAGAAACAAAAGAAAGCAAAGCCCGCGAGGGCCAAGGCGGCGGCGAAAAAGTCGCGCAAGGTGGTGAAGCTTTCGTCCAAGAAGGCGAACGGCGCCAAGAAGGCGAGCGGCAACGGCAAATCCAATAACTTGCCGCGGCCCTCGACCAAGCCTTACGGCCAGGACGGCAAGGCGCTCGACCGGCGTGCGCATCCTCGATTTCACGCACGTCCAGTCCGGCCCGACCTGCACGCAGCTGCTGGCCTGGCTCGGCTGCGACGTGATCAAGGTCGAGCGTCCCGGGCATCGGCGACATCACGCGCGGACAATTGCGCGACGTGCCCAACGCCGACTCGCTCTATTTCACGATGCTCAACCACAACAAGCGCTCGATCACCATCGATAGCAAGCACCCGCAGGGCAAGCGCGTGCTCGACGAGCTGATCAAGACCTGCGACGTGCTGGTGGAGAATTTCGCGCCCGGCGCGCTCGACCGCATGGGGCTGACCTGGGAGCACATCCACAAGCTCAACCCGCGCATGATCGTCGCCTCGGTCAAGGGCTTCGGCCCCGGCCCCTACGAGGACTGCAAGGTCTACGAGAACGTCGCGCAATGCGCCGGCGGCTCGGCCTCGACCACCGGCTTCCGCGAAGGTCCGCCGCTGGTCACCGGCGCGCAGATCGGCGATTCCGGCACCGGGCTGCATCTCGCGCTCGGCATCGTCTCGGCGCTCTACCAACGCATCCGCACCGGCCGCGGCCAGCGGGTGCTCGCCGCCATGCAGGACGGCGTGCTTGAACCTCTGCCGCGTCAAATTGCGCGACCAGCAGCGCATCGAAAAGGGCCCGCTCACCGAATACAGCCAGTACGGCGAGGGCGTTCCCTTCGGCAAATCGGTGCCGCGCGCCGGCAACGATTCCGGCGGCGGCCAGCCGGGCTGGATCCTCAAGTGCAAGGGCTGGGAGAGCGATCCCGACGCCTACATCTATTTCATCACCCAGGCGCCGGTCTGGGAGGCGATCTGCGACCTGATCGGCGAGCCGACCTGGAAGACCGACCCGGATTACGCCACGCCCAAGGCGCGGCTGCCCAAGCTGAAGAAGATCTTCGCCCGCATCGAGGATTGGACCATGACCAAGACCAAGTTCGAGGTCATGGAAATCTGCAACAAGCTCGACATCCCGGTCGGCCCGATCCTGTCGATGAAGGAAATCGCCGAGGAGCCGTCGCTGCGCAAGACCGGCACGGTGGTCGAAGTCGATCACCCGACGCGCGGCAAGTATCTCACCGTCGGCAATCCGATCAAATTGTCCGACTCGATCTCCGAGGTGAAGCGCTCGCCGCTGCTCGGCGAGCACACCGACGAGATCCTCAAGGACGTGCTCAGGCTTCCGGCCAAGGATATCGCCGAGATCAAGGGCTCCGGCGCGCTGTCGGCGCCGAAGAAGGAAGAGAAGGCGGCGTAACTGAGAGCCGCTCGTCCCCGCGAAAGCGGGGACCCAGTAATCACGGCCGTCAGTGTTTACTGGATGCCCGCTTGCGCGGGCATGAGCGGAGAAGGTGAGGGAGGTTGTTGAATGCGTATCGTGGTCCATGGCCAGCAGGCCTTCGGCAAGGCCGTGCTGGAAGCGCTGTTGAAGCGCGGCGACGAGGTGGTCGCGGTCTATGTCGCGCCCGAGAAGCCGGGCGCCAAAGCCGATCCGCTCAAGGAAGCCGCGGTCGCCGCCAAGCTGCCGGTCTATCAGCCGGAATCCTACCGCAAGCCGGAAGTGTGGGAGCAATTCAAGGCGCTCAAGCCCGATTTGCAGGTCATGGCCTTCGTCACGCTGTTCGTGCCGGAGGAATTCCTCAACATCCCGACGCATGGCTCGATCCAGTACCATCCTTCGCTGCTGCCGGCCTATCGCGGGCCGTCGGCGATCAACTGGCCGATCATCAAAGGCGAGAAGGAAACCGGGCTGTCGATCTTTTGGCCCGACAACGGGCTCGATACCGGCGCGGTGCTGCTGCAAAAGAAGACGCCGATTTCCGCCACCGACACGCTCGGCACCGTCTATTTCGACCGCCTGTTTCCGATGGGCGTCGAGGCCATGCTGGAGTCGATCGACCTGGTCAAAGCCGGCAAGGCGCCGCGCATCAAGCAGGACGAGTCGAAGGCGACCTACGAAGGCCGCTGCGGCCCCGACAACGCCAAAATCGACTGGGGCAAGCCCTGGGAGCAGATCGACCGCGTGATCCGCGGCTGCAATCCGGCGCCCGGCGCCTGGTCGACGCTCGACGGCAAGCAGCTGAAGATCTTCGACGCCAAGCCGCTGCCCGCCAAGGACCCGAAAGGCATCGCCGGCAAGATGGGCGAGATCGTCGCCGTCGAGGCCGACAGTTTCACCGTGGTCTGCGCCGACGGCCGCATCAAGGTCACGCGCGTGCAGCCCGACGGCGGCAAGAAGATCGACGCCGCCGAATACATCGCCACGGCCAAGCTCGCCGCCGGGGCGCGCTTCACCTGATTAGCTCCACCACGACCATCGCCGGTTCACCACGTTTGCATTGAACGGATCAAACTCATGCCCGCCTCGCAGCACCAAAATCCCAAGTCCGACATCGAAATTTCGCAGACCGCCAAGAAGCGGCCGATCCTTGACATCGCCAAGGAGAAGCTCGGCATCGCGGCGGAAAACCTCGAGCCCTACGGCCACTACAAGGCCAAGGTGTCGATGGATTTCGTCAAGTCGCTGCAAGGCAGGAAGAGCGGCAAGCTCATCCTGGTCACCGCGATCAACCCGACGCCGGCGGGCGAAGGCAAGACCACCACGACCGTCGGCCTGACCGACGCGCTCAACCACATCGGCAAGAAGGCGATGCTGTGCATCCGCGAGCCGTCGCTCGGGCCGTCCTTCGGCATGAAGGGCGGCGCGGCCGGCGGCGGCTATGCGCAGGTGGTGCCGATGGAGGACATCAACCTCCATTTCACCGGCGACTTCCACGCCATCACCTCGGCCAACAATCTGCTGGCGGCGCTGATCGACAACCACATCTACTGGGGCAATTCGCTCGGCATCGATCCGCGCCGCATCGCCTGGCGCCGTGTGCTCGACATGAACGACCGCGCGCTGCGCTCGATCGTCAATTCGCTCGGCGGCGTGGCCAACGGCTTCCCGCGCGAGGACGGCTTCGACATCACCGTCGCATCGGAAGTGATGGCGATCTTCTGCCTTGCGCGCGACGTCGAGGATCTCAAGAAGCGGCTCGGCAACATCGTCGTCGCCTACACGCGCGAGCGCAAGCCGGTGCGCGCCGGCGACCTCAAGGCGAACGGCGCGATGACCGTGCTGCTCAAGGAGGCGCTGGCGCCCAACCTCGTGCAAACCATGGAAGGCACGCCCGCCTTCATCCATGGCGGTCCGTTCGCCAACATCGCGCACGGCTGCAACTCCGTCCTGGCGACGACGACGGCACTCAAGCTCGCCGACTATGTGGTGACGGAGGCCGGGTTCGGCGCCGACCTCGGCGGCGAGAAGTTCATCGACATCAAGTGCCGCAAGGCAGGCATCGCGCCGGACTGCGTGGTGCTGGTCGCAACCATCCGCGCGCTCAAGATGCACGGCGGCGTCAAGAAAGAGGACCTCAAGAACGAGAACCTCAAGGCGCTGGAAGCCGGCATGGCCAATTTGCAGCGTCACGTCGAGAATTTGAAGAAATTCGGTCTGCCGGCGGTGGTTTCGATCAATCGCTTCTCCGCCGATACCGAGGCCGAGATCGCGCTGGTGAAGGAGAAATGCAAGGCGCTCGGCGTCGAGGCGGTCATGGCCGACCACTGGGCGATGGGCGGCGCGGGCGCGGCCGACGTCGCCAAAGCGGTGGTGAGGGTGATCGACGAGAACAAGGGCAAGCTCAAGTTCCTCTATCCCGACGAGCTGCCGCTGTTCGAGAAGATCGAGACCATCGCGCGCGAGATCTACCGCGCCAAGGACGTAACCGCCGACAAGTCGGTCAAGGACCAGCTCAAGGCCTGGGAGGACATGGGCTACCGCAATTTGCCGATCTGCATGGCCAAGACGCAATATTCGTTCTCGACCAATCCCGACGCCAAGGGCGCGCCGGCCGATCACACCATCAACGTGCGCGAAGTCCGGCTGTCCGCCGGCGCCGAGTTCGTGGTCGCGATCTGCGGCGAGATCATGACCATGCCGGGCCTGCCCAAAGTGCCGGCGGCGAATTCCATCGACGTCAACGCCGAAGGCAACATCGTCGGGCTGTTCTAAATCGTTCCCGCTCGTCCCCGCGAAAGCGGGGACCCAGTGCTGGATTCCCGCTTACGCGGGAAGGAGCGGGAGGGGTGGATCGACTTAAACGGGACATACTCGAGTCCCATCAGAGAGGATGTATCATGATCAAGTTCTACTACAGCGGCGCGCCCAATCCGATGAAGGTCGCGCTGATGCTCGAGGAAACCGGCCTGCCTTACGAGCCGGTGCCGGTCGACACCCGCAAGGGCGACCAGCACAAGCCGGAATTCCTGGCGATCAATCCGAACGCCAAGGTGCCGGCGATCGTCGACGGCGACGCCACCGTGTTCGATTCGCAACGCCATCCTGCTCTATCTCGCCGAGAAGACCGGCAAATTCCTGCCCGGCAAAAGTGACAAGGCGCGCGGCGAATTGCTGTCCTGGCTGATGTTCGTCGCCTCCGGCGTCGGGCCGTTCTCCGGCCAGTCGGTGCATTTCCGCAATTACGCGCCGGAGAAGAACGAATACGCCATCAACCGCTATATGTACGAGGCGCAGCGCCATTACGGCATTCTCGAAGCGCGGCTGGCCAAGCACAAATACGTGCTGGGCGACACCTACACCATCGTCGACATGGCGGTGTGGGGCTGGGCGCGGCTCATCCCGAACGCGCTCGGCGAGAAGGGCTGGGAGAAATTCCCCAACCTGAAGCGTCTGGTCGACGAGATCAGCGCGCGTCCGGCCGCGCAGCGCGCGAGCGCGATCAAGGACAAGCACAAGTTCAAGACCGAATTCGACGAGGAGGCGCGCAACGCCATGTTCAAGCACATGAGCGTCAAGGTCGCCTGAGCGCGCCGCGGCATCCTTAATGCGACAACGGGCGGCTTTGCGGCCGCCCGTTGTTTTTTGCCGGCTGTTCGCGGATGTTAGTGGAACAGCTTCATCGAGTTGACCAGCGTCTGCAGCACGCCCAGCACGAGCGGGATGCCGACGAAGCCCCACGCCAGCACGAGCTGCAGCGTGGTGGTGCCTTGTTCTTGGTTGGCGGTTGCCATGTTCATGTCCTCCCTTTAGGCCCGCGCCGCGGCCGGGCTGCCGAGCGCGTCATGCGCGCGCGGCGTCGTTGGCTTTCATGTGGATAGCGCTCGTCCACCGCCTTGACGAAGTAGTTGCAGATGAAGCCGATCACCAACAGCCCCGCCATGATGTACATGGTGGTGTTGTAGGCCTGCGCCTTCGGCACGCCGTGCGTGACGTTGTACTCGCGGATGTAGTTGACCAGCACCGGACCGAAGATGCCCGCCATCGACCAGGCGGTCAGCAGCAATCCGTGGATGGCGCCGACGTAGCGCGTGCCGAACATGTCCCTGCAGATAGGCCGGCACGGTGGAGAAGCCGCCGCCGTACATGCTGATGATGACCAGGAAGCGCAGACGAAGCCGACCACGCTGCCGATCGAGCCGGTATGGGGCACCAGGCAGTACAGCACGAAGCCGAGCACCATGAACACGAAGTAGGTGTTGCGGCGCCCGATATAGTCCGACGTCGAGGCCCAGAAGAAGCGGCCGCCCATGTTGAACAGGCTCATCAGCCCGACGAAGCCGGCGGCCGCGACCGGCGTGATCTGGCCGGGGAACATTTCCTGGCTCATGGCGGAAGCCTGGCCGAGCACGCCGATGCCGGCGGTCACGTTCAGGCAGAGCACCCACCAGATCAGCCAGAACTGCGGCGTCTTCAGCGCGTCGTAGACGAAGACGTCGTTGCGTGGTGATCAGCTTCTGGCCGACTGCGCCGGCGCCACGTAGCCTTCCGGCTTCCAGCCCGGCGCCGGCACGCGCACGATGATCGCGCCGACGATCATGAAGAAGAAATAGACGATGCCGAGCACGATGAAGGTCTCGGCGACGCCGACATGGGTCGCGGTGGTGAACTTGCTCATCAGCCAGACCGACAGCGGCGAGGCGATGAAGGCGCCGCCGCCGAAGCCCATGATCGCCATGCCGGTCGCCATGCCCGGACGGTCGGGAAACCATTTGATCAGCGTCGAGACCGGCGAGATGTAGCCGATGCCGAGCGCGATGCCGCCGAGCACGCCGTAGCCGAGATAGATCAGCCACAGCATGTGCGCATAGACGCCGATCGCCGAGATGAAGAAGCCGCCGGCCCAGCACAGCGCGGCGGTGAACATCGCCTTGCGCGGGCCGCCTTCCTCGACCCAGCGGCCGAACACCGCCGAGGAGACGCCGAGGAAGAAGATGGCGATCGAGAAGATCCAGCCGAGCTCGGTGAGCTTCCAGTCGCCCGGCGCCGATTGGCGCGATGCCGATCAGCTTGGTCATCGGCAGATTGAACACGCTGTAGGCATAGGCCTGGCCGATGCACAAATGCACGCACAGCGCAGCCGGCGGCACCATCCACCGGCTGAAGCCGGGCTTGGCGATCGTGTGGCTGCGGTCGAGAAACGAGAGCAAGCTCATCGCGCGGTCCTCCATGGTCCCCTGAAACGTTTTTTCGTTTTTCCAGACTGCCGACAGCGTTGCGCCCCCAGAGCCTGATTCCCGCACAATGCGGATGGGCAAAGGTTGAATCAATCAATCACTTCCTATGACACGATAGAGAATTTCAATTTCGCAATAGCGTGACGCTATGATGATTCAAAACATTGCGTGAGATTAATTTTTTTGGAAAGCGCGCGCGCACGCGCGCCGACATGCGACTAAAGTAAAACGAGTCGGGTGGCGTTTGATTCAGTCCGACAACAACGGCGCGACGCGGCGCGCTTCCGCAACCAGCGCCGCGGTCAGCGGCGTCATCGGCTCGCGCGCGGGCGCCACCAGCCCGATGGTGTGAGTCGCTTCCGGCTCGACGATCGGGATCGCGCGCAACACGTCGGTGAGGCCGAGCGTGGCGGCGAGCTTGGCCGGCATCACGCTCGCCCAGCGGCCGGTGCGCACGTGCGAGTACAACAGGATCATCGAATCCGATTCGAGCGTGATGTTCGGCTCGGCGCCGGTCTCGCCCAGCAGGCGCTCGATGATGCGCCGGTTCTGCATGTCGGGCGTCAGCAGGCAGAGCGGCACTTGCGCAACCTCGGCCCAGGTCACCTGCTCGCGGTCGCCGAGCGGCGCGTCGGCCGCGACCAGCAGGCGATAGCGTTCGCGGTAGAGCGGCACGGCGGTGACGCGGCCGAGCGGCTCGTTGTCGAGATAGGTGACGCCGGCGTCGATCTCGAGATTTTCCAGCAGCGCCAGGATTTCGATCGAGGTGCGCGAGTACACCGTGAACTGCACATTGGGATGCCGCGTGCGGTAAGGCGTGGTGAGCGCTTCCACCATCGCCAGCGCGGTCGGGATGGCGGCGAGCCGCAGGCGTCCGGCCAGCCCGTGCTTGAGCGCATGCACTTCCTCGCGCATGGCGCGGGTGTCGCCGACGATGCGGCGCGCCCAGTCGAGCACGCGCTCGCCTTCCGGCGTGAAGCCCTGGAAGCGCGAGCCGCGATTGACCAGCAGCACGCCGAAACTATCCTCGATCTGCTTCACGCCGGCCGATAAAGTCGGCTGCGTCACCCCGCAAGCGTCGGCGGCGCGCCCGAAATGCTTTTCGCGTGCCAAAGCGAGCAGAAATTCGAGTTTATCGAGCAAAGGAGCCGCCCGGGGTTTGTAATGAATGCCACGCCTTCAGGATGAAGGATTTGACATACCATGGTACCTATATGCCTATCCTTCATTGGAATTTTCAAGGACAACCGGCCGTTTTGATAGATAATTCCTATCAATTGATCGGCCAATAGACCTTGTCTATGTCGAGTTCACGCGGTTTTTGGGGTCCGGAGAAGTTGCCATGAGTTCGCCAGTTCAAGAACAACAACGAGCGGTTCCGGGCCGCGCACCCGGCCGCCGCCGCCCGCCGCGCACCCCCAAAGGCCGTCAGGTCGACCCCGCCGCGCTCGCCGAAGTGCAGGCGCTGCTGACCGACAAATCGCGCCGGCGCGATCTTCTGATCGAGCATCTGCATCTCATCCAGGACCATTACGGCCATCTGTCGGCCGCGCATCTCACCGCGCTCGCCGCCGAGATGAAGATGGCGCTGACCGAGGTCTACGAGGTGGCGACGTTCTATTCGCATTTCGACGTGGTGAAGGACGGTCCGCCCCCGCCGGCCATCACGGTGCGCGTGTGCGATTCATTGTCCTGCGCGATGGCGGGCGCCGAGACGCTTCTCGCCAGACTGCCGGACATTCTCGGCAAAGACGTGCGCGTCGTGCGCGCGCCCTGCATGGGCGCCTGCGACCGCGCGCCGGTCGCGGCGGTCGGCCACGTGCAGACGTTTCAGGCCACGCCCGACACGGTCGCCGCCGCGGTGAAATCCAAACCGCACGCGCACGCCTGGCACGCGCACACCGATCTGGCCGCCTACCGGAAAGCCGGCGGCTATGCGCTGCTGAAGGATTGCCTCGCCGGCAAGCGCACGCGCGAGGAACTGATCAAGATCGTCGGCGATGCCGGCCTGCGCGGCCTCGGCGGCGCCGGCTTTCCGACCGGGCGCAAATGGTCGCTGGTGCGCGCCGAACCCGCGCCGCGCATGTTCGCGGTCAATGCCGACGAGGGCGAGCCGGGCACCTTCAAGGACCGCTTCTATCTCGAGCGCGACCCGCACCGCTTTCTCGAAGGCATGCTGATCGCGGCCTGGGTGGTGGAAGCGGCGGAGACTTATCTCTACATCCGCGACGAATATCCCGAGCTGCGGCTGATGCTGGCCGAGGAAATCGCCCAAGCCGAGCAGGCCGGCCTCTCGCCGCATACCAAAATTCACCTGCGCCGCGGCGCCGGCGCCTATATCTGCGGCGAAGAGTCGGCGATGATCGAATCGATCGAGGGCAAGCGCGGCCTGCCGCGCCACCGTCCGCCTTACGTCGCGCAAGTCGGCCTGTTCGGCCGTCCGACGCTCGAGCAGAACGTCGAGACGCTCTATTGGGTGCGCGACATTGTCGAGAAGGGCGCGGCCTGGATGACCGGCCAGGGCCGCAAGGAGCGCAAGGGCTTCCGCAGCTTCTCGGTGTCCGGCCGCGTGAAAAAGCCGGGCGTGGTGGTGGCGCCGGCCGGCGTCACCGCGCGCGAGCTGATCGAGGAATTCTGCGGCGGCATGCAGGACGGCCATAAATTCAAAGGCTATTTGCCTGGTGGCGCGTCGGGAGGGATACTTCCGGCCTCGATGGCCGACGAGCCGCTCGACTTCGGAACCCTGGAAAAATACGGCTGCTTCGTGGGGTCGCACGCGGTTGTCATTCTGTCCGACAAGGACGACATGAAGGCCGTGGCGTTGAACCTGATGCGGTTCTTCGAGGACGAGAGCTGCGGCCAATGCACGCCTTGCCGCGCCGGCACCGAAAAAGCCGTCAAGCTGATGGCCAAGGGCCCGTGGGATGCCGCGCTGCTGAGCGAGCTGTCGGACGCCATGCGCGACGCCTCGATCTGCGGCCTCGGCCAGGCGGCGCCCAATCCGCTGCTCTGCGTGTTAAAGTATTTTCCCGATGAACTGAAAAAACCGCTCGGTACTTGGTGACCTATGGCTGATGGAAACGGACAAAAGCCCGCCGGTTACGGGCACGACAACAAGGGCGCGGCGGGCGGCGAGAACACCGGCGCCGGCAAGCCCGGCGTCGCGCACAGCGCGCCGGCCGACAAGGTCTCCGGCGCGGGCCATAACGGCAAGGCGGTCAGCTTCTTCCTCGACGGCAAGGAAGTCACCGCGCGCGAAGGCGAGACCATCTGGCAGGTCGCCAAGCGCCAGGGCATCGACATCCCGCATTTGTGTTATTCGCCGGAGCCGGGCTACCGCGCCGACGGCAATTGCCGCGCCTGCATGGTCGAGATCGAGGGCGAGCGCGTGCTCGCCGCAAGCTGCATCCGCAAGCCGTCGGAGGGCATGAAGGTCAACGCCTCGAACGCGCGCGCCAAGACCGCGCGCCGCATGGTGTTCGAGCTTTTGATTTCCGACCAGCCGGAGCGCGCGACCTCGCACGATCCGCAATCCAAGTTCTGGAGCTGGGCCGACAGAATGGGCATCGAGGTCGGCCGCTTCCCCGAACGCGAGAAGATGCCGGCGGCCGACCGCAGCCACGTCGCCATGGCGGTCAATCTCGACGCCTGCATCCAGTGCAATCTCTGCGTCCGCGCCTGCCGCGAAGTGCAGGTCAACGACGTCATCGGCATGGCCGGGCGCGGCCACGCTCGAGAAGATCGTGTTCGACTTCGACGACCCGATGGGGCAGTCGACCTGCGTCGCCTGCGGCGAATGCGTGCAGGCCTGCCCGACCGGCGCGCTGATGCCGGCGACCTTGGTCGACGCCAACAACGTGCGCACCGAATTTCCCGACCGCGAGGTGCACAGCGTCTGCCCCTATTGCGGCGTCGGCTGCCAGCTCACCTATCACATCAAGGACGACAAGCTGCTGTACGTGAGCGGCCGCGACGGCCCGGCCAACCAGCAGCGCCTGTGCGTGAAAGGCCGCTTCGGCTTCGACTACGTCAGCAATCCGCAGCGCCTGCTGAAGCCGATGGTGCGCAAGGACGGCGTGCCCAAGGTGCCGCACGAGGAGATCGACCCGGCCAATCCGTGGACGCATTTCCGCGAGGCGAGCTGGGAGGAAGCGCTCGACCGCGCCGCTTCGGGCCTCAAGAAAATCCGCGACCGCGACGGCCCGCAGGCGCTTGGCCGGCTTCGGCTCGGCCAAATGCTCGAACGAGGAAGCCTATCTGTTCCAGAAGCTGGTGCGCGCCGGCTTCGGCACCAACAATGTCGACCACTGCACGCGGCTCTGCCACGCCTCCTCGGTGGCGGCGCTCTTGGAAGGCGTCGGCTCCGGCGCGGTGTCGGCTTCCTTCAACGAGTGCAAGAATTCCGACGTCATCATCGTGATCGGCGCCAACCCGACCGAGAACCATCCGGTCGCCGCCACCTTCTTCAAGCAGGCGGCCAAGCGCGGCGCCAAGCTGATCGTGATGGATCCGCGCGGGCAGGCGCTCAAGCGCCACGCCTGGAAGATGATGCAGTTTCGGAACGGCGCCGACGTGGCCATGCTCAATGCCATGCTCAACGTCATCGTCACCGAGAAGCTGTACGACCAGCAATACATCCAGACTTACGTCGAGGGCTTCGCGCCCTTCGCCGAGAGCATCAAGGACTTCACGCCCGAGGAGATGGAGCCGATCTGCGGCATCCCGGCCGACACGCTGCGCGAAGTGGCGCGCACCTATGCGCGCGCCGAAAGCGCCATCATTTTCTGGGGCATGGGCGTGTCGCAGCACACCCACGGCACCGACAATGCGCGCTGCCTGATCGCGCTGTCGCTGATCACCGGCCAGATCGGCCGCCCCGGCACCGGCCTGCATCCGCTGCGCGGCCAGAACAACGTGCAGGGCGCCTCCGACGCCGGGCTGATCCCGATGTTCTTCCCCGACTACCGCTCGGTCGAGGACGCCGACATCCGCGGCCAAGGTCGAGAACCTGTGGGGCGTCAAGCTGCCGCCCAAGAAGGGCCTGACCGTGGTCGAGATCATGGACGCGGTGCACGCCGACACCATCAAGGGCATGTACATCCTGGGCGAAAACCCGGCGATGTCGGACCCCGACCTGAACCACGCCCGCCAGGCGCTCGCGCACCTCGAGCACCTGGTGGTGCAGGACCTCTTCCTCACCGAGACCGCGGTCTACGCCGACGTCATCCTGCCGGCTTCGGCCTGGCCGGAGAAGGACGGCACCGTCACCAACACCAACCGCCAGGTGCAGATGGGCCGCCAGGCGCTGCCGCTGCCGGGCGAGACCAAGCCGGACTGGTGGATCACGCAGGAGATCGGCCGCCGCATCGGCATGAAGTGGAACTACCAGCACCCGCGCGACATCTACACCGAGATGGCCTCGTTGATGCCTTCGCTCGACAACATCCCCTGGCAGCGCGTGGAGAACGAGAGCGCGGTCACCTATCCGTCCGACGCCATCGACCAGCCCGGCCACGACGTGGTGTTCGACAAGGGCTTCCCGCGTCCGGGCGGCTTCGGCAAATTGGTGGCGGCCAAGCTCACGCCGCCGAACGAGACGCCGGACCACGACTTCCCCTTCATCCTCACCACCGGCCGCCAGCTCGAGCATTGGCACACCGGCGCCATGACAAGGCGCGCAACGGTGCTCGACGCGCTCGAGCCGGGCGCGGTCGCCTCGGTCTCGCGCGGCACCATCGAGCGGCTCGGCATCAAGCCGGGCGACATGATCCGCGTCGCCACGCGGCGCGGCACGGTCGAGCTCAATTCGCGCCAGGACGACGCCATCCCCGACGGCGTGGTGTTCATCCCCTTCGCCTTCTTCGAGGCGGCCGCCAACAAGCTGACCAACCCGGCGCTCGACCCGTTCGGCAAGATCCCCGAGTTCAAGTATTGCGCCGCGCGCGTGGAAGCGATCGGCCCGCAGCGCGAGGCGGCGGAGTAGATCGGCCGTCTCCCGCTACAATGGAGGGGTCGGCGCAAGCGCCGTGGTATTGTGGCCGTGAATTGATATTCGGCCGCAGCATCCTCTCACCCATGTCCCGCCTTCCGAAAACCAAGCGCATCCGTGCCTCGCGCCCCGTCTGGCGCGAGGAATGGCTGCTCGTTCTCAGCCTGGCGAGTGCCGGGCTTTTCGCGCTGGCCGGCGACCGGCTGTTCGAGCGGCTCGGCGAGCCGCTGTGGTTTGCGCTCATCTTCGGCTGGCTGTTCGGCGTGGTCTTGGCCTCGGCGCTGGCGGTGGTGCGCCACGCCGACCGCATCGCCGAGGCGCTCGGCGAGCCCTACGGCACGCTGGTGCTGACGCTCTCGGTCACCGCCATCGAGGTCTTCAGCATCTCGGCCGTGATGCTGCACGGCGAGAACAACCCGACGCTGGTGCGCGACACGCTGTTCGCCATCGTCATGATCATCCTCGGCGGCATGGTCGGCGTGTCGCTGCTGGCCGGCGGCTTCCGCCACCGCGAGCAGCACTACAATTTGCAGGGCGCCAACGCCTATCTCGGCGTCATCATCCCGCTGGCGCTGCTGACGCTCAGCCTGCCGAATTTCACCGTGACGACGGCCGGGCCGACGCTGTCGAGCCCGCAGCAGGTCTTCCTGGCGGCGGTGGCGATCGGGCTGTTCATCGCGTTTCTCGCCATCCAGACCGGCCGGCACCGCGGCTATTTCACGACCAAGGACGCCGACGAGCCGCATCATGCGCCGTCCGGCCATTCGCTCGGCTGGCATGCCGTGCTGCTGGTCGCCTACATCCTGCCGGTGGTGTTCCTGGCCAAGCAGCTCGCCAGCCCGATCGACTATCTGATCGAGACGCTGCGCCTGCCGGCGGCGCTCGGCGGCGTCATCATCGCCATGCTGGTGGCGACGCCGGAGGCGGTGGGCGCGACGCGCGCGGCCCTGGACCAACCGGCTGCAACGCTCGATCAACATTTTTCTCGGCTCGGTGCTGTCGACCATCGGGCTGAGCGTGCCGATCATGCTGGCGGTCAGTTATGTCACCGGCAACGCCATCTATCTCGGGCTCGATCCGCGCCAACAGCTTCCTGCTGATGATCACGCTCGCGGTCAGCGTGGTGACCTTCGCCAGCGGCCGCACCAATATCCTGCAAGGCGCGGTGCACGTCGTGCTGTTCGCCGCCTTTGTGATGCTGATTTTCCAGGGGTGAGGCCGGTGCCAGCGGGCAAAACGCAACGGGTGGCCATCGCCGGGCTCGGACCGATCGGGCTTGCGGTCGCGCGGGCGCTCGATGCCGGCATATCCGGGTTGACGCTTGCCGCGGTCGCGGTCGGCGATCCGGGCAAGCCGCGCCCCGAGCTCGAACGGCTGAAGCGCAAGCCGCCAATCCTGCCGCTCGCGGAGTTCGCGGCCGCCGCCGACCTGGTGATCGAATGCGCGCCGGCCGCGCATTTGCGCGCCATCGTCGAGCCGTTCGTGACGCAGGGCAAGACCGCGCTGGTGCTGAGCTGCGGCGCGCTGCTCGACAACTGGGCGCTGGTCGAGGCCGCCAAAAAATACGGCGGCCAGATCGCGGTGCCGACCGGCGCGCTGATCGGGCTCGACGCGGTCACCGCCGCCGCCGAAGGCGTGATCCATTCGGTGCGCATGGTCACGCGCAAGCCGCCGGCGGGCCTTGCCGGCGCGCCTTACGTTACCGCCAACAAGATCGACCTCGCCGGCTTGCGGGCGGCGACCAAGATCTTCGAGGGCTCGGCGCGCGAGGGCGCGCGCGGCTTTCCGGCCAATGTCAATGTCGCCGCCGCGCTCTCGCTCGCCGGCATCGGGCCGGACCGCACCACGCTGGAGATCTGGGCCGACCCGGGCGCGACCCGCAACATGCACCGCATCGAGGTCGAGGCCGACTCGGCGAGCTTTTCGATGCAGATCGCCAACGTGCCGAGCGAGAACCCGAAGACCGGGCGCATCACCGCGCTGTCGGTGATCGCGTATCTGCGCAAGATGAATGCGGCGCTGAGGGTGGGGACGTAGGGCCAGACTGTTCAATCAGCCGGCGATCGCCGCGTGCAGCGCCCGCGCGCCGCGGCCGGACTACTTCTTGAAATAAGGCTCGACCGTGCCCCTGATCTTCAGCGTCAGCGGATTGCCGTGACGGTCCTTGCCATTGCCGACCACGACGCGGATCCAGCCCTCGCTGACGCAATATTCCTCGACATTGGTGCGCTCGGCGCCCTTGAAGCGGATGCCGACCTCGCGCGCCAGCGCGGCGGCGTCGTAATAGGGATTCTGCGGATCGTTCGACAGCCGATCGGGCGGCGTGTCGGGCTTGTCGGGTGGCTCGGCCATGGCCGTGGTTTTAGCCATGTTTGCCGCCGCCGCAAAGGCCGCCGTCAATGCAGTCGCCGCACGCCCTCGTCCACCACGCGCATCTGCAAGCGCTCGATCATCTCCGCGCGCATCGCTTCGCTGGCGCGCAAGCGCGCCTCGGTCTGCGTCCAGGTGGTCGAATTCGACCCGAGCAACACGACGCCGCCGATCACCGCGGCCATGGCGGCGATGATCATGAAGGCGATGAACGGCACGACCCACGTGAGCGTCAGCACGATCCAGGCGCCGCCGGCGGCGATCGCGATCTTGGCGGCGAGCGACAGCTTGCGGCAGCGCTCGATCGAGACCGCCAGCGCCTCGATATGCGCCTCGATCAGCGCGATGTCGTCGCCGGAAACCGGTTCGTCCATGGCGCGACGTTATCGCGAAAGATGCGGCGGCGGAAAGCGGGCGGGGGGCTTGGCAGAGCGCCCGCCGCATTTGCTATAAGCGTCCGAGAGGTCGCCGATGTCGCTTGATCCGCATGCTTTGCCGCAGCCCGCCTGGCGGGCGCCCCGCCACGATTGGACGCGGGCGGAAGTGCGTGCGCTGTTCGCGCTGCCGTTCCCCGAACTGATCTTCCGCGCCGCCGAGGTGCACCGGGCCAATTTCGATCCGGCCGAGGTGCAGATCTCGACTCTGCTCTCGATCAAGACCGGCGGCTGCCCGGAGGACTGCGCCTATTGCCCGCAGGCGGCGCAATACGACACCGGCGTCAAAGCCGAGAAACTGATGGACCTCGACGCGGTGCTCGCCGAGGCGCGCGCCGCCAAAGCCGCCGGCGCGCAGCGCTTCTGCATGGGCGCGGCCTGGCGCTCGCCCAAGGATCGCGACGTTGAAAACGTCTGCGCCATGGTGGCGGGCGTCAAAGCGCTCGGGCTCGAGACCTGCGTCACGCTCGGCATGCTGACCGGCGCGCAGGCCCGCCGGCTCAAAGCAAAGCGGGCTCGACTACTACAACCACAATCTCGACACCTCGCCCGAGTTCTACGGCGAGATCATCACCACGCGCACCTACCAGGACCGGCTCGACACGCTCGCGCACGTGCGCCAAGCCGGCATTCATGTCTGCTGCGGCGGCATCGTCGGCATGGGCGAGGGGCTCGAGGACCGCGTCGGCATGATCGCGACGCTCGCCGGCCTGCCGGTGCATCCGGAAAGCGTGCCGATCAACATGCTGGTGCGGGTGGAAGGCACGCCGCTGGCGCACGCCGCCAGGCTCGATGCGCTCGATTTCGTGCGCACCATCGCGGTCGCGCGCATCGCCATGCCGGGCTCGGTGGTGCGGCTCTCGGCCGGGCGCGAGGACATGAGCGAGGAGACGCAGGCCTTGTGCTTCCTCGCCGGCGCCAATTCGATCTTCTACGGGCCGAAGCTTTTGACCACGCCCAATCCCGGCCGCGACCGCGACATGGCCTTGCTCGACAAACTCGGCTTACGGCCGATGGCGTGAGCGCAGACTTGCAAGACCAAAGCCCGCCCCGCCGCCGCCGGCGCATGTTCGACTGGTCGACGGCGGCGATCACCGCTATCGCACTCGCCGCCGCCGCGACGGTTTATCTGCGCGACGGCCGCGAGCACTTCATCGCGATCCTGTCCGGCGACTTCGCGCTGTTCGGCGACATGCTGCCCAAGGTGCTGGCCGGCTGCCTGATCGGCGCCTTCGTCACGCTCATCCTGCCGCGCGAACTGGTGGCGCGCTGGGTCGGTCATGAATCGGGCTTCGCCGGGCTGCTGATCGCCGCGCTGTTCGGCTTCATTTTGCCCGGCGGCCCGATCACCATCTATCCGGTGGCCGGCGCCTTCCTCTTGATGGGCGCCGACGCCGGCGCCGTGGTCGCCTTCATTACCTGCTGGACGCTGTGCGGCTACACCCGCGCGCTGGTGTGGGAGTTGCCGTTCTTCGGGGCGCATTTCGTGCTCTGGCGCATCGCCGAAGCGCTGCCGCTGCCCATCCTCGCCGGCTTGCTCGCGCGCGTCGCCGTAAAAACGGGGTTGGCGCGCATCTCATGACGTTGGCCGTCGACATTCTGCTCTGGGCGGTGGTGGGCACCCTGGCGTTCTTGGCCGCGCTGCGCGGGCGCATCTTGTTGCATACGGGCGCGCGCGACGGCGCCATCGACTTCCTGCGGCTGCTGCCGCGCATCGCCATCGGCGTCATCGGCTCGGGCTTCGTGGCGGAAGCGCTGCCGCGCGACGCCATCGGCCCCTGGCTCGGGCCGGGCTCGGGCTTGCTCGGCGTGGTCATCGCCACGCTTGCCGGCGCGCTGACGCCGGGCGGGCCGGTGATCGGCTTTTCCATCGGCGCCGCCATGCTCAAGAGCGGCGCCGGCGCGCCGCAGGTGATCGCCTATTCGACCGCCTGGGCGCTCTACGCCGTGCACCGCCTGGTGATGTGGGAGGCGCCGCTGATGCCGGCGCGGCTGGTCTGGCTGCGCGCGGCGGTGTCGCTGCCGCTGCCGTTCATCGCGGCGGCGAGCGCGATGCTGCTGGCGCAGCCGTAGCGCGCGGCGCCGCCAGCGCGGCGAAGTAGCCGAAAGCGCTCAATAGCGCGATGCAGAAGCTCACCGGCCAGTCGCTGTAGAAGGCGATCGTAATGCCGAGCCAGGCCTCGGCGAGCGCCAGGCCAGCGGCGAGCGCAAGCCCGCTCCACAGGCCCGTGGTCAGGCGCTGCGCCGCCGCCGGCGGGCCGACCATCAGCGTGAACACCAAGAGCACGCCGACGATCTGCGCGCAGGCCGACACCGCCAGCGCCACGATGGCGAGGAAGACGGTGGAGAGGAAGCGCAGCGGCACGCCTTTGGCCTCCGCCAGTTCCGGCTGCAGCGAGGCGAAGATCAGCGGCCGCATGATCGCCGCCAGCGCGGCGAGCGTGATGAAACCGAGCGCGGCGAGCGTCGCGATCATGCCGCGGTCGACGGCGAGCACGTTGCCGAACAGCAGCGCGGTCGCCTGCGTGGCGAAGGCGGTGTGGTAGTGCAGGAACAACAGGCCGAAGCCGAGCGCCAGCGCCAGCACCACGCCGATGGCGACGTCGCGATTGCTGATGCGCTCGCTCAACAGGCCCATGGCGACGCCGGCGGCGAGCGTAAAGCCGACGAGACCCCAGAGCGGCGCCAGCCCGATCAGCCCGGCGCCGGTCGCGCCGGCAAAGCCGATATGCGAGAGCGCGTGGCCGGCAAAGGTCTGCCCGCGCATCACCAGGAAATAGCCGACCACGCCCGACACCACCGCCACGATGCCGGCGGCGGCGAAGGCGTTGATCATGAATTCGTATGCGAACATGTCAATGATGATGGTGGCCGTGATCGTGGTCGTGCTGGTGCGCCCCGTGCTCGACCTCGCGCCCGCGCGACAGCACGAAGATATGCCCGCCGGCGCGCACCACGTCGATGTCGGCGCCGTAGAGCCGCGACAGCACCGGCGCGGTGATGACCTCGTCGACGGCGCCGAGCACGGCCTGGCCGTTGCCGAGATAGAGCACGCGGTCGAGCGTGCCGATGCAGCTGGTTGAGTTCGTGCGCGCTGAACAAAACCGTGACGCGGCGCTCGCGGCAGACCCGGCGCACCACGTCGATCGCGACCTCCTGGTGGCGCGCGTCGAGGCTGATCAGCGGCTCGTCGAGCAGCAACAGCTTCGGCTGCCCGATCAGCGCCTGCGCCAGCAATAGGCGCTGCCGCTCGCCGCCCGACAGGTCGGAGAGCGCGCGGCGGGCGAGGTCGCGCGCGCCGACCAGGTCGAGCGCGGCGTCGATGGCGCGGGCATCGCCGGCACCGTGCGCAGGGCAGGCCCCAGCGCTCGCCGTCGAGCGATGAGGCGATGAAATCGCGCCCGCGCACGCGCAGATCGGGCAGCACCGTGCGCACCTGCGGCAGGTAGCCGATCGCCGGGTCGCCGCGCCGCGGGCTGGCGCCGAACACGCGTAGCGCGCCCGCGCTCGGCGGGCAGAGGCCGAGGATGGCGCGCATCAGCGTGGTTTTGCCGGCGCCGTTCGGTCCCAGCACGCCGATGAATTCGCCGGGTTCGATCGCGAAGCTCGCCGCGTCGAGCACGACGCGGCCGGCCATGCGCAAAGTCGCGCGCTCGAGCTCGATGACGCTCATGACTTTGCTTCGGCGAGGGCTTTATCGAGCGCGTCCAGCTCGCCCAGCATCCAGTCGGTGAACGACAGGCCGGCCGGCTGCGTCTCGGTCACCGCCACCACCGGCACCTTGGCCTTGCGCGCGATCTCGATCAGGCGCTGGGCGGTCTTGGAGGAGACCTGCTTGTTGTAGATCAGCGCCTTGCACGCGGCGCTCCTCGCAGGTCGTCTTCGAAGGCGGCGACGTCGCGCGCGCTCGGCTCGGTGTCGTTCATCATCGCGAGCTGGAAGCGCTGGTTGCGCATGGTCAGCCCGAGCGCGTCGGCCATCGGGCCGAACACCGGCTCGGTCGCGGTCACGGCGGTGCCCGCCCATTTGGCGCGCAGGGCGGCGGCGCGTGCCTGCACCCGGGCGAGCGCGGCGAGCGTGGTCTTGAGCCGCGCCGCATAATCGGGCGCGCGATCGGGATCGGCCTTGGCGAGCGCAGCGGCGATGGCGGCCGCCACCTTGGGCATGGTCGCCGGGTCGTACCACAAGTGCGGATTGTCGCCGGCCTTCTTGCCCATCAGGTCGGCGACGTCGATGACGGTGCGGCCCGGCCGCGGCGCCGCCGCCAGCAGCTTCGCCATCCAGGGATCGTAGCCGGCGCCGTTGAGGATCACGATGCGCGCGTCGGCAACCTGGCGCACCGCCGCCGGCGAGGACTCGAACAGATGCGGATCCTGCTCCGGATTGTTCAGGATGCTGACGACCTCGACCGTGCCGCCGGCGATCTCACGCGCGACCCCGCCATAGACGTTCTCCGCCGCCACCAGCGTGAGGGGGACGGCGGCCGCCGCGCCCGGTATCCCCAGCGCCAGGGCGGCGGCGAAACAGATTTTGAAGGGCATGCGCACGGCAGAGATGTAACATTATAACATATCGGCAGCAAGACGGTGCTTGTCGATTTCAACCCCGGTCTATTGGAACTTGGGCGCGAAAATATCAGGATGTGAAAGTACATGTCCGATTCGAACCCTACCTTTGAGGCCCGGCCCAATCCGGATCCGCTCGGTCAGGACTGGTGCGTCTTCGTGAACTGGCCGTCCGGCAAGAAGGACGTCCTCACCGGTTTCCGCACCCAGTACGACGCCCTCACCTGGATCAAGACCACCTCCGCCAATTGGGTGGTCGAGCAAATCATGCGTGATCCCGGCTGAGGTGTCTGTTGCGTGACGCGGCCGTGCTGCGCACAATGGCGCGAACATCGGTACGTCCATGCGTCAGCGTCCCCACCCCAATTCCGCACCAGCTACGAGCGACCGGACCGGCGCGCTCAGCCGGCGCGCCGTCGTGGCCGGTCTGCCGCTGGTGCTGGCGGGCTGCGCCGGCGGCGGCTTTCTGACCGGCGGCTACGGCAGCGTCAGCGACGGCGGCTTCATCGTGCCGGCGGTCGACATCACGACCGTCGACTCGAGCCTGTTGCGCAGCGAGGTCGCCTGGCGCGGCAAGGAGAAGCCGGGCTCGATCGTCGTCAACGTGCCGCAGCGCCGGCTCTATCTGGTGCAGGCGGGCGGCCGCGCGCTGCGCTACGGCGTCGGCGTCGGCCGCAGCGAGGGCACGCAATTCCGCGGCAGCGCCATCATCGGCCGCAAGGAGAAGTGGCCGCATTGGACGCCGACCGCCAACATGATCGCCGCCATGCCGCGCTACAAGCCTTACGCCGGCGGGCTCGACGGCGGCATCGACAACCCGCTCGGCGCGCGCGCGCTTTATCTCTACCGCGACGGCCATGACACCTTCTTCCGCCTGCACGGCACCAACGAGCCGGAGAGCATCGGCCACGCCGTTTCGTCCGGCTGCATTCGCCTGTTCAACCAGGACATCATCGACCTTTACGACCGGGTTCCGGTCGGCGCCCATGTGACGGTGCTGCAGGCTTAAAATCCCCGAGTTCCCGGAACCTTAAATCCTCGTAATAAAACGAAACGACCGCGCGCGGCCGCGCGTTGATCCCCCAGCAGAGGAGGTCAATCATGAAACGCATTCTTATCGCGGCTGCGGCGTTGGCGCTGATCGGCGCGGCGGCAACTCCCGCCAGCGCGCAGGTCTATCTGGGCGCGGACCCGGGTGGCGTGGGCGTGGCGGTTGGCCCGGTGGGCGTCGGCGTCGGCCCGGACTATTGGGGCTATCGCCACCACCGCTACTATCGCGACTACGCCTATGCGGCGCCGGAGTGCCGCACGGTGCGTGAGCGCATCGTGACGCACCACGGCCGCGTCATCTGGCGGACGCATCGCACCTGCGACTAAACGTCCCGTGAGTGAGTGTGAGTTGGCCGGGCGCGGAGCAATCCGCGTCCGGCCACTTTTTATGGAAAGGCGATCGCCCTGACCTCAATGCGCGTCAGGGCGTCAGCACGATGAAGTCGGTGTCGGCGTCGGTTTCGTCGCTCAGCGCATTGTCCGACGCGATCAGCGAGGAGCCGGGCACCAGCAGCGCCGAGATCCGTTCGACCGCCTCCGGCGGCAGCGTCATGCGGTCGAGCGCCTCGGCGGCGCTCGACGCCGCCGGCGCGGCCGGCTCGCTCTCGGCGAGCTTGCGGCTATTGCGCTTGGCGTGGCGGACGTGCCGGTAGCCGCTCGGGATCGACACCACCGTCCAGCGCATCGCCTTGCCGTCGTCCTGCAAGCCCATGGCGGTGAACACATGGGTGCCGAGCGGGCGCTCCGCCTCGGCGATGGTCGCCGGCATGTCGAACAGCGGCTTGCCACCCTGGCGCACAAAGACACGGCCCTGTTTGCGGCTGACGAACACCGAGATCGGCTGCGGTCGTACCGGCTTCGCGGTCGGCGGCGTGGCGTCGCTGGCCTCGGCGGTCGCCGCGGCGGCGAGTTTGGTCGGCTCGGAAGCGGGCTCCGCTCGCGCCACCGGCTGTTCCGGCACGAACAGCTTGGCATGCGCGATCTCGACCGGCGCCGCCGGTTCGCGCGTCACGATCACGCGCGCGCCGACTTTGGTGGTGTGAAACAGCCAGATGGCGAACTCCTCCGGCAGGCGGATGCAGCCGTGCGAAGCCGGATAGCCGGGCCGCGGTCCGGCATGCATGGCGATGCCGGACCAGGTGATGCGCTGCATGTAGGGCATGGGCGCGCCGCTGTAGATATTCGACTGGTGCCACTTGGCTTTCGACAGCACGGTGAACACCCCGAGCGGCGTCGGATGCCCGGGCATGCCGGTGGAGATCGGCGCGCGCGCGATGAAGCCGTTCTGGCCGTAGATCGCGATCTGCTGGCTGGCGATTTCGACGACGACCTGGAACGGGCCGACGGCCGGCGGCCGCGCGTGCTTGGCGTCGTGCTCGCGGTGCGGTGCGTGCGGCCGCTTGCGATGCGGTTTGGCCGGACGCGCGAGTTCCGGGTTCGAATAGCTGTGGTACGGCTGATTGAAGAAGAAAAAGAAACCCTCGGCCGCCGCCGGCGCCGCCGATCCCAGCCAGAGCGCCAGCCCAGCGGCCAGCGCCGCCCAGCAGGACCATAAAGTGACGGATTTTGCCAAGCGAGCGCTCCCTCGACCACGAATCATGGCCGGAGAGTCTACAGCAAGCTTACGGCTAATCTCTTAAAACGCGCAGACGCGCGTAAAGCGCCCGCCGCTCAACTCTGATCGCCATAGCGTTCTTTCACCGCCGCCGCGACGAACAGCTTGCGCCCCTGCCGGCCGGGCGTGGCGCCGTGGGCGGCGCACCAGGCCGGGAAGGTTGCGGGGTCGATGCGCACCTTCATCACGGGATGGCCGTAGGCCTCCAGACCCTTCTTCATCTCCTCGGCCATTTTCAGCCACGCAGCCCAACTGCGCGGCAGCGTGTCGCCGTCGTCGAAGGTCGCGAGCGCCGCCGCATAGTCGGCCTCCTCGATCCAGTAGACGCCGATGGCGGGGAGGGGTTTGTCGGAGGAGGCGGCCATGGCGGTGAGCCTAACACGACCGGCCCGTCATGGTCGGCCAGCGGACGTGCGCCAAAGCCGGATAGATCAACGTTCCTCCCGGTCCGGGTCGCGCCGCCGGCGTTTGTTTTGCCGGCGCGACGGATTTCGGTCCAAGGATATGAAACACCTGATCGCCGGCGGCGAGCAGATAGTCCGCGATGATCCTTCGATGGCACCGCCACCACACCGCCTCCGCGCACATCACGGCGCAACGTTGCGCGCTGCCCAATTCGCGCAACTTGGCGAGGCCGGCAGCGAAACGCGCCGCCCATCGCATAGTCGGCGTAGTTGTGAAAGCTCTGGTTCTCCCAGAAGCCGTTGACGTCCGGCGCGATATCACGCGCGCGCGGGCGCAGGCCGCCAAGCTCGGCGATATGATCATAGGCGATTTGAAAATCCGACAATGATCCGGGCAGGGTTTCGCGATTGTACTGCGGATTGGTGCGCGAGCGCGGCACCGTGCGCACGTCGACGACGAGGCCGACCTCCGCAGTCCTCAGCAGGTCGATGAACTCGCCGATCGGCCGGGTCGAATGGCCGATCGTGAAGAACGGCAGCGCCATGCTTTGCATACTTTCGAATTCGCGCCCGGCCGTCAGCCGAGCCGTCGCAACGCCGCCGCCTTATGCAAGGCGACATGATCGGTCTTGTCGCTTTTGATTTCGAATTGCGGCTCGTCCGCCGTGGCGTGATGGACGTAGCCTTTGTAATGGACGTTGCGGCGATGCACTTTGACAATGGTTCCGCGCACCCGCCCGGCTTCCGAATTCCAGCTTACGTGGTCGCCCACCTTGAAAGTCTTGGTCATGGCTCGGTCCCGGTCCGCATCTCGGCGTCCCCATCCCGGGAACCGCAGAGAAGGCTCCCCTATAATGTGTGGCGGCTCGGCCGGCGCATCAAGAAGGCGCGGCGCGCAGAAGCCGGCCGGCTCCATCAGTGGCGCGGGAGCACCCTCGGCGCTGCCGGCACAGCGCACAGCGGCTCGGCGAGTTTTTGCGCGGCGTCGATGAACAATTTGGCGGTCGCGCTCACGCTGCGGTTCCTAAGCATGATGATTCCGACCGGGCCGCTGTCGGCCGGAAACTCGACCGGCAGCACCTTTACTTTGCCGCGCAGGACACCGTAGCGCAGCAACGACCCCGGCAGCACGCCAAGATAACGTCCGCTTGGCAGGAGCGCGTTGCGCAGGTGGATCGAGAGCGAAACGACCGCCGGCTTTGGCAGCGCGACGTTGCAACGTTCAAACGCCCGCTCGAACAGCAATGTCGGCAAGGTGTCGGCCGGCGTCATGAGCCAGGGCTCATCGACAAGCTCGGCGAGGGCGATGCGGCGGCGCCGCGCCCATTTGCTGCGCCGTCCCGCCACGACGTAAACCTGCTCGCGATAGAGAACCTTGGCCTCGAGGTCTTCCGCGATCGACTTGTCGAAACGCGCGACCACCAGATCGACGCGGCGTTCGCGCAGTTCGCGAAATTCCAGCGTCGGCGCCGACGGCGTTTGCACGACGTGGCAAACGATGCCGGGATATTGTCGGCCCATTTTCTCGACGATGGCGGGCAACAGCCCTGCCGCGAATGGCTCGCTGCATCCGACGCGTACTTCGCCGACTGTCGGATTGGAAAGAAATTCGATTTGCCTTGCGCCTTGTTTGAGCGCGTCGAAGGCGGCAATGCCGCTGTCGAGCAGCGCGCGGCCATGCAGAAGTGGGTTCGACGCCTTGCGGCGTTCGATCCAACATGCGTACGCCGAAGGTGTGCTCGATGTCGGCAACGGCCTTTGAAACGACCGGGGCAGAGACCGCGAGGCGTTGCGCGGCCTTGCTCATGCTGCCGCTTTCCACCACCGCCAGCAGAATGTGCAGATCGCGCAGCTTCAGGCGATAGCCGAGGCGGTCGGTCCACTGCATCGGCGGCCCTTAGCTAAATGGCTAACCGGATCTCGTAAAATAGAATTTTTAAATAATACAAGAAGGGCCCAGAATTACAATCGCGGCTTGCAAGGCAATCGCCGCAAACCGGCATGCAACTGCTCGGGGTGAAGGCCATGAAACCAAGCGCCATAGCGTCAATCTTCGCGGCCTGCATCGCCTTTGCGGCCTCGGGCTCGCTCCCGTCGCCGGCCCTGTGTCAGCCTGCCGCTTATCCGGCGCGGCCCGTCACCTTGATCGTGCCGTTTGCCCCTGGCGGCGGCATCGACATCGTCGCGCGGGTTTTGGCCGCCAAGCTCCAGGACAAAATGCACCAGCCGGTCGTGGTCGAAAACAGGCCCGGCGGCGGCGGCATCGTCGGTACCGCCGCCGTCGCTCACGCCGCGCCGGACGGATACACGCTGCTGGTGATCGAAGCGTCGTCGGTCATGGCCAAATGGCTGCACAAGAACGTTCCCTTCCAGGTCGAAAAAGATTTCAGCCCGGTCGCCATGGTCGCGACCAATTACCTCGGGCTGTTCGCCAATTCATCTTTGCCTGTCGGTAATGTCGCCGAACTGGTCGCCTACAGCAAAGCGCATCCCGGCAAGCTCTCGGTCGGTACGCCCGGCGTCGGCTCGCCGCATCATTTGGCGGCATGATGCTGAACCACGCCGCCGGCATCGATATCGTGCACGTGGCTTATCGCGGCACGCCGCCGTCGGTGACCGATCTCATCAACGGGCAAATTCCGCTGGTTTGGGCGGTGCCGCTCAACGTCATGCCTTTGGTCGCGCAGGGCAAGGCGAAGTTGCTGGCGCTGTCGGCGCCGCGGCGTCTCGATGCATTCCCCGGGATCGCGGTCGCCGCCGAATCGGTGCCCGGCTTCGACGTCACGCTGTGGGTCGGGGTTGCCGCGCCGGCCGGCACGCCGCCGGAAATCGTCGCCCGCCTGGCGCAAGCCATCGCACGAAGTCACCGCGCTCGCCGACGTGCGGGAGCGCCTGTCGACGCTCGGCTACACTCTCGATTTTCGCAGCGGCGACAAGTTTCGCGCGCAGATGCTCGCCGATCAGAAGAAATACGGCGACGTCATCCGCGCCGCCGGCATCCAGCCGAAATAGCCGCTTCGCAAATGCCGGCCAAGATTGTTCTTGAAGAGCATTTTGCCTTGCCGGAAACGCTCGCCGATTCGGCGCACTTATGCCGCCGATGGCGCCTGGCCGCAGCTCGAGCGGCGCTTGATCGATATCGATGGCGAACGTCTCGCCGAGATGGACAAGCATTCCATCGCCGTGTCGGTGCTCTCGCTCAATGCGCCGGCGGTACAAGGCATCTCCGATCCGGCGCGCGCGATCGCGCTCGCGCGCAAAGCCAATGACCGGCTGGCCGAACGGATCGCCAAACATCCAACGCGCTTCGCCGGTTTGGCGGCGCTGCCGATGCAGGATCCGGATGCGGCGGCGGCCGAACTGAAACGTTGCGTCAAGGAGCTTGGCTTCGTCGGCGCGCTCGTCAACGGATTTTCGCAGCTGGGCGATGCCGCGCTCTATTACGACGACGCGCGCTATCTGGCCGTTCTGGGCGGAGGTGGAAGCCTTGGATGTGCCGTTCTATCTGCATCCGCGCGACCCCTTGCCCAGCCGCACGCGCGATTACGAAGGCCACCCATGGTTCGAGGGCCCGGCATGGGCCTTCGGGGTCGAGACCGCCATGCACGCGCTGCGCCTGATGGGCAGCGGATTGTTCGACCGCTATCCGCGGCTGCAGATCATCCTCGGGCACCTCGGCGAAGGCCTGCCTTACAGCGTGTGGCGGCTCGACCAGCGCCTCAAGCGGGCGCCGCGCGGCATTCCCGCGGCAAAGCCGATGGCGGCCTACCTGGCCGCGAATTTTTTTCTGACCACGGCCGGCAATTTCCGCACCCAGACTTTGCTGAGCGCGATGCTGGAGGTCGGCTCCGACCGCATCCTTTTCTCGATCGATTATCCTTTCCAGGACATCGGGCGGGGCGTTGCCTGGCTCGATGGCGCAGGCATCAGCGACGGCGACCGCCACAAGATCGCCGGGCTGAACGCGGCCAAACTGCTGAAATTGCCTGCTTGAGCGCCGTCGCATAGCGGCTCCAACACAGCGCGCAGGAGGGGTGAGCCGCGAGGGCGATTGAAGTTCCGGAATTCGAATGACAGAGTTGCGCTGCCGGGAGACGTCCGTGGATCAAGCCGCGCATTCCTTTTCGCTCGAGCCTTTGTCGCCGCACACCGGCGCTGAAATTCGCGGCATCGATCTGCGCCAGGCGCCCGACATAGCCACGCGTGCCGCGCTCAACCGGGCCTTCGACGATCATGCGGTGCTGTGCATCCGCGACCAGCACTTGAGCGCGCCGGAATTTCTCGCGGCGATGCAGATCTTCGGGGAGATCTTCCCGCAGCACAATTCGCGCTTCGCGGTGCCGGATTGTCCGGCGATCCACTACATCTCCAATCAGGACAAACTCGAAGACGGCCGCGTCTACATTCCGGGCGAGGGCTATCACACCGACCATTCCAACGACGCCGTGCCGCCGAAGGCGACCGCGCTGCATGCGGTCAAGCTGCCGAAAACCGGCGGCGCATGACGAGACCTATCGTTGTGCTCCCAAAGCGGACCGCCTATATCAGCGGCGCAAGGAGCCCGCCTGTCTATGACGACCC
Source organism: uncultured Alphaproteobacteria bacterium (assembly GCA_963708635.1). Taxonomy (GTDB): domain Bacteria; phylum Pseudomonadota; class Alphaproteobacteria; order Rhizobiales; family Xanthobacteraceae; genus Pseudolabrys. Next base: position 61,654 of record CAVPTM010000021.1, on the reverse strand, counting down.
CGCAGCCCGCCAAAATCCCCGTCACCGTGCTCACCGGCTATCTCGGCGCCGGCAAGACCACGCTGCTCAACCGCATCCTGTCCGAGCCGCACGGCAAGAAATACGCCGTCATCGTCAACGAATTCGGCGAGATCGGCATCGACAACGAGCTGGTGGTCAACGCCGACGAGGAAGTGTTCGAGATGAACAACGGCTGCATCTGCTGCACCGTGCGCGGCGACCTGGTGCGCATCATCGACGGGCTCATGCGACGAAAAGGCAAGTTCGACGCCATCATCGTCGAGACGACGGGCCTCGCCGACCCCGCGCCGGTGGCGCAGACCTTCTTCATGGACGAGCAGGTCGGCGCCAAGACCAAACTCGATGCGGTGGTGACCGTCGCCGACGCCAAGTGGCTGAAGGACCGGCTCAAGGACGCGCCCGAGGCCAAGAACCAGATCGCCTTTGCCGACGTCATTTTGCTCAACAAGACCGACCTGGTGTCGGCGGGCGATCTCGCCGAGCTGGAAGCGCGCATCCGCGGGCTCAATCCTTACGCGCGGCTGCACCGCACCGAGCGCGCCAAAATCGCGCTCGACGAGGTGCTCGGCCGCAACGCCTTCGACCTCGACCGCATCCTCGACATCGAGCCGCAATTCCTGGAGGCTGACGACCATGACCACGCTCATCATCATGTTCATAGCCATGGCGATCATGGCGCCGACCATCGTCATCATGGCGCAGGTCTCAAGCACTATCACGACGAAGAGATGCAATCGGTGTCGCTGAAGACCGACAAGCCGCTCGACCCCGACAAGTTCTTTCCCTGGATCCAGGACCTGGTCGCTAAAGACGGGCCGAGCATCCTGCGCTGCAAGGGCATCCTCTCGTTCAAGGACGATCCCGAGCGCTTCGTGTTCCAGGGCGTGCACATGATCCTGGACGGCGACCATCAGCGGCCCTGGGCGCCCGACGAGCAGCGCGACAGCCGCGCCGTGTTCATCGGCCGCAATCTGCCGGAGGAGAAAATCCGCGCCGGTTTCGAGGCTTGCGTGGCGTGATTTCTGTCGTCCCCGCGAAGGCGGGGCCCATACGCCGTGTCGGTTCGGTTTGGCGAAGAAGATGGTGGTCTTGCTGCGATTCATTCGTGAGGTCGGGGCTTATGCGTCCCCGCCTTCGCGAGGATGACAGCGAGACAAACGGCAATGACCGCATAGAACGATGTCCTCCATACCACCTCGCTTCCCTCCCTCGCCGGCCGCGTGCGCGCAATCGAAGCAGGCGCGGCGGTGGTCGGCGTGCATTTCCTCGGCGCGACGGCGGTCTTCGTGCTCGGCGAGGAAGCGTTGTTGTTTGCGTCGGACGACGGCGAGCGGCGCGTCGCTATCCACGCCGGCGGCATTCTGGCGAGCGCCAGCGACGGCACACGCATCGTCACCGGCGGCGATGACGGCCGGTTGATTGCGACCACCGCCGACGGCGCGCACAAAGAACTCGCCGCCGACGACAAGCAGCGCTGGATCGACCAGGTCGCGCTCGGCCCCGACGGCGCGGTCGCCTGGTCGGCCGGCAAAGTCGCGCATGTGCTCACCGGCAAAGGCGAGCAACGCAGCTTTGCGGCGCCCTCGACCGTTGCCGGCCTTGCTTTCGCGCCCAAGGGCTTCCGCCTTGCGATCGCGCATTACAACGGCGCCACGCTCTGGTTTCCCAACGCGCCGGGCGCCGCCCCGCAAAAGCTCGAATGGAAGGGCTCGCATCTCGCCGCCGCCTTCAGCCCGGACGGCCGCTTTCTGGTCACCGCCATGCAGGAGCCGATGCTGCACGGCTGGCGGCTTTCCGACGGCCAGCACATGCGCATGTCGGGCTATTCGGCGCGCGTGCGCTCGCTGTCCTGGACCGCGGACGGCAACTTCCTCGCCACCTCCGGCTCCGAGCAGCTCATCCTCTGGCCGTTCGACGGCAAGAACGGTCCGATGGGCCGGCAGCCGACCATCCTGGCGCGCGGAGAGGCGCGCGTCGCCGTAGTCGCCTGCCATCCGCGCCAGCCGGTCGCCGCGATTGGCACGGCCGACGGGGCGGTCACGCTGGTGCGGCTCGACGACGGCGCCCTGATCGAGGCGCGCGCCGCCGATGGCAACGCCGTCGGCGCGCTGGGCTGGGACGCCGCCGGGCAGAGCCTTGCCTTCGGCACCGAGACGGGTGCGGCGGGCCTGTTGCGCCTCTAATTGCGGCGGGATTGCGCCCGAACAATTCGGCTGCCGTTCAGCTTGCCCGTTCCATGGTACTGACGACATGGAACTCCTGGGTTCCCACGGAGTTTGCCTGCGTCCTAGGACAGAGGGGGACACAAGATGATCACCCGGTTTTCGCTCCGGCGCCTGCTGATTGGCGGGCTGACGGCATTCGCGCTCATCGGCGGCGGTATTTCCGTGCCGCTGGTCGCCGCTTCGCTGACGCCCGCGATGGCGCAGAGCGCCGACGAAATGCAAGAGGCGCTCGAGAACTACGGCCATTGGGTGCGTCATGCGCGCTATGGCGAAGTCTGGGTGCCGGACGGCGTACCGCCCGATTGGCGGCCTTATGAATACGGCCACTGGGTCTATACCGACGATTGGGGCTGGTACTGGATCTCGGACGAAAGCGAGGACGACTGGGGCTGGGTTGTCTATCACTACGGACGCTGGGGCTTTGACCGCGAAATCGGCTGGTTCTGGGTGCGCGGCGACGATTGGGCGCCGGCCTGGGTGGATTGGCGCTATGGCGGCGACGAAGTCGGCTGGGCGCCGCTGCCGCCGGACGACGCGATCGACGTATACGAGGAGCAACCGGAATTCTGGGCCTTCGTGCCGCTGCGCTACATGGGCGAGGAGCGCCTGCGCACGCATTACTACCCGCGCGACCGCCGCATCGCGCTGTTGCGCTCGACCCGCATCGTCAACCGGCCGGTACACGTCGAGGGCCGGCGCATCTGGGTCAATCCGGGGCTCGCGCCCGGCTTTATCGCCGGCCGCACGCATGTCGCCTTGCACGCCTATCAGGTGCGCCCGCGCGTGTTCAGCCGCACCACCAGCGTGCAGGGTGCCGTGACGGTGCGCAAGGAAGACCTGCGCATCAAGGGTGCCGTCAAGCGCAGCGCGCCGATCACCGTGCAACGCACGACCGTCGCCATCCAGCCGACCGCCGGCGTGCCGGCGCCGCAGCCGCTCAACAAGAAGGAGCCGGGCCGGCTCGGCCCGCACGTGCCGCGCGCCGCGCAAGGCACAACGGTGGCGCCGCCCGCCGGCGCGCCGCCGCAGCCGCCGGGTGGACCGCCGCCGCAAGTGAGGCCATCGCCGACCCCGCCGCCCGCGGGCAATGTCGCGCCGCAACCCAAGCCCCCGGGCCCGCCGCCGCAGGCGCAACCACAAGCCCAGCCGCGGGTGGTGCAACCGCCGCCGCAGGCGCAACCGCGCGTGGTGCCACCGCCCGCGCCACCGGCAAATGTCGCGCCACCGAAGCCGCCGGCCGGCGCAGCCCCGCCGAAGCCGCCGCCTCCGCCACCACCGCCGCCTCCGCCGCAACCGCGTAACGTCGCGCCGCCGCATGTGGCCCCGCCACCCCCGCCGCCGCCGCCACAGGCACGACCGCAGCAACGAGCGCCGGCGGCCGCACCGCCGGCAAAGCCCACGCCCGGGGCGGCACCGAAGAAGCCGGACGAACCGCGGTAGCGCACAGCGAACGGGCGGCCTTGCTGGGCCGCCCGCTTCACATTCTGCCGATGTCTCGAGGCGCTCAGCGCACCAGCACGTTCTTGAACTGCCAGGGATCGCGTTTGTCGATCTCCTCCGGGAACAGGCCGGGACGGCCGGCGAGCGGCGTCCAGTCCGTGTAAGCGCCGATCACCGGGCCGAGATAGGGCATCTAAACGTCCAGGCAGCGGCGCAAAACGCATCCCTGCACTTCCGTAGTTTGCGGCCTAGGCGTTTTCTGCGAGGAGTCGGCGCGACAGAGCTTCGACCGCAAATACCGTCGTCAATGCCTCGGATCCCCACCAAGGCGGCTTCGGTTGAGGATCTGTTCGCCGTCGCCCCATGTGATAGAAACCAGCTCGCGGCCAAGCTCCCGACCGAAGCTGGGCCTCGATCAGAGCTGCTACATCAGGCATCCGATTCCACATCAGCAATGTCGATGTCGCGAGCGCGAGCTCGAGTGCGTTGACAGGAGCCGCGGCCTCAATACGCGGTACGATCATCTCCCCCGCCTCGGGTGCGATCTCGCGAAGCGCCTGCGAAAAAAAATACCAGACGGTGAAGCGGCTTCCATACCAAATGGTTGACGCCATTTCACGATTGGCGCGGAGGACATCGAGCATATCGTCAATCGACGGCCGGGTTTCTTCGCAATCGCCGAGGTAGAAAACGACATTCGCGTTGACCACGGCATCGACATCGCGTGTTTCCGCCACGGTCCGAAAGAACCGGCGGGTCAAGAGCGGATAGGGCCGCCATCGCACGATCCATGTGCGAAAAAGACCGTTGGGCTCGCGATTGGCGACCAGCATTCGGCGATTGTCAGGAATCTCCCGGCCGGCGGCGGCAAGTGCTGCCGAAGCAATCGACGTATCATCGACGTCGAAGGGGGTGTCGTAATGCTGGGGTTTGGCGCTCGACGGATGACGCCACAGACCATCGGGATGCATTTCGCGCAGGAGGAAATCGAGAGCGCGAAATCGCACGCGTACGGCAGCCGGTGTGATCGCCAACGCTCGCGCTGCGATCGCCGCAGGAAAAACGACAGGCGCAGGAGCGCAATCGCCGGTCATCTCCGGGATGGGCGATAACTCGATCGGAATCTCGCCGCTGGGGAGCTGTACCGATTCGAGAAAGGCAACGCCCATCTCGACGGCGCGCCGGATTGCTGAAATGTCGGTCATGGTGCAATTCCAGCGGTACTTCGAAAAGTGTATATCATTTTGCATCTGCATGCCTCGCCGGCGCCCGGCGTGGGCGTCACCGGCAAGAAAACGTCATGCTGCCGCAGTATTTGGTTCGCGCCAGAGCCTGGTGGTTTAACAAGGTGCCGCTGTCGGTCACTTTGGCGTTGCTGCTTGTCGATGGTGCCTCGCTTAGTTTCCACGCCGCCCTTGCTGTCGTGCTTATCGTGCTGACAGTGTGCGCGGTGGGCAACTACGGTTACGCCGTCAACGACCTCTATGACGTCGAGGAGGACGCGCGTGCCGGGCGCCACAACGCCGCCGTTGCGCTGGGCACCCCGCGGGTCAGGCAGATCGTCATTGCCTCGGCGATCGCTACCGAAATGCTGGCGACTTTGGCGGCAGGAGCGTGGGGCGCAGGGCTTACCATCATCGAACTGCTGTTGCCGCTCGCTTACTCCGTCCCGCCCCTGCGAATCAAAGAACGCAAATGGCTCGGCATCGCCGCCGACGCCCTTGCCGCGCATGTCTATCCCGCAGCCCTCGCCTTGTTGACCGTAAAGTATTTTGAAGTTTCGCCAATATCCGCGCTGATGAGCGGCTGCGTATTGATTTGGTCCGCAGCGGTGGGGGTCCGTGGGATCCTGTCCCACCAACTGCACACGGTCGAGCGCGATCGCCAAGTGGGGCTGACCACGGTGGTGCATGAGTTCGGTCATTTGCCGTTCGAGCGCTTTATCGTCTTCGCGTTGGTGCCGATTGAGGCGGCAACGTTCGTGGGCGCCGTGGCGGCCAGCGGCGGCGGCCCGATCCTTTGGGTGCTAGGGGGACTCTATCTAGCATCCGAAGCGTTCCGGACTTTACAGGGCGGGTTCGTTGTGACCGCGCTGAGGCCGCAAGGTCAAAGCTATCTGCCGCTCGTCGAGGAAAGTTTCTATAAAGCGTGGGGGCCAATCGTGCTCGCCGTGGATGCCGCACGCGTTGACTTGAGCTTCCTGGTGCTCATTCCGCTCTATGCCTGGTTGTTCAAACCGCATCTTCTTGCGGAAGAGAGCAAGATTCGCAGCATTGCGCGCGCGTTTCGTTCCTCCGCGGCGGGCCCGGACGGCACTGCCTGACTTCACGACATCCATGGCACCGGCAGTCCGTTCCAGTGCAGCAGGCGAACATCTGGCAACGCCGCACGCAGCCGGCGGCTCAGGTCTTGATCCCATTTCAACATCTCGGGCGGCAAATCGATATGCTCCGCGCATAGGTTCCAGAGCGGAGATTGCAAGACGCGATCTTCCAATCCCAGACTTTGGATCGCCCATATCAGGGCTCCTTGGTCCCACCAGGAGATGGCGTCCATCATCTCAGGAAACCGCGCAGCAGCGACAACAGGACGGATGTAGGCCGCCAGTGCCGCTTCGTCCCGGTCTTTGCGCCAACCTGAGACACCCGCGTTTACGGTGGGAACCCGCGGGTCGTACGCCCGCGCGATCGGCAGAAGCTCGTAGAGGCGCGGGGAATTTGGGGTTAGCTGCGGCGCCTTGTTCTCGGGCGTGAAGACCGGTCCGTCCGCGAGGCGCTCAAACAGTTCATCCAGACCTCGCAGGACGAGGATGTCGCAGTCAATCCAGAATACTTCGCGAAACGGCGCGGCACGGATCAAAAGCGGGCAAATCCACAGCGGCCAAATTCGTTTGCCTGCCTTGGCAAGCGGCTTGCGGTGTCGGGTCGCCTCTTCAAGAGCCGAAATCAGAGGGTCGTCCGGCAGGTCGAGAACGGTGAGGTCGGAAAGGCTGCGCGCCGCCCGTCGTTGTTCCGGCGTGAGCCCGATGTCGTAGCAAGCGACCGGGCAGGGCCAGCTTGTCTGAATCGACGAGTGCAAGCCGACGAGGCCTGGGAAGTAGTTGGCATCCGCGAGCGTGATCACACCTCGCTGTTGCATTGATCCCGTCGCCACGGTCCAACGGCGCGCCGCACGGACTCATCTCTCATCAGCCTCCCGCCAGCCAATCCTTCGGTGATCTGATCGGGGTGGAGGAGTTGGCGATCATACCAGGCTTTTAGCCCACCTTGACGCCAGAGCGCGTAGAGCGAGCGCCAGGTACGCCCCACATCAGGCCCAAGCTCGGTGTTCCGCTCATAGGCAGCTCCGCCGCTGATAATCTTGCGTTCGAACGAGGGATAATCACGGATCGGGAAGTGAGAAATTGCGATCGCGCTTGTCGGTTGCGCAGCGATCCTAACGCCCGAACGGCGAATATCATGGTTGCCTTGATCAACTTCGATGTCAGCAAACGCACGGTGAATAATCTTCGGTGGGAGAGGTTCTCCGAGGGCATTCAGCGATCGGTTCTCACGATAAACCATGGACGCTAGAAAGTGTTCGGAAGTCGGCGCCACGATAGGCGGATGATTGTGTCGGGGGACCTCAATAGCTGAATATTCACGTGAAAGGCTGCCGAGCAGATCGTTGAGGCTGCCGGATTTAGCCGACCAGAACTCGTCGTCGTCACCGTTGATAACCCAATCGGCCCCATACACCGTCGCCGCGCGGCGAGCCATTCGCGTGACCCACCGCCCTTGGCTGAAGGTATCCTCCGGCTGCCAGATTTTTTCGGCGCGGCCGGCGGCTACGTATTTTTCAATGATACGACTGGTTCCGTCGACTGAGAGATTATCGGTGATAATGAAGAAGTTTACGCCTTGCTGGATGTGAAATTCCAAATTCTCGCCTAGGAGGTTTTCCGCGTCCCTGACAAGCAGCGTCATAATGAGCTTCATTTTGCCAACTAGCTCTTGACCGCGAAGCCCACTCGCCGCGACCGCCCGAACAGCGGTCTTGCGTCGATAGGCGTTATGGAGCCCCTTACGATCGCAGATTAAACCTGTGGTAGCTGTCCTGCATTGATTTCGGTAGAGACAACATTTTGAAGCCCGCAAAAGGAGGGATCACCAGCGCACCAGCACGTTCTTGAACTGCCAGGGATCGCGTTTGTCGATCTCCTCCGGGAACAGGCCGGGCCGGCCGGCGAGCGGCGTCCAGTCGGTGTAAGCGCCGATCACCGGACCGAGATAGGGCATCTGCACCTCGAGGCAGCGCCTGTAGTCCATCTCGTCGGCCTCGACGATGCCGGCCTTCGGATTCTCCAGCGCCCACACCATGCCGGCGAGCACGGCGCTCGTCACCTGCAGGCCGGTCGCGTTCTGATAGGGCGCGACGTTGCGCGTCTCGTCGATCGAAAGCTGCGAGCCGTACCAATAGGCGTTCTTCTTGTGGCCGTAGAGCAGCACGCCCAGTTCGTCGATGCCGTCGGCGATCTCGTGCTCGTCCAGGATGTGGATAGCCGGCTGGCGCTCGCCCGCCTGGCCGAACATCTCGTGCAGCGACAGCACCGCGTCGTTGCACGGATGGTAGGCATAGTGGCAGGTCGGCCGGTAGAGCACGCGGCGGCCCTGCCGCAGCGTGAAGTAGTCGGCGATCGAGATCGACTCGTTGTGCGTGACCAGGAAGCCGTATTGCGCGCGCGCCGTCGGCGTCCATGAGCGCACCCGCGTATTGGCGCCCGGCTGCGTCAGATAGATCGCCGCTTGGCAGCCGGTCTTATGCTTATAGGCGTTCTTCGGCATCCACTTCTCGTGCGTGCCCCAGCCGAGTTCGGCCGGCTGCATGCCCTCCGAGACGAAGCCCTCCACCGACCAGGTATTGACGAAGGTCTCGATCGGCTTCGGCGACTTGGCGCGCTGGGTATCGCGCTCGGCGATATGGATGCCTTTGACGCCGGCGCGTTTGGCAAGCCGGCCCCAGTCCTCGCGCGTCTTCGGCTCCTTGACCTTGAGGCCGAGATCGCCGGCGACGTTGATCAGCGCCTGCTTGACGAACCAAGACACCATGCCTGGATTGGCGCCGCAGCAGGACACCGCGGTGGTGCTGCCCGGCCGGCGCCTGCGCTTGGCGGTCATGGTCGCCTCGCGCAACGCGTAGTTCGAGCGCGCCTCCGGTCCGAGCTTGCTGTCGAAATAGAAGCCCACCCAGGGCTCGTTGACGGTGTCGATGTAGAGCGCGCCGATCTCGTCGCACAGCTCCATGATGTCGAGCGAGGAGGTGTCGACCGACAGGTTGACGCAGAAGCCCTGGCCGCCGCCGGCGGTCAACAAGGGCGTCAGCAAAGTGCGGTAGTTCTGGCGGGTGACTGCCTGGTGGATGAAGCGGATGCCGCGCTCGTCGAGCAGTTTGCGATCTTTGTCCTCGGGGTCGACGACCACGAAGCGGGCCTTGTCGTAGCCGAAATGCCGTTCGATCAGCGGCAGGGTGCCTTTGCCGATCGAGCCGAAGCCGATCATCACGATGGGCCCGTCGATGCGCCCGTGCACTGGCCAATTGGTCATTGAAAACTCCTTTGGTGAGCGGTGATATCCGCCGCGGCGCACAAACGGAAGGCAAGCCGCGCCGACTTGGGCGCGGCGTCCACGACATTTTGACTGGCGATTAGGCCGCGGCGGCCACGGACGGGCTGCGGGATCATCCGGCCGGTGGCGCGCAGCAGGCCCTTGGCGCCGTCGAGCGCGCCGGGGACGAGCTCGAGGGCGAGCAGGCGATGGCGCTCGAACGGGCCGGGCAGGCGCAGGTTGCCCGTTTTCGCCGCCGAAAAGCCGAAGCGATTGTAGTAGGGCGCGTCGCCGACCAGCACGATGGCGCCATGGCCGCGCCGGCGCGCTTCGGCGATCGCGCGCCGCACCAGCGCGGCGCCGATGCCGCGACCGCGCTGCGCCGCTTCGACCGCGACCGGCCCGAGCAGCAGCGCCGGCTTGCCGGCGCCGCAGGCGATGTCCCACAGCCGTGCCGTTCCGGCGAGGCGCCCGCGCGCCGTCGCGACGAAGGACAGGCCCTCGGCCGGCAGGCGGCCGTCGCGCAGCCGCTGCGAGGCTCTTGCGGACGCGCGCCGCGCCGAAGGCTTGCTCGAGCAGCGCCTCGCGCGCCTCGGCGTCGCCGGGCCGTTCGTGGCGGATCTGGATCATGAGCCGTCCTCACCTTTCCGCTCCCTCCCCCGCTTGCGGGCGAGGGTTGGGGTGGCGGCGTTTGGCGCACAAGCGCGCGCCCCCTCCCGACGCGCTTCGCGCGTCGACCTCCCCCGCGAGCGGGGGAGGCGAAGCTTGCCGTCGGGGTCAGATGTGATAGGTCTTCAGCGGCGAGAAGCCGTTGAAGGCCACCGACGAGTAGGTCGCCGTATAGGCGCCGGTGCCCTCGATCAGCACCTTGTCGCCGATCTCCAGGCTGACCGGGAGCATGTAGGGCTCCTTCTCGTACAGCACGTCGGCCGAATCGCAGGTCGGACCGGCGAGCACGCAAGCGCCGATGGCGTCGCCGTCGCGCGGCGTCTTGATCGGGTAGCGGATCGACTCGTCCATGGTCTCGGCCAGGCCGCCGAACTTGCCGATGTCGAGGTAGACCCAGCGCACGTCGTCTTCCTCGCTCTTCTTGGACACGAGCACGACCTCGGCCTCGATGGTGCCGGCATTGCCGACCATGCCGCGGCCCGGCTCGATGATGGTCTCCGGGATGCGGTTGCCGAAATGCTTGCGCAGCGCCTTGAAGATGGCGTTGCCGTAGGTTTTCACCGTCGGCACGTTCTTCAGGTACTTGGTCGGGAAGCCGCCGCCCAAGTTGACCATCGACAGGTTCATGCCGCGCTCGCCGCACTCCTTGAACACGGCCGCCGCCGAGGCGAGCGCCCGGTCCCAGGCGTGCTGGTTGCGCTGCTGCGAGCCGACGTGGAACGAGACGCCGTGCGGCTCGAGGCCGGATTTGAGCGCGTGCTCGAGCACGTCGACCGCCATGGCCGGCTCGCAGCCGAACTTGCGCGACAGCGGCCATTCGGCCCCGACGCAGTCGGACAGGATGCGGCAGAACACCTTGGAGCCCGGCGCCGAGCGGGCGATCTTGTCCACCTCGGCCTTGCAGTCGACCGCGTAGAGGCGGACGCCGAGCGCGTAGGCGCGGGCGACGTCGCGCTCCTTCTTGATGGTGTTGCCGTAGGAGATGCGCTCGGGCGTGCCGCCGGCGGCGAGCACCATCTCGATCTCGGGGATCGAGGCGGTGTCGAAGCAGGAGCCGAGCCTGGACGAGCAGCGCGAGCACTTCGGGCGCCGGGTTCGCCTTCACGGCGTAGAACACGCGCGTGTCGGGCAGCGCCTTGGCGAAGGCGCTGTAGTTGTCCTTGACGACGTCGAGGTCGACGACCAGGCAGGGGCCTTCCTCCCGACGCTTACGGAGGAATTCGCGGATGCGCTCGGTCATTGGCGCATTCTCCAGCTCAAAGGGACGGATTTAGCCGTCCGCATGTCGCGGTTTAGGAGTTGGAGGGCGGTGCGCGATGGGGACGCACGCAGCCCGCAAACTCTTACACCGCAATAGCTGCCTTGGCTTGGAGGGGAGACCCCGCCGCACTGCTGGCAAGATGAACAAGCCTCTTCGGTGACCCGCGCCGGCGGTGGAGACCGGCAGAGACCAGAGAAGCCCGATCGTCGTTGCTTTAAGCCGCGTCGCCTGCTGAGAGCAGGCTGTGCTGGTTTCGCCTCCAGCTGCCGGTCAGATTTCTTGGAGAGCTTTGGCTCTCTCTCCAGGCGGCTGGCGGGCCTCTTGTCCCGCTACCTACCGACCGACACACGGCCACAGGCACGTGCGAAATTGGGCAGGCTCCGAAATAACATTTTTTTCGCGGGATGCAAGAGAATTAGTTCGCCGCACGCAAAAACTTTCTTAACTTTTTGCGGACGGCGCCCGCTGCGCCGCGCTCAGCTCGCGCGCGGTGAACGGCTCGATGCGGTGCGCCGTAGCGGACGAACTGCACCATGATGGCGACGCCGCAGAGCATCGAACACGACGTCGAGCACGCGCGCGCCGATGCCGCCGAGGTCGAACAGCGTGGCGAGCGCCCACGAGCCGGCGAAGGCGGCGCCGAACACCTCGGCGCCGATCAGGATGGCGGCGCTGATACCACCGTGACGACGTTGAGCCAGACGATGCGGCGGCGGCGGGCGTGCGGTGCTCATGCGAGGCTCCTGTGACGGCCGCAATGTGCTCGAATCCGGCCGTCAGATCAAGTCCATAGCGAGCGCATCGCCCGGCGCTTTGATCTTGCTCATGGCGCGCCGCCTGAGACGGAAGGTTGACGCTATGCATCGACAGCGCGCTCAAGACTGTCCGGCCGTTCCTCGCCGGCCTCGCGGCGCTCGGGCTCGCCGCCGGCTTTGCCGCGAGCCTCGCGGGTCACGGCGCCTGGTCGACGGCGATCTGGGCGGCGGTCACGCTGCCGGTGCTGCTCGCGCTCCTCGTCGAGATTGTGACCAGCTCTGCGGCGCGGCGATGTCGGGCTCGACATCGTCGCGGCGCTGTCGATGACCGCGGCGCTGGCCTTCGGGCGAGACGCTCGCCGCCGCCATCGTCGCCCTGATGTATGCCGGCGGCCAGTACCTGGAGAGCTTCGCCGAGCGGGCGGCCCGGCGCGAGATGACCGCGCTGCTGTCGCGGGTGCCGCGCACGGCCATCCGCCACCGCGACGGGCGGCTGGAGGAGGTCGCGCTCGAGCTGATCGCGCCCGGCGACCGGCTGCTGATTCGGCGTGGCGACGTGGTGCCGGTCGACGGCACGGTGGCCGAGGGCGTCGCGGTGCTCGACCAGTCGGCGCTGACCGGCGAATCGCTGCCGGTGCAGCTTCGAGCCGGCGAGGCGGTGCTGAGCGGCTCGACCAATGTCGGCGAGGCCTTCGATCTCGCTGGCCACGCGGCGCGCCGCCGAGAGCACCTATGCCGGCATCGTCCGCCTGGTCGAGGCCGCGCAGCGCTCGCGTGCGCCGATGTCGCGGCTCGCCGACCGCTACGCGCTCGTCTTCCTGGCGGTGACGGTGGCGCTCGCCGCGCGCGGCCTGGCTCATGACCGGCGATCCGATCCGGGCGGTGGCGGTGCTGGTGGTGGCGACGCCCTGTCCGCTGATCCTGGCGGTGCCGGTCGCGATCGTCGCCGGCCTGTCGCGCGCGGCCAAGCTCGGCATTCTGATCAAGGGCGGCAAGGCGATCGAGACGCTGGCGCAGGTCCGCTCGCTCGTGCATCGACAAGACCGGCACGCTGACCGATCGGCCAGGCGCGGATCGTGTCGATCGCAGCCGGCCGACGGCATGGCCGCCGACGAGTTGTTGCGGCATCGCCGCCTCGCTCGACCAGGCCTCCAAGCACATCATCGCCCAGACCATCGTCGCCGAGGCGCGCGGCAGCGGACTTGCCGCTGGCGATCCCGACCGAGGTGGTGGAGACGCCGGGCGAGGGCATCGCCGGCCGCGTCGACGGCCGCGCGGTGGCGGTCGGCGGGCCGCATTTCGTTGCCGGCAAGATCGGCGACGTCGCGCTCGCCGCGCTGCTGCACGGGCCGGCCGCCCGGGCGCGCTCGCGGTCGCGGTCGGCGATCGACGGCAAGCTCGCCGGCGTGCTGATGCTCGTCCGACGAACTGCGCGCCGGCACCGAAGCATCTGCTGCAGGCGCTGCGCGCGCTCGGCATCGAACGCATCGTGCTGGCGACCGGCGACCGCCGCGAGGTGGCGGCAGTCGATCGCCGCCGGCCTGTCCATCGACCTGGTGCGCTCGGAACTCACGCCCGACCAGAAGATTCTGGCGGTGCTGTCGGAGCGCAAGAACGGCCCGGTGATGATGATCGGCGACGGCGTCAACGACGCGCCGGCGCTTGCCGCCGCCGATATCGGCGTCGCCATGGGCGCCAAGGGCGCGGCCGCCTCGGCGGAAGCCGCCGACGTGGTGCTGCTGGTCGATCAGCTCGACCGCGTGCTGCCGGCGATCGAGATCGCGCGCCGCTCGCGCTGCATCGCGCTGCAAAGCGTGGTCGCCGGCATCGGCCTTTCGATCGCCGCCATGCTCGCGGCGGCGTTCGGCCTCCTGCCGCCGGTCGAGGGCGCGCTGCTGCAGGAGGCGATCGACGTCGCGGTGATCTTCAACGCGCTGCGCGCGTTGCGCGGGTGACAAGAGGCGCGTTCATGTCTAGATGAACGCCATGACGAACGTGCGTTCCGCCTCGCAAAATCCGCTGTTGACCGACTGGACCGGACCTTTCGGCTTGCCGCCGTTCGGCGCCATCGCGCCCGCGCACTTCCGCCCCGCTTTCGACGCCGCGCTCTCGCTGCACCGCGCCGAGATCGACGCCATCGCCGCCAATCCGGCGCCGCCGGACTTCGACAACACCATCGTCGCGCTGGAGAAAAGCGGGCGCGCGCTCGAGCGCGTCGCCAACGTGTTCTTCGTGCTGGCTGGCGCCGACACCTCGGACGAAATCGAGGCGGTCGAGCGCGCGGTCTCGCCGCTGCTCGCCCGCCACGGCAACGCGCTTTATCTCAACCGCGCGCTCTATGCCCGCATCGCCGAGCTCTGGCGCCGGCGCGATGCGCTTGGGCTTGACGCCGAGCAGGCGCGCGTTCTGGAGCGCTATCACACCCGCTTTGTGCGCGCCGGCGGTGCGCTCGAACAGCCGGCGCAGGATCGGCTCGCCGCCATCAACGAGCGGCTGGCGAGCCTCGGCACGCAGTTCGGGCAGAACGTGCTGGCCGACGAGAAGGCCTACGCGCTCATTCTGGAGGAGGGCGACCTCGCCGGCCTGCCGGATTTCGCACGCGCGGCGGCGCGCGCCGCGGCGGAAGAACGCGGGCAGCCCGGCCAATACGCCATTACGCTGGCGCGCTCCTCGGTCGAGACCTTTCTGCAATTCTCGGCGCGCCGCGACCTGCGCGAGAAGGCGTTGCAGGCCTGGACCGGCCGCGGCGAGAGCGGCGGGGCAACCGACAACCGCGCGCTGATCGCCGAGATGGTGGCGCTGCGCGCCGAGCGTGCCAAGCTGCTCGGCTTTGCCACCTTTGCCGACTACCGGCTCGACGACCAGATGGCCAAGACGCCGGCGGCGGCGCGCGCGCTGCTGGAAAACGTCTGGACGCGCGCCCGCGCCAAGGCGCAAGCCGAGCGCGCCGCGCTGCAAGCCATGATCGCGCAGGAGGGCGGCAACTTCGCGCTGGCGCCGCACGACTGGCGCTATTACGCCGAGAAGCGGCGCAAGGCCGAGTTCGATTTGGACGAGGCCGAGATCAAGCCCTATTTCCAGCTCGACCAGCATGATCGAGGCGGCCTTCGAGACCGCGCGCCGGCTGTTCGGCTTGACTTTCACGCCGGCGAACGTGCCGCTCTATCACCCGGACGCGCGCGCCTGGGAAGTGAAGGACGAAAACGGCCGTCACGTCGGCCTGTTCATCGGCGACTATTTCGCGCGCGCCTCCAAGCATTCGGGCGCCTGGATGACCTCGCTGCGCGATCAGGAGAAGCTCGCCGGCGACATCCGGCCGATCATCCTCAACGTCTGCAACTTCTCCAAGCCGGCGGCGGGCGCGCCGGCGCTGTTGTCATTCGACGACGCGCGCACGCTGTTCCACGAGTTCGGCCACGGCCTGCACGGGCTGTTGTCGAACGTGACCTATCCGCTCATCGCCGGCACCTCGGTGCCGAGCGATTTCGTCGAGTTGCCCTCGCAGCTCTACGAGCACTGGCTGGAAGTGCCGGAGATCTTGCAGCGCTACGCGCGCCATGCCGTGACCGGCGAGCCGATGCCGCAGCCGCTGATCGACCGGCTGCTGGCGACGCGCACCTACGGCCAGGGCTTCGCCACCGTCGAATACACCGCCTGCGCGCTGCTCGATCTCGATTTGCACGCGCTGCCGGACGCGGACAGGCTCGACGTCGGCCGCTTCGAGCGCGACGACTTGGCGCGCATCGGCATGCCGGCGGAGATCGTCATGCGCCATCGCCTGCCGCACTTCCAGCACCTGTTTTCCGGCGGCGGCTATGCCGCCGGTTACTACTCCTATTTGTGGTCGGAGGTGCTCGACGCCGACGCCTTCGAGGCCTTCAGCGAAACCGGCGATCGCTTTCGATCGCGGCGACCGCCCGGCGCCTGCGCGATTACATCTACGGCGCCGGCAATTTGCGCGACCCGGCCGAGGCCTACCAAGCCTTCCGCGGCCGGCTGCCGGCGGTCGACGCGCTGTTGAAGAAGCGCGGGCTGGCGGACGCCGCGGCGTGAGGCGGATTTGCCGCGCCGCAAGGCGATGCTAACGTTGCGGCCATGCCCGCCGAGCCCGCCAATGACGTCCCCGACTGGCGCCTCGCCGGCGACTGGTGGGACTTGTGCAATTGCGCCATCGGCTGCCCCTGCAATTTCGGCTCCGACCCGACGCTCGGCTATTGCGAGGGCGTGCTGACCTGGCTGATCCGCGAGGGCAACTACGGCGACTTGCAATTCGCCAAGGACCTCGCCGTCGTCCTCATCATCCATTGGGAGGGCAACGTCTTCGAGAAGAACCGCGAGTTCGGCTTTCTGATCGACGAGCGCGCCAATGCGCAGGAGCGCGCCGCGCTGGAGAAGATCTTCACCGGCTATGCCGGCGGCGCCTTCGCCGCCTGGCGCGACCTGACGCTGCAGCCTCGACGGCGTCGCCTTCGTGAAGATGACGGTGACGCACGACGCCGAGAACTGGCGCGTCGAAGTGCCCGGCATGGTCGAGGGCCTGGGCGGGCCGTTCCGCAAATACATGGTGCCGGAGGGCGACACCTGCCGCATCTACAACGCGCCGCGGCCGGAAGTCGTGCCCGGCTTCCTCACCGTCGGTCAGGCCAAGCGCAACGTGGTGACCGGCGCCTTCGGCCGCAACTGGGACTGGTCGCAACGCTCGTCCAAACACATCGCCTTCGACCTGCGCGGGCCGAAGGCCTTCAGCTGGCGGCAAGCGCTGAAAGTCCAATGAGCGGCGCGGCCACCGGCGAAGGCGCGCCTGCCCGCTACGACCGTCTCGTCGTCGCCGGCGTGCTGGCGCTGGTCGCCGCGCTCGCCTGGGCCTTCACCCTGCACCAGGCGCGCGTGATGGCGGCGATGGAGGCGGCCATGCAACGCGACATGAACATGTCGCTCAACGGCATGGCGCCGTCCTGGACGCTGATCGACGCCGCGCTGGTGTCGGCGATGTGGACGGCGATGATGGCGGCGATGATGCTGCCGGGCGCCGGGCCGATGATCGCCGCCTTCGCCGCCATCAACCGGCGGCGGCGCGCGCGGGCGGCGCCCTATGTGCCGACCTCCGTTTTCCTGCTCGGCTATCTGGCGGTGTGGGCGGGATTTTCGGTTGCCGCCACCGCGCTGCAGTTTCTGCTGCAGAAGACCGCGCTGCTGACCACCATGATGCAGTCGGCGTCCTATCCATTTTCCGCCGCGCTGTTCCTGGCCGCCGGCCTCTACCAGTTCAGCCCGCTCAAGGGGCGATGCCTTGCCTATTGCCGCTCGCCCGACGGCTTTATCCTGAGCGAATGGCGCGACGGCGCGGCCGGCGCGGCGGTGATGGGACTGCGCCACGGGCTGTTTTGTCTGGGCTGCTGCGCGGCGCTGATGGTGCTGCTGTTCGCGGTCGCGGTGATGGATTTGCGCTGGGTCGCGGTGTTGACGGCGCTGGTGACCGCGGAAAAATTGCTGCCGGGGGCGAAGTTCTGGCGGGTTGCGATCGGCGCGGCGCTGCTGGCAGCCGGCGCCGCGTTTGCCGTCGCTGCATTGAAGGTCGCCACATGAACCTGCACACCGCCGGTCACCGGCGCGGCGTGGTCTGCGCCCCGCACGCGGCCGCCGTCGAAGACGGCCGCGCCATCCTGGCCGAAGGCGGCAACGCCATCGAGGCCATGCTCGCCATGGCCGCCTCGATCGCCGCCGTCTACCCGCACATGAACCACATCGGCGGCGACGGCTTCTGGCTGATCCGCGAGCGCGCCGGGCGCGTGCGCGCGCTGATGGGGGCGGGAAGGGCCGGCGCCAAGGCGACGCCGCGGCTCTACCGCGACGCCGGCCATGACGCGATCCCGGCGCGCGGGCCGCTCGCCGCGCTCACCGTGCCGGGCGCGGTGGCGGCCTGGATGCTGGCGCAGGAGGCGGCGAAAGCGCAGGGCGGCAGATTGCCGCTCGACCTGCTGCTGGCGCCGGCGATCAAGCACGCGCGCGAGGGCTACACCGTCACCCGCAGCCAGGCGCGGCTGACGCGCGAAAAATTGCCGGAAATGGACAAGGCCGCCGGTTTCCACGCGGCCTTTCTGATCGACGGCAAGCCGCCGGAGGTGGGCGCCCGCATCAAGCAAAGCGCGCTTGCCGCCACGCTCGAGCATCTCGCCGGTGCCGGGCTTGACGATTTCTACCGCGGCGACGTCGGGCGCGAGATCGCCGCCGATCTCGAGCGCATCGGCAGCCCGGTGACGCGCGCCGACCTGGAAGAATTCCACGCCTTTGTCGCCGAGCCGCTCTCCGTGCGCATACAGACCGGCACGCTCTACAACGCGCCGCCGCCGACGCAAGGCTTGGCCTCGCTCATCATCCTCGGCGCTGTTCGAGCGGCTGCGCGTCGCGCAAGCCGAAAGCTTCGAGCACGTGCACGGCATCGTCGAGGCGACCAAGCGCGCCTTCCGCGTGCGCGACCGCGTCATCACCGATCCGGACATGATCACCGCCGATCTCGGCCAATTCCTGTCGCCGGCCTTCCTCGATGCCGATGCCGGCAAGATCGATCCCAAGCGCGCGGCGAAATGGCCGCAGCGCCCCGGCGAGGGCGACACCATCTGGATGGGCGCGGCGGACGCGTCCGGCCTCGTCGTCTCCTACATCCAGTCGCTTTATTGGGAGTTCGGCTCCGGCTGCGTGCTGCCGTCGACCGGCGTGCTGATGCAGAACCGCGGCGCCAGCTTCTCGCTCGACGCCAAGGCGCTCAACGCGCTGGCGCCGGGCCGGCTGCCGTTCCACACCCTCAACCCGGCGCTGGCCGAATTGAAGGACGGCCGCGTCATGGCCTATGGCACCATGGGCGGCGACGGCCAGCCGCAATCGCAAGCCGCCGTCTTCACCCGCCACGTGCAGTTCGGCCAGCCGCTCGAGCGCGCGCTCGACGCGCCGCGCTGGCTCTTGGGCCGCACCTGGGGCTCGACCATCACCAATTTGCGCATGGAGAGCCGCTTCGACGGCAATCTCGTCGACCGCCTGCTGTCGGCCGGCCACGACGTCGCGGTGCTGGACGAGGCCTACTCCGACACCATGGGCCACGCCGGCGCGGTGGTGCTGCATCCCGGCGGCACGCTGGAAGGCGGCCACGATCCGCGCGCCGACGGCGGCGCGGCCGGGCGTGTGATCCCTCGCCGCAGGTAGCAACGCAATACTGTTACAGTCACGTTTGCGCCGCAGTCCATGGTAAGGTGCGCGCGCATGACTGCTTTGCGCATTCTCCTCGCACTCGCCGCCGTCCTCGTCGCCGCGCCGGCGCGCGCGCATCCGCATATCTGGGTGACGATGCACAGCGAGCTCGTCTACGCGCCCGACGGCAGCGTCACCGGCATCCGGCAACACTGGGCGTTCGACGACATGTTTTCGGCCTTCGCGACGCAGGGGCTGGAGGCCAAGGACAAGGGCGTCTTCAGCCGCGCCGAGCTCGCGCCGCTCGCCAAGACCAATGTCGAGTTGCTCAAGGAATACGATTATTTCACCTTCGCCACCGCCGACGGCAACAAGGCGCCGCTCGGCGACCCGCTGCCGGACTATTTCGCCGACTACAAGGATTCGGTGGTCACGCTGCACTTCACGCTGCCGTTCAAGACGCCGGTGAAGGCCAAGCTGTTGAAGATCGACATCTACGACGCCACCATTTTCGTCGATTTTTCCTTCGCCAAGGACAAGCCGGTCGTCGCTTGTCGGCGCGCCGGCCGCCTGCAAGCTCGACGTGGTGCCGCCGCGCGAGATGACCTGGGCGGAAGGCAAGGCGCTGAGCGACATCCCCGCCGACCAGCCCAACACGCTGATGGCCTGGGGCGCGCAATTCGCCAACAAGATCCTGGTGAACTGTCCTTGAGACAGCGCCGCCACGATGCTGCGCTGCGCGCTGCATATTATGCTGCGCGCTGGCCGTGGTCGGCCTTGTCGACGCGGCGCTGGCGCAGCCCTTCGGCATCCCGCGTGCGCCGGCCGAAACCGGCGGCTTCGCCGGCTGGATTCTGGCCGAGCAGGCGCGCTTCTACCGCATGCTGTCGGGGCTGATCCGCGCCGCCAAGGCCGACGGCAGCGCCGCCTATACGCTGATGGGCATCTCCTTCGTCTACGGCGTCTTCCACGCCGCCGGACCCGGCCACGGCAAGGCGGTGATCTCGTCTTATCTGGTTGCCAATAACGAGACCTGGCGGCGCGGCGTCGCGCTGTCGTTTGCCTCGGCCGTGTTGCAGGCGCTGACCGCCATCGCCATCGTCGGCGTCGCCGCCGTGCTGCTCGGCGCCACCGCCAAGGTCATGGGCGACGCCGTGCGCGTGATCGAGATCGTCAGCTACGCGCTGATCGTGCTGATCGGGCTGCGGCTGTTATGGGTGAAGGGCCGCGCCTTTGTGCGGCTGTGGCGCGGCGAAGCGCATGCACATGACGATCATGCGCACCATCATGCGCACGGGCACGATCACCACCATCACGACCATCACCATCACGGCGAGGACGAGGCCTCGGCCTGGGGCCACGCGCATGCGCCGGAGCCGCGCGAACTTGCCGGGCAGCATTGGCTGCGCCGCGGCCTGGCCGCCGTCGTCGCCGTGGGTTTGCGGCCCTGCTCGGGCGCGATCATCGTCTTGGTGTTCGCGCTGGCGCAGGGGCTGTTCTGGATCGGCGTCGCCTCGACCTTCATGATGGGGCTCGGCACCGCCATCACCGTCGCGGCGGTCGCCACGCTCGCGGTCGGCGCGCGCGGCTTTGCCGGCCGTCTCGCCAAGGCCAAGCCCGGCGCCGGCATGCTGCTGCTGCGCGGCGTGGAGACGGCCGCGGCGATCGCGATCGTGCTGTTCGGCGCGGCGCTGCTCACCGGCTACGCGGTGAGCGAGCGCATGGGTTTGTTTTGAGTCCTGTCGTCCCGGGCGAGCGAAGCGAGGCCCGGGACCCATACTCCGCAGCCTATCGATAGGACACGGCGTATGGGTCCCCGCCTCCGCGGGGACGACGTTAGTCGAAATCGGCGGGCCGCAACTCGATCGGCTGGCCGTGCGGGGTGCGGTCGCAGGCGCGGTCCCAGGCGTCGCGATAGCGATGCAAGGCGGCCTGCGTGGTCACGCCCTTGTCCGCCACCAGTTTTTCCAGCGCATTGAGCCAGTGCGAATAATAGGTCTCGCCGGTGTCGGGATCGCCGGCCGCTTGCGCGCGCTTGATCTCGGCGGCGAGCGCGGCGGCCCATTCGCCCCAGGTGAACACGCCGCGTTCGTGCAGCGAGAGCGTCATGGCGAAGGCTTCCGCCTGCCACGGCTCGCGGAACACCGGGCCGTCGGCGTCATGCGGGATGCCGGGCACTTCTTTGGCCGCGCGGGCGGCGGCGGCTTTGTCGATTGCAGTCATTTGCATCCTCGGCACGGTCTTACATCCGTCATGGCCGGGCTTGTCCCGGCCATCTCGCTTAGGGAGGCAATGCCTTACCAGCCTAAGCGGGGCCACCGGGACAAGCCCGGTGGCGACAATTACAACGGCTCCAGATAAGGCTCCCAGGCCTCGATGCAAACCTTGACGGCCGGGTCGCTGTCCTCGCCCCACAATTCGCGGCCGTCGAAACGCACGGTGTAGAGCCAATGCGGGTCTTCGCCGGCATTGATCGCGTTGCTGTCGGGAAACACGTGGCAACCGACGACGCGCACGATGGCGCCGGCATGGCCGCGCGCGTAACGCGGCAGGCGCGTATGCGTCGGCGGATGCATGTTCTTGGCGCGCACTTTGTCGCCGGCCTTGAAACGCGCCGGCGCCGGGGCCGGCCGGTCGTAAGGCGAGCCGCAGCGCACCATGTTGGCGACGTCGGCGGCGGTGACCGCGCGTTGCGCTTTCTTCACCGGCGCCAGCGCATGGCCGGCCTTGAGCTCGGCTGCGGTCGCCACGCCGTAGTCGAGCAGCATGTTCTCGGTGGTGACCACCCACAGCCCGTAATAGCTGAGGTTGAGATATTGCGCCGGCGGCAGGCTTTCGCGCGCGAAGCGGAACGCGTCGAGCGTCCAGATATTGGCGACGCCGATCGCCAAATTGACCGCGAAGGCCTTCTTTTCCCAATCGGCG
Source organism: uncultured Alphaproteobacteria bacterium (assembly GCA_963708635.1). GTDB lineage: Bacteria > Pseudomonadota > Alphaproteobacteria > Rhizobiales > Xanthobacteraceae > Pseudolabrys. The sequence goes on along the minus strand of CAVPTM010000021.1, from coordinate 39,594 downwards.
TGGAACACCGGCTCGTTCGCCTCCGGCACGACCGGGCCGAAGCCGTGCATGCCGCCCATGTCGGCGGCGCCGTTCATGGCAACTCCTCCGGCCGGCGGGCAAGCCCGGTGCCGATCATGCTGTCGCGCGTGACCAGATCGGCGAGCTTGTCCTCGCTCCAGCCTTCGGTGCCGGCGGGGCGCATGGGCACGACCAGATAGCGCAGCTCGGCGGTCGAATCCCAAACCCGGATTTCCGTGCTCTTCGGCAACTCGACGCCGAATTCGCGCAGCACGCCGCGCGGATCGGCGACGGCGCGCGAGCGATAGGGCGCCGATTTGTACCAGAGCGGCGGCAGGCCGAGCACCGCCCAGGGATAGCAGGAGCACAGCGTGCAGACGACCATGTTGTGCACGGCCGGCGTGTTCTCCAGCGCAACGAGATGATTGCCCGAGCGCCCGCCGAAACCGAGCGAGCCGATCGCGGCGGTGCCGTCCTGCAGCAGCCATTGCCGGAATTCCGGATCGGCCCAGGCCTTGGCCACGACCTGCGCGCCGTTGCGCGGTCCGATCTTCTTTTCATAGGTTTCGATCAACTCGTCGAGCGCGGCCGGATCGATATAGCCCTTCTCGACCAGAATCGTTTCCAGCGCGCGCGTGCGCAACTGCATCTCGGTCAGCTCCGAGCCGTGCTCGTGATGATGATCGTGATCGTGCGGCATGAGCGTCCCTAGGTCGCCGGCTGCAGATACGGCTCCCAGGCGTCGACCGACACCTTGACCGTCGGGTCGCCCTGCGGTCCCCACAGATCGCCGCCGTCGAAGCGCACGGTATAGAGCCATTGCGGGTTTTCGCCGGCGCCGCTGGCGTTGCTGTCGGGAAACACGTGACAGCCGATCACGCGCTCGATCACGCCGACATGCCCGCGCACGTAGCGCGGCAGCCGCGTATGAGTCGGCGGGTTGATGTTGCGGGCGCGCACGCGGTCGCCGGGCTTGAAAGCGGCGGCGGTGTTGGTCTCGCGCTCGGTCGGGCCGCCGCGATGCAGCACCTTCAGCACGTCGGCCGGCGACAGCACGCGTGTGACCGGCTTCGCCGGATGCAGTGTGTGGCCGGCTTCGATTTCGTCTTCCGCCACCAGCCCGCGCTCCTTGAGCATCGACTCGAGCGCGGCGAACCAAATCTGGTAATAGCTCATCGCCAGATATTCGCCGGGCGGACGGTTCTCGCGCGCAAAGCGCGCCCATGTCGATGTTCCAGCCGCCCGGCATGCCCATGGCGAGCGTCAGGGCGAAGGCGCGTTTCTCCCAGTCGGCGTGGAACACCGGCTCGTTCGGCTCCGGCATGACCGGGCCGTGGCCGTGCGTGCCGCCGAGATCCTGTCCGCCGTTCATGACCGTCCTGACATTTCGTTCACGCGCCGCGATCCTAGAGTCCCGCTGCCGGCGCGCAAGCCCGCGTTTGCCGTGCGTCCACGCGCCACTTGCCCTGGATCTTTTCCACATCCGGTTCGGCCGGTTGACGCACCGTCACGCGGCAGTCGTCGACCGAGCGGTAATGCGCCGCCAGCACCGGGAGCCGGAACGCCGGTCTATCGCGCGTCAGCCGAAGGATCAGGTCCCAATCGTCGAACCGGTTGAGCTTTTCATCGAAGCCGCCGCTGATGTCGAGCACGCCGCGGCGATGCGCGAAGACGTTGATGTCGATGTAATTTGCGCGCAGCAGGCGCGCGCGGTCGAACGGGTCGAACAGGAAACCGAACGGCCGGTGCGGATGCACCTCGCTGACCATCGCCGCATAGACGCAGTCGATCGCGGGCGCTCTCTGCAACACCGCGACCGTGGCCTTGAGAAAATTCGGATACCAGAGATTGTCGCTATCGATATAGGCGACGATCGCGCCGCGCGCCAAACGGAGGCCGTGATTGCGCGCGGCGGCCTGGCCCGCGTGCGCTTGCGCCACGAAGCGGATGCGGGGATCGGCGCGATAGTTCGCGGCCAAGTCGGCGGTGCCGTCGCTGCTGCCATCGTCGACGACGATCAGCTCCCAATCGGCATGGCTCTGACCCTGCACGCTGGCGACGGCCTCGGCGAGCGAGCGGCGCCGGTTGAAAGTCGGCAGCACGATGCTGACTAGCGACGGCTGCTGCCCGGCATCAACCGCCGCGGCTTCGAGGTAAGGCGGCGCGATCAGCTTCCGCTTCAGCCTGTCGAAGCGGCGGCGCGCCAGGAAGGCGGGTGATCGCGCAAGCTTTGCGAACGCCGCGTCGACCTCGCCGGCGAAGGCCTGGACGTCACGGAGAAACGCGCTGCTCATCGGAGTGGCCTCCGCGCCGCGGTTATCGCGACGCCTGCGCGACCAATGCGGGCGACTTCGGCAGGCCGGTGCCGATCATCGAGTCACGCGTCACAAGCTCGGCGAGCTTTTCCTCGCTCCAGCCTTCGGTGCCGGCCGGCCGCATCGGAATCACGACGTAGCGGATCTCGGCGGTCGAATCCCACACCCGGATCTCGGTGTCCTTGGGCAGCGTGACGCCGAATTCGGCCAGCACGCCGCGCGGATCGGAAACCGCGCGCGAGCGGTAGGGCGCCGATTTGTACCAGACCGGCGGCAGGCCGAGCACCGGCCACGGATAGCAGGAGCACAGCGTGCACACGACCATGTTGTGCCGCTTCGGCGTGTTCTCCAGCGCGACGATGTGCTCGCCCTGGCGGCCGGCATAGCCGAGTTCGGCGATCGCCGGCGTTGCGTCCTTGAGGAGCCGCGCGCGATAGGCCGGATCGGCCCAGGCGCGGGCCACCACGCGCGCGCCGTTGCGCGGGCCGACCTTGGTCTCGTAGGTCTCGATCAGAAGGTCGAGCGCGGCCGGATCGACATAGCCCTTCTCGGTGAGCACGCTTTCCAGCGCGCGCACGCGCAGCTGCGTCTCCGACAATTCGGAATGGTCGTGGTCGTGATGGTGATCGTGGGTCGTGTGCCATGAGCCCAATTTAGCGCAAGCGGGCGCTTTATGCCATTATCGCTGAATGGCCGTTCCCGCCGCAATGAGCAAGCTCGCCGACGGCATCGACCGCTTGACCCGCGCCGTCGGCCGCGCGGCGGCCTGGCTGGTGGTCGCCGTCGTGCTGTTGCAGTTCGCGCTGGTGGTGGCGCGCTACGCCTTCGCGCTCGGCTCGATGAAGCTGACCGAGGCGGTGATCTACGGCCACGCCGCGCTGATCCTGGGCGCGGCGGCCTGGACGCTGGCGGCCGGCGGCCACGTGCGGGTCGACATCTTCTACGGCGCAGGCCGGCGCGCGCGGCGCGCGCGGCCATCGACCTCGCCGGCAGCCTGCTGCTGCTGCTGCCGTTCATGCTGCTGCTGCTGTGGCTGAGCGTTGCCTTACGCCGAACGCTCCTGGTCGATCCTCGAACGCTCGCAGGACGTCGGCGGCCTGCCGCTGGTGTTCCTGCTCAAGACGATGATCCCGGCCTTTGCCGCGCTGATGGCGCTGCAAGGCGTGGCGCAGGCGATCCGCGCGGCGGCGGTTCTCAGCAACGAGCGCAGCCAATGAATCGCGAACCGCGCTGATGCCGCTTCCCGAACTCCTCGCCGTGCTGCTGGTTGCCGCCGTGATCGCGGCGCTGATGGCGGGCTACCCGGTGGCGCTGACGCTCGCCGGCGTGTCGCTGCTGTTCGCGCTCGCCGGCCACGCGCTCGGCGCCATGGACCTCGGCATTCTCGGCGCGCTGCCGCAGCGCATCTTCGGCGTCGTCACCAACGAAGTGCTGCTGGCGGTGCCGCTGTTCATCTTCATGGGCGTGATGCTGGAGCGCTCGCAGATCGCCGAGGATCTGCTGGAGACCATGGGCCGCCTGTTCGGCACGCTGCGCGGCGGGCTCGGCCTGTCGGTGGTGATCGTCGGCACGCTGCTGGCGGCGGCCAAGGGCGTGGTCGGCGCCACCACGGTCACCATCGGGCTGATCATGCTGCCGGCCATGCTGCGCTTCGGCTACGACCCGCGGCTCGCCGCCGGCACCGTCGCCGCCACCGCGACGCTGGCGCAGATTTTTCCGCCGGCGACCGTGCTGCTGCTGCTCGGCGACCAGCTCGGCAATGCCTACCAGGCGGCGCAGCTTGCCAAGGGCGTGTTCGCGCCGCGCTCGCTCACGGTGAGCGATTTGTTCGCCGGCGCGCTGGTGCCCGGCTTCGCGCTGGTCGCGCTTTATTTGTTGTTCCTGGTGGCGGTCGCGATGCTGTGGCCGCACGCGTCGCCGGCGCTGCCGGCCGACCCGAAAGCGCCGCGCGGCCTCGCGCTGGCGCGCCGGCTCGATCGAGGTGCTGGTCGCGCCGCTCGCGCTCATCCTCGCCGTGCTCGGCTCGATCCTCGGCGGCGTCGCGACGCCGAGCGAAGCCGGCTCGATCGGGGCGGTCGGGGCGATGCTGCTCGCGGCACGCAGGGCACCGCTTACACGTTTGCTTCGGCCGGTGGCGGAGAAGACCGCGCAGATCGTCAGCATGATCTTCCTCATCCTGATCGGCGCGACCATGTTCAGCCTGGTGTTCCGCGCGCTCGGCGGCGACGCCATGGTCAACGCCGCGCTTTCCAACCTGCCGGGCGGCGTCGACGGCGCGCTGCTGGCGGTGATGGGGGCGATGTTCCTGCTCGGCTTCGTGATGGACGCCTTCGAGATCATCTTCGTGGTGGTGCCGATCGTGGCGCCGGCGCTGCTCGCCATGCCGGGCGTCGACCCGGTCTGGCTCGGCATCATGATGGCGATGAACCTGCAGACCTCCTACATGCACCCGCCGCTCGGGCCGACGCTGTTCTTCTTGCGCGCGGTGGCGCCGCCGCAGATCACCACCCGGCACATCTACGTCGGCATCATTCCGTTCGTGCTGATCCAGCTGGTGGCGCTGGCGGCGCTCTGGTTCGTGCCGGGGCTTGCGACCGCGCTGCCGCACGCGCTTTATGGGACGGTGAGGGGAAGCTCCGCATGAAAGCCGCCGAACTGTTCGATCTCACAGGCCGCGTCGCGCTGGTGACCGGCGCCTCGAGCGGGCTCGGCCGCCAGTTCGCGCGCGCGCTCGCCGACAACGGCGCGTCGGTCGCGCTGGTGGCGCGCCGCGCCGAGCGCATCGAGGCGCTCAAGGCTGAGATCGAAAGCAGAGGCGGGCGCGCCGTCGCCATCGCCGCCGATGTCAACGATCAGGCCGACATGGTCGCCGCCTTCGACGCCGCCGAAAAAGCCTTCGGCACCGTCACCATCCTGGTCAACAATGCCGGCGTCGCGCAGAAGCCGATGCGCGCGACCGAAGTGCCGGCGCAGGAATGGCGGCGCGTGCTCGGCAACCGACCTCGACGCGGTGTTCTACTGGGCGCAGGAAGCCGCGCGCCGCATGCTGGCGGCGCAGGCGAAAGGCGCGATCGTCAACATCGCCTCGGTGCTCGGCTTCGGCGTCGCCAAGGGCACCGCCGCCTACGCGGTGGCGAAAGCCGCCGTGGTGCAGACCACCAAGGCGCTGGCGCTCGAGCTCGCCTTCAAGGGCGTGCGCGTCAACGCCATCGCGCCGGGCTGGTTCGTCACCGAGATCAACGACGACTACCTCAACAGCGAGGCGGGCGCGGCGATCAAGCGCGACATCCCGATGGGCCGCTTCGGCAACGACGGCGACCTCGACGGCGCGCTGCTGCTGCTGGTCTCCGACGCCGGCGCCTACATCACCGGCGCCACCATCGTGGTCGACGGCGGCCAGGTGGTGCAGATCAAGGGCTAGCCGCGGCTCAGGTCTTGCTCCGTTCGTCCCCGCGCAAGCGGGGACCCAGGAGCCGATTGCACGGCTCTCGAATTCGGCCCTGGATTTCCCGCTTGCGCGGGAATGAACGGAGATACGCGTCAGCGCGCTTATTACTTCATCACTTCCTTGATCGAGGGCAGGCACAGCACGACCGAGCCGCCGACGGTGAGCACCTGCGAGCCGAGCTGGTGCGTCACCTTGACCTTCTTGCCGGCGTTCTTGGCCGAGATCGAGTAGCAGGTGAGGTGCGTCTTGGAGTCTTTCACCTCTTCGCCGTTCTTCGACACCGGCGCGCAGAGGAACAGCGGGTTGCCGATCTTGCTGCCGAAGGCGCCGAATTGGTCTTTCAGCTTCACCGCCGCCGGCTTCAGCTTGGTCGCTTGCGAGACGCGGTAGCAGACGAAGTGGGTCGGGTTGACGCCCGGCGGATCCTTGCCTTGCGCCTGCGCCGGCGAGGCGAACGCGATGCCCGCGCCGATGGCCAATAAGATCGCTGCTGTTTTCATATCGCCCTCCTGCGGTGGCGGCCGGATTTCCCGCCGCCTGTTGCACGCATAGATGGCAAGGCTAGCAATTTCTAGCGCGGGCGCCTATCGCCCCGGATGCGTCGGGAAAATTCTTATCCCTCCCCCCTCGGGGGAGGGTGGCTGGCCGAAGGCCAGCCGGGTGGGGGCAGTTGACGAAATGACCCCACCCCGGCTCACTTCGTTCGCCGACCCTCCCCTTTCAGGGGAGGGATAAGAAGGACTCGCCATGGACTTCACCCTCTCACCCGAACATCGAAGACCTTCGCCTGCGCGTGCGCGCCTTCATCGACAAGGAGGTGCTGCCGCTGGAAAGCGATCCGGCCAATTTCGCCGAGCACGAGAACATCCCGGAGGAGCGCCTCGAGCCGGTGCGCGAGAAGGCGAGGAAGGCCGGGCTGTGGGCGCCGCAGTCGCCGAAGGAATACGGCGGCATGGATCTGCCGATCGTCGCCTGGGCGGCGATCTACGAGGAGGCCGCGCGCAGCCTGTTCGGCCCGCTCGCCATCAACTGCATGGCGCCCGACGACGGCAACATGAACGTGCTCAAGCTGGTCGGCACGCCGGAGCAGAAGGACAAGTGGCTCAAACCGATCGTCGAGGGCAAGGTGCGCTCGTCCTTTGCCATGACCGAGCCGGCGCCGGGCGGCGGCTCCGACCCCTCGATGATCCGCACCAAGGCCGAAAAGAAGGGCGGCAAATACCTCATCACCGGCCGCAAATGGTTCATCACCGGCGCCGACGGCGCCGCGCACTTCATCCTGATGGCGCGCACCTCCGACGACAAGCGGCGCGGGCTCACCGCGTTCCTCTTCCACAAGGACCAGCCCGGCTGGCGCATCGTGCGGCGCATTCCGATCCTCGGCCCGGAGGAGCACGGCGGCCATTGCGAGCTGGAATTCACCGGGCTGGAAGTGCCGGCCGAGAACGTGCTGATGGGCGAGGGCGACGGGCTGAAGGTGATGCAGATCCGGCTCGGTCCGGCGCGGCTGACGCATTGCATGCGCTGGACCGGCTGGGCGAAACGCTGCCTGGAGATCGCGCAGGAATACGTGGAGCGGCGCGAAGGCTTCGGCGTCAAGCTCGCCGACCGCGAGAGCGTGCAGATCAAATTGGGCGAAGTCGCGCAGCAGATCCAGATCAGCCGCCTGCTCACCATGCACGCGGCCTGGATGCTCGACCAAGGCGGCCGCGCGCGCAAGGAAGTCTCCATGGCCAAGGTGCAGGTCGCCGACACGCTGCACAAAGCGGCCGACGTCGCCATCCAGTTGCAGGGCGCGCGCGGCTTCTCCAAGGACACCGTGGTGGAATGGATCTACCGCGCCGCGCGCGCGGCGCGCATCGTCGACGGCGCCTCCGAGGTGCACATGATGGTGCTGGCGCGCTTCATGCGCGAGGAAGGCCGCGACTTCTGGCAATGGGGCCCGGGCGAGGGCAGAAGGAACGAGCGGACTTTCCCGAGACCGCGCAGTCGGCAGCGTCATGGCCGGGCTTGTCCCGGCCATCTCGCTGAGGGGGCGCATTGCCTCCCTAAGCGAGGTCCCCGGGACAAGCCCGGGGACGACGAGGCAGCGCTACGGCGCGTCCTTCGGTGCCTGGTGCACTTCGACGACGTTGCCGTCCGGATCGTAGAAGAAAACCTGCTTCCAGCCGGTCATCGCCCAGTCGCCAAAGTCGGAATATTTGATGCCCTTGTCGTCGAGCCGCTTCTTGAAGGCGTCGAGGTCGTCGGTGCGGAAGGCGATGTGGCCGCGCTGCACCGGATTGACCACCTTGCCGGTGCGGAAGCCTATGTTCATGTCCTTCTCGGCGATATGCATCTGCATCGCGCCGTCGGTGACGAAGGCGACGTCGCCCGGATAGCCCTGATCCTTGACGCGGGTGCGGCCCATCCCCGGCATCGTCTGCATGTCGAGGACGTCACGGTAGAAATGTCCATCGCCGGGACGTGCGTCGTGGCGAAGTTGACGTGATGCAGCTTGAGCTTCATGGCGTCCCCGCCTGCGCAGCCGAGTGCGTGCACGTTTGCATGCCGACCCCACCCGGCGCTACGCGCCAGACCCTCCCCTGCGGGGGATAGCGCGCTCAATTCCGGTAGCCGCGGTCTTCCTTGTCGAGCATGCGCAAATAGGCCGCCCAGTCGGCGGCGCCGCGGCCGGCGTCGTGGTGCTCGTACTGCTCGGCGGTCTTGGCGCAGACCTCGGCCGGAATCTCGATCAGCGCCGCGCCGGTCGCCTCCATCTTGAGCTGGATCTCCGCCGCGTCGATCAGATGATGCATCAGCACGAAGGCCTCGCGCGCGCTCTTGCCGACGGTGAGGAAGCCGTGGTTCTGCATCACCAGCGCGCGGTTGGCGCCGAGGTCCTTGTTGATGCGCTCGCGCTCGCCGAAATCCTCGGTGATGCCCTCGTAGGGGTGATAGCCGATGCGCTGATAGAAGCGCACCGCCGGCTGCGACAGCATGCGCAGGCCGCTCTTCAGCCCGGCGAAAGCCATGCCGGTCTCGGTGTGCACATGCAGCGCGCAATTGACGTCGGCGCGCGCGCCCAAGACGCCGCCGTGCAAAGTGAAGCCGGGCCGGTTGACGCCCGCGCTTTCGTCGAGGTCCTCGTCCATCGAGACCTTCACCAGGTTGGACGCCGTCACCTCGGTGTAGAGCAGCTCGTGCCGCTTCATCAGGAAATGGCGCGGCTCGCCCGGCACCCGCATGGAGGCGTGGTTGTAGATCACGTCGTCCCAGCCGTAATGCGCGACCAGCCGGTAGACGGCGGCGAGATCGACCCGCGCCTCCCATTCGGCGTCGGAGACGGTCCCTTGCGACGTGGCCATGGCGAGTTTGGCGGGCTTGTTCATCGGCATAACTCCATTTGTGGCGAGCCTAGCACATTGCCGACTGCGCGGGTATACGGGCCGGCATGAGCGATCCGATCCGAATTCGCATGGCCGGCTACGGCCCGCCCAGCACCGGCTTTTCCAAGGCGCTGCAATTCATCGGCGACCGGCTCGCGGCCGCGTTCGGTGCGCGCGTCGCCGTCGACTACGTCTTCAACATCATGGATCACGGCCACAAGGCCGAGGACATTCTCACGCTGGTCGAGAACGGCGAGATGACGCTCGGCTACCAGTCGTCGAGCTACCTCACCGACCGCGTGCCGGAATTGGGCTTCGTCGACCTGCCGTTTCTGTTCGCCGACAACACGCAGGCGCGCGCGGCCATGGACGGCGCGCTCGGCGAGTTCCTCGCGCGCAAGACCGAGGAGCGCATCAATTACCGCATCCTCGGCTGGTTCGAGAACGGCTTCCGCCACATCTCCAACCGGCTGCGCCCGATCCATGTGCCGGCCGACCTGAAGGACATGAAGATCCGCGTGCTGCCGAGCGAAATCCACCGGCGCACCTTCGAACTGCTCGGCGCGGTGGCGATGCGCATGGACCTGACCGAAGCCATCGCCATGATCAAGGCCGGCACCTTGGACGCGCAGGAAAACCCGCTCGCCAACACGGTGACCTACGGCGTGCACAAATTCCACAAATTCCACACGCTCACCTCGCACTTCTACATCTCGCGCCCGATCTTCATCAATCGCACCGCCTTCGACGCCTGGCCGGACGACCTGCAGCGCGCCATGCGCGCGGCGGTCGCCGACGCGGTCGCGTTCCAGCGCAAGCTCGCGCTCGAGGAGCACGCGCAGTCGCGCCGGATCATCGAAGACGCCGGCTGCGAGATCGTCGAACTGACGGCGGCCGAGCACGCCGCCTTCGTCGACGCCGTGCAGCCGCTTTTGGCCGACGCGCGCAGGATGTATGGCGCGGAAATGTTCAACTTGCTGCCGCCGGCTTAACCTCCCCGAAAGCATAGCGCGGCCGGTTTACGTCGCTGCAACCAGTCTTCTGTACACAGCGGCGATGCATTCCTCCGCCTCCTTCCTGGATCACCGCCCGGTCGCGCTCGCGCTGCGCGGCCTGTGCAAGCGTTTCGACCGGCCGGCGGTCGACGCGCTCGACCTCACCGTCTATGGCGGCGAGTTCTACGCGCTGGTCGGGCCGAACGGCGCCGGCAAGACCACCACGCTGCGCATGGTGGTCGGGCTGCTGCGGCCGGACGCCGGCTCGATCTGCATCGACGGCATCGACGCGCTCGCCGATCCGGTCGCCGCCAAGCAGGTCACCGCCTGGCTGTCCGACGAGCCGATGATCTACGACAAGCTCACGCCGTTCGAATATCTCGAATTCGTCGCCGGGCTCTGGCGCATCGAGCCGCGCGCCGCCGAGCAGCGCGCGCGCCGAACTGATCGACTGGCTCGGCCTTGAGCCCGCACGCGCACGAGCGCTGCGAAGGCTTCTCCAAGGGCATGCGGCAGAAGGTGGCGCTCGCCGGCGCGCTGGTGCACGACCCCAAGCTCATCATCCTCGACGAGCCGCTGACCGGCCTCGACGCCGGCTCCGCGCGCCAGGTCAAGAACGTGCTGCGCGAGCGCGTCGCCGCCGGCGGCACCGTCATCATGACCACGCACATCCTCGAAGTCGCCGAGCGCATGGCCGACCGCATCGGCGTCATCGCCAGCGGCCGGCTGATCGCCGAGGGCACGCTCGACGAGCTGCGCCACCAGACCGGGCAGACCGCCATCGAGCCTGGAAGACACCTTCCTCACGCTGGTCGCCGAGCAAGTCGAAGCCGCGTGAGCCAGCCCGCCACATTGCCCTGGCTCGCCGGCCACGAATTGCGGCTCGGCTGGCGCGACTGGGCGTCGCTGATGACGGCCGGCCGCCGGCGGCGCGCGCGCAACGTCGCGATCGCGCATCGTCGTCTTCGCCGCCTTCATGCACCTGTTCGCCTAGTGGATCGTCAAAGGCTACGCCGACGCCAACGTCGCCTACGACACGGCGACGCTGGTCGGCGTCACCGGCACGCTGCTGCTGTCGTGGTCGCTGCTGCTGTCGCAGGCGATGGAATCGGTGACGCGCGCCTTCTATGCGCGCTCCGATCTCGATCTCATCCTCACCTCGCCGGTGTCGGCGCGCAAAGTCTTCGCCGTGCGCATGGGGCGCATCGCGGCCGCCTCGGTCGCGGTCGCGCTGCTGCTGGCGGCGCCGTTCATCGACGTGCTGGCGCTGCGCGGCGGCGCTGCGCTGGCTTGCGGCCTATGGCGTGGTCGCGGCGATGGGCGCGGTGGCGACCGCGGCCGCGCTCGCGCTCACCATCGCGCTGTTCCGCCTGGTCGGCGCCAAGCGCACGCGGCTGATCGCGCAGATCGTGGCGGCGGTGATCGGCGCCGCCTTCGTCATCGGCCTGCAGATCGCCGCGATCTTCTCGTCCGGCACGCTGTCGCGCTTCGCCGCGCTGCAATCGCAATGGATGCTGGCGCGCGCGCCCGATCCGGCGAGCGCCTTCTGGTGGCCGGCGCGCGCCGTGCTCGGCGATCTCGGCGCGCTCGCCGGCGTCGTGGCGATCGGCTTTGCCTTGCTCGGCGCGGCGATCGCGCTGTTCTCGCGCCGCTTCGGCGAGCACACGCTGGCCGCGGCCGGCGTCGGCAGCGCGGTGGTGCGCCAGCGCCGCGCCGCGCTGGCCTTCCGCGCGCCGTTCGCAGGCGCGCGTGCTGCGGCACAAGGAATGGGCGCTGCTGCAAGCGCGATCCCTGGCTGATGTCGCAGACGCTGATGCAGATCCTCTATCTGCTGCCGCCGGCGCTGTTGCTGTGGGTCACCTTCCGCGACGGCACCGACGCCTACGTCGTGCTGATCCCGGTGATGGTGATGGCGGCCGGCCAACTCGCCGGCGGTCTCGCCTGGCTCACCATCTCGGGCGAGGACGCGCCCGACCTTGTGGCCAGCGCGCCGATCACGCGGCGTCGGCGTGCTGCGCGCCAAGATCGAGGCGGTGATCGGCGCCATCGCGCTTGGTGTTCGCGCCGATGGTCGCCGGCGCTGGCGTTGCAATTCGCCGTTTGCGGCCTTGGTGTGCGGCGCTCGGCGTTCTGGCCTCGGCCGCCGCCGCGACCTGGGTGCAGCTCTGCTTCCGCGTGCAGGCCAAGCGCAGCCAGTTCCGCCGCCGGCAGACCTCCTCGCGCATGGCGACCTTCGCGGAAGCCTTCTCCTCGATCGCCTGGGCGGCAACGGCGGCGCTTGGCCGCGGCCGAAACCTGGAGCGCGCTCGGTCCGGCGGCGATCGGCGCCGGCATTCTGGTCGGCGTGTGGATGATCGGGCCGCGCCAGCCTTAGGCGTAGGCCGCGCGCAGCCGTCCGCGCGTCACCAGGATGCCGACCACCAGCAGATTGAGGATATTGGCGCCGATGCCGGCGGCGAAGGCCGGCGCGTAATAGCCGAAATGGTCGTACAGCACGCCGGCGAGCCAGCCGCCGAGCGCCATGCCGAGCCCGCTGAACAACAAAAAGGTCGGGATGCGCCAGGACGCCTGCGCGGCCGGAAACAATTCGCGCAGCGCCAGCACGTAAGCCGGGATGATGCCGGAGAAGCCGAGCCCGAAGGCGGCGGCGACCGTGAACAGCCCGGTCTCGTTCTGCGTCAGCAGAAACGCGATCATCGACAGGCACTGCCAGGCCGAGCCGATCAGCACCGTCGCCAGCCCGCCGATGCGGTCGGAGATCGCGCCCCAGATCTGCCGGCTCAAGAACGCGGTGCCGAGCAGCACCGACAGCATGATGGCGCCGGCCGAGCGCGCGATGCCGAGGTCGCTGCAGAAGGCGACCAGATGCGCCTGCGGCATCGCCATCGGAATGCAGCACAGCACCGCCGCGCCGCACATCATGGCGAACACCAGATTGGGCGGCCAGCCGAGCACGCGCGCGCTCGGTTGGCCGAAGCGCGCCGCCGGCGCCGGATGGATCACCTCGGGCGGATGGCGGAAATAGACGGCGGCGAGCGGCACGACCACCAGCGCTTCCAACAGCGCCGTACCACAGCATGGTCTCGCGCCAGCCGACGGTGGCGATGGCGCGCTCGAAGATCGGCGGCCACATCGCGCCGGCGAGATAGGAGCCGCTCGAGATCAGCGCCAGCGCCGAGCCGCGCCGGCGGTCGAACCAGCGGCTGACATAGATGTAGAGCGGCGCGTTGATGCCGCCCAAGCCGACCAGGCCGATGAACAGCCCGTGTCCGATCCACAGCGGCCAGGGCGGGCCGAAGGTCGAGATCGACAGCCCGAGCGCGACCATCAGCGCGCCGAACATCACGGTCCAGCGCGTGCCGACGCGGTCGGCGATCTGGCCCATGATGATGCCGCCGATGCCGGAGCCGAGCCAGGCGAGCGCGCTGGCGAACGAGGGAATGGCGCGCGCGCCGCCGACTTCCGCGGCGATGTCTTTGAGCGCCACCGCGGTGATCCAGGCGGCGCCGAACGACATCAGCATCGCGAACAGCGCGACGCTGGCGACAACCCAGGACGCCCTGGTCTCGATCGAGTCGGAAGGGGAGTGCAACATCAGGAAGGGAACCCGGCTGGCCGGCTTTTTACAGGCCATGGGCGATTTGACCAGCCACGCGGGCGCGGGCGCGCTATGCCTATTGCAATGCGCCAAAATGCGCGCCCGGGCGGGCCGGAGAAATTTCATGTCGGCCCGCGCGGCTTGCGAGAAACGAATGCATGCAGCTTGAATTGACTGGCGTTATTCCCTTCCGCGGGGACGTGCCCTGGCCTATATAAATGGGCCAAGCCGGCTGTTAGGTTGCGCACCGCAAGGGCCCCCGAATGTCGCTTCGTTCCGTCAGCCTCGACGACAAGTTCGATCTCGCGCAGGACCGCGTGCTGGTCACCGGCTATCACGCGCTGATCCGCGCGCTGCTGATGCAGAAGGAGCGCGACCGCCGCGCCGGCCTCAACACCGGCGGCTATGTCACCGGCTATCGCGGCTCGCCGCTCGGCGGGCTCGACCAGCAGATGATGCGCGCCGGGCGCTTTCTCGCCGCCGCCGACGTCATGTTCCAGCCCGGGCTGAACGAGGAACTCGCCGCCACCGCGCTGTGGGGCTCGCAGCAGGCCGAATTGCGCGGCGAAGGCAAGTTCGATGGCGTGTTCGGCCTCTGGTACGGCAAGGGCCCGGGCGTCGACCGCTCCGGCGACGTCTTCCGCCACGCCAACTTGGCCGGCACCGCCCGGCACGGCGGCGTGCTGGCGCTGATGGGCGACGACCACACCGCGGAATCCTCCACCACCGCGCACCAGTCCGAATTCCATTTCGTCGACGTGATGATGCCGATCCTCAACCCGGCCGGCGTGCAGGAGATCATCGACTACGCGCTCTACGGCTGGGCCATGTCGCGCTACACCGGCACCTGGACCGCGCTCAAATGCATGCACGAGACGGTCGAGTCGACCGGCGTCGCCGACGGCAGCCTCGACCGCGTCAAGATCGTCACGCCCGGCGATTTCAAGATGCCGGAAGGCGGGCTCAATATCCGCCTCGTCGACACCATCCTCGGCCAGGAAGCGCGCCTGCACGATTACAAGCGCGACGCCATGCTGGCCTTCCTGCGCGCCAACAAGATCAACACCATCGTGACCTCGGGCGGGCGCAACCCGAAGGTCGGCATCATCACCACCGGCAAGTCCTATCTCGACGTGCGCCAGGCGCTCGACGAGCTCGGCATCGACGAGGTGAAATGCAACGACCTCGGCCTGCGGCTGTTCAAGATCGGCTGCGTCTGGCCGATCGCGCGGCAGGAGTTGGCCTCCTTCGCGCAGGGTCTCGACCTCATCATCGTGGTCGAGGAGAAGCGCTCGCTGATCGAGGTGCAGGTGCGCGAGGAGCTGTACGGCAGCGCGCACCAGCCGGTCTGCATCGGCAAGAAGGACGAGCAGGGCAACTGGCTGTTCCCGGTCAAGGGCGCGCTCGACCCGAACGACGTCGCGGTCTGCATCGGCGAGCGGCTGTTGCGCTACGCCGCCAACGACGAGCTCGCCGCCAACGTGGCGCGGCTGAAATCGGCGCAGCGCGCGCTCGCCGAGACCGCCGACGTCGCCCAGCGCATTCCCTATTTCTGCTCCGGCTGCCCGCACAACACCTCGACGCGCGTGCCGGAAGGCAGCCGCGCCTATGCCGGCATCGGCTGCCACTACATGTCGCAGTGGATGGACCGCAAGACGCTCGGCTACACCCAGATGGGCGGCGAGGGCGCCAACTGGATCGGCGAGGCGCCGTTCTCAAAGCGCGGGCACGTGTTCCAGAACCTGGGCGACGGCACCTACAATCACTCAGGCTATCTCGCCATCCGCGCCGCCATCGCCTCCGGCGTGACCATGACCTACAAGATTCTGTTCAACGACGCGGTCGCCATGACCGGCGGCCAGGCCAATGAAGGCGGCCTCAACGTGCCGCAGATCGCCGCGCAGGTCGCCGCCGAAGGCGCCAAGCGCGTGGTCGTGGTCTCCGACGAGCCGTGGAAATATCCCAAAGACACCGAGTGGCCGCGCGGGTTGACCATCCATCACCGCGAGGAACTCGACACCATCCAGCGCGAGCTCGCGACCGTGCCGGGCGTGACCGTGCTCATTTACGACCAGACCTGCGCCGCCGAGAAGCGCCGCCGCCGCAAGCGCGGCGCCTTCCCCGATCCCGACAAGCGCGTGGTCATCAACGACCTGGTCTGCGAGGGCTGCGGCGATTGCGGCGTGAAATCGAACTGCGTCTCGGTGCAGCCGCTGGAGACCGAATGGGGCCGCAAGCGCACCATCGACCAGTCGAGCTGCAACAAGGACTATTCCTGCGTCAACGGCTTCTGCCCGTCCTTCGTCACCGTGCACGGCGCCAAGCTCAAGAAGGGCGAGAGCGTCGCCGAGCCCGCCGACTGGCCGGCGCTGCCGGCGGCGAGCCTGCCGCTCGCCAATCATCCCTACGGCATCATCGTCACCGGCATCGGCGGCACCGGCATCGTCACCATCGGCGCCATCATGGCGATGGCGGCGCATCTGGAAGGCAAGGGCGTCGGCGTCATCGACATGGCCGGGCTCGCGCAGAAGGGCGGGGCGGTGTTCAGCCACATCCGCATCGCCAACAACGCCGACGACATCCACGCCATCCGCGTCGCCGCCGGCGGCGCCGACCTGGTGCTGGGCGGCGACATGGTGGTGGCCGGCACCAAGAAAGTGCTGAGCGCGATCAAGCCCGGCAACACCCACGTCGTCATCAACACCGCCGAATTCCTGCCCGGCGATTTCACCCGCAACGCCGATTTCTCGCTGCCGACCGAGCGCCTGAAGCGCGCGATCTCGGGCGCGGCCGGGCGCGAGCGCAGCCATTTCGTCGACGCCGGGCGGCTCGCCACCGCGCTGCTCGGCAATTCGATCGGCGCCAACATGTTCATGCTCGGCTACGCCTATCAGATCGGCGCGCTGCCGCTCTCGGCCGAGGCGATCGAGAAGGCGATCGAGATGAACGGCGAGGCGGTGCCGATGAATCTCGCCGCCTTCCGCTACGGCCGGCGCGCCGCCATCGACCGCGCCGCGGTCGAGTCGCTGGTCAAGCCGAAGCCCGCGCAGGACAACGACGCGCTCAAGCTGTCGCAGTCCTTCGCCGAGACGGTCGACCGGCGCGTCGCATTCCTCACCGCCTATCAGAACGCGCGCTACGCGCGGCGCTACCGCGCGCTGGTCGAGAAGATGCGCGCGGCCGAAGCCGAGCAGCGCGCCCGGGCAATGCGGGCTGGCCGAAGCGGTGGCGCGCTATCTGTTCAAGCTGATGGCCTACAAGGACGAATACGAGGTGGCGCGGCTCTACACCGACGGCAATTTCGTCGAGCGGGTGAAGTCGTCCTTCGACGGCGACCTGCGCTTCGAATTCCATCTGGCGCCGCCGCTGCTGGCGCAAAATCAACCCGGCGACCGGCGAGCCGAAGAAGATGTCGTTCGGCCCCTGGATGCTGAAGGCGTTCGGCGTGCTCGCGAAATTCAAATTCCTGCGCGGCACGCCGCTCGATCCGTTCGGCTATACCGCCGAGCGCCGCACCGAGCGCAAGCTGATCGCCGATTACGAGGCCTTGCTCGCGACCATCGCCGCCGATCTGACGCCCGCCAATCACCCGGTGGCGGTGGCGCTCGCCGCCATTCCGGAAAAAATCCGCGGTTTCGGGCCGGTCAAGCAGCGCCATCTGGCCGCCGCCAAGGCCGAAGAAGCGGACTTGCGGGCACAATTCCAGGCCGCTCCCGAGCCGTTTCTCAAGGCCGCGGAATAATTTAGCCGCTAACTCTGCGACCATTTTCCCGCTCCGCGGCGCTTGACCGCCGCAGAGCGGTGTTTTCATATCGAGACAAGCAAGTCCGCCCGGCAAGGGCGGCGAGGGGTTTTTGGCGGTGCCGTCAAGGCGCCGCCGAATGGGAGGACAAAGCTGTGGCGCATCCCGCCGCCGCGCAAGCGGACACGTTTCCCAAGCTATTGGTGCGCAACGCCGAATTGTTCGGCGCGCGGCCGGCTATGCGGCACAAGGACCTCGGCATCTGGCAGACCTGGACCTGGGCGCAGATGCTCGAAATCGTGCGCGCCTATGCCGTCGGCCTGCAACCGGCTCGGCGTCAAGCGCGGCGAGACCGTCGCCATCGTCGGCGCCAACCGGCCGAAGCTCTATTGGTCGGTGATGGCGGCGCAGATGCTCGGCGCCGTGCCGGTGCCGGTCTATGCCGACGCGGTGGCCGACGAACTCGCCTTCGTGCTGGCGCACGCCGAGGTGCGTTTCGCCGCGGTCGAGGACCAGGAGCAGGTCGACAAGATCCTGTCGGTGATCGACCGCCTGCCGAAGCTCGAGCATGATGGTCTACGACGAGCGGCGCGGCTTGCGCGACTACGACCACGCCCGGCTGCGCGCGATGGACGACGTCATCGCCGAGGGGCGCAAGGCGCTGGCCGGCGATCCCGCGGTCGGCGACTGGCTCGACGCCGAGATCGCCGCCGGCAAGGGCACCGACCCCTCGATCATCCTCTACACCTCCGGCACCACCGGCCAATCCAAGGGCGTGGTGCTCACCGGCGAAGCGCTCGATCAGCGCCGCCGCCGACACCGTCGCCTTCGACAAGCTCACCGAAAACGACGTCGCGCTCGCCTATCTGCCGCTCGCCTGGGTCGGCGACCATTATCTCAATTACGCGCAGGGCCTGGTGGCCGGCTTCTGCATCGCCTGCCCGGAAAATCGCCGACACCGCGATGGCCGACCTGCGCGAGATCGGGCCGACCTTTTATTTCGCGCCGCCGCGCACGCTCGAGGTGCTGCTCACCCGCGTCATGATCCGCATGGAGGACGCCGGCTTCCTCAAGCGCAAGCTGTTCCATTATTTCATCGGCGTGGCGCGCAAATACGGCGAGCGCATCCTCAACGGCGAGCCGGTGCCGCTCGATCGGCCGGCTGCTGTACTGCGCTCGGCGATGTCCTGGTCTACGGCCCGCTCAAGAACGTGCTCGGCTTCTCCAAGCGTGCGCGTCGCCTACACCGCGGGCGAGGCGATCGGCCCCGACCTGTTCGCGTTCTATCGCTCGATCGGGCTCAACCTGAAGCAGCTCTACGGCCAGACCGAAGCCTTCCTCTATCTCACCGCGCAGCCGGACGGCGAGATCTATTCCGACACCGTCGGCCCGGCTTTGCCGAACGTCGACATCCGCATCGCCGAAGACGGCGAGGTGCAGTTCAAGTCGCCCGGCATGTTCGCCGGCTATTTCAAGGACGAGGACAAGACCGCCGAGGCGATGACGGCGGACGGCTACGTGAAGACCGGCGACGCCGGCTTCTTCGACGAGAAGACCGGGCATCTCAAGATCATCGACCGCGCCAAGGACGTCGGCCGGCTCAACGACGGCACGCTGTTCCCGCCGAAATACATCGAGAACAAGCTCAAGTTCTTCCCCAACATCCGCGAGGCGGTCGCCTACGGCGACAAGCGCGATTTCGTGCGCCGTGATGCTCAACATCGATCTGACCGCGGTCGGCAGCTGGGCCGAGCGCAACAACGTCGTCTACGGCTCCTATCAGGAGCTCGCCGGCCATCCGCTGGTCTACGACATGATCGAGAAGCATGTCGCCGAGGTGAACCGCTCGCTCGCCGCCGACAAGGTGATGGCGGGCGCGCAGATCAAGCGCTTCCTGATCCTGCACAAGGAACTCGACGCCGACGACGGCGAGCTGACGCGCACGCAGAAGGTGCGCCGCGGCTTCATCGCCGAGCGCTACGGCCCGCTGGTCGCCGCGCTCTATGACGGCTCGCCGGAGGCCGACATCGCGACCGAGGTCACCTTCGAGGACGGCCGCAAGGGCACGATCAAGGCGCGCGTCAAGATCCGCGACATGAAGACCGAGCCGGTGCCCGCCGCGCTGGAGAAGGCGGCATGAGGGCGCCCGGCGGACCGGATGTCGCGGTCGGCGACGTGCTGCTGTCGGTCGAGAACGTGTCGCTGTCGTTCGGCGGCGTGAAGGCGGTGAGCGACGTCTCCTTCGACATCCGCAAGGGCGAGATCCGCGCCATCATCGGCCCGAACGGCGCCGGCAAGACCTCGATGCTCAACGTCATCAACGGCTTCTATCATCCGCAGCAGGGCCGCATCACCTTCAAGGGCGAGACCCGCGCCAAGATGCGGCCGCACGACGCGGCCCATGGCGGCATCGCCCGCACGTTCCAGAACGTCGCGCTGTTCCGCGGCATGACCGCGCTCGACAACATCATGGCCGGCCGCACGCTCAAGATGCACACGAACTTCTTCTGGCAGTTGCTGCGCTTCGGGCCGGCGCATGCGCGAGGAGGTCGAGCACCGCCACCGCGTCGAGGAGATCATCGACTTCCTCGAGATCCAGGAAATCCGCAAGCACCCCGGTCGGCCGGCTGCCTTACGGCTTGCAGAAGCGCGTCGAGCTCGGCCGCGCGCTCGCCATGGAGCCGGACCTGCTGCTGCTCGACGAGCCGATGGCCGGCATGAACCTCGAAGAAAAAGAGGACATGTCGCGCTTCATCCTCGACGTCAACGACCATTACGGCACCACCATCGCGCTGATCGAGCACGACATGGGCGTGGTGATGGACCTGTCCGACCGCGTGGTGGTGCTCGACCACGGCATCAAGATCGCCGACGGCACGCCCGACGAGGTCAAGACCAACCAGGCGGTGATCGACGCCTATCTCGGCGTGGCGCATTGAGGGAGTTGCGATGCATCTCCTCTACCAGATCTTCATCGACCCCTTCGTGCAGATGGGCACGGCGCCCGATCTGCTGGTGCAGACGCTGTGGGAGGGCCTGGTCGCGCGGCGTGCTCTATGCGCTGATCGCGCTCGGCTTCGTGCTGATCTTCAAGGCCTCCGGCGTATTCAATTTCGCGCAAGGCATCATGGTGGTGTTCGCCGCGCTCACGCTGGTCGGCCTCTACGATGCACGGCGTGCCGGCGTTTCTGGCGCTCGCGCTGACCATCGTCGTGATGTTCGGGCTCGCCTTCGCGGTCGAGCGCGCTGGTGCTGCGCCCGCTGGTCAACCAGCCCGACATCATCCTGTTCATGGCGACGTTCGGGCTCACCTACATCCTGATCGGGTTCGGCGAACTGGTGTTCGGCGGCGATCCCAAGGTGATGATCACCGAGCAGCTTCTTCTGCCGAGCGGCGCCTACAACATCAAGATGCTCGGCGGCTTCGTGCAGATGCAGAAGATCGACATCGCGGCCGCGATCATCGCCTCGCTGATGGTGGCGTCGCTCGGCGTGTTCTTCCAGAAGACGCGCATCGGCCGCGCGCTGCGCGCGGTCGCCGACAGCCACCGCGCCGCGCTCTCGGTCGGCATCTCGCTCGAATAGATCTGGGTGGTCGTGTGGTTCGCCGCCGGCATCGTCGCGCTGGCGACCGGCATCATGTGGGGCGCGCGCTCCAACGTGTCGTTCGCGCTCGAGATCATCGCGCTCAAGGCGCTGCCGGTGCTGATCCTCGGCGGCTTCACCTCGATCCCCGGCGCCATCGTCGGCGGCGTCATCATCGGCGTCGGCGAGAAGCTCGGCGAATTCTACTGGGGCCCGCTGCTCGGCAGCGGCATCGAAAGCTGGCTCGCCTACGTGATCGCGCTGATCTTCCTGCTGTTCCGGCCGCAAGGCCTGTTCGGCGAACGCATCATCGAGCGGATCTGAGGGCGCCATGTTTTACCGCGAAGCCGGCCAGTTCAAGACGAGCTACCCCGCCGATCAGGCGCTGTTTCCGATCCGCCAGGACCAGATCGGCATCGTCGCTGATCCTGCTCGCGGCCTATCTCGCTGGTGCCGCTGATCGGCCTCCGATTTCGTGATCGATTCGATCCTCACGCCGGTGCTGGTGTTTTCGCTCGCCGCCATCGGGCTCAATCTGCTGACCGGTTACACCGGCTTGCTGTCGCTCGGCACCGGCGGCTTCATGGGGGTCGGCGCCTTCGCCTGCTACAAGCTCGCGACCTTTTTCCCCGGCATCAACATCGTCGTGCTGATCCTGTGCTCGGGCTTTGTCTCGGCGGCGGCCGGCATCGTGTTCGGCCTGCCCAGCCTGCGCATCAAGGGCTTCTATCTCGCGGTCGCGACGCTCGCCGCGCAGTTCTTCCTGTCGTGGTGCTTCATCCGCATCCCGTGGCTCTACAACTACAACATCTCGGCCTCGATCGAGGTGCCGACGCGCACGCTGTTCGGCATCCCGGTGACCGGGCCGACCGCGACGCCGGTCACGCGCTATCTCATCGTGCTCACGATCGTCGCGGTGATGACCTGGCTCGCCTCCAACCTGATCCACGGCCGCATCGGCCGCACCTGGATGGCGGTGCGCGACATGGACATCGCCGCCGAGCTGATCGGCATCAAGCTCTATCCGACCAAGCTGCTCGCCTTCGCGGTGTCGTCGTTCTACTGCGGCGTCGCCGGCGCGATGCTGGTTTTCCTCTGGCTCGGCAACGCCGAATCCGAGAGCTTCAGCATCAACCAGTCGTTCCTGGTGCTGTTCATGGTGATCATCGGCGGGCTCGGCAGCCTGCTCGGCTCGTTCTTCGGCGCCGCGCTGATCTGGGGCCTGCCGATCGTGCTGCGCGACGGCCAAAGAGGCTTCGGGCATCGCCGATCACTTCGGCGACGCTCGAGCACATCAACTTCATGGTCGCTGGGTGCGCTGATCATCTTCTTCCTGATCGCCGAGCCGGCGGGCTTGGCCCGGCTGTGGCAGATCGGAAAGCAGAAACTCAGGGTGTGGCCTTTCCCGTATTGAAAGTGCACACTTGGGCCAATTCCTCTGCCGGGGTGGAATGCCCGGGTAGGGTGATACCTCTCGACCGAGGGGGAACGTCAAAGGCCGGGGCAGGCAAGCTCCGGCGGATACAAAGGGAGAAACAACGATGCGCTTGAAACACTTGGTTCTCGGCGCGGCCGCAGCGGGCCTGGTCGGCGCTTCCGCGCTGGTCTCGCAAGCCGCCGCCGAGACTTTCATTCCGCTCTTCACCTACCGCACCGGCCCGTTCGCCAATTCGGGCATCCCGATCGCCAACGGCATGCATGACTACCTCGATGATGCTGAACGAGCGCGACGGCGGCATCGGCGGCTCCAAGATCGTCATCGAGGAGTGCGAGACCGGCTACAAGAACGAGAAGGGCGTCGAGTGCTACGAGAGCGCTCAAGAGCAAGAAGCCGGCGGTGATCACGCCCTATTCGACCGGCATCACGCTGGCGCTCATCCCGAAGGCGGCGGTCGACCACATCCCGGTCCTGTCGATGGCCTATGGCCTGTCGGCTTCGGCGGTCGGCAAGGACTTCCCGTGGATCTTCAACCCGCCGTCGACCTATTGGGACGGCCTGTCGATCATCATCAGCTACATCGGCGGCAAGGAAGGCGGCCTCGACAAGCTCAAGGGCAAGACCATCGGCTACATCTACTTCGATGGCGGCTACGGCCGCGAGCCGATTGCCGCTGCTTGACGCACTTGGCCAAGGACTACGGCTTCAACGTCAAGAAATATCCGGTGCCGCCGGCCGACATGCAGAACCAGTCCGGCCTCTGGCTCAACGTTCGCCGCGACCGTCCGAACTACATGATCATGTGGGGCTGGGGCGCGATGAACCCGACCGCCGTGCAGGAAGCCGCCAAGACCGGCTATCCCGATGGATCACTTCATCGGCGTCTGGTGGTCCGGCAGCGAGGACGACGCGCGTCCGGCCGGCCCGGCGGGCAAGGGCTATCTGTCGCTCAACTTCAACAGCGTCGGCCCGAACTTCCAGGCGATCCAGGACATCCAGAAGTTCGTGATCGACAAGGGCAAGAGCCAGACCCAGAAGGACAAGGTCGGCGAGAACTTCTACAACCGCGGCGTGATGAACGCGGCGGTGATCGCCGAAGCGATCCGCAACGCGCAGAAGATCACCGGCAAGAAGGACATCACCGGCGAGGAAATGCGCCGCGGTCTTGAATCGCTGAAGATCACGGCGGCGCGCTGGAAGGAGATCGGACTGCCCGGGCTTCGCCGCGCCGATCGACGTGACCTGCGACGACCACAACGGCCACGACTCGGCCTACGTGCAGCAGTGGGACGGCACCAAGTGGGTCAAGGTCTCCGACTGGATCGCGCCCATGAAGGACAAGGTCATCCCGCTGATCGACAGGCGGCCGCCGACTACGTGCAGCAAGAACGCCGGCTGGCCCAAGCGCACCGAGGCTTGCGACAAGTCGTCGTAAGCGCGGTCTGCAAACAATCCCTCTCCCCGCCGTCATGGCGGGGAGAGGCTGTTGTCTGGAGCAGCCATGTCGGCCGCGAGCGCAGAGCGAGACGACGGCCGCCGCCAAGGCGGCGGAGATCCTCTCGGTCAACAATATCGAGGTGATCTACGATCACGTCATCCTGGTGCTCAAGGGCGTGTCGCTCGACGTGCCGCAAGGGCGGCATCGTCGCGCTGCTCGGCGCCAACGGCGCCGGCAAGACCACCACGCTGAAGGCGATCTCCAACCTGCTGCACGCCGAGCGCGGCGACGTCACCAAGGGCGCGATCGTGTTCGAGGGCGCCGAGGTGCAGGACCTGTCGCCCAACGAACTGGTGCGGCGCGGCTGCATCCAGGTGATGGAAGGCCGCCAGTGCTTCGCCCATCTCACCATCGAGGAAAACCTGCTGACCGGCGCCTTCACCCGCCGCGACGGCAAGGCCGCGATCCGGCGCGACCTCGATCTGGTCTATTCGCTATTTCCCCAAGCTCGCCGAGCGCAGCGACGCGCTCGCCGGCTACACCTCCGGCGGCGAGCAGCAGATGTGCGCCATCGGCCGCGCGCTGATGTCGCGGCCGAAGATGATCCTGCTCGACGAGCCGTCGATGGGGCTGGCGCCGCAGATCGTCGAGGAGATTTTCGAGATCGTGAAAGACCTCAACGAGAAGGAAGGCGTCTCCTTCCTGCTGGCCGAGCAGAACACCCACATGGCGCTGCGTTTCGCGCGCTACGGCTACATCCTGGAGAACGGCCGCGTGGTGATGGACGGCGACGCCAAGTCGCTGGCCGAGAACGAGGACGTCAAGGAATTCTACCTCGGCATCGCCGAAGGCAAGCGCAAGTCGTTCCGCGACGGCAAGCATTACCGGCGGCGCAAGCGCTGGCTGGCGTAGATTTCGCCGATGCGCGCGATCATTACGACGCTCTGGAAACCCGCGACCCGGCCGCAGCGCGAGCGCGAGCTGTTCGCGCGGTCTGCCGGAGATCGTCGCCACGCGCCATGACGGCGCCGGGCTGGGCCGCAGCATCTCAAGGGCGTCGATCCGAAAACGGTCACCTCGCGCGCGGCGCTGGCGAAACTGCCGGTGCTGCGCAAGTCCGATCTCGCCGCGCTGCAGAAGGACGATCCGCCGTTCGGCGGCTTCAATGTCACGCCGCCCGGCAAGGCCAAGCGCCTGCTGATGTCGCCGGGCGCCGATCTTCGAGCCGGAAGGGCACGGCGACGACTTCGGCGATTGCGCGCGCGCGCTGTTCGCCGCCGGCTTCCGCGCCGGCGACATCGTGCACAATTCGTTTTCCTATCACCTCACGCCCGGCGCCTACATCCTCGAGGCAGGCGCGCATGGCGCTCGGCTGCGCCGTCATTCCCGGCGGCGTCGGCAATACCGAGCAGCAGATTGGCGGCGATCGCGCACTACAAGCCGGCCGGCTATGTCGGCACGCCGGACTTCCTCAAGATCCTGCTCGACACCGCCGAGAAGGCCGGCAAGGACGCGCTCCTCGTTCAAGCGCGCGCTGGTCTCCGGCGCGGCGCTGCCGGCTCGCTGCGCGAGGAGCTCAGGCAGCGCGGCGTCGCGGTGCTGCAATGCTACGCGATCGCCGAGACCGGCGTCATCGCCTACGAGAGCGAGGCGCGGGAGGGCATGATCGTCAACGAACCGTTGATCGTCGAGATCGTGCGGCCCGGCACCGGCGATCCGGTCGCGCGAAGGCGAGGTCGGCGAGGTGGTGGTCACCACGTTCAATCCCGACTACCCGATGATCCGGCTCGCCACCGGCGACCTGTCCGCGGTGATGGCCGGGCCGCTCGCCCTGCGGCCGCACCAACATGCGCATCAAGGGCTGGATGGGCCGCGCCGACCAGACCACCAAGGTCAAGGGCATGTTCGTGCATCCCGCCAGGTCGCCGAAGTGGCCGCGCGCCATCCGCGAGCTCACGCGTCTGCGGCTCGTCGTCGCGCGCGCCAACGAGCAGGACGCGATGACGCTTGATGGCGGAATGCGCCGCGCCCGCCGCCGCGCTCGAGAGCGCGGTCGCCGCGACGCTGCAATCGGTCACCAAGCTCAAGGGCGCGGTGAAGCTGGTCGCGCCCGGCACGCTGCCGAACGACGGCAAGGTGATCGCCGACGAGCGGCCGGTGGGGTAGGGACGAGCGGAGAAACTTGACCGCGCGCGCCCTTTGGCCCTGATTGCGCTTATGAGCGAGCCTTCCCGTCTGCCATCAGGCCATCCCACGCTGCCGCCGCGCCGCATCGGCGTGCTGCTGGTCAATCTCGGCACGCCCGACGCCACCGACTACTGGTCGATGCGGCGCTACCTGAAGGAATTCCTGTCCGACCGCCGCGTCATCGAGGAGCACCCGCTCAAGTGGTGGTTCGTCCTCAACGCCATCATCCTGACCGTGCGCCCCGGCCGCAAGGGCCGCGACTACGACAAGATCTGGAACAGAGAGCGCGACGAGTCGATCGCTCAAGACCATCACGCGCGCGCAAGCCGACAAGCTCGCCGCCAGCCTCGCCGGCGATCCGCGCATGCTGGTCGACTGGGCGATGCGCTACGGCAATCCGTCGATCGCCGCGCGGCTCGAGGCCCTGCAGAAAGCCGGCTGCGACCGTATCCTGATCGTGCCGCTTTATCCGCAATACGCCGCGGCGACCACGGCGACGGTCTGCGACAAGGCCTTCGACGCGCTGCAAGGCATGCGCTGGCAGCCGGCGCTGCGCGTCGCGCCGCCCTGGTTCGACTAGCCGGTCTATATCGAGGCGCTGGCGTCCTCGCTCGAGCAGGCGCTCGGCCAAGCTGCCGTTCAAGCCGGACGTGATCCTCGCCTCGTTCCACGGCATGCCGGAGGACTATCTGCACAAAGGCGATCCCTATTACTGCCAATGCGCGGAGACCACGCGGCTGCTGCGCGAACGCCTCGAGCTCGGCGAGGACAAATTGATCATGACCTTCCAGTCGCGCTTCGGCACGGCCGAATGGCTCAAGCCCTATACCGACGCCACGGTCAAAGCGCTGGCCGAACGCGGCGTCAAGCATCTCGCCGTCATCACGCCCGGCTTTGCCGCCGACTGCCTGGAGACGCTGGAAGAGATCGCCATGGAGAACGCCGCCATCTTCAAGGCCGCCGGCGGCGAGAATTTCGCCGCAATCCCCTGCCTCAACGACAGCGAGGACGGCATGGCGGTGATCCGCGACGTGGT
Source organism: uncultured Alphaproteobacteria bacterium (assembly GCA_963708635.1). Lineage (GTDB taxonomy): Bacteria > Pseudomonadota > Alphaproteobacteria > Rhizobiales > Xanthobacteraceae > Pseudolabrys. The sequence continues at coordinate 12,444 of CAVPTM010000021.1, read as the reverse complement.
CGGCCGCGAGCTGCAAGGCTGGCGCTAGCCGGCATCAACCCCCTGTTAACCATAGGCCTTTAGCTTCCGTTAACCACCGTCCGCCGTTTTCCGGGCGCGCGCCTTTGCGCGCGCGGCGGGCGGACCACGGAGGCTGTCCGCAACGTGCCGCGCATTCGTCTTCCGGCTTCATCCGCGCGGCGCGGCGCCTGCCTGTTTGCCGCTTGGCTGGCGCTTGGCGGCGGTAGCGCATGGGCGCAGACCGTCCTGCCGGCGCCCGATCCGTTCGCGCCGCAGCTCGAAGCCGATCCGCGCGGCCCGCCGCGCTTGCGCCCGTCGCAGCGGCTGCGGCGGGGAGCGAGTGACCGGCCGGCGCGTTTCGCGCCGATCCCGCCCGGCGCCGGCCTGACCGGTTTTGATTCCAGCAACGCTCGCAAGAAGCTCAAGCCCAAGCGCCCGGCCGAAGGCGCCGGCCGTGGCGCCGGTCGAGTCCGTTCTGACGGCGCCGCCGCCGGTTGCGCCCGCCTCGCCCTATCAATTCCCGGTGCCGCCTTTGGGCGCCTCGGCGCCGATCCGCGGCCCGATCACCGACAGCAATTCCGCGTTGCCGCCGACGCCGGGCGCGCCGCCGGTCGATATCGGCCCGATCCGCAAGCCGCCGAAAAAGCGCAACGCCCATCCCGGCGACCCGGAGGATCCTTTCGCGCCGCTCGGCATCCGCGCCGGCGCCTTCGATTTCTTCCCGGCGATCGAATTGATCGGCGGCTACAACAGCAATCCCTCGGGGACGCCGGGCGGCGCCGCGGCCTGGCTCTACACCATCTCGCCCGAGCTGCTGGTCAATTCCAACTGGTCGCGCCATTCGCTCAAGGCCGAATTGCGCGGCAGCTACACCGGCTACCAGCCCGACGCAACGCCGACGCTGAGCCGGCCCTACTTCAACGGCAAGGTCGACGGCCGCATCGACGTCACCCACAACACCCACATCGACCTGGAAACTCGCGCGCTGATGTCGACCGACAATCCCGGCAGCCCCAATTTACAGGCCGGCCTCGCCAAGCTGCCGGTGTTCACCACGGTCGGCGCCTTCGCCGGGCTCACGCACCGCTTCAACCGCGTCGAACTCGCCGGCAAAGTCGACGCCGAGCGCACCCGCTACCAAGCCTCCGTGCTCACCGACGGCTCGACGGTGAGCAACGACGACCGCAACTACAACCAATTCACCGGCACGTTGCGCGGCAGCTACGAGTTGACGCCCGGGGTCAAGCCCTTCGTCGAGGCAAGCCTCGACACCCGCCGGCACGATCTCGAACTCGATTCTTCCGGCTTTGCGCGCAATTCCAACGGCACGACAGTCAAGGCCGGCTCGACCCTCGAGCTGACGCGCGTGCTCACCGGCGAGGTCGCGCTCGGCTACACCAGGCGCAATTACGAGGACGCCCGGCTCGAGGCGGTCGCCGGCCTGATCGGCGACGCCTCGCTGATCTGGACCGCCAGCGCGCTGACCACGGTCAAGTTCACCGGCACGTCGAGCACCGGCGAATCCACCGTTCCCGATGTCTCCGGCGTGCTCAACCGCGAGCGTCGGCTTGCAGGTCGATCACGCCTTCCGGCGCTGGCTGATCGGCAGCGTCAAGCTCGGCGCCGGGCTCGACAATTATGTCGGCATGGACCGCACCGACCGGCATTTTTCCGCCGGCCTCGGCATGACCTACAAGATCGGCCGCACCGTGCAGGTCAAAGGCGAATTCCGGCAGGACTGGCTGCGCTCGAATGTTGCCGGCAACGATTATACCGCCAGCACCTTCCTGCTCGGCCTGCGCTTCCAGCGTTAGCTTTTTAGCTATTCGTCGCCGAGCAGCGCGCGGAGTGCGGCTTTGGCTTCGGCCGCCAGGTCGGGCCGCGCCAGCGCGTAGGCCACGTTGGCGGCGAGGAAGCCGATCTTGGAGCCGCAGTCGAAGCTGCGGCCCTCGAACTGCAATCCGTAGAACGGCTGCGTGCGCGCCAGCGCCAACATGGCGTCGGTCAGCTGGATTTCGCCGCCGGTGCCGGCCGCCTGCTCGCCGAGCAATTCGAAAATCTGCGGCTGCAGGATGTAGCGCCCGGTGATGGCGAGATTGGACGGCGCCTCGGCCTTGCCCGGCTTTTCGACCATCTTGCTGATCGAAAATGCCTTGCCCTTGCGCGCGCCGACGCCGACCACGCCGTACATCGAAATGCGCTCCGCCGGCACTTCCTCGACCGCGACGATGTTGGCGTTGCCGTCGAGCGTCTGCGCGGCGTCGATCATCTGCGCCAGACAGCCGCGCTCGTGCTGCACCAGCACGTCCGGCAGCAGCAGCGCGAAGGGCTCGTTGCCGACCAGTTCGCGCGCGCACCACACCGCGTGGCCGAGGCCGAGCGGCGATTGCTGGCGGGTGAAGCTTGCCGTGCCGGCTTCCGGCATGGCGTCCGACAGCAGCTCGAGCTCGGCTGTCTTGCCGCGCTCGGTGAGCGTGACCTCGAGCTCGAACTGGCGGTCGAAATGGTCCTCGATCACGCTCTTGTTGCGCCCGGTGACGAAGATGAAATGCTCGATGCCGGCCTCGCGCGCCTCGTCCACCACGTGCTGGATCAGCGGCCGGTCGACCACCGGCAGCATTTCCTTGGGCATGGCCTTGGTGGCCGGCAGGAATCGGGTTCCGAGGCCGGCGACCGGGAATATGGCTTTGCGGATGCGGGTCATCGGGACGGCGTATGGTGTTCTCAGGGATTCGGCCGAGGACAAAGCATGGGCCGGTGCGCCGGTCCAGATGCCGGAGCCTAGACCGTTAACGCGCCCGAAACGATATCGGGGCACCCATTATCAGGCGTGGTAAGCAGCGTGATGCCCGAGTGTGGGAGCGCCGGGGGCATGGGCAGGGTCCATCATTATCTGATTGCCGGCTGCGTGGCGCTTGCCGCCAGCGCCGCCGCCGTCGCGCAAGAGGCGCGCGTTGTGCCCTATACCGGCGCCATCCCGCCGATAGTGGCGGCTCCGCCGTGGAGCGGCCTGTCCGGCGCCTCCGGCGATCCGACCATGACCGCCGAGGCGATCCGCGCCGCAGCCGCGAATTTCCACATTTGCCTCGCGCAGCTCTGGCCGCAGGCGGCCAAGCGCGGCGTCGCGCGCGCGACATTTCTCAAATACACCGCCTCGCTCACGCCCGACCTGCGCATCATGGATCTGCTCGACAACCAGCCGGAATTCACCCGTTCGGTCTGGGACTACCTCGACCTGCTGGTGAACGAGACGCGCATCGAAAAGGGCCGCGCCTTCCTCGCCAAATACCGCGCCACCTTCGAGGCGGTCGAGCGCGCCTACGGCGTCGACCGCTATACCGTGGCGGCGATCTGGGGCGTGGAAACCGATTTCGGCGCGCTGGTCGGCGACCGTCCGGTGATCCGCTCGACCGCGACGCTCGCCTGCGTCGGACGCCGGCAGGCCTATTTCCGCGGCGAATTCCTCGCCGCGCTCGACATCCTTCAGGGCGGCCACGTCCGACCCGACCGTCTGGTCGGTTCCTGGGCCGGCGCCTTCGGCCCGACCCAATTCATGCCGACGGCGTTCAAGCGCTTCGCGGTCGACTTCGACGGCGACGGCCGCCGCGATGTGGTCGACAGCGTGCCGGACGTCATCGCCTCCACCGCCAACAACTTGAAGCGGGACGGCTGGGCGCCCGGCCAGACCTGGGGCTACGAAGTGGTGGTGCCGGCGAATTTCAATTTCACGCTCGCCGACAAGCATCGCAGCATGACGATCGCCGAGTGGCAGCGGCTTGGCCTGACGCGGCCCGGCGGCAAACCGTTTGCGCGTGCAGAGCGACCAGGCCTTTCTGTTGATGCCGGCCGGCGTGCAGGGGCCGGGCTTTCTGATGCTGCACAATTTCCGCGTCATCATGCGCTACAATCCGGCCGAGGCTTACGCGCTTGGCGATCGGCCATCTCGCCGACCGGCTGCGCGGCGGGCCGCCCTTCGCCCAGGCCTGGCCGCGCTACGAGCGGGTGCTCTCGCGCGCCGAGCGGCTGGAAATGCAGCAACATCTCGTGCAACGCGGCTACGACATCGGCGACCCGGACGGCCATTTGGGCGCCCGCAGCAAGGCCGCCATCCGCGATTTCCAGGTGCGAATCGGCCGGGTTCCCGACGGATTCGCCTCGGCCAGCCTGCTGGACCAGTTGCGCGCCCGGTAACTTAAGGGCGACCTTCGAGTTGACATTTTTGCCCGGCTATTGGCCCATAGACGGCGGGACGCCTTCCGGCGTCTCGGCTAAGGCCTTGAGCGATCGCATGTTTGGCAAGCTTCGGTCCTGGCAATGGCTGCTTGGCGCAGGCCTCTTGGCCGCCGTCGAATGCGCCGGCTTGGTTGCCATCGAAGTCGCGATTAGTTCGCCCGCGCAGGCGCAGTTCTGGGGCGACCGTCCCTACCAGAGTCAGCGCCGCTATCGCTCGAACGGCTTCTTCCAGAATTTCTTCGGTCCTCCGCGCGAACGCTTTTATGAGCGTCCCTACGAGCGCCCCTATCAACGCGAGCAGCGCCTGCCTGCGACCCGCGAGCACACCGATTCTTCGCGCGCTCCGCCGCCGCCCAAGACCGACAGCGCGGTCGCGCCCACCACCAGCATCGTCGTCATGGGCGACGGCATGGCCGACTGGCTGGCGCACGGGCTGGAGGATGCCTTCGCCGACGCGCCCGAGGTCGCCGTGGTGCGCCAGAACAAATTCAACTCCGGCCTGATCCGCTATGAGGCCAAGAGCGACCTCGACTGGTGGCACGTCGCGCGCGAGCTGCTGGCCAAGGACAAGGCCAACTACGTGGTCATGATGCTCGGCATTTCCGATCGCCAGAGCATCCGCGAGCGCGACGTCGCCAAGGAAGCGAGCAAGGACGTCAACAAGGAACCGAACAAGGAAGCCGGCAAGGACAGCAAGAATCCGCCGACCAAAACGGCCAATAAGACCGCTAACAAGACCGACGATGCCGAACAGGGCGCGGCGATCGCGCCCGAGCCGAAGACCAGGCCGTCGAACGGCGTGATCGAATTCCGTACCGAGCGCTGGGCCGAGGTCTATGCGCGCCGCATCGACGAGACCATCGCCGCCCTCAAGAGCAAGGGCGTGCCGGTGTTCTGGGTCGGGCTGCCGTCGATCCGCGGCACGCGTTCAACCTCGGAGGCAAGCTATCTCAACGAGCTTTACCGCGCGCGTGCCGAGCGCGCCGGCGCCGTCTATGTCGACGTATGGGACGGCTTCGTGGACGAGTCCGGCCGCTATTCGAATTTTGGTCCCGACCTCGAAGGCCAGACGCGGCGTCTGCGCTCGAGCGACGGCGTGTTCTTCACCGAATACGGCGCGCGCAAGCTCGCGCATTATGTCGAGCGCGAAATCCGGCGCTACATGGCTAACCGCGCGCCGGTGGCGCTGCCGATGGGGCCGCTGGCGCCCGTACCGCCCACCGCCAAGTCGACGGTGCGTCCGCTCGCCGGGCCGGTGGTGCCGCTGACGGTGAGCACCGGAAATTCCGATCAGCTTGCCGGCGCCGCCGTGCCGCAGCCGGGCCATGGCGATGCCGTCGCCTCGCAGGTGCTGGTGCGCGGCGAGGCGGTACGCCCGCCGTCGGGCCGCGCCGACGACTTTACCTGGCCGGGCGGCAACGATGCCGCCAAGCCGGGCGACGCGGCCAAGCCGGCCGAGCCGGTGGCGAGCGCGCCGCCGGTGGCGCCGGTGGTGGCGCCGCCCGCCGCGCCGGTCGAACCGTCGGCTGAGCTCAAATCGGCGCCCGAGCCGAAGAGCGCGCCGGCCGAAAAGACCGTGCAGAAAGAGGTCAAGCCGAAGGCGCTGCGCCCGCCGCCGCCGCAGGTGAGGCCGCGTCCGCGGCTGGATGACGATGCCCCGCGCCCGCCGGCGCCGATCGGCCGCACCGGCGGGCCGTTCGGTTGGGCGCGATAAACGCCTCATTGTTTCAGCGCAAAACCTGCCGAATCATGCCTTCCTGTGGACGCACCCGACAGGGCGTGGGGTTATTCTTATGAATTGGCAAAGCGGTGAATTGGGAAGGGAAACATGCAACGCCGATTGAAAAAAAGCACGGCCAACAAAGTCGAACGTCCGACGCGGGCGCAGGCCGAGGGCGCCGTCCGCACCCTCATCCAGTGGGCCGGCGAGAATCCCGACCGCGAAGGCCTGCGCGGGACGCCGGCTAGGGTCGTTCGCGCCTACGAAGAATGGTTCGCCGGCTATTTCGAGGACCCGCGCGAATATCTGCAGCGCACCTTCGAGGAGGTCGCCGGCTACGATGAAATCGTCCTGCTGCGCGACATCCGTTTCGAGTCGCACTGCGAGCATCATATCGCGCCGATCATCGGCCGCGTTCATATCGGCTATCTGCCGCGCAAGCGGGTGGTGGGCATCTCGAAACTGGCGCGGCTGGTCGACGTCTACGCCAAGCGCATGCAGGTGCAGGAGAAGATGACGGCGGAGATCGCCTCCTGTCTCAATGCCGTGCTCAAGCCGTTCGGCGTCGGCGTCATCGTGGAAGGCGCGCATGAATGCATGACGACGCGCGGCGTGCACAAATCGTCGGTAACCATGGTGACCAGCCGCATGCTGGGGGCGTTTCGCACCAATGTCGAAACCCGGCAGGAATTCCTGGCCGCGATCAAGCTCAAGCACGGCCCCGACGACGGCGCGCTTTGAATCGTTATTGCTTCGGATCGCCGGGCGCGTTCTCGGGATCGACTTGCCCGCCGTCGTAGCCGCAGGCGATGCGGCCGAGCCGGGCGCGGAATTCTTCCGTGTCCAAGGCGCGCAACGCCTGCTCGGCCTCGCTCGCGTTCGACGGCATGCGGCCGCGCGCGAGAATATCGGCGAGCTGTTGCCGGTCGAGATAAGGCAAAGCGGCCCAGAAGCCGCGCGCCAGCACCCGCGTCAAGGCGTGCTCGGGGTGGTTCTGATTTTCCGGCGCGCGGCCGATTTCATACATGTGCGTGACGGCGTCCCAAGGCGCGCGCTCCTTGGGAAAGCGCGCCGCGATCTCCGGCTGCTCCTCGGCGACGTAGAAACGGTTGAGCGTGTCGAACAGCATGAAACGGTAGCGTTGCGCGAGCAGGAAGGGCTCCCATTCCTGCCAGGCCGGCTCGTTCGTGCCGGGCGCGATGGCTTCCAGCACGATCGCCTTCGGCCGGAAACGATCCCAGTCGTTGCTGCGCAACACGTCGGCTTCGGCGCCCTCCACGTCGATCTTCAGGAAATCGATGTCGCGCAGGCCCTGCCGCTCGCACAATTGCGCCAAGCTGACGGTCGGCACCGTGACGGTCCGATAGCCGTCGCCCAGCGTGGCCGCGGCGTCCGCGTATTTCGTGCTGGTGGTCGACAGGCCGTGCAACGCGTCGAAGACGTGGAAGTCGGTCGGCCCAATGCGCGTACCGATCAGGCCGCAGACCGCGATGTCGCGCGGCCGCAAGCGGGCATAAAGATCGATCAGCTTTTGCTGCGGCTCGACGACAATGCCCTGCCAACCGCGTTCGTAAAAAAAGAACGAGACGTTGTCGGCGATCGGATGGCCGGCGCCGATATCGATATAGCTGCCGCCGCGCCGCCCGCCGAAGGCAAGCCACAGATGCCAGTCTTCCATGTTCTGGGAATAGGAGAGGTCCATGCTTGCGCTCTCCGGGCGCAAAGGAAGCGCGCCTAGCGCGGCAGCGTGGTCGAGCCCATCAGGAATTTGTCGACCGCGTGCGCGCATTGCCGGCCTTCGCGGATCGCCCACACCACCAGCGACTGGCCGCGCCGCATGTCGCCGGCGGCAAATACCTTGGGCACCGATGTAACGTATGCGTCGGTGTCGGCCGACACGTTGCCGCGCTGGTCGAGCGCGACGTCGAGCGCTTTCAGCATGCCCTCGTGCAGCGGATGCACGAAGCCCATGGCGAGCAGCACCAGATCGGCCTCGATCTCGAACTCGCTGCCCGGCAGCGGCTGGAACTTGGCGTCGACATGCACGCAATGCAGCTTCTTGACGTGGCCGTTCTCGCCGCTGAACTTCTGCGTCAGCACGGCGAACTCGCGCGTGACGCCTTCCTCGTGGCTCGACGAGATGCGCAGCTTCAACGGCCAATCCGGCCAGGTCAGCAGCTTGTTCTCGTGTTCGGGCGGCTGCGGCATGATCTCGAAATTGGTGACCGAAGCCGCGCCCTGGCGGATCGAGGTGCCGATGCAGTCGGAGCCGGTGTCGCCGCCGCCGATGACCACGACCTTTTTGCCGGTGGCCAGGATCGCCGCCGTCGGTCTGCGGCTCGCCGGAGACGCGCCGGTTCTGCTGCGGCAGGAACTCCATGGCGAAATGGATGCCCTTGAGCTCGCGGCCCGGGATCGGCAGGTCGCGCGGCTTCTCGGCGCCGCCCGCCAGCACCACCGCGTCGTGCTCCTTGACCAGCTTGTCGGCCGGCACGTTGACGCCGACATCGGCGCCGTAATGGAAGGTGACGCCTTCCGCCTGCATCTGCTCGACGCGGCGGTCGACGTGGACCTTCTCCATCTTGAAGTCGGGGATGCCGTAGCGCAGCAGGCCGCCGGCCTTGGCCCAGCGCTCGTAGACGTGCACGTCGTGGCCGGCGCGCGCGAGCTGCTGCGCGGCAGCCATGCCGGCCGGCCCCGAGCCGACGACGGCGACGCGTTTGCCGGTCTTGCGCGTCGGCAGTTCGGGCTTGAGCCCCTGCGCGATCGCGCGGTCGGCGATCTCGCATTCGATCGTCTTGATGGTGACCGGGTTTTCCTCGATGTTGAGCGTGCAGGATGCCTCGCACGGCGCCGGGCAGATGCGCCCGGTCACTTCCGGGAAATTATTGGTCGAGTGCAGGTTGAGCGCCGCCTCGTCCCAGTTGCCGCGATAGACCAGGTCGTTCCAGTCCGGGATCTGGTTGTTGACCGGGCAGCCGATCGGCGCGCCGGTCAGGCGGCTGGTGCCGTGGCAATAGGGCACGCCGCAATCCATGCAGCGCGCGGCCTGCTCGCGCAGCTCCTGCTCGGGCAGCGGCAGCACGAATTCGTGCCAATGCTTGATGCGCTCCGCGACCGGCTGGTAGTCGCGATCCTCACGCTCGATTTCGAGAAAGCCGGTGACCTTGCCCATCTCTATTCCGCGGCCTGCATCGCCGCGGCCTTCTCCTTCGCCATCTCGGCGAGCGCGCGGCGGTATTCGACCGGCATCACCTTCTTGAACAGCGGGCAATAGCGCTTCCAGTCGGCCAGGATCTCGGCCGCGCGCTTGGAGCCGGTGTAGCGCGCGTGGTTCGAGATCAGCGTGAACAGCCGCTCGGCGTCCTTCACCGAGAGGTCGGCCATCACGTCGACGCGGCCGTGCGATTCGAGATCGTTGTAATGGCCGAATTCCTTCTCGGCGACGTCTTCTTCCTGCGGCACCGGCTCGAGCTCGACCATCGCCATGTTGCAGCGGGTCTTGAACGTGCCGTCCTCGTCCAGCACGTAGGCGATGCCGCCCGACATGCCGGCCGCGAAATTGCGCCCGGTATAGCCGAGCACCACCACGACGCCGCCGGTCATGTATTCGCAGCAATGGTCGCCGGCGCCTTCGATCACGGCGATCGCGCCGGAATTGCGCACGGCGAAGCGCTCGCCGGCGACGCCGCGGAAATAGCATTCGCCGGCGATGGCGCCGTACAGCACGGTGTTGCCGACGATGATCGACTCTTCCGGCACGATGCCGCCGTCGGCCGGCGGCCGGATGACCATGCCGTCCGCCCGAGAGGCCCTTGCCGACATAGTCGTTGGCGTCGCCTTCGAGTTCGAAGGTGATGCCGCGCGCGAGCCAGGCGCCGAAGCTCTGCCCGGCGGTGCCGGTGAAGCGCACGTGGATGGTCGCAGTCCGGCAGGCCCTCATGGCCGTAGCGCTTGGCGACCTCGCCCGACAGCATGCCGCCGCAGGTGCGGTCGGTGTTCCTGATGACGGCCTGCAATCGCACCGGCGCGCCGCGGTCGAGCGCGGCCTGCGATTCGGCGATCAGCTTGCGGTCGAGGATGTCCTTGATCTTGTGGTCCTGCGGCTCGCATTTGTAGATCGCCGTGCCCTTGGCCGCCTTCGGCTTGGTGAACAGCTTGGAGAAGTCGAGGCCCTTGGCCTTCCAGTGCTCGACCAGCCGGCGTTGGTCGAGCATCTGCATCTGGCCGACCATCTCGTCGAAGGTGCGGAAGCCGAGCGCGGCCATGATCTCGCGCACTTCCTCGGCGACGAAGAAGAAATAATTGATGACGTGCTCGGGCTGGCCCTTGAAGCGCTTGCGCAGCACCGGGTCCTGCGTGGCGACGCCGACCGGGCAGGTGTTCGAGATGGCACTTGCGCATCATGATGCAGCCGGCGGCGATCAGCGGCGCGGTGGCGAAGCCGAACTCGTCGGCGCCGAGCAGCGCGCCGACCACGACGTCGCGCCCGGTGCGGATGCCGCCGTCGACCTGCACGGCGATGCGCCCGCGCAGCCGGTTGATGACCAGCGTCTGATGCGTCTCGGCGAGGCCGATCTCCCACGGGCGAGCCGGCGTGCTTGATCGAGGTGAGCGGGGAAGCGCCGGTGCCGCCCTCGAAGCCGGCGATGGTGACGTGATCGGCGCGCGCCTTGGAGACGCCGGCGGCGACGGTGCCGACGCCGACTTCGGAGACGAGCTTGACCGAAACGTCGCCGGTCCGGGTTGACGTTCTTCAGGTCGAAGATGAGCTGCGCCAGGTCCTCGATCGAATAGATGTCGTGGTGCGGCGGCGGCGAGATCAGGCCGACGCCGGGCGTCGAATGGCGCACCTTGGCGATGGTCTTGTCGACCTTGTGCCCGGGCAATTGGCCGCCTTCGCCGGGCTTGGCGCCCTGCGCCATCTTGATCTGCATCATGTCGGAGTTGACGAGATACTCCGCGGTGACGCCGAAGCGGCCCGAGGCCACCTGCTTGATGGCCGAGCGCATGGAGTCGCCGTTCGGCAGCGGCTTGAAGCGGTCGGCTTCCTCGCCGCCTTCGCCGGTGTTCGACTTGCCGCCGATGCGGTTCATGGCGATGGCGAGCGTGGTGTGCGCCTCGCGCGAGATCGAGCCGAACGACATGGCGCCGGTCGAGAAGCGCCGCACGATGTTCTTGGCCGGCTCGACCTCATCGAGCGGCACGCGGCTTGCGGCCGTCCTCCTCCGCCGTCTTGACGCGGAACAGCCCGCGGATGGTGAGCAGCCGCTCGTTCTGCTCGTTCACGATCTGGGCGAAGGCGCGATAGTGATCCTGCGAATTGCCGCGCACCGCGTGCTGCAGCCGCGCGACGGTTTCCGCGGTCCAGACATGATCCTCGCCGCGCACGCGCACGGCATAGTCGCCGCCGACGTCGAGCATCGACTCGTAGATCGGCGAATTGCCGAAAGGCGTCGCGGTGGCGGCGCACGGTCTCTTCCGCGATTTCGGCCAGGCCGACGCCCTCGATGCGGGTATGCGTGCCGGTGAAATACTTGTCGACGAAGTCCTGGCGCAGGCCGACGGCGTCGAAAATCTGCGCGCCGCAATAGGACTGATAGGTCGAGATGCCCATCTTGGACATCACCTTGAGCAGGCCCTTGTCGATCGACTTGATGTAGCGCTTGACGATCTCCTTCTCGTCGAGCTTCTGCGGCAGATCGTCCTTCATGGCGACCAGCGTCTCGAAGGCGAGATAGGGATTGATCGCTTCCGCGCCGTAGCCGGCCAGACAGGCGAAATGATGCACCTCGCGCGGCTCGCCGGTCTCCAACACCAGGCCGACCGAGGTGCGCAGGCCCTTGCGGATCAGGTGATGATGCACCGCCGCGCAGGCGAGCAGCGACGGGATTGGAATGCGGTCGGCGCCGGCCTTGCGGTCGGACAGGATGATGATGTTGCAGCCGGCGCGCACTTCCTCCTCGGCGCGCTCGCACAGCGCGTCGAGCGCCCAGCCCATGCCGTCGGCGCCGTGCTCGGCCGGGAAGGTGATGTCGAAGGTGTGCGACTTGAAATGATCGCCGCTCATCTGCCGAGATCGAGCGGATCTTCTCCAGGTCCTCGTTGGTGAGGATCGGCTGGCGCACTTCCAGGCGCTTGGTGCTTCGACATGCCTTCGAGGTCGAACAAATTCGGCCGCGGCCCGATGATGGAAACGAGGCTCATCACCAGCTCTTCGCGGATCGGGTCGATCGGCGGGTTGGTGACCTGCGCGAAGTTCTGCTTGAAATAGGTGAACAGCGGCTTCGGCTTGTCCGACAGCGCCGAGATCGGCGTGTCGTTGCCCATGGAGCCGACCGCTTCCTCGCCGGTGGTCGCCATCGGCGTCATCAGGAATTTCAGGTCTTCCTGGGTGTAGCCGAAGGCCTGCTGGCGATCGAGCAGCGACAGATTCGAGATCGGCGCGCGGTTCTCGGTCGCCGGCAGGTCTTCCAATACGATTTGGGTAT
>CAVPTM010000020.1:0-19211 GCA_963708635.1 uncultured Alphaproteobacteria bacterium | reverse complement strand
GCGGCGCGCGAGCAGCGCGCGCACCTGGTAGCGCAGCAGCGCCGGGCGATCGAGCGCGATGCGGATGGCGCGCCAGCCCAGGGCCGGATTTTCCTCCCGCTCCCAGCGCGCTTAGGGCAGCACCTTGTCGCCGCCCAGATCCAGGGTGCGGAACACCACCGGCTTGTCGCCGGCCGCATCCAGTATCTTTTTGTAGAAGGCGACTGTCGGCCAGGCGCGGCATGGTCTCGCCGATCATGAATTGCAGTTCGGTGCGGAACAGGCCGATGCCGTCGGCGCCGGACTGGCCAGTTGCGGCATGTCGAATTTCCAGCCGGCATTCATCATCAGCCTGATCGGCACGCCTCCTTGGTGACGCAAGCGCGGATCACGCCCCGACAACGTCTCGGCGCTCGACGCCCGCGACGGCCACCTCCACTCTGGCGCTCTTCTCGAAGCCCGCGGCGAGCAGTCGCATCGGCCAGTACGCCAGCGCCGGCATGTCGCACAACTATCTTCTTCGAGACCCCCGACGACGTGCTGATCTCGTCGACCTCGCTGGACTCGTTCGTATTGCTCGTCGCGCAGATGGCCTTGCAGAGTGCCCAGCGTGCGCCCCGCCATGATCGAAAGCGCCAGCGTGCCCTTGCCGGCATAAGGCGCGAGCACCGGCAGCGCGGCAGGCGCGGTCTGCGGTTTTACCGCGATCACCAGGGCGGCGACCGCCGACTTGCCTTTGGGATTGATGCTAACCCGTGGCGGGCTAGCGCCTTGACGCCTTTGATGGCTGCGGTTCGAGCACCATGATCTTGCGCGGTCGAGCCGCGCGCCAGCCAGCCCTCGAGCATGGCGCCGCCCATCTTGCCGGCGCCGACCAGGACCAGGCGTGCCGAGAATGAGCGCAGAGGGTTGTTTTTTCCGGGCGGCCATCGTCTCCGCCGTCATCATCCGCGTAACGGCCGATCCGGTGAGCCGCCGACTCGACCGGCTCCGGCGTTCGGCGTACTGGATGCCCCGCTTTTGCGGGGCATGACAAGGGGGATACGCCTCGCCCGAGGTCTCGAACATCGCGGCGTCGAGCGCTTCGCGCGCGGTCTTGCCGGCCCAGACCACGAACTGGAACGCGGTGAAATAGCGCTCGCAGGTGTCGAGCGCGGTGACGAGCAGCGCCTCGCATTGCTGGCCGGAGGCCTCGACGCCGCCCGCCAGCACCAGCGCGTGGCGGAACATCACGATGCCTTCCTTGATCCACAGGTCGAAATGGCCGACCCAGAGCTGCTCGTTGATCAGCGAGATCAGCGCCTGCACTTCGGCGCGGCGGCGCTCGGGCACCTTGAGGTCGAAGGCGCAGGCCAGATGCAGCGCCTCGATGTCGCCCATCCAGGTGTAGGAGAGCTGGTAGTCGGTCCAGCGGCCGGTCACCAGGATGGTGATCTCGTCGTCGCTGGCGCGCTCGAACGACCAGTCGTTGCCGGTCGCCAGCCGCTCGACCACGTCGAGGGGATTGATTCGAGGTTCGTCCGCGTAAGCGATCTGGGACATGACGTCTCCGCTTTGCCGATTGGAGCTTGAGGGAAACGCACGCCACCGCACGCGACCGGAGCAGCCGGTACGGCCCGGAACCGGATATTGACTCGGGGATACGCGGTGCCTTGCGACGAAACCGAATCACCGGCCATTCGACTATAACCCGCTCGATTCAGCCCGCCAAAGGCATCGTCGCGTCCAATGAGCCGTGATTTGCGCGGGCGAAGCAACCGCGCCGACTCGGATTCCACAGGCAATGCTGCCGGCGACTAATTTTGCGGTGGATAAGTTGCGCGCCGAGTCGAGGTCGTTTGGTCTTCTTCCCTCATCGCCTTGCTTGTCTCAGCGACCCGCTTGGGAAGGAGGCCCGACCAGCAAATGCCGGTACATAGCGACCTGCGGCGCCGTCCTTCCGACGACTATCTAGTCAGACATTCTTGAATGCCGCGTTGGCGCGTTCAGTCGAACAGGCTCGACACCGACTCTTCGGTCGCGGTGCGGCCGATCGCTTCGCCGATCAGCGGCGCGATCGGCAGCATGCGGATGTTGCCGGCGGCGAGCACTTCCTTGGTCGGCTGGATCGAGTCGGTGATCACCAGCTCCTTCAGCCGCGACTTGGCGATGCGCGCGACCGCGCCGCCCGACAGCACGCCGTGGCTGATATAGGCGTAGACCGCCTTGGCGCCTTGCTCGAGCAGCGCGTCGGCGGCGTTGACCAGCGTGCCGCCGGAATCGACGATGTCGTCGACCAGCACGCAGGTGTAGCCGGCGACCTCGCCGATCACGTTCATCACTTCGGATTCGCCGGCGCGCTCGCGCCGCTTGTCGATGATGGCGAGCGGCGCGTTGATGCGCTTGGCCAGCCCGCGCGCGCGCACCACGCCGCCGACGTCGGGCGACACCACCATGACGTTGTCGAGCTGGCAGCTGCTCGCGGATGTCGCGCACCATCACGCGGCGAGGCGTAGAGATTGTCGGTCGGGATGTCGAAGAAGCCCTGGATCTGCCCGGCATGCAGGTCGAGCGTCATCACGCGGTCGGCGCCGGCGCGGGTGATCAGGTTGGCGACCAGCTTGGCCGAGATCGGCGTGCGCGGGCCGGGTTTGCGGTCCTGCCGGGCGTAGCCGAAATAGGGGATCACCGCCGTGATGCGCCGCGCCGAGGAGCGGCGCAGCGCGTCGATGATGATCAGCAATTCCATCAGGTGGTCGTTGGCCGGGAACGACGTCGACTGGATGCACGAAAACGTCGGCGCCGCGCACGTTTTCCTGGATCTCGACGAACACCTCCATGTCGGCGAAGCGCTCGACCACGGCCTTGGTCAGCGGGGTCTTCAGATAATCGGCGATTCGCCGGCCAGCGCGGGATTGGAGTTGCCGGCGACGAGCTTGATCGCTCCGTTCTTGCCCGACATCCGAAATCCTTGCTGCGCGCGGCCTTCGCGCACGATCGGCGCCGGCGGCGTGGTCATAACAAGGCGGGCGGGCCGGCAATACGCCGGAATTCGTTGTCCCGGCTTTTTCGCGACAGCGTAAACGCGGCTCAGCGTGCCGGCGAGTCGGCCAGCGTCAGCGTCTTGCCGCCGGCAACGGCCGCCGGCGGCGGGCGGCGGCGCGGCACCGGCACCGCGCCGTCCTCGGCCGGTTCGGCCTGCGCGTGCCGTCGGCGTCGGGTCGGCATTGGGCCGGAAAATGCGGAAAATACCGGCGGCCTCGGGCGACGAAGCTCGCCGCGGCCAGCGCCATCCGCGCGCGCTTCGGCATCGGGCGTGCCCGGCGCGACTTCGGCCGAGGTCAGGAAAGCCGCGAGCTTGTCCATGCTGCCTTGCGGCGATCCGCCGCAGCATGGCGTCGTCGGCGGCCGCCCAGGCGTCGCGGTGGCGGCCCTTGACGGTCTCCGCGCCGGCGATGCGCAAGGCGCGCCGCTGCTCGCGGTCGAAGACGTCCCAGACCCAGGAGATGGTGGTTTGCGCATTTGCGACCTCGGCGGCGAGATAGCCGCGCACCCGATAGGCCGAGGGCTGCTCGCGCGACATCACCGCCAGCTGGCGCGTCTGCGCCTCGTCGTTGAGATCCTGCACCAGTTCTGGAATTGCGCCGGCGGCAGGCCGTCGATCGATTCGAAAGCGACGGTGGCGCCGCGCGGCTGTGCGGCGGACAATGGCGCACCGTTCTGCGTGCAGCCAGCGAGCGCAACGGCGCACAGCGCGGCCGTCAGCACGGCGGGCCGGCTCGACGCGATACGCCGCCGCGCTGCGCGCGCGCGCGGCCCAACGCCACTGCATGAACACCCCTGCGGCCGCTTTATTTGTTGTTCAACCTCGGCCGGAATGAAGCCTAACGGGGCACCGATGGCTGAGTCCAGCCACGGATGCGGCGCGCGAATGAGGCGCAGCGTCAATCGGCGAGCGCGATGGCGTTGATGTGCCGGCCATAATCGGGCTCGCCGCGATGGGTGGCGCGGCGATAGCTGAAGAAGCGCTCCGGCTCGGCATAGGTGCAGAGGCCGAGATCCTCGAAATCGCCCGATGCCGGCGCGCCGCAAGCGCGCGGCGATGTAGCCGGCGAGATCGAACATGGCGTGGCCGGCGCGCGGCGACGGCGTGAAGAAGCGCGCGTTGGCCGGATCGGCTGCGACGAAGCGCTCGATCAGATTCCGGGCCGACCTCGTAATTCGGCTGGCGGATCGTCGGGCCGAGCGCCGCGACGATGCGCGCGCGCGTCGGCGCCGAGCTTCTCCATCGCGGCGATCGTCGCCTCGATCACGCCGGTCGAACGCGCCGCGCCAGCCGGCATGCGCGGCGCCGATCACGCCGGCCTGCGCGTCGGCGAACAGCACCGGCCCGCAGTCGGCGGTCGAGACGCCGATGGCGAGCCCGGGCATGCGCGTGACGATGGCGTCGGCGCGCGGGCGCTGTTCGCGCGTCCACGGCGTCTCGGCGACCACCACCTCGGGCGAATGGATCTGGTAGGGCGTGAGCAGGCGCTCGGGCGCGACGCCGAGCGCCGCCGCCATGCGGGCGCGGTTCTCGGCGACCTTGTCGGGCGCGTCCTGCGAGCCGACGCCGCCGTTGAGGCTCTCATAGACGCCCTCCGACACGCCGCCGGCGCGGGTGAAGAAGCCGTGGCGGATGCCGGCAAGCTTGGAGAGCGATGCGGCCTGCAGCATGCGTCGCAATGATAGCAAGCGAAATCGGCTGGCGGCTCGAAGCCGGGCAGCGCGCCGAGCGTGGGATGCGCGAAGCCCGCCGCCTTGAACAGCATGCCCATGTCGTTGCGGCCGGCGCCGATCAGCCGCGCCAGCGCGATATCGATCGCCGGCCTGCCGCTCGGCGTGGCCTTGGCCTTGAGCGTGGCCGCGCGCGTCTCGATGCCGAGACGGCGCAGAAATTGCGCCTGCTCGATCGGGCCGTAGCACCCGGCGCCCATGGCCTCGGCCGCGTGCGCCAGCGCCTGGAAATCGACATGGGCGGTCAGGTCGATGGCGCCGGGCGCGCTGCAGCGGATCGGCGAAGGCGTGGCCGCCGACCGCCTGCAAGGTGTCGCCGGCCGCGCTTTCGACATGGCCGTAGTCGATCACCAGCGCGGCGCCGCCGTCGCCGGCGATGCGGCGGCCGAGCTCCATGGCGGCGATTGTCGGCGCGCCATTCGAAGATCGAGCCGATCGGCGCTTCGCGCATGCGCCGGCGGCAGCAGCTGCGGAAACAGCGGGATCGGTTCGCGCGCCAGCGTGAAGGCGAGACGTGCCGTCGTCGCCGATCCCGACCAGCGCTCGTGCCAGCCGTTGTCCAGCTTCACCGCCTGGTTGACCGGCAGCGCGTCGAAGAATTCGTTGGCGACGATGATGGACGGGCCGTCCGGCACCTCGTCGAGCGCCTTGTGCCAGATGACCGGCACGTCGAGCCTCGGCCAGCGCGCGCTGCTGCTGCGCCTGCAGCGCCGGGCTGATCTCGACCAGATGCAGCACGATCGCCTCGCGGAACCCCGGCATCACCTTGCAGCGCGCGCAGCGCGTCGAGCATCATGGTGCCGCGGCCGGGGCCGAGCTCGATCAGCCGCACGTTCTCCGGCGCGCCCATCTGCTGCCAGACCGCGGCCGCCCACAGCCCGATCAGCTCGCCGAACATCTGGCTGATCTCGGGCGCGGTGATGAAGTCGCCGCCGCGGCCGAGCGGATCGCGCGTGGTGTAGTAGCCGTGCGCCGGATCGGGAGGCACAGCGCCATGTATTCGCCGACCGGCATCGGCCCGGCCGCCTGCGATGCGCCGGCGGATTTCGGCTTCGAGCGGCGTCGTCTCGGCCATCAGGTCCCCGCGCATGACCTATCAGGCGCGCCGCAGCGGCTCATGCTTCATGGCGTAGGCGATGAAGCCGAGGCCGGCGAGGATCAGCGGCACCGACAGCAACATGCCCATGGTGACGCCGCCCCACAGAAAGCCGAGCTGCGCGTCGGGCTCGCGGAAGAACTCGCAGATGATCGCGCGCCATGCGCGTAGCCGACAGGCGAAGGCGCCGATCATCAGGCCGGGCCGCTTGAGCGCGCCGGCGCGGATCATGCAGCCAGAGCACGAGCAGCAGCACCAGCCCTTCCAGCGTCGCCTCGTAGAGCTGGCTCGGATGGCGCGGCAGCGGCCCGCCGCCGGGAAACACCATCGCCCAGGGCACGTCGGTCGGCCGGCCCCACAGTTCGCCGTTGATGAAATTGGCGATGCGGCCGAGGAACAGGCCGATCGGCCCGACCGCGCAGGTGAGGTCGCCGAGCGACAGAATCGGGATGCCGCGCTTGCGCGCGAACAGCACCACCGCCAGCACGCAGCCGATGAAGCCGCCGTGGAACGACATGCCGCCGTTCCAGAGCTCGAAGATCTCGGCCGGGTGCGCGGCGAAATGCGGCAGGTTGTAGAACAGCACGTAGCCGATGCGGCCGCCGAGGATGATGCCGAGCGTCACCCACAGCACGAAGTCGTCGAAGTCGAGCGACCGTCAGCGGCGCCGGGCCCGCCCCAATAGCGCTCGTTGCGGATGAGGCGCGCGGGCATAGAGCCAGCCGAGCAGGATGCCGACGATATAGGCGAGCGCGTACCAGCGGACCGCGAACGGCCCGAGGCGGACCAGCACCGGATCGATGTGCGGGTAGGGGATGAGCGAGCGCAGGGCATTGATCTCATCGCGTCAGGGCTGCCGTGATGCGCCGACACGCGATCAGCCGATGCCGGCGCGCCAGCTGGATAGCATGCCGCCTCTTGCGGCGGCATGTCCGGATCGCCATTGTTGGGAGCGAACCGGGCGCTGCGAGCCCATGACCCAGACCAGCAACCGCTTCTTCGACGAGATGGCGCGGCTGATGAACGACGCCGCCGGCGTCGCGCCAGGGCGTGCGGCGCGAGTTCGACACCCTGTTCCGCACCCAGGCCGAGCGCATCCTGCGCGATCTCGACGTGGTGCAGCGCGAGGAATTCGAGGCGGTCAAGGAGATGGCGCGGCTGGCGCGCGAGGAGAACGAGGCGCTCAAGGCGCGGATCGCGGCGCTGGAGGCGCAAGGCCGAGAAGCCGAAGCAAAGCGGCTCGCGTCGGCCCGGCCGATTTGAACGCGCCGGGGCAGCTTTCTTGTCCTTTGCGGGCCCCGCCGCTATAACCCGCGCGCACCGCGGCCCCGGCACCCCTGGAGGCTTGCCGCGTTCGCGGGCGGCGAAAAGCCGCCTTTTTCCATAGACTTAGACGAGGATTTACGATCATGGCGACCGTCAATGAAATGAAAGCGACGGCGCGTCCGAAAGGCGGCAAGGGGGCCGCCCGGGCGTCGCGTCGCGCCGGCCGCGTGCCGGGCGTGATCTACGGCGACAACAAGCCCCCGATGATGGTGCTGCTCGAGCACGACGAGCTGCGCAAGCGCATCTACGCCGGGCGCTTCCTCACCACGCTCTACGATCTCGACGTCGACGGCGAGAAGCATCGCGTGATCCCGCGCGACTTCCAGCTCGACGCGATCAAGGACCTGCCGATGCACGTCGACTTCCTGCGCGTGTCGGAGGGCGCCACGATCCGCGTGCACATCCCGGTGCACGTGCTCAATGCCGACCAGTCGCCCGGCGTCAAGCGCGGCGGCGCGGTCAACATCGTGACGCACACCATCGAGGTGATGTGCCCGGCCGACAACATTCCGGAGTCGATCGACGTCGACATCGCCGGCGCTCGAGATCAACCATTCCAAGCATCTGAGCGACATCGACGCTGCCGCCGAACGTCCAGCGTGATCGGCCGCGCCGACATGACGCTGGTCACCATGGTGCCGCCGTCCGGCTACGCCGAAGAAATGAAGGCCGCCGCCGAAGCCGCTGCTGCCGCTGCTGCTGCCGCCGCTGCCGCTGCCGCCGCGCCCGGCGCCGAAGGCGCCGCTGCCGCTCCGGGTGCCGCGCCCGGCGCCGCTCCTGGTGCTGCGCCTGCTGCCGGCGCCGCTGCGCCCGCGGCCGCCGCCGCGCCGGCCAAGCCCGAGAAGAAGTGACAGGCCTAGCAAGACCGGCTGCCGTCTGCGCGGCGGCCGGTCGAGGACGGCGGCGACGCCGCTGAAGTCATGCTGCTCTTCGTCGGGCTCGGCAATCCCGGCACGCGCCACGCCGGCAACCGCCACAATATCGGCTTCATGGCGGTGCAGGCGATCGCCGCGCCGCCACGACTTCTCGCCGTGGCGCCGGCGCTTCCAGGGCGTGGCGGTGGAAGGCCCGCTCGGCGGCGAGCGCGTGCTGCTGCTGCTGCCCGGCACCTACATGAACGAGTCGGGCCGCGCGGTGCAGGAGGCCGCGCACTTCTACAAGCTCGAGCCCGGCGACATCGTCGTGTTCCACGACGAGGTCGACCTGCCGCCGGCCAAGGTGCGGGTGAAGATCGGCGGCGGCGTCGCCGGCCACAACGGCTTGCGCTCGATCACCGCGCATGTCGGCAACGACTACAAGCGCGTGCGCATCGGCATCGGCAATCCCGAGCGTGAAGGAGCTGGTGCCCAACCACGTGCTCGGCGACTTCGCCAAAGACGAGCTGGCCCTGGGTCGAGGCGCTGTGCGACGTCATCGCCGACAATGCCGGGCTGCTGGTCGAGGGCCAGGATTCGAGCTTCCAGAACCGGGTGCACCTCGCCATGGACGCCAAAGGCTTCGACGACGGCGCGGACGAGCCGCCGGACGAATGAAACGCTAACGACGGAACATCTCATGGGATTCAAATGCGGCATCGTCGGCCTGCCGAATGTCGGCAAGTCGACGCTCTTCAATGCGCTGACCGAAACGGCGGCGGCGCAGGCCGCGAACTATCCGTTCTGCACCATCGAGCCCAATGTCGGCGAGATCGCGGTGCCCGATCCGCGGCTCGACGAGCTCGCCGCGCTCGCCAAGTCCGAGCAGATCATCCCGACGCGGCATCACCTTCGTCGACATCGCCGGCCTGGTGCGCGGCGCCTCGAAAGGCGAGGGGCTCGGCAACCAGTTCCTCGCCAACATCCGCGAGGTCGACGCCATCGCCCACGTGGTGCGCTGCTTCGAGGACACCGACGTCACCCATGTCGAGGGCAAGATCGATCCGATCGCCGACATCGAGACCATCGAGACCGAGCTGATGCTGGCCGATCTCGACTAGCCTGGAGAAGCGCGTCGACGCGCTGGAGAAGAAAGCCAAGGGCAACGACAAGGAAGCCAAGGAGACGCTCGATCTGATCAACCGCGCGCTGGCGCTGCTGCGCGAGGGCAAGCCGGCGCGCCTCGTCGAGCGCAAGCCGGAGGAGGAAAAGCTGTTTCATTCGCTCGGCCTGCTCACCTCGCCGCCGGTGCTTTACGTCTGCAACGTCGACGAGGCGTCCGCCGCCACCGGCAACGAGTTCTCGCGCCAGGTCGAGGCGCGCGCCAAGGAGGAGGGCGCGGTCGCGGTGGTGATCTCGGCCAAGATCGAATCGGAGATCGCCGTGCTGCCGCCGGCCGAGCGCGCCGATTATCTCGCCGCGGTCGGCCTGAAGGAGACCGGCCTCGACCGCCTGATCCGCGCCGGCTACGAGCTGCTGCATCTGGTGACCTATTTCACCGCCGGCCCGAAGGAGACGCGCGCCTGGACCATCACCCAGGGCACCAAGGCGCCGCAGGCGGCCGGCGTGATCCACACCGATTTCGAGCGCGGCTTCATCCGCGCCGAGACCATCGGCTACGACGACTACGTCGCCAATCGGCGGCGAGGCCGGCGCCAAGGAAGCCGGCAAGATGCGGCTGGAAGGCAAGGACTACGTGGTCGCCGACGGCGACGTGATGCATTTCAGGTTTGCGACGTGAGCCATACGAAATGCCTGTCATGCCCCGCGAAAGCGGGGCATCCAGTATCCGCGGCGTCTGGGTCAATGTTGCACGGACATTGAATGCCGGATCACCCGCCTGCGCGGGTGACGACGGCATGGCATGTCGAAACGCCACTGCGAAGATTTCGCGACCGGCAGCGTGGCCGTCTACGGCCCGCGGCTGGTGACGCGCGAGGAGATCGTCGCCTTCGCCGCCGAGTTCGACCCGCAGCCGATGCATCTCGACGAGGCCGCCGCCGGCGCCACGTTGCTGGGCGGGCTCGCCGCCTCCGGCTGGCACTCCTGCTGCCTGCTGATGCGCATGATCGCCGACGGCTTCGTCAATGAGACGAGCTCGATGGGCGCGCCCGGCGTCGACGAAGTGCGCTGGCTCAAGCCGCTGCGGCCGGGCACGCACGTGCGCGTGCGCGCGACCGTGGTGGAAACGCGCGCCTCCAACAGCCGGCCGGACGTGGGCTTCGTCAATTTCCTGTTCGAACTGCTCGACGAGCAGGACAACGTGCTGATCACGCTGACGAGCCCGCTGATGCTGCGGCCGGCGCGCGGCCGGAGCGGCGCGCATGAAATTTTTCGAGGACATCCAGGTCGGCGAGCGCATCGCCATCGGCCGCCACACCTTCAGCGCCGCCGAGATCAAGGCCTTCGCGGCCCGCTTCGATCCGCAGCCGTTCCATCTCGACGAGGCGGCGGCGCGAACGCTCGCATTTCGGCGCGCTGGTCGCCTCCGGCTGGCACACCGCGGTGGTCTGGATGCGGCTGATGGTCGATCAGCGCCGCCGCCTGGCCGAAGCGGCGCGCGCGCGCGGCGAGCGCGTCGCCGCCATGGGCCCGGCGCTCGGCTTGCGCGAACTCAAATGGCTCAAGCCGGTCTATGCCGACGACACCATCGACTATGCCAGCGAGGTGATCGAGGCGCGCGTCTCCGCCAGCCGGCCCGGCCTCGGCCTCATCAGCATCCGCTCCACCGGCGTCAACCAGCGCGGCGAGCCGGTGATCTCCTTCGTCAGCACCACCTTCGTCGAGCGCCGCCCGGTGAAAGCATGACCGCCGCTATCGCGCCCGCCGACGCCAAGCAAGACGAGCGCCGCGCCATGGGCGTCGCCTGCGGCGCGCATGCGCTGCACGACGGCTATACCGACCTGATCTATGTGATGCTGCCGATCTGGCAGGCCGAGTTCGGCCTCGGCTATGCCGCGCTCGGCCTGATGAAGACGGTGTTCTCCGGCACGCTCGCCGGCCTGCAGATCCCCGCGAGCCTGCTCGCCGAGCGCTTCGGCGCGCCGCTGGTGCTGGCGCTCGGCACCGCGCTCGCCGGCATCGGCTATTGCCTCGCCGGCCTGAGCCATGGCGTCGCGCTGCTGGTGGCGGCGCTGTTCGTAGGCGGGCTCGGCGCCAGCACGCAGCATCCGCTCGCCTCCTCGCTGATCGCGCAGACTTTCGCCGGCGCGCGCTCGCTCAAAGCGCTCGGCACCTACAATTTCGCCGGCGACATCGGCAAGATGACGGTGCCGGCGGCGGCCTCGCTGCTGTTGGTGGTGCTGCCCTGGCGCGCAGGCGCTGGCGCTGCTCGGCGGCGCCGGCGTGCTGGCGGCGATCGTCATCTTCGTGCTGATGCCGCGCCGGCACGAGATCGGCGCGCCGACGAAAAGCGACGAGCGCGGCCCGCGGCGCGCCCGCGCGCGGCTACGGCTTTCCGCTGCTGCTTTCGGTCGGCGTGATCGACAGCGCCACGCGCATGGCCTTCCTCACCTTCCTGCCTTTCGTGCTCACCGCCAAGGGCGCCAGCCTGCCGACCATCGGCCTTGCGCTCACGCTGGTGTTCGCCGGCGGCGCCGTCGGCAAGCTCGCCTGCGCCTTCATCGGCGCGCGCATCGGCGCGGTGGCGACGGTGTGGCTGACCGAGGCGGTGACCGCGCTCGGCATCGTCGCGCTGCTGCCGCTGCCGCTGGAAGCCGCGCTGCTGCTGCTGCCGGTGCTCGGCATCGCGCTCAACGGCACCTCCTCGGTGCTGTACGGCTCGGTGCCCGACCTGGTGGCGCCGGAGAAGCGCACGCGCGCCTTCGGCATCTTCTACACCGGCACCATCGGCGCCGGCGCCGTTTCGCCCGCGCTCTACGGCCTGCTCGGCGACGCGCTCGGCGTGCCCGCGACCTTGACGGTGGTGGCCGGCGTGGTGCTGCTCACGCTGCCGATCACGCTGGCCTTGCGGCCGGCGCTGGCGCATCTGGCCGCGCCGGGAACCAAGACCTGAGCGCGGCGGTTGTCTCGCTGTCATGCCCGCCAGATCGACCGCACGCCGTAAACCGCTCGCCGATCCTCGCCACCGGCGCGGACGGCGCGATGACGCCCGCGCAGGCGGCGGAGCTCAAGCAGCTCGCGGTCGCGGCCTATGAGCACGACGCCTTCAGCCGGCGTCTCACCCGCACCGATGCCGCGCGCCGCATCGACATGCTGAAGGCGAAGCTCACGCTGCTCGACGAGCCGCCGCATACTTTGTGACCAGACGGAACTCCAGGAACCGCGCTCACCGCCGCCGCGTTGATCCTGCTTCACGCATAAGCAGCAGGAGGAACTTATGATGACCATTCGTCATGCCGCGATCGCGGCGGCGCTTGCTCGCCAGCGCGGGCGCGGCGAACGCGCAAACCACGGTGATCACGCGCGAGCCGGTCGAAACGCGCACCGTGATCACCCGCGAGCCGGTGGAGACCCGCACCGTCATCACCCGCGAACCGGTAGAGTTCACGCCGGTGCAACGGCAAACCATCTATCGCACCATCGTGCGCGAACGCGTCAACCCGACGCCGCCGACGGTTTCCTACGAAGTGGGCACGCGCGTTCCGCAAGACGTGCAGCTCTATAGCGTGCCGCAGTCGCTGGCGGTCGAAGTGCCGGCCGTGCGCTCCTACAAGTACATGATGGTGAACGGCCGCGTGGTGCTGGTCGACCCGGCGACCAGCCAGGTGGTCGCGGATCTGTCCGATTGATCGGCGGTTTTACACCGGCTGACCATGACCCGGCGCCCCGCGGCGCCGGGTCATTTTCATGCGACCAAAGTTTACCTTGCGCCCGATGAGCGGCCGGTGCGGCACGGCTGCGCTGGATTTTCCGCGCTGCAAGGCCCATATTAGCGGGCGAGGAGTGAGTTATGTCGCTGATCAATTACCGTGCCCCGTCCGAACTTTTTCCTAGCCGGAGCCGCAAGTCGCGGCGTCCGATCGGCTACAAGCGTTTTCCGACCGCGGCCGAGGCGATCCGCTTCGCCATCGAGGAATTGCCGCCCGAGCTTCTGCTCGGCGCCTATCTCGAGGTCGAGGAAAAGCGCTTCGACGGCAACGGCATCCGCCGGCTGTACGAAAGCGCCGATTATCCGCTGCCGCGCAAGGCGGTCGCCGCCAACTAAGCGTTCAAATCCGCCCGAAATCCGGCCGGCCTTGACCGACGCGCATTTATGCGCGTCCGGCATGCCGAATTCATGCAACTCCGGCGGCGGTTGGGCCGTTGGTTCTGCGCAACCGATGGAGGTTCGCATGACCCAAGCCCGTTTCCTTGCCCGTTCCCCGCTCGTCTTAGCGCCGGCTTTGTTGCTGGCCGCGACACTCGCCGCCCGCGCCGCCGACCCGAGCGCCACCACCGATCCCGGCTTCGTGCCCGATAGCGGCCAGATCAACCGCGGCACCGCGCCGGCCGTGCCCTCGACCAAGGAACTGCCGCCGATCCCGTCGCCGGAAGAGGCGCGCGCTGCGCTGATGGCGCCCGAGCAGGGCACGATCTCGGTCGGCGCCAACAGCGGCGCGCCGAGTGCGCCCGTCACCACCGGCACCGCGCCCGCCGCGCCCGCCAATCCGGGACCGATCGGCGCGACCTTGCAGACCATGCCGGCGAAATTCTCGCAGCGTAACGACGTGCTCGACCGCTTGCCGATCATGGCCTGGCCGTTGCGTCTCGACCAACAGCAGCGGCAACAGATCATGCAGGCGGTGATGGCAGACAAGTCGCAAGCCGTGCCCGGCGCCGAGAAGCTGTTGCCCGCCGCCTCGCTGACCGACGAGCAGAAGAAAGCGCTGCGCCCCTTGCCGGAAAATCTGCAGAGCATTCCCGGCCTGAAGGGGCTGAGCTATCTGCCGGCGAAGGACAAAGTGTTGCTGGTGCGGCCCGACATTGCCATCGTGGTCGACCAGATCAGCGCGTCCTGACGGTCACGCGCTGCGCCATCGCCGCCGCGCGGCGATGGCGTCGCGTTCGTTCTGTCAGCCGGCCGAATGCTGGCCCGGCTTGGGTGCGCTCTTCCATTGCGTGAGGCTGTCGCCGATCACCTTCATGGCCGTCATCGCCGCGTGGCTGAGGCTGGCGTAGCCGGCGATCTCGCGGGTTACGCGCTCGCCTTCGTTGCGCAGCATGTCGCGCACGCCTTGCAGCTCGAGGATGACGCGGTCGATCTCATCCATCGAGGCGCCCGAGACGCGCTTGATCAGGTTGTTGAGATTCTCGGCCACCGGGTCGTGCGAGGGCTCGACGTCGGCGCGCGGGCGGCGCGGATTGGAAACGTCGCGCCGCACGAACTCACGAATCTCGCCTTCGAAGGCGTTCACCGCCTGGTCGACGTCGCCCAACTTTTCGGGCGCGCGCCGTTGCTCCGGTGCGGATTTTTCCGGACCCTCGGTCCGTTCGGCACCGAGACGCTCGGATCTGATCGCGGTCATGCTGGTCTCCTGTTCGAGCGCGACGCGTTGCGCTGACGCCCCCCGTGCCGGATTGCCGCATGGAACTGGGGCGGCTGTGGGGCCGGCCAGGGGCGCTATCGGGGCGATCCGCTTACCAATTGAATTTGAGCGCGGCGCCGATGCTTTTATTGGCGGTCGGCTGGCCGACATCGGTGACCGCGGTGGTCAGGTGCAGCGGACCGTAGAGCTTCTGGTCGGCGCGCAAGGTCCTGTGCACGACCGGGTCGATATTGCTGGAGACGATGCCGGCGGCAAGCGTCGTGCCGGTCGGCAGCACGTCGAACTTGACCTCTTTCTGGTTGCTCCAGATCGCTTCCGGCGCTACGGCGCCCGCCGGCGGCGCGGCCACCGGCAGCGCGACCGGATTGGCCGACGGCACCGCGAAGTTTTCGCTCACCGCGTAGCGGTCGCGCAACGTCACCGAGAAGCGGCTGCCGAGCGGCACCGAATGCTGCAAGGTGGTGCCGAGCTGGTCGCTGCCGCCGTCGAGGCGGGCGTCGACGGTGGCGAGGTTCTTCACCACGCCGACCGAGGCCCAGGCGGCGCCGCTTGCATCGCCGCTATAGGCTTGCGCCGGCAGCGGCCGCACCGGCTGATAAAGGTCGGGCGGCGGCGCGGCGAGACTGAAATCGGCGCCGACATTGGCGTTCCATTCCGTCGACAGCGGCCGCTTCACGGTGACGGTGCCGGAGCCGTCCGGCCGATCGGCGCCCTTTACGTCGAAGCCTGCCGGCTGCGGCAGGCCAGGGATACGCACTTTGCCGGCCGCGTTGCCGGATAGTTGGGACGGATCGACGCTGAGCGCGCGCTCGAGCGCGGCGGTTTCCTCGGCGCTGAGCGGCGGGCCGACTGCGGTGAGGTCGTCGACCGGATTCACGGCGGACACCGGCGGAACGTCCTGCGCCAGCGCCGCCATCGGCGCCAACAGCAATGCGGCGGCCAACAGGCCGGCGCCAAGAGCAGCGCCAAGAGCGGCGCCATTACGCGCGCGCGAGGCCATTTGCGAAACTCCCCCGAATGCTGTCCGGCTTTGGCGCGGGCTAAGGTCGAGCCAACCGGTTAAGCCTTGGTTTCGCGTTTGGCACGCAAGTGCGGCGAAGCTGTGAAAAGATTGCGGTCAGTTGCACTGGCTGGCGATGCTGCTGTTGATATTTTCGACGTCGGCATCGAGCCGGCCGAGTTCGCTGTCGCGGTCGGCGCCGTTTTTGCAAAGCGCGGTGACCGCGCGCGCCTTCACCACTTCCAGGAAATAGAGCCGGGTGAGCGTGCATTTTTGCGCGACGTCGCGGCCGGAATTCTGCACGCGCGTCTGCATGGCGGCAACGCTGGCGCCGGCGCTTTTGAGATTCTCCTCGCAGCCGGGCGGGTCGAGCGGCGCCGGCGCCGGGCGCGCGGGCGCCGCCAATAGCGCCAACCCGAAGCTGCCGGGGATAATCAGGCCGAGGAAGGCGGCGAAAGCGGTCAAAAAGCGTCTCAGCACGGCACAGCCCTCCGGCGCGGTTCCCTCATGAGTGCACCGGGGTGCGCGGAAGGTTCAACGCGCTGGCGGCGATTTCGTGCTGCCCGTGCAACCGAAATTTGGCCGCCGGCGTTGCCCTGGAACTCGGAACCGACGGGAGGGCGTTATGCCGCTACCCTTGATTGCCGTGCTGGTGACGTCGCAGCTCGCGCTGGCGGCGGACAGCATCCCCAAGCTCGATACCAAGCCGAGTTGCCGCGCCGCGGCCGCCGCGGCGATCGGCCAGAACCGCAACGCTGAAGTCTGCCAGCGCGACGAGGACGCCGCCCGCGACAAGCTCAAACAGGACTGGAGCGGCTTCACGGCGGCGCAGCGCGCGCACTGCACGTCGCTCAGCCGCATGGGCGGCTCGCCCAGCTATGTCGAACTGCTGACCTGCCTGGAAATGGCGAAAGCGGCGGCCAGCCTGCCGGCCGAGGTCAAGAAAGGCCGGGTCGTGCGCTAGCTTTTCTTCGGCGCCGCGGCAAAGGGCGTGGCGGAGGTGCCGCCCATCTGCGCCTGCTTATAGGCGGACATTTGTTTTGGCTTGTCCTTGTCGGCCTTCGGTTTCTTTTTTTCCTTGGGGGTACGCATTTGACCCTTCGCCATGGCAGCCTCCTGCACGGTTGCGGCGGCGAATGGTGATACGGCGCCAGCCGTCCGGCAAGAGGGCTCGCGACAAAGTCAGGATTTGGGTCAGGATTTGGGCTCCCCGGTCGGCGCGCTTTTCATTTTCTGCGCGATGCATTTGTCGACCAGATCGGCGCGTCTATCGAGGCTGGCTGAGGCGGCGCCCTTCTCGGTGCCCATCCAGCATTCGCGCGCGGCGCGCGTGTGGGTCATCGGCTCCTCCACCGGCTTGGCGGCGGCCTGCGGGCCGTTGCCGGTGGTTTCGCAAGCCGCCAGCGTAAGGCCGCCGGCAACCAGCAACAGGGCGGCGGACAGGCGGGACGAAAGGCTCGGTCGCATGGCGGACATCCAAAGTGGCGTGTGAATGCGCCCCTTTACACCGGCGCGGGCGCGCGCGCCATGCCGGGCGCGCAAGGCCCCTCCTTCACGTTTGCGTGGGCAGCCGCGAACCGCGCCGCCTATGCCGCGTTGCACCTCCATGCGGAACAGTGGGAGGCCAGAATGCGAATTTATGGGGCTGTCGGCGCGGCACTGCTCCTCGTCTGCGGGGCTGCGCAGGCGAATGAGGCGAGCCTCGCGCCACAGCCCGACGGCAACGTCATGGCCGTCGGCATCGGCGTCATCTGCAACACCACCGCCGAGGCCGAGCAATACATCAAGCTGCGCTCCGGCGGCGCCGAGCTTACCATCGGCCGTCAACAAGGTAAACGCGCAGGCGCAGGATCCGAAAGCCTGCGGCGTCGCCGCGGTCGCCTTCCTGCGCGACGAAACCGTGGGCAAGGCCACGCTCAACGGCAAGCAAATATCGATCGTGCGCATCAACGTGGTCGGCGGCTACAACGGCCGCGAATGGGCGCGCATCCCGGCGATGGTGCAATACGCCGTGATGGAAGACGCCGAGGCCGGCATTTCGATCTAGCCTGCGGCTTTGTGACCGCGGCCGGCGCGCAACCGCCGGCCGTCGTCGCGCGTTTTTCCGGCAAGGGCGGCTTCCAGCGATGGAGCATGCCATGCCGTCATATCGCATCGCCGCCGCGGCCGCGCTGTTGGCGATCGTCGCCGCGGCGCCCGCCGCCGCGCAAAGCAACGCCTCCGGCGCGGTCGAACTGAGCAACGGCGCCAAGGTCGCGCAGAAGGTCACGCTGCCCAAGCTCAGCCTCAGCAACGCCCAACGCGAGCAGATCCGCCAAGCCGTCGCCAGCCAAAACAGCGACGTCGAATTCCGTCTCAAGGCCGTCAAGAACGCCAAGGACTTCACGCCGCAGGTCGGCGCCAAGCTGCCGAAAGGCGTGAAACCGCTGGGGCTGCCGGGCGCGGTGCTGGCGAAGCTGCCGCAGCTCGGCGACTACGGCTATGTGACCATGAAGGATCAGGTGCTGCTGGTGGACGCGCTGACGATGAAAATCGTCGACGTGTTTCCCGAGACGCAGCCGGTGCTGTGATTCAGGCGCGCTTGGCGGCGAGATAGGCCTGCGCCTGGGCGCGCTCGGCAAAGCGCCGCAGCCGCCGGTAGGCGGGCTCGCTGCTGGTGGTGTTGGCGCATAGCCAGCACGGCGAAGGCGGCGCCTTCCTGCTCGATGATGAGCGTGCGGTCCTCGCTGCGGTAGGGGAAGACGTCGCGCGCGCGGCAGAACGGGCAATCGGCCTCGGCCGCCAGCGCGGCTTCCTTGAGCCAGGCTTCCGCAAACCACGTGCCGTCGCAGCCTTCGCAATAAAAATGGTGGCGGAACCAGGCCATCGAACTCTCCAAAACCGGGCGGAAACCCAAGCGGAACCAAGCGGCGCGCCGCGAATCGCTGCCGCAACGCAAGGATAGCTTTGCGGCGGCATCGAGTTGTCATGGAACTTGCGGGCCGGTTCGGCGGTTGATCCGGCGAACGCGGGAGAACCGTCATGAAAACTTTGCTCACCTGCGCCGCCGGCGCGCTGTTGCTGCTGTCGATCCCGGCGGCCGCGCAGAACACCAAGTCCGACGGCAAGACGCTCGAGCCGAACCAGATCACCGTCGCCAAGGACAAGCAGACCTTGCAGCTGAACGACCAGCAGCGCGCCACGATCCAGGAGGCGCTCGACGCCGAGAACACCCAGCAGAAGACGCCGCCCAAGTACGAGCCCAAGGTCGGCGACGTGCTGCCCGGCACCATGACCGTCGACGTGATGCCGGCGCGCCTGGTCGAGCGCGAGCCGTCGCTGCAGCCTTACGGCTACGCCAAGCTCGCCAAGGACCTGCTGGTGATCGACCCGATGAAGAAGACGATCATCGCGGTGATGCCGCGCAAGACGCCGTCGCTGGCCAAGGATGAATTGCCGGCCGACTGGGCGGCGACGCGCGGGCGCGAGCTGACCGGCAAGGCGCCGGAGCCGAAGGCCTCGGTCGAGCCGGCGATGGAGCCGGCCGGCGACACCGGCGACAAGACCAACGGCAACGAGATGAAGACCAAGGAGAACCAGGAGCAGAAGTAGCCGGCTCTGCTCTGCCTCGTTTGTTTGCTTTTCCGGTCTCCGCGCAGGCGGGGACCGGTTCT
>CAVPTM010000019.1:0-227493 GCA_963708635.1 uncultured Alphaproteobacteria bacterium | reverse complement strand
AATCCGTCGGATTTTTCCAGGCCGAACTCAGCGCGCCGCGACGACCGTGATCGCCCGGATGCGGCCCTCGATCGCGCCGGTGCCGAAGCGGCGCGCCAGCGCCTGCGCCGCCGCCTGCGTCGACGCTTTCCAGCCGCGAGGCGTCGCGCGCCTCGATCTCGTTGCGCCATCGGCGTGCCGTGGCAATAGGCGACCGCCGCGTCGCGCGCCGACGGCGCCCGCGACACGTGATCGGTCGCGCTGGCCGAGACCGACTTGAACCCGGCGGCGGCGAGCTCGGCGCGAATACGTTCGACGTCGTGATAACCGTGCGGCGTGCGCGCCATGAAGCGCGGCGGGTCCTGCGGAAATTCCTCCGCCAGCGCCTGCGCCACCACATCGGCAAATTCGCTGGTGGAGATCTCGTCCCACACGCTGAAAAAATAGCCGCCGCCCGGCTTGAGCACCCGGTAGGCTTCCCGGTAGCCCTTGATCTTGTCGGGAAAGAACATCGCGCCGAACTGGCAGGCCACGGCGTCGAAACTCTGGTCGTCGAACGGCAGCGCCAGCGCGTCGGCCTGCCGCCAGGCGATGCGGCCGTCGTCGGGCTGGCGCGTCTTGGCGTGGTCGATCATCGGCTGGTTGAGGTCGGTCGCGGTCATGCGCGCGTCGGCCGGCAGGCGCGCCGCCAGCGCGCGCGTCAGAACGCCGGTGCCGGCCGCGACCTCCAGCACCTGGCGCGGCTTGGCCGCCGCCACGCGCTCGGCGAGGTCGCGCGCGTAGGGCTCGAAAATGAGCGGCACCAGATACCGCTCATAGGTCTCCGGGATCGATCCCGCGAACAGCTTGTCGCGTCGCCGCCATTGCGCCCCCCGCCACGTTTACGCGAAATACTGCCCGCCGTTGGCGGTGAGCGTCGAGCCGGTGATCAGCCCGGCCTCGTCGGAGGCGAGGAACACCACGCAGCGCGCGATCTCCTCCGGCTCGCCCAGCCGGCCGATCGGGATCAGCGGCAGGATGATCTTCTCCAGCACGTCCTTCGGCACCGCCTGCACCATCTCGGTGTTGATGTAGCCCGGCGCGATGGCGTTGACCGTGATGCCCGAGCGCGCGCTCTCCTGCGCCAGCGCCTTGGTGAAGCCGATCTCGCCGGCCTTGGCGGCGGAATAATTGGTCTGGCCGAGCTGGCCCTTCTGGCCGTTGATCGAGGAGATGTTGACGATGCGGCCGAACTTGCGCTCGCGCATGCCCTCGATGACGTTGCGGCACATGTTGAACAGCGAGCCGAGATTGGTGTTGATCACCGCGGTCCACTGCTCGGGCTTCATGCGGTGCAAGCGTGGCGTCGCGCGTGATGCCGGCGTTGTTGACCAGCACCTCGACCGGCCCGAGCTCGGCCTCGACCTGCTTGATGCCGGCGGCGCAGGCGTCGAACGACGACACGTCCCACTTGAAGACCGGGATGCCGGTCTCGCCCTTGAATTTCTGCGCCGCCTCGTCGTTGCCGGCGTAGTTGGCGGCGACCTTGTAGCCGGCCGCCTTCAGCGCCTTGGTGATCGCAGCCCCGATGCCGCGGGTGCCGCCGGTGACCAACGCAACGCGTGCCATTGTCGTCCCCTCCCAAGCTTTTCTTATTCTGTCATGGCCGGGCTTGTCCCGGCCATCTCGCTTATGGGCGCAGTGCCTTGCGCAACGAGATCACCGGGTCACGCCGCTGCGCGGCGGTGCCCGGCGAGAACGCCGCAAATTACCGCTCCACGCACATCGCGATGCCCATGCCGCCGCCGATGCAGAGCGTGGCGAGGCCCTTCTTGGCGTTGCGCTTGCTGCATCTCGTACAGCAGCGTGGTCAGCACGCGCGCGCCGGACGCGCCGATCGGATGGCCGATGGCGATGGCGCCGCCGTTGACGTTGACCTTGTCGGTGTCCCAGCCGAGGTCCTTGTTGACCGCGCAGGCCTGCGCGGCGAAGGCCTCGTTGGCTTCGACCAGATCGAGGTCGTCGTGCTTCCAGCCGGCCTTCTTGAGCGCGGCGCGCGAAGCCGGGATCGGCCCGGTGCCCATGATCGCGGGATCGACGCCGGCCTGCGCCCACGACACGATGCGCGCGAGCGGCGTCTTGCCGAGCTTGGCCGCTTCCGAGGCCTTCATCAGCACCACCGCGGCGGCGCCGTCGTTGATGCCCGAGGCGTTCGCCGCCGTGACCGTGCCTTCCTTGTCGAAGGCCGGGCGCAGCTTGGAAATTCGCCTCCAGCGTCACGCCGGC
Source organism: uncultured Alphaproteobacteria bacterium (assembly GCA_963708635.1). Taxonomy (GTDB): domain Bacteria; phylum Pseudomonadota; class Alphaproteobacteria; order Rhizobiales; family Xanthobacteraceae; genus Pseudolabrys. The sequence goes on along the minus strand of CAVPTM010000019.1, from coordinate 225,249 downwards.
CTTCGGATATTCGTCGGTGTCGACGACGATGTCGCCCTTGCGCGACTTGATGGTGACCGGCGCGATCTCGTCCTTGAACTTGCCGGCCTTCATCGCCGCCTCCGCCTTGTTCTGCGAGGCGACCGCGAACTCGTCCTGCTGCGCGCGCGTGATCTGCTATTGCTTGGCGACGTTCTCGGCGGTGTTGCCCATGTGATAGCCGTTGAAGGCGTCCCACAGGCCGTCCTTGATCATGGTGTCGACCATCTCGAAGGCGCCCATCTTCACGCCGTCGCGCAGATGCTGGGCGTGCGGCGCCATGCTCATCGACTCCTGGCCGCCGGCGACCACGATGTCGCTGTCGCCGCTGAGGATGCCCTGATAGCCGAGCGCGACCGCGCGCAAGCCCGAGCCGCATAGCTGGTTCACGCCCCAGGCGGGGCTCTCGACCGGAATGCCGGCGGCGATCGAGGCCTGGCGCGCCGGGTTCTGGCCCTGCCCGGCGGTCAGGATCTGGCCCATGATCACTTCGGAAACGCGGGCGCCCTCGACGCCGGCGCGCTCGAGCGCGGCCTTGATGGCGATCTTGCCGAGCTCATGCGCCGGCAGATTGGCGAAAGCCCCGTTGAACGCGCCGACCGGCGTGCGGGCGGCGCTTACGATGACGATGTCGTCCTTCATCCGAAACTCCTGTTGGTCGGGGCTGCGCCCGTCCGATATGGCATTGCCGCATGTTCGGCGGCGGCAGAAACTCTGTCAATAACGGGCGCCGCGCGATTATCCGCGATAAATGGCGCTTTTCTCGGCCGTTACGCAAGCGCTGCCGCAGCGCGGAGTGTCTCTGCCGCGCCGCCACAAAACGACTGGCAGCGGCCCGGCGGAATGCGGCTATGCTCGGCTTCTGGGCAGGGGACGCGTGACATCATGGCTGACGAAAAAAAAGAGCCGATCAAAATCAAGAAATACGCCAACCGGCGGCTCTACAACACCGGCACGAGCACCTACGTCACGCTCGAGGACCTCGCCGTCATGGTGAAAAACGGCGAGGATTTCCTGGTCTACGACGCCAAGAGCGGCGAGGACATCACCCGCTCGGTGCTGGCGCAGATCATCTTCGAGCAGGAGAACAAGGAAGGCCAGGCGCTGCTGCCGATCACCTTCCTGCGCCAGCTCATCCGCTTCTACGGCGACAGCATGCAGATGCTGGTGCCGCGCTATCTCGAACAGTCGATGCAGTCGTTCACCGGCCAGCAGGAAAAATTCCGCGAGCAGATGGCGCAGGCCTTCGGCGGCGCCGGCTTCGGCCCGCTCGAGGATCAGGTCCGCCGCAACATGGAAATGTTCGAGAAGACCTTCGCCATGTTCGCGCCCTTCGCGCGCGGCCAGGCGAAGTCCGCCGCCGACAAGCCGGCAGGATCGGCGAGCGAGATGGACGAGCTCAAGCGCCAGCTCGACGAGATGCAGAAGCGGCTCGACCGCATGGGCGGCAAGGACTGATTTTTTCCCGTCGTCCCCGCGAAGGCGGGGACCCATACGCCGTGCCCTCTCGATAGATTGCGGGATATGGGTCCCGGCCCTCGCGCTGCGCGCTCGGCCGGGACGACGGCAGAGTGCTAGCCGGTCGCGGCTTTGCCGGCGACCCACGGCCGCTCGGCCGAGGCGAGCCCGACCAGCGCGCCTTGCAGATAATCGCAGCCCCAGCCGGCGAGCAGCTTGGCCGCCGCCTCGTCCTGCACCCATTCGGCCACGGTCTTGAGCTTCAGCCGGTGCGCCAGATCGATCATGGTCTGCACGAAGGCGCGGTCGTCCTCCGAGGTGACGATGTTCTGCACGAAGGTGCCGTCGATCTTGACGATGTCGACGCCGAGCTTGCGCAGGTTGCGGAACGAGGTGTGGCCGGCGCCGAAATCGTCGATGGCGATGCGGCAGCCGAGATCCTTGACGCGGGCGACGAACCCGCGCGCGTCGTCGACGTCCTGGATGGCGGCGGTCTCGGTGATCTCCAGGATCAGCCGCTCGGCCGCGCTGGCATTGGCGCGCAGCATGGCGCCGAGGCCGAGCCACCAGCCCGGATCGACCGCGGAAGCCGGCGAAACGTTGACGCTCGCCTGCAGAGCGGGCGCGCCGGACAGCTCGTTCACCACCAGTTCGAGCACGCGATGATCGAGCATGCGCACCAGCCCGACCCGTTCGGCCACCGGGATGATCTCGTTGGCTTGCGCGATGCGGCCGTCCGGCGCGCACCACGCGCAACAGGCATTCGTAGAAGCCGGCCTTGCGGTTCTGCGCCTCCACCACCGGCTCATAGGCGAGCGCGATGCGGCGCTCGTTGAGCGCGGCGATGATCTCGTCGGTGGCGCGCACGCTGTCGCGGCGCAGCGCGTCGCGCTCGACATTCGGCTGGTAGGCGAGGAACGAGCCGCGCCGGCGCGTCTTGGCGGCGTGCAAGCGCGTCCTGCGCGCGCGCCAGAATCTCCGGCACGGTGCGGGCGTGGCGCGGCACGTTGACGCCGCCGATGGTCACGGTCGCCGCCACCGGCCCGGCCGCGGTGACGATGGTGTCGTCGCGCACGCCGGCGAGCAGCCGCTCGGCGGCGATCGACAGCTCGTCGCCGGCGCAGCGCGTCAGGATGACGCCGAATTTGTTGCCGGAGAAGCGGCCGAGGAAATCCTTGCCGCGCAGCCGGGGCCGGATGCGCTTGGCGACCTTGGCGATCACTTCCTCGGTGACCTCGAAGCCGTAGGCTTCGTTGAGCGCTCCCAGATGATCGATGGCGATCAGCAGGAAGCCGCAGGCGCCGCGCGAGCGCAGCGTCTCGTCGAGCGTGGCGGTCGAGCGTCTCGGTCAGGAAGGCGCGGTTCATCTCGCCGGTGAGCGGATCGAATTTGGCGAGCTGGGTGAGTTGGCGGTCGCGCTCGTGGCGCGCGTCGATGGCGCGGATGATGCCGATGGCGCGTTGCGGCTTGCCGCCGGCGCCGGCGAACCAGCGCCCGCTGTCCTCCAGCCAGACCTTCCCGCCGTCGCGCTTGAAGGCGTATTGCACCTGATAGGCGACGCCCGCCGCCGCGGGCGGCGACGGCGGCTCGGCGGTCACCACGTCGGCGCGGCTCTGCCCGGCCTCGGCTTCGACGCAAGCCGCAAAAGCGCGCCCGCTCGCGATCGCCGCGCGTATCGGCAATGCCGAGCACGGCGGCGGCATTGTCGCTCCAGGCGAGCGCGTCGCTGTCGAGCCGCCATTCATAGGCGGCCTCGCCGACGGCGCGGAGGATCTCGGCCGCATCCGGGACGGCCGGCTTGTCGCTACGGGTCAAGCTCGCCCCTTTCTGGAACGCGGGCGGCGCGGCCGGCGTTGGTCTCGCGCCACGCAAGGGAGCCAAGCTACGGACAATCTTTAAATAAATTCACAAATTTGCGGCTTTGCCCGTTTCGGCACGGCGCTTGCGATGCAGAAAGCAACCGGGACGCGTTGTCCCATTTTGAGACAGGCAGCACAATGCGTCTCAGCGGCATCGGACCATCGGTGCGGATCGGATCGACGGCGGCAGGGCAAGCCACCGCGCAAGCCCCTGCCAATGACGCGGGGACGCCGGGCCGCGCGCTGATCGCGCTGGCGCCGCCAGCCGCCAGCGAGCCTGCCTCCCGCTTGCGCGATGCGCCCTTCCTCGCCCAGCTCATCGCCGGCAAGCAACCGCCGCGCCGCGGTGTGCGGCGCGCCGCGCCGGGCGAAGGCGCCGCCGCCTATCGGGCCGCCGCAAAGCTCACGGGAAATCAGTAGCCGAGCGCGCAGCCGTCCTTGCGCGATTCGGAACCGGCGATCAGCACGCCGCGCTCCCAGTCGATCTTGATGGTCTGCGCGCCGCCCCAGGGCGTGGGCGCAAACACGACGTCGTGGCCGCGCGCCTTGAGCCCGGCGACGGTCGCCGCCGGCGTGCCGTGCTCGACCACGCTCTGCTCGCCCTCGAAGAAGAAACGCGGGCAATCGATCGCCTGCTGCACGTCCATGCCGTAGTCGAGCATGTTGTTGACGATCTGCACGTGGCCCATCGGCTGGTAATGCGCGCCCATGACGCCGAAGCTCATGTCGCAGCGGCCGCCGCGCATCGCCAGCGCCGGGATGATGGTGTGCATCGGCCGCTTGGCCGGACCGAGTTCGTTGACATGGCCTTGCTCGAGCGTGAAGCAGGAGCCGCGGTTGTTCAGCGTGATGCCGGTCTTCTCGGTGCAGAGGCCGAGACCGAAATTGGAATAGAGCGAATTGATGAACGATACCGCCATGCGGTCGCGGTCGACCACCGTGAGGTAGACCGTGTCGCCGCCCGGCGTCGGCCGCGGCGGCAGCTTGGCGCGCTTATTCATGTCGATAAGCGCGGCCAGTTTTTTGGCGAAGCCTTTGTCGAGCAAGGCCTGCGGCCGTCACGCGCATGTGCGAGGCCTCGGCGATGTGGGCGTCGCGAATGCCGTAGGCGAGACGCGCGGCCTCCAGCACCAGATGGAAGCGGTCGACGCCGGTAGGGTCGAGCTTCGCCAGGTCGAAATTCTCGAGGATGTTGAGCATGACGAGCGCGGTGAGCCCCTGCCCGTTCGGCGGGATCTCGAGGAAATCGACGCCGCGATAATTGGTCGCGATCGGGGTGACGACCTCGCCGCGGTGTGCGGCAAAATCCTCTTCCGAGACGAATGAGCCGCGCCCGGCCAGCGTCTTCGCCATGTCGGCGGCGATCTCGCCTTGGTAGAACGCGCGCGCGCCGTCCTTGGCGATGGCCTTCAAGGTGGCGGCGAGCGCCGGAAAGCGGACGACGTCGCCCTCCTTCGGCGGTTCGCCCGTTGAACAGATAGTGACGCGCGCAGCCGGGATCGGCCTTGAGCTTGCCGGCATGGCGCGCCCAGTCCCAGGCGACGCGCGCGGCGACGGGAAAACCGTTCTCGGCGTAATCGATGGCGCGCTTGAGCACGCGGTCGAGGCCGAAGCGGCCGTGCGCCTTGAGGATCTGCTGCCACGCCTCGATCGCGCCCGGCACCGTGACGGCATGGATACTGGCGCCGATTTCGCGCAGGCCCTGTGCGCGCACGGCGTCCGCGGAGGCCGTGGCGCCGGAGCGGCCGCAGCCGTTATAGCCCCACACCGGCTGGCCGGGCTTGGCGACCAGCGTGAAGCAATCGCCGCCGATGCCGGTCATGTGCGGCTCGACCACGCACAGCACCGCGCAGGCCGCGACCGCGGCGTCGGCCGCGCTGCCGCCGTCGCGCAGGATGTCGATCGCGGCCAGGCTCGCCAGCGGATGCGAGGTCGCCGCCATGGCTTCTCGGGAAATCACCGGCGAGCGGCCGGGAAGCTGGAAATCGCGCGTCATGTCAGGCCGGATGGGTCACGCTCGGCGCGGGCTCGAGCTTGGGTTCGGTGCCGCGGCTCAACGGGCGCCGCCGCAGGCGCCAATTCGGGCTCGATCACCAGTTCATGCCGCCGCGCCCGCGCGCGCAGCGAGACGCCGATGCCGCCGGCGGCCTCGACAAAGGCGATCACCAGCATCAGGAAGAATGTCGCGGTGCCGGCCTGCGCAACCCAGACGAATTCGGCGCTCATGCCGAACAGCAGCAGCAGCGCCAGGCCGTGATCGACCAAAGAGCGCGTGCCGATGCGCGCGAACTTGATCACTTCGACGATCAGGATCAGCACGGTGAAGGCGACCAGGATGTCGCCGACCGACATGGTCCAGTCGGCGCCCGACTTCAACGGCACGTGCGTGAGCGGCGCGTTCCAGCTCACGCCCGGCATCAGGAATGCGATGATGTTGTAGATCGCGAACGGGATGACGAGCAGCGGCAAGCCGACCAGATACATGCGTCACCCTTTGCCGCCCGCGAGCCGGCCGCGCTTACGCCTCGGTCTTCACCTTCAGCACCTGGCGGCCTTTGTACATGCCGGTCTTCAGGTCGATGTGGTGCGGGCGGCGCAATTCGCCGGAATCCTTGTCCTCGACATAGGTCGGCCGCTTGAGCGCGTCGGCCGAGCGGCGCATGCCGCGGCGCGACGGCGAGGTTTTTCTTTTCGGCACAGCCATGGCGGGAAACTCCTGAAACTCGCGAAATGTCGGTTTGAAGCCGGGCTTATAGAGGATGGGCTCCGGCCAATGGCTAGACTGGCGGCGCGCCAGCAGGCAGTCGCAGGCAGCGCTTCCGGCGCGCGCGCGGCGCGGGCGACGTAGAGCCCGGCCAGCCGCCGCAAGCCCGGCCCGGGGCGGCGCGCGTCGCGCTCGTGCGGGTTGGGCAGCACGGCGGCAAGCATCGCGGCCTGCAAGGGCGAGAGCTCGCGCGCCGGCTTGCCGAAGGCATGGCGGGCGCCGGCCTCCACGCCGAATTCGCCGTTCGGGCCCCATTCGGCGATGTTGAGGTAGATTTCCAGGATGCGGCGCTTGCCCAGCACCAGGTCGATCCACAGCGCCAGCGGCAACTCCAGCGCCTTGCGCAGATAGCTGCGGCCCGGCCAGAGGAACAGGTTCTTGGCGACCTGCTGGGTGATGGTCGAGCCGCCGCGCAGCTCGTCGAGATCGTCGGCTTCGTCCCAGGCCTCGCGCAGTTCGGCCCAGTCGACGCCGTGATGGCTGCAGAAGCGGCCGTCCTCGGCCACGATCACCGAAAGCGCGAGCTGCGGCGCGATGCGCGCGAGCGGCGTGTAGATGCGCTCGACCCGCGCGCCGCTCAGCCGGCGCCACAGCATCACGGTCGAGACCGGCTGGCCGAAGGCGTAGAGCGGCGCCAGCAGATAAGGCAGCGCGATCAAAGCGAGCAGCACGAACGCGACGGCGCGCAGCATCCGCGCCGCCAAGCCACGTTTTTTGCCCCGCTTTTTGCCGGCCCATTGCATCGGCCGACCATAGCGCACCGCAACGGCAATTGCGGCGGCCGCGGCGCTTGGGCTAGATGCCAAGATGGACGCGAGTTCCCCAGGCGATTTCAACGCGCGGCTGGCCGAAACGGCGGCCGCAACCGAAGCCTTGCTCGGCCGGCTGCTGGCCGATGCGCCGCTGCCGAGCGAGATCGCGCGGCCGCAGCGGCTGCTCGCCGCCATGCGCCACGCCATGCTCGGCGGCGGCAAGAGGCTGCGGCCGTTTCTGCTGGCCGAGAGCGCCGCGCTGTTCGGCGCCGCCCGCGAAGGCGCGCTGCTCGCCGGCTGCGCGCTCGAATGCGTGCACGGCTATTCGCTGGTGCATGACGACCTGCCGGCCATGGACGACGACGACCTGCGGCGCGGCCGCCCGACCGTGCACAAGGCCTTCGACGAGGCCACCGCGATCCTGGCCGGCGACGCGCTGCTGACGCTCGCCTTCGACGTGATGGCGCGCGCCGAGGTGCATGCCGAGGCCAGCGTGCGCGCCGCGCTGGTGCTGGAGCTGGCGCGCGCCGCCGGCATCGGCGGCATGGCCGGCGGGCAGATGCTCGACCTCGCCGCCGAAGGCCGCTTCGGCGACAAGCAGAACGCTCGGCGAAACCGACGTGAAGACCCTGCAGGCGATGAAGACCGGCGCGCTCATCCGCTTTGCCGCGCGCGCCGGCGCCATCCTCGGACAGGCCGACGCGCCAGGGCGCGCCGCGCTCGATCGCTATGGCGCGGCGGTCGGCCAGGCCTTCCAGATCGCCGACGACCTGCTCGACGTCGAGGGCGATGCGGCGACGCTCGGCAAGGCCGCCGGCAAGGACGCCGCCGCCGGCAAGGCGACGCTGGTCTCCTTGCTCGGCGTCAAGGGCGCGCACGCGCGGCTCGCCGCCTTGGTGGCGGAAGCCGAAAGCGCGCTGGCGCCGTTCGGCGGCAAGGCCGACATCTTGCGCGCGGCGGCCCGCTTCACGGCCGAGCGGAAACAGTGAGCGGCGCATGGCCCGCCGCAAAACCGCCGAGCTTGGAATGCCGATCCGGCTGGTGCGGCTGCACGTGCGGCTGCTGCTGTCGGTTGCGATCGGCGTCGCCGTTTTCTTCGCCGCCTTGCTCGCCGACTGGCGCGCGCCGACCCGCGTGCTGGCGGGCTGGGACGTCGGCGTCGGCGTCTATCTGGCGTTCGTCTATTGGATGATGGGACACGCGGCGGTCGACGAAATCCGCCGGCGCGCCGCGATGCAGGACGAAGGCGCCTTCGTCCTGCCGCTGCTCACCGCCGCCGCCGCCATCGCCAGCCTGGTCGCCGTCATCGGCGAGATCGGCAAGACCGACGCGGCGGAAAGCTGGGGCCAGCTCGCGCTCGGCATGGCGACCATCGTTTTGTCCTGGCTGTTCATGCACGCCATTTTCGCGCTGCATTACGCGCACGAATATTACGGCGAGCGCCGCGACGACCAGGTCGGCGGCTTGAAATTCCCCGGCAATCAGTCGCCGGACTATTGGGACTTTCTCTATTTCTCCTTCGTGATCGCGATGACCTCGCAGGTCTCCGACGTGATGGTCACCAGCAAGGTCATCCGCCGCGTGGTCAATATCCACGGCGTGCTGTCGTTCTTCTTCAACCTGTCGATCCTGGCGCTGACCGTGAACATGCTCTCCAACCTGATCAAGTGAGCCGATGGCCGCGGTGGTGCAGACGCTGATGTTCATGCTGGCGGTGCTGGCGGTCGTCGCCGTCGCCGCCAAGCGGCTCAACATCGCGCCCTCGATCCTGCTGGTGATCGCCGGCGCTTGCCGTGGCGCTCATCCCCGGCTTGCCGAAGATCGAGCTGGCGCCGGAAGTCGTGCTGCTCGTGCTGCTGCCGCCGTTGATCTATTCGGCCGGCGTCGCCATGAGCTGGCGCGAATTCAAGTTCAACCTGCGGCCGATCGGGCTGCTGGCGTTCGGCTGCGTCATCTTCACCACCTGCGCGGTCGCCGCCGCCGCGCATTACGCGCTCGAATTTCGACTGGGCGGTCGGCTTCCTGCTCGGCGCCATCATTTCGCCGACCGACGTGGTGGCGCCGATCGCCATCGCCCGCAAACTGGGACTGCCGCGCCGGCTGATCGTGGTGCTGGAAGGCGAAGGCCTCGCCAATGACGCGACCGCGCTCGTGCTCTACCGGTTCGCCGTCGCCGCCGTGAGCACCGGCACATTTTCATTGCAGAAGGCATCCGGCATCTTCGCGCTGATCGTGGTCGGCGAACTCGCCTACGGCCTCGCGGTCGGCTGGCTCAGCCTGCGCCTGCGGCAATGGGCGCGCGAGCCGCGCGTCGAGATCACGCTGTCGCTGATGACGCCCTTTCTCGCCTTCTGGGTGCCGTTTCACCTCGGCGGCTCCGGCGTGCTGGCGACCGTCGCCTGCGGGCTGTACGTGAGCTGGAACGGGCCGCTGCTGATCCCTTCCGCCACGCGGCTGCAGGGCATCTTCTTCTGGGACCTGATCGTCTATCTGATCGAGGGCTTGCTGTTTCTGGTCACCGGCCTGGAGGCGCGCACGCTGATCGAGCAGGGCCACGCCTTTTCGCTGCGCGAATTGGCGATCGCCACCGCCTGGACCACGCTGATCGCCATCGTGGCGCGTTTCATCTGGGTCTATCCGGCGACCTACATCCCGCGCTGGATCAGCGCCTCGCTCGCCAAACGCGACCCCGCGCCGCCGTGGCAGGGCCCGTTTTTCCTGTCGTTCACCGGCATTCGCGGCGTCGATTCGCTCGCGGTCGCGCTGGCGATCCCCTACGCGGTCGCGAGCGGCGCGCCGTTTCCGCATCGCGACCTCATCTTGTTCGTGACCTTCGGCGTCATCACCATCACCTTGATCCTGCAAGGGCTGATGCTGCCGAGCGTGGCGCGCTGGCTCGGTCTGTCCCGGCTCGCGCGCGAGGAGCATCGCAACGAGATCAAGGCCGAGCTCGAGGCGCGCCAGGCGGCGCTGACGGAAGTGGAGAAGCGCTTCGAGAAGGTGATCGCCGAACGCGAATTGCCCGACGAGGTCGTCGAGCTGCTGCGCACGCGCAATTTGAGCCGCTCGCAAATTCTGCCGGACAATCTGCAGGACAGCCTCGACCTCATGCGGCTCTCGGCCGACATCAAGCATGAGCTGATCGACGCCGAGCGCGAGTTCATCTACGCGCTGTTGCGCGACGGCAAGATCACCGACGAGGCGCGCCGGCGCATCGAATACGAATTGGACCTGGAAGAAGCTTCCGTCGCCAACCGCGCGCATCGGCGGCGGCGGATGGATGTAGTTTTTTTGCATGTTGCATCGCGGCAAATTCCTCCGAATCGCCCGGCGCAGTTGACTTTTGCCGGCTCCGGCACCGGGCCGTGGCGCCGCGGCGGAACTTCCGGTCAACACCATGTGATGGTGGTGCAGGCTGGGCGCCTGTTGTCCGTTCTCTTGGTGTGGGCGACGAACATGGAGGCAATAACAATGCGCACCAAGATACCGTTGATCGCGGCGGTCGTGGCCGCGTTGGTCGTGCCGGGCGCCAGCGCGCTGGCACAACACCGAATGGGCAGCGTCAGCAATCACGCGGCCTTCCGCAGCGGCGCTGTGACTAATCACAGCTTCGCCCGTTCCAACAATGCCACGCGCTTTAGCGGCACCCGGTTTAGCGGCACGACGGTTCAGCGGCACGCGCGTTTAGAGGTACGCGGTTCGCCCATAACGGGCGCTTCTTCCGTCATCACCGGCACTTCCGCGGGCCGTTCTTCACCGGCGCGTTTGCTTACGACGATTCCTGCTGGCGTTGGCATTGGACGCCGTTCGGGTTGCGCCGGCATTGGGTGTGCGACTACGACCCGTACTGGTGAGCCCGCGCGCGCAAAGCGCGTGACATCGAACAAATAGCCCAGGAAACCAGCGTCGCCGATTTGGCGGCGCTGGCGCCTAACAAGGCATAAACATTCGGCTGTCATGCCCGCGAAAGCGGGCATCCAGTAATCATTGGACTGTCTGTGTGTACTGGGTCCCCGCCTTCGCGGGGACGACACGCGAGAGCTACTCCGCCGCCGTCCTCGCGCCGCCGGCGCCAAAGCGGCGCTCGATGTAATCGATCACCATCTGCTTGAAATCGGCGGACAGCGTCGGCCCGCGCAGCGTGGCGGCCTTCTTGCCGTCGATGAACACCGGCGCGGTCGGCGTCTCGCCGGTGCCGGGCAGCGAGATGCCGATGTCGGCGTGCTTGCTCTCGCCCGGGCCGTTGACGATGCAGCCCATGACCGCGACGTTGAGCGTCTCGACGCCCGGATAGCGCGTCTTCCAGCCCGGCATCGAGTCGCGGATGAAGCCCTGGATGTCCTGCGCCAGTTCCTGGAACGTGGTCGAGGTGGTGCGGCCGCAGCCGGGACAGGCGGCGACCAGCGGCACGAAGGTGCGCAGGCCCATGGTCTGCAGCATCTCCTGCGCCACCTGCACCTCGCGCGTGCGGTCGCCGCCCGGCTCGGGCGTGAGCGAGATGCGGATGGTGTCGCCGATGCCCTTGCTGCAGCAGCACGCCCATGGCGGCCGAGGAGGCGACGATGCCCTTCGAGCCCATGCCGGCTTCGGTCAGGCCGAGATGCAGCGCGTAGTCGCAGCGCCGCGCCAGTTCGGCATAGACCGCGATCAGGTCCTGCACGGCCGAGACCTTGGCCGACAGGATGATGCGGTTCTTGGCGAGGCCGATCTCCTCGGCGCGCGCGCGCCGACAAGAGCGCCGACTGCACCATGGCCTCGTGCATCACCGCGCGCGCCTCGCGCGGGCTCGCCGACTTGGCGTTCTCGTCCATCAGCCGCGTCAGCAGTTCCTGGTCGAGCGAGCCCCAGTTGACGCCGATGCGCACCGGCTTGCCGTATTTGAGCGCCATCTCGATGATCTGCGCGAATTGCGGATCGCGCTTGTTCTTGAAGCCGACGTTGCCGGGATTGATGCGGTATTTGTCGAGCGCCTCGGCGCAGGCCGGATGCTCGGTCAGCAGCTTGTGGCCGTTGTAATGGAAGTCGCCGACGATCGGCACGGCGACGTCCATCTGCGCCAGCCGCTCCTGGATGCGCGGCACGGCGGCGGCCGCCTCGTCGCGGTCGACCGTGATGCGCACCAGCTCGGAGCCGGCGCGCGCCAGCGCCGCCACCTGCTGCGCGGTGCCTTCGACGTCGGCGGTGTCGGTATTGGTCATCGACTGCACGACGATCGGATGACCGCCGCCGACCATGACGCCGCCGACATCGACCGCGACCGTTTTGTGGCGCGCTTGCATGCTCATCCTTCCGCCTCTTTCACCTCCCCCTGAAAGGGGGAGGTCGGCGAGCGCAAGCTCGCCGGGTGGGGGTCATATAGACCTTATACGGCCTTCGTGAAACGACCCCCACCCCGACCCTCCCCCTTTCAGGGGGAGGGAGTCGCAACGACAACAGCGCCGGGTTAAGTTGAAATTCAGGCCGGAGTTTCATGGCGATGGATGATCGACAACGAGAAAATGACCCTGGTGTTCCGCTGCCCGCGCCGAGCTCGCCGGCGTGCTGCCGCCGCCCGTGCCGGCGGTCGAGGGCCTGCCGGACTGGTTCAAGGCCATGCCGCAAAAGGCCTTCAATGCGGTCACGCAGGACGAGAGCCAGACCGTCAAGCGCTGCCCGCCTTTCATCGACGCCATGACCTACGGCTTCCTCATTCCGCTGCCCTGCGACGTGACGGTCAAGGACGGCGAGTTCTCCTGGGCGCTCGATCTGCCGGTCAACAGCGTCAACAATTTCGTGCGCTCGCCGATCGCCTTCCACGACGCCAGCCAGGTGGCCGGCACGCCCTACCACGCCGACGACCGGCTGCTGATCAAGTTCAACAATTTCTGGACCATCGAGGCGCCGGCCGGCTATTCGCTGTTGTTCACGCATCCGGTCAACCGGCCGGAACTGCCGTTCACCACCATCACCGGCCTGGTCGATTCCGATCTCTATACCGACAACATCGTGCACTTCCCGGCGCACTGGCACGACCTGAATTTCAACGGCGTGCTGCCGAAAGGCACGCCGGTGGCGCAATGCATTCCGGTCAAGCGCGCGAGCTGGACTTTGCAGGCCGGCACGCTGTCGGACGACGACGCCGCGCGCATCCGCAATTTGTCGCGCGCCATCGGCGAGGAAACCGGAATCTATCGCCGGCAATTCCGCGCCGGCAAGCGCTAGCCGTCATTCCGGGACGGCGCCAGAGACGCCGGGCCGGAATCCAGATACAGGCTCGGCCGTGCGTGGTTCTGGATTCCGGGTTCGCTCGCTTCGCAAGCGCCCCGGAATGACGTATCTTATTTTCCGCTCGTCCCCGCGAAAGCGGGGACCCAGGGCCAAATTGCAAAATCTCTTCGTGGCTCTGGATTCCGCTTGCGCGGGAATGAGCGGTGTGTGCGTCAGACTTTTGCCTTCAACGCCTTGGCCGCCGTCGCTCGGCTTGAGCCAGAAGCGGCCGCGGCCGCAGGCGGCGAGCGCGACCAGCGTTTCGCCGAACATTTTCGAGCCGGCATTGGCGGCCGCGCCGGCCTGCGCGAGGCCCGCGTCGTCCTCGCCGAGTTCGAGCAGGCAGGCGCCGAGCCCGAGCCGCGCCGCCGCGTCGTTGGGGGTGAGCGCGAGCAGCCGCCGGTAGATCGCGGCCGCGCCGGCAAAGTCGCAGGCGCTCTGCGTCAGGCGCGCCAGCAAAAACAGCGCGTCGGTATCGCGCGGCGCATCGGCAAGCCCGCGCGTGAGCCATGCGCGCGCCTCGGCGCCGTCGTTGCGCGCGGCGTAGAGGAAGCCGAGCTGGATCGACAGTTCGCCCATGCGCGGCGCGATCGCCAGCGCGCGTTGCAGGACCTCGATCGCTTCGTCGGCGCGGCTCGAGCGCCGCCAGCAGATTGCCGAGTTCGAGGAAGGCCGGCGGAAACGGCGGCTTGCGCTTGACCGCGCGGTGCAAGCGCTCGAGCGCCTCGTCCTCGCGCCCGGCCTGGCGCAGCGCCATCGCCAGCTGCGTCTCGGCGGCGGGATCGTGGCTGCGGCGCACCGCCTGTTCGAGCGGCTCGATCGCTTCCTCGGCGCGGCCGCGCAACAGCCGCGCATGGCCGAGCAAATGCTGCGCGCGCGCGTTCGCCGGATCGGCCTTGACCGCTTCGGCCGCGAGCCACTCGGCCTGATCGGCCTGCCCGGCCTGCAACGCCATCATGGCCTGCTGCAACGCGCGCTCGGCTGCCTGCGGCTGCTTCATGCGGCGCAAACTAACATCAGCGCGCGCGGTTGACCAAAATCAGGCCGCCCGCCACCAGCGCGACGGCGGCGGCGAAAGCCCCACTCAGCGGCTCGCTTAGCACCAGATGGCCGGCGGCGACGCCGAACAGCGGCGTCAGGAACGTGAAGGCCGAAAGCCGGCTGGCGGAAAAGCGCGCGATCAGCGCAAACCAGATCGCGAAGGTGACGCTCACCACCCAGAAGGTCTGGTAGCCGAGCGCGCCGAGCGCGAGCGCCGACGGCCAATGCGTGATCCGCTCGCCGGCGACGAGCGCCGCCAGCCCCATCATCGGCGCCGAAACCACCAGTTGATAGAGCAGCACCTTTTCCGCCGCCACGCGGTTGAGCGCGCTCGCCTTGATGACCAAGGTGGTCGCCGCCCACAGCAGCGCGGCGGCGACCATCATCACGTCGCCGATCGCCTGGCGCGGATCGAGCGCCGGCGTCGGCAGGCCGAAGGCGAGCAGCATGCCGGCAAACGACAGCGCGAGCCCGAGCCATTGCGCCGGGCTGAAGCGGTCGCTCGGCAGCACCAGCCGCGCGCCGAGCACGACGAAGAACGGCGCGAGATAGATGAACAGCGTGGCGCGGCTGGCGGTGGTGTAGACGAGCCCCTGGAAAATCAGGATGAACTCGCCGCCGAACAGCAGCCCGGCGGCGAGCCCGGCGAGCAGCGTGCCGTCGCGCGCCAGCAGCGCGATGCCGCGCGCCTTGCACCACAGCGCGACGATCAGCGTGGCGGCGGCCGAGCGGATCGCGGCCTGCAGCAGCGGCGGGATGTCGTGGATCGCGAGCTTGGTGGCGACCTGGTTGAAGCCCCAGGACAGGCACAGCACCACGACGATGGCGGCGGCGAGCGCGTCGAGCGGACGGGTGAGGTGGTGGGATGAAGTCACGGATGACGCGGGCATTGCGGAGGGAAACCCCGGCAAACATTCGGCTGTCATGCCCCGCGCAAGCGGGGCATCCAGTACTCACCGCCCATGCCGTGATTACTGGATCGCCCGCTTTCGCGGGCGATGACACCCTTTATCCGTTGAGGACGTGCAAGCCAAGCCGGACGGTCAGGCCGCCCGGCAATGCGCAGACGTTTAGCGGGGCAAATCGAGCATTGCACTGTCGTCCCGGCCGAGCGCGTTGGCGCGAGGGCCGGGACCATACGCCGTAGCTATCGACAAGGCACGGCGTATGGGTCCCCGCCTGCGCGGGGACGACAACTACGCCGCCTTGCAATGCGCGCAGATGCCGGAGATCTCGATCACCGGCGTCTTGGGCGTGAAGCCGGCGGTGCGCGAGGCGGTCTTGATGGTGGCGGCGACCGCGGCGCTCGCCGCCTCGCCGACCGCGCCGCATTGCTCGCAGATGAGGAACACCACCGGGTCGCCGCTCGCATGATTGTGCACGCAGGCGATGAAGGCGTTGCGGCTTTCGATGCGGTGCACGAGGCCCTGCTCGCGCAGGAAGTCGAGCGCGCGGTAGATGGTGACCGGCGCCGGCCGGCCGCCCGCTTCGCGCCAGCCGGTCGATCAGCTCATAGGCGCCGAGCGGCTGGTGGCTGGCGAGCAACGCCTGCAACACCGCGCGGCGGGTCGGCGTCAGCCGCTCGCCGCGCGCCGCGCAGATCGCGTCGGCATGCGCGAGCGCGTCGCTGGCGCAGCGGTCGTGGTCGTGACCGGGCGCCGGGAAAACCGCGTGCGACTTCGCTGCCAAGGCTGCTCCCAAGCGGCTGCTCGGCAGTTGTCCGCAAGTCTAGTGATCCGCCGCCGGATTCGCGAGGTGCGGCGCTTATGACATGGTTATTGCACCGCAGCAAAAATAGCGGCAGGGTCTGCCCGCTCCCAATCCAAACGACGGAAACCACCATGTTGAAAGGCAAGAGCGCGCTGATCACCGGTTCCACCTCCGGCATCGGGCTCGCCACCGCGCGCGCCTTCGCGCAGGCCGGCTGCCAACGTCACGCTCAACGGCTTCGGCGACGCCGGCGAGATCGAAAAGCTGCGCGCCGGGCTGGCGGCGGAATTCGGCGTCAAGGCGCGCTACGCGGGCGCCGACATGAGCAAGCCGGCCGAGATCGCCGCCATGATCGCGGCGGCGGAAAAGGAATTCGGCGCGCTCGACATCCTGGTCAACAATGCCGGCATCCAGCACGTCGCCAATGTCGAGGATTTCCCGGTCGACAAATGGGACGCGGTGATCGCGGTCAATCTGTCGTCCTCGTTCCACACCATCCGCGCCGCGCTGCCCGGCATGAAGAAGCGGCAATGGGGCCGCATCGTCAACATCGCCTCGGCGCATGGGCTGGTGGCGAGCGGCCAGAAGGCGGCTTACGTGGCGGCCAAGCACGGCCTGGTCGGCCTGACCAAAGTGGTGGCGATCGAGACGGCCAACGACGGCATCACCTGCAACGCCATCTGCCCGGGCTGGGTGCTCACGCCGTTGGTGCAGAAGCAGATCGACGCCCGCGCCAAGGCGGCGGGCCAGCCGGTGCGCGAGGCGGAGATCGCGCTGCTGTCGGAGAAGCAGCCGATGCACCAATTCACCAAGCCGGAGAATATCGGCGCGCTCGCCGTGTTCCTCGCCGGCGACGCCGCCGCCAGCATCACCGGCTCGGCCTATTCCATCGACGGCGGCTGGGTGGCGCAGTAACGACGTCGGGCAGGATGTCGTCCCCGCGTAGGCGGGGACCCATAGGCCTAAGCTGATCGTTAGGGCACGGCGTATGGGTCCCGGGTCTCGCTTCGCTCGCCCGGGACGACAGCTATAATGCGCGCATGACCCTGCTCAGCGCCGAGATCGGCAAGACGCGGCTCGACATCGAGGTCGCCGACATCACCACGCTCGACGTCGACGCGATCGTGAATGCCGCCAACCGCTCATTGCTCGGCGGCGGCGGCGTCGACGGCGCCATCCACCGCGCGGCGGGGCCGCAACTGCTCGAGGAATGCCGCACGCTCGGCGGCTGCGAGACCGGCTCGGCCAAGATCACGCGCGGCTATCGCCTGAAGGCGCGCCACGTCATCCACGCGGTCGGACCGGTGTGGGAAGGCGGCGGCAAAGGCGAGGAGGCGCTGCTCGCCTCGTGCTATCGCACGGCGCTCGACCTCGCCGCCGCGCACCGGCTCGGCTCGATCGCCTTTCCCGCCATATCGACCGGCGTCTATCGCTTTCCCGCCGATCTCGCCGCCCGCATCGCCGTCGGCACCGTGGCGGCGGAAGTGGCCGCGCAGCCGCGCGGGCTGACGCGTGTCGTGTTCTGCTGTTTTTCGCCGGACAGCGCGGAGCACCACAAGGATGCGTTTGCGGATCTGGGGCTGGTGTAGCTCGGGCATGTCATCCCGGAGCGAGCCGAAGCGAGACCCGGCGATCTCGAGCCATGCCGTGCGCTAACGATCCGCTGCGGAGTACGCGGTCCCCGCTCTCGCGGAGGACGACTGCTGCTAGGTTTTCGCCTCCACATCCAACCTCGCCACCCAGCCTTCCAGCCCCGGCTTGGCCGCCGGATAACGCGTCATCACCTCGGGGTCGTGGCCCGGCACCACGTGGCGCTTCGACGAGGCGAGCTTGACCAGCGTCTTGTAGCCCTCGAGCGTGTCGCCGACCGAATAGGTGATCGGGAACACGCGGCCCTCGTCGATGTGCGAATACAAATGGCAGCAGTCGGAGGCGACGACGACGATAGCCGGCGCGCGTCTTCACCCGCACGCATTGCAGGCCCTTGGAGTGGCCGCCGATTTTGTGCACGGTGATGCCGGGCGCGATCTCGTCGGCGCCGTCGTGGAATTCGACGCGATAGGCGAACACCTTCTTGACCATCGCGTGCACGTCGCTCTCGCTGAACGGGATGCGCAGCAGCGGGTGGCACATGCAGCGGCCGGTGCAATAGGCCATCTCGGTGTCCTGCACGTGATAGCGCGCCTGCGGGAACAGGTCGTAATTGCCGGCGTGGTCCCAATGCATGTGGGTGGCGATCACGTGCTCGACCTTGGCGGGATCGACGCCGAGCGCCTGCAAGCCCTCGCCGACCGGATGGGTGATCTGGCGCGCGCGTTCCTTGGCCGCCGCCTCGTCGAAGCCGGTGTCGCAGACGAACACGCCGTGCGGCCCCTTGATCACCCAGACGTAATAGGAGATCGAGGTCATCTCGTCGTGCGGATCGCCGAAGATGTAGTTCTCGCTGCGCTTGCGCGCGTGCTCGGCGTAGCGCACGGCGTAGACCTCGTGGATGTCGTCGCTCATCGGCCGCCTCCGACGGTGACGCCGGCGCGCTTCTCGATCATCTTGACGATGGCGGTGAAATCGCTGTCGCCGCCGTATTCGGTGTTGGTGGTTTCCCATTGCTCGAGCACGGCGCGCATGACGTGGTCGGGCACGCCGAGCGCGCTCGCTTCCTCGGCGCACAGCCGCACGTCCTTGAGCATCAGCGCGGTGGCGAAGCCGTAATTGAAGGTGCGCGGCAGGATCGACTGCGGAAATTTCTGGTCGGAGGCCGTGGTGCGGCCGGAGCCGGCATTGATGACCTCGATCATCACCGCCGGGTCGAGCCCGGCTTTCACGCCCATGGCGAGCGCTTCCGAGGTCGCCGCCATGGCGGTGGCGGAGAGGAAATTGTTGGCGAGCTTCATGGTCTGCGCCATGCCCGGCTTCTCGCCGATGACGAAGACCTTGCCGAAAACGGCGAGCGCGTCCTTCACCTTGTCGATCTCGGCCTGCGGGCCCGAGACCATCACCGCCAGCGTGCCCTTGCCGGCGCCGCCGACGCCGCCCGACACCGGACTGTCGATCTGCACGATGTTCTTCTTCGCCAACGCCGCCGCGATCTTGGCCGCGGCGCGCGAACCGGTGGTGGACAGATCGATGAAGCGCTTGATGCGCTTGCCGTGGATGACGCCGCCCTCGCCGGTCGCGACCTTCTCGGAGACCGCCAGCGACGGCAGGCTCGCCATCACGGTCTCGACCCGGTCGGCGACATCCTGCGGCGAGGCGGCAAGCTGCGCGCCGAGCGCCACGAAGGGCGCGACCGCGTCGTTGCGCGTGTCGTAGACGACGAGCTTGTGGCCGGCCGCGATCAGCCGCCGCGCCATCGGCGCGCCCATGTTGCCCAAGCCGATGAAGCCGATGTCCATGCTGCGTCCCTTGTTTTTTTCGAGCGCGCGACTTTGCCCGAGGCGGCGCGGCGCGTCACCCGCGCGCGACGCGCAAGGCAGCCTTGCCGAAAAAACATGTGGTGCTTATTATAAGCTTGCTTATTATATCGGCTTTCCAACACCCGAGAAAGCCATGCCGCCGCTCCCGCGTCAAACGCGAAATCGCCTTTACGATCATGGACGTAGCCCGCCTGCTCAAGACCTACGCCGACCAGCGCGGGCGCCAGTTCGGCACCTCGCGCGCGCAATGGGCGGTGCTGGTGCGCATCGAGCGCAGCGAGGGGCTCAAGCAGTCCGAACTCGCCGAGATGCTCGACCTGCAGCCGATCTCGCTCACCCGCATGCTCGATCGCCTGGCCGACAACGGCCTGATCGAGCGCCGCCCCGATCCGAACGATCGGCGGGCCAACCGACTTTACCTGACTCCGGCGGCGCGGCCGCTGTTGGAACAGCTCGCCGGCCTCGGCCAGGAGATGATGGAGGTCGTGCTTGGCGGTCTCGACGAACGGGCGAATGCGCGGCTGCTGCACGACCTCGCCGTCATCAAGGACAACCTGCGTTCGGCCATCGGCCGCCACGCCTCGCAGCCGCAAGCCGCCAACGGTTAGTGCGTCATGAGTGAAAAAGCGTTGAAGATCGTCGCGGCGCCGGAGGCCAAGAGCAAGCCGGAGCAGCCGGCCGAGATCGAAGCTCCGGCGAAGGCCGCGCGCCCGCCGCGCAAGCGGCTGCGCCTCGTGCTGCTGGTGGTGCTGCCGGCGCTCGCCGCGCTGATCGGCTTTGGCTTCTATCTGTCGGGCGGGCGCTACGTGTCGACCGACAACGCCTATGTCGGCGCGCAGCGCGTGCTGATCACGCCCGACGTGTCCGGCAAGATCGTGCATGTCGCGGTGATCGAAGGCCAGCACGTCAATCCCGGCGACGAATTGTTCACGCTCGACGCCGAGCCCTATCGGCTGGCCGTGCAGCAGGCGCAGGCCAAGCTCGCGGCCGCGCGCAGCGACTACGACAAGGCCAAGAGCACGCTCGGCTCGCTGACCACGCTCGCCGACCTGGCGCAGAAGAACGTCGCGCTCAAGCAGCGCGACGTCGACCGCAAGAGCCAACTGTTCGCCAGCCGCGCCGGCTCGCAAGCCGACGTCGACACCGCCATGGCGGGACTGGTGACGGCGCAATTGCAGGCGCAGTTCACCAAGCAGCAGCGCGATTCGACCTTGAGCCAATTGCTCGGCAATGCCGAGCTGCCGCTCGAGCAATTCCCCGAATACGCGCAAGCCAAGGCCGCGCTCGACGACGCCCAGCGCAATCTCGACCACACCGTCGTGCGCGCGCCGATGTCGGGCACCGCCACGCAGGTGGACAACATCCAGCTCGGCCGCTTCCTCGCCGCCGGCTCGCCGGTGCTGAGCGTGATCGACGACCATGATCCCTGGGTCGAGGCCAATCCGAAGGAAACCGACATCACCTATCTGCGCGTCGGGCAGAAGGTCACCATCTCGATCGACAGCTTCCCCGACCACACCTTCAAGGGCACCGTCGTTGCGGTCAGCCCCGGCACCGGCGCGCAATTCTCGATCCTGCCGCCGCAGAACGCCACCGGCAATTGGGTCAAGGTGGTGCAGCGCGTGCCGGTGCGCATCGCCTTCGACAAAGACGAGGACACGCATCTGCTGCGCTCGGGCATGAGCGTGGTGGTCGACATCGACACCGGCCACAGCCGGTTGCCGTCGTTCCTGGCGCCGGCGGCGAGCGCAAAATGAGCCCGCGCGCCGCACGGCTGTCGCCGAAGGCGCTGCGCATGCTGATCACGGTGTGCGCCATGACGGCGACCATCATGCAGGCGCTCGACACCACCATCGCCAACGTGGCGCTGCCTTACATGCAGGGCTCGCTGTCGGCTTCGCTCGACCAGATCAACTGGGTGCTGACCTCCTATATCGTCGCCGCCGCCATCATGACCGCGCCGATGGGCTGGCTGGCCGACCGTTTCGGCCGCAAGAAGCTGTTCATCACCTGCGTCGCCGGCTTCACCGTCGCCTCCTTGTTGTGCGCGCTGGCGCAAAACATCGAGCAAATGGTGGCTTTTCGCCTGCTGCAAGGCATGGCGGGCGCCGCTCTGGTGCCGCTGTCGCAATCGGTGCTGCTCGACGCCTACAGCGCCGAGGAACGCGCCAGCGCCATGGCGATCTGGGGCGTCGGCGTGATGCTCGGCCCGATCATGGGCCCGACGCTCGGCGCCTGGCTGACCGACAATTACTCCTGGCACTGGGTGTTCCTGATCAATCTGCCGATCGGCGTCATCACCGTCGTCGGCCTGCTGTTCTTCATGCAGGAAACGCAGCGCCACGAGCATCTGCGCTTCGACTGGTTCGGCTTCATCGCGCTCGCCGTCGGCATCGGCTCGCTGCAATTGCTGCTCGACCGCGGCGAGCAGGTCGGCTGGTTCGGCGCCGGCGAGATCTGGATCGAGCTGATCGTCGCCGCGGTCGGCTTTTATTATTTCTTCGCCCATTCGCTCACCACGCCGGAGCCGTTCGTGCGCTTCGAGCTGTTCAAGGACCGCAATTTCGTCAGCGGCTGCGTGTTCATGGTGGTGATCGGCGTGGTGCTGTTCGGCACCATGGCGCTGGTCACGCCGTTCATGCAGAACTTGCTGGGCTATCCGATCCAGACCGCCGGCTTCCTGCTCGGCTCGCGCGGCATCGGCACGCTCTTGACCATGATGGTGGCGCCGCGGCTGATGCGGCTGATGCCGACGCGCTATCTGATCCTCGCCGGGCTGCTGGCGACCGGCGGCACGCTTTATTGGATGACCGGGTTTTCGTTCGACGTCTCGCAGCAGACCATCGTCGTCACCAGCATCATCCAGGGCGTGGGCCTGGGCCTGCTGTTCGTGCCGATCACCTCGGTCGCCTTCCAGACCTTGCCCGGCGAGCTGCGCAACAGCGGCACCTCGATCCTGACGCTGGTGCGCAACATCGGCTCCTCGATCGGCATTTCGATGGTGATCGCCAACCTGACCGACAAGACCATCGAGATGCACGCGCGGCTGACCGAGCAGGTGACGCCGTTCAACAACGCGCTGCAGATGCCGGACGTCGCCAGTGTGCTCAACCTGGCGACCGACGCCGGCCGCGCGCTGCTCGACCAGATCGTCACCCAGCAGGCGATGATGATCGCCTATCTCAACGACTTCAAATTGCTGATGGTGCTGACGCTGGCGATGATCCCGCTGGTGCTGATCATCGGCACGGCGCGGCCGGGCGCGCCGGAAGCACGAAGCGGTCATCGACTAAGCCGAGGAATTCCTTGCTGATCGCTCTCGGTATGCTCGCCGAGCGCCGGGACCGCGCCGTATCGGCGCGGCTCCTCGGCCCGCTCGGCGGCCGGCGCCGGCAGATGCACCGGCCCGCTCGGCGCCGCCACCGTGATGCGCCGCAAATGCGGATGCGTCGCGAGCAAGGCGGAATCGTTGACGCGCGCGAAGGCGATGTCGGCGGCCGCCAGCTTCTGCATCAAAGGCTCGACGTCGTGCTTGCAAAACACCGCGGCGACCGCGGCGTCGGTAGCGGCGCGATGTTGCAGGCGGCTGGTGACGGTGGCGAATTTCGCATCGATCCCGAGCGCGGCGTCGCCCAGCACCTTCTCGGCCAGCACCCGCCATTCGCGGTCGTTCTGGATGGCGATCAGGATGTCGGCGCCGTCGCGCGTCTTGAACACGCCGTAGGGCGACGATGGTCGGATGCGCGAGGCCGACGCGCTTGAACGGATTGCCGAATTCCTGGTTGAGCAAGGGAATCGTCATCCATTCCGCCATGGCGTCGAACATGGAGACGGAAATCGCGGTGCCCTCGCCGGTGCGCGCGCGCTTGATCAGCGCCTCCAGGATCGCCTCGTAGGCGTTGAGCCCGGCGGCGATGTCGACCACCGAGACGCCGACGCGCGCCGGCGCCTTCCGGCCCGCCGGTCACCGAGGACAGGCCGGACTCGGCCTGGATCAACAGGTCGTAAGCCTTGCGCTGCGCGTAGGGGCCGCTCTCGCCGTAGCCGGAAATCGAGCAGCAGATCAGGCGCGGATAATCTTTGCGCAGCCGCGCCACCGGAAAGCCGAGCTTGCCGATGGCGCCGGGCTTGAGGTTCTGCACGAACACGTCGGCCTTGGCGAGCATGGCTTCCATGAGCGCCTTGTCGTCGGGTTTGCTGAGGTCGAGCACCACCGACTGCTTGCCGCGATTGAGCCAGACGAAATGCGCGCTCTCGCCGTGCACGACGTAATCGTAGTCGCGCGCGAAATCGCCTTCCGGCCGCTCGACCTTGATCACGCGCGCGCCGGCGTCGGCCAGGCGGCAGGTGCAGTGCGGCGCCGCCACCGCTTGCTCGACCGAGACGACGAGCAGGCCTTCGAGGGGAAGGGTCATAGGCGTTACCTCGTCCCCGCATACGCGGAGAGGTCGATCGCCGAGGCGTGTCCCGGGCGAGCCGGCGACTTCCAGCTTGCACGAGCGTCCGCATGGTATGCATCACGCCATTCCGATTACCTTGCCCAATGAGACGCGTCATTCCAGAACCGCGCGGCCAATGCTTGATGTTCGTCTCAGCGCATTGATCGCCTGATAACGTCGAATCGCTAGGTTTCGAAGTGCTGACCAGCTTATCGATTTCGATGATCGTTTGGTATGTCCCGGCACAATGCATTCTTACGACATAATCGTCCGACCGGCTGCTGTCTGACAAACTTGTAGCCGTTCGATCGAGCGTGAGCGTAAGCGATTCCAGAGACGTAGATTCGGCGTTCGTCGCGTCCTCATCGGCATGCCGGCGCGCCAGCCCCGTCATGACATTGTCGGCACCGCGCATGTCGCAACGCCCCCTCACCCGGCGCGCGTGCCGCGCGCCGACCTCTCCCCGCCAGCGGGGAGAGGTAGACATGCATCAATACGACCGCGGCAGGCCGAGCACGTGCTCGGCCAGATAAGACAGGATCATGTTGGTGGAGATCGGCGCCACCTGGTAGAGCCGGGTCTCGCGGAATTTGCGCTCGATGTCGTATTCCTCGGCGAAGCCGAAGCCGCCATGCGTCTGCACGCACATGTCGGCGGCGGCCCAGGAGGCGTCCGCCGCCAACAGCTTGGCCATGTTGGCCTCCGGCCCGATGTCGCCGCCGGCTTCGTATTTGCGCCGCCGCCGCATGCACCATCAATTCGGCGGCGCGCATCTGCGCGTAAGCGCGCGCGATCGGAAACTGCACGCCCTGGTTCTGGCCGATCGGGCGGCCGAACAATTCGCGCTCCTTGGCGTAGGCGGTCGCCTTGGCGATGAACCATTTGGCAGTCGCCGATGCATTCCGCCGCGATCAAAATGCGCTCGGCGTTCATGCCGGAGAGGATGTAGCGGAAGCCCTGGCCCTCCTCGCCGATCAAGTTCTCCGCCGGCACGCGCAAGTCGTCGAAGAACACCTGCGTGGTGGCGTGGTTCATCATGGTGCGGATCGGCGGATGGTGAGGCTCTTGTCCTTCGCTCGCGCGCATGTCGACCAGGAATACCGAGAGGCCGTCGGTGCGCTTCTTGACCTGCTCGCGCGGCGTGGTGCGCGCGAGCAGCAGCATCAGGTCGGAATGCTCGGCGCGCGAGGTCCAGATCTTCTGGCCGTTGATGACGTAATGGTCGTTGCCCTCGCGCCGCGCGGTGGTGCGCAGCGACAGCGTGTCGGTGCCGGAGGTCGGCTCGGTGACGCCGAAGGCCTGCAGGCGCAATTCGCCGCTGGCGATCTTGGGCAGGTAGGCTTCTTTCTGCTCGGCGCTGCCGTGCCGCAGCATGGTGCCCATGGTGTACATCTGCGCGTGGCAGGCGGCGCCGTTGCCGCCCGAGGCCTGCATTTCTTCGAGGATCGCCGCCGCGCCGCCAACGCCGAGCCCGCTGCCGCCGTATTCTTCCGGGATGAGGGCGGCGAGGTAGCCGGCCTTGGTCAGCGCTGCGACGAACTCGGTCGGATAGGCGCGCTCGCGGTCGAGCGCGCGCCAGTATTCGCCGGGAAACTTGGCGCACAGCGCGCGCACGCCTTCGCGGATCTCGGCGTGGTCTTCGGCTTTGTGAGTTGACGTCATGGCTCACCCTAACCTGTCATCACCGGGCCGCGCGAAGCGCGAGTCCCGGTGATCCCGCTTACGAACGCACCGCCGTGCCTACCTAAGCGGGATGGCCGGGACAAGCCCGGCCATGACGCTAGCTACCGATCTCCGCGCGGCCGTTGTTGATCGCCACCACGTCGCGCTCGAGCACGCGGGCGCGGAAGCTCACCACCTTGCCGTCGCGCCAGATCTCGGTGCGGATGGTCTCGCCCGGATAGACCGGCGCCGAGAAGCGCCCGGCCATCGCGGCGAGCCGCGCCGGATCGTAGCCGCACACGCTCTTGAGCAGAGCGTGGCCGGCGACGCCGAAGGTGGCAAGCCCGTGCAAAATCGGGCGCGGAAAGCCGGCGGCCTTGGCGAATTCGGGCTCGGCGTGCAGCGGATTGACGTCGCCGGACAGCCGGTAGATCAGCGCCATTTCCGGCCGCGTCGGCAGATCGCAGACGAGATCGGGCGCGCGCTCGGGCAGCGGATGCGGCGCCGGCGCCTCGCGCGGCGGGCCGCCGAAGCCGCCGTCGGCGCGGCAGAAGGTGGTCTGCGTCAGCGTCGCCAACAACTCGCCGCTCGCTTTGTCGGTGACCTTGCGCTCGGAATAGACCAGCGCGCCCTTGCCCTCGCCCTTGTCGATCACCTCGACGATGCGGGTGCGGCCGATGACCGTGCCTTGCGGTCTTGACCGGCTTGTGCAGCGTGAAGCCCTGCTCGCCGTGCACGACCTTGGTCCAGTTCGACGCCGCTGTCGGGATTGCGCAGCCAGTACGGCGAATAGCCCTGCACCAGCGCGAAGGTCGGCAGCGCCTTGAGGTTCTTCTCGTAGACGAAGGCGAGCTCGTCCTCGTTCATCGGGTCCTGGCCGAGGCCGAGGCCGAGCGCGTAGAGGATGCAGTCCTTCGGGCCGTAAGCTGTGCTCGACCTCGGGGATTTTGAGCGCCAGCAGTTTTTCGTAGACGATCGGCATGTCTGTCACTCCGTCGTCCGCCGCGAAGGCGGCGTGACCCAGTAATCCCTGATCATTGTGCGCAGCATAACCATCCCAGCGGTGATGGGCCGGGTCACGCTCGCTGGCCATGACGACAGCGAACATCAAATCGGGTCCCAGGCGAACACGTCGCCGGAGCGCTCGAGCGGCGTCAACGACGGACCGAAGGCGCCCTTGAGCTGCTCGGCGAGCTTTTGCGGCGTCCAGCCGTCGGAGCGGTGGATGACGCGGATCGGGCGCGGCTGGTTGAACAGGAACATCTCGTTGTTGCGCACCGCCAAGACCTGGCCGGAAACGCCGCTCGGCCGCCGTCGGAGCCGAGATAGACCGCGAGCGGCGCGATCTTGTCCGGCGTCATCTGCGCCAGCCGCTCGACGCGCTGCTTCTCGGCCTCGGTCTCGGCCGGGATCGATTCGATCATGCGCGTGAAGGCAAACGGCGCGATGCAGTTCGAGCGCACGTTGAAGCGCGCCATGTCGAGCGCGATGCCGCGCGACAGCCCCATGATGCCGAGCTTGGCCGCCATGTAATTGGCCTGGCCGAAATTGCCGATCAGGCCGGAGGTCGAGGTCATGTGCACGTAGGCGCCGGAGCCCTGCTCGCGGAACAGGCCGGCGACGGCGCGGCTCATGTTGAACGAGCCGTTGAGATGCACGGCGATCACGTCCGACCAGTCGGACCTGGCTCATCTTGTGGAAGATGACGTCGCGCAGGATGCCGGCGTTGTTGACCAGAATGTCGACGCGGCCGAAGGCGTCGAGCGCGGCCTTGACGATCTCCTCGGCGTTCTTCGGCTCGGTGATCGAGAGCGTCGAGGCGATCGCCTCGCCGCCGGCCTTCTTGATCGCGGCGACCGTCTCCTGCGCCGGGCCAGCGTCGGGGCCGGAGCCGGTCGAGGCTCGCGCCGATGTCGCAGACGACGACGCGCGCGCCTTCCGCCGCCATCAGCATGCGCGATGGCGCGGCCGATGCCGCGTCCGCCGCCGGTGACGATGGCGACTTTGCCTTCGACGATGCCCTGGCATTCGATTTTCCCGCCACACATCTCCGCTGTCATGCCCGGGCTTGACCGCGGGCATCCAGTAGACGCCGGCCTCGCTATTCGGAAGCACGGGATTACCGGGTCACAGCCCGGCGATGACGACGGAGCACTATTGACCCCACACTTCCTCGGCCACCTCGACGATCATGCGCGAGCTTCGCCCATTGCTCGTCCTCGGCCAAGGCGTTGCCCTCCTCGGTCGAGGCAAAGCCGCATTGCGGCGACAGGCAAAGCTGGTCGAGCGAAATATATTTCGCCGCCTCCTCGATGCGGCGCTTGATCTCGTCCTTGGCTTCCAGCCGCCCGGTCTTGGTGGTGACGAGGCCGAGCACGACCTGGCGGTCCTTCGGCACCAGCCGCAGCGGCTCGAAGCGCGCCGGCGCGCTCGCTGTCGTATTCCATGAAATAGCCGTGCACCTTGATGCGGTCGAACAGGATCTCCTGCTCGGCCTCGTAGCCGCCCGCGCCCATGAAGGTCGATTTATAGTTGCCGCGGCACAGATGCATGGTGATGCGTCATGTCGGACGGGATGTCCGACATCGCCGTGTTGATGAGATCGCCGTAGAGCGGCCCGAGCTTGTCCGGATCGTCGCCGCGCGCCTTCATCTGCGCGCGGTATTTCTCGTCGCACAGCATGGCGATGAACACCTCGTCGAGCTGCAGATAGCGGCAGCCGGCGTCGGCGAAGGCGCGCACGGCTTTCTTGTAGGCCTGGCCGAGATCGTCGAACATCTGCGTCGAGCTTCGGATAGACCTTGCCGTCGATCGGCGTCGCGCACCGGCCGGCCGTAGAGCGCCGACGGCGCCGGAATCGTGATCTTCGGCGTGCGCTTGGTGTGCGCGGCGACGAACTTGAAATGCTCGAGCATCGGATGGCCGGAAAAGCCGAGCTTGCCGGTGACCTTGACGCCCTCGTTGCGCGTGTTGACGGCGGCGAAGGCGATGCCGGTGTCCATGACGTGCTTCTCGACGCCGTCGAGGCCCCAGAGGAAATCGAGATGCCACCAGGAGCGGCGGAATTCGCCGTCGGTGATCGATTGCAGGCCGACCTCTTCCTGCTTCCTGATGACGCGCTCGATCTCGCGGTCCTCGACCGCCTTCAGCGCGGCGGCGTCGATCTCGCCCTTGGCGCGCTTGCGCGCGCGCCTCCTTGAGCGCGGCCGGCCGCAGCAGGCTGCCGACGTGGTCGGCGCGGAACGGCGGCTTGGTGCGTTGGTCATGTGTTCTCTCCTACTTTCCCTGATCGTCGTGCCCGCGAGAGGCGGGCATCCAGATGCGCAGTAGGTCGATAGAGCATCGATCGCGGGTCATGGGTCACCCGCTTCGCGCGGGACGACAGTGAGATCAGCTTCCCCACACCTCTTCGGCCATTTCGACGATCATCGCGCAGCTTCGCCCATTGCTCGTCCTCGGCCAGGATATTGCCTTCCTCGGTCGAGGCGAAGCCGCATTGCGGCGACAGGCAAAGCTGGTCGAGCGGCACGAATTTCGCGGCCTGCTCGATGCGGCGCTTGAGCTCGTCCTTGGATTCGAGCCGGCCCGATTTCGAGGTGACGAGGCCGAGCACCACCGTCTTGCCCTTCGGCACGAAGCGCAGCGGCTCGAAGCCGCCGGCGCGGTCGCTGTCGTATTCCATGAAATAGCCGTGCACGTTGATCGCGTTGAACAGGATCTCCGCCACCGGCTCGTAGCCGCCGCGACGCGACGAAGGTCGACTGGAAATTGCCGCGGCACAGATGCATGGTGATGGTCATGTCGGCGGGAATGTCGGACGATCGCGGCGTTGATCATGCCGGCGTAGATCGCCGGCAGCTTGTTCCGGATCGTCGCCGCGGTTGGCGACCTGCGCGCGCAATTTCGGATCGCAGAGATAGGTGAAGTTGACCTCGTCGAGCTGCAGATAGCGGCAGCCGGCATCGGCGAAGGCGCGCACCGCCTTGCGGTAGGTCTGCGCCGAGGTCGCGGTAGAAATCGTCCATGTCGGGATAGATCGATCGCCGGCACCGCGTCGCGGCCGTAGCGGAAATGCAGCGACGACGGCGACGGGATCGTCATCTTCGGCATCGCGCGCGTGTGCGCTTTGACGAACTTGAAATGCTCGAGCATCGGATGCGTCGTGAACGCGCCGAGCTTGCCGATGACGCGCAGCATCATCGGCTTCGGGTTCGGCCCCTGAAACTTGATCTTGCGCTCGCCGAGATAGGCTTCGACGCCGGGCAGCGCGCCCGAGAAAATCGTAATTCCAGAAGGCGCGGCGGAATTCGCCGTCGGTGACGGCCTTGAGCCCGATCGTCCTCCTGCTTCTTGATGATCTTTTCGATCTCGCGGTCCTCGACCGCCTTCGAGCGCTTCGGCGGAGATCTCGCCGCGCTCGCGCTTGGCGCGCGCCTCCTTCAGCGGCGCCGGGCGCAGCAGGCTGCCGACATGATCGGCGCGGAAGGGCGGCGTGGTGCGTTGGGTCATTCGCTTATCTTTCTCGTCATGGCCGGGCTTGACCCGGCGCATCGCGCTCAGGTGGACTCATGCCGTCAAGCGGTGATCACCGGGTCATCGGCGTCCGCGCTTGCGCGGGGACGACAACGTCAGCTTCGCCCCACACCTCGTCGGCCAACTCCACGATCATCCGCAGCTTCGCCCACTGCTCCTCCTCGGCCAGCACGTTGCCTTCCTCGGTCGAGGCGAAGCCGCATTGCGGCGACAGGCAAAGCTGCTCGAGCGCGACGTATTTGGTCGCTTCGTCGATGCGGCGCTTGATGTCGTCCTTCGGCTCCAGCCGCCCGCTCTTGGAGGTGACCAGGCCGAGCACCAGCTGCTTCTTGCCCTTGGGGAAATAGCGCAGCGGCTCGAAGCCGCCGGCGCGGTCGCGTGTCGTATTCCAGGAAATAGCCGTCGAGATTGGTGTTGCCGAGCAGCTGCTCGGCGACGAACTCGTAGCCGCCGGAGGCGATGAAGGTCGAGCGGAAATTGCCGCGGCAGGAATGCATGGTGATCGCCATGTCGGCCGGCTTGTCCTTCGAGCGCCGCGTTGGTCACGCGCGCGTAGATCGCCGGCAGCTTGTCGGGATCGTCGCCGCGCTCTTTGCGACTGCTCGCGCTCCTTGGGATCGCAGATCATCGCCCAGGCGGTGTCGTCGAGCTGCAGATAGCGGCAGCCGGCGTCGTAGAAGGCGCGGATCGCCTTCTTCCAGGTCGCGCCGACGTCGGCGAAGAATCGCGTCGATGTCGGGATAGGCCTCGCTTGCTCACCATCGTGCGGCCCTGCCGGAAGTGGAACGTCGACGGCGCCGGGATGGTCATCTTCGGCGTCACCTTGCAGTGCGCCTTGAGGAACTTGAAATGCTCGAGATGCGGATGGCCGGCGAAATCGACCTTGCCGGTTGATCTCGATCGCCTCGCGCCTTGGTCTCGACGCCCTGGAACTTGATCGGCGGCGCGCTGATCAGCTCGACGCCTTCCAGGCCCGCAGAAGAAATCGAAATGCCACCAGGAGCGGCGGAATTCGCCGTCGGTCGCGAGCTTGAGCCCGACCTCCTCCTGCTTCTTGACGATCTTCTCGATCTCGCGGTCTTCGACCTCCTTCAGCTGCGCGGCGGTGATCTCGCTCTTCGCGTGCTTGGCGCGCGCCTCCTTCAGCGCGGCCGGGCGCAGCAGGCTGCCGACATGATCGGCGCGGAACGGCGGCGTGGTGCGTTGGGTCATTGTGTTTCGCTCCTTTACTCTGTCACTGCCGGGCCGCGCGAGCATGCCCGCGAGCATGCCGGTGGACCCCACTGAAGCGGTGATCATCGGGCATCGCCGGCGTTACGCGCGGACTCCGCTGCGCGGGGACGACAGCTTGATTACTTCCCCCACACCTCGTTCGCCAGCTCGACCACCATCCGCAGCTTCGCCCACTGCTCGTCCTCGGCCAGCACGTTGCCTTCCTCGGTCGAGGCAAAGCCGCATTGCGGCGACAGGCAGAGCTGCTCGAGCGCGACGTATTTGGTCGCCTCCTCGATGCGGCGCTTGACGTCGTCGCGCGGCTCCAGCCGGCCCGATCTTCGAGGTGATCGAGCGCCGAGCACGACGATCTTGTTGCCCTTCGGCAGGAAGCGCAGCGGCTCGAAGCCGCCGGCGCGGTCGCTGTCGTATTCGAGGAAGTAGCCGTCGTAATTGCACTTGGCGAGCAGGCTCTCGGCCACCGGCTCGTAGCCGCCCGACGAAATGAAGGTCGAGCGGAAATTGCCGCGGCAGACATGCGTGGTGATCGTCATGTCGGCGGGCTTGGCCTCCAGCGCCTTGTTGATGCAGCGCGGTGTAGCTCTCCTGCAGATGGTCGACGTCGAGGCCGCGGTCGCGCGCCTTCTTCAATTCCTCCTGCGAGCAGAGATAGGCCCAGGCGGTGTCGTCGAACTGCAGATAGCGGCAGCCGGCGTCGTAGAAGGCCTTGATCGCCTTCTGATAGGCGACCGCCAGATCGTCGAAGATCGCGTCGCGGCTGGCATAGGCGTCCTTGCTCACCGCATTGGGCTCGAGCCGGAAATGGAACGTCGAGGGCGCCGGGATGCACATCTTCGGCGTCAGCTTGGTGTGCTGCTTCAGGAACTTGAAGTGCTCGATCATCGGATGGTTGGAGAACCCGATCTTGCCGGTGACCTTGATCGAGCGCGGCTTGGTCTGCACGCCCTGGAACTGGATGCCGTGGTCGAGCTCGTAGATCTCGACGTTGTCCAGCATCCCGTAGAAGTCGAAATGCCACCAGGAGCGGCGGAATTCGCCGTCGGTGATGGCTTTGAGCCCGACCTCTTCCTGCTTCTTGATGATCTTGATGATCTCGCGGTCCTCGACTTCCTTGAGCTGCGCGGCGGTGATCTCGCCCTTCTCGCGCTTG
The DNA here is from genome assembly GCA_963708635.1 of uncultured Alphaproteobacteria bacterium. Lineage (GTDB taxonomy): Bacteria > Pseudomonadota > Alphaproteobacteria > Rhizobiales > Xanthobacteraceae > Pseudolabrys. The sequence goes on along the minus strand of CAVPTM010000019.1, from coordinate 192,971 downwards.
GCGCGCGCTTCCTTCACCGGCGCGGTGCGCAGGATGGAGCCGACATGGTCGGCGCGAAATGGCGGCTTGGTCCGTTGCGACATCTTGTCCTCCGCGTCGTAAACCCGTCCGCTCCGGGAGCGGCGGGTCTTAATTTGGTTGAGCCATAGCACGGCCGGCGCCGTGCCGTCCCGCGGCGGCTTCGCATGCGTAGCGCGCGGTTTCAAGCGTGCCGCCGAAGGAAAAATAATGCGGCGCCGCCTCGCCCAGCTCGCCGGCCGCGGCCAGCGCGGCGAGGATGCGCTCCGGCCCGACATGGCCGATCAGGCCGCTGGCGAGGCCCGACGCCAGCCCGCGCAGCGAGGCGTTGACGCCGCAACGCCGCGCGTAGCGCAACAGCGCCGGCACGCTGGTCGGCCCGGCGAGCCCGATTTTCACCGGCAGCGCAATGCGGCCGGCGCGCAACTGCTTGAGCCAGGCGACGATGCGCTCGGGCGAAAACGAGAATTGGCTGACGATATGGACGCGCAGGCCCTGCGCGGCGGCGCTGGCGATCTTCTGGTCGAGCGCGGCTTCCAGCCGCCCGGGCGGGATGCGCGGATGGCCTTCCGGATAGGCGCCGATGCCGATTTCCTCGATGCCGGCCTCGCGCAGGCGGCCTTTCTGGATCACCGACAGCGCGTCCGGCGAACGGCCCCGGCGTATCGACATCGCCGCCGATCACCAACAGCCGCTTGACGTCGGCTTCGCCCGCGCAGACGGGCGAGCAAGTCCTGCAAACCGGCGGCGCTCTGCATGCGGCGCGCCGCGATGTGCACGACCGGCTCCAGCCCGGCCTTGCGCAGCGCGGCCGCGGCGGCGACCAATTCGGGCGGCGCGATGGTCGGCACGGCCGAGAAATAGACCGGCGTGGCGCGCGGCAGAATGTCCGCCGAGCGCGGCGATTTCAGCCGCGCTCGGCCGCGTCGCCTCGATCGAGAAGTTCCGCGCGAAGCCGGACGGGCATGGCGCAGCGGCGCTACTCGCGGCGGTGCGAGATGACGAAGGATTCGTCGTAGAACCACAGTCCGCCGTGCTTTTGCAGCACCTCGCGCGTCGCCTCGATGTAGCGCGGGTCGCTCTGCACGTTCGACAGGCGGTCGTCCTCGACCTGCGCCACGTAGATCGCCGCGTTCCAGGCGGCGAACAGCGTGGAGGTGCCGATCGAGGAGGCGGTGGAGAAATTTCCGACGGCAGCGTGTGCATGACGTAGCGGAACAGCGAGCGCTGGTCGGAATAGGCGTTGAAGTTGAGATCGCGGCCGGCCGCGCCCAGCTCGTGCTTCACTTCCTTGAGCAGGTCGTGGCGGCTGTGGGTGAACGGATTGTCGTTCGGCCAGACCTTCTGGATGATCTCCATGCCCGGATCGTGACCGTAGGAATGGATCGCGATCATGCGGCCGCCGGGACCGAGCGCGCGGGCGAGCGGCGCCAGCACGCGCTTGGCCTTGAATTCGAGCGAGGAGCGCGCGCGATAAGGCTGCGAGGCGATGACCAGATCGTAGTCGGCGGTCGAGCCGCCGGGCTTGGGCACGATCTGGTCGAGCAGGAATTTGTGATCGTTGCGGTAGATCACCAGGATCACCGGCCGCTCGTAGACCGGGTTGCCGCTCTTGGGCGACACGCGCGCCTTCCAGTTCTCCGCCAAAAACGGCTCGAGATCGGTGATCTGCTTTTCGAACGCGTGCGCGCTGTTGCCTTCCATCGCCACTTCCTTCCAGACCAGGCTGGTGGCGGCGGACAGCGACTTGGCGGCGAGCCAGGGCGCCTCGGAATAAGCGAGGTTGGTGAGCACCAGCACGGTCGAGGGATGCTCGATGAAGCGGTCCGCCATCTTGTTGAGCGTGAGGCGGATGTCCTCCAGGCTGATTTCCTTGCCGACGATGTAGAACGGCATGGTCGGGAAGCGGTCGTGCATGTTGCGCATCACGCGCGTGAGCACGCTGCCGTCGCCGACGCCGGCGTCGAACACGCGCACCGCCGGCGGACGCGGATGGATGTTGGCGAGCTCGAGCCCGACGCGGCTGGCGATCTCCCATTTCTCCGAGCAGGTGTTCACGAACAGCAGATATTTCTGCCGGTTGTCGAAGAAGCGGAAATTTCGGCTGCGGGTCGTCGGCCGCCTGGCCGGAGGCGACCGGCGGCGCCGGCGGTGCGACCACCGGCAACGTCGCGGACGTCGCCGACGTATCGAACAGCACGCGGCGGCGCGCCGGCGCAGCGTCGGCGTTGCGCGCCATGAAGGAGCGGATGCGCTCGAGCGTGTCGGTGGTGATGCGGCCGCCGTTGCGCAGGCGGCTCGCCAGCTTGCCGTCGTTGACGGCGCGGCGGCCGAAGGTGGATTCGGCAAGCCCGCGCGCGCGGCAGAATTCGCCGATCTCCTGCAGGATTTGTTCGTTCATGGCGCAAGCCCTTGGCAGCGTTTCCCGGGCGGCTCTCGACGGCCGTCTCCGGCAAATCGAACAAAATCCAGCCCTCTTCGTCAAGTGTTGGGAAAGATGGGCAGAGTGGGTGGGCAGATAAATAATGGCGGATAGTAAGCAAATCAAGTGAGTTATGGCCTGAATTCTCGCCCAAGGCCTCTGCAAACAATAACGCATTGTGGGCCAAGTCCCACGAAATCTGCCGGACGCGATGCGTGCGGGTGGGCAAGCGAGAATCGCCCCATCCGCCCATGTTCAAGGACCGGCCGCTCAGATGTCGAAGAAAACCGTCTCGTTCTCGCCCTGGACGCGGATGTCGAACCGGTAGACCGGCAGCTCGCCGCGCATCGATTTGTGGGCAATGAGAGTCCCGCGCCGGTCCGCCGGCACCAGCGTCAGGATGGGATCGCCGGCATTGGCCGCCTCGTCCGAGAAATAAAGCCGCGTGTAGATCTGCCGCAGCATGCCGCGCGAGAAAATGCAGAACACGATATGCGGCGCCTGCGGCTTGCCGCCGGGCCCGGCACCGCGCCGGGCTTGACGGTGTCGAACGAGTAGATGCCGTCCTTGTCGGTGGCCGAGCGGCCGAAGCCCTTGAACTTGGCATTCGGCCGGGCGCGGTCGTCGCGCGGATGGGCGTAGCGGCCTTGCGCATCGGCCTGCCAGATTTCCAGCATGGCGTCGTTGATCGGCGCGCCGTCGCCGTCGGTGATGCGGCCCTCGATACGGATCTTCTGGCCGCTGGTGTCCGGCGTGATCAGATTGTCGCCGACGGTTTCCTTCCAGCTATAGCTGCCGTTCGGATCCCATTGGCAGCGCCCGTTCGGCGCCAGGCCGTAGGCGAAGAACGGGCCGACGGTTTGCGAAGGCGTGATGTCCGACATTGTCCGGCCTGCTCTCAATGTTTGTCCGTGTCCTGCGGCGTGGCTTCGCGCCCGCGCAGCACGATATCGAAGCGGAAGCAGAGCGCCCAGTCGGGGATCGTGTTCTCCAGATCGAAGCTCGAGACCATGCGCGCCCGCGCCTTCTCGTCGGTCACCGAATTGAAGATCGGGTCGAACGGAAACAGATAGTCGCCGGGGAAATACATCTGCGTGACCAGCCGGGTCAGGAACGAGTGGCCGAACACCGAGAAATGGATGTGGTTCGGCCGCCAGGCATTGTGATGGTTGCCCCAGGGGTAGGCGCCCGGCTTCACGGTGATGAACTTGTAGTAGCCCTTGTTGTCGGTGACGGTGCGCCCGGCGCCGGTGAAATTCGGATCGAGCGGCGCCGGATGCTGGTCGACATTGTGCACGTAGCGGCCGCAGGCATTGGCCTGCCAGATTTCCACCAGCGTGTCGGGCACCGGCCGCTTGTCCTCGTCGAGCACATGGCCGTGCACGATGATGCGCTCGCCCAAGCGGCTCGCCTTTGTGCTGCTTGGTGAGGTCGGCATCGCCTTCCTGCACGGCGTCGTGGCCGAAGACCGGGCCGGTGAGTTCGGACAGCGTATGCGGCACCACGATCAGCGGCTTCGCCGGCGAGCGCTTCACCGTCGAGCGGTATTCCGGCGACAGATGTTTGGGATAAACGCCGAGGCTTTCCTTCGGGTAGATCAGCGACATTCCTGTTGCCCTTATCTTTCCTTGCGCATGATCTTATCCGAAAACCGGTTCCCACTTTTCGGGATCATGCGCATTAAACGCGCTCGATGGCGAGCGACACGCCTTGGCCGACGCCGACGCACATGGTGGCAAGCGCGAGCTTGCCGCCGTTCTTTTGCAGCCCATGCGCCGCCGTCAGCGCCAGCCGCGCCCCCGACATGCCGAGCGGATGACCGAGCGCGATCGCCCCGCCATGCGGATTGACGTGGCCGGCGTCGTCGGCCAGCCCGAGCTGCCGCAGGCAGGCTAGCGACTGCGAGGCGAAGGCTTCGTTGATCTCGATCAAATCATAGTCGCCGATTTTGTGCCCCAGCCGCGCCATCAGCTTCTGCGTCGCCGGCACCGGGCCGATGCCCATGATGCGCGGCGGCACCGCCGCCGACGCCATGCCGAGAATGCGGGCGCGCGGGGTGAGGCCATGCGCCTTCACCGCCGCCTCGGAAGCGACGATCATCGCGGCGGCGCCGTCATTGACGCCGGAGGCGTTGCCGGCGGTGACGGTGCCGGGATTGCGGAACGGCGTCTTGAGCTTGGCGAGCTGCTCGAGCGTGGTCTCGCGCGGGTGCTCGTCCTTGTCGACCTTCACCGTTTGCCTTGCGGCCGGCGATCTCGACCGCGACGATCTCCTCGGCGAAATAGCCCGCCGCGATCGCCTTGGCGGCGCGCTGCTGCGAGCGCAGCGCGAAAGCGTCCTGGTCGGCGCGGCTGACCTGGAATTCCTCGGCCACGTTCTCGCCGGTTTCCGGCATCGAATCGACGCCGTATTGCGCCTTCATCAGCGGATTGATGAAGCGCCAGCCGATGGTGGTGTCGTAGATTTCGGCCTTGCGCGAAAAGGCTTCGTCGGCCTTGCCCTGCACGAAAGGCGCGCGCGTCATCGATTCGACGCCGCCGGCGATGGCGAACTCGATCTCGCCGGCGCGGATCGCGCGCGCGGCGGTGCCGACCGCCTCCATGCCCGAGGCGCACAGCCGGTTGAGCGTCACGCCCGGCACGCTGGCCGGCAGCCCGGCGAGCAGCAGCGCCATGCGCGCGACGTTGCGGTTGTCCTCGCCGGCCTGGTTGGCGCAGCCGTAATAGACCTCGTCGAGCTTCTCCCAATCGGCCTTGGCATTGCGCGTTCGCGCAGCGCCTTGATCGGCACGGCGGCGAGATCGTCGGTGCGCACCTTGGCGAGCGCGCCGGCATAGCGGCCGATCGGCGTGCGCACCGCGTCGCAGATGAAGGCGTCACGCATCGGTCATGTCCTTATGCCGCCGCCTGCGCGCGGTTGGTGCGCGCCTGCAGCTCGCGCAAGACTTCGAGTTCATCCGCTGTCGGCGCCGGCGTCTCGGCGACCTTCGACGCGAATTCGACCTTCCAGCCGGTGTTTTCCTGGATTTGCTCGCGCGTGACGCCGGGATGGATGGAGACGACCGTCATTTCCTTGGTCTCCGGATCGGGCGCGAGCAGCGCGAGATCGGTGATCAGCCGGGTCGGGCCCTTGGTCTTGACGCCGAGCTTGGCTGCGCGAGTCGCCGCCGCTGACATGGCCGATCGAAGTGACGAAATCGAGCTTGTCGACGAAGCCGCGCTTGCTCTGCGCCATGATGATGAAGATCTCGCCGCACGAGGTCGCGATCTCCGGCGCGCCGCCGCCGCCCGGCAGCCGCACCTTCGGCTTGTCGTAGGGGCCGACCACCGTGGTGTTGAGGTTGGCGTATTTGTCGATCTGCGCGCCGCCGAGGAAGCCGATCTTGATGCGGCCGCCCTGCAGCCAGTAGCGGAACATCTCCGGCACCGACACCGTGGTGAGCGCGGTCTCGCACAATTCGCCGTCGCCGATCGACAGCGGCAGGATGTCGGGCTTGGTGGCGAGCGTGCCGGATTCGTAGATCAGCGTGATGCCGGGCGCATGCGTCAGCCGCGCGAGATTGCAGGCGGCCGAGGGCTGGCCGATGCCGACGAAGCAGACGTCGTCGTTCTTCAGCGCGCGCGCCGCGGCGATGGTCATCATCTCGTTCGGCTTGTAATCGGCCATCGTCGTCACTCCGCCGCCATGCGGAACTTGCGCACGTGCTCGGCAAAAACCTCGGGGCCTTTGCTCAACACGTTGTCTTTCATCCAGGCCAGGAACGAGTCGCGCTCGCGCGAAATCTCGTCCCATTGCTTGTAGAAGCTGTTGTTGCGCGGATAATAGCCCTGCGCGTAAGACGGGAAGGCGCCGCCCGGCACCTCGACCACGTGGCCGACGGTCCAGTGCGGCAGCACCACCGCGTTGAGGCTGCGCTCGGGCAATTCCTCGACGATCTCCTCGACCGTCACCAGCGAGCGCTTGGCGGCGAGCACGGCTTCCTTCTGCACGCCGAGCACGCCTTCGATCATCACGTTGCCGGCTTTGTCGGCGCGCTGCGCGTGGATCACCGCCACGTCGGGCCGGTGCGCCGGAATGGCGGCGAGCTGTTCGCCGGTGAACGGGCAGGTGATGCGCTTGATCTTGGAATTCACCTTCGGCAGGTCGCCGCCGATATAGCCGCGGAAGATCGCGCACGGCAGGCCGGCGGCGCCCGCCTCGTAGGCGTTCGCCATGGCGGCGTGCGAATGCTCCTCGATCTCGAGCTTGCTGCGGCCAGCCGTTCTCGATCGCGTCGCGGAAGCGGTGCAGCGAGCCGACGCCGGGATTGCCGCCCCAGGAAAAGACGAGCTTGTCGACGCAGCCCATGCCGATGAGCTGGTCGTAGACCAGGTCCGGCGTCATGCGGATCAGCGTCAGATGCTTGCGGCCCTGGCGGATGATCTCGTGGCCGGCGGCATGCGGGATGAGGTGGGTGAAGCCCTCGATCGCCACGCGTGTCGCCGTCACGAACGGCGGCCTGGACGGCTTCGGCGAGCGAGGAAATCCGCGCCATTGACGATGCTTCCCGGTTGCGGCCCGTATTTACGGCGGCCTCCGGGCAGGGTCAAATAGCGGCCGCGGGCGCATTTGGGGGCCCGCCGATCGATGATCGCGCTGCAGCGAGCGGCCGATTTTCACCATCCATGCCGAGCTCGGACGCGATCCAGCAATTCGGCCGCACGCCCTATGGCGAACGGCGCGTGATCGACATTCTCGGCGGCACGGTGTCGCGGCCCGCGGCTTTCACGGCCGCATCCTGCCCGGCGGCGCCGATTGGCAGATCGTGCGCTCCGACGGCGCCGCCGACATCCAGGCGCGCTACACCATCGAGACCGTCGGCCGGCGCGCGCATCCTGGTCGACAGCAAAGGCCTGCGCCACGGCCCGCCCGAGGTGCTGGCGGCGCTGGCGCGCGGCGACAAGGTCGACCCCGCGCTCTATTATTTCCGCACGGTCATGCGGTTCGAGACCGCCGATCCGGCGAGCGACTGGCTCAACCGGATTCTGGCGCTGGCGCGCGGCGAGCGCGCGGCGCAATCGGTGCGGCTTGATGTCCATGAGGTCTTGTGAGCTTGATGGACACGGGCGCCGCTGCAACGCCGGAACCTGACTTGGATCAACTCGTGACACGCGCAACTTCCGTCTTCGCTTGCCGCCGAGCGGCAGGGCGACGTCGCCGTGCTGCGGCTCAACCGCGCGCACAAGCGCAACGCGCTCGACGATGACACCGTGCTCGGGCTCGACGCTTTCTTCAGCGCGATCCCGGACGGCGTCGGCGCGGTGCTGCTCGCCGCCGAAGGCGATAATTTTTCCGCCGGCCTCGATCTCTCCGAGCTGAAGGAGCGCGACGTCGCGCAAGGCATCGCGCATTCCAGTTCCTGGCACCGCGCCTTCGAGAAGATCCAATTCGGCAAGGTGCCGGTCGTCGCGGTGCTGCACGGCGCGGTGGTGGGCGGCGGGCTCGAGCTCGCCGCCGCCGCGCATGTGCGCGTCGCCGAGCGCTCGGCCTATTATGCGCTGCCGGAAGGCAGCCGCGGCATCTATGTCGGCGGCGGCGGCTCGGTGCGGCTGCCGCGGCTGATCGGCGTCGCGCGCATGATGGACATGATGCTGACCGGCCGCACCTACTCGGCCGAAGAAGGCCAGGCCATGGGGCTCACGACCTATCTGGTCGAGCCCGGGCAAGGCTTCGCCAAGGGCCTCGAGCTCGCGCAGCGCATCGCCGGCAACGCGCCGCTCACCAATTTCGCGGTGATGCACGCGCTGCCGCGCATCGCCGAGAGCGACCCGGCCGCGGGCTACGCCATGGAGGCGCTGACCGCCGCCATCGCGCAGGCCGACCCGGAAGCCAAGGCGCGTCTCAAGGCCTTCCTCGAGAAGCGCGCGCCGAAAGTGAAGCAGACTTGACCGGCCCGAAGGGGTCGCCCAAATTGTTGTCCAAGACAACAATTGACGCCGCCAGGGATGCAATGCCGGAGCTTTCCCGCAAGGCCCCCGCCGTCGCCGGCGCGCCGCTGCGCCCGGTGCGGCTGGGCGCGCCCGACGCGGTGATCGAGCACAAGCCCGACGGCACCATCCTGATCCGCGCGCGCGAGCCGCTCGCGCCCTATCATCGCAGGCTCACGCGAGCCGCTGGAGCGTTGGGCGCGCGAGACGCCCGAGCGCGTATTTTTGGCGCAGCGCGGCGCCCGACGACGCCTGGCGCAAGCTCGGCTATGCCGAGGTGCTCGACCGGGCAAAGCGCATCGGCGCGGCGCTGCTGCGGCGCGGGCTTAGCGCCGAGCGGCCGATCGCGATAGTGTCCGGCAACGACATCGAGCACGCGCTCCTGGCGCTCGCCGCCATGCTATGTCGGCATTCCCTACGCGCCGATCTCGCCGGCCTATTCGCTGATGTCGAGCGACTTCGGCAAGCTGCGCACGATTATCGGCCTGCTCACGCCCGGCATGATTTTCGCGAGCGACGGCAACGCCTTACGGCCGCGCCATCGCGGCCTGTGTGCCGGACGATGTCGAACTGGTGGTGACGCGCAATCCGCCGGCGGACCGCAAGGCGACTTTGTTCGCCGATCTCGTCGGCGCCGAGGACGCGAGCGGCGTTGCCGGCGCCGCGGCCAAGGTGACGCCCGACAGCATCGCCAAATTTCTGTTCACCTCCGGCTCGACCGGCCAGCCGAAAGGCGTGATCAACACCCACCGCATGCTGTGCTCCAACCAGGCGATGATCGCCGCCGGATTTTGTTTCGTGCAGGACGAGCCGCCGGTGGTGATCGATTGGCTGCCCTGGAGCCACACGTTCGGCAGCAACCACAATTTCAATTTGGTGCTGACCAATGGCGGCTCGCTCTACATCGACGACGGCAATCCGACGCCGCCGGGCGTACCGAAGACCGCGCGCAATCTGCGTGAGATCGCGCCGACGATTTATTTCAACGTGCCGAAGGGCTACGAGGCGCTGCTGCCGCATTTCCGCGCCGACGAAACGCTGCGCAAGAACTTCTTCTCGCGGCTAAAGGTGTTGTTCTACGCCGGCGCCGGGCTCAACCAGGTCACCTGGGACGAGCTGACGAAGCTCGCGGTCGAGACCACCGGCGAGCGCATCATCTTCCTGTCGTCGATCGGCTCGACCGAGACCTCGCCGCTGGCGCTCGCCTGCAGCTGGGATTTCGACCGCGCCGGCAATATCGGCCTGCCCAGCCCGGGCGTCGAACTCAAGCTGGTGCCGAACGAAGGCAAGCTGGAGGCGCGCCTGCGCGGCCCGCACATCACGCCCGGCTATTGGCGGCAGGACGAGCTGACGCGCGCTGCCTTCGACGCGGAAGGCTATTACAAGATCGGCGACGCGCTGAAATTCGCCGATCCCGACGATCCGCTGCAAGGCCTGTTGTTCGACGGCCGCATCGCCGAGGACTTCAAGCTCTCGACCGGCACCTGGGTGAGCGTCGGCCCGTTGCGCGCGCGCGTCATCGATCATTTCGCGCCTTTGGTGCGCGACGTGGTGTTCGCCGCGCCCGACCGCGACTTCATCGGCGCGCTGGTGTTTCCCGACGTCGAGGCCTGCCGCAAGCTCGCCGGCCTCGGCGCCGAGGCGACGCCGGCGCAGATCGTGGCCGACGCCAAAGTGCGCGCCGCCTTCGCCGGACCTGGCGAAGAAGCTCGCCGCCGCGAGCCCGGGCTCCTCGATGCGCGTCGAGCGGCTGATCCTGATGGCCGAGCCGCCGTCGATGGACAAAAGCGAGGCGACCGACAAGGGCTCGATCAATCAGCGCGCGGTGCTGAAAAACCGCGCCGCGCTGGTGGACGAGCTTTATGCGATGCCGCTATCTTCGCGGGTGATCAGCGCGGAAGGGTAAAGGCTGATGGAAGTCAAAGGACAGGCCGCCATCGTCACCGGCGGCGCTTCCGGCCTGGGCGCGGCCTGCGCGCGCACGCTGGCGGCGGCCGGCGCCAAGGTGACGATCCTCGACATGAACGAAAAGGCCGCCGCCGACATGGCCGGCGAGCTCAAGGGCATCGCCGTTTTATGCGACGTCGCCGATTCGGCCAGCGCCGAAGCCGCGGTCAAGAAGGCCGCCGCCGCGCACGGGCCGGCGCGCATCTTGATCAATTGCGCCGGCGTCGGCACCGCCAAGCGCATCGTCGGCCGCGACGGCGCCATGCCGCTCGCCGACTACGAGCGCGTCATCCGCGTCAATCTGATCGGCACCTTCAACATGCTGCGCCTGGTGGGCGCCGCCATGCAGGCCTTGCCGGCGCTGGCCGACGGCGAGCGCGGCGTCATCGTCAACACCGCCTCGGTCGCCGCCTTCGAGGGCCAGATCGGCCAGGCCGCCTATGCCTCGTCGAAAGGCGGCGTCGCCGCGCTGACGCTGCCGGCGGCGCGCGAGTTCGCCCAGTTCGGCATCCGCGTGATGACGATCGCGCCCGGCATTTTCAGCACGCCGATGCTGAAGGCGCTGCCGCAGGAGGCGCAGGATTCGCTCGGCGCCTCGGTGCCGTATCCCAAGCGGCTGGGCGAGCCGCGCGAATTCGCCGCGCTCGCCATGCACTGCATCCACAACGCCTATCTCAACGGCGAAGTGATCCGCCTCGACGGCGCGCTGCGCATGGCGCCGCGCTGATCCCGAATTCCCGCAAAAGAACTGGCATACGTGAGCACGCTTTCACCAACAGCCGCAAGGTGCGCATCGAGTGGGGCGACTGCGATCCCGCCGGCATCATTTTTTATCCGCGCTATTTCGAAATCTTCGACGCCTCGACCGCCGCGCTGTTCGAGCGCGCGCTCGGCATGACCAAGTTCAAGCAACTCAAGCACTTCGATTTCGCCGGCTATCCGCTGGTGCGCACGCGCGCCAAGTTCATCAGGCCGACGCGCTTCGGCGACGACGTCACCGTCGAAACCGCCGTAACCTTCGGCCGTGCCAGCTTCGAGGTCGCGCATCGCCTCTCGCGCGACGGCGAGCTGTGCGTCGAATGTTCGGAGAAGCGGGTCTGGGTGGTGCGCGATCCGGCAACCGGCGGCATCAAATCGCAGCCGGTGCCGCAGGAGGTGCTGGCGAAGTTCAAGCGCCTGAGCCGCTAATCGATCTGCGCCGCGATCTTCTTCAACAGCTTCAGGAAGCGCTTGCGGTCGCGCGCACCGATGATGCGGTCGAGGTTGCGCTCGTGCCGGCGCGCGCAGCGCGTCAGATCGGTCAGCGTCTTCTTGCCGGCCGCCGTCACGTTGAGCCGATAGGTGCGCCGGTCGCTGTCGCACGCGCTTGCGCTCGACCAGCCCGCGCCGCACCAGATCTTCGACCACCGGCGTCAGGCTCGACTTGTCGCGGCCGTTGGCGAGCGACAACTCGGTCTGGCTGATGCCGGGATTGCGCGCGATCAGCGTGAGCGTCGCGAAGCGCCCCGGGCTTTCGCCGATCTCCTGCGAGCGGCGCGAAAACGCCTGGAAGGTGGCCTCCTGCGCCATGCGCAGATTGAAGCCGATCCAGGTGGCAAGCGGGCCGAATTTGATCGACCCGGCAATGCTTTCGCCGTTCTTGCCGCGCCGCCCGGCGCCCGCGCCCGCTCCGTTATTTCCGCTCACGTCGCCTCCCTGCCGGAGCCTTGCCGGCCAACCGGCCCGCGCTCCGCGATATAGTTTGATATCAAACCAACTTTACAATTTGGCCGATATCCGGCTCAATTGCCGCAAACATATAACCGAGGGAGGAAGAAACATGAAATCCCGTTTCGCGGCTGCGCTCTGTGCCGCCGCCGTCGCCGCCTTGCTGTGCGGCGCGACCGGCGCGCAGGCGCAGGAAAAGACCTTCGACCTGAAGATCTCGCACTGGGTGCCGCCGTCGCACCCGCTGCAGAAGGCGCTGGAGGAATGGGGCGCCTCGGTCGAGAAGGATTCCGGCGGCACCATCCACTACAAGGTCTATCCCTCGCAGCAGCTCGGCAAGGCCTTCGACCATTACGACATGGCGCGCGACGCCATCGCCGACCTCACTTACATCAATCCCGGCTATCAGCCCGGCCGCTTCCCGATCATCGCCGCCGGCGAATTGCCGTTCCTGATGGCGAACGCCAAAGGCGGCTCGCAGGCGATCGACGCCTGGTACCGCAAATACGCCGCCAAGGAGATGAAGGACGTCAAGTTCTGTCTCGCCTTCGTGCATGACCCGGGCACCTTCCATTCCAGGAGCAAGAAGATCCTGGTGCCGGGCGACATCAAGGGCATGAAGATCCGGCCCGCGCACGCCACCATCGCGACCTGGGTCACCCAGCTCGGCGGCAACAACGTGAACTCCGCCGCGCCGGAAGTGCGCGACATCCTGGAGCGCGGCGTCGCCGACGCGGTCACTTTCCCGTGGGGCTCGGTGCCGCTGTTCGGCATCGACAAGGTGACCAAGTACCACATGAACGCGCCGCTTTACGTCACCACCTTCGCGCTGGTGTTCAACAAGGCGCTGTACGAGCAGATGTCGGCCAAGCAGAAGAAGGTGATCGACGACCATTGCACCAATGAGTGGGCGCTCAAGGTCGCGGGACCCTGGGCCGACTTCGAACATGCCGGCATCGCCAAGATCAAGGCCGAGGCCGGGCACGAGGTCTACGATCTCACCCCCGCGCAGCTCGCCGAATGGAAGAAGTCGGCCGAGCCGTTGCAGAAGACCTGGGCCGACAACGTCAAGAAAACCGGCGTCGATCCCGACGCGGCGATGAAGGAGCTGCGCGCCGAGCTCACCAAATACAACGCGCTGGCGAAGTAACAGGCGAACGGCGCCGCGCCATCGACTAACGCAGGCGCGGTCAGCGAAACGGCGGCGGCGGGAACTCCTTGCCGCCGCTGCTTCCGAGATTTGCCGCGTGGAGCACGCATGAAACGCATCGCCATGGATCGTTTCATCGACACGATCGAATGGATCGCCGCCGGCTTTGTCGGCATCGTCGCCGCCAATATTTTTCTCGCCGTCGTGCTGCGCAACATCTTCTCGTATTCGATTCCCGACTCGTTCGATTTCGGTCGGATGCTGCTCGGCATTCTGATCTTCTGGGGCATCGCGGCGACCTCCTACCGCGGCACGCACATCACGGTCGACCTGGTCTGGGCCAATGTCAGCCCGAAATATCAGCGCGTGATCGACGTGTTCGCCACGCTGGTGCTGCTGTTCGTGGTGAGCGTGCAGACCTACACGCTGTTCGACAAGGTGCGCGGCACCTATTACGACAACGTGCTCACCTTCGACCTGCGGCTGCCGACCTGGCCGTTCTTCGCGGTCGCCTGGGCGGGCGACGTCTCCGCCGTTCTGCTGATCGCCATCCGCACCTACCGGCTGATCGTGCAGCCGGAGCTGATCGGCGAGCCGCAAACCAAACAGCCGGTCGAGTGACGCGATGGGCACCGACGCCGTCGCCATTATCGGTTTTGTCGCGCTGTTCGCGCTGATGCTGCTGCGCGTGCCGGTCGGCATGGCGATGGGCCTGGTCGGCGTTTCCGGCTTCGGCTACCTGGTCGGCGGCATGCCCGCGCTCAAGCTGGTCGGGCAGACCTCGATGCGCACGGTGACCGACTATACCTTCGGCGTCATCCCGATGTTCATGCTGATGGGCACGTTCATGTCCAACTCCGGCATGAGCCGCGACCTGTTCAAGGCGGCGAACGGTTTCGTCGGACATTTGCGCGGCGGATTGGGCTTCGCAACGGTGGTTGCCTGCGGCGGCTTTGCCGCGATCAGCGGTTCGTCGGTCGCCACCGCGGCCACGTTTTCCGCCGTCGCCTATCCGGAAATGCGCCGTTACGGCTATCCGCAGAGCTTCGCCACCGGCGTGATCGCGGCCGGCGGCACGCTCGGCGCCATGCTGCCGCCGTCGATCGTGCTGGCGGTGTACGGCATCATCACCGAGCAGGATATCGGCAAGCTGTTCATCGCCGGCATCGTGCCCGGGCTTCTCGCCATGGCGATGTACCTCAGCACCATCTTCGTCATCGGCCGGGTGCGTCCCGGCTTCCTGCCGGCCGGTCCGCGCATCGCCTGGCGCCAGCGGCTTATCGGCCTGAGAGACATCTGGCCGCCGTTGCTGCTGTTCGTTTTCGTCATCGGCGGACTTTACGGCCTGCCGTTCCTGCCGCGCTTCACGCCGACCGAGGCCGGCGGCGTCGGCGCCTCCGGCGCGTTCCTGATCGGGCTCGCCACCGGCCGGCTCAACAAGGACAAAATCCTGGCCTCGCTGCTGCAGGCGACGCGCACGGCCGCCGCCGTGTTCACCGTGCTGATCGGCGCTTTGATCTTCGGCTATTTTCTCACCGTCACCCAGACCCCGCAAAAGGTCACCGAGTTTCTGACCGGCCTGGGCCTCGGCCCCTACGGCGTGCTGGCGCTGATCATGCTGATGTACCTGGTGCTCGGCTGCCTGATGGACGCCATGGCCATGATTATTTTGACCGTGCCGATCATTTTCCCGGTCGTCACCCATCTCGGCTTCAACCCGGTCTGGTTCGGCATCATCATCGTGATGACGGTGGAGCTGGGCTTGATCCATCCGCCGGTCGGCATGAACGTCTTCGTCATCAAGAGCGTGGTGAAGGACGCGTCTTTCGCCACTATTTTCAAGGGCGTATTGCCGTTCATCGTCACCGACCTGATCCGGCTGGTGATCCTGATCGCGTTCCCGATCCTCGCGCTGTGGCTGCCCTCGCATATGTAGGCGGGCTTTGCTAATATAGTTTGGACCCCAACTATCTGGCGAAGGCCGCGGCATGGAACGCTCGTTCAAGAAGGAAGTGCAGGCGCTCAAGCTCGGCGACGGCGAGACCTTCCGCGGCGAAGGCATCCTCGCGGTCACCAAGGCGCTGCTGCAGTCGGGCGTGTCCTATGTCGGCGGCTACCAGGGCGCGCCGGTCTCGCATCTGCTCGACGTGCTGGTCGACGCCGCAGGACATCATGGGCGAGCTCGGCGTGCATCTGGAGACCTGCTCGAACGAGGCTTCCGCCGCCGCCATGCTGGGCGCCTCGATCAACTACCCGCTGCGCGGCGCGGTGACCTGGAAGTCGATCGTCGGCACCAACGTGGCGGCCGACGCGCTCTCCAACCTGTCGTCGCCCGGCGTGATGGGCGGCGCCATGATCATTCTGGGCGAGGACTATGGCGAGGGCGCGAGCGTCATCCAGGAGCGCTCCTATGCCTATGCGCTCAAATCCTCGATGTGGCTGCTCGACCCGCGCCCCGACCTGCCCTCGATCGTGCGCACGGTGGAGAAGGGCTTCGAACTGTCGGAGGCGAGCCACGCGCCGGTGATGCTGGAGCTGCGCATCCGCGCCTGCCACGCCACCGGCGAGTTCGCCGCCAAGGATAACCTGAAGGCGACCTATTCCGGGCTCAACCGGCTGTCCGGCCCGCCGCGCTTCCAATACGGCCGGCTGGCGCATCCGCCGGTCACCTTCAGCCAGGAGAAGCTGAAGGTCGAGGAGCGGCTGCCGGCGGCGCGCGCCTTCATCCGCGAACACAAGCTCAACGAGACGATCGACGGCGATCTCGCCGACATCGGCATCATCGTCATGGGCGGGCTGACCAACAGCGTGTTGCGCGCGCTCGAGCGCATGGGGCTCGCCGACGTGTTCGGCGCCTCGCGCGTGCCGATGCTGGTGCTCAACGTGGTCTATCCGCTGGTGCCGGAGGAGATCCGCGAATTCTGCGCCGGCAAGCGCGCGGTCTTGATCGTCGAGGAAGGCAACCCCGACTACATCGAGCAGGCGGTCAACGTCGAGCTGCGCCGCGCCGACATCCAGACCAAGGTGCTCGGCAAGGGGCCGCTGCCGCAGGCCGGCGAATATTCGTCGGAAGTGCTGCTGGAAGGCCTCGCCGCCTTCCTGCAAGCGGCGCAGCCGAACGGCCTCGACGCCGAAACCG
This sequence comes from uncultured Alphaproteobacteria bacterium, assembly GCA_963708635.1. GTDB lineage: Bacteria > Pseudomonadota > Alphaproteobacteria > Rhizobiales > Xanthobacteraceae > Pseudolabrys. Next base: position 176,622 of record CAVPTM010000019.1, on the reverse strand, counting down.
TCGCGGAGAAGGCGCGCGGGCTCATCGCGCACAAGGCGAAGGCCGCCGCCGCGCTCGGACCGCTGCCGCCGCGCCCGCCCGCCTTCTGCACCGGCTGCCCGGAGCGGCCGGTGTTCTCGGCGCTCAAGCTGATGCAGCGCGAGCTCGGGCCGGCGCACATCTCGGCCGACATCGGCTGCCATTCGTTCGCGACCTTCGCGCCGTTCTCGATGGGCAATTCCATCCTCGGCTACGGCATGTCGCTCGCCAGCGCCGCCGCGGTCGGGCCCAACATGGAGAAGCGCCCGATCGCCATCATGGGCGACGGCGGCTTCTGGCATAACGGGCTGATCACCGGCGTCGCCTCCAATCTGTTCAACAAAGGCGACGGCGTGCTGATCGTGATGCAGAACGGCTACGCCTCGGCCACCGGCCAGCAATACATCCCGTCGAGCACCACCAGCCGCGACGGCCCGACGCCCGGCGTCGACATCGAGCAGACGCTGCGCATGATGGGCGTGAAATGGCTGCGCACCGTGCGCACCTACGGCGTCGCCAAGATGGTGGCGACGCTGAAGGAGGCGATGAAGACCGCCGAGCGCGGCTTGAAAGTCATCATCGCCGACGGCGAATGCCAGTTGGCGCGCCAGCGCCGCGTGCGCGCCGAAGACGCCGGCAAGCTCGCGCGCGGCGAGCGCGTCACGCGCACGCGCTACGGCGTCGACGACGAGATCTGCACCGGCGACCATTCCTGCATCCGGCTGTCCGGCTGCCCGTCGCTGACGCTCAAGCCCTCGCCCGATCCGCTGCGCAGCGACCCGGTGGCGACGGTGATCGAAACGTGCGTCGGCTGCGGCCTGTGCGGCGAGGTCGCTCACGCGGCGGTGCTGTGCCCATCATTCTACCGCGCCGAGATCGTGCGCAATCCGACCTGGCGCGACCGCGCGCTGTTCCGGTTACGGCAGACAGTGATCGGCTGGCTCGGCGGCGGCGCTCGCAAGGCGGCGGCATGAGCGGGCCGCGCCCCATCACGCTCCTGATCGCCGCGCTCGGCGGCGAAGGCGGCGGCGTGCTGACCGACTGGATCGTGACCGCGGCGGCCGAGGCCGGCTTTCCGGTGCAATCGACCTCGATCCCCGGCGTCGCGCAGCGCACCGGCGCCACCACCTATTACATCGAGATGCTGCCGGTGCAGACGTCCGAGCTCGGCGGCAAGCGGCCGGTGCTGGCGCTCACGCCCGGCGTCGGCGACATCGACATCGCGGTGGCGAGCGAACTCCTGGAAGCCGGCCGCACCGTCGCCTCGGGTTTCGTCACGCCGGAGCGCACCTTCGTGATTGCCTCGCTGTCGCGCTTCTATGCCATGGACGAGAAGATCGCCATGGGCGACGGCCGCTTCGACCAGGACAAGCTCACCAAGGCGATCAAGCAGCACGCGCGCGAGGCGCTGCTGCTCGATATGGAAACGCTGGCCAAGCAATCGCGGCTCGATTATCAGCGCGGTGATGCTCGGCAGCATCGCCGGCTGCGGCCGCCTGCCGCTGACGGCCGAACAATTCGAGGCCGCGATCCGCGCCGACGGCAAGGCGGTCGAGAACAACCTGCGCGGCTTCCGCGCCGGGCTCGAGGCCGCGCGCGCCAGGCTAGCGCCGGTCGCGCCGCGCGATCCGAAAAAGCCCGCGCCCAAGACGCCCGAACTGCTCGAGCACGAGGTCACTTATTCGTTGCCGCTGGTGGCGCAGGCAACCGCGGTCGAAGGCGTGCGGCGGCTGATCGCCTATCAAGGCGTGCGCTACGCCCAGCTTTATCTCAATCGCCTGCGCGCGATGAACGACGCCGACCAAGCCGCCGGCGCGCAGGGCAAGCTGCTGAAAGAAGTCGCGCGCCATCTCGCCGTGCGCATGTCGTACGAGGACGTGGTGCGGGTGGCGCAGGCCAAGATCGCGCCGGAACGCATGCGCCGCATCGCGCAGGACGAGTTGCGCGTGCAGAACGAGCCCTATGCGGTGCACGATTTTCTCAAGCCCGGCATCGAGGAATTGACGCAATTATTGCCGCCAATGCTGGCGCGGCCGATCCTGCGCTTTTCGGAGCGCCGCGGCTGGCTCGGCCGTGTCTATTTCGGCATGGAGATCAATGCCACCTCGATCAGCGGCTATTTGCGTTTCCTGATGCTGGCCAAGTTGCGTTGGCTGCGGCCGCGCGGCATTCGTTACCAACAGGAACAGACGCAAATCGAATCCTGGCTCGAACTGATCACCAAGGCCGCGCCGCTCTCGATCGATCTCGCGCTCGAAATCGCCGAATGCGCGCGGCTGATCAAGGGCTATGGCGATACTTACGCGCGCGGGCTTGCCAATTACCGCGCCATCGAAGCGCGCGTGATCCGCCCGGCGCTCGCCGGCCATATTCCGCCGGCGCGCGCGGCGGACGCCGTCGCCAACGCCCGCACCGCCGCCTTGATGGACCCCGAAGGCGAAAGCCTCGCCAAATGCCTGGCCGAGATCGACGGCGGGGCGAGCATGGCGCTGGCGGCGGAATAAGGCGGTCCCACGCGGGCTGGCGGACATTCCGGAAGGGCGGCTCGGCTGCCGCACATCCGTTGTCAGCCCCCGTCCCCGTCGCGTAAAAGACCGGGCCAAAACAAAAAACAGCGTCCGCGCGCGCGGACCCTCCAGGGCGGAACCCATGGCCGTGACACCGGGCGGACGCGAACGGCAGCCGATTGCCGCCGATGCCTTCCTGCGCGCGCTCGCCGACCACGGCGTCGACTATTTCTTCTGCAATCCCGGCACCGACTTTCCGCCCGTGGTGGAAGCTTTCAGCCGCGCCAAGAAGACCAATGCCAAAGTGCCCAAGCCCATTTTGGTGCCGCACGAGAACCTCGCGCTCGGGATGGCGCATGGCGCCTATCTGATGAACGGCCACCCGCAGGCGGTGATGGTGCACACCACGCCGGCACCGGCAATTCGGTCAATAACCTGCTCAATCTCGCGCGCGACCGCGCCCCCGTCATCCTCTCCGCCGGCCGCACGCCGATCACCGAAAAGGGCTCGTTCGGCTCGCGCTCGCGGCCGATCCAGTGGGGCCAGGAAATGTTCGACCAGGCCGCGATGGTGCGCGAGCTGGTGAAGTGGGACTACGAGTTGCGCGTGCCCGGCCAGGTCGGCGACGTGGTGGCGCGCGGCGTCGAAGTCGCCATGGCACATCCGCGCGGGCCGATCTATCTGACGCTGCCGCGCGAGCCGCTGTCGGCGCCGCTCGCCGAGCCGATCGGGCCGATCAAGCCGCGCCCGCAGGCGGCCGCGGTTCACCCCGACCCGCAGGCGATCGCCACGCTCGCCGAATGGATCGCCGCGGCCGAGCGCCCGCTGATCGTCACCGGCGCGTTGCCGGCCGACGCCGTGCCCGCGCTGGAGCAGCTCGCCGAGCGCGGCGCCATTCCGGTGGTGTCGCACAATCCGCGCACGGTCTGCCTGCCGTCGAGCCATACCATGCATTTCGGCTTCGAGCCGGGCGCGCTGCTGGCCGACAGCGACCTGGTGATCGTTCTCGAATCCGATGTGCCCTGGATTCCGAGCGTCCAGCATCCGCCGGCCGGCAGCAAAGTCGCTCATGTCGGCGAGGATCCGTTCTTCGTGCGCTACCCGATGCGCTCGTTCCCGAGCGATCTCGCCGTCCAGGCCGGCGCCGCACACGCACTCGACGCACTCAACCGCGCGGTCGAGCCGCGCATTCAGATGGCGGCGGCGCGCATCGCCGCGCGGCGCGCGCGGCTGACCGAGCGCATGCGCAACCGCCGCGCCCAGCTCGCCAAGGATTCCGCGCCGGGCGCGACCATTTCGCCGGAACATCTTTCGCACGCGATCGGCGAGGCCGTCGGCCCCGACGCCATCATCTTCAACGAATATCCGCTGCGCGCCGACCATTGCGCGCGCGAAAAGCCCGGCACGTTCTTCTCGCTTGGCCCGGCCGGCAGCCTCGGCTGGGGCTTCGGCGCCGCGCTCGGCGCCAAGCTCGCCAACCCGGACGCCTTGGTGGTCGCCACGCTCGGCGACGGCGCCTATATGTTCGCCAATCCGACGGTCGGGCACTGGGTATCGGCCGCGCACAACCTGCCGATCCTCACCATCGTGTTCAACAACAGCCGCTACGGCGCGGTGCGGCGCGCGACCTTGTCGATGTTCAAGGAGGGCGTCGCCGGCGAGAACGACGGCCGCACGCTCGCCGATCTCGATCCGGCGCCGCCCTATGACGAGATGGCCAAGGCGCAGGGCGCCCATGCCGAGCGCGTCGAGAAACCCGCCGACCTGCCCGGCGCGCTGGCGCGCGCGCGCGACGCCGTCGTCAACGAGCGGCGGCAGGCGCTGCTCAACGTCATCACGCCCTACTAAGTCAACCAACGAGAAAAGACGTCACGGAGGATCGCATGCGTATCGACGCCTACACCCATTTCATCCCGGAGAAATTTTTCAACAAGATCGTGGAGAGCGGCCACGCCGACATCGGCAAGCGCGTGCGCGAAATCCCCTGCATCCACGACCTCGACGCCCGCAAGAAGGTGGTCGACCAGTTCAAGGACTATGCGCAGATCCTCTCCTACCCGATGCCGCCGATCGAAGTGCTGGCCAAGGGCGAGCAGGTCAACGAATATTGCAAGCTGATCAATGACGGCTTCGTCGACATCTGCAGGAACGATCCCGATCGCTTTCCCGGCTGGGTGGCGGAGGCGCCGATCGGCGCGCCAGACGCCGGCGCGCGCGAGTGCGAACGCGCGATCAAGGCGGGCGCGCTCGGTGTGCAGGTGCACACCAACATCGCCGGCAAGCCGCTCGACGCGCCGGAATTCGAGCCGTTCTGGGAAACCATGAACCGGCTGAACAAGCCGGTCTGGATGCATCCGGCGCGCGCCGCCAATTTCCCGGATTATCTTTCCGAGAAGAAATCGAAATACGAGATTTGGTGGACCTTCGGCTGGTCCTACGAGACCGCGGCGGCGATGGCGCGGCTGGTATTCTCGGGCATCATGGACAAGTACCCGAACCTGAAAATCATCACCCACCATTTCGGCGGCATCGTGCCGATGCTGGAAGGCCGCATCGGCCCCGGCTGGGACCAGCTCGGCGCGCGCACCTCGGACGAGGATCTGAGCCTGGTGCTCAAGCGGCTGAAGAAGCGGCCGCTCGACTACTTCAAGCATTCATTCTGGGCCGACACCGCGGTGTTCGGCGGCGAGCCGGCGACGCGGGCCGGATTCGAGTTCTACGACTTCGACAAGATCGTGTTCGCCTCCGACTGCCCGTTCGACCCGGAGAAGGGCACCATGTACACGCGCGAAACGCTGCGCATCCTCGACGGCATGAATTTGCCGAAGGACAAGCAGGAAAAGCTGTTCCACGGCAATCTCGAGGCCATCACCGGGGTGAAGCTGGCGAAGTGACGCCGCGCCACGTCACCTCTCCCATAGCGAGAGTCGCCGGGAGCCCGAGTTCAACGTCGAGGTCGATCCCGCTTACAGGGGAAGGAGCGCGCCTCATTCGTGGCAGCGCTTTACCTTCTGCTAACCTCGCGCCCATGGCGCTGACGCAACCCATCGGCATGTCCGAGCCCGAGCCGCCGCCCGGCGACGGCGACGCGCCCATAGCGGGCGGCGAAGCCGGGCGCGTCACGCCCATGATGGAGCAGTACATCGAGATCAAGGCCGCCAATCCGGACTGCCTGTTGTTCTACCGGATGGGCGACTTCTACGAGATGTTCTTCGAGGACGCCGAAACCGCCTCGCGCGCGCTCGGCATCATGCTCACCAAGCGCGGCAAGCATCAGGGCGCCGACATCCCGATGTGCGGCGTGCCGGTCGAGCGCGCCGACGAATATCTGCACCGGCTGATCGCGCTCGGCCATCGCGTCGCGGTCTGCGAGCAGCTCGAAGATCCGGCGGAGGCGCGCAAGCGCGGGCCGAAAAGCGTGGTGCGTCGCGACGTCGTGCGCCTGGTCACGCCCGGCACGCTCACCGAAGACACGCTGCTCGACGCCCGCCGCAACAATTATCTGCTGGCGATCGCGCGCGCGCGGCTGTCGAGCGCCGGCGAAGAGGCGCGCTTCGCGCTCGCCTGGATCGACATTTCGACCGGCGAGTTCCGCATCGCCGAATGCGAGCGGGTCTCGCTCGCGGCCGAGATCGCCCGGCTGGAGCCGAGCGAGATCATCGTCTCCGACGCGCTTTACGGCGATCCGGAGTTCGGCGCTTATTGGCGCGACCTGCCGGCGATGACGCCGCTCACCCGCGACGTGTTCGACGGCGCGACCGCCGAGCGGCGGCTGACCTCGTTCTTCGCGGTCGCGACCAGCGAGGCTTTCGGCGCGCTGACGCGGCTTGGAGCTGACCGCGGCGGCGGCCTGCGTCACCTATGTCGAGCGCACGCAGATCGGCAAGCGGCCGCCGCTGTCGCCGCCGATGCGCGAAAGCGCCGGCGCGACCATGGCGATCGACCAGGCCACGCGCGGCAACCTCGAACTGATGCGCACGCTCGGCGGCGAGCGGCGCGGCTCGTTGCTCGATGCCATCGACCGCACGGTGACCTCGGCCGGCTCGCGGCTGTTGGCGCAGCGGCTCGTCGGCGCCGCTGACCGATCCGGCGGCGATCGGGCACCGGCTCGACGCGGTTGCGCGCTTTGTCGAGGAAGCCGCGGCGCGCGCCGACACACGCGCGCGACTGCAGGCGGTGCCGGATCTCGCTCGCGCGCTCGCCCGGCTCGCGCTCGGGCGCGGCGGTCCGCGCGATCTCGCCGCCATCCGCGACGGCATTCTCGCCGCCGCCGACCTTGCGCGCGCGCTGGCGTCGCTCAAGGACACGCCGGCGGAGATCGCCGAGGCGATCGAGGCCTGCCGGCAGCCGGACGGCATGCTGGCGGCCGAGCTTGCCGGCGCGCTCGCCGCCGAATTGCCCGCCTTCAAGCGCGACGGCGGTTTCGTGCGCGACGGCTACGACCGGACGCTCGACGAGACGCGGGCCTTGCGCGACGAATCGCGCCGCGTGATCGCGGCGCTGCAGGCGCGCTACGCCGAGGACGCCGGCGTCAAGGGCCTGAAGATCCGGCACAACAACGTGCTCGGCTATTTCGTCGAGGTCACCGCGCAGCACGGCGACAAGCTGTTCGCGGCGCCGCTCAACGCGACCTTCATCCACCGCCAGACGCTCGCCGGCCAGGTGCGTTTCACCACCGGCGAGCTCGGCGAACTGGACGCCAAGATCGCCAGCGCCGGCGAGCGCGCGCTCGGCCTGGAGCTGGAGATTTTCGACCGTTTGACCGCCGCCGTGCTCGCCGAGACCGCTCGCATCAAAGCCTGCGCCGAAGCGCTGGCGCGGCTCGATATGGCGAGCGCGCTCGCCCATCTTGCCGCCGAGCGCGACTACGTCCGCCCGCAAATCGACGGCGGCCTCTCTTTCACCATCGACGGCGGCCGCCACCCGGTGGTCGAGCAGGCGTTGTCGCGCGACGGCACGCCGTTCGTGGCCAATGATTGCGACCTCTCGCCGCCGCTTCTCTCGCCAGCGGGGAAGGACAAGGAGGCAGCCGGCCGCATCTGGTTGCTGACCGGCCCGAACATGGCGGGCAAGTCCACCTTCCTGCGGCAGAACGCGCTGATCGCCATCTTGGCGCAGATGGGCTCGTTCGTGCCGGCGCGCGCGGCGCATATCGGCACCGTCGACCGGCTGTTCTCGCGCGTCGGGGCCGCCGACGATCTTGCGCGCGGGCGCTCGACCTTCATGGTCGAGATGGTGGAGACCGCGGCGATCCTCAATCAGGCGGGCGCGCGCTCGCTGGTTATCCTCGACGAAATCGGGCGCGGCACCGCCACCTTTGACGGCCTTTCGATCGCCTGGGCCACCATCGAGCATTTGCACGACGCCAACAAATGCCGCGCGCTGTTTGCGACGCATTTCCATGAGCTGACCGCACTTACCGCACGGCTTGAACGTTTGCACAACGCCACCGTGCGGGTGAAGGAATGGCAGGGCGAGGTGGTGTTCCTGCACGAGGTGACCGCCGGCGCCGCCGACCGCTCCTACGGCATCCACGTCGCGCAGCTCGCCGGGCTGCCGGCGCGTGTGATCGAACGCGCCAAAATCGTGCTGGCGATGCTCGAAGCCGAGGACCGCGCCGGGCCGAAGGGCTTCGAGGACCTGCCGCTGTTCGCCGCGCCGCCGCGTCCCGCGCAGCGGACCGCGGACGACGCCTATGCCTTGATGCTCGCCGCGCTGGCCGCGCTTAATCCCGACGAGATGTCGCCGCGCGAGGCGATGGAAGCGCTCTACCGGCTCAAAGAGCAGGCGGCCAAGTCGCACGGTCCCCACTTGCGCGGGGACGAGCGGACTTGATGATGAACATCGCCGAACGAGCGCGCGCGGCGGCGCCGGAAGCGGCGCAAGCCTGGCTCGGCCGCTTCCAGACGGCGCTGCAGGGCAATGACGCGGCCGCGGCCGCCGAGCTGTTCTTGCCGGACGGGCTGTGGCGCGACCTGCTCGCCTTCACCTGGACCATCGAGACCATTACCGGGCGCGCGGCCATCGAGCGCAAATTGGCGCAGACGCTCGCCCGCACCCAGCCGCGCGACTTCCACATCCCGCAAAAGCGCACGCCGCCGCGTTGGGTCACGCGCGCCGGCACCGAATGCATCGAGGCGATCGTCGCGTTCGAGACCGCCTTCGGCCCTTGCAACGGCGTGCTTCGCCTTGTCCCCGACGGCGAGGGCCGGCTGCGCGCCTGGACGCTCAATACCAATTTGCACGAACTGCGCGGCCACGAAGAAGAATTCAAGCGCCGTGCGCGAGCCCGACTCGACGCGCGACTTCGGCGCCGAGAACTGGGCCGACCGGCTGGCGCGCCAGCGCGCCTTCGCCGACCGCGATCCGGCCGTGCTGGTGATCGGCGGCGGCCAGGCCGGGCTTTCGATCGCCGCGCGCCTTGGCCAGCTCGGCATCGACACCCTGATCGTCGACCGCCACGCGCGCGTCGGCGACAACTGGCGCACGCGCTATCATTCGCTGACGCTGCACAACGAGGTCTACGTCAACCACCTGCCCTATCTGCCGTTCCCGCCCACCTTCCCGGTCTACATCCCCAAGGACAAGCTGGCGAACTGGTTCGAGGCTTACGTCGAGAGCCTGGAGCTGAATTTCTGGACCGGCACCGAACTCGTTGCCGGCCGCTACGACGACGCGCGCAAGCGATGGTCGGTGACCCTGCGCCAATCGGACGGCGCCGAGCGCATGATGCACCCGCGGCATTTGATCTTTGCGACCGGCGTCTCCAGCATTCCCTCCACGCCCGACCTGCCCGGCCTCGCCGACTTCGCCGGCACCGTCGTGCATTCCGGCGACTTCAAGCACGCCGAGGCGTGGAAGGGCCGCAAGGCGCTGGTGCTCGGCAGCGGCACCAGCGGCCACGACGTCGCGCAGGAGCTTGCCGCGCAGGGCGCCGAAGTCACCATCATCCAGCGCAGCAAGACGCACGTCGTCAGCCTGAAGGAGGCGCAGCGCGTCTATGCCATCTACTCGGAAGGCATCCCGTTCGACGATTGCGACTTGCTGGCGACCTCGTTGCCCTATCCGGTGCTGCGGCGCTCCTATCAGCTTTCGACCGCCAAGGGGCTCGAAGTCGACAAAGACTTGCTCGATGCGCTCGCTGCGCGCGGCTTCCGCCTGTGGGCGGGCGAGGACGAGACCGGCTTCCAGATGATGTATCTGCGTTACGGCGGCGGCTACTACTTCAATGTCGGTTGCTCGGAGCTCATCATTTCCGGCGCGATCAAGCTTCTGCAATTTGCCGACATCGACCGCTTTGTCGCCGGCGGCGCGCGGCTCAAAGACGGCGCGATCGCAGCGGCCGAGCTTTTAGTGCTGGCGACCGGCTACCAGAACCAGCAGGCGGCGGTGCGGCGTTATCTCGGCGACGCGATCGCCGACAAGATCGGCCCGGTCTGGGGCTTCGACGAAGGCGGCGAGTTGCGCAACATGTGGCGGGCTACCGCCCAGCCCGGGCCTCTGGTTCATCGCCGGCTCGCTCGCGCAATGCCGTATTTTCTCGCGCTACCTGGCGATCCAGATCAAGGCGCTGGAAGAAGGCCTGTTGGCCTAGGCGCGCTCACGATGGCGGGCGCTAAACCAGCACCTATGCCGCACGCATAGCCACCAGACGCCGACGGCACCGCCAGACTGCACGGCACAGCCGAGCCAGCCCGATCATGGCGCCACTGCGCGGCGATCGCCATGCCTTCGCCGGAATAGATTCGGGCTGGCCGGTGTTACGCAAGACGGCCGGCTTTGGCTGATCAAAGGGGGCACCGCCATGAACATAGAGCGACGAGCTCTGGACACGTACCGGCCGCAAGTTCTCAGCATCCTGCGGATCATAGCCGGCTTGCTTTTCCTCAGCTCCGGCCTGCAAAAATGGTTCGGATTCCCGGTGGCGAACCCGAACTACGCGAATATCCATCTGTTCTCGATGTACGGCATCGCCGGCTGCATCGAATTGATCGGCGGCGCGCTGGTTGCCGTCGGCCTGTTCACGCGCTACGCAGCCTTCCTCATGTCGGGCGAAATGGCGGTCGCCTATTGGATATTTGCAAATCGCCCGGCGCGCGGCTTCACGCCGATCGCCAACGGCGGCACGCTGGAAGTGCTGTTCTGCTTCGTGTTTCTCTATCTGGTCTTTGCCGGCGCGGGGCCGTGGAGCCTGGACGCGCTGTTGCGCAAAAAGACCTGACGGGGCTCAAGCAAACCTCACGCCGCCGCCATGCGGCGGACGAGGTAGATCAGCATATTGCAGCCGACCGAAACCGCGAGCGCCAGCGCAAGTGCCAGCGGCGAGCCGAGCCGCTCGGCGGTCACGCAGAGCGTGATGACGGCGACGGCAAAGCCGCCGAGCCCGACCACCGCGTTCGCCATGATCGCGGCGGTCGCCGGCCCGCCGATGCGGCGGTGCAGGATGATCATGATGCTGGAGAGCACGATCGGAAACACCGCCAGGCTGCCGCTGGCGGCCGCCCCGATGGTGAAGCTCAAGGTCACCACCACGCCGACCAGCACGGCGACCATGCCGGCGCGCAGCACCAGGTCGTACCAGCGCGTCTGCACGGCGGCGACCCGCACGTGGCGCAGCGGGTGCACCACCCAGAGCGACAGCGCGATGATGACAACGTTGAACGCGATGGCGAGCGGCAGCGTCCAGGTCACGGCGCCGGTCGCCAAAGACAGCGCGAGCCACGTTGCGAAGGCGCCGCCCAGGCAGACCGGCAGCGAGCGTTTCTGCGCCAGCAGCGCATAGGTGACGGCGAACAGCACGTTGAGCGCGTTGGTGACCAGGCTGCCGAGCGCGCCTTGCGCGATGAAATGCGCGTCGTGGTCGAGCGCGAGAAAGATATAGACCGGTCCGGCGCTGATCGGCAGCGTCGCCACCAGACCGCCGATCAGCGGGCCGGCGCGTTCCGCCGTCACCGTCGCCACCAGCAGGAAGCCGGCGGTGACGGCCATTTTCACGATCAGCGTGAGGGCGAAGTAGAGCTCGGGGGACATTGCATACTAAGCTTCATACGCGCATGCTTGTCGCTGTCGTCCCGGGCGAGCGCAAGCGAGGTGCCGGGACCCATACGCCGCAGCCGATCGAGAGCGCACGGCGCATGGCGTCCCCGCTTTCGCGGGGACGACAGATGGCATTCAACCCGCCGCCGGCGTCAGCACGACGCGGCCGACCACCTTGCCGGCGCGCAACTCGCCGTGCACGGCGTTGACGTCCTTCAGCGGCCGCGTGGCGACCGGCACGTCGGGCAGGCCCTTGGCGCGCACCAGTTCCATCAGCTCCTTCATTTCGTGCTGGTTGCCGACATAGGAGCCCTGGATGGTGAGCGCGCGCATCGGGATCGGCGGCAGCGACACCGTGAGATCGCCGCCGTACAGGCCGACGATGATGTATTTGCCGCCCTTGATGAGCGAGTCATAGCCGAGCCGCGCGCTTTGCGAGGAGCCGACGAGGTCGATCACCGCCCAGGCGCCGGCGCCGCCGGTCAGCGCCATGAGCTGCTGCACGGCGTCGGCCGCCTTGCCGTCCACCACGTGGGCGGCGCCGGCCTTCTTGGCCGCGTCGCGCTTGACCGGATCGATGTCGACCACGATCGCCGAATGGCCGCCCATCTTCTGGTGCAGCGCGAGGCACATGAGGCCGAGCCCGCCGGCGCCGATGATCACCGTCGGCTCGCTCTTGAGCGTCGCCACCTTCTTCAGCGCGCCGTAGGTGGTCGCGCCCGAACAGGCGAGCGGCGCCGCGCGCGCCGGATCGAGATCGCCGATGTCGTGCAGATAGCGCGGATGCGGCACGATCATGTGCGTCGCGTAACCGCCATTGGTGAACACGCCGAGACTGCGCATGGCGCGGCACAGATTGTCCTCGCCGCGCTGGCAGACCGCGCAGACGCCGCAGCCGATCCAGGGATTGGCCAGCATTTGCTGGCCGATCTTCACGCCCTTCGCGTCCGGCCCGGCCGCCACCACTTCGCCGACGTTCTCGTGGCCGAGCGTCACCGGCAGCTTCATGCCGCGATCCTGCAGGCTCAAGCGCTTGCCGCCGCCGAGGTCGAAATAGCCGTCGGCCAGATGCAGGTCGCTGTGGCAGACGCCGGCCGCCAGCACCTTGAGCAGCACCTCCGAGCCCTTCGGCTCGGGCGTCGGCGCCTCGTTGAGCTGCAACGGCTCGCCGCAAGTGCAGACCTGGAACATGCGCATCGGACGTTCTCCCGGATTTTTCTTCCCGCGCAGCGAACCACAGTCCGCCGCCGCCGTCACTAGCGGGCGACTAGACGCGCTGCATCTGCACGTCGACCGGCGGCCCGCTTTTGATGGTCTGATAGACCACGCAATAACGCTCGGTGAGCTTGAGAAGCTGGTCGAGCTTCTCCTGCGGCGCCTGCGTGTCGAGGTCGAAGCGCAGCCGGATCTGCGCAAAGCCGACCGGCGCGTCCTTGGCGACCCCGAGCGTGCCGCGGAAATCGAGATCGCCCTCGGCCGATACTTTGCCGGACTTGAGCGGAATATCGAGCGCGGTGGCGACCGCCTTTATCGTCACGCCGGCGCAGGCGACCAGCGCCTCCAACAGCATGTCGCCCGAACACAGTTCGAGCCCGGAGCCGCCGGTCGCCGGATGCAGGCCGGCGGTCGGCAAGCGCGCGGCCGGTCTCGACCTTGCAGGCGATATTGCTGTCGTCGAGCGTTCCCTTGGCCTTCAACGTGATGAACGCCGCCTGGGGGTCGCCTTTGTAGCGCTCCTTGATCGGCGCCTGCATCGCACGCAATTCGCCCGCATCCATGTCGTACTCCTTGGTCTGTTGGCCGGGAACCTAGCGGTTTGCCGCCGCCGCGCACAAGTCGGCGGCGATCTCCTCGACGATGCGGCCGGGCCGCGAGCGCATCGCCATCATGCGCTCGGCGAGCGCGACCGCTTCCTCCATGTCATGCGTGAGCAGGATCGGCATGGCCGCAGGTCCGCGCACCGGTCGAGCAGAAGGTCGCGTGAAGTCGAGCGCGTACCGGCGGCGGCGCGTGTGCCGGCGCCTTCGTGGATGGAAGCGAACCGGCTGGTCCGCCGTCGGCTGGCGAGGGATCGACCCCGCGCTTTAGCTGCATTTGGTAAGCGCCCGCCAGCTGCTCGCTCAAATCGGCGCTATAAATATTCTATAAGCAGTCGATTTTCGGCCCATCAAAAGCATGGTATAGTCAACTTTACGCATGACATAGTACTTATTTCCCCTCCTCGCCCGTCTCTGCGAAGCGGCAATTATCTTTGGGCGCAGCCGATGACTCAACGCGCCGCCTCCGCTATCCCCGACCCTCCATGGCCTCCGTTGCCCTCGACACCCCGCCGCGCCCGGCGTCCGAGCCCGCCGCCAAGAGCGCGGCCGAACTGATCGACGCGCGCGCGCTCGCCGCCGAGCTCGAAAAGCTGGCGCGCGGCGCGGCGGCGACGAGCGCGAATTGCGCGCGGCGGTGGCGCAGCGGCTGAAAGCGGCGCTCAACGAAGGCCGCGCGCGCGCCGAGCAATTGCTGCTCAAGGACCGGCACGGGCGGCGCTGCGCCGAGCGGCTGTGCCGGATGGAAGACGCGGTCATCGGCCTGCTGTTCGACTTCGCGCGCAAGCATCTTTATCCGTCGCAGAACCCGTCCGAGGCCGAACGCATGGCGATCGTCGCCACCGGCGGCTACGGCCGCGGCTTGCAGGCGCCCGGCTCCGACATCGATCTGCTGTTCATCCTGCCCTACAAGCAGACCGCCTGGAGCGAGTCGATCGCCGAGGCCATCCTCTATTGCCTGTGGGACATGGGGCTCAAGGTCGGCCACGCCACCCGCTCGGTCGACGAATGCATCCGCCAGGCCAAGGCGGACATGACCATCCGCACCGCCATCCTGGAGGCGCGCTTTCTGCTCGGCGACAAGACGCTGTTCGAGGAATTGCAGACCCGCTTCGACGCCAACGTGGTGCGCAACACGGCGCCGGAATTCGTCGCCGCCAAGCTCGCCGAGCGCGAGGAGCGCCACCGCCGCGCCGGCCAGTCGCGCTATCTGGTCGAGCCGAACGTGAAGGACGGCAAAGGCGGCTTGCGCGATCTGCATACGTTGTTCTGGATCGCCAAATACGTCTACCGCGTGCGCGAGCCGTCCGAGCTGATCGCGCGCGGCGTGTTCGACAAGCAGGAATACCAGCTGTTCCGCCAGTGCGAGAATTTCCTCTGGTCGGTGCGCTGCCACATGCATTTCCTGGTCGGCCGCGCCGAGGAGCGCCTGTCGTTCGACATCCAGCGCGAGATCGCGCTGCGGCTCGGCTACACCGCGCATCCCGGCATGCGCGACGTCGAGCGCTTCATGAAGCACTACTTCTTGGTCGCCAAGGACGTCGGCGACCTGACCGCGATCCTGTGCTCGGAGCTCGAGGACAGCCACGCCAAAAGCGTGCCGGTGTTGAGCCGGGTGATGGCGCGCTTGCGCCCGGTCAAGCGCGCGCATTTGTCGGAGAGCGACGATTTCGTCGTCGACAAGAACCGCATCCGGCTCGCCAAAGACGGCGTGTTCAAGCGCGATCCGGTCAATCTGATCCGCATCTTCTACCTGGCGCAGAAGCACAATCTGGCTTTGCACCCGGACGCGATGCGCGCCGTCACGCGCTCGCTCGATTTGATCGACGCCGGCTTGCGCGAGGACGCGGAAGCCAACCGCCTGTTCCTCGACATCCTCACCTCGCAGAACGACCCGGAGACCGTGCTGCGGCGCATGAACGAGGCCGGCGTGCTCGGCAAATTCGTGCCGGCCTTCGGCAAGATCGTCGCCATGATGCAGTTCAACATGTACCACCACTACACGGTGGACGAGCACCTGTTGCGCTGCATCGGCATGCTGCAGGACTTCGAGCGCGGCGGCGGCGGCGACACCCCGCTCGCCAACGAGCTGATCGCGCAAGATCACGCCGGCGCAGCGCACGCTGCTTTACGTCGCGCTGTTCCTGCACGACATCGCCAAGGGCCGCATCGAGGATCACTCGATCGCCGGCGCGCGGGTGGCGCGCCGCTTCTGCCCGCGGCTCGGCTTCTCGGCCGCCGATACCGAATTGGTGGCCTGGCTGATCGAGCAGCATCTGACGATGTCGAGCGTCGCGCAGTCGCGCGATCTCTCCGACCGCAAGACCATCGAGAATTTCGCCCAGGTGGTGCAATCGGTCGACCGTCTGAAGCTGCTCACCATTTTGACCACCGCCGACATCAAGGCGGTCGGCCCCGGCGTATGGAACGGCTGGAAGGCGCAGTTGATCCGCACGCTCTATTACGAAACCGAGCCGGTGATCACCGGCGGCTTCTCCGAGGTCAACCGCGCCCAGCGCGTGGCCGCCGCGCAGGCCGAATTCCGCGCCGCCGCTGACCGATTGGCCGACCGAGCGGCTGGAGAGCTATATCGGCCGGCTCTATCCGGCCTATTGGCTCAAGGTCGACCTGCCGCACAAGATCGAGCACGCGCGCTTCGTCGCCGCCGCCGAGGACAAAGGCGATCGGCTTGCCACCCGCGTCGCCTTCGACGCCGAGCGCGGCGCGACCGAATTGACCGTGCTCTGCCCGGACCATCCCTGGCTGCTGTCGATCATCGCCGGCGCCTGCGCGCTCGCCGGCGCCAATATCGTCGACGCGCAGATTTACACCACCACCGACGGCCGCGCGCTCGACACCATCTCATTCAACCGCGAATTCGAGCGCGACGAAGACGAGGAGCGGCGCGGCGCCCGCATCGCCGAGACCATCGAGAAGGCGCTTGCGCGGCGAATTGCGGCTGCCCGACGTGGTGGCCAAGCGCGCGCCGCCCAAGGGCCGCATCCGGGCCTTCGCGCTCGAGCCGTCGGTCGCCATCAACAACCAGTGGTCGGACCGCTACACCATGGTCGAGGTCACCGGGCTCGACCGCACCGGCCTGCTCTACGAGCTGACCGCGACGCTGTCCAAGCTCAACCTCAACATCGCGAGCGCGCACGTCGCCACCTTCGGCGAGCGGGTGGTGGACGTGTTCTACGTCACCGACCTGATGGGCGCGCAGATCGCCTCGCCGACCCGGCAGGCCGCCATCAAGCGCGCGCTGATCGGGCTGTTGGCCGAAGCCCGAAGCGGGCAAAAGCGCCGGCGCCTGAGCCGCGCGAAGTCTCGGATTTGCAAGGCAAATCGCGGCTTAACGGCACCTTAAATCGCACGCTCTAGCGTCCGCGCCTGGGGGCCGGCGGCAAGCGTTGCGCCGGCATTGCGAGCGGGATCGCCAATGGCGCAGAGACGGGGAAAAGGCGCGCGCCGCGAGCCGGTGTTCGACAAGGCGCCGGCGCTGCGCGCCGAGCCGCGCGCAAGCCGCCGCGCCCGCGCGGCGTCCCGCCAAAGCGCGCAAGCCGCGCACGCCGCGCCGCTCGCTGATCGGGCGCGCGATCTACTGGGCGCTCGGTGCTCGGACTGTGGCTCGCGATCGGCGGCGTCGGCGCCGTGGTCTATGTCGGCGCGCATCTGCCGGCGATCCAGTCGCTCGAAATCCCCAAGCGGCCGCCGTCGATCGAGATCGTCGATACCCAAGGCCGCGCGCTGGCGCGCCGCGGCGACCTCGCCGGCGAGCCGCTGGCGCTCAAGAACCTGCCGAGTTACGTGCCGCAGGCCTTCATCGCCATCGAGGACCGCCGCTTCTACCAGCACTACGGCGTCGACCCCTTCGGCATCGCGCGCGCGCTCGTCGCCAACATCCTGCACCGCGGCGTGAGCCAAGGCGGCTCCACCATCACCCAGCAATTGGCGAAGAATCTGTTTTTGACGCAGGAGCGCACGGTCTACCGCAAGCTGCAGGAGATGCTGCTGGCGCTCTGGCTGGAACGGAAATTCTCCAAGACCGAGATCCTCGAGCTCTATCTCAACCGCGTCTATTTCGGCGCCGGCTCCTACGGCATCGAGCAGGCCTCGCAACGCTATTTCGGCAAGTCGGCGCGCAACATTACGCTCGCCGAAGCCGCGCTGCTCGCCGGCCTGGTCAAGTCGCCGTCGCGGCTGGCGCCGACGCGCAATTTCGACGGCGCCGAGCAGCGCGCCAAGACCGTGCTCGCCGCCATGACCGAGCTCAAGTTCATCGGCGCGGCCAACGAGCGCGCCGCCTTCGCGCACCCGCCGCAGATCGTGGCGCGCGCCGGCAACGGCGCGGTCAACTATGTCGCCGACTGGGTGATGGACGCGCTCAACGACGCGCTCGGCCATGTCGACGAAGACATCGTGGTGCGCACCACCATCGACGCCGGCTTGCAGGCGAGCGCCGAGCAGGCGCTCGAGGAGGAGCTCAAGGCCAAAGGCGACAAGTTCAAGGTCAGCCAAGGCGCGCTGGTGGCGATGAGCGCCGGACGGCGCGGTGCGCGCGCTGATCGGCGGGCGCGATTACGGCGAGAGCCAGTTCAACCGCGCGGTCGCCGCCAAGCGCCAGCCCGGCTCGGCCTTCAAGCCCTTCGTCTATCTCACCGCGCTGGAGCGCGGGCTGACGCCCGAAACGGTGCGCGAGGATTCGCCGGTCAGCGTGAAGGGCTGGAAGCCGGAGAATTACGGCCACCAATATTACGGGCCGGTCACGCTGACGCAGGCGCTGGCGCTGTCGCTCAACACCGTGTCGGTGCGGCTGACGCTGGAAGTCACGCCGCAATCGGTGGTGCGCACCGCGCACCGGCTCGGCATCGCCTCGCATCTCGAGCCGAACGCCTCGATCGCGCTCGGCACCTCGGAGGTCTCGGTGCTGGAATTGACCGGCGCCTACGCCTCCTTCGCCAATGGCGGCTTTGCGGTCTCCCCGCACGTGATCGAGCGCATCACCGCCGGCAACGGCCGCGTGCTGTACAGCTACAATGCGCAGCCGCTCGGCCGCGTCGTCGACGCGCGCAACGACGCGATGATGAACGCGATGATGCAGGAGACGCTGGCCATCGGCACCGCGCGCAAGGCTTCGCTGCCGGGCTGGCCGGCGGCCGGCAAGACCGGCACCTCGCAGGATTTCCGCGACGCCTGGTTCGTCGGCTACACCGCACACCTTGTCACCGCGGTCTGGCTCGGCAACGACGACGGCGCGCCCACCAAGCACGTCACCGGCGGCGGGCTGCCGGTCGAGATCTGGAGCCGCTTCATGCGCGCCGCGCACCAGAACGTGCCGGTCGCCGCGCTGCCCGGCACGCGCTCGGGCACGCTGCTGTCCGGCCTCATCGGCAACAACGCAGGCCCGGCCAATGCCGCCTATGCGCCCGACGCCGCGCTGCGTCCGCCGGCGCCGGTCGGGCCGGCCGCGGCCAATCCGCCCAAAACCACCGGCCGCGGGCTCGACGGCTGGCTGCTCGATAATCTGTTCGGCCGGCGTTAAGCACGCGGCGCGCAGCGCGCGCGTCGAAAGCCACAGCAGCAGGCTGGCGCAGCCCATCAGCGCGACGCCGGTGGCGAGCGGCCAGGCGCTCTGCCCGAGAAAATAACCCACGATCGCGCCGCATAACGCCGCCACCGTCTGCTGCACAAAGCCGAGCAGCGCGGACGCCGCCCCCGCCCGCTCCGGAAACGGCGTCATCGCGCCGGCGATCGCCTGCGGCAGCACCATGCCGAGGCCGGCGAGATAGATCGCCATCGGCAGCACCAACGAGACCGCCGAGCGCAGGCCGAACGCGACCGCGGCCACCATGGCGAGGCCGCCGAGCGCGGTCGCCAGCGCGCCGAAGCCGATGGTGGCGTCGATGCCGAGCTTGCCGACCATGCGCGCGGCCAAGGTCGCGCCGGTCATGTAGCCGACCGAGCCGAGCGCGAAGGCGACGCCAAAGGAAAACGGCGTGAGCCGGTAAAGGTCCTGCAGCACGAAGGAGGCCGCCGAAATCCAGGCGAACAGCCCGGCATAGCTGGCGGTGCCGAGCCCGAGATAGGCGAGGAACGCGGGATTGCGCGCCACGATGCGGTAGGACTTGAGCATCGCGCCGAGCGAGAAAGCTTCGCCGCGCTGCTGCAAGGTTTCCGGCAGCAGCAGCCAGACGATGGCGATGCCGCAGAGCCCGGCGATCACCAGCGTCACGAAGGCCGAGCGCCAGCCGAAGGCGGTCTGCAACACGCCGCCGGCGACCGGCGCCAGCACCGGCGCCAGCGCCATCACCGAGCCGATGAGCGAGAGCTCGCGGCCGGCGCGCGCCCCCGAGTAGAGGTCGCGCACGATGGCGCGCGCCAGCACGATGCCGCCGCAGCCGCCGAGCGCCTGCAAAGCGCGCGCGCCGATCAGCATCGGCAGCGAAACCGACAGCGCGCACAAGCAGGCTGGCGGCGCAATAAAGCGCGAGCGCGCCGACCAGCACCGGCTTGCGGCCGTGCCGGTCCGACAGCGGGCCGTAGAGGATCTGCCCGAGCGCGAAACCGATGAGATAGGCCGAGATGGTGAGCTGGCCCTGCGCCGCCGTGCCGCCGAGCTTCTGCACGATGTCGGGCAGCGACGGCAGATAGAGGTCGGTGGTGAGCGGCCCGACCGCGCTCAGCGCAGCGAGCAACGCGGTGAGCGCGAAAGTGCCGGGACGCAGCATGGCGAGTCACTACGCATGCGACTTGTAATGCCCGGGCTTGTCCACGAGCATCCGCTCAGTAATCACCGCGCTAAGCGAGAATCAGGACCGCGACGAATGCCCGTGTTTGACCTGGATCCCACGCTTGCGCGGTGATGCAGCGGCTATAGCTCGGCCGACGCCGTAGCGGTGCAGATCGGCGCCATGGGCGTCGAGCCAGGCTTTGGCTTCGCCCATGCGCGGGTAGATGCCCTCGACCAGCCGCCAGAACTTGCGCGAGTGGTTCATCTCGATCAAATGCGCGACCTCGTGCGCGGCGAGATAATCGAGCACGAAAGGCGGCGCCAGAATGAGACGCCAGGAATAAGACAACACGCCGGTGGTCGAGCAGGAGCCCCAGCGGCTCGCCTGGTCGCGCACCGACACGCGCTTGATGCTGACCGCAAGCTCGCCGGCGGCGCGGCGGCTCGCCGTTTCGAGATCGCGCTTGGCCTCGCGCTTGAGGAAATCGGCGATCGCGCCGCGGCAGATGCGCGGCGGCGCCGGCGACGCACAGCAGGCGCTCGCCGTCGGCGGCCGTCTCAGGCCAGACCGTGCCGCGCGCGCCCGGCCGATGCACGATGCGGTGCTCGAGGCCGCGCAGCGGCAGCCGCGTGCCGTCGGTAAACGGCGCCGGGCGCGGCAGGCGGCCGAGCCGCGCCGCGATCCAGCCGCCGTGCTTCTGCGCGAAGGCGCGCGCCGCCTTGACGCTGCCGCGCGGCGGCATGGTGAGCACGACGTCGCGGCTGGCGGCATGGATGCGCAGCGTGTAGCGGCGCGCCAGCGCGTGGCGGCGCAGCCGCACGGCATAGACCGCGCCGTCGAATTCGATCGTGAGGGTTTGCGGCTCGCCGGTGCGGCGGAAAAGCAGAGCGCGCAGCGCTAGTGACATGGCCGGTCCAGAATCAATTCGAGGCAGCGCTAGTCTGCCACAACCGCCGCCGCGGCGGCAGGCTCAATAGGCCGCCGCGCCCTTGCGCGCGCCGCGCCCGCCATTGTGCGACAGCGCGAAGTCGGCGATGCGCGGGGCGATCTCGGCGCGGAAGCGCGAGCCGTTGAACACGCCGTAATGGCCGACGTCCGGCTGCAGATAATGCACTTTGTCGGTCGGCCGGGATATTGACGCACAGGCGGTGCGCCGCCTCGGTCTGCCCGACCGCGGAAATATCGTCGTGCTCGCCCTCGACGGTCATCAGCGCGACGCGGCGTGATCTTTCGCCGGATCGACCGGCCGGCCGCGATGGCGTCATCTCGCCCTTGGGCAGTGCGTGGCGGATGAACACGGTGTCGACGGTCTGCAGATAGAACTCGGCGGTGAGGTCCATGACCGCGAGGTATTCGTCGTAGAACTCGCGATGCTTCTGCGCCGAATCGCCGTCGCCTTTGACCAGATGCGTGAACAGATTGCGGTGCGCCTCGAGATGGCGGTCGAGGTTCATGCTGACGAAACCGTGCAGCTGCAAGAAGCCCGGATAGACGTCGCGCATGCAGCCGGGGTGCGGGAACGGCACCTTGCTGATGACGTGGCTGCGGAACCAGTCGAGGCCGCGCGACTCGGCCAGCTTGTTGACGGCGTTCGGATTGACGCGGGTGTCGATCGGGCCGCCCATCAGCACCATCGAGAGCGGCACGTCGGGATCCTTGTCGGCTTCCATCAGCGCGACCGCCGCCAGCACCGGCACCGAAGGCTGGCAGACCGCGACCACATGGGTGTCGCCGCCGAGCCGGTGCAAAATCGAAATGACGTAGTCGATGTAATCGTCGAGGTCGAAGCGGCCGTCCGCCACCGGCACCTGGCGCGCGTTGCGCCAGTCGGTGATGTAGACCTCGTGATTGGGCAGGAAGGCTTCGACCGTGCCGCGCAACAAGCGTGGCGTAGTGGCCGGACATCGGCGCGACGATCAGCAGTTTCGGCTGCGGCCGGCGCGGCGCACGCTCGAAGGCGCGCCGGAAATGCAAGAGCCGGCAGAACGGCCGCTCCCACACCGTCTCGATATGAACCGGCACGCGCTCGCCAACGACCGTGGTGTGGTCGATGCGCCAATCCGGACGGCCGTAGAGGCGCGTCGTGCGCTCGAACAATTCGGCCGCCGCGGCGACCGACTTGCCGTAGGTGGTATGCGCGAGCGGATTGATCGGGTTCTTGAAGTAGAGCCGGGTGGCGTCGGCAAAGGCGCGCGCCGGATCGAGCGCGGCGTGGCCCATCTCGTAGAGCCAGTAGAGCGGTGAGACAAAAAGCGGTCCCTCGCCCGGCAGCGTCGCCGCGCCGTCGAATTCGCCGATCGGCATCGAGTTGGTCCCCGGCCCTTGCTGCACCGCAGCAGACTGTCGTTTTTCGGTCATAGCGTCAATCATACAGATAGGTTCTTGGCGTCCGGTTTACAGCCCCAAACGCGCGTCTAAATCCCTTTAACCACAAGTTTTTTGGCTTATTCGCCGGTTTGCAGCAGCGAGCCCTGCACCCGCGCGCTCGCCAACAGCTTGACAAAGGCATATGACGCAGCCGCGAACAGCACGACATTGAACGCCAGCGCCTCGACCATCAGGTCGGCGCGGAAGACATGGTCGACCAGCAGCGCACGCATGCCTTCGAATACGTAAGTCGGCGGCAGCGCCCAGGCGACGTATTGCAGCCAGGCCGGCAGCACCGAGACCGGATAATAGACGCAGGTCAGCGGCAAGAAAAAAAAACATGATGGTCCAGGCCAGGCTCTCCGCCCCCATGCCGTTGCGCAGCAGCAGGCCGGCGACGAAAATCCCTATCGACCAGCTGGTCAGCAGCAGATTGATGAAGAAGGCGATGAGCGCGAGCCCGAGCGCCCACAAATTGAAGCCGAAGAAGGCGATCGCCAGCAGCGAGACCGGGATCATGCCGATCGACAGCCGCACCACGCTCATGATCATCAGCGCGGCGATGAATTCGACCGGGCGCAGCGGCGACATCATGATGTTGGCGAGGTTGTGCGCGTACATCTCCTCCAGAAACGAGATCGAGAAGCCGAGCTGGCCGCGGAACAGGATGTCCCACAGCAGCACCGAGCCGATGAACACGCCGGCGGCCTGCGCGAAGAAGCCGGCCTGCTGCGAGACGTAGGTCTGCAGGAAGCCCCACATCAGCATCTGCACCGTCGGCCAGTAGATCAAGTCGAGAATGCGCGGCCAGGACGAGCGACAGCAGATACCAATAGCGCCGCACCATGGCGGCGACGCGCCGGGTCGAGAAGTCGAGGCCGGCATCGCCGCTGATCATTGCCCGAAACCTCCGCTGTCGTCCCCGCGAAGGCGGGGACCCATACGCCGTGCAATCTCGATTCGCTGCGGAGTATGGGTCCCGGCTCGCGCTCGCTGACGCTCGCTTGGCCGGGACGACAAAATTGGACTCATTGCGCGGCCTCGCGCAGGCGTCCGCGCGCGACGTCGAGGAAGACCTCCTCCAGCGTCTCGCGTCCGTAACGCGCGAGCAGGCGCACGGGCGTGTCGTCGTCCTCGATGCGGCCGAGCTTCATGATGATGACGCGCTCGCACAATCGTTCGACCTCGCTCATATTGTGCGAGGCGAGCAGCACGGTCGCCGCGTTGTCGGTGCGGTAGCGTTCCAGCCGCGTGCGCACCCAGTCGGCGGTGTCGGGGTCGAGCGAGGCGGTCGGCTCGTCGAGCAGCAGCACCTCGGGCTTGTTGAGCAGCGCCTTGGCGAGCGAGACGCGGGTCTTCTGCCCGGCCGAGAGCTTGCCGGTCGGCCGGTCGAGGAATTCGCCGAGTTCGAGATCGGCCGACAGCTCGGCGATGCGCGCGGCGATGTCCGGCACCGCATAAAGCTGCGCGAACACCGCCAGATTCTGCCGCACGGTGAGCCGCATCGGCATGTCGACATAGGGGCTCTCGAAATTCATCCGGTGCAGCACGCGATAGCGCTCGCGCGGCATGTCGGCGCCGAGCACGCTGACGCGTGCCGGCGGTCGGCGTCACCAGCCCCATGATCATGGCGATGGTGGTGGTCTTGCCGGCGCCGTTGCCGCCCAACAGGCCGGTGATGCTGCCGGGCGCGAGCCGGAACGAAATATCGTCGACGGCGGTGGTCGCCTTGTAGCGCTTGACCAGGCGCTCGACGGCGATGGCGGGGGCGTTGGCGGCATCCATGGCCGCCAGATGTGACGCCGGCCGGCAAGAAGCGCAAGCCCCGCGCCCATTGCGCGGCTTGCACCTGAGATTTCACGCCCGGCCCGCGCCCGGCTAGACTGGCGCCATGTCCGCCTTCGGCTTCGGCCAAGACCACCCGCGCCGCAACGTGCGGCTCGACACGCTGGTGCGGCTGCGCTGGCTCGCCATCATCGGCCAGACCACCGCGGTGCTGGTGGTCCAGTTCGGGCTCGGCTTTAGCCTGCCGATCTGGGCCTGCCTGTCGGTGATCGCGCTGTCGGCCTGGCTCAACGTCGCGCTGCGCCTGCGTTTCCACATCACGCAGCGGCTCGAGCCCGACCGCGCCGCCTGGCTGCTCGCCTTCGACACCGGAGAACTCGCGGTGCTGCTGTTCCTGACCGGCGGCCTGCAAAACCCGTTCGCGTTTTTGTTTCTCGGTCCGGTGCTGCTGTCGGCAACCGCGTTGCCGCCGCGCTTTGCCATGCTGATCGGGGCGTTCGCGGTCGCCTGCGCGACGGTGCTCGCCTTCGCGCATTACCCGCTGCCTTGGGCGCACGATCATCCGCTGCGGCTGCAGCCGATTTATCTCACCGGCGTATGGCTGGCGATCCTGCTCGCCATCGGCTTCATCGGCGTCTACGCCTGGCAGATCGCGGAAGAATCGCGCCAGTTGGCCGATGCCCTTGCG
This sequence comes from uncultured Alphaproteobacteria bacterium, assembly GCA_963708635.1. GTDB lineage: Bacteria > Pseudomonadota > Alphaproteobacteria > Rhizobiales > Xanthobacteraceae > Pseudolabrys. Next base: position 151,676 of record CAVPTM010000019.1, on the reverse strand, counting down.
GCAACCGAATTGGTGCTGGCGCGTGAGCAGCATCTTTCCCAGCTCGACGGGCTGGCCGCCGCCGCCGCGCACGAATTGGCGACGCCGCTCTCCACCATCGCCGTGATCGCCAAGGATCTGGCCAACGCCATCCCGGCCGACGGCCCGCACGGCGAGGACATCCGGCTGTTGCGCGAACAGGCGAGGCGCTGCCGCGACATCCTGGCCAAGCTCACCGAATTGTCGGCGAGCGGCGAGCCGTTCGACCGTGTCCCGCTCACCGCCTTGTTGGAAGAAGTGGTCGCCCCGCACCGCGATTTCGGCGTCGCCATCGAGGTTGCCGTTCCGCCGGGCGAAGCGCCGGTGGTGGCGCGCAATCCGGCGATCCTTTACGGGCTCGGCAATCTCCTGGACAACGCCATCGATTTCGCCGACGAGCGCGTGACGGTCGGCGCCGGCTGGGACAGAGACGGTATCGAGGTAACGATCGCCGACGATGGGGGCGGCTTCGCGCCGGAGATCATGGCGCGCATCGGCGAGCCTTACGTCACCAACCGCCGGCGCAACGTCGAGGACGTCGACGACGAGCCCAAGGGGCTCGGCCTCGGGCTATTCATCGCCAAGACCTTGCTGGAGCGTACGGGCGCGACGCTGACCTTCGAGAACCGGCCGGCGCCGGCGCGCGGGGCCGTCATCAAGCTGCACTGGAATCGCGGCGAATTCGAGCGCCCTTTGACCTTTACTTCGCCTTGAGGTGTCGGCCCACGCGCACTACCTTAAGGGGTAAGGCATGACCTGGCCACGGATGCACGAATGGACACAGCCATAAACGGCGAGCGGAGCGCGCGGGGGCTTCCCGCCGACCGTTCCTTGCTGATCGTCGAGGATGACCGCTCCTTCCTGCAACGGCTCGCCAAGGCGCTGGAAAGCCGCGGCTTTGACGTTACGACCGCGGAAACGGTGGCGGACGGCCTGCGCCAGGTCGAGCGCGCAGCGCCGGCATTTGCGGTGGTCGACATGCGGCTCGGCGACGGCAATGGGATCGACGTCATCACCGCGCTCAAGCGCCGACGGCCGGAGGCGCGTAGCATCGTGCTCACCGGCTACGGCAACATCGCGACCGCGGTGAACGCGGTCAAGCTCGGTGCCGCCGATTATCTCGCCAAGCCGGTGGACGCCGACGACGTGGTGGCCGCGCTGCTCGCGCAGGACAACCAGAAGATCGAGCCGCCGGAGAACCCGATGTCGGCCGATCGCGTGCGCTGGGAGCACATCCAGCGCATCTACGAATTATGCGGCCGCAACGTCTCGGAGACCGCGCGCCGCCTCAACATGCACCGCCGTACCTTGCAGCGCATCCTGGCCAAACGCGCGCCGCGCTAGTTCTGCCGTTCGTCCCCGCGCAACGCAGGGACCCGGGTCGCAATTTGACGCCTTCGATTTTAGCCGTGGATTCCCGCTTACGCGGGAATGAACGGAGATCAAAAAATTTCCCCATACGGCCCGGTCGGATCGACGAGCGATTGCAGGCGCAGCGCGGCGGCACGCGCAAACAGCAGCATCATCGCCTTGCGCGTCGCGGCCGGCAGCCGGTGCTCGGGCGCTTGGCAGTGAAACGCGCCGCCGAACGCATCGGCCACGATCAGCCCGGTGTCGGGCGGGAAGATCTCGCAAGGCACGTCGATCGCGGTCGCGAAGAACAGCCGGTCGCAATGGGCGCGGTAGTCCTGCCATTTCTGGTCGGCGCGGAAATCGGCGATCGAGGACTTGATCTCGACGATCCAGATTTCGCCGCCGGCATCGAGCGCGGTCAGGTCGGCGCGGCGGCCGGACGGCAGCGCCAACTCGCTCACCACGCAGAAGCCGTTGGCGTGCAACAGCCGCGCGCTGCCGCGCGCAACCGCCAGCGCGGTCGGCGACTGGCGGCCGTCGGCGGGAACTTCCAGCGGCTTCTTGGCGGCGAGGTTCATGCGGCGACTTTAGCACATTTGAGGTGGCGCATGATCTTTTCCGACCTTCCTTCGCCCGCCGAAGCGGGCTTCGCGAAGGCGGGAAACCGGTACCCACTTTTCGGGATCATGCGCTTGCGGCGCGCTCGGGAAAGGCTTTTGCCAAGGCGTCGCGGCTGGCCGCCAACACCCCGCGCTCGGTGATCAGCCCGCTGACGAGCCGCGCCGGCGTCACGTCGAAGCCGTAATTGGCGACCGAGCGTGCCCTCCGGCACGACGCGCACGCTCTCGATGCGGCCGTCGGCGGTCTTGCCGGTGACGGTCGCGACTTCCTCAGGCCGCGCGCTGTTCGATCGGGATTTCGGCGAGCCCGTCGCTCACCGTGAAGTCGATGGTCGGCGACGGCAGCGCGACATAGAACGGCACGTCGTTGTCGTGCGCGGCGAGCGCCTTCAGATAAGTGCCGATCTTGTTGCAGACGTCGCCTTGCGCGCTGACGCGGTCGGTGCCGACGATGACCAGATCGACCAGGCCGTGCTGCATCAGGTGGCCGCCGGTATTGTCGGGAATGACGGTATGCGGCACGCCGTGCTGGCCGAGCTCCCAGGCGGTGAGCGAAGCGCCCTGGTTGCGCGGCCGCGTCTCGTCGGCATAGACGTGGATGGCCATGCCCTTGTCGTGCGCGGCATAGATCGGCGCGGTGGCGGTGCCCGATGTCGACGGTCGCCGAGCCAGCCGGCGTTGCAATGCGTGAGCACGTTGACGCGCGCGCCTTTTTTGCGCGCCGCGATGTCCTCGATCAGCTTGAGCCCGTGCGCGGCGATGCCGCGGTTGATGGCGACGTCCTCCTCGGCGATTTCGTCGGCGCGCTTGAGCGCGATGGCCGCGCGCTCGGTCGCGCGGCTGGTTGCGCACCGCCGCGCTCATCTCGTCGAGCGCCCATTTGAGGTTGATCGCGGTCGGGCGCGCGCCGAACAGCGCGGCATAGGCGGCCGTCGAGCGCCTCGTCGGAGGCATCCGCGCGCAGCGCCAGCCATATGCCGTAGGCGGCGGTGACGCCGATCAGCGGCGCGCCGCGCACCTGCATGGTCTTGATCGCCTGCACGGCGTCGGCCAGCGTCGCGCAAGTCGCGGGTGACGAATTCGATGCGGCAGCAGCGCGCTGGTCGATGATGCCGACGGATTTGCCGCCGGGCTCGACCCAGATCGTGCGCCTGTCCTTGCCGTCGACTTTCATGGCGCAGAGATAGCGAGGTTTGCGGGTTGCGGCAAAGCCGCCGGCCTTGCCTGCCGTCGCAGTCTGCCACAATGTGGCGCGCGCCGGAGGGCTGCAAATGGCCATCGACTACGAAAAAGAATACGACAATCGCGGCCGCGTGCCCGAGCATCCCGAGATCTTCGCGCGCTGGCAGCGCGAGACCGACGCCTATCGGAGCGAGGCGCGCGGCGCCGAGCTCGGCCTCGCCTACGGCCCCTCGCCGCGCCAGACCCTCGACCTGTTCCCGGCCAAGGACGGCGATGAATCGGCGCCGCTCGCTTTGTTCATCCACGGCGGCTGGTGGCGCTCGCTGTCGCCCACGATGTTCAGCCAGACCGCCAAGGGTCCGAACGCGCGCGGCGTCACGGTGGCGGTCGCCGGCTACGACCTCTGCCCGCAGGTGAGCGATCGCCGCCATCATCGATCAGATGCGCGCCGCCTGCCTGTGGCTGTGGCGCAAATACCGCAAGCGCATTCTCGTCTACGGCCATTCGGCCGGCGGACATCTCGCCGCCTGCATGGTGGCGCAGGACTGGAAGGCCTTTGCCGCCGACGCGCCCAACGATCTGGTGCCGGCGGCCTATGCGATCTCCGGCGTGTTCGACCTGTTGCCGCTGCTCAACGTGTCGCAGAACCAGGACTTGCGCCTCGACCAGGCCGAGGCGCGGCGCGTGTCGCCGCTCTATTGGCAGGTGCCGGCCGGACGCTCACTCGACGCGGTGGTGGGCGCGCTCGAATCGAGCGAATTCCTGCGCCAGAGCAAGACCATCGCCGACGCCTGGCGGCAGGGCATGGTGACGACGCGCTACGAGGCCATCGCCGGCGCCGACCATTTCACCGTGCTCGACCCGCTCGCCGATCCGGCAAAGCGCGATGACGCAACGCGTCGCCGAGCTCGCGCACGGCGTCAATTCGCTGTCGCTTTAGAACCAATAACGCCGCGCGAAGGTAACGGTAAGCGCGGCGCCGACCGCGACCACCATCACGCGCACCACTTGGCGCGGGATCACGCGCGCGATGTGGGCGCCGGCAAGCCCGCCGGCGATGGTACCGGCCATCAGCGCCAGCGTCTGCGGCCACGCCACCGCGCCTTGCACGATGAACACGAGCGGAGGCGACGAAGCCGTTCAGGCTGGAGACGAAATTCTTCGCCACGTTGGCCGAGCGGTAGTCGCCGCCGGTCGCCAGCGAGAACACGCCGAGGATCAAGATGCCGACGCCGGCGCCGAAATAGCCGCCGTAGAACGACACCGGCAGCAGCACCTTCAGGCTCGACACGTTGAAGGTGATGTCGTGGCCGCGCCCGGCGGCGCGGGCGCGCAACGCGGCGCCGATCTTTTCGGCAAAGGCGAACAGCAGCGTGGCAAAGCCGAGCAGCAGCGGAATGACGACGTTGAACAGGCGCTCCGGCGTCGCCAGCAGCAAGGCGGCGCCGGCGCCGGCGCCCAGCACCGATGCAAAAATGAGCCCGATGAAGGCGCGGTTGAACGGCGGCAATTGCGAGCGGTCGGACAGTGCGGCGAGCATGGTCGCCGGCATGATGGCGACCAGGTTGGAGACCGCGGCGGCCTGCGGCGGCACGCCGGCCATGATCATCGCCGGATAAACGACCACCGCCGCGCCGCCGATGATCGAGGCCAGCAGCCCGGCCAATACGCCGGCGCCGAGCAGAAGCGCAGCGGTGAAGAGGGTCATGATTGTTCTGTCGTCCCGGGCGAGCGAAGCGAGACCCGGGACCCATACTCCGCAGCAATTTCCGAGAGGTCACGGCGTATGGGTCCCCGCGCTGCGCGGGGACGACGCACTGTCAAAAGAACGCCTGGATGCCGGTCTGTGCGCGGCCGAGGATGAGCGCGTGGATGTCGTGCGTGCCCTCGTAGGTGTTCACCGTCTCCAAGTTCGCCAGCACGCGCATGACGTGGTATTCCTCGGAAATGCCGTTGCCGCCGTGCATGTCGCGCGCGAGCCGCGCGATCTCGAGCGCCTTGCCGCAATTGTTGCGCTTCATCAGCGAGATCGAAGGCGGCGCGGCGCGCCCGGCTTCCAGCATGCGCCCCAAGCGCAGCGCGCCGGACAGCCCGAGCGCGATCTCGGTCTGCATGTCGGCGAGCTTCTTCTGCACCAGCTGATTGGCGGCGAGCGGGCGGCCGAACTGCTTGCGCTCGAGCGTGTATTGCCGCGCGCGGTGCCAGCAGAATTCGGCGGCGCCCATGGCGCCCCAGGAAATGCCGTAGCGCGCATTGTTGAGGCAGCCGAACGGGCCGGCGAGGCCCTTGACGTTGGGCAGCAGATTGTCCTCCGGGATCACGACGTCTTCCAGCACGAGCTCGCCGGTGATCGAGGCGCGCAAGCTGAGCTTGCCTTCGATCTTGGGCGTCGAAAAACCCTTGGCTGCCGCGCTCGACGATGAAGCCGCGGATGACGTTGTCGAGCTTGGCCCAGACCACCGCGAGATGCGCGACCGGCGCGTTGGAGATCCAGGTCTTGGCGCCGTTCAACTTGGTAGCCGCCGGCGACTTTCTCGGCGCGCGTCACCATGCCGCCCGGATCGGAGCCGTGGTCGGGCTCGGTCAGGCCGAAGCAGCCGATCAATTCGCCGCTGGCGAGTTTGGGCAGATATTTGCGGCGCTGCGCCTCCGTGCCGTAGGCGTAGATCGGATACATCACCAGCGAGGACTGCACCGACATGGTCGAGCGGTAGCCGGAATCGACGCGCTCCAATTCGCGCGCGATCAGCCCGTAAGCCACGTAGCCGAGGCCGGCGCCGCCGTATTCTTCCGGGATGGTCGAGCCGATCAGGCCGAGCTTGCCCATCGCGGGCAGCACGCTCGCATCGTATTTTTCGTCGCGATAGGCCTCGACCACGCGCGGCATCAGAGTGTCCTGCGCAAAGCCGCGCGCGGTATCGCGCACCATGCGCTCTTCCTCGCTGAGGTCGTGCTCGATGTCGAGCGGATCCTCCCACTGGAAGGCCGAGTCCTTCAGGATCTTGGGCGCGCTTTCGCGCTGTTCGGCCGCGTGCGACATGGGAACCTCCGTCCAGGGCTTTGCCGGTCAGTATAGCCGGGCACGCAAGCCGCTGCCAAAAAACGAGAGACCCCGCCGGTTGCCCGGCAGGGCCCTGGCTGCGCCGACGGAAGCTCGCTCAGATCGCCATCTTGAGTTCTTTGGCGGCGCGGAAGGCGACCTTCCGGCAGGCCTTGATCTTGATCGCCTCGCCGGTCGCCGGATTGCGGCCCATGCGGGCGGCGCGCTTGCGCACCATGCAGGATGCCGAGACCGGCGATCTTCACCCGCTCGCCCTTCTTCAGGTGCTTGGTGATCATGCCGATGAGGTCCTCCATCATCTGCAGGCCCTGCTTCTTGGTGAGCGAATGCTGCTCGGAGAGGGCGGCGGCCAGGTGACGGGTGGTGATCGGGCTTGGGTTTTGCGGGAGCGCCATTGGCCATGGAATGAACTCCTTGCGCGCGCCATTGCGCGGGAGCCCTCAGCACTACGAGATTCGCCGGCCGAGGCGCAAAGGCCGTCGCGCGGCTTACGCACAGAAAGTGCAGGAAGCGCAGGGCTTATTGCGCCGCCGCGGTGCGCGTTGCCGGTGCAGGCGCTTTGGTCTATTTGAGGCGGCTGAGGCGCCCGTAGCTCAGCTGGATAGAGCGTTGCCCTCCGAAGGCAAAGGTCGGACGTTCGAATCGTCTCGGGCGCGCCAGCTTTTCAGGACAGGCCGAAGGACATGCCGGCCGCCAGCCCCGGCGCGCCGCGCGTGCGCGCCGCGCGCGGCTCCGGCACGTAGTATTCGCCCACCTTCATCATCTGCCGCGGCTTGGCGACGATCGAGGCCAGCCGGTCGCGCAGCGCCTTGGGCGAGGTCGGCTTGACCAGGATATTCGTTGACGCCGGTGCGCAGCGCTTCGGTCACCGCCGAGCGCTGGGCGCGGCCGGTCAACATGATGATCGGCAGGTTGGGGCGCGGAAACACGCCGGGCGAACGCACGATCCGCATCACCTCGAGACCGTCGAGCACCGGCATGTCCCAGTCCATGAACATGACGTCGGGGTCGCGCGTGCGGATCAATTCGAGCGCCGCCAGCCCATCGTTGGCTTCGATCACCGACTTGGCGCCGAGATTGGTCAGCATGATGCGCGTCTGCCGGCGCATGAACGCGTTGGCGTCGACGATCAGGATGGTGAGGCCCTGGATCAGTTTTTCGACCGCTTTGTTGTGCATTGGAGCGCGCCGCTGCCTCTGTCCGATGCGGCCAAGCTAATTCAAAGCCGCTGTGATTTTGCTAAGAACAATCGTTCAATTTTTCGCAAGCCGGCGCCCATGCCGCGCAGAATTCGTTTACCAAGCAGCCGCGCGGCGCTATCAGCGGGCCGATGCATACAATTTGAACGATCGAAGTCATAGCCATGAAAGTCCCCGGTCCCGACCACCCCATCACCATCGCGCCGGCCGAAAAGCGCGTCCGCGTCAGCTTCGCCGGCCGCACGGTCGCCGACTCAAAGCCGCGCGCTGGTGCTGAACGAGGCCGGTTATAAGCCGGTATTCTATATTCCGCGCGCCGACGCCGACATGGCGCTGCTGGCGCGCAGCGCGCATGCCAGCCACTGTCCCTACAAAGGCGACGCCAGCTATTTCACGATTTCGGCGCAAGGCCGCACGGCCGAGAACGCGGTCTGGTCCTACGAGCAGCCGTTTCCGGCGGTGGCGGCGATCAAGGACCACCTCGCCTTCTATCCCAATCGCGTCGACAAGATCGAGGTCGAATGAATGTCCGTTCGTCGCCGCAAAAGCGGGGACCAGGGCGCCACGTCATAGACTCCGAGATTGTCGCTCCTGGATTGCCGCTTGCGCGGGAATGAGCGGAGCCGCTGTCTTCAGTGCAGCTTCGGCGCCTTGAGGAACTTGGCGCGGTCGGAGGAATTCACCCGCACCTCGAAGGTGACGCCCTCGCGGTAGAGCGTGAGCGGCACTTCCGCGCCGGCGGTCCCGAGCGCCCAGACCTTGCGATAGAAGGCGGCCAAGGTCGTCACGCTCTCGCCCTTGACCGAGAGTACGACGTCGCCGGTTTTCAATTCGGCGCGCGCGGCCGGGCCCTTGGGCGCGACGCCGACGACGACGATCTTGTCCTCGATCTCGGTCGAATAAAGCCCGAGCCAGGGCCGCGCCGGCCGATTGGCCCGGCCGAATTTACGCAGGTCGTCGAGCACCGGTTTCAAGGTGTCGATCGGCACCACCATGTTGAGGTGCTCGTTCTCGCCCTCGCGCGCGCGCTCGACCTGCAGCGAGCCGATGCCGATCAATTCGCCCGCGCTGTTGATCAAGCCGGTGCCGCCCCAGTTGGGATGCGCCGGATAGGTGAAGATCGCCTCGTCGAGTACGTATTCCCAATAGCCGGCGAATTCCTGCCGCGCGGCGATGCGGCCGGCGACCGAACGCGTGCGCCCGCCGGCGCCGCCGATCACCACGCGCTCGCCGATTTCGGCCGCCTTCGATGCGCCGAGCGTCAGTGCCGGCAGGTCGATCTTGCCGAGCGCCTGGACCAGGCCGAAGCCGGTCTCCTGGTCGGCGCCGAGCGCGTGGCCCTCGACCACGCGGCCGTCGCCCAGATGCAGCCAGACCTGCTCGGCCTCGGTGATCAGATAGCCGATGGTCAGCACCAGCCCGTTGTCGATCAGCACGCCGTTGCCGGCGCGCTCGCTGCCCAAGGTGTCGGCGGTGAAGGCGTCGGGCGGGATGATGGTGTGCAAGCCGACCACCGCCGACAACGCGCGCTCGAGGTCGTAGCCGTAGTCCGACGGCCGCGGCTGCGCGGCGGCGGGAACTTTCCATTCGAGCAGCGAGGGCATGCTATTCGCATCCTGTGGCGGGCTTTATCATACGCGGAACGCCGTCCGAGAGAAGCAGGGCTGTCATTCCGGGGCGCGAGCGTCAGCGAGCGAGCCCGGATCCAGTACGCCGTGCCTATCGGAGCATGCGGCGTACTGGGTCCGCCGCTTTCGCGGGCGACGACACTGGCGTAGATTGCTGCTACGAATGACAGGCATGATCCCGCTCTCCATCCTCGACCTGTCGCCGGTTTCCGCCGGCTCGACCGCGGCGCAGGCGCTGCGCAATTCGCTCGATCTTGCGCGCGCCGCCGATGGCCTCGGTTTCACGCGCTATTGGGTGGCCGAGCACCATAACCTGCCGGCGATCGCGAGCATCGGCGCCGGAGATCATGATCGGGCAGATCGCAGCCGCCACCACGCATCTGCGCGTCGGCTCGGGCGGGGTGATGCTGCCCAATCACGCGCCGCTGATGGTGGCGGAACGCTTCAAGGTGCTGGAGGCGCTGTTCCCCGGCCGCATCGATCTCGGCCTCGGCCGCGCGCCCGGCACCGACCCGGCCACCTCCTATATGCTGCGGCGGCGCCAGGGCATTAGCCGAGGAGGACGATTTCCTCGAACGCTTCAACGAATTGATGCTGCTGGAAACGCGCGGCTTTCCGGCCGGCCACCCGTTCCACAATGTGCGCGCCATGCCGGCCGACGTGCCGCTGCCGCCGATCTTCCTGCTCGGTTCGTCGGATTATTCGGCGCAGCTCGCCGGCCAGATCGGCGCGGCGTTTTCCTTCGCGCACCACTTCGCCACTTTCGACGCCGCAGAAGCCATGCGGCTCTACCGCGACAATTTCCGCGCCTCGGCCTCGCACGCCACGCCCTACGCGATCCTGGCGACGCACGCGGTCTGCGCCGACAGCGACGCGGAAGCCGAGCGGCTTGGCGGCAACGGTCGATTTGAATTTCGTGCGCCGCGCCAAGGGCGAATATCTGCCGCTCGCCTCGCCGGAGGAGGCGCGCGGCTTACGCCTACACGCCGGCCGACCGCGCCCGCATCGCGCAGAACCGCACGCGCATGGCGGTCGGCTCGCCCGCCACCGTGCTGGCGCGGCTCAAGCCGCTGATCGAGAGCACCAAAGCCGACGAACTGATGGTCACCACGATGATTTTCGATCACGGCGCGCGCAAGCATTCTTACGAATTGCTGGCGCAGGCTTTCGGCTTAGCCCTCTCGCCTGCGGGGAGAGGGTCGAGCATTGCGAAGCGAAATGCGATGAGGGCGTCGCGTCTGCGCGATCGCGGACAAGCTCCCGCTCCGACTTGCGCAAGCCGCCTCCCCGCGCGCGGAGAGTGAAACCGCGCAATCGCCGTGCTACAAACCGCGGCGTTTTCAGTATCGAAAGGGAGGTTTACTTTGGGCAAGCAGTTCACGCTCACCGCCGGCGACAAGCATCAGCTCGGCGCCTACCGCGCCGACCCGCAGGGCGCCGTCAAAGGCGGCATGGTGGTGGTGCAGGAGATTTTCGGCGTCAATCATCACATCCGCGCGGTGTGCGACCGGCTGGCCGCGCTCGGCTATGCGGCGGTGGCGCCGGCGGTGTTCGACCGCTTCGTGCGCAATTTCGAGAGCGGCTACACGCCGGACGAGATCGCGCATGCGCGCAGCTATCTCGGCAACCTCAATTGGGACCACATGGTCGCCGACATCGCGGCCGCCAAAGACGACCTCAAGGGCGTCGGCCCGATCGGCGTGATCGGCTTCTGCATGGGCGGCACCGCGGCCTTCCTGGCGGCCTGCCGGGTGCCCGGCCTGTCGGCGGCGGTCGCCTTCTACGGCGGCATGATCGGCAAATTCGCCGACGAGAAACCGAAGTGCCCCTTGCAGATGCATTTCGGCGAGAAGGACGAAGGCATTCCGATGGACGTGGTCGCCACCATCAAGCAGAAGCAGCCGCAGGCCGAGACCTACACTTACCCGGATGCGCCGCACGGCTTCTACTGCGACGAGCGCGCGAGCTACCGCAAGCCGGCGGCCGACCTCGCCTGGCAGCGCACGGTGGAGTTTCTCGGCAAGCACATGAAGAAATAACGAAGCGCGCCTGCCGTCCGCTCATTCCCGCGCAAGCGGGAATCCAGAAATTGCTGCTCTGGGTCCCCGCTTGCGCGGGGACGAGCGGAGGATGGCGCTAGAACCAGCGTTCCTTGACCATGATGGTGTCGCCGGGGCGCAGCGGATAATTCAGCGGCACTTCGAACTTGTTTCGCTGGCGCGTGACCTCGGCGATGCGCTTGTCGGCGCGCGGCGCAAAGCCGCCGGCAATCGCGATCGCCGTCTCCACCGTCATGTTGGGCACGAAGGCGTATTGGCCGGGCGTGGTGACCTCGCCCAGGATGAAGAACGGCCGGTAGGCTTCGACCTCGACCGTCACGTGCGGGTCGCGCACATAGCCTTGCTTGAGCTTGTCGGCGATCTCCTTGGAGAGCGCCTGCGTGGTGCGTCCGCGCGCCGGCACCGAGCCGACCAGCGGCAGGCTGACGTGCCCGCCGGCGTCGACCATGTAGGTGCCGGTGATGCCTTCCTGGCCGAACACGATGACGCGCAGCTTGTCGCCCGAGTCGAGCGTGTAGGCGACTTCGCGCAGGGGCGCGGCGACCGGCACCGCGACGGTAGCGTCGATCGCGGCATAGGGTCCGCCGATCGCGGGCGCGCGGTATTGCATGACGTAGGCGCGTGGGCCGGCGGCTCTCAGCTCGATGTCGGGCCGCGCCGTGAGGATGCCGCGCTCGCTGTGCGGCTGCGCCGTGAGGACGCCACGCTCGCTGTCGACGGTGGCGGCAGGTCCACTGCGCATGCAGCCGGCCGCGCTGAGCGCGAGCAGCAGAGGCAGCAGACATGAAGCGCGACGCATCAAGGGCTGATCCGGCCGGTGATGAAACCAAGCCCGATTAACGCTTTATATGGTTAATAAAGTCTCACCTTTGGCAGCCTGGCGGCCCCGCCCCCTCCCCGACCCCTACCCGATTGCCGTCGCTACGCCGGCGCGCCGGCGAGCTTGGCGCCGGTGCCGATCGGGCAGGACACGCCGGTGCCGCCCAGCCCGCAATAGCCGAACGGGTTCTTGGCGAGATATTGCTGGTGATAGTCCTCGGCGAAGTAGAACGCCGGCGCGTCCACGATCTCGGTCGTGATGGCGCCGTAGCGCTTCTTGTCGAGTTCCTTCTGATACATCGCCTTGGAGGCTTCCGCCGCCTTCTTCTGCTCGGGCGTGAAGGCGTAGATGCCGGAGCGGTATTGCGTGCCGACGTCGTTGCCCTGGCGCATGCCCTGCGTCGGGTCGTGGCTTTCCCAGAATGTCTTGAGCAGCGTCTCGTAGGAGATCTTCGTCGGGATCGTAGACCACCAGCACCACTTCGTTGTGCCCGGTGCGGCCGGAGCACACTTCCTCATAGGTCGGGTTGGGCGTCAGGCCGCCGGCATAGCCGACCGCGGTGACGAAAATGCCCAAATTTTCGAGCCATCGCCCAGTTCCCAGAACTTTTTCTCGGCGCCCCAGAAACAGCCGAGCCCGAACATGGCCTGCGCGCTGCCTTCCGGATAAGGCCCCTTGAGCGGGCGGTGATTGACGAAGTGCTCGCTCGCCGTGCGGATCGGCGCGGCGCGGCCGGGCAGCGCCTCGGAGGCCTTGGGCATGGCAACCTTCTTGAAGCCGAACATGGATGGTCCCTCGGTGGCAATGGCGTGGGCGTAATATAGGACGCGGCCGCCCGCGGCGGAATGCGGGGCACGATCACGACTGGGACAGGCCCGTGCGCGCGCCCTTCACAGCGGCGCGAGATCAGTCGCGCTCATAGCCGATGAGCGGCTTCTTGCGGCGGCCGAGCAGCAAAAACAGAATGCCGAGGATGCCCAGCAGCGCCGCGGCGGGCGCGTCCAGCACCGTCAGCGTCACCGGGTCCCACAAGACGCCACCGGCAAAGCCGGCGACCAACGGCTGCAGCTTGGCGAGGCTGGCGGCGTTGACCAGTTCCCACAGCGCGCGCACGCTGGTGAAGACGAAGCGCATTGCCGGCGATCGATTTGGTGCCGTCATACACCACCACGATAAAGGCGGCGGCCAGGCACAAAAGGCCGAGGAAGCGGAAGACAAAGCGGATCATGGGGGCTTATTCGTTTGGCCGGCAGTGATTAGCCTGTGCCGCAGGCCGGTTCAACCACGCAAAACCGCAGATGTGTCATTGGCTTGAGATATTGCCACCGCTTCCGCTAACGTCGCTTGCGCCGGGCGTCCCGGTCCCCTGTATGGAGTAGCAATGCCCGCCAAGCCCCCCGGCCGCAACCGGCCGACCTTTACCGACCAGGAAGCGCTGCAATTCCACAGCGGCGGCCGGCCCGGCAAACTGGAAGTCGTCGCCACCAAGCCGATGGCGACCCAGCGCGACCTTTCGCTCGCCTATTCGCCGGGCGTCGCGGTGCCGGTGCTCGCCATCGCCGAGGATCCGAGCCGCGCCTACGACTACACGGTGAAGGGCAATTTCGTCGCCGTCATCACCAACGGCACCGCCATTTTGGGCCTCGGCAATCGCGGCGCGCTGGCGGCCAAGCCGGTGATGGAGGGCAAGGCGGTTCTGTTCAAGCGCTTTGCCGACATCGATTCCATCGATCTGGAAGTCTCGACCGAAGACCCCGACGCGTTCGTCAATTGCGTCAAATATCTCGGCGCCGGCTGGGGCGGCATCAATCTCGAAGACATCAAGGCGCCGGAATGCTTCGTGATCGAGCAGCGCCTGCGCGAACTGATGGACATCCCGGTTTTCCATGACGACCAGCACGGCACCGCCATCATTTCCGCCGCCGGCCTGATCAACGCGCTGCATCTGACCGGCCGCGACATCGAACACACCAAGCTCGTCTGCAACGGCGCCGGCGCCGCCGGCATCGCCTGCCTCGAATTGTTGAAGGCGATCGGCTTCCGGCCGGAAAACCTCATTCTGTGCGACACCAAGGGCGTCATCTACCAGGGCCGCACCGCCGGCATGAACCAGTGGAAGTCGGGCTACGCGGTCAAGACCTCGGCGCGCACGCTGGCCGACGCGTTCGAGGGCGCCGACGTCGCCTTCGGCCTGTCGGTCAAAGGCGCGTTCACGCCGGAGATGGTCAAGTCGATGGCGGACAAGCCGATCATCTTCGCCATGGCCAATCCGGACGCCGAAATTTCGCCCGAGGAAGTGGCGGCGGTGCGCGACGACGCCATCATGGCGACCGGCCGCTCCGACTATCCGAACCAGATCAACAACGTGCTCGGCTTTCCCTACATCTTCCGCGGCGCGCTCGACGTGCGCGCCTCGGCCATCAACATGGAGATGAAGATCGCGGCGGCGCACGCGCTCGCCGAGCTCGCGCGCGAGGACGTGCCGGACGAGGTCGCCGCCGCCTATGGCGCGCGGCCGAAATTCGGGCCGGACTACATCATCCCGGTGCCGTTCGACCCACGGCTGATCTCCTATGTGCCGCCGGCGGTGGCCAAGGCCGCGATGGATACCGGCGTTGCGCGCAAGCCGATCGTCGACATGGACGGCTATCGCGAGCAGTTGCGCTCGCGCCGCGATCCGATCGCCTCCACTTTGGTGCAGGTCTACTCGCGGCTGCGGCGCTCGCCCAAGCGCGTCGTCTTCGCCGAAGGCGAGGAAGAACAGGTGATCCGCGCAGCGGCGAGTTTCGTCAATCAAGGGCTCGGCACCGCGCTTTTAGTCGGGCGCGAGGACCGCGTGCAGACGGCCGCGCGCGAGCTCGGCATCGAGCTCGACGGCATCGAGATCGTCAACGCGCGGCTGTCGACGCGCAACACGGTCTACACCAATTATCTCTACGAGCGGCTGCAACGGCGCGGCTATCTGCTGCGCGATTGCCAGCGGCTGGTGAACACCGACCGCAACCATTTCGCCGCCTGCATGGTGGCGCTCGGCGATGCCGATGCCATGGTGACGGGCGTCACCCGCAATTTCTCGGTGGCGCTTGGAAGACGTGCGCCGCGTGATCGATCCCAAGCCCGGGCACCGGGTGATCGGCGTGTCGCTGGTGGTCACCCGCGCCCGCACCGTGGTGGTGGCCGACACCGCGGTGACCGAAATGCCGGAGGCGCACGAGATCGCCGATATCGCCATCGAGGCGGCCGGCGTCGCGCGTCGGCTCGGTTATGAGCCGCGGCTGGCGCTGCTGGCTTTTTCCAGCTTCGGCCATCCGGCGGGCGAGCGCTCGGCGCGGGTGATCGAGGCGGTGAAGATCCTCGACAGCAAGCGCGTCGATTTCGAATATGACGGCGAAATGGCCGCCGACGTCGCGCTCAATCCCGAGCTGATGACGGCCTATCCGTTTTGCCGCCTATCGGGGCCGGCCAACGTGCTGGTGATGCCGGCGTTCCACTCGGCCTCGATCTCGACCAAGATGCTGCAGGAACTGGGCGGCGCCACCGTCATCGGGCCGCTGCTGGTCGGGCTCGACCGGCCGGTGCAGATCGTCCAGCTCGGCGCCAAGGACAACCAGCTGGTCAACATGGCGGCGCTCGCCGCCTATAATGTGAGCGGCTGAAGCGCGCCGCCGGACCAAGTCTATGCAGGCATGGACCCCGAAGGCTATATCCTTGGCTTCGCGGAACTATCGCCGCACAGTAAACGACGGACGCCGTCATGACCCAAGCCACACTCTCCGGCGTGATCGCCGCCATCGCCACCCCCGTCGCCGCCGACGGTGCGCCCGACCTCGACCGCGCGCTGTCGCTTGCGCGCCACCTGCTCGACCACGGCTGCGACGCGCCTCAATGTGCTCGGCACCACCGGCGAGGCCACCTCGTTCTCGCTGCAAGAGCGCAAATCGGTGATGAGCGCCTATCAGGCCAACGGCCTGCCGATGGAACGATTGATGGTGGGCACCGGCGCCGCGGCGGTCTCCGACGCGGTCGCGCTCACCCGCCATGCCGCCGAGCTCGGCTTTGCCGGCGCGCTGCTGCTGCCGCCGTTCTACTATAAAGGCGTGCCGGACGACGGGCTGTTCGCCTACATCGAAACCATCGTGCAGGCGACGGCCGAAAAGCCGATCCCGCTTTACCTCTATCATTTCCCGGCGATGTCGGGCCTGCCCTGGCACGTCGGGCTGATCCGCCGGCTGTTGGATTCGTTTTCGTCCCGTATCGTGGGACTGAAGGATTCCTCCGGCGACATGGCCTATGCGCGCTCGGCCGCCGCCATTTCGAAGAGTTTCGCGGTGTTCCCGTCGACCGAGGCGGCGCTGCTCGAGGCGCGCGCGCGGCGATTTCGCCGGCTGCATCTCCGCCACCGCCAATTGCAACGCCGATCTGTGCGCACGCGCCTGGAACAGCGGCGATACCGCCGCGCTGGAGGCGGCGGTCGCGATCCGCAAGCTGTTCGACGGCAAGCCGCTGGTCGCCGGGCGTCAAGGCGCTGCTCGCGCATATCCATGGCGATCCGGCGCTGGCGCGGGTCAAGCCGCCGCTCGCGCGCCTTCTCGGCCGCCGACCGCGCCGCGGTCATCGCCGGCCACGACTCGGTTCGGGCAAAACGCGTCGCTTAGCCGTTGTTTGGCGGCGTTGACGCCCGCGGCCGCCTTGCCTATAAGCCTCGCCCGTGGCGGCGAAACTCTCGCCGCCCTCCTTTTCTTTGCAAATCCGGCAGATTTGCGCGGGTTTTCCGCTGCAAGCGCCGATAAACGAGTAAGACATGGCCAACACCAAGTCCGCCCGCAAAGCCACGCGCCAGATCGCGCGCCGCACCGAGGTCAACAAGTCGCGCCGCTCCGCCTTGCGCGGTTCGGTGCGCAGGGTCGAGGAAGCGATCGCAAGCGGCGACCGTAACGCGGCGCTGACGGCTTTCAAGGAAGCCGAGCCGGCGATCATGCGCGCCGCGCAACGCGGAACGGTTCACAAGAACAACGCCAGCCGAAAAGTTTCACGGCTCGCGCATCGCATCGCCAAGCTCGGCAAATGAGCGCGCGGACGGCGCGCGCTTCAAATTAATCTCAAATTGCCGGGCCCGGCGCGACGCCGGGCTTTTTCTTGTCGAATTCGCGCCGTTTGCAGCGGATCGCCGGTCCCGTCGCCGAACTTTCAATCGCCCGCTGTAAAATTCTGTTCCATTCGCTGCGCCGGCGGCGAACGCGCGGCCGGGCGAAGCTTGAGGCCGATGCCATCGGCACTTCTCACAACAGGCTACGCTGGAATTCGCGCAGAAATTTTTTCGCCCCGCTAACGACTTATCGGGAATAAAACGAGGGGACTTCGAGAATCGCTGCGGCACAAGCATTTCCGGCCGGCGCCCGAAAGAAATAATCGCATCGGCGCGCGCTGGTATAATGGAGTTGGCCGCAGCGGATTCTGCGCGAATCACAACATGTTAAAAACAGAAAGGTTACGCGAGCGTCGCCGCGGCGCGGCGAATTCGTGGCACGCGCTCGATTCCTTCGATTGAATCCGATTGCCCATACTCATCGCTAATGTATCGTCTCCTTGCGCTCGGAATTCACCGGGCGTCAGCAAAACAAAGGTCGAGTTCACGCTCATCAGCGGATGAGTACGGCTGCGCCGTGTCGGTGGATGGCGTCAGCCGATCGCATCATCCGTCCTTGCCGGAGCCGACACGAGCGTCGGCTTCCCGCACGATCCGGTGTAACGCGTCGGAATATTTTCGGCGCGAGCTTGACCGGGGGAAAATGCGGGCGCGAGATAGACCGAAGGGCAACAGCCCGAGAGACAACGAGGGGGAAACGTCATGTCGAAAGCTGGGACCGCATCACTGATCCGCATTTCCGGATCAACAATGTCCAATGCGGGCTCAAGCCTGACCGACATGAGTTCCAACTCCTGCACCGCTGTACCGTTCTGCGTCGCCTGCGCCGGTCTTGGCGGTATCCGCGGCGCGACGCCGCCTGCCGGCTGAGACGCAAGCCACTCGACTGGGCGGCGGTGTCTCGATGACGAGGGGGCCTGGCGGCCCCGCCATCAACTCCCCGACATCGTCCTTGCTTGAAGTGTCGTTGCGTCCTGTCCGGCGCGTTGGCGGCATCGCTGTCCGCCTAAGCCGACCAAACCTCGAGTCCGTTTCAACCATTCAATCGGATAGAGACCAAGAAAATGTCCAACGCGGTTCAGGAAAACTGGTCGAAGGTGCAGCAACGCCTGCGCGCGGAAGTCGGCGAAGACATCTATTCAAGTTGGTTTGCGCGCATGGACCTGGAAACGGTCGAAGACGGAACCGTGCGCCTGTCGGTGCCGACGCAATTCCTCAAGAGCTGGATTCAGTCGCGCTATGCCGAACGGGTGCTCGCCTGTTGGCAAGCGGTCGAGACCGACGTGCGCTGCATCGAGCTGCTGGTGCGCTCGGCGACGCGCATGAGCGCGGTCAAGCCGAGGCCCGAGACCGAGACCGTCGACGGTCATCGCCTCGGCAACGGCAACGGTGCGGCCCACCGGCCGATGAGCATCGGCGAAGCCAACGTGCACGAGGCGCTCGGCGGCTCGCCGCTCGATCCGCGGCTGACCTTCGACAGCTTCGTGGTCGGCCGCTCCAACACGCTCGCGCATGCCGCGGCCAAGCAGGTGGCCTCGGCCAAGCGCGGCGACGCGGTGATGTTCAATCCGCTCTACATCCATGCCGGCGTCGGCCTCGGCAAGACCCATCTGCTGCAGGCCATCACCTGGGCCGGCAACAGCGCCGGCGAGCGCAAGGCGCTTTATCTGACCGCCGAGAAATTCATGTACGGCTTCGTCTCGGCGCTGCGCACGCAGACCGCGCTCGCCTTCAAGGACGCGTTGCGCGGCATCGGCGTCCTGGTGATCGACGACCTGCAATTCCTGCAAGGCAAGTCGACCCAGGCCGAATTCTGCCACACGCTCAATGCCTTGATCGATGCCGGCCGGCAGGTCGTGATCGCCTCCGACCGACCGCCCTCCGATCTCGAGACCTTCGACGACCGCGTGCGCTCGCGGCTGGCCGGCGGGCTGGTGGTCGAAATGGGCCCGCTTGGGCGAGGAATTGCGCTTCGAAATCCTCAAGTCCCGCGTGACAGCGGCGCGCACGCATCACCCAAGCTTCGACGTGCCGGGACCGGTGCTCGGCTATATCGCCAAGACCGTCACCCATAACGGCCGCGATCTGGAAGGCGCGCTCAACCGCCTGCTCGCCCATAACAAGCTCACCGGCCATGCCGTGACGCTGGAAATGGCCGAGCGCGAGGTGCGCGATCTGATCCGCCCGCAGGAGCCCAAACGGGTCAAGATCGAGGACATCCAGCGGGTGGTGGCGCGGCAATATAACGTGAGCCGCTCCGACCTTCTGTCCTCGCGCCGCACCGCCAATGTCGTCCGCCCGCGGCAGGTCGCGATGTATCTCGCCAAGACGCTGACTTTGCGTTCGCTGCCGGAAATCGGCCGCAGGTTCGGCGGCCGCGACCACACCACCGTGCTGCACGCCGTGCGCAAGATCGAGGGCCTGGTCGGCGCCGACATGGCGCTGGCCGAGGAGATCGAAATCCTGAAGCGGCAATTACAGGAATAGCCGGCGTCAGCCTCTGCGCGCGGCGGTGCAAGGCCTCGTCCCGGCGGTCCCGGGGCGAGGCTTTTTCGGCCTCGCCGGCTGAAACCTTCTGGGGGATACGGACCGCTTTCGCCGCAGAACCCTTGCGGTTTTCGCGCCGGCGCGTCACTTTTGTCCGTTGAAACGGGCGTTCCCATGAAAATCACCGTCGAGCGAAGCGCGCTTTTGAAATCGCTGGGCCACGTGCACCGCGTGGTGGAGCGGCGCAACACCATCCCGATTCTCGCCAACGTGCTGATCAAGGCCGAAGACGGCAAGCTCAGCCTGAAGGCAACCGACCTCGACCTCGAAGTGACCGACTCGATCGCGGCGGAAGTCTCGCCCGGCGGCTCGACCACCGTGCCGGCGCACATGATCTACGACATCGTGCGCAAGCTGCCGGAGGGCGCGCAGATCGTGCTCGAGGGCACCGGCGACCGCGCCGTCCTCACCATCCGCGCCGGGCGCTCGCGCTTCACCTTGCAGACGCTGCCGGAGAGCGATTTCCCCGATCTCGCCGCCGGCGACATGAGCCATTCGTTCAAGCTCGCGGCCTCCGAGCTCAAGCGGCTGATCGACAAGACGCAGTTCGCGATTTCGACGGAGGAGACGCGCTATTACCTGAACGGCATCTATCTGCACGCGGCGGGCACCGGCAAAAACGCCACGCTGCGCGCGGTGGCGACCGACGGCCATCGCCTGGCGCAATGCGAATTGCCGCTGCCGGCCGGCGCCGCCGGCATGCCGGGCGTGATCGTGCCGCGCAAGACGGTCGGGCGAAGTGCAGCGGCTGATCGAGACCGGCGAAGGCGAGGTCGCCGTCGAACTCTCCGCCGGCAAGGTGCGCTTCACCATCGGCGACGTGGTGCTGACCTCGAAACTGATCGACGGCACCTTCCCCGATTACGGGCGCGTCATCCCGGTCAGCAACGACAAGACGCTGACCGTCGACAAGAAGGATTTCGAGGCCGCGGTCGACCGCGTCTCGACGGTCGCGAGCGAGCGCGGCCGCGCGGTCAAGCTCTCGATCACCGGCGGGCGCTTGATGCTGTCGGTGACCAATCCGGATTCCGGCAGCGCCACCGAGGAGATCGAGGTCGACTACGATTCCGATCCGCTCGATATCGGCTTCAACTCGCGCTATCTGCTCGACATCGCCGCGCAGATCGAAGGCGAGGTCGCCGTGCTCAAGCTCGCCGACCCCGGCTCGCCGACGCTGATCCAGGACAAGGATTCCAAAGGCGCGCTCTACGTGCTGATGCCGATGCGGGTGTAGCTCTTTCGACCTGTCGATCAGCTGTCGTCATGCCCGGCCTCGTAGCCGGGCATCCATGTCTTTGGCGCTTGAAGCGAAGCAAGTCGTGGATGGCCGGGACAAGCCCGGCCATGACGAGTAACAAACTCCGCATGACCGCCGCCGCGATCCGCCGTCTCAGCCTCACGAACTTTCGCAGCTATCACGCCGCGCAATTGGAGCTCGAGCGCGCCGGGCCGGTGGTGCTGACCGGGGCGAACGGCGCCGGCAAGACCAATCTGATCGAGGCGATCTCGCTCTTGGCGCCCGGGCGCGGGCTGCGCCGCGCCACCATGGAGGAGCTCGCTTTCTCGGAAGGCGACGGCGGCTGGGCGGTCAATGCCGAGATCGAAGGCATGCTCGGCCTCGCCACGCTCGGCACCGGCATCGATCCGCCGGCCGGCGAGGACGCCTCCGCGGCCCGCAAATGCCGCATCGACCGCGAGAGCGTCACCTCGGCCACGGCCTTTGCCGATCATCTGCGCGTGGTCTGGCTGACGCCCGCCATGGACCCGCTGTTCAACGGACCGGCCTCCGAGCGGCGGCGCTTTCTCGACCGCCTGGTGCTGGCGGTCGATGCCCAGCATTCCAGCCGCGTCGCCGCGCTCGAGCGCTCGCTTGCGCTCGCGCAACCGCCTGCTCGAGGACGCGCGCAGCGATCCGCACTGGCTCGACGCGGTCGAGCACGAGACCGCCGAGGTCGCGGTGGCGGTGGCGGCGGCGCGCGCCGAGACGGTCGGCGCGGCTGTCGGCAGCGCTGGCGCAGCGCGCGACGACGACGGATTTCCGCGCGCGCGACATCGCGCTCGACGGCTGGATGGAGCAGCTGCTGCCCGCGCACAGCGCGACCGAGATCGAGGACCGCTATCGCGCGCTGCTGAAGGATAATCGCGCGCGCGACGCCGCCGCCGGCCGCACGCTCGACGGTCCGCATCTCTCCGATCTCGCCGTCAGCGATGCCGGCAAGAACATTCCGGCCGCCGACGCCTCGACCGGCGAGCAGAAGGCGCTGCTGATCCGCCTGGTGCTCGCCCATGCCGGACTGATCAAGGAGATGACCGGCTTTGCGCCGCTGCTGCTGCTCGATGAAGTGGTCGCGCATCTCGATCCGGCGCGGCGCGCCGCGCTCTATGACGCGCTCGCCGCGCTCGGCGCGCAGGTCTGGATGACCGGCGCCGACCCCGCGGCCTTCGGCGACATCGCGGACCGCGCGCAAGTTTTCCAGGTGAAACACGGAATCGTGACATCGCGCGAATGAGCGGCGCGCTGCAATGCGCGCAAAGGTTCCCTTTCATCAATTGGGCGGGAACCCGGCTGAATTTAGGAACCATCGTCTCTGGATGGCTTTTACCCCAGGAGGAAATCCATTGGGTGGAAGGCATGGCGGAACAAAATGGCAACCGAAATGCTGATCGATGACCTGCGCAGCACGCTCGACAAGATGAGCCGGGATTTCGACCGCGTCGAACTTCTGGCGGCGGGGCTTGCTGCCATGAGCCGGCCGATCCCCGACTACGAACCGGAATTCCACCATCTGCGCCGCGCGGCATTGCACGATCACGAGTTCACCGGCCGCTGATCGCGACCGGCCGCCCTCATATTTCGCCGAGCAGTTCCCGCCGCTGGCGCTCGGACGCATCCGAATAGCGGCGCAGCGCGTGCGCCTCGGTCAACAGCCCGATGACCTGCCGGCGCTCGAGCGTATCGACCACCGGCAGCGCTTCCGCTTCATAGCGGTCGAAGGCGGAAACCGCCTCCTGCGCCGTCATCTGTGGCAGCAACATGTGGTCGGCGTGATGCAGCAGGGCGCGCACCGATTCCGCGGCCGACAGTTCGGCGGCATGCGCCTCCGCCACCAGCACCATGCCGGCATAGCGGCCGTCCTCGTCGACCGCGACCACCTGGTTGGTCGAGCCGAGCGGGAAAGCCTCGCGGAAAGCCGAAACCGGCGATTCGGCGGGCGTGGTGCGCACGTCCGAGCGCATCATTTGCCCGACGGTGAGATCGCGGATCCAGCCGACATCGGCGCCGCTGCGGATGGTCTCGCCGCGCAGATGGAAGCGCCAGGTGGCGAAGGAATAGCCGAAGAACTCGCGCGTCATCTGCATGGAAATGATCGCCGCGATCAGCACCGCGGTGGTCAGCCAAAGATCGCCGGTCATTTCGAGCGCGAGCAGCGTCATGGTGAGCGGGCCGCCGATCACCGAAACCGACAGCGCGCCCATGCCGATGATGGCATAGGCATCGCTATTGGGATGCGAACCGGGCCACACCGCGCCGAGGCCGGCGCCAAACAGCTGGCCGCCGAGCGCGCCGAGCAGCAGCGAGGCGAAGAACAGTCCGCCGCGGAAGCCGGAGCCGAGCGAGACGATCGAGGCAACCGCCTTCAAGACGAAGATCGTCGCGATCATCGCCAGCGGCAGTTTGAACAGCCCGGTGAGATGCAGCGCGCCGTGGCCGGACGACATCACCTGCGGCGACACCATGGCCAGCAGCCCGACGATGGCGCCGCCGATCAACGGGCGCAACGCCGGCTTGACCCGCAGCCGCGTCGAACATCTGCTCCCAGGCGGCAACGCCGCGCATCAGCGCGATGCCGAAGATCGCGGCCAAGCAGGCCGACGCCGGCGGCGATCGCGATGTCGTGCACCGCGAGACTCGATACCGTGCCGGATTCGATGCCGAGCTGGGTCGGCGTAAAGGCCTGCGCGGTGAGATAGCCAAGCAGCGCGGCGATGCCGACCGGGGCAAGCGAGGCGATCGAATAGCTGCCGATGATCAGCTCGAAGCCGTAGAAAGCGCCGCCGAGCGGCGCGCCGAAGGCGCCGGCGATGGCCGCCGCCGCGCCGCAGCCGACCAGCACGCGCATGTCGGCGCGGCGCAGGCGGAAGGCGCGGCCGACCGCGGAGGCCAGTCCGCTCGCAGCTGGGTGTAGCCGGCTTCCAGGCCGACCGAAGCGCCGATGCCGCTCGACCATACGGTCTGCGCCGCCACGATCAGGCTGCCGCGCATCGACATGCGGCCGCCATGCAGGGCATTGGCCTCGATCGGGTCGACCTCGGTGCCGCGGCGGCGGGCGACGTAGGCGCTCACCAGGCCGAAGACAAGGCCGCCGAGGCAGGGCGCCAGCATGGCATGCAGCGGATCGAGCGAGATCACCCCCGACAGCCGCTCGCCGGGATCGATCCCGAAAAACAGCACGTGCATCAGACCGACCAGTTGCGCCCATGCCGACCACCACCAGGCCGGCCAGCACGCCGATCAGCGCCGCCAGCACGATGACGCTCGATTCCCGCGCGCGCACGATGGCGCGCAGGCGGTGCGGGACTTCGATATGGCGGGTGAGGCAAACGCATCGAATGCGACGGTCTGCGAGGGGCCGCGCGGCCAGCGCCGGCATTGCACGCCGGAGACGGCCTTTCAATGACCGCGAAACGGCGCCGGCGACGGCGACTGCGCGATTCGGCGTTTTTCGGCGCCAAAAATCGCGTGCTTTTTGGCCCGCGAGCCCTTTAAAAAGGACTTGCAAATCAACATATTATGCCTGGTTAGATTGCGCTGTACGGGGCCGGATATTTCGTGTCACACCGAACGCCAAATCCGACTCAATTTTCCGAACGTTTTGAGGGTGCCGCCAATGGCTGAACCGGCCCGCCATATCCCGTCCGATGCCGAATACGGCGCCGAGTCGATCAAGGTCCTCAAGGGCCTCGATGCGGTGCGCAAGCGGCCGGGCATGTATATCGGCGACACCGACGACGGCTCCGGCCTGCACCACATGGTCTACGAGGTGGTCGACAACGCCATCGACGAGGCGCTGGCGGGCCATCGCACCGAAGTGACGGTGACGCTCAACCCGGACGGCTCCGTGCACCGTCATCGACAACGGCCGCGGCATTCCGACCGACATCCACAAGGGCGAAGGCGTGTCGGCGGCCGAGGTCATCATGACCCAGCTGCATGCCGGCGGAAAATTCGACCAGAACTCCTACAAGGTGTCCGGCGGCCTGCACGGCGTCGGCGTCTCGGTGGTCAACGCGCTGTCGAGCTGGCTCAAGCTCACCATCTGGCGCGACGGCAAAGAGCACTTCATGGAATTCCGCGACGGCGTCGCGGTGGCGCCGCTGAAAGTCGACCGGCGACGCCAAGGACAAGCGCGGCACCGAAGTGACCTTCCTGCCGAGCACGAAGACCTTCACCATGGTCGAGTTCGATTTCGCGACGCTCGAGCACCGCCTGCGCGAGCTCGCCTTCCTCAATTCCGGCGTCACCATCGTGCTGGCCGACCGGCGTCACGCGGTGGAGAAGCGCGAGCAGATGAAATACGAGGGCGGCGTCGAAGCCTTCGTGCGCTTCCTCGACCGCAACAAGACGCCGCTGATCCCGGCGCCGATCATGATCAAGGCCGAGCGCGAAGGCATCACGGTCGAATGCGCGCTGTGGTGGAACGACGCCTATCACGAGAGCGTGCTCTGCTTCACCAACAACATCCCGCAGCGCGACGGCGGCACCCATCTCGCCGGCTTCCGCGGCGCGCTGACGCGCCAGATCACGCAATACGCCGACACGCTCGGCACCACGCAAGAAGGAGAAGGTCGCGCTCACCGGCGACGACTGCCGCGAGGGCCTGACCGCGGTGCTGTCGGTGCAAGGTGCCGGACCCGAAATTCTCCTCGCAGACCAAGGACAAGCTGGTCTCCTCGGAAGTGCGGCCGGTGGTCGAAAACGTCATCAACCAGGCTTTGCAGGACTGGTTCGAGATCCATCCGCGGAAGCGCGAGTCGATCGTCGGCAAGGTGGTGGAAGCCGCCGCCGCGCGCGAGGCCGCGCGCAAGGCGCGCGAACTGACCCGCCGCAAGGGCGCGCTCGACGTCTCCTCGCTGCCGGGCAAGCTCGCCGACTGCCAGGAGCGCGATCCGGCCAAGTCCGAACTGTTCATCGTCGAGGGCGACTCGGCCGGCGGCTCCGCCAAGCAGGGCCGCAACCGCGAATTCCAGGCGGTGCTGCCGCTGCGCGGCAAGATCCTCAACGTCGAGCGCGCGCGCTTCGACAAGATGCTGGGCAGCCAGGAGATCGGCACGCTGATCACCGCGCTCGGCACCGGCATCGGGCGCGACGAGTTCAACGCCGACAAGCTGCGCTACCACAAGATCATCATCATGACCGACGCCGACGTCGACGGCGCGCATATCCGCACGCTGCTGCTGACGTTCTTCTACCGGCAGATGCCGGAGCTGATCGAGCGCGGCCACCTCTACATCGCGCAGCCGCCGCTCTACAAGGTCGCGCGCGGCAAGTCCGAGCAGTATCTCAAGGACGAGCGCGCGCTCGAGGATTATCTGATCGCGACCGGGCTCGAGGACGCGGTGCTGCGGCTCGCTTCGGGCGAGGAGCGCGCCGGCGCCGACCTGCGCAAGCTGGTCGAGGAGGCGCGCGCAGATCCGCAACATCCTGCAAGGCCTGCACAGCCGCTATAACCGCAAGGTCATCGAGCAGGCGGCGATCGCCGGCGTGCTCAACGCCGAGCGTCACCGACGATCGCCGAAGAACGGCGCCGCCGCCGCCGACTACATCGCCAAGCGGCTCGACGCGCTCGAGGAGGAAACCGAGCGCGGCTGGAAGGGCACGTTCGACGAGAGCGGCTTCCATTTCGAGCGCACGGTGCGCGGCGTGAAGGAAGCGGCGCATGATCGACCAGGCGCTGCTCGGCTCCGCCGACGCGCGCAAGCTCGACGAATTCGCGCCCATCCTGCAACGCGTCTATCCGCGCCCGACCCCGCCGGCCATGCTGCGCCGCAAGGACGAAACCATGTCGATCCACGGCCCGGTCGGGCTGTTCGAGGCGGCTCACCGCCGCCGGCCGCAAGGGCATCTCGCTGCAGCGCTACAAAGGCCTGGGCGAGATGAACCCGGAGCAATTGTGGGAGACCACGCTCGACGCCAACGCGCGCTCGCTGCTGCAGGTGCGCGTCAAGGAGGTCGACGAGGCCAACGTGCTGTTCGACCAGCTGATGGGCGACTTGGTCGAGCCGCGCCGCCAGTTCATCCAGGACAACGCGCTGGCGGCGAGCGTGGACGTTTAGGCGGCCGATGATGGATCATTCGTTGGGACAAATCCCGGCGGACTTCCTCTCCGAGTTGGAGCGCAGATATTTCTGGTGGGAGCCGACCGGCGCGCCGCGGTCGCCGTCGCGCATTCTAGCGCAAGCGATGGACTTGGCCTCGTTCGCCGACATCCGGCGGCTCGAGACTGTCGTCGGTTCGCAGCACCTGATCCAGATTATGCGTCAAGCCGAGCCGGGTTGGTTCAGCAACCGGTCATGGGAGCTTTGGCGCGGCCGATTGACATTGGCGACGGGCGAGGCGCTTGCGGACGAGCCTCCGCGGAGAATGCTGCATGCCGCTGAGCTTTGAGCCCCACACGGCGATCCTGCCGCCGGCTCAAAGGGAGATTTGGCCGCAGCTCGCGCCGGCAGCATCGCTCTCTTTCGTCCTCTACCGGGGCACCGCGATAGCGCTCCATCTTGGGCACCGGCGATCGCTCGATTTTGATTTTTTCAGCGCTGCTCCGCTCGACAAGCCGCGGCTGGTGAAAGTCTTTCAGTTTCTGAAAGATGCCCGAACCGTACAAGAAGACCCACAGGCACTTACGGTATCCGCCAAGACCGGGGCCGATCCGGTGAAGATTTCGTTCTTTGGCACCATAACGATTGGACACATCAACCCGCCGCTGCGGACGGCGGACAACGTCCTGCTGGTGGCGTCGTTGGAAGACCTGTTGGCAACTAAACTAAAGGCGATCCTCGATCGCGCCGAAGCAAAAGATTATTCGGACATCGCGGCAATAATTGGTGCGAGAATTTCGCTTGAAAAATCTCTGGGCGCGTTCAGCGCCATGTTCGGGAACGATCCGGCCCTCCCGTTGAAGGCGCTCGGCTATTTCAAAGGCGGCGACCTGCCCAGTTTGCCCAAAAGAGAGCAGGAGGTTCTTCAGGCCGCGAGAGACCGGGTTGTCGCCATCCCTCACGTACGGCTGCATCCCGGTTTGGGAGCCTGAGCGGGCGTCACGACAATAGCTTGGCGCCGCGATTACTGCGTCGCCGCGCGGAACGGCCTGATGCCGCGCGTGCGCGGATCGCGCGCCGGCCAGCGGCCGGCCTCAACGCGCGAAAGAAAATCGCCGACCGCCGCGTTGAACAGGTCCGGCTCCTCCAAATTCACCACGTGGCCGGTCTTGGGAAACACCACGAGGCCGGAAGCGGAGATCGCGTCCTTGAGGAACAAGCTCGGCTCGATGCAGCGGTCGTCCTCGTCGCCGACCACGATCAGCGCCGGGACGCTGAGCTTCCTGATCTCGGCCTCGAAATCGTAGAGCGAGGGCCGCGCGCCCTGGAAGTTGCGCGAGGTATGGGCCGAGCCGCGCGCGGTCGTGCTCGGCCAGCCGCGCCGCGAATTCGGCAAAGCCGCGCGGGTCCTTGAGCGCGAAGGGAATGCGGCTCGGCGCTGTGGCCATACGTGGCGGCAACGTCGCCGGCGCCCTTTTGCTCGAACTGGTCGCCGAGCGCGCGCGAATGCTTGTGGAAATCCTCCGTGTACCAGCGCTCGCCGCCCGAGCCGGTGCCGGCGAGCACCAGCGAGCGCACGCGCTGCGGATGATTGAGCGCGACCTGCAGCGAGGTATAGCCGCCCATCGACAGGCCGATGAGATGCGCGCTGTCGATCTTGAGATGATCGAGCACGGCGACGGCGTCGCGCATGACGTGCTGGTAAGAATAGACATTCGGATCGTCCGGCACGTCGGACGGCGTATAGCCGCGCGCGGAATAGGCGATGCAGCGGTGGCGCTTGCCGAATTCGCGCAGCTGCGGCTCCCAGCCGCGGTGATCGCTGGCGAATTCGTGCACGAACAGAATGGGCGTGCCCTGTCCGACTTCCTCGTAATAGAGCTTCACGTTGTCCGGCGTGACGGCGTATGGCATTGACGGTTTCCCTTTAACGATTCCCTTGCACCTTCATCGCGATGCGCACGAGTTCGGCGATGTTGCGCGCGCCGATGCGCTCCATCACCCAGGCGCGGTGATTTTCCACGGTCTTCGGGCTGATCTTGAGCTGCGCGCCGATCTCCTTGTTCGACAGGCCGGTCACCGCAAGCTCCATCACCTGGCGCTGCCGGGTCGAGAGCGTGTCGAAGCGCGCCCGCAGCTTGGCCAGTTCGGCGGCGCCGGGTTCGGGCTGTTTCTGCTTGTCGATCGCATTGCGGATGCTGGCCAGCAGGCGCGCCTCGTCGAACGGCTTTTCGATGAAATCGAAGGCGCCGACCTTGATGGCCGCGACCGCCATATCGACGTCGCCGTGCCCGGTGATCAAAATGACCGGCGCGGCGAAGCCGTCGGCCTTGAGACGGTTGACCAGTTCGAGGCCGGTCATGCCGGGCATGCGCACGTCCGACACGACGCAGTCGAAGCGCGCACCGTGTCCGACCGCATCCAGAAAGTCCGGCCGCCGCCGCAAAGCACGCCGTCTCGATGTCCTGGCGGGCAAAATAGAGCTCGCAGCGAGTCGAGCACCGCCGCGTCGTCGTCGATGATCGCGATGTGGATGGGCGCCGTCATGGCTTGGGGGTCTTTGCGATCGGCAGCGTGAAGCGGATGGCGGCGCCCTGCGAGCCGTCTTCGAGCGAAAGCTGACCGCCGTGCGCCTCGACAATCGACCTGCAGAGCGACAGCCCCATGCCGAGGCCTTCGGCCTTGGTCGAAGCCAGCGGCAGAAACGCGTTCTGTTGCAGCTGCGGCGGGAAACCTGGGCCGGTGTCGGCGACCCTGACTTCGACGAAATCGGCATCGAGCGCCTTCGCCGCGATCAGCACGGAACCGCGCAAGCCGCCGCTCTCGCCGATCGCCTCGATGGCATTGCGCACAAGATTGATCAGGACCTGTTCGATCTGCAACAGGTCGACCATGACCGGCGGAAGATCGGCGGCGAGGCTGGTGCGCACGAGCGACCTGCGCGCGGTCGAGGTCCGGCTGGCACAGCTCGATGGTTTCCTGCACGATCCGCTCGAACCTGCACGGCGCGCGATTGCTGCGGTCGAGCCGCACCAGCGCCCGCAGGTGGCGCACGACCTCGGCGGCGCGCTCGACCTGCGCCACCGCCTTTTTCGACGTCTCGGCCACGACGCCGACGTCGATCGTCCCCGCGCTCATCGCGTCGTTCACCAGCCGCGTATAGGTGCCCGCCGCCATCAACGGCTGGTTGAGCTCGTGCGCCACCGCGGCGGCGAGTTCGCCCATGCTGCCGAGCCGCGCCAGGCGCGACAGCTACTCCTGCTGCAGGCGCAACTGCGATTCGGTGCGCCGCCGCTCGGTCACCAGTTCGCCGGCGATGAGGCCGGTCATCGCCAGCACCAGCATCAAGGCCTGGAACGCGGTGAGGTCGAACGTGCCGGCCGGCAACAGCTGAATGCCGAGGATGAGGCCGAGCTGCGTGACCAATATCCCGACGCTGACGCCTTCCGAGCCGGCACGCACCGCAAGCCAGACGATCGGCAGGAACAGAACGTAGAACAGCTGGAACTGCTGCTCCTGCGTGAGGCCGAAGACCAGCGCCAGCGCCAGCGCGATCGCGACGAATTGCAGCAGCGTTTCGATCGTCATCGGCAGGATGCGGCGGCGCGTCATCGCGAACAGCGCAAACGGCGCCACCACCATCACGCCGATCACGTCGCCGATCCAATAGCGCAGCGCCACCGGGACGAAATCGCCCGCCGGCAGCAGCCCGGTGGCGATCATCAAGCTCACATAGCCCGACGCGACAAAGGCGGCGCTCACCACGGCGGCCGCCGTCAACAAAACGAGATCGCGCATCGACCCGAGGGTCGGATCGAAATCGAAGATTCGGCCGCAACAAGATCGTCAGCGCGATCGAATAGCCGCCGCCGACCAGCAGCGAAGCCAAAACCTCGACCTGCCACGGCATCGCCAGCTGCTGATTGAGCAGTTCGGCCAGCAGCGGGCCCAGCAGCAGAAACGGAATCATCCGCAGCCCGAACAGCAGCAGCAGCACGAAGCACAGGCCGGTGCCGGGATTCCACGGCGTGATGCCGAAGTGCGCGTAAGGCTCGATGAAGCTGATCCAGTCGAGCAGCGCATAGGCCGCAAGATAGACCAGCCCGACGATCAACTTGTGAGCGTCGAAGACGCGCGGCAAAGCCATCGCTCGCAACTCGCTCCGCCTGTGTTCGGCTCGTCACTTTAAACCTTCCTCGCGACGCCTCCCCGGATATTAACCCCTGGGTGAAATTACCCAAGGGCGACCGCCCGGGTATTGATCCTGAGTTGTCGGCGCGTTCGGCGAGCCTGATCTTTCGAGCACGAGACACCGACAGGCGGGATCGTGCCGAACCGACATCCATTGACGGTCAAACCCGACGCGCGCGCGGCGAACGCGCGGCCGCGCCGGCCGGCGCGGGTTTCGCTCGGCTCCGTGCTCACCAACTGGGCCGCGCTGGTCGCGCTGTGGGCGCTGCCTTACCTGACTCTGCTCGATCATTCCGCGCCCGATGCGGCGCGCTCCGAAACGCTGCAATGGTCGCTGCTCGGCATCGGCGTCGCTCGGCATCGCCAGCCTTCTCTCCACGGCCTGGCGAGACACGCGCGACCCCGCATGGCGCGCCAAGCACGGGCTCTTGCAGACCGCGCGCGGCCCGTGCCGTCCGCGCCACGGAAGACATCGCGTGATTGAAGTGCACGGGAATCGTGAATGACCGAATTTTTCGACGGCATCGGCATCAACACGCAGCCGCAGTTCTGGATATCCGTTCTTCAGATCATCTGGATCAACGTCTTGTTGTCGGGCGACAACGCGATCGTGATCGCGCTCGCCTGCCGCAGCCTGCCGCCGAAACAGCGCCTGACCGGCATGGTGCTGGGCACCGGCGTCGCGCTCTTGCTGCGGCTCGTCTTCGCCGGCCGTCGTCTCGACGCTGATGCTGCTGCCCTATGTCAAGATCGCCGGCGGCGTGGCGCTGCTATGGATCGCGGTCAAGCTGCTGATGCCGAGCGAAGAGGTCGGACGGCGGCAAATCATCCGACAGCCTGTGGCGCGCCGTGAAGCTGATCGCGGTCGCGGACGTGGTGATGAGCCTCGACAACGTCATCGCCGTCGCGGCGGTCGCCGACGGCAATTTCGCGCTGCTGGTGTTCGGGCTGGGCGTCAGCATTCCCGCTGATCGTCGGCGGCGCCAATCATCCTGATGGCCGCGATCAACTACTTCCCGTTCATCATTTGGGCCGGCGCGGCGCTGCTGGGCTGGATCGCGGGCGACGTCATCGCCAGCGACCCGGTCGTGACAAATTATCGCGGCATCGTTCGGCCCCGGCGTGCCGGCCAAGGTCAAGCTCGCCTGCGAGATCGTCGGCGATGGTCGGAACGGTCGGTGCCATGTCTGATCAGCCGCGCGCGCCTGCGCGCGGCCCGCTCGACACCTAGATCAGAACAGGTCCAGATATTCTTTCTGCTCCCAGGGCGTCGACCTCGGCGCTGTCGGCCTGCTCCTTGCGGAAGCGTTCGAGCTCGGCCTCTTTGATGTGCGCGTAATAATCGATGAAGGCGGCGCCGAAGCCGGCGCGGAAGCAGTCGTCGGCGCGCAGCGCCGCGATCGCCTCGCCGAGATCGTTGCCGGCAGCAGCGGCGCCGATGTCTCGTAGGGCGTGTCGGCGGAGGGGCCCGGATCGAGCTTGCGCGCGATCGCCGTCGAGCCCGGCGTGGATCTGCGAGGCCATGTAGAGATAGGGATTGGCGGCCGGCTCGCCGACGCGGTTTTCCAGATGCGTCGAAGGATCGCCCGGCTGGCCGAGCACGCGGATCATGACGCCGCGATTGTCGCGCGCCCAGATGGCGCGGTCGGGCGCCAGCGAATAAGGCCGGTAGCGCTTGTAGCCGTTGACGGTCGGCGTGGTGAAAGCGGCCGCGCGCGCGCGCATGCGCGAGCAGGCCGGCGAGGAAATGCCGGCCGATCGGCGACAGCCCGTCCGCGGTACGACGAAGGCATTGCGGCTCGTCTTGCGGTCGATCAGCGACTGATGCAGATGCCAGCCGCTCGACATCACGTTGGGCAGCGCCGGCCGGCACATGAAGCTCGCGAGATAGCCGTTGCGGCGCGCGATCTGCTTCACCGCCGCGCGGAACAGCACCATGGTGTCGGCGGCGGCCAAGCCCGCCTGCGGGCGGAAGGTGAATTCGACCTGGCTCGGGCCGAGCTCGACTTCGACCGAGCGCAGCGGCAGACCGAGCGCCTCGACGCCGCGGCGCAGGAGCTCGACCGCCGGATCGAGCATGTCGTAACGCGCTCTCGGTGAGATACTGGTAGCCCTGCGTGAGCAGGCTCGACCTCCGGCGCCTGCGGCGGCCAGGTGGCGTCGGCCGGCGCCAGCCGCGGGTTCTCCAGCTTGAACAGATGGAATTCGACTTCGAGGCCGGCGAGATAATCGAAGCCGGCTTTGGCGAGCGTCGTCGAGCGCGTCGCGGCAGCGCGCGCGCGTCGAGAACGGCACCGGCTTGCCGTTGGTGAAATAGATGTCGCACAGCAGCCAGCCGGTGGCGTTCGCCCAGGGCAGGACGCGGAAGCGTCGCCGGATCGGCGACCATCACGAAATCGGCGCCGCCCTCCATCTCCGCCATGCCGAAGCCGCCGCCGGCGGTGAACACCGGGAACACGCTTCTGTGCGCGGTGTCCTTGGCGAGCAGCGTCGTGGTCATGGTGACGCCGTCGCGCATGGCGCCGGCGGCTTCGGACGCGAGCAGCGTCTTGCCGCGCAGCACGCCGTGCTGATCGGCGAAGGAGAAGCGCACCACTTCGAGCTTGTGCTGCTTGATCGCGCGCTCGACCTCGCGCGCCGCGCGCGCCTGTTCGGCGCTCCACAGGCCGTGGCGGTCGACGAAATCAGTCCGGGCGATTTGCGCGGCGGCATCGCCTTACCCACACACTGTCATGCCCCGCGAAGGCGGGGCATCCAGTAGCCGGCGGCATCTTCGGATTATGCAATGGCATCGATCAATCGAAAGCTCGGTGATGACTGGATCGTCCGCCTTCGCGGACGATGACACCGAGACTCAGCGTCCCATTGGCCCAGCTCGCGGCCTCGCGCTTGGCCGCGTCGGTCTTGCTGCCAATAGCCCTGCCAGTCGTCGGCCGGGCCGATGCCGTCGATCGCCGCGGGGCCGGTGAGCGAGGCGGCGCTGCGCCGCGTCGAGCACCATGATCGGCCTTTCGCCCTTGCCCGCCTGCTCGATCGCCTGCCGCAGCAGCCGCCGGTAGGCGACGATCGCCTTGTCGGACGTGCCGAGATGCTCCTGCGGTGCGGTCCTGGATCGCGCCCATCGACTCGCAGGCCCACTGGTCGTGCACGTTGATGTCGGCGCCCATGCCGGTGAAGGTCTCGTGCTCCTGCTCGTGCGGATCGAAGCCGTAGTCGTTGCTCTTGTTCTTGTTCGGGATGTAGTCGGGCAATTGATAGAGCTCGAGCCGCTGGCGGCGCATCTCGTCCTTGTCGACGGCCGCGCCGAACGAGGTGAAGATCGCGTACCAATAGTGCTTCTCGTCGTCGACCGGCACGTGCCATTGCGTGATCGTCATCTCGCGGCTCATCGGGATGTGGAAGGCGTTGGGGAACATCAGATTGGTGACGCGCACATGCGCGTTCTGCTCGCTGATCTGGCGCAGCGTCACCAGCCGGAAGCCGAACTCGGTCGGCTCGACCTCGATGCGCGGGCGCGTGAACTCGCGCATGATCTGCGTCATCGGCATGTCGGTGCCGAGCGACTGGTCGCGGAACATCTTGCCGTAGCCTTGGCTCGGATCCTCGTCGTGGAAGAAGCGGTGCAGGAACGAGGTGTGCACCGGATCGATGCCGACCTCGAGCGACTGCAGCCAGTTGCAGTCGATCATGCCCTTGAAGGCGAAGGTGTGGCTGGCGGGCGCGACGAAGCAGTCGAAATGCGGAAAGGCCGGCGGCGCGCCCGGGCCCATATAGGCGAACAGGATGCCGCTCTTCTCCACCACCGGATAGGCTTTCTGCCTGATATTGGCGCACAGGTTGCTGTCGTCCGGCTCGGCCGGCGTTTGCAGGCATTTGCCGTCGACGTCGAACAGCCAGCCGTGGAAGGCGCAGCGCAAGCCGCCGTCCTCCAGGCGGCCATAGGCGAGATCGGTGCCGCGATGCGGGCAGCGGCGGCCGATCAGACCGTAGCGGCCGTGCTCGTCCTTGAAGATCACCAGGTCCTCGCCGAGCAGCCGCACCGGCTTGACCGGCCGGTTGCCGGAAAGTTCGTCGACCAAGGCCGCCGGCTGCCAGTAGCGCCGCATCAGCGCGCCGGCCGGCGTGCCCGGCCCGACGCGGGTGATGAGATCGTTCTGCTCGGCGCTCAACATGGCACTCTCCGCTCGCGGTCTGGCCGACTTTATACGATCGGGCCCGCTTGCAAAGGCAACCTGGCCGAACGCAAAACGGCCGGCGCTATGGCCGGCCGCGCGCTCAGTCTATCGGCGACGTCAGCCGGTCAGGCGGGCCGCCCCGGCCTGCGCCACGCGGCGGCGCCAGACCGTCTGGCGCATGCCCATCAGACGCTGGGCGTTGACCCGCGCATCGGCGCGGCTGGCGGCCGGACAGACGCGGAATTCGAGATCGGCCGTGCGCAACGGCTGGCGGGAGAACAGCCGGGCGAAGGGGCCGACCGCGCCGTAGCGCCGCAGTTCCTCGAAGGCCTGCGCGATATCGGCGGCATGGCCGAAGGCGACCACGCGCCCGGTCATGCTGTGGCGCACTTCATAGACGCCCGGACCGGGCGGCACGGCTGCACGGCCGCTCGCCGCTTCGGGAAAACGTTTCCAGGCGCTCCAAGTCTGCAACATCGGGAATCCTCGGGTGGGTTGCCGCCACCGCAGAACGCCACAGTCCGCAATTTGGTTCCGGAAAGCTCAGTGGCCGGGCAGCACCAGCACCTTCGGCTTGGCCGGCAGCGTGGTCTTGGAGATCACCACCGAGGGCACCTCGGCCATCTGCACGTCCCATTCGCGGCGGACGCGGTCGAGGAAGCGGTCGAGCGTATAGCTGCTGAAAAAATGCATCGGGATCATCAGCGGCGCCTTCAGCGCGTGCAGCACCTCGACCATGCCGTCGAGGTCGAGCGTGTAGGAGCCGTCGACCGGCACCATCACCACGTCGACGCGGCCGATCTCGTCGAGCTGCGCCTGCGTCAGCGTGTGATGCAGATGGCCGAGATGGGCGATGCACAGGCTGGCGATCTCGAAGATGAAAATCGAATTGCCGTGCCGCTCGGTATCCCCGCTCCAGGTGCGGATATTGGTCGGCACGTTGCGCACGCGCACGTCCTTGTAGCTGAGGTCGATGCGCGCCGGCTTCTCGTCGCCGAGCCAGCCGCGCAGCACGTGCTTGATGCCGGCTTCCGGATTGTCGGTGTAGTGCGAGGAGTGCGCGTGGTTCATGGTGACGATGTCGGGCAGCACGTTCGGCCTGACATAGCTGTTGTAGTCGGTGGCGATGCGCACCAACTGCGGGCTCTCGATCAGGAAGGTGGCGTGGCCGACATAAGTC
The DNA here is from genome assembly GCA_963708635.1 of uncultured Alphaproteobacteria bacterium. Taxonomy (GTDB): domain Bacteria; phylum Pseudomonadota; class Alphaproteobacteria; order Rhizobiales; family Xanthobacteraceae; genus Pseudolabrys. The sequence goes on along the minus strand of CAVPTM010000019.1, from coordinate 115,179 downwards.
AGCCGCACCTGGTCGGATTCGAGCGCGGCGAGGCGGAAGGCCGCCGGCACCACCATGGGGCGCTCGGCCACCAGACCCGGGCAATTGGTGCGCATTTCCGGCTTGTCGGCCGGCGGCGCGGCGCCCTGCGCCGAGGCGAGCGTGGTCGCCGCGACCAACGCACCCACCGCGCCCAGCAGCTTCACGCCAATGCCGCCCATGACCGAACCCGCATTTCAGGCGGGGCGAATCTGACATGCTTCGCACAAGCCGGCTAGCGCCCTCACGCGGATATGACCGGCCCAAACGAAAAGGCGGCGCCGCAAGGACGACCTTGGGCGCCGCCTTGCGCTTGCGCGTGAAAGCCTATTCGAACGAACGCCGGTCGCGGTTGGCGACGATGAGGCCGCGCGACGTCACCACCACCCAGGCGCCGTTCTCGCGCTTGATCGCCTGCACCCGGCCGAGGCCGGGCAGCGGCACGCCGGGCAGCACTTGGTAGATTTCGCCGTGGCTGCGCACGTAGATGTAGCCGCCGCGCGAGCCGTGGATGGTCCAGTCTTGCAGCACCACCGGCCGCGTTTCGGCGACGCCGATCTGCGGCGCCGGGCGCGGCACCGGCAGCGGTACGGCCTCGCGCGACGGGATCGAGCCGGTGACGTCCGGGTCGCCGGCGCTTTCGAAGCGCTCGGGGATCTTGGCGATCTGGTTATGGGCGTGCTGCGGCTGGGCGAGCTTGGCGGACTTTTCGAGCGCCGCCTTCTCGGCCGCGACCTTGTTGGCCTTTTCGAGCGCCGCCTTCTCGGCTGCGACCTTGTTGGCCTTTTCGAGCGCGGCTTTTTCGAGCGCGGTCTTTTCGGCCACCGCCTTGTTGGCCTTGTCGAGGTTGCCCTTGAGCGTCGCGACCTGCTTGTGCAGCTGGTCGATCGAATGTTGCAGCGCCTTGCGCTCGTTGAGCGCGGCGACATCGGTGCGCGAGGACCAGCCGCCGGCGGCGAGCGCGCCGATCACGCCGCCGAGGCCGGCGGCGAGCACGACCGAAGCCGCCAGCAGCGCCCGGCGCTTTTGCCGCGGCTTGAGCGACCAAGGCGCGCGCAGCGGCGTCACTGTCGCCGCCGGCGCATCGGCTTTGAGCTCTGCGACCTTCGGCGCCTCTATCGCCGGTGGCGCCGGTGGGTCGATTTTCACCTCAGCGGTTTCCGTTGCCGCGCTCGGCGGTTCCGCCGGCACCGGCTCGGCGGCGGGCGACAGCGGCGGCGACTCGACCGCCGGCAAATCGCTCTTGCTTTCGCTCTTTATTTCAGGCGCGGCGGGCGTTGCGCCCGGCTCGCTCTCGCTGCCGGTATCCTCGTGCTTGCTCATGGCTGATCCCGTTCGGCAAAGGTTCACAATCGGTAACCACGTCTGGTTACCAAGCGGTTACCGATGGCTTGCGGGCCCACCATTCGGGCGGTTATGGAATCGCCGGGGACCTTGCATCGCGTTGCCAACCGCCGCCGGGCCGCATGATGCGGCCTGGCTAGGCGGTCAGGCCGCTCTCCGGCCGCCAGCGCCTCGAGCGATACCGCGGGCCGCGCGCCGACGTGCTGGATCACTTCGGCCGCGGCGAGACCGCCGAGCCGAGCGGCGGTGCGATGATCGGCGCCGCGCGCCAGGCCGACCAGGAAGCCGGCGGCGAACAGATCGCCGGCGCCGGTCACGTCGACCACCGTTTCGACCGGCACCGCCTTGACCGCTTCCATGCCGTCGCGGCCGACCACCACGCAGCCCTTCTCGCTGCGGGTGATGACCGCGAGCTTGGCGTCCTGCTGCAAGCGCGCGCGCGCCGCTGTCGAAGTCCGCGGTTTCATACAGGCTGCGCAGCTCATGCTCGTTGGCGAAGACGATATCGACCGTGCCGTTGCGGATGAGATCGAGGAATTCGGCGCGGTAGCGGTCGACGCAGAACGCGTCCGACAGCGTCAGCGCCACGCGGCGTCCGTTCTTGTGCGCGATCGCCGCCGCCTTGACGAAGGCCTGCTTGGCATGCGGCGGATCCCACAGATAGCCTTCGAGATAGACCACCGCGGCGCCGGCGACCTGCGCCTCGTCGATGTCGTCCGGCCGCAGGTCCTGCGCGGCGCCGAGATAAGTGTTCATGGTGCGCTCGCCGTCCGGCGTCACCATGATGTAGCAGCGCGCGGTCGAGGGGCCCTCGCGCGCCGGCTTGGTGTCGAAGGCGACGCGCGCGGCGCGGATATCGTGCGCGAAGGCGCGGCCGAGCACGTCGTCCTTGACCTTGCCGATGAAGGCCGCGCGCGCGCCGAAGCTCGCGACCCCGACGATGGTGTTGGCGGCCGAGCCGCCCGAGCTTTCCGTCCCCGGCCCCATCGCGGCATAGATCGCGGCGGCGCGCGCCTCGTCGATCAGCGCCATGCCGCCTTTGCGCATGCCCTGCGCCACCAGGAAATCGTCCTCGGTGCGGGCGATCACGTCGACGATCGCGTTGCCGATGCCGAGCACGTCGTAGCGGGTGGTCATGCCATGGTCCTCTTTGCTGCGCGGCGCACTATAACGAGCGACGACGCCGCTGGCAACGCGAGTCTGCTGCGCGGCGCATCATAATCAGCGACGATGCTGGCAAATGCGACCGCCGCAGCCAAAGCGCGCTAGTGAGGAGGGGAGCCTTTTCAGCACTTCCAGACTCCACCACAGAAAGTATCCGGCGATCAGAACGCCGAGCGCCACTTTCACCAATTGGATGATCAGTTCGTCTTTGCCCATCTAATCCCCCGCGCCGTTGGCCCGCCCCACGATCCGACTGTTCGGCCTCACCTATAACGGAACGGCGCCGCCTTTGATATTGCTACCCCGTGCCGGCGCGCGACTTCGGTCGCCGCGCGGCAGGGGTTGCGCGGCAAACGCCATCATGCGATGTGGCCCGCCACAGTCGCGGGAGTGAGGCGATGGCGTTCAAGGAGCGCGTGTTTTCCGGCGTGCAGCCGACCGGCAACCTGCACCTCGGCAATTATCTCGGCGCCATCGTGAAATTCGTGGCGCTGCAGGAGCGCTACGACTGCATCTATTGCGTGGTCGACCTGCACGCCATCACGGTCTGGCAGGATCCGGCCGAGCTGCCGAAGGCGACGCGCGAGGTGACCGCCGCCTTCATCGCCTGCGGCATCGACCCGAACAAGCACATCATCTTCAACCAGAGCCAGGTGGCCGAGCACGCCGAGCTCGCCTGGGTGTTCAACTGCGTCGCGCGCATGGGCTGGCTCAACCGCATGACGCAGTTCAAGGAGAAGGCCGGCAAGGACCGCGAGAACGCCTCGGTCGGTCTGTACGTCTATCCGAACCTGATGGCGGCCGACATCCTGGTCTACCGCGCGACCCACGTTCCGGTCGGCGAGGACCAGAAGCAGCATCTCGAGCTGTCGCGCGACATCGCGCAGAAATTCAACAACGATTTCGGCGCCTCGATCCACGCGCACGGCTACGGCGATGCGTTCTTCCCGCAGCCGGAGCCGATCATCCAGGGGCCGGCGACGCGGGTGATGAGCTTGCGCGACGGCACCAAGAAAATGTCGAAGTCGGAGCCGTCCGATTATTCGCGCATCAACCTGACCGACGACGCCGACGCCATCGCGCAGAAGATCCGCAAGGCCAAGACCGATCCCGAGCCGCTGCCGAGCGAGGAGAAGGGTCTCGAGCCGCGGCCGGAGGCCGACAACCTGGTCGGCATCTACGCCGCGCTCAAGGGCGCGAGCAAGGCGCAGGTGCTGAGCGAATTCGGCGGCGGGCAGTTCTCGACCTTCAAAGGCGCGCTGGTCGATCTCGCGGTCGCCAAGCTCGGGCCGATCGGCGCGGAGATGAAGCGGCTGACGCAGGATCCGGTCTATATCGACTCGGTGCTGGCCGACGGGTTCCGCGCGCGCGCAGGCGATCGCCGCCGAGACCATGAAGGCGGTCAAGGACATCGTCGGCTTCGTGCGGCGGTAATTCGCCGCGTAAACGGCGCCGACGGCCCCGCTTGTCGGCGCGCGCCGCCCGCCATGCCACCATTCCGCGCGCATGAGCACCAAGCGCCGCAGCTACGAGGCCGGTCACAAGCGCAAATACCTGGTGGTGATCGACGACACCGACGAGTGCGACCGCGCGGTGTTCTGGGCCGCCAAGCGCGCCGGACGCACCAAGTCGCAGATCGTCATGCTGCGGGTGATCGATACCTCCGAACGCAATCAGCAATGGCTCGGCGTCGCCGACCTGATGAAGGCGGAGGCCGAGGAAGCCGCCAACAAGGCGCTCGACAAATACGCCGCGCGCATCAAGAAGATCGCGCGCCTCACGGCCGACCGGGTGATCCGCGAAGGCCAGCCGGCCGAGGAGATCGTCAAGTTGATCGACGAGGACGCCGACATCGGCATCCTGGTGCTGGCCGCCGGCACCGGCAAGGAAGGCCCCGGACCGCTGGTGTCCAGCCTGGCCAAGACCGCCGGAACTTTCCCGATCCCGGTCGCGATCGTGCCCGGCCATCTCAGCGACGAGGACATCGACGCCAGTTCGTAAGGCCCGTTGACCTCGTCCCCCGGCGAGGGCCATCTATCGGCGGTAAGCTGATGCAATCCACGGGCCTTGAACCCGTATGCGCACGACCCGAAACGTTTCGGGAGGCTCGTGCGCTGGATTAAGGAGCGCGAAATGTTCATCCAGACCGAAGCGACGCCCAACCCGGCGACGCTGAAATTCCTGCCCGGCCGCGCCGTGCTCGAGACCGGCACGCTCGATATGCCCGACCGCGCGGCCGCCGCGCAATCGCCGCTCGCCGAGCGGCTGTTCGACATTCCCAACGTCGGCGGCGTGTTCTTCGGCTCCGACTTCATCGCGGTGACCAAGACCGCGCGGCGAATGGCAGCAGATCAAGCCGGCGATCCTCGGCGCCATCATGGAGCACTTCATGTCCGGCGCGCCGTTGCTCGCCAGCGGCGCGGAGACGCGAGCCTGCGGGCGGCGACGAATTCTTCGACGCCAAGGACGCCGACACGGTCGCCACCATCAAGGACCTGATCGAGACGCGCGTGCGGCCGGCGGTCGCCGGCGACGGCGGCGACATCACCTTCAAGGGCTACAAGGAAGGCGTGGTCTATCTGCACATGAAGGGCGCCTGCTCGGGCTGCCCGTCCTCGACCGCCACGCTCAAGCACGGCATCCAGAACTTGCTCAAGCATTTCGTGCCCGACGTGGTCGAAGTGCGGCCGATGTAGCGCCTGCAAATCGGCAATCACTGCGTCATGCCCGGCGCTTGTGCCGGGCATCCACGTATCTCTAGCGATCATGCGATAGACCAAGGCGTGTGATGGCCGGGATCAAGCCCGGCCATCGACGGATGATGACAGCTAAGTCGCATGCGCGTCCTCGCCATCGATACCGCGCTTGAGGCCTGCGCGGCCGCCGTGCTCGACACCGAGCGCCGGCGCGTGGCGGCGCAGGAATCGCAGCCGATGGTGCGCGGCCACGCCGAAGCGCTGATGCCGCTGATCGAGCGCGTGATGCGCGCGGCGGCTGTCGACTTCGCCGAGCTCGACCGCATCGCGGTCACCATCGGGCCCGGCAGCTTCACCGGCCTGCGCGTCGGCATCGCGGCGGCGCGCGGCATCGCGCTCGCGGCGGACAAGCCGGCGGTCGGGCTGTCGACGCTCGCCGCCTTTGCCGCGCCGCTGATCGCCGCCGACGACGGCGTGCCGGTGGTGGCGGCGATCGATGCGCGCCACGAGCATGTCTATCTGCAAGTCTTCGGCGCCGGCGGCCGCACGCTGGTGGCGCCGCGGATCGCGCCGTTGCGCGAGGCGGTGCAGCGCGCGGCCGCGAGCGGCGCGCCGCGGCTCGCCGGCAACGCCGCGCGGCATGCTGGCCGCCGCCTGGCCGGCGAGCGAGCCGCCGCCCGCGCGCGTCGAGCAGAGCGGCGCGCCCGACATCGCCTGGGTGGCGCGGCTCGGCGCCGCCGCGCAGGACACCGGCGCGCCGGTCGAAGCCGCTTTATCTGCGCGCGCCCGACGCCCAGCCGCAGGACGCCGGCCAGCTGCCGCGCCGATGATCGAGCTTCTCGCCAATCTGTTCGGCCGCGGCGAGCCGGAGCTGTCCGAAGCCGAGAGCGCGCGACGCCGCCGCGATCGCCGCGCTGCACGCCGCCTCGTTCCAGCGCGGCTGGAGCGAGCAGGAAGTCGACGGCCTGCTGCTCGACCGCCACGTGATCGCGCACCGCGCGCTCGCCGGACGCACGTTCGCCGGCTTCATCATGTCGCGGCTGGTCGAGGACGAAGCGGAAATCCTCTCGGTCGCGGTCGCGCGCGCCGCGCAAGGCCGCGGGCTCGCGCGCGAGCTGCTCGACCTGCATTTGCGGCGGCTGGCCGGGCTGGGCGCCGCGCCGTGTTCCTCGAAGTCGACGAGCACAACGCGCCGGCGCTCCGGCTTTACCAGCGCGCCGGTTTCCGCGAAGTGGCGCGGCGGCCGAATTATTACGCCGGCGCCGGCGGCACAGCGGCCGACGCGCTGGTGCTGCGGCGCGATCTTGGCTGAACCGCGCATGGACACAGACCGCACGTCCTCAATATGATAGAGCGGCCGGGCGGCCTGCGCAGACCAAGACCGATGACAACGCCGGACAAAATCGACAAAAACTCGATCGAGGCCCTCTGCACGGCCAAGGGCATGCGCATGACCGAGCAGCGCCGCGTGATCGCGCGCGTGCTGGCGGCCTCCGACGATCATCCCGACGTCGAGGAGCTCTACCGGCGCTGCGCCAAGATCGACGAGCACATCTCGATCTCGACCGTCTACCGCACGGTGCGGCTGTTCGAGGACGCCGGCATCATCGAGCGCCACGATTTCCGCGAAGGCCGCGCCCGCTACGAGACCAGCCCGGAAGCGCACCACGATCACCTGATCAATCTGCGCAGCGGCGAGGTGATCGAATTCCAGTCCGAGGAGATCGAGCGCCTGCAGGCCGAAGTCGCGCGCAAGCTCGGCTACCGGCTGGTCGATCACCGGCTCGAGCTCTACGCCGTGCCGCTCGAAGAACGACAAGCACTGATGCCGCGCGCGCTGCTGATCGGCGTGATCTTCTTCACCATGACGCCGCTTCTGATCTCGCTGCAGTGGCTGCTCGACAAATTGCGGCTGCCCGGCTGGGGCTTCATCGCCACGCATTATTACCGCTTCCTGTGCCGGCTGCTGGGCATCCGCGTGCGCGTGGTCGGCAAGCCGGCGCGCGAGCGCGCCGTGCTGCTCGTCTCCAATCATGTGTCCTGGGCCGACATCGTGGCGATCGGCTCGATCACGCCGGTCGCCTTCGTCGCCAAGAGCGAGGTGCGCAAGCTGGCCGCTGGTCGGGGTCACCGCCAAGCTGCAGCGCACGGTCTTCGTCGACCGCCAGCGCCGGCAGCAGACCGCCGACGCGGTCGACGAGATCGTCGCGCGGCTCGAACAGCGGCGTCTCGGTGGTGCTGTTCGCGGAAGGCACCTCCAGCGACGGCAACCGCGTGCTGCCGTTCCGCTCGGCGCTGCTCGGCGCGGTCGAGCAGGCCGCAGCGGGCGGCGCGCGCGGCATCCGGATCCAGCCGATGTCGATCTGCTACACCGGCGCTGCACGGCATCCCGATGGGCCGCCAGCACCGCCCGCTTGGTCGCCTGGTACGGCGACCTCGACTTCATGCCGCACATCAGAACCTTGATCGCGAGCGGCGCCGATCGATGCGGTGGTGACCTTCGGCGAGCCGGTCGCCGCCGACGCCGCCAGCGACCGCAAGGCGATGACCCGGCAGCTGGAAGGGGCGGTGCGCGCCATGATGGCGGCCGCGCTCAACGGCCGTCCGCCCGGCGCGCGCCGGGGCAGGCGCATCGTCTTAAAACGTTGTAAAATCAACGATATCGTGTCAGGGGACAAGCCGTGCGCAGCCGGCTAGATTGCCCCCGAGTTCGCACCTGAATGGCATGAACAAAACCCGCAAAGTCCACGTCAAATCCTTCGGCTGCCAGATGAACGTCTACGATTCCCATCGTATGGCGGACACGCTGGCGCCCGCCGGATACGCCGAGACCGCCGCGTCCGACGAGGCCGACCTCGTCATCCTCAACACCTGCCATATCCGCGAGAAGGCGGCCGAGAAGGTCTATTCCGAGATCGGCCGCATGCGCGTGCTGAAGGAAGAGGCGGCCGCGCAAGGCCGCAAGATGCTGATCGCGGTCGCCGGCTGCGTGGCGCAGGCCGAAGGCGCGGAAATCGTGCGCCGGCGCCGGCAGCGTCGACCTGGTGGTCGGCTCGCAGAATTATCACCGCCTGCCCGAGCTGATCGCGCGCGCCGAATCGGGCGAGCGCGTGGTCGACACCGAGTTTCCGGTCGAAGACAAATTCGACGCGCTGGCGCCGCCGCAGTCGCGACGCCATCGCCAAGCGCGGCATCGCCAGCTTCGTCACCGTGCAGGAAGGCTGCGACAAGTTCTGCACGTTCTGCGTCGTGCCCTATACGCGCGGCGCCGAGATCTCGCGCCCGGTCGGCAAGATCGTCGCCGAGGTGGAACGGCTGGCCGAGGCCGGCGTGCGCGAAGTCACGCTGATCGGGCAGAACGTCAATGCCTATCACGGCGAGGGCCCGGACGGCGCCGACTGGTCGCTGGCGCGCCTGCTGCGGCGGCTGGCGCAAGTGCCCGGCATCTTGCGCCTGCGCTACACCACCAGCCATCCGCGCGACATGATCGGTCTTCGGCGACGACCTGATCGCGGCGCACGCCGACCTGCCGGCGCTGATGCCCTACGTGCATCTGCCGGTGCAGTCCGGCTCCGACCGCATGCTCGAGGCGATGAACCGCAAGCACACGCGCGCGGATTATCTCGACATCATCGCGCGGCTGCGCAAGGCGCGCGGCGACCTCGCGCTGTCGCTCGGATTTCATCGTCGGCTTCCCGGGCGAAACCGAAGCCGACTTCCGCGCCACGCTCAGCCTGGTCGAAGAGGTCGGCTTTGCCGGCGCCTACTCCTTCATGTATTCGCCGCGCCCGGGCACGCCGGCCGCCGAGATGGACGACCAGGTTGCGGACGAGGAAAAAGCCGAGCGCCTGCAGCGGCTGCAAGCGCTGATCACGCGCGGGCAACGCGCCTTCAACGCCGCCTTCGCCGGCCGCACCCTCGACGTGCTGCTGGAAAAGCCGGGCAAGCTGCCTGGGCAACTGGTCGGCCGCTCCCCATATTTGCAGGCGGTGCAGGTGATGGCGCCGCGCGCGCTGATCGGTTCGCTCGCGCCGCGTCACCGTCACCGAAATCGGCAGCAACACGCCTGTTCGGCGCGCTCGCCGAGGCGCCGCAACGCATCGCCGCAGTCAGGAGCATGAGACAAACCCTTGCGCACACCGGATCCGCCGATCCCGCCCGCCGCAGCTTCGGAAGAAACTGCCACCACGCAGACCGTGCTCGCCTTCGAGGACAACCGGCTCGCCTCCATCCTGTTCGGCCAATACGGGCAGAACCTCGCGCTGATCGAGCGCCGGCTCGGCGTGGTCGCCGAGCAGCGCGGCAATCACGTCACCATCGACGGTTCGCGCGGCGCCTGCGAGCAGGCGCGCCGCGTGCTCGAGGGCCTGTACGAGCAGATCAAGCGCGGCCACGATCTTTCGCAAGGCGACGTCGAAGGCGCCATCCGCCAGGCGATCGCGCAAGGCTCGCTGTTCGACTACGACCCGGCCGGCGCGCGCGCCGGTGTTCGAGGAGATCAACTTGCGCAAGCGCCCGGTGCGCGCGCGCACGCCGGCGCAGGACGCCTATATCCGCGCGCTCAAGCGCCATCCTCTGGTGTTCGGCACCGGCCCGGCCGGCACCGGCAAGACCTGGCTCGCGGTCGCGCACGCCGTGCAGATGTTCGAGCGCAAGGAAGTCGACCGCATCATCCTGTCGCGGCCGGCGGTGGAAGCCGGCGAGCGGCTCGGCTTCCTGCCCGGCGACATGCGCGAGAAGGTCGATCCCTATCTGCGCCCGGTCTACGACGCGCTCTACGACCTGATGGACGCGCGCATCGTCGAGCGCGCGCTGCAGGCCGGCGAGTTCGAGATCGCGCCGCTCGCCTTCATGCGCGGGCGCACGCTGTCGAACGCCGCCGTCATCCTCGACGAGGCGCAGAACGCGACCTCGATGCAGATGAAGATGTTTCTCACCCGGCTCGGCGAGAACAGCCGCATGATCGTCACCGGCGACCCGAGCCAGGTCGATCTGCCGCCCGGCCAGACCTCCGGCCTGTCGGAGGCGGTCAAGCTGCTCGACGGCATCGAGGGCGTCGGCCACGTCGCCTTCACGCATGAGGACGTGATCCGCCACGAACTGGTGGCGCGCATCGTCGAAGCCTACGACCGCGTGAGCGCGCGCGGTGAGCAAGGCATGAACGACGCCCGCGATCGACGTCCGCATCGCCTCGCCGCTGTGGGACGCCGAACCGCAATCCGAGGCGACCGTGCGCGGCGCCATCGCCGCCGCGGCGCGGCTCACCGCCGGCGCGCCCGCCGGCGAGATCGCCGTGCTGCTTGCCGACGACGCGGCGATGCGCGAACTCAACCGCGTCTGGCGCGGCATCGATCAGCCGACCAACGTGCTGTCGTTTCCGGCCGCGGCCGGTGCCGCGCTCGGCTCGGCGACCTCGCCATCGCCTACGAGACGCTGGCGCGCGAGAGCGCGGCCGGCGGCACGCCGTTTTTGCATCATCTCGCCCATCTTGCGGTGCATGGCTTTCTGCATTTGTTGGGCTACGATCACGTCGCCGATTCCGACGCCGAAACGATGGAGCAATTGGAGCGCGATGTGCTTGCCCGAATTGCCATCGCCGACCCTTACCGCACGCATGAAACGGGCAATGCCTGACCGCGATGCCTGACTCAGATCCTCCCCACCCGAACCTCGGCTACGAGCCGCGCAATCTGCCCGTGCCGGTGCCGCCGTCGTCCGAGAACGGCGAGCAACTGGCTGGTGCGCGCCATCCGCAAGCTGTTCGGCTGGCGCCGGGCACACGCGCGCCGAGCTCAAGGACGTGCTCGAGGCCATGACGCCCGGCGAATCCGGCTTTTCGCCGGAGGAGAGCCGGATGCTGCGCAACATCCTGGGCCTGCGCGAGCGCCGCGTCGGGGACCTCATGATCCCGCGCGCCGACATCATCGCCGTGCAGCAGGACGTCAAGCTCGGCGAACTGGTGCGCATGTTCGAGGGCGCCGGCCATTCGCGCCTGGTGGTCTATAACGACACGCTCGACGACCCGGTCGGCATGGTGCACATCCGCGACCTGATCGCCTTCATGACCGCGCGCGCCGCGGTCGATCCGGCCAAGAATGCCAAGCGCAAGAAGCCGCTGCCGGCCGGCCTCGATCTCAAGGCCATCGACCTCGCAATGCCGCTGTCGGCGGCCAAGATCGTGCGCGAAATCCTGTTCGTGCCGCCGTCGATGCGGGCGATCGACTTGCTGGCGCGCATGCAGGCCACCCGCATCCATCTGGCGCTGGTGGTGGACGAATACGGCGGCACCGACGGCCTCGCTTCGATCGAGGACATCGTCGAGGAGATCGTCGGCGAAATCGCCGACGAGCACGACGAAGCCGAATTGCCGGCGGTCGTGCACCAGCCGGACGGCTCCTATATCGCCGACGCGCGCGCCGACCTTGTCGGCGTGGCGCGCATGGTCGGCCACGACTTCGACGTCGGCGACGCCGCCGAGGAGGTCGACACGCTCGGCGGCTATCTGGTGACGCGCGCCGGCCGCCTGCCGCTGCGCGGCGAGATCGTGCCGGGCCCCGGCCCGTTCGAATTCGAGGTGCTTGACGCCGATCCGCGCCGGGTCAAGCGCGTGCGCATCACGCGGCTGAAGGCGCCGGGCGACAAGCCGCGCGAGCCGCGCCGTCGCAATGAGCCGGAAGCGGCGGCCGCCAGCCCCGCGCCGCCGGCCGGCGCGCCCAAACAGTGACGCTGACGCGCATCGCCTTCGCCGTCGTGCTCGCCTCCGGCTGGCGGCGCGCGGCGATCGCGTTGTGCGCCGGCGCGGTCTCGGCGCTGGCGCTGGCGCCGTTCAACGCGTGGCCGGTGCTGTTTCTCACCTTCCCCATTCTGGTCTGGCTGGTCGACGGCTCGGCGCGCCGGCCGCGGACACGGCTTCTGGCACGCCTTCGCGGCTGGCTGGTGCTTCGGCTTCGGTTTTTTCCTCGCCGGGCTTTATTGGATCGGCTACGCCTTCTTGGTCGATGCCAAAACCTTCGGCTGGCTGCTGCCGATCGCGGTCGCGGGTTTGCCGGCCTATCTGGCGATCTACACCGGGCTCGGCCTCGGATTGGCGCGGCTGATCTGGGTGCGCGGCGCGTTGCGGGTGCTCGCGCTGGCGGTGACCATCACCGGCGCTGAATGGCTGCGCGGCCATCTGCTCAGCGGATTTCCCTGGAACACCTATGGCTATGCGCTCACCCAGCCGTTGGCGCTGGCGCAAAGCGTATCGTTGGTCGGCATCTGGGGTTTGACGTTTCTGGCGGTCGCGATTTTCGCCACGCCCGCGGTGATCGCCGACGACCGCGCGGAGACGCCGCATCCCTATCGGGCGCCGATGATGGCGCTGATGCTGTTGGCGGCGATGGCGGGTTTCGGCCTCGCGCGGCTCGCGACGCAGCCGACCGAATTCGTCGACGGCGTGCGCCTGCGCATCATGCAGCCGGCCTTGCAGCAGGACGCCAAGTTCAATTACGGCGCCAAGGCCGAGGTGATGTCGCGCTACCTCTCTTTGTCCGACCGCGTCACCGGGCCGCAATCGAAGGGCGTGCACGACGCCACCATCCTGATCTGGCCGGAAGCGGCCTTTCCGTTTTTTTTGACGCGCGAGCCCGATGCGCTGGCGCAGATCGCCGGCCTGCTCAATCCGGGTACCGAGCTTGTCACCGGCGCGGTGCGCGCAGGCCTCGCCGTCGCCGAGCGGGCACACGCGCGCCTATAATTCGATCTACGCGATCGACCCCAACGGCTCGATCCGCGGCATCTACGACAAAGTGCACCTGGTGCCGTTCGGCGAATATCTGCCGTTCCAGCGCCTGCTCGAAAGCCTTGGGCTGCAGCAGCTCACCAAGGTCGCCGGCGGATTCCTTGCGGGCGAGCGCCGCCGCAGCCTGGAGGTGCCGGGCGCGCCGAAGATGCTGCCGCTGATCTGCTACGAGGCGATCTTTCCCGGCAGCGCGGTGCCGCGCGACGAGCGCCCGGGCTGGATCGTCAACGTGACCAACGACGGCTGGTTCGGCATCAGCTCCGGCCCCTATCAGCATTTTCAGCAGGCGCGCGTGCTCGCCATCGCCGAAGGCTTGCCGCTGGTGCGCGCCGCCAATACCGGAATTTCCGGCGTGATCGATCCGCTCGGGCGGGTGCTGCGCGCCTTGCCGCTCGGTGCCGTCGGTGTGCTCGACGCCGAACTGCCGCGCGCCATCGCGCCGACGCCCTATGTCACCTATGGCGATTACGTCCTGATTCTATTTATGGTAGTAAGCCTGCTGATGGTCGGACGCCGACGGATGCAGCCGTGAATTGAAGAACGGCGCAGCCGACGCCAGGGTTGCCTTTCCTACTAAAGAGATGCCGGGATTAACCAGGGCGAGCCGCCATAGCTGCGTGCGTTATGACCATGCGAAAGCTCTGAAAACTATAATTAATTCTTGAAAAATTTTGCGCTGTATTTCGTCGCAGGCACAAATCACGGATTGCAACAGTACTATTAAATGTGACATTACGGAACTGGATGGCGACATAGGAGATGGTTATGGTCAAGAAGGCACCCAATCCGATCGACAAGCACGTCGGGTCCCGCGTGCGCATGCGTCGGATGATGCTGAGCATGAGCCAGGAAAAGCTGGGCGACGCCCTCAGCCTGACTTTTCAACAGGTGCAGAAGTACGAAAAAGGCACCAACCGCATCGGCGCCAGCCGCCTGCAGCAGATCGCCCATATCCTGCAAGTTCCGGTGTCGTTTTTCTTCGAAGGCGCGCCGCATGTCGGCGGCCATCACGGCGGCGGCATGGGCGAAGCGCCCTCGCCGGCCTACGTCTCCGATTTTCTCGCCACCTCCGACGGCCTGTCGCTGACCAAGGCGTTCATGCGCATCAAGAACAACAAGCTGCGCCGCCGTATCGTCGATCTCGTCGAGCAAATCGCCGGCGAAGAGGATTAAACGCAAGCCCATATCCCACCGCGGCCCACGGCTGCCCGCATCTTGACCTCGCCCGCTCGCCACTGCAAGAAACACCCGGCCCTGAAACGACGCGGCACGCGAACGCCGCGCCATGGGAGGAGTTGCACGTGGCGCACACGAATTTTCTGTTCACCAGCGAATCGGTCTCGGAAGGTCACCCCGACAAGGTGTGCGACCAGATTTCCGACGCGGTGCTCGACGCGTTCCTGGAGAACGACATCAAGCTCGGCATCGCCGACGACAGCCAGGTGAACACGCGGCTCGGCTGCGAAACGCTGTCGACCACCAACAAGATCGTCATCGCCGGCGAAGGCCGCGGCCAGGCGCCGTTCTTCCGCAAGCACGGCGACAAGGCGGTGGTCAACCGCGAACTGATCGCGCAGATCGCGCGCGACGTGGTGCAAGCGACATCGGTTACGACCAGGACGGCTTTTCCTATTACGGCGCCGACGTCGAGGTGCTGCTGCACGGCCAGTCGCCCGACATCGCCATGGGCGTCGAATGCCAAGAAGAAAAAGGGCGGCGAGGAAGAAGGCGCCGGCGACCAGGGCATGATGTTCGGCTTCGCCTGCACCGAGAGCGAGGTCTACGAGAAGAACTCGTTCATGCCGGCGCCGATCTATTTCGCGCACAAGATCCTGAAGGTTCTCGCCGACAAGCGCCGCGGCGGCCAACTGTCCGACCTGCAACCCGACGCCAAGAGCCAGGTCACCGTGCAAATACGTCGACGGCAAGCCGGTCGGCTGCACCAAGGTGGTCGTCTCCACCCAGCACAAGGCGCAGAGCCGCAACGGCAAGAAATACACGCCCGGCCTGATCAAGGACATGATCGCCGACGCGGTCGAGAGCGCGCTGCCGAAGGGCTGGATGCCGCAGCGGCCGTCCGATTTCCTGGTCAACCCGACCGGCAATTTCGTGATCGGCGGCCCGGACGGCGATTGCGGCCTGACCGGCCGCAAGATCATCGTCGACACCTATGGCGGCTACGCCCCGCACGGCGGCGGCGCGTTTTCCGGCAAGGACCCGACCAAGGTCGACCGCTCGGCCGCCTATGCCGCGCGCTATCTCGCCAAGAACGTGGTCGCCGCCGGCATCGCCGCCAAGCTGCACCATCCAGGTCGCCTATGCCATCGGCGTCGCCGATCCGATGTCGGTTCTGGTCGACACCCACGGCACCGGCAAGGTCGAAGAGAAGAAGCTCGAAAAGATGCTTGCCCGAGCTGTTCCCGCTGACGCCCGACCAACATCCGCCGCACCCTCAAGCTCAACCGGCCGATCTACCGGCGCACCGCGGCCTACGGCCATTTCGGCCGCGCGCCGGACAAGGACGGCGGCTTCTCCTGGGAGAAGACCGATCTCGCCGACGCGATCAAGAGCGCGGTGAAGTAGGCGACTTCGCGCACGCCGTTCGTACTGCTGTCATGCGCCGGACAGCCGGCATCCAGTAGCCGCGGTCGTGCCAGATGCGCGTCGGCGTTTACTGGATCGTCCGCTTGCGCGGACGATGACACCATGAGCGAACGTCACGCCAACAGGCCATCGCAGCGCGCCTTCTTCGGCCGGCGCAAGGGCCATGCGCTCAAGCCGCGGCAGGCGGCGCTGTTCGACACGCTGCTGCCGCGCCTCGCGCTCGATCTCGCCACGGCCGGCGCCCGCCGACCTGCGCACGCTGTTTGCAGGCGCCGACGACGTGCGGCTGGAAATCGGCTTCGGCGGCGCCGAACATCTGATCGCGCAGGCCAAGGCCAATCCGCGCACCGGCTTCATCGGCAGCGATGCCTTCGTCAACGCCATCGCCAAGGCGCTCGCCGCCATCGACGCCGACGCGCTCGGCAATGTCCGCCTGCATTTCGGCGACGCCAGCGAACTGATCGACTGGCTGCCGGCGGGCTGCGCTCGCGCGCATCGACCTGCTTTATCCCGATCCGTGGCCGAAGCGGCGGCACTGGAAGCGGCGCTTCATCCAGGACGACAGCCTCGCGCGGCTCGCGCGCATCCTCAAAGCCGGGCGGCGAATTGCGCTTCGCCACCGACATCGCCGACTACGCCGTGCATGCGCTGGCGCGCGTGCTGCGCTCGATCGGATTTCGTCTGGACGGCGGAGCGCGCCTGCGACTGGCGCAAGCCCTGGCCCGATTTCCGCCGGCACGCGCTATGAGGCCAAAGCCAAGCGCGAAGGCCGCGTGCCGGCCTATTTCATTTTCCGAACGAAAGCGTCTAGATCTGCACGTCGAGATCTCGAACGTCGCGTCGCGCTAGTCGTGCCCTGCCGCACCTGCCAGAAGCGCACGACGCGCTGCGCGGTCGCCGCGGTGAGCCGCTCGAAATTCTCGCGCGCCGTTTCGAGCGCCTGGCTCGCCGGCCTGGCCCTCGGGCCGCGGCGTTGATGATCTCGCGCACCGTCGGCCAGCTGAAACCGGCGGCGCGCGCGAGGATCAGCACCGGATCGGCGCGCTCGCCGCTCATCAGCCGGTCGACCACTTCGACCGGCACCGAGCAGAGCGTCGCCAGCGCCGCGATGGTCTCCTCGTATTTGCCGGCCTTGGCGAATTCGGCGACGTCGGCTTCGCCGAGCTTGCGCTGCCTGGTGCAGCGCGCGCACCGCCGCCAGCGCGGTGGCGTAATTGCGCGGCGCCGCCTTGGCGGCGACTTCGTCGGTGACCTTGGCGAGGATGCGCCGGATCTCGGCCTGCGTCTCGGGCTTGGCCTGCGCCAGCAGGCGCTTCTGCACCACCTCGCTCGCCTGCATCAGCAGCTGGCGGAACAGGCGCGGCGGAATGTCGGTGCGTTGCGCGACCTTCTCGGCCAGCACGTCGTCCTGCTGGGCGCGATTGACCAGAGTCGAAAAGCCGAGCTCCGACAGCCGCGCGTCATTGTTGGTGGCGAGCGCGCGCGAGACCTCGCGGTTGCCGCGCGCGACCAGAATATCCGACAACGTCTCGCCGATGCCCCGGCGCGCCGACAACGCCAGCAGATGCGCCTGGCTCTTGGTTTCGGCAATCCGCAGCAGGTCGCCTTCCTCGAGCCGGGCTCGGCGCAGCACCGGTCCGGCCACCGCGATGTCGTCATGATGGGCGAGCGTGCGCACGACGCCGGCCGGCGCGTTGGCGACCGGCGCGATGCGGCGCGCGAGTTCGGCCAGCGCCTTGACCTCGATCTCGCTCGATCAGGCAGCCGATGACGTCGTCGAACAGCGCGACATGGTCGCGGGCTGAAGCGGGGCGCGCCGTCGAGGAATAGCCCGGTGATCCGGCGCAGCGTTTCCGCGCGTTTCTCCGCCGAGCCGTGCTGGACGACCTCTTCCAATTCGGGAAGCAGGGAGGCGGAAGCACCCATTACGGAACCTGCAAAACGCCCTGAAATCGCGGGATCGGCGGATTTAGCCAAAATTTAACGCTGGATTCCTGAAGGAAGGGTTAGCCGCCAAACCCGCGCCGCGGCCTTGCAACGGCGGCAAAAACCGCTATATTCCAGCACGTTCGATACACCCTCATAACCGGATGGGTTTTGAGAGTGGGTCCCCCGGGGCCCGCTCTTTTTTGTTACCCAAATGGCCGCAAGCCAGGCACGCGACTTAACGGCGGCGAATGAAGCCGCCTCGCCCGACAACGAACCGCGGCTGATCGCCGAGCCGGGGCTGCCGGCGCGCGTCGCCGCGATCGCCGAGCCGGTGATCGAGGGCCTCGGCTACCGGCTGGTGCGCGTGAAGGTTTCCGGCGCCGATGGCTGCACCGTGCAGATCATGGCGGAGCGGCCGGACGGCACCATGACGGTCGAGGATTGCGAGAACGTGTCGCGCGCGCTCTCGCCGGTGCTCGACGTCGCCGATCCGATCGAGCGCGCCTATCGGCTGGAGATTTCCTCGCCCGGCATCGACCGGCCGCTGGTGCGCAAGTCCGATTTCGACCGCTATGCCGGGCATCTCGTCAAGATCGAGATGGAAATTCCGGTCGACGGCCGCAAACGCTTTCGCGGGCTGTTGCTCGGCACGGAAGGCGAGACCGCGCGGCTGCGCCGCGACGACGCCGGCGAGAACGAGGCGCCGGAGGCGTCTGCTGCCGATCGAGGATATGAGCGAAGCCAAGCTGGTGCTCACCGACGAACTGGTGACGCAAGCTTTGCGGCGCGAGAAGGCCGCCAAGCGCGAAGCGCGCGAGGCGCGCAAGAACGAACGACGGCAAGAGAGGCATTCACGGCACCGGCCGCAGCGGCCTGCCGCCAACAGGAGGAGACTGAGCTATGGCTGTCAGCGCCAACAGGCTCGAACTGTTGCAAATCGCCGACGCGGTCGCGCGCGAGAAGGCGATCGACCGCGGCATCGTCATCGCCGCGATGGAAGACGCCATCGCCAAGGCGGCGCGCTCGCGCTACGGCGCGGAAACCGACGTGCACGCCGAGATCGAGCCGAAGACCGGCGATCTCCGGCTCACCCGCCACATGCTGGTGGTGGAGAACGTCGAGAACCCGTCCAACCAGATCACGCTGGAAGACGCGCGCAAGCGCCACCCGGCCGCGCAGGTCGGCGACACCATCGCCGACCCGCTGCCGCCGCTCGAATACGGCCGCATCGCCGCGCAGTCGGCCAAGCAGGTGATCGTGCAGAAAGTGCGCGAGGCCGAGCGCGACCGGCAATATGCCGAGTACAAGGACCGCATCGGCGACATCGTCAACGGCATCGTCAAGCGCGTCGAATACGGCAACGTGGTGGTCGATCTCGGCCGCGGCGAAGCGATCGTGCGGCGCGACGAAATGCTGCCGCGCGAAGTGTTCCGCAACGGCGACCGCATCCGCGCCTATATCTACGACGTGCGGCGCGAGCCGCGCGGGCCGCAGATTTTCCTGTCGCGCACGCATCCGCAGTTCACCGCCAAGCTGTTCGCGCAGGAAGTGCCGGAAATCTACGACGGCATCGTCGAGGTCAAGGCGGTCGCGCGCGACCCCGGCTCGCGCGCCAAGATCGCGGTGATTTCGCGCGATTCCTCGGTCGACCCGGTCGGCGCCTGCGTCGGCATGCGCGGCTCGCGCGTGCAGGCGGTGGTGAACGAATTGCAGGGCGAGAAGATCGACATCATTCCGTGGTCGCCCGACATCGCCACCTTCGTGGTCAACGCGCTGGCGCCGGCGGAAGTCGCCAAGGTCGTGCTCGACGAAGACAAAGAGCGCATCGAGGTGGTGGTGCCGGATCAGCAGTTGTCGCTGGCCATCGGCCGGCGCGGCCAGAACGTGCGGCTCGCCTCGCAGCTCACCGGCTGGGACATCGACATTCTCACCGAGCAGGAAGAATCCGAGCGCCGCCAGGCCGAGTTCGAGAGCCGCACCAAGATTTTCGTCGAGGCGCTCAATCTCGACGAAGTGGTCGGCCAATTGCTCGCCTCGGAAGGCTTCGGCTCGATCGAGGAGCTGGCGCTGGTCGACGAGAAGGAAATCGCCGGCATCGAAGGCTTCGACGAGGACACCGCGCGCGAATTGCAGGAGCGCGCCAGGGAATATCTCGACAAGCAGGAAGCCGAACTCGACGCCAAGCGCGTGGAGCTGGGCGTCGAGGACGCGGTCAAGGAGGTGCCCGGCGTCACCACGGCGATGCTGGTCAAGCTCGGCGAGAACGGCGTGAAGACGGTGGAGGATCTCGCCGGCTGCGCCACCGACGATCTGACCGGCTGGACCGAGCGCAAGGACGGCGAGAGCAAGCACGAGCCGGGCTTCTTCGACGGCCTCGACGTCTCGCGCGAGGACGCCGAAGCCCTGATCATGCAGGCGCGGCTGAAAGCCGGCTGGGTGACCGAGGAAGAGCTGGCCCCGCCGCCGGCCGAAGAGGCGCCGGCGGAAGAAGCCGCGCCGAGCGCATGATCCCGAAAAGTGGGAACCGGTTTTCGGAAAAGATCATGCGCAGAATAAAGCGGTAAAGGAGATGGCACCGGTCATGCTGGCGACGGCGCAGGACAATGAGCTCGACCGCGGGACGCGCGATGGCGTGCCCGGCGCGGAGCGCAGCTGCGCGCTGACGCGCGAGGTCATGCCGGTCGACGCCATGGTGCGCTTTGTCGTCGCGCCCGACGGCGAGGTGGTGCCGGACGTCAAGCGCAAATTGCCCGGCCGCGGCCTGTGGATCACCGCCACGCGCGCGGCGATCGACGAAGCGGTCGCGCGCAAGGTGTTCGCCCGCGGCTTCAAGCGCGAGGTCAAGGTCGCCGCGGATCTGCCGGCCGCGACCGAGCGGCTTTTGGAGGCGGCCGCGCTCGATGCGCTGGCGATGGCCGGCAAGGCCGGGCGCGTGCTGACCGGCGCCGCCAAAGTGGAGGCGGCGGCCGCCCGGGACGACCTCAAGGCGGTGATCCACGCCGCCGACGCCGCCGGCGACGGCAAGCGCAAGCTCGACGCGGCCCTGCGCCGCCAAACGCACGAAAAATCGCGTGAAATCGCGGTCATCGACGCATTTGCCGGCGGCCAATTGGATTTGGCATTGAACCGCCCAAATGTGGTACATGCAGCCCTGCTTGCCGGGCCTGTGAGCGAGACTTTTATCGCTCGGGTGGAGCGCTTGCAGCGCTTCCGGGCCGGAAATCAAGCCCAGAAACGGCCCAGCGCACATGCGCCGACCGACGGCGCACGAGGAATTAGGACGGAATGAGCGAAACGAAGGTCCCTGGCGAGAAGAAACTCAGCGTCGGCAAGCTGACGCTGAAGCCGCGCACCGAAACGGGCGTGGTGCGCCAGAGCTTCAGCCACGGCCGCAGCAAGCAGGTCGTGGTCGAGAAGGTCAAACGCCGTTCGATCGGCGGCGCGCCCGAACTCAAGGCCGAGCCGGCGCCGGCCGAAGCGCCGAAGAAACGCGCGGCCGCGGCCGCCGCCCAAGCCGGCCGCCGCGGCGCCGGCGCCGGCCGAGGCGCCGAAATCCTCCGGCGTCGTGCTGCGCACGCTGACCAAGGAAGAGATGGACGCGCGCGCGCATGCGCTGGCCGACAGCCGCGTGCGCGAGGCCGAAGAGCGCAAGATCGCCGAGGAAGAAGCGCGCCGCCGAGCCTCGCGCGAAAGCGTCGACCGCAGCGAACGCGAAGCCGCCGAGGCGCGCAAGCGCGAAGAAGACGAGCGCCACAAGCGCGAGGAGGAATCCAAGCGCAAGGCCGGCGAAGTCGCCAAGAAGCGCCTGGGCGACGACGAAACCAAGCGCCCGGGCGGTCCGGGCGCGCGCATGGCGCTCGAAGCCGACGAGGAGGAGGCGCCGCGCTCGCGCCGTCCGGGCAGCGCCGCGCGTCCCGCAACCGCACGTCCCGCCGGCGCCGCGCGGCGCGCCGGCGAAAGAACGCGGCCGTCTCACGCTGGTCACCGCGCTGCGCGCCGACGAAGTGCGCGAGCGCTCGGTCGCCTCGTTCCGCCGCCGCACCCAACGGCTCAAGGGCCATGCTTCCAACGAGCCGAAGGAAAAGCTGGTGCGCGAAGTCACGATTCCCGAGGCGATCACCATTTCCGATCTCGCCAACCGCATGTCCGAGCGCGCGGTCGACGTCATCCGCCTGCTGATGCAGCAGGGCCAGATGTTGCAGATCAACGACATGATCGACGCCGATACCGCGCAGCTGATCGCCGAGGAAATGGGCCACAGCGTGCGCCGCGTGGCGGAAGCCGACGTCGAGGAAGGCCTGTTCGACGTCGCCGACGATCCGGAAGCGACCAGCCCGCGCGCGCCGGTCGTCACCGTCATGGGCCATGTCGACCACGGCAAGACCTCGCTGCTCGACGCCATCCGCTCGGCCGAACGTGGCCGCGGGCGAAGCCGGCGGCATCACCCAGCATATCGGCGCCTATCAGGTGACCGCGCCGTCCGGCGCCAAGATCACCTTCATCGATACGCCCGGCCACGCCGCCTTCACGGCGATGCGCGCGCGCGGCGCCAAGGTCACCGACATCGTGGTGCTGGTGGTGGCGGCCGACGACGGCGTCATGCCGCAGACGGTCGAAGCCATCCATCACGCCAAGGCGGCGAAGGTGCCGATCATCGTCGCCATCAACAAGATCGACAAGCCGGACGCCAATCCGGAGCGCGTGCGCACCGATCTGTTGCAGCACGAGGTGCAGGTCGAAGCCATGGGCGGCGAGGTGGTCGACGTCGAAGTCTCCGCCACCAAGAAGACCAATATCGACAAGCTGCTGGAAATGATCGGCCTGCAGGCCGAAATCCTCGATCTCAAGGCCAATCCCGATCGGCCGGCCGAAGGCACCGTGATCGAAGCCAAGCTCGACCGCGGCCGCGGCCCGGTGGCGACCGTTCTCGTCCAGCGCGGCACGCTGCGTGTCGGCGACCTGGTCGTGGCCGGCGCCGAATGGGGCCGCGTGCGCGCGCTGGTGTCCGACACCGGCGAGCCGATCGAAAGCGCCGGACCGTCGACGCCGGTCGAGGTGCTCGGCTTCTCCGGCACGCCCGACGCCGGCGACCGCCTGGCGGTGGTCGAGAACGAAGCCCGCGCCCGCGAAGTCACCGATTACCGCGCCCGCCAGAAGCGCGAGAAGACGGCGGCGCGCGCTACCGGCATGCGCGGCTCGCTCGAGCAGATGATGGCGCAGGCCAAGACCTCGGGCCGCAAGGAATTCCCGCTGGTGGTCAAGGCCGACGTGCAGGGCTCGCTGGAAGCCATCATCGGCGCGCTCGACAAGCTCGGCACCGAGGAGGTGGCGGCGCGCGTGCTGCACGCCGGCGTCGGCGGCATTTCCGAGTCGCGACGTGACGCTGGCGGAAGCCTCGGGCGTTCCGATCATCGCCTTCAACGTGCGCGCCAACAAGGAAGCGCGCGAGGCGGCCGAGCGCGCCGGCATCGAAATCCGCTACTACAACATCATCTACGACCTCGTCGACGACGTGAAGAAGGCGATGTCCGGCCTGCTGGCGCCGACGCTGCGCGAGACCATGCTGGGCAACGCGCAGATCCTGGAGATCTTCAAGGTCTCCAAGGTCGGCAACATCGCCGGCTGCAAGGTCACCGACGGCACCGTCGAGCGCGGCGCCAATGTGCGGCTGATCCGCGACAACGTGGTGATCCACGAAGGCAAGCTCAGCCAACTCAAGCGCTTCAAGGACGACGTGCGCGAGGTCGCCGTCGGGCATGGAATGCGGCATGGCCTTCGAGAACTACCAGGACATGCGGCAAGGCGACGTGATCGAATGCTACCGGGTGGAGTCGATTCAACGCTCGCTGTGAGTCCAAGTCTCACGGCGCGCGCTGATCGCTCCGCCATTTCCACCGTCATGCCCGGACTTGTGCCGGGCATCCACGATTACCTGCACGGCAGCAGACGAGCGTGGATGGCCGGGACAAGCCCGGCCATGACGACTGAAGTTTTGAATTATGGCACGGCACAAACAAAGCACCGCGACAGCGCGCCCGGCGGCGGCTCGCAGCGCCAGTTGCGCGTCGGCGAACTGGTGCGCCACGCGCATGGCCGAGATGCTCACGCGCGGCGACGTGCACGATCCGGTCATCGAGGGCCATCTCATCACCGTGCCGGAGGTGCGCATGAGCCCGGACCTGCGGCTCGCCACCATCTACGTCATGCCGATGGGCGGGCGCGACGCCGAGCAGGTGATCGCCGCCTTCGAGCGCCACAAGAAATTTTTGCGCGCCGAGATCGCGCAGCGCATCAATCTGAAATTTGCGCCCGACATCCGCTTCCGCATCGACGAGCGTTTCGCCGAAGCCGAGCGCATCGACAAGCTGCTGCGCTCGCCGCCGGTGGCGCGCGATCTCAGACGACGGGGACGGCGAATGAGTGAGCGAAGCGCCGCATCGCCGCAGGCGGCGACGCCGCCAAAGCGCGCAAGCAGCAATTCAAGCGCGACAAGCGCGACGTGCATGGCTGGGTGGCGCTCGACAAGCCGGTCGGCATGACCTCGACCCATGCCGTGAGCGTCATCAAGCGGCTGTTCACCGCCAAACGCGCGGGCCATGCCGGCACGCTCGACCCGCTCGCCTCCGGCGCGCTGCCGATCGCGCTCGGCGAGGCGACCAAGACCGTTCCGTTCGTGATGGACGGCCGCAAGCTCTATCGCTTCACGGTGCGCTGGGGCGAGGAACGCGATACCGACGACGCCGAGGGCCGCGTCACCCAGACCAGCCTCGACCGCCCGTCCGCGGAAGCCGTTCCGCGCGCTGCTGCCGGCCTATACCGGCACCATCCAGCAAATCCCGCCGCGCTATTCGGCCATCAAGGTCGACGGCGAGCGCGCCTACGATCTCGCGCGCGACGGCGAAAGCGTCGAATTGGCGGCCCGGCCGGTCGATATCGCCCGGCTGGAGCTCGTTTCCGTCTCCGGCCCCGATCACGCGGTTTTCGAGGCCGAATGCGGCAAAGGCACCTATGTGCGGGCGCTGGCGCGCGATATCGGCCGCGCTTTGGGCGTTTTCGGCCATGTCAGCGCGCTGCGCCGGGTGGCGGTCGGGCCGTTCGGCCCGGAAACCATGATTTTACTGGAAGATTTGGAGGCCCTGTGCCATAGAGCCGCCGCCGGCGAGATAAACCTCGCCGACGCGCTCATGCCCGTCGAGACCGCGCTGGACGACATCCCGGCGCTGGCCATCGCGCGGGCGGATGCGGCAAGGCTGCAACGCGGCCAAGCCGTTTTGTTGCGCGGACGGGACGCTCCCATTTTCCGTGGGCCGGTCTATGTGACGGTGGAGGGCCAGCTCCTGGCCCTGGCCGAAGTGGACCACGGCGAGATCGTTCCCAAGCGCGTGTTCAACCTGGCCGGCCTGACAGGCAGAGCCGGCCGCAAGAAAGGATGACCGATGTCGGTAACCGCCGGCCGCAAGGCCGAAGTGATCAAGGAATATGCCCAGAAGGCCGGCGACACCGGCTCGCCGGAAGTGCAGGTCGCGATCCTCTCGGAACGCATCAACAACCTCACCGAGCATTTCAAGAGCCACGTCAAGGACAACCATTCGCGCCGCGGCCTGCTCAAGATGGTGGGTCAACGCCGCACCTTGCTCGATTACCTGCGGCGCACCAACGAGGCGAGCTACAAGGCTTTGATCGAGAAGCTCGGCATCCGCCGATAATTTCTATCCCGCGCCGGACGAGACTTGCGTCCCGCGCGTTCACCCGAAGCGAAGGCAAGCATGCATTCGCTGATTTGATCCGGCGGCGATAGGCGCCGCCGGGATTAGGCAAGGGCCGGTTTGGAATCGGCCTTGCGACCAGGCAAGGTTCGAAACGCCATGGCAGGATCGCCAGACGCTGTTGCATCGCGGAATGCGCGACAGCCTCTCGCCGTCTTGCTCATGGCTTTCGGAGCGCGCCGGAAACCATGAGAGACAAAGACAATGTTCGATATGCATCGAGTTGAACTCGATTGGGGCGGGCGCAAGCTCACCCTCGAGACCGGCCGGGTAGCGCGCCAGGCCGACGGCGCCGTGCTCGCCACCTACGGCGAGACCACCGTGCTCGCCACCGTCGTTGCGGCCAAGCAGCCGAAGGAAGGCATCGATTTCCTTCCGCTCACCGTCAACTACACCGAAAAATACTACGCGGCCGGCCGCATTCCCGGCGGCTATTTCAAGCGCGAACGCGGCCCGACCGAGAAGGACACGCTGACCTCGCGCCTGATCGACCGCCCGATCCGCCCGCTGTTCGCCGACGGCTGGCGCTGCGACACGCAGGTGATCATCACCGTGCTGTCGCACGACCTGGAGAACGACCCCGACATCGTCGCCATGGTCGCGGCCTCGGCCGCGCTGACGCTCTCCGGCGCGCCCTTCATGGGCCCGATCGGCGGCGCCCGCGTCGGCTTCATCAACAACGAATACGTGCTCAATCCGCACGCTCGACGAGATGCCGGAAAGCCAGCTCGATCTCGTCGTCGCCGGCACGCAAGACGCCGTGATGATGGTGGAATCGGAAGCCAAGGAGCTGTCCGAAGAAATCATGCTCGGCGCGGTGATGTTCGGCCACCGGCATTTCCAGCCGGTGATCGAGGCGATCATCAAGCTCGCCGAGAAGGCCGCCAAGGAGCCGCGCGATCTCGCCTGCCCGACAACAGCGCGCTCGAGAAGGAAATCCTCGGCCTCGCCGAGAAGGACCTGCGCGCCGCCTATTCGATCGTGCAGAAGCAGGAGCGCCAGGACGCCGTCGCCGCCGTCAAGGAAAAGGTCATGGAGCATTTCTTCCCGGAAGGCGCCGAACCCAAGCACGACAAGCTGCGCGTTGCCGGCGTGTTCAAGGAGCTCGAAGCCAAGATCGTGCGCTGGAACATCCTCGACACCGGCAAGCGCATCGACGGCCGCGACGTGAAGACCGTGCGCCCGATCGTGGCGGAAGTCGGCGTGCTGCCGCGCACCCACGGCTCGGCGCTGTTCACCCGCGGCGAGACGCAGGCGCTGGTGGTCGCGACGCTCGGCACCGCCGAGGACGAGCAGTTCATCGACGCGCTGCAGGGCACCTACAAAGAGACGTTCCTGCTGCACTACAACTTCCCGCACTTATTCGGTCGGCGAAACCGGCCGCATGGGCGCGCCCGGCCGGCGCGAGATCGGCCACGGCAAGCTCGCCTGGCGCGCGCATCCATCCGATGCTGCCGACGCCGGAAGAGTTCCCCTACACCATCCGCCTCGTCTCGGAGATCACGGAGTCGAACGGCTCGTCCTCGATGGCGACGGTGTGCGGCTCCTCGCTGGCGCTGATGGATGCCGGCGTGCCGCTCAAGCGGCCGACCGCCGGCATCGCCATGGGCCTGATCCTCGAGGACAAGCGCTTCGCGGTGCTGTCCGACATCCTCGGCGACGAGGATCATCTCGGCGACATGGACTTCAAGGTCGCCGGCACCGAGCAGGGCGTCACCTCGCTGCAGATGGACATCAAGATCGCCGGCATCACCGAGGAGATCATGAAGGTCGCCCTGGCGCAGGCCAAAGACGGCCGCCTGCACATCCTCGGCGAAATGGCCAAGGCCTTGACCGCGGCGCGCGCCGAGCTCGGCGAGCACGCCCCGCGCATCGAGATGTTCAAGATCCCGACCGACAAGATCCGCGAAGTGATCGGCACCGGCGGCAAGGTGATCCGCGAGATCGTCGAGAAGACCGGCGCCAAGATCAACATCGAGGACGACGGCTCGGTCAAGGTCGCCTCCGCCGACGGCGAGTTCGATCAAGGCGGCGATCAACTGGATCAAGTCGATCGCCTCCGATCCGGAGCCGGGCAAGATCTACGAGGGCACCGTGGTCAAGGTGATGGACTTCGGCGCCTTCGTGAACTTCTTCGGCGCCAAGGACGGGCTGGTGCATATCAGCCAGCTCGCCGCCGACCGCGTCAACAAGGTCACCGACGTCGTCAAGGAAGGCGACAAGGTCAAGGTCAAGCTGCTGGGCATGGACGAGCGCGGCAAAGTGCGCCTGTCCATGAAGGCGGTCGATCAGGCGACCGGCGAGGACCTCGAAGCCAAGCAGAAGGCCGAGCAGCAGCCGGCCGGCGCGGCGGAGTAACCGCCGTCATCGCAACGTGACAAAAGGGCGGCCCGCACGGCCGCCCTTTTTATTTGCGACCGTGCTGGCGGTCAGCACCGCCGTCGGCGCGTTCCTGACAACGTGATCATGCCCATACGGCATAGCTTATCGGCATGGCCCAACAATACGATTAGACCTGATGGACGTGAGCTTCGTAAAAGCGCACCACGAGTTACCTCGGGAACAAGTGCACAGACAAATCAGGGCACGCGATCGGAGAAACAATCATGGACGCAAAGACCGACGACAAAAGCGCGGGCAAATGCCCGTTCACCGGCGGCACGCGCGGACACACGAACCGCGACTGGTGGCCGGACGCACCTGGACCTCGAGATGCTCCATCGGAACTCCACCCTGTCCGATCCGATGGGCAAGGACTTCGACTACGCCAAGGAATTCAAGAGCCTCGACCTCAACGCCGTGATCAAGGACCTGCACGCCCTGATGACGGACTCGCAGGCTTGGTGGCCGGCCGACTTCGGTCACTACGGCGGACTGTTCATCCGCCTGGCGTGGCACGCCGCGGGCACCTACCGCATCACCGACGGCCGCGGCGGCGCCGGCGCCGGCCAGCAGCGCTTCGCGCCGCTCAACTCCTGGCCGGACAACGCCAACCTCGACAAGGCGCGCCGCCTGCTGTGGCCGATCAAGCAGAAATACGGCCGGAAAATCTCCTGGGCCGACCTGATGGTCCTCGTCGGCAACGTCGCGCTCGAGTCGATGGGCTTCAAGACGTTCGGTTTCGCCGGCGGCCGCGCCGATGTCTGGGAGCCGGAAGAGCTGTTCTGGGGTCCCGAAGGCACCTGGCTCGGCGACGAACGCTACAGCGGCGAACGCCAGCTCGCGGAGCCGCTCGGCGCGGTGCAGATGGGCCTGATCTACGTCAATCCGGAAGGGCCGAACGGCAATCCCGATCCGGTCGCGGCGGCGAAGGACATCCGCGAGACGTTCTTCCGCATGGCGATGAACGACGAGGAGACCGTCGCGCTGATCGCCGGCGGCCACACCTTCGGCAAGACCCACGGCGCCGGCGATCCGTCGCTGGTCGGGCCGGAGCCGGAAGGCGGCGCCCTCGAGGATCAGGGCCTCGGCTGGAAGAGCAAGCACGGCACCGGCATCGGCGCCGACGCCATCACCGGCGGCCCGGAAGTCACCTGGACGCAGACGCCGACCAAGTGGAGCAACCACTTCTTCAAGAACCTGTTCGAAAACGAATGGGAGCTGACCAAGAGCCCGGCCGGCGCGCAAGCAGTGGAAGGCGAAAGGCGCGCAGGCCGACGATCCCGGACGCCTTCGACAAGTCGAAGAAGCATGTGCCGACCATGCTGACCACGGACCTGTCGCTGCGGATGGACCCGGCCTACGAGAAAATCTCGCGGCGCTTCTACGAGCATCCGGACCAGTTCGCGGACGCGTTTGCCCGCGCCTGGTTCAAGCTCACGCACCGCGACATGGGCCCGATCGCGCGCTACCTCGGCCCGCTGGTGCCGAAGGAGACGCTGATCTGGCAGGACCCGATCCCGGCGGTCGAATCATCCGCTGATCGGCGAGCAGGACATCGCGGCGCTGAAGGCGAAGATCCTCGCCTCCGGCCTCACGGTGTCGCAGCTCGTCTCGACCGCCTGGGCGTCGGCCTCGACGTTCCGCGGCTCCGACAAGCGCGGCGGCGCCAACGGCGCGCGCATTCGTCTCAGCCCGCAGAAGGACTGGGAGGTCAACCAGCCGGCGCAGCTCGAAGACGGTGCTTGCCAAGCTCGAAGCGATCCAGAAGGAGCTTCGGCAAGAAGGTTTCGCTGGCCGACCTGATCGTGCTCGGCGGCTGCGCGGCGGTCGAGAAAGCCGCGAAGGACGCCGGCGTCGACGTGAAGGTGCCCTTCACGCCGGGCCGCATGGACGCGTCGCAGGAGCAGACCGACGTCGAGTCCTTCGCGCCGCTCGAACCGCGCGCCGACGGCTTCCGCAACTACATCAGCAGCAAGCGGCAGTTCATGGCGCCCGAGGAGGCGCTGGTGGATCGGGCGCGTTGCTGCGGCTGACCGGGCCGGAGATGACGGTGCTCGTCGGCGGCCTGCGCGTGCTCGGCGCCAACGCCGGCGGGTCGAAGCACGGCGTCTTCACCAAGCAGGCCGGAGACGCTGACGAACGACTTCTTCGTCAACCTGCTCGACATGAGTACCGAGTGGCAGCCGCCGAACGCCGACGGCGTATACGAAGGCCGCGACCGCAAGACCAAGGCGGTCAAGTGGACCGGCACCCGTGTCGACCTGATCTTCGGCTCGCACTCGCAGCTGCGCGCCTTCGCGGAAGTCTATGCCTGCGCGGACGCCAAGGAGAAGTTCGTGAAGGACTTCGTGGCGGCGTGGACCAAGGTGATGAACGCGGATCGCTTCGATCTGGCGGCGCAGAAGAAGGCCGCGTAAGCCGCAGCTGTAACACGAAATGAAAACGGCCGGGGATCACCCGGCCGTTTTGCTTGGCCGCGCCACCTGCGCGCTTCCCGCCATTCTTTGGCAGGGCTTACTGCCCGCCGTTCTCCACCGACCCGCCCGCCGCCTTGAGCGCGTCGGGCTGCGGCATGGATATGACGTTGTAGCCGGAATCGACGAAATGAATTTCGCCGGTGACGCCGCTCGACAAATCCGACAGCAGATAAAGCCCGGCGCCGCCCAGTTCCTCCAGCGTGACGCCGCGGCCGAGCGGCGAATATTTCTGCTGGAAGGCGAACATGTAGCGCGCGTCGGTGATGCCGGCGCCGGCGAGCGTGCGGATCGGCCCGGCCGAGATGGCGTTGACGCGGATCTTCTGCGGACCGAAATCGACCGCCAGATAGCGCACCGAGGCTTCCAGCCCCGCTTTGGCGACGCCCATGACGTTGTAGTTCGGCATGGCGCGGTCGCCGCCGTTATAGGTGAGCGTCACCATGGCGCCGCCGTTCGGCATCAGCGCGGCCGCGCGCTTGGCGGCCTCGGTGAAGGCGTAGCAGGAGATCACCATGGTGCGGATGAAGTTCTCGCGCGTGGTGTCGGCGAAGCGGCCCTTCAACTCGTCCTTGTTGGAGAAGGCGACCGCGTGCACGAGAAAATCCATCGTGCCCCATTTGCGCTTGACCGCGTCGAAAACCGCGTCGACCGAGGCGATGTCCTCGACGTCGCAGGGCATGACCAAAGACGAGCCGACCGATTCGGCGAGCGGCTTCACGCGCTTGGCGAGCGCGTCGCCCTGATAGGTGAAGGCGAGCTCGGCGCCGTGCGCGGCCAGCATCTTGGCGATGCCCCAGGCGATGGAATGGTCGTTGGCGACCCCCATCACCAGCCCGCGTTTTCCCTGCATCAATCCCGGCATTGGCATCTCCGTTCGTCTGTCATCGCCCGCGAAAGCCGGACGATCCAGTAACCCTTGTGTCGCATGACAATGCAAGACCGCGGATACTGGATGCCCCGCTTTGCGCGGGGCATGACAGGCGAGGCATTACGCATCCAGCCGCTTGAACACCAGCGAGGCGTTGGTGCCGCCGAAGCCGAAGGAATTCGACAGCACCGCGCCGAGCGTGACGTTGTCCTTGCGCTCGCGCAGGATCGGCATGTCGGCGAAGGCCGGATCGAGGTTCTCGATATTGGCGCTCTCGCAGATGAAGCCGTTGTTCATCATCAGCAGCGAATAGATCGCCTCCTGCACGCCGGCGGCGCCGAGCGAATGGCCGGTGAGCGACTTGGTGGCCGAAATCGGCGGGCATTTGGCGCCGAACACCTCGCGGATCGCCTCGATCTCCTTGAGCATCGCCGACCGGCGTCGCGGTGGCGTGCGGGTTGATGTAGTCGATCGGCGCCTTGCAGGTCGCGAGCGCCATGTTCATGCAGCGCACGGCGCCCTCGCCCGAAGGCGCCACCATGTCGTGGCCGTCGGAGGTCGCGCCATAGCCGGCGACTTCGGCATAGATCTTCGCGCCGCGCGCCTTGGCGTGCTCGAGCTCTTCCAGCACCAGCACGCCGGCGCCGCCGGCGATGACGAAGCCGTCGCGGTCCTTGTCGTAGGCGCGCGAGGCTTTCTCCGGCGTGTCGTTGAAGTCGGACGACATCGCGCCCATGGCGTCGAACAGCACCGACAGCGTCCAGTCGAGCTCTTCGCAGCCGCCGGCGAAGATCATGTCCTGCTTGCCCCATTGGATCAGCTCGGAAGCGTTGCCGATGCAATGGTTGGAGGTCGCGCAGGCCGAGGAGATCGAGTAGTTCACGCCCTTGATCTTGAACCAGGTCGCCAGCGTCGCCGAGGCCGTCGACGACATCGCCTTCGGCACCGCGAACGGGCCGACGCGCTTGGGTCCCTTCGCGCGCGTGATGTCGGCTGAATCGACGATCGCGCGCGCGGAAGGGCCGCCCGAGCCCATGACGATGCCGGTGCGCGGATTGGAGATGTCGCTTTCCTCGACGCCGGAATCGCGGATCGCCTGCTCCATGGCGACGTGGTTCCAGGCCGCGCCGCCGCCGAGAAAGCGCATGGCGCGCCGGTCGACCGAATCGGCCGGATTGAGCGTCGGCGCGCCCTGCACCTGACAGCGGAATCCGAGCTTGGCGTATTCTTCCGCGCGGCTGATGCCGGATTTCGCCTCGCGCAGGCTGGCCAGCACTTCCTGGGTGTTGTTGCCGATGGATGAGACGATGCCCATCCCGGTCACGACGACTCGTCTCATGGCCGCTTCACCTCACTCGCACCGCGGATGTCGTTGGTCGCGTCATACATGGGCCATGGGCCGCCTTGGGCAACCATGCATGCCGCGGGCTCGGGCCTCAGGCGCCGCTCGGCTGCAGGGCCTCGTCCTGCTTGAACAGGCCGACCTTGAGGTCGAAGGCCCGGTAGATCACGTTGCCGTCCGCCGACAGCCAGCCGTCGGCGATGCCGAGCACCAGCTTGGAGCGCATCACGCGCTTGAAATCGACGCCGTAAATGACCTTCTTCACCGTCGGCAGCACCTGGCCGGAGAACTTGAGTTCGCCCAGGCCGAGCGCGCGGCCCTTGCCGGGCGCGCCCAGCCAGCCGAGGAAAAATCCGACCATCTGCCAAAGCGCATCGAGGCCGAGGCAGCCCGGCATCACCGGATCGCCCTTGAAGTGGCAGAGGAAGAACCAGAGCTCCGGCTTCACCTCGAGTTCGGCGCGCACCATGCCTTTGCCGTGCTCGCCGCCCTGCTCGGAGATCTCCGAAATCCGGTCGAACATCAGCATCGGCGGCAGCGGCAATTGCGGGCCTTCGGCGAACAGTTCGCCGCGCCCGCAGGCAAGCAGGTCCTCGTACTCGAAACTGTGACGCTTGTCCGTCATTGGCGCGTTGTCCCCGCGCGGCGGGCTTTGCTGAATTCCCATGGGCGGAATTCGTAACATACCGGCCTAGCCCGGCAAAGATGGCGTCCGCGCCGCATGCCCACAACCCGGGTTCCAAAATCCCGCTCCCGCCGCGCCGTCAAAGGCACCCCTGTTGCGAAGAAGTTGCATGTAGAACGGCTATTGCCTATATGTTGCGCGTGCAACAGTCTGCCGCCGGTCCGGCCGGAAGCGGGCCTTTTGGGATGTTTCGATGAGCCAGACGCGTACCATCTCTCTGCCGCCTGCGACGCTGCCCGCCGGGACGGTCGCGGAGCGCGCGCAGATGACCGGCTGCCCCTGGCACGACGTCAAGGCCATGCTGCGCCAGGTCGGTTTGCGTCCGACCCGCCAGCGCATGGCGCTCGGCTGGATCCTGTTCGGCAAAGGCGACCGCCATCTGACCGCGGAAATGCTCTACGAGGAGGCGAGCCGCGCCAAAGTCCCGGTGTCGCTCGCCACCATTTACAACACCCTGCACCAATTCACCGAAGTCGGCCTATTGCGGCAGGTCGCGGTCGACGGCTCCAAGGCTTATTTCGACACCAATGCCAGCGCCCATCATCATTTCTTCGTCGAGGGCGAGGACGAATTGCTCGACATCCCGAGCGCCGAGGTTCTGGTCGGCAAGACGCCGACCCCGCCGGAAGGCTATGAAATCGCGCGCGTCGACGTGGTGGTGCGGCTGCGGCGCAAGAGCTAAAGCGACAATCGGAATTTGTCATGGCCGGGCTTGCCCGGCCATCTCGCTTAGAAGCGCACTGCGTCCCTGATCGGGGTCACGGGACTAAGGGCGTTCACGCCCGTCTTTGACGGACTATGCCCGGTGACGACAAGATCACTCCACCTTCTCGTTCGGATAGGCGCCCCACAGGCGCTCTT
The DNA here is from genome assembly GCA_963708635.1 of uncultured Alphaproteobacteria bacterium. Lineage (GTDB taxonomy): Bacteria > Pseudomonadota > Alphaproteobacteria > Rhizobiales > Xanthobacteraceae > Pseudolabrys. The sequence goes on along the minus strand of CAVPTM010000019.1, from coordinate 81,263 downwards.
GCTTGATCCAGCCGTCGAATCCCTTGCCGGCGAATTCGCACCAGCTGCCGGTGCACGACTTGAGCGCGCCGACGACGCCGCCTTGCAATTCCGCGGCTCACCGCGGCCTTCGGGTCCGGGCTTTTATAGAGCGGCACCAGATCGCCCTTGAGCGTCGGCACCACCACGGCGGTGCGCTTGCCCGACAGCAGCGAATGATAGACCCAGCCTTCCGCCCCTTCCCAATCGCGGATGCGCCGCCAGTTGTCGAACTCGGCGGTAATCTCGACCGGCATGCCGGCGCGCGTGTAGATCCAGCGTACGTCCTGGTCGAGGTTCGGACCCTGGCGCACCTTGACCTTGTCGGCTTTCAGGCTGACGAAGCGCGGCACCGGCAATCCGCTCGCCGAGCCGGTGGCGAGTTCGCCGGCTGCAAAGGCTGCCGGCCGCGCCAGCGCGAGCAAACCGGCGGCGAGCGCCAGGCTCAACATTGCGGCGCCAAAGCTTTGTCTTGCGACTGTCATCTGCTAGGGAAATGTGACGGTTTCGGCCTGCATGCGGAACGCGCCGCAGTGTGGGGGAGCACGGTTAAAGAGACCTAAACCGGCGCCCGACGCGCCGCGAGACGCCGCGGATCGAGCAGAATGCCCAAAGCCAAGAAACCGCTGGTCATTGTCACGCGCAAGCTGCCGGACAGCGTCGAATTGCGCATGCGGGAACTATTCGACGACCCGCCTCAACCCCGAAGACAAGCCGCTCAGCCACGCCCAGTTGCAGGAAGCCGTCAAAACGGCCGACGTGCTGGTGCCGACCGTCACCGACGAGATCAATGCCTCGGTGCTGAGCAAGGCCGGCGACCAGCTCAAGCTGATCGCCAATTTCGGCAATGGCGTCGACAATATCGACGTCGCCACCGCCGTGCAGCGCGGCATCACCGTGACCAACACGCCGGGCGTGCTGACCGAAGACACCGCCGACATGACCATGGCGCTGATCCTGGCGGTGCCGCGGCGGCTGGTGGAAGGCGCCGGCGTGCTGATCGCCGACAGCGACTGGACCGGCTGGTCGCCGACCTGGATGCTCGGCCACCGCATCTGGGGCAAGCGGCTCGGCATCATCGGCATGGGGCGGATCGGCCAGGCGGTGGCGCGCCGCGCCCGCGCCTTCGGCCTGCAGATCCACTATCACAACCGCCGCAAGGTGGCGCCCAAGATCGAGGAAGAGCTCGACGCGACCTATTGGGAGAGCCTCGACCAGATGCTCGCCCGCATGGACATCGTCTCGGTCAACTGCCCGCACACGCCGGCGACCTATCATTTGCTGTCGGCGCGCCGGCTCAAGCTGCTGCGGCCGGAGGCCTATATCGTCAACACCGCGCGCGGCGAGGTGATCGACGAGAACGCGCTCGCGCGCCTGATCGAGGCGGGCGACATCGCGCGGCGCCGGGCTCGACGTGTTCGAGCACGAGCCGGCGGTCAACCCGAAGCTGGTCAAGCTCGCGCGCGCCGGCAAGGTCGTGCTGCTGCCGCATCATGGGCTCGGCCACGCTCGAGGGCCGCGTCGACATGGGCGAGAAGGTGATCATCAACATCCGCACCTTCATGGACGGCCACCGGCCGCCGGATCGCGTGCTTCCCTCTATGTTATAGATCGCGCCCGGCGGCCGTCATCGCTTGAGCCGGTCGGCGCGCGCGTAATCGGCCTTGGCGCGGGCGTCGTCGCCTTTGTCGCGGTAGGCATTGCCGCGGTTGGTGTAGACGTCGGGATCATTCGGATGGACGCGGATGGCGGCGGTGTAATCCGCGATCGCCCGGTCGTTGTCGCCTTTTTGCCGGTAGGCGTTGCCGCGGTTGTAGAAGGCTTCGTAGACGGTCGGGTCTTTTCTGATCGCATCGGTGTGGTCGATGATGGCGCGCTCGAGTTCACCCTTGGCGCGCCACTCGACGCCGCGCATGGTATAGGCCATGGCGAGCTCGCGCTTCGACAGCGTGCCGGACTCGATCGCGCGCGTGCAGGCCGCGATCGCCGTGTCGCCGCTGGCGTCGTGGCAGACCTGAAGGTCGGTCGCGAAAGCCCGGGTCGCCGGCCATGCCATCGACAAGAACCCTGCCGCCAAAAGCGCGCACCCCAACGAGCGAATTCGAGCAAGCCTCATCGTCCGTTCCCCCTCTGCCATGGTTACCTCTCATGCATTAGCCGCCAACGCGCGGATGGTCGGATGCTCGCCGGTGAGCGGATTGTCGGGATCCCAGCTATAGCTCAGCGTCTCAAAGCGCATCGAGCGCGCGTCGACCATCAGCAGCCGCCCGACCAGCCCCTCGCCGAAGCCGACGATCTCGCGGATCACTTCAAGCGCCATCAGCGAGCCGAGCACGCCCGGCAGCGCGCCGAGGATGCCGGCTTCCGCGCAGGCCGGCACCGTGCCGGGCGGCGGCGGTTCGGGAAACAGGCAGCGATAGGTCGGATTGCGCGTGCCGTCGGCGCGCGTCTCGTGCGCGCGGATCGTGGTGAGCGAGCCGTCGAAGGTGCCGACCGCCGCCGTCACCAGCGGCTTCTTGGCGAAATAGCAGGCGTCGGACACGAGATAGCGCGTGGCAAAATTGTCGGAGCCGTCGGCGACGATATCGTAGCGTGCAATGAGATCGAGCGCGTTGCCGGCATCGAGCCGCGCCATATGGGTTTCGACCGTGCACATGCGGATTGAGCCGCGCTGATCACCGCTTCGGCGGCGTCCACCTTGCGGGTGCCGACATCGTCCGTGCCGAAAATCACCTGCCGCTGCAAATTCGACAACGACACCGTATCGTCGTCGATCACGCCGAGCGTGCCGACCCCGGCGGCGGCGAGATAAAGCAGCACCGGCGCGCCCAGGCCGCCGGCGCCGACCACCAGCACGCGCGCCGCCTTCAGCTTCGCCTGGCCGGGACCGCCGACCTCGCGCAGCACGATATGGCGCGCATAGCGTTCGAGTTCTTTCGGATCGAGCATCGCGCCAAGCTTAGGGCGGCGCAGGCTTTTGGGCCAGCCTCTGCGATGGCGGCGCTTGCGCCGCTGCGACGATGGGCTAAGGTCCGCCGGCTCATGGGGTGGCGTTTCATTGGTGGCGTTATGGCGACGTTCATGGCGATGCGTCTGAGCCTATGGCTGCCGGTCTTCGCCTTGCTGGTCGCGGCAACCGCCGCGCCGGCGCAGGAAGAGATCCGCGCCGGCAACCCGGAGCCGGCAGCGGCCGCGCCCCACAAAGCGGCGCCGAAGGCCAAGCGTCACGTCAAGACGGCTAAGAAGCCGGCCGCCGCCCGCGCCGGCGAAATCGGCCAAGACAGCGGCCAAGACGGCCAAGCCCGCGGCCAAGCCGGTCAAGCTCAAACCGGTCGGACCCAAACTGGTCGAGCCAAAGACCGAAGCGGCTTCCGAACCCGCCAAGACCGATCCGGCGGCGGTGCCCGTAGCCGCTCTTCCGGCGGCGGAGCGGTTGAAAATCCAGGCGGCGCTCGCCTGGGCCGGCGATCTCTCCGCTCCGGCCAATGGCGAAGATCCGCTGACCGCGGCGATCAAGAGCTTCCAGAAACGCAGCAAGGCGCCGGTCACCGGCGAGCTCACGGCGGAGCAGCGCGCGGCGCTGCTGGCCGCCGCCGGCAGCCACCAAAGCGAATACGGCTGGACCGTGGTGACCGACCCGGCCACCGGCATTCGCGTCGGGCTGCCGAGCAAGATGGTGCCGCAGGTGCACGACGCCGCGCACGGCACGCGCTGGTCGTCGGCGCACGGCGAATTCCAGATCGAAACCTTCCGCATCAAAAATCCCCGCCTCGCGCTCGCGGCCCTGTTCGACCAGCAAAAACGCGAGGCCGGCCGCAAGGTCGAGAACAGCGCGCTGCACGACGATAATTTCTTCGTCAGCGGGATGCAGGGCCTCAAGTATTTTTCGGTGCGCGCGCAAATGCGCGACGGCGAGCTGCGCGGCATCACCATCATGTACGACCAGGCCTGGGAGGGCATCGTCGCGGCGGTGACGGGCGCGGTGGCGAGCGCCTACGCGCCCTTCCCCGAGCGCAGCACGTCTTACGCGGCGCTGGCGAAGTCGGTCGAATACGGCACCGCGCTGATCGTGAGCGCGCAAGGCCACCTGATCACCACGCGCCGGCTGGTCGAAGGCTGCCAGGTGATCGTCGCGCCGGGGCTCGGCGATGCCGAGCGCGTCGCCGAGGACGAGGCCGAGGGGCTGGCGCTGCTGCGCGTCTACGGGCGCGGCAAGCTCGAGGCGCTTGCGCTCGCGCCGGAGCCGGCGAAAGCCGGCGAACTGACGCTGGTCGGCATCGCCGACCCCAAGGAGCAGAACAAGGCGCGCGAACTCACCGAGGTCAAGGCGCGGCTGACCGGCGGCGCGATCGAACTGGAGCCGGCCGGTGCCGGTGGCCGGGCTTGCCGGCGCCGCCGCGCTCGACGCGCAAGGCCGCGTGCTCGGCATGATGGCGATGCGCGGCATGGCGCTGGCGAGCGCGGAGCCGGCGGCGGCTTCGCCGGTGCGGCTGGTCGGCGCCGGCGCCATCCGCAATTTCCTGACCGCGCATCACGTGGCGCTCGCCGCGGCCGATGCCGGCGATGCGCGTAAAGCCGTGGTCAGGATCATCTGCGTGCGGAAATAACGCGCGCGTTACTTGTTCTTCCACTTCGGCGGGCGTTTTTCGACGAAGGCTTTCATGCCTTCCTTCTGGTCCTCGGTCGCGAACAGCGAATGGAAGACGCGCCGCTCGAAGCGGATGCCTTCCGCCAGCGACACCTCGAAGGCGCGGTTGACCGCTTCCTTGGCGATCATCACCGAAGGCAGCGACATCGAGGCGATCGTCTCGGCGAGCTTCATCGCCTCGTCCATCAGGCTCGCCAGCGGCACCACGCGCGACACGAGATTGGCGCGTTCGGCTTCGACCGCGTCCATCATGCGGCCGGTCAGGTTCATTTCCATCGCCTTCGACTTGCCGACCGCGCGCGTCAGCCGCTGCGTGCCGCCGATGCCGGGGATGACGCCGAGCTTGATCTCCGGCTGGCCGAATTTGGCGTTGTCGGCGGCGATGATGATGTCGCACATCATGGCGAGCTCGCAGCCGCCGCCGAGCGCGAAGCCGGCGACCGCGGCGATGACCGGCTTGCGCGCGCGCGCCGCCTCGTCCCAATCGCCGGCGAAATTGCCCATCAAGGCCTCGTTGTAGGTCTTGTCGGCCATTTCCTTGATGTCGGCGCCGGCGGCGAAGGCCTTTTCGTTGCCGGTGATGATCATGCAGCCGATGTCGGGGTCGGCGTCGAACTTGCGGATCGCCGTCGCACAGCTCCGCCTTGAGCGCGAGGTTGAGCGCGTTGAGCGCCTGCGGCCGGTTGAGCCGGATGATGCCGACGCGGCCTTTGGTTTCGACCAGGATATTTTGATAGTCCATGCGCCTATCTCGACCTTGCCTGCGTCACAGCACTTCGCGCCACAGCCACAGCACGGCGAGCGCGCCGATGATGGCGCCGATGAACAGACCGAGGCTGCCGGCGATCACGATGCCCAACAGCGCGAACAGATGATAGCCGATGAAAGAGCCGGCAATGCCGACCAGCGCGCTGGTGACCATTTGCCGGCGCCCGGTGGTTTGGCCGGGCGAACCAGCCGCGGCGGCCGACCATGCGGTCGAAGACGAGCGCGGCGGCGATACCGATGATCAGGATAATGAGGAACGTGGCGAGCGGGCCCGCGGACATGATTGTCTCCTCCCGGGGGACATTTCCCCGCGCGATCCTATCCGACCCGCCGCATCAGGCAAACCGCGGCCGGCGTCACTTCTGGCAGCTCGGGCAATAGAAGGTCGAGCGGCCGGTCTGCACGATGCGCTTGACCTTGCCCTTGCAATTCGGACAGGGCTCGCCCTCGCGGTCGTAGACCTGGAAATTGTGCTGGAAGTCGCCGAGCGAGCCGTCGGCGCGGCGATGGTCGCGCAGCGAGGAGCCGCCGGCCTTGATGGCGTCGTTGAGCACCGCCTTGATGGCCTCGACCAGCGCCTGCGCGCGCTGGTTGGGCTTGCCGTTGCGATCCGCGATGGTCGAGGCAATTCTTTTAGGCGATAGCCGCGCCCGGAACAGCGCCTCGCAGACGTAGATATTGCCGAGGCCGGCGACCACGCGCTGATCGCTGAGCGCGGCCTTGAGCGACGTCTTCTTGCCGGCGCAAGCCGCGGCGAGCATCGCGGCGTCGAATTCATTGCCCAAAGGCTCCGGTCCGAGACTGCGCAGCAGCGGCTCGTGCTCGAGTTTGGCGCGCGGCACCAGTTTCATGGAGCCGAAGCGGCGCGGATCGTTGAAGGTGACGGTGGCGCCGTTCGACAGGTGAAACACCACATGATCGTGCGCCGTGCTTTTGGAGCGCTCGTGATAATAGACGCCGGGCTTTGTGGCCTTGGCGTCCTTGCCGACGCGGAACGAGCCCGACATGCCGAGATGCATGATCAGCACGTCGCCGGAGGACAAATCCGCCAGCAGATATTTCGCCCGCCGCCCGAGCCCGTCGACGGTCTTGCCGGTCAGGCGCTTCTCGAAGTCCTCTGGCGATCGGCCAGCGCAGGCGGCGGTCGCGCACCTCGACCTTCTTGAAGGAGGCGCCTTCCATCACGGGCGCCAGGCCGCGGCGGACCGTTTCGACTTCGGGAAGCTCGGGCATTACGGCAGCGTTCCGTCGGCGTGTTTGCGGTGACCGCGGTACTCGGCGAACACGATGCGATTGTTGAAAGGATCGACCACCGCCATTTCCAACAGGCCCCATTCCTGCTGCTGCAAGCCCGGATGATTGTGGCGGTAGTTCTTGTCGTTCAATTCACGATGCAGGTCTTCAACTCCGCGCATGTAGACATAGGTGATCGACCCTGGAGTGCCGTCGCCATGGTGCTCACTCAAATGCAGCGCCAGATGGCCGCGCGACACTTGCATATAGACGGGCGCGTCGGGAGCAAAGCTGTGCTCCCAGTCGGTCTTACAACCGAGAAAATCGAGATAGAACTCGCGGGCCTTGGCCAGCGAGAAGATGCGGAATATCGGCACGGCGCGTCCGAATTCGATCGCCATTTACTCTCTCCCGGGATGCTTCGCCCCGCCAGCCGTGCCTTTCTAGCGTCGGCGGCGCCGCCGCGCTATGGTCCTGCCCGCAAAGGATTATTGGCCATGGCGCGAGGCGGCGGCGAGACCCATTTCGGCGAACGGACGGTGCCGCTGGAGGACAAACAGGGGATGGTCGACGGCGTGTTCCATTCGGTGGCGCGCCGCTACGACCTGATGAACGACCTGATGTCGGGCGGGCTGCACCGGGCCTGGAAGGACGCGCTGGTCACCGCGGTCAACCCGCCGCAATCGGACAAGCCGTTCGCACTGCTCGATCTTGCCGGCGGCACCGGCGACGTCGCCTTCCGCGTCGCCGCAGCGGGCGGCGCCGGCACCCGCGTCACCGTCTGCGACATCAATGCCGAGATGCTGCGCGTCGGCGCCGAACGCGCGCTCGAGCGCGGGCTCGACGACCGCGTCACGTTCGAGCAGGGCAATGCCGAAGAGCTTTGCTATCCCGACCGCAGCTTCGATTGCGTCACCATCGCCTTCGGCATCCGCAACGTGCCGCGCATCGATGCCGCGCTGCGCGAGGCTTTCCGCGTGCTCAGGATCGGCGGACGTTTCCTTTGCCTGGAATTTTCCTCCGTCGACGTGCCCGGCCTCGACGCGCTCTACGAGCTTTATTCGTTTCAGGTGATCCCGCGCATCGGCCAGGCGGTCGCCGGCGACCGCGAGGCCTATCAGTATCTGGTCGAGTCGATCCGCAAATTTCCCAAGCCGAAGGCGTTCGCGCGCATGATGGAGGCGGCCGGCTTCCGCCGCGCCGCCTTCACGCCGATGACCGGCGGCGTGGTCGCGCTGCACTCGGGCTGGAAGTTGTGATGGCGCCGTGACAATTTTCGCGGCGTCATTGCATCGCCTCCCGCTCGAGGACAGGGAGCCTGCGCCGGCTATGTGCGCTCAGCTCGCAGCAGCGGCGCGGTGATCTCCGCCCTCTCCCACCTCATCCGTCTTTCGCGCGCCGGCTTCGTGTTCGCGCGCGAGGGCGTGCTGGCGCTCGTCGACACGCGCCCGCTGCCGCTGCCGGCCAAGAGCGCGATCGCGCTGGCGCGGCTGATCGAGCGGCCGAGCAGCAAGGAAGGCGCCGGCCGGCTCGCCGCCGCGCTCACCAGGCTGGGGCCCACTTACGTCAAGCTCGGCCAGTTCATGGCCACGCGCCCGGATGTGGTCGGCACCGAGATCGCCCTCGATCTGGAAAGCCTGCAGGACAACATGGCGCCGTTCTCGCAGGCCGAGGCGGAAGCGGCCATCGCCGCCGCCTTCGATAAGCCGCTCGATCAGGTCTATGCCAGCATCGGGCCGCCGGTCGCCGCCGCCTCGATCGCGCAGGTGCACCGCGCCGAGGTCGACGTCGACGGCGTGCGCAAGCCGGTGGCGGTGAAAATTCTCCGCCCCGGCATTGAGCGCCGCTTCAAGGTCGATCTCGACGCCTTTTTCTTTGCCGCGCGCATGGCTGAAAGCTGGTCGCTGGAAGCGCAGCGCCTGCGCCCGGTCGAGGCGGTGGCGACGCTCGCCCGCTCGGTGGCGATGGAAATGGATTTCCGGCTGGAAGCGGCCGCGCTTTCCGAAATGGCGCAGAACACCCGCGAGGACGCCGGCTTCCGCGTGCCGGCGGTCGATTGGGACCGCACCGCGCGCGAAGTGCTCACGCTGGAATGGATCGACGGCACGCGGCTCAACGACCACGCCGCGCTCGCGGCCAAGGGCTTCGATCTGCCCGCGCTCGGCCACAGCGTCATCCAGCATTTCCTGCGCCATGCCTTGCGCGACGGCTTCTTCCACGCCGACATGCATCCGGGCAATCTGTTCGTCGACGACGCCGGCCGTCTGGTGGCGGTCGACTTCGGCATCATGGGACGGCTCGGGCCGCAGGAGCGCCGCTTCCTGGCCGAGATTTTGTTCGGCTTCATCACCCGCGACTACCAGCGCACGGCGCAGGTGCATTTCGACGCCGGCTACGTGCCGCGCCATCATTCGGTCGAGAGCTTCGCGCAGGCGATCCGCGCCATCGGCGAGCCGATCCACAACCGCACCGCCGAAGACATTTCCATGGCCAAGCTGCTGACGCTGTTGTTCGAGGTCACCGGCCTGTTCGACATGCGCACGCGGCCGGAATTGCTGCTGCTGCAAAAGACCATGGTGGTGGTGGAGGGCGTGGCGCGTTCGCTCGATCCCAAGCTCGACATGTGGACGACCGCCGACCCGGTGGTGCGCGAATGGATCGAGCGCAATCTCGGGCCGATCGGCAAGCTGGAAGGCGCGGTGGAAGGCGCCGGCGAAATCGGCCGCTTCGTCACGCAGGTGCCGGGCTTGCTCACGCGCGCGGGCACGCTCATCGACCAGCTCGACGACATCACGCGCGACGGGCTGGTGCTGTCGCCGGAGACGGTCAAGGCGATCGGCGCCGTCGAGCAGCGCCGCACCCGCTGGACCGCGCTGGCCTTGTGGGCGATCGCCGCCTTGCTGGCCTGGATCGTCTGGCTGCTGGTGCGCGGCTAGGCGCCGCGCGTCAGGCGGCTTCGGCCAGATAGGCCGCCAGCTGATCCATGGTGCCGCCCCAGCCTTGCGTCATGCTGTGATGCATGGTGTCGAAGGTGTTCTGCTCCTCGGCGCTGGCGTTGTGCGTCTGCCAGCGCACGGTGAACTTGGTCTTGCCGCCGGGCGCGTCCTCGAAGGTGAAGGTCGAAAGCATTTGCAGCGGCCATTTCTCCTGGCCGGGATGGCGGGTGACGCCGCCTTTTTCGTCGGAGAACGAGTTGATGAAGACCAGCCTCTCGCGCGGCACGATCTCGCGATAGGTGAACAGGCCCCACATGGTCGAGCCGTCCGGCGCTTTCATGCCGTAGTGATAGGTGCCGCCGACGCGCAGGTCCATTTTGGAGGCGATGACGGTGAAGCCTTTCGGGCCCCACCAGTGTTTCATGCGTTCCGGATCGGTGAAGCACCGCCACAGCAGGTCGCGCGGCGCATCGAACACGCGCGACATGACGAAATCTCCGGCCATTGTCGTCCTCCGCGTTTTTTCGTCTTCACTTCGGCTCGACGATGATCATCCAGTTCACGCCGAACTTGTCGGCGACCATGCCGAAACGCGGCGAGAAGAAGGTTTTGCTCATCGGCATGGTCACCTGCCCGCCGGCTGAGAGCGCGTCGAACATGCGGTCGGCGTCGGCCTCGTCCTTGGCGTCGAGCGAGAGCGCGAAGCCCTTGAAGTCGGGCTTGCCGGTGTTGCGGCCGTCGGAGGCCATCACGCGCGCCTCGCCGATCTTGAGCGAGGCGTGCATCACCTTGTTTTCGTTGCCGGGCGTGCACATGGATTTGTCCGGGCTGTCCTTCCAGCGCATCAGCATGCCGACCTCGGCGCCGAGCGTCTTTTTGTAGAACTCGATCGCCTCTTCGGCGCGGCCGTCGAAGAACAGATAGGGCTGAACTTGCATGGTATTCCTCCTTTTTTTGCGGGCTTTGTGGCGCCCTGTTTCACGTGCAACATCGAACGGCGCGCAGCGGCCATTGACATTTAAGTTGATATCAACATAATAATCTCATGTCAAACCTCGGATCGAAACGCGCGGTTCCCTTGGCGGCGACGCAGCGCGTGCGCGACGCCTGCCTCTGCCTGCACGTGCAGCGCGCGGCGCGCGCGCTGGCGCGCCGCTTCGACGAGGTGTTTCGGCCGCTCGGCCTGACCAACGGGCAATTTTCGCTGCTGATGGCGCTCAACCGTCCGGAACCGGCGAGCCTCGGCGGCGTGGCGGCGCTGCTGGCGATGGATCGCACCACGCTGACCGCCGCGCTCAAGCCGCTGCAACGGCGCGGCCTGGTCAAGATCGCCGTCGACAAGACAGGACCGCCGCGGCCGCCGGCTCTCGCTGACCGGCGCGGGGCGCGCGTTGCTCGCCAAGGCGCTGCCGCTGTGGAGCGAGACGCACAATGCGATCGAGCGGCAACTCGCCGCCCCCGACGATCTGCGGACGGCGTTGCGCGCGCTGGCGTAAGGCTGGGGGCTCTGGCGGTGCCATCGTCACGCGGGGCTTGATCGAGGATTATTTTTGAGATAATGATTGCATTGCAATCAGTGCAGATGAAATTGTTGTAAACTATTGTTTTGAAAGGCTATTCCTGTGGCCTCTCTGACCGTCCGGCAGCTCGATGACCGCCTGAAGAAGCTGCTGCGCCTGCGCGCGGCCCGCAGCGGCCGCTCGGTCGAGGACGAGGTGCGCACCATCCTGCGCGCGGCGGCGGAGGAGACCGAGCCCGACGCGCCGGCCCCGATCGATGCCCCTGCCATGCCGCAGGCGCGGCCCGCGCCGCCGGCGGCCAAAAATGTTTTGCTCATCATCGGCGGCGGCATCGCCGCCTACAAATCGCTCGACCTCATGCGCCGGCTGAAAGAACGCAAGCTCGCCGTGCGCTGCGTGCTCACCAAGGCCGCCGAGCAATTCGTCACGCCGCTGTCGGCCGGCGCCATCGCCGGCGGGCGCGTGTACGGCGACCTGTTCGACCCCGCGCATGAGTTCGACGTCGGCCACATCCGCCTGGCGCGCGAAGCCGATCTGATCGTGGTCGCGCCGGCCACCGCCGACCTGATGGCTAAGCTCGCCGGCGGCCACGCCGACGATCTCGCCACCGCCGTGCTGCTGGCCGCCGACGCAAAAATCCTGCTGGCGCCGGCGATGAACCCGAAAATGTGGGCAAACCGCGCGACGCAACGCAACCTCGCGCAGCTCACCGCCGACGGCGTGGCGCTGGTCGGCCCCAACGAAGGCGAGATGGCGGAGGAGAACGAGCGCGGCCTCGGCCGCATGGCGGAGCCGGCCGAAATCGCCGACGCCGTGACGCGGCTGCTGGCGCTCGGCGCCGCGCAACTTCTCAAGGGCAAGCGCGTGCTCATCACCTCCGGGCCGACGCACGAGCCGATCGACCCGGTGCGCTATATCGCCAACCGCTCCTCCGGCAAGCAGGGCCATGCCATTGCCGCGGCGGCGGCCGCCGCCGGCGCCGACGTGACGCTGGTGAGCGGCCCGGTGAACCTGCCCGATCCGCCGGGCGTGAAAACGCTGCATGTGGAAAGCGCGCGCGACATGTTGCGCGCCGTCGAGCGCGCTTTGCCGGCGGATGTCGCGATCTTCGCCGCCGCGGTCGCCGACTGGCGGGTGGCGAATGAGGGCAAGCAGAAAATTAAAAAGACGCAAGCCGCGGCGACGCCCGCGCTCGCGCTCGCCGAAAATCCCGACATCCTGTCGACCGTCGCGCATCGCAAGCGCGAGCGGCCCAGCTGGTGATCGGCTTTGCCGCCGAGACCGAGAACGTCGCCGCCAATGCCCGCGCCAAGCTGGCGCGCAAGGGCTGCGACTGGATCCTCGCCAACGACGTTTCGCCGCGCACCGGCATCATGGGCGGCGACCGCAACACCATCGAACTGGTGACGGCCGACGGCGTCGAGACCTGGCCGACACAATCCAAGCAGGACGTCGCCGCGATGCTGATCGGGCGCATCGCCGCTGCCTTGGCGGGGGACGACCAATGAACGCCGATGTCGCGATCATGCGGCTGCCGCATGGCAAAGACTTGCCGCTGCCGTCCTACCAAAGCGCGCTCGCCGCCGGTCTCGATCTGCTGGCCGCGGTGCCCGAACAGGCTCCGCTCACCATCGCGCCCGGCGCGCGAACGCTGGTGCCGACCGGCATCGCGATCGCGTTGCCGCAAGGGCACGAAGCGCAAGTGCGGCCGCGCTCCGGGCTTGCCGTGCGGCACGGGCTCACCGTGCTCAACTCACCCGGCACCATCGACGCCGATTACCGCGGCGAGATCCAGGTGTTGTTGATCAACTTGGGCAGCGAACCGGTCGCGGTCACGCGTGGCATGCGAATCGCGCAATTGACGGTCGCCCCGATCACGCGCGCGCTGCTACGGGAGGTTGCATCGCTCGAGGAAACGACGCGTGGGATCGGAGGCTTTGGCTCCACCGGTGGTTGAGGAGCGCGGCGCGGTTTTGCGCTAGACGCGCGCGCAACCGTAGCCTATTACCACTCAACTTAATGGTGCCGGTCCCGCCAATGCCGCTGGTGTCCCGCAAGAGCATTCTTGCCCTCGCCGCCGTGATCGACGTTGCCGTGAATGCCGGCAATCGCCCGGTGTCGGCAAAGACGCTGGCCGCGCGCCAAAAGCTGCCGCCGCGTCATCTCGAACCGGTGCTGCAGGCGCTGGTCCACGACGGCATCCTCAAGGGCATTCGCGGCCCGCGCGGCGGCTACGAGCTGGCGCGCGGCCGCGGCGACATCACCGCCGAAGATATCTTGCGCGCGGCGAGCGCGGCGGAAGAGGCCGCCGAGCCGCCTTTGCCCGGCACGCCGCTGATCAACCGCGTGGTGCGTCCGGCGCTCAGCGAAGCCGAGCGCATGTTCTCGGCCGCGCTTGGCCGCATCAATGTCGAGGACATGGCGCGCCAGGCGCAGGCGCTGAAATAGCGCCACGAAACCCCGCTCCCGTTCACGGTCTGGACTCTTTCGGCGCGAGTCCCCGCAGGCGTAAAGTCCGACGATTCGCGGGCGGCGGGGCGGACGCCGCGCGCAAATCGTGGGGCATTGCTGCATGCCGGAGACGGTCCGGGCGGTGAACGGGAGGCTGCGTTCTCGTCCGAGGCGGGGGATTTTCCTCGCCGCCTGCGCCGCCGTCTTTCTGGCGCCGACGCTGAGCCATCCCGTCCGCGCGCAAAGCGCCGTCGCCGCCCTCGGCGGGCAAGATAGCGCGAGCCTGGCGCTCACCCTCGGGCTCATCTGCTTCGGCGTGCTCGGCGTCCTGGTGCTGCTGCGCACGCGCCGCACCGCCGCCCGCGCGCAAAGCGCCTCCCGCGAAGCGGCCGGCGAGCTGCAGGCCGAGATCGACCGGCTCAAGGCGCTGCTGCTGTCGCAGCCGCAGGTCCTGGTGGAATGGCCGGCGGCATCCGACCGGCCGGAAATTCTCGGCGACACCGCGCTGTTCGTCCCCGGCGCGGTCGCCGAACGCGTGCTCGCCTTCGGCAGCTGGCTGGCGCCGGCCACTGCCCAGCGCATGGAGCAAGCGGTCGAACGGCTGCGGCGGGAAGGCCGCGGCTTCCTGCTGACGCTCACCAGCACCGCCGGCAAGCCGGTCGAGGCGGAAGGCCGCGCGGTCGCCGGACGCGCGGTGCTGCGGCTGCGCCACGTCGGCGGCATGGAGCAGGAGCTGATCGAACTGGCCGGCCGTCACGACGCGTTGATGCGCGAGGTCACCACCATGACGGCGCTGCTCGACTCGCTGCCGGCGCCGGTATGGGCGCGCAATGCCGACGGGCAATTGATCTTCGCCAACGCCGCCTATGCGCGCGCGGTGGAGGCCGCCGATCCCGCCGACGCGGTGGCGCGCGGCGCGGAGCTGCTCGATCGTCCGGCGCGCGCGCGCGTGGCGGAGGCGCGCGCCGCCGGCAAGCCCTATAGCGGCCGGTTGCCGGCGATCGCCGCCGGCACCCGCCGCATCTTCGACGTGGTGGATGCGCCGAGCGGAGCCGGCAGCGCCGGCATGGCGATCGACCGCACCGAAGTCGAGGCCATGCGCGCCGAGCTCGCCCGCATGGTCGAGGCGCACCGCCGCGTGCTCGACCAGCTCGCCACCGGCGTCGCCATCTTCAACGCCGACCGCAAGCTCGCCTTCTACAACACCGCCTACCGCTCGCTGTTCGACTTTGACGCCGCCGTGCTCGATCAGGCACCGACCGACGCCGCCGTGCTGGAGACGCTGCGCTCGGCCCGCAAATTGCCGGAGGAGCAGGATTTCCGGGCCTGGAAGCAGCAGCTTTACGAGGCCTATACCGCGGTCGAGCCGAAGGAGCACATGTGGCATCTGCCGGACGGCCGCACGCTGCGCGTCGTCACCACGCCCAACCCGGAAGGCGGCGTCACTTATCTGTATGACGACGTCACCGAGGGGCTCGACTTGAGCCGCCGCTACGAGGCGCTGATCAAGGTGCAGAGCGAGACGCTCGACCATCTGGCCGAGGCGGTGGCGGTGTTCGGCAGCGACGGGCGCGTGCGCCTGCACAACCCGGCCTTCCAGCGCATGTGGAAGCTGGCCGGCAGCGCGCTCGACCAGCATCCGCATGTCGAGGCGGTCACCGCCTGGTGCCAGGTCCTGCATGACGACGGCGCGGTCTGGCGCAACCTGCGCGCCGCAGTCACGGCCATCGACGGGCGCGAGCCGATCGTGGCGCGCATCGAACGGCGCGACGGCACGGTGATCGACTTGACCACCATGCCGCTGCCGGACGGCGCGACGCTCGTCACCTTGCAGGACGTGAGCGACAGCGTGAACGTCGAACGCGCCTTGCGCGAGCGCAACGAAGCGCTCGAGCAGGCCGACGCCATCAAGATCGACTTCGTCCACCACGTGTCGTACGAGCTGCGCTCGCCGCTCACCAACATCATCGGCTTCGCCAACCTGCTCGGCGACACGGCTTTCGGCACGCTCAGCGACAAGCAGCGCGAATATCTCGGCTACATCACCACCTCGACCAACGCGCTGCTCGCCATCATCAACAACATCCTCGACCTCGCCACCATCGACGCCGGCGCCATGACGCTCAACCTCTCGGAGGTCGACATCCGCGCCAGCATGGAGGCGGCGGCCGAAGGCGTGCAGGACCGCCTGGTCAAGGACAACCTCACCCTCGATATTCGCGCCGCCGCCGGCGTCGGCCATTTCACCGCCGACGAACGGCGGCTGCGGCAGATCCTGTTCAATCTGCTGTCCAACGCGGTCGGATTCTCGCCGCCGGGCGGGACCGTGACGCTCGCGGTCACGCGCACGCCGGACGCGGTGACTTTCTCCGTCACCGACCAGCGGCCCCGGCATCCCGCCGGAAGCGCAGGACAAGGTGTTCGACTGGTTCGAGACCGACCCGCGCGGCTCGCAGCATCGCGGCCCCGGGCTCGGGCTGTCGCTGGTGCGCTCCTTCGTCGAACTGCACGGCGGCACGGTGACCATCGACTCGGTGCCCGGCGAGCAAACCACCGTCACCTGCGTATTCCCGGTCGAGCACGCGGAAAAGCAGAGCGCGGCCTAGCCAATAAATGCCCGCCCAGGCGGGCGCGGGCAGGGCGCGCCGTGTCACTCGGGGTGGCGCGCGAAATATTGCTTTAAAGCTTGATGCGCAGCCAGCGCGCCAGCTCGCCGATGATGCCGCGGCGGAACAACAGCACGCAGGCGACGAAGATCACGCCCTGGATCACCAGCACCCACTCGCCGAGGAAGGCGAGCTTGTACTGCATGATCAGGATGACGAACGAGCCGACCACCGGCCCGAAGATGGTGCCGAGCCCGCCGACCAGCGTCATCAGCACGACCTCGCCCGACATCGGCCAGTTCACGTCGGTGAGCGAGGCGATCTGCAACACGATCGCCTTGGTCGAGCCGGCGAGGCCGGCCAGCGTCGCCGACAGCACGAAGGCCACCAGCTTGTAGCGGTCGGTCTTGTAGCCGAGCGAGATCGCGCGCGGCTCGTTCTCGCGGATCGCCTTGAGCACCTCGCCGAACGGCGAATGGATGATGCGGTAGATGAACAGGAAGCCGGCGAGGAAGATCGCCAGCACGACGACGTACATCGCCATGTCGTTGCGCAGATCGATGAGGCCGAACAGCTTGCCGCGCGGCACCGCCTGGATGCCGTCCTCGCCGCCGGTGAACTTCGCCTGCAGCGCGAAGAAATACATCATCTGCGCCAGCGCCAGCGTGATCATGGCGAAGTAGATGCCCTGGCGGCGGATCGCGAGCGCGCCGGCGACGAGGCCGCAGACCGCCGCGGTCGCGGTGCCGGTGAGGATCGCCAGCTCCGGCGGCAAGCCCCAGACTTTGGCGGAATAGGCCGCCAGGTAGCTCGCCCAGCCGAAATAGAGCGCGTGGCCGAACGACAGCAGGCCGACATAGCCGATCAGCAGGTTGAAGGCGCAGGCGAACAGCGCAAAGCACAGCGCCTGCATCAGGAACAGCGGATAGATGAAGAACGGCGCGACCACGAGCGCCGCCACCATGACGACGAAGGCGATGGTTTCGCTGCGCTCGCGCCACACCGAAGGCTTTCGCGTGAGCGGATCGACGCACGCGTTCCATCACGCCCTCCGTCCGAACAGGCCGGCCGGCCGCACCAGCAGCACGATCGCCATGATGACGAAGATCACGGTGTTGGACGCTTCCGGGAAGAACACCTTGGTCAGGCCCTCGATGACGCCGAGCCCGAAGCCGGTGACGATCGCGCCGAGGATCGAGCCCATGCCGCCGATCACCACCACCGCGAACACCACGATGATCAGCTCGGAGCCCATCTGCGGCGTGACGTTGTAGATCGGCGCCGCCATCACGCCGGCGAAGGCCGCGAGCGCGACGCCGAAGCCGTAGGTCAGCGTGATCATGCGCGGCACGTTGATGCCGAAGGCGCGCACCAGCGTCGGGTTCTCGGTCGCGGCGCGCAGATAGGCGCCGAGCTTGGTGCGCTCGATCACGAACCAGGTGCCGAGGCAGACGATCAGCGAGGCGACGATCACCCAGGCGCGGTAGTTCGGCAGGAACATGAAGCCGAGGTTGCTGCCCGCCGCTGCAGCGAATCCGGCAGCGTGTAGGGCAGGCCGGCCGAGCCGAAATAATTGCGGCGCGACGCCTTCGATGATCAGCGCCAGGCCGAAGGTGAGCAGCAGGCCGTAGAGATGGTCGAGCTTGTAGAGCCATTGCAGGAAGAAGCGCTCGATGACGATGCCGATGATGCCGACCACGATCGGCGCGACGATCAAGCGCCGGCCAGTAGCCGAGCCCGGTATATTGCAGCAGCAGATAGGCCGCGAACGCGCCCATCATGTACTGGGCGCCGTGGGCGAAGTTGATGATGTTGAGCATGCCGAAGATCACGGCGAGCCCGAGGCTCAGCAGCGCATAGAACGAGCCGTTGATCAGCCCGATCAGCAGCTGGCCGAACAGCGCCGTCGAGGGAATGCCGAAGATTTCGAACATGTCAGTCCTGATCGCCTCCCCGTAGGGGAGAGGTCATCGAGCAGCGAGCCGGGTGGGGTGTATCAGCGACCCCACCCGACCGTCGCTGCGCTCGCACCCTCCCCGTTCCGGGGAGGGATCAGCGCTCAGCCGCTCGACCAGCGGGCAGCCGCCGTCCTTGAGCGGACGGAACGCCTCGTCCGCCGGGATGGTGGCGCGCAGCTTGTAGAAGTCGCCCGGATATTTCGACTCTTCCGGCTTCTTCACCTCGAACAGATAGGCCGGATGCAGCGCGCGGCCGTCGGCGCGGATCGTGCCCTTGCCGAACAGCGGATCGTCGGTCGGCATCTTCTTCATCTTGGCGACCACGGCCTTGCCGTCGGCGGCGCTCTTGAGCGCGGCCACCGCCTTGAGATAGTGCAGCGTGCCGGCATAGACGCCGGCCATGTTCATGGTCGGCAACTTGCCCGGCGCGTTGCGCTCCTTGTCCCAGCGCTTGGTCCAGGCGCGGGTGCCGTCGTTGAGGTCCCAGTAGAAGGTCTCGGTGAGCTGGAGGCCTTGCGCGGTCTTGCAGGCCGAGCGCGGCGACGTCGGTCGCGAACACCAGCAGGCCGGCGAACTTCTGCCCGCCCTTGACGATGCCGAATTCGGCGCCCTGCTTGATCGAGTTGATGGTGTCGCCGCCGGCGTTGGCGAGGCCGATGATCTTGGCCTTGGACGCCTGCGCCTGCAGCAGGAACGACGAGAAGTCGCTGGTGTTGAGCGGATGGCGCACCTTGCCGAGCACCTTGCCGCCGTTCGCCTCGACCACCGCCGCGGTGTCGCGCTCGAGCGCATGGCCGAAGGCGTAGTCGGCGGTGAGGAAGAACCAGGTGTCGCCGCCGGTCTTCACGATCGCCTTGCCGGTGCCGTTGGCCAGCATCCAGGTGTCGTAGGTCCAGTGCACGGTGTTGGGCGTTGCACTTCGGGCCGGTGAGGTCGGACGCCGCCGGGCCGGACGCCGACGAACACCTTGTTCTTCTGCGCGGCGACCTGCGTGACCGCCAGCGCGACGCCGGAGTTCGGCACGTCGACGATCATGTCGACGTGGTCGACGTCGATACCACTGGTTGGCGATCTGCGAGCCGACGTCGGGCTTGTTCTGGTGGTCGGCGCTGATCGACCTCGACCTTGACGTTCGGATGGTCCTTCATGAAGTCGGCGACCGCCATCTTGGCGGCGGCGACCGAGCCGGTACCGGTATCGTCGGCATAGAGGCTCGACATGTCGGTGAGCACGCCGATCTTGACGTTGATCTGCTGAGCGTTGGCCGCCCCGCAGACGAGCGCCGCGGCCAGCGCCGCGAGGCCAAGGGTTTTTCTCATCTTCGTTCCTCCTTCGTTGTTCGTTTTCGACAATTACACGCCCAGATAATCGTGCAGTTTCTCGACATTGGCATCCAGTTCGGCGTTGGCGAACTGGTCGATGATGCGCCCATGTTCCATGACGTAGTAGCGGTCCGCGACGGTCGAGGCGAAGCGGAAATTCTGTTCCACCAGCAGGATGGTGAAGCCCTGCTCCTTCAGCGCGCGGATGGTCTTGCCGATCTGCTGGATGATGACGGGGGCGAGCCCCTCGGTCGGCTCGTCGAGCAGCAGCAGGCGCGCGCCGGTGCGCAGGATGCGGCCGATCGCCAGCATCTGCTGCTCGCCGCCGGAGAGCTTGGTGCCCTGGCTCGAGCCGAGCCGCTCCTTCAGGTTCGGGAACAGTTCGAAGATCTGGTCGAGCGACAGGCCGCCCGGCTTGACCACCGGCGGCAGCAGCAGGTTTTCCTCGACGCTGAGGCTGGCGAAGATGCCGCGCTCCTCCGGGCAGAAGGCGATGCCGGCGCGCGCGATCTGGTCGGAGTTGCAGCCGATCAGTTCGCGGCCCTCGAAGCGCACCGAGCCGGTGCGGTGGCCGACGATGCCCATGATCGATTTCAGCGTCGTGGTCTTGCCGGCGCCGTTGCGGCCGAGCAGCGTGACCACTTCGCCCTCGCCGCACGTCGAAGACCACGCCGTGCAGGATGTGCGATTCGCCGTACCAGGCCTGCAAGTCCTTGACCGCAAGCAAGGGGCGCGGTCGTATCAAGCATGCCCGACCCCCAGGTAGGCTTCGCGCACCTCCGGATTGTCGGACACGGCGTCGTAGTCGCCTTCCGCCAGCACGCGGCCGCGCGTGAGCACGGTGATGCGGTGGGAGAGGTCGGCGACCACCGACAGATTGTGCTCGACCATCAGCACGGTGCGATTGGCGGCGACGCGCCTTGATCAGCGCGCTGATGCGGTCGATGTCCTCGTGCGCCATGCCGGCGGTCGGCTCGTCGAGCAGCAGCATTTCCGGGATCGAGCGCCAGCGTGGTGGCGATCTCCAGCGCGCGCTTGCGGCCATAGGGCAGCTCGACCGCCGGCCAATCGGCGAAAGCCGACAGCCCGACGTCGGCGATCAGCGCCAGCGGCGCGTTCGTTGTAGACTGTCGAGCGCGGCGGTCGAGCGCCAGAAGTCGAACGAGCCGCCGCGCTTGCGCTGCAACGCGATGCGCACGTTTTCCAGCACGCGTCATATGCGGAAACACGGCCGAGATCTGGAACGAGCGCACCAGCCCGAGCCGCGCCACGTCGGCCGGCGCCATGGCGGTGATGTCGTGGCCCTTGTAGAAGATGCGCCCGCGCGTCGGGCTGCAGGAACTTGGTCAGCAGGTTGAAGCAGGTGGTCTTGCCGGCGCCGTTCGGGCCGATCAGGGCGTGGATGGTGCCGCGGCGGACTCGCAGATTGACGCCGTTGACGGCGACAAACCCGGCAAATTCCTTGGTGAGATCCTCGGTTTCGAGGATGATGTCGTCACGCATACCGCATACCAAGCCTCTGGCCGCGACATTGGCAGTGCCTTGCGGGAAAAGTCTAGACCCCAGAAAGGCGCAGGCCGACGCGACAAAGCCGGATCGCCCGGCGGTGGCTGCCGGCGACCCCCTCCGCCTATAAGGTTGCGGGCAATACGGATGATTCGATGGTTCCTGTGACGTCAGGCGGCTTCAGCTTCGCCGTAACGCTCGCCGACGAGCGGGCAACGCACCGGCTGATGGAGGACATCGCCGCGCCTGATCGAGCCGGGCGACCTGATCACGCTGTCCGGCGACCTCGGCGCCGGCAAGACCACCTTCGCGCGCGCTTTGATGCGCCATCTCGCCGGCGACGAGACCGTCGAGGTGCCGAGCCCGACCTTCACGCTGATGCAGGCCTACGAGCTGCCGCGCTTTCGCGCTGGTGCACGCCGATCTCTACCGGCTGACCGGGCCGGCGGAGCTCGCCGAGCTCGGCTTCGACGATCTCGCCGCCGGCACGCGTGATGCTGCTGGAATGGCCGGACCGCGCCGCCGGCATCGCTGCCGGCCGACCGGCTCGACGTCGCCTTCACGCTGTCGCCGCAGCAGGGCCCGAGCTTCCGCCAGGCTCGCGTCACCGGTCATGGCGGGCTGTCGGCGCGCGTCGAGCGCATCGCCGCCATCCGCGACTTTCTGGCACGCTGCCGGTTTCGGCGAGGCCGAACGGACGCGCATCCAGGGCGACGCCTCGACGCGCTCCTACGAGCGGCTGACGCGCGAGGGCACAACCTACATCCTGATGAATTCGCCGCGCCGCGCCGGACGGGCCGCCGGTGCGCGACGGCAAGCCCTACAGCGCGATCGCGCATCTCGCCGAGGACGTGACGCCGTTTCATCGCGATGGCGCAGGCTTTGCGCGCGCGCGGCTTTTCCGCGCCGGCGATCTTCGCCGCCGACCGCGCGCAGGGCCTGGCTGGTGCTGGAAGACCTCGGCAGCGAACTGGTGGTGGACGGCGAGCCGCCGGCGCCGATCGAAGCGCGCTACGAGACGGCGGCCGACCTGCTGGCGGCGCTGCACGCGCAAACTCTGCCGCCGACGCTGCCGGTCGAGCCGGGCGTCGATTACCGGCTGCCGCCCTACGACATCGACGCTTTGCTGATCGAGGCCGAGCTGCTGCTCGACTGGTATCTGCCGCGCTTCCAGGCGCCGCTCGGCGACGCTGCGCGCGCACGGCTTACCGCGCGCTGTGGCGCGAGGCGCTCACGCCCGTGCTGCAAGCGCCGCCGACCTGGGTGCTGCGCGACTTTCATTCGCCCAATCTGCTCTGGCTGCCGGAACGCGAGGGGCTCGCCCGCATCGGCCTGCTCGATTTCCAGGACGCCGTGCTCGGCCCCGCCGCCTATGACGTCGCCTCGCTGTTGCAGGACGCGCGCGTCGACGTGCCGGAGATGATGGAGATCGCGCTGTTGTCGCGCTACACCCGCGCGCGCGTGACCGCCGACGCGACCTTCGACGCGCCCGCATTCGCGCGCGCCTATGCCACGCTCGCCGCGCAGCGCGCCTCCAAGATCCTCGGCATCTTCGCCCGCCTCGATCGCGCGCGACGGCAAGCCGCAATATCTGCGCCACATGCCGCGCGTATGGGACTATCTGCAGCGCGCGCTGGCGCATCCCGCGCTGGCGCCAGCTCGCCGCCTGGTACGGCGCGCATGTGCCGGCGCTGAACGCGCTATGACGCAAGCCGCGCCGCAAACCGCCATGGTGCTGGCCGCCGGCCGCGGCGAGCGCATGCGCCCGCTCACCGACGCGATGCCGAAGCCGCTGGTGCAGGTCGCCGGCCGCGCGCTGATCGATCATGTGCTCGACCGGCTGGCCGAGGCCGGCGTCGAGCGCGCGGTGGTCAACGTCCATTACCTCGGCCGACCAGATCGAGCGGCATCTCGCAAGCGCGCACGGCGCCCGCAGATCGTGCTCTCCGACGAGCGCGGGCTGCTGCTCGACACCGGCGGCGGCGTCGTCAAGGCGCTGCCGCAACTCGGCGGCGCGCCGTTCTTCCACATCAATTCCGATACCATCTGGATCGACGGCGCGACGCCGAATCTTGCGCGGCTCGCCGAGGCCTTCGATCCGGCCGCGATGGACGCGCTGCTGCTGCTGGCGCCGGCCGCCGGCAGCATCGGCTATGCCGGACGCGGCGATTTCGCCATGGCGCGCGGACGGGCGCTTGCGCGTCGCGCGGCGAAGCGCGAGGTCGCGCCCTTCGTCTATGCCGGCGCCGCGATCCTTGCGCCGGCGCTGTTCGACGGACGCGCCGCAGGGCGCATTTTCGCTCACCGAGCTGTTCGACGCGCGCCGCCGCCGCCGGCCGCCTGCACGGGCTGCGCCTCGAAGGGCTGTGGATGCATGTCGGCACGCCCGAGGCGATCGCCGCCGCCGAAGCCGCGATCAAGGCGAGCGCGAGCTTGATCGAAGCTTCGCAGCGCGCGTATAGCGTGTATGATTCGCGCGATGACCGTGCTGCGCCGATGCCCCACGTCTTCAATATCCCCGCCTCGGCGCCGTTCCTGCCGACGCTGATCGAGGCGTTGCGCGCCGGCAGGCTGGTGCCCGGCTTTCCGGCCGGCGGCGATCCGCTCGAGCTCGCGCGCGCCACGCTCTATCTGCCGACGCGGCGCGCCTGCCGGCTGGCGCGCGAGGAGTTCCGCGCGCGCTCGAAGGCGAGGCAGCGATCCTGCCGCGCATCGTGCCGCTCGGCGACATCGACGAGGACGAGCTGATTTTCGCGCAGGCCGCGACCGGCGATCTGGCGCAGGCCGCGCTCGACCTGCCGGAAACGCTTGTCGCCGTTCGAACGGCGGCTGCTGCTGGCCGAGCTGATCGTCACATGGGCCAATTCGCCGGCATGCGCGGCGCCGCCGGCACGCCGCTGGTCGCCAACACGCCGGCGGCGGCGATGGCGCTCGCCGACGACCTGGCGCGGCTGATCGACGACATGACGACGCGCGAGGTCGGCTGGGACAAGTTCGACGACCTGGTGCGCGCCGACGGCCCGATCTCGACGATTACTGGCAACTGTCGCTGCGCCTGCTGCAGATCTTGCGCGAGCGGTGGCCGCGGATCTTGCAGGAGCGCGGCGCGATCGAGCCGGCCGCGCGCCGCGACAAGCTGATCGCGGCGGAAACCGCGCGCCTGGCGGCATCCGACGCGCCGGTGATCGCCGCCGGCTCGACCGGCTCCATGCCGGCGACCGCCACGCTGCTCGCCGCCATCGCCAGCATCCGCGCGGCGCCCTGGTGCTGCCCGGGCTCGACACGACGCTCGACGAGCCGTCCTGGCAGGCGATTTCCGGCGGCGAGACGGACGACTGCCGGCCTTCGGCCACGCGCAGTTCGCCATGCAGGCGCTGCTCAAGCGCATCGGCGTCGCGCGCGACGCAGGTCGAGCAATTGGTCGCGCCCAAGCCGCAGGACGCATTCGTTTCGGAAGTGCTGCGCCCGGCCGACAGCACCGATCAATGGCAGGCGGCGCGCGCCAACCTGAGCGGGACCGGCCGCCGCCGCATTGTCGTCGATGACGCTGATCGAGGCGGCCAATGCCGAGCAGGAGGCGCTCGCCGTGGCGGTTGTCCTGCGCGAGGCGGCAAATACAGCCGGGAAAACGGCCGCGCTCGTAACACCTGATCGCGCACTGGCCGCTCGTGTACTGGCCGCGCTCGAACGCTGGAACGTACCGGTCGACGACTCCGGCGGCGATTCGCTCGCCGACACGCCGGCCGGCGTGTTCGCGCGGCTGACGGCGGAAGTCGCGCTCGGCGGGCTCGCGCCGGTGCCGCTGCTCGCTTTGCTCAAGCATCCGCTGTTGCGGCTCGGCGCGCCGGCCGACGCGCATCATCGCGCCGTCGCGGCGCTCGAGCGCGCGGTGCTGCGCGGGCCGCGGCCCAAAGCCGGAATTGCCGGCCTGGCGCACGCGCTTGCGACCTATCGCGCCGGGCGCGCCGAACTCCATCGCAACGATCCGCGCCGGCTGGTGAGCGAGAGCGCGCTCGCCGCCGCCGAGGAGCTGGTGCAGGCGCTGGGCGAGGCGCTCGCGCCGCTGGCATTGCCCGCCGACGGCCTGCCGCTCGCCACGCTGGCCGCCCGCCATCGCGACTGCGTGATCGCGCTCGCCGGCGACGCCGACAAGCTCAACGCCGCTTTCGCCGGCAAGGACGGCGAGGCGCTGGCGCTGACGTTCGATGAAGCCATCGACACGCAGGCCGCCAGCCAAATCGCCGTGGCCGCTCGCGACTACCCGGAGTTTTTCCACGCCGCGCTCGGCCGCGCGTGACGTGCGCATGCGCGAGCGCAAGGGCGTGCGCATCCGCATCTTCGGCCCGCTGGAAGCGCGCCTGCAAACGATCGACCGCATGGTGCTGGGCGGGCTCAACGAAGCGAGCTGGCCGCCCGACGTGCGCAGCGATCCCTGGCTGTCGCGCCCGATGCGGCTTGCGCTCGGTCTCGATCTGCCGGAGCGGCGCGTCGGCCTTGCCGCGCACGACTTCGCGCAGGCGCTCGGCGCCAAGGAAGTCGTGCTGACGCGCGCGGCCAAGAGCGCGGGCGCGCCCGCGGTCGCCTCCCGCTTCCTGCAGCGCATGGCGGCGCTGGCCGGCGCCGAACGCATGGGCCGCGGCGCGCCGGCGCGGCGAGCTTTTATCTCGCGCTCGCCGAGGCGCTCGACGCGCCCTCCGGCAAGCCGCAACCGGTCAAACGGCCCGAGCCGTCGCCGCCGCTCGAGGCGCGCCCCGACAAATTGTCGGTCACCGATATCGAGAACTGGCTGCGCGATCCCTACACCATCTACGCCAAGCACGTGCTCGATCTGCATCCGCTCGAAGCGGTCGACACCCCGCCCGGCGCCGCCGACCGCGGCAGCGTGATCCACGAGGCGATCGGCAATTTCACCCGGCAGTTCGCCGCCGGGCTGCCCGCCGATCCGGAGCAGGAACTGACTCGCGCTTGGCCGGCAAAGCTTCGCGCATCTGGAAGATTATCCCGGAGGCGCAAGGCGTTCTGGTGGCCGCGCTTCCTGCGCATCGCGCGCTGGTTCGCCGGCTGGGAGCGCGAGCGGCGGCCGCAGCTCGCCGCCGTGCATGGCGAAATTCGCGGCGAGCTCAAGATCCCGCTCGGCGCCCGGGTTTTCACGCTGTCGGCGCGCGCCGACCGCATCGAGCGCCGCAGCGACGGCGCCTACGCCATCCTCGACTACAAGACCGGCGCGCCGCCGACCGAGCCGCAGGTGCGCACGGGATTGGCGCCGCAGCTCACGCTCGAAGCCGCCATCCTGCGCGGCGGCGGCTTCGCCGATAAAGGCATCCCGCCCGGGTCGGTTGTCGAGATCAGCTATGTGCGGCTCAGGGGCGGCGAGCCTGCCGGCGAACTCAAGAACATCGACTTCAAGGATAGAGGCGACGCCCAATTCGTTCGCCGACGCCGCCAAGGCGAAGCTGACCAGCATCGCCGGCAAATTCCTGATCGACGGCGAGCCCTATCGCTCGCTCGTGCATCCGATGTGGCAGAAGCACTACGGCGAATACGATCATCTCGCGCGCGTCAAGGAATGGGCGGCCTCCGGCGGCGAGAGCGAAGCCGACGTGCCGGGGTCGCAATCATGAGCGCCGCGCGCGAAATCCCCGCGGCCGTGCTCGGCCGGCAGATCGCCGCCGCCGATCCGGAGCGTTCGGTGTTCGTCTCCGCCAATGCCGGTTCCGGCAAGACGCACGTGCTGGCGCAGCGCGTGATCAACCTGCTGCTGCGCGGCACCGCGCCGGAAAAAATCCTCTGCATCACCTTCACCAAGGCGGCCGCCGCCAATATGGCGACGCGCGTGTTCGACACGCTGGCCGAGTGGACCGCGCTCGACGACGCCGCGCTCGATATGAAAATCAAGGCCAGCACCGGCAAAGCATCGGATGCCGATGCGCGCGCCCGCGCCCGCCGCCTGTTCGCGACCGCGCTGGAGACGCCGGGCGGGCTGAAGGTGCAGACCATCCACGCCTTTTGCACGCGGCTGCTGCATCAATTTCCGTTCGAGGCCGATGTGGCGGCGCGCTTCGAAGTGCTCGACGACGCCGCGACCTCGCAACTGCTCAACGAACTGACGCTCGACGTGATGCTCGAAGGCCGCCGCCGATCCGGATAGCCCGCTCGGCCGCGCGCTCGCCGCCGCCATCACCGCGGCGGCCGACATCACCTTCAAGGAGGTGATCGCCGAGGCGATCGGCAAGCGCGACCTGGTCACGCAATGGGTGGCGCGCGCCGGCGGCGTGCAGCAGGCGATCGACGAACTCAGCCGCGGCTTTGGCCTCGCGCCCGGCGACACCGTGCAAGCCGTTGAGAATGAATATCTTTCCAGCCCGCACATTGCCGCCGTCGGAGTGGCCGGCGCTGATCGCTGTGCTGGCGACCAGCGACAAGGACGCCGACCGAAAGCAAGGCGTGCGGCTTGAACAAGCCATGCGCGCCGGCGGGCGCGACCGGATCGACGGCTATCTCGATGTTTTCTGCACCGGCGAGCGCAAAGGCCGCAGCAGCATCCTGACGAAAAACTTCGCGGCGGCGAATGCCTCGTGGGCCGCCAACGCTCGACGCCGAGAAAGAGCGCGTCTGCGCCCTGGTTGCGCGCGAATTCGCGTTGCGCGCGCGCGACCGCAGCGCCGCATTGCTCACCGTCGCCAACGCGGTGATCGAGCGTTATCGCGCCGCCAAGGACCGGCGCGGCCTGCTCGACTACGAGGATCTGATCGACAAGACGCTGGCGCTGTTTCGCAACACCGCCGCCGCCTGGGTGCTCTACAAGCTCGACCTCGGCATCGACCACGTGCTGGTCGACGAGGCGCAGGACACCAGCCCCAAGCAATGGGAGATCATCAAGACCCTGGTCGCCGAGTTCGTCGGCGGCGGCGCGCGCGAGAACGTCAGGCGCACGGTGTTTGCGGTCGGCGACGAGAAGCAGTCGATCTTCTCGTTCCAGGGCGCGGCGCCGCTCGCCTTTGCCGACAACCGCCGCCATTTCAAGGCGCTGTTCGAAGACGCCGAAGCCGCCTTCGTCGAGGAGCGGCTGGAATATTCCTTCCGCTCCGGCCCGGTCGTGCTGGGCGCGGTCGATAGCGTGTTTGCACGCGAACAGGCGTTTCGCGGACTGAGCCACGATCCGGTCAAGACGGTGCATCAGGCGGTCTATGCCGACGCCCCGGGCCAAGTCGAAATCTGGGATCTGATCGCGCCCGATGAAAAGGACGCGAGCAAAGAAGGCTGGGACGCGCCGTTCGATACGACGAGCGAGACCAGCCCCGCCATCAAACTTGCCGGCAAGATCGCGCGCACGGTGAAGGCCTGGTGCGCACGCGGCACGCGGCCGCGCGACGTTCTCATTCTGGTGCGCCAGCGCGGGCCTGTGTTCGAGGCGGCGATCCGCGCGCTCAAGCGCGAAGGCATCGCGGTTGCCGGCGCCGACCGGCTGGTGCTCACCGAGCACATCGCGGTCATGGATCTCCTGGTGCTCGGCGACGCCTTGCTGCTGCCGGACGACGATCTCGCGCTGGCGACCGTGCTCAAGAGCCCGCTGTTCGGGCTCGACGACGAGCAGCTTTACACGTTGGCCTACGGCCGCGATGGGCCGCTTGCGTTCGGCGCTGCGCGCCAAGGCCGCCGATGATCCGGCATTTGCCGAGGCCGACGCCGCGCTTGACGAGCTCGCGGGCAAAGCGCGCGCGCTCACGCCCTTCGCCTTCTATGCGCACGTGCTGGGCGCGATGGGCGGCCGCAAGAATTTCCTCGCCCGGCTCGGCATCGAGGCCTCCGACCCGCTCGATGAATTCCTCAATCTGGCGCTCGATTATGAGCGGCGCGAAACGCCGTCGCTGCAAGGCTTCCTCGACTGGATCCGCGCGGCACAAAGCGAAGTCAAGCGCGACATGGAGATGGGGCGCGACGAAGTGCGCGTGATGACGGTGCACGGCGCCAAAGGCCTCGAGGCGCAGAACGTCATTTTGATCGACAGCACCACGACGCGGCCGGAAGGCGC
Organism: uncultured Alphaproteobacteria bacterium; assembly: GCA_963708635.1. Lineage (GTDB taxonomy): Bacteria > Pseudomonadota > Alphaproteobacteria > Rhizobiales > Xanthobacteraceae > Pseudolabrys. The sequence continues at coordinate 52,265 of CAVPTM010000019.1, read as the reverse complement.
GCATCCGCCGCGCCTCTTGACCGCGCCGATCCCCGGCGCGCCGCCCGGCGCCGACGCGCTGATCTGGGCGGTCGCCAGGGACAAGGATGCCGGACCGATGGCGGCTGCGCGCGCCGCCGCGCTCGATGCCGCGCGCGACGAATACCGCCGGCTGCTCTATGTCGCGATGACGCGCGCCGCCGAACGGCTGATCGTGTGCGGGACCAAGGGGGTCAACAAGAGCCCGGAGGGCTGCTGGCACCAGCTCGTGCTCGACGCGCTCAAGCCGGAATCGGTCGAAAGCGACGACGCCGACGTCAAGACCATCTGGCGCTTCAGCAAGAACACCGGCGAGCCGCCGCCGGGCAAGACCGACGTCCCGGCGCCGAAACTCGTACTGCCCGACTGGCTGCGCACGCCGGTTTCACCCGAGCGTCCCTCGCCGCGCTTCGTCGCGCCGTCCGCTGCCGGCGAGGATGAACCGCAGCGCTTTGCCGGCCGCGGCGACCGCGACAAGGCCTTGCGGCGCGGCACGCTCGTCCATCGCCTGTTGCAATCGCTGCCCGACATTCCCGCCGCGCGGCGGCCGGCGGCGATGCGCGCGTATCTCGGCCGCGCCGGAAAAAATTTGCCGGCCGAGGAGCGCTCGACGATCGCCGACCAGGTCATGCAGGTTCTGAACGATGCCCGTTTCGCCGCGCTATTCGCGCCCGGCAGCCGGGCCGAGGTGCCGATCGTCGGCAGCGTCACCATCGCGGGCGAGACGGTGGCGGTGTCCGGCCAGGTCGACCGTTTGGTCGTCACGCCAGACGCCGTTCTGATCGCCGATTTCAAGACCGGCCGGAACACGCCGGACCGATTCGAGGGCTATGCCAAACAGCTCGCGCAGTACCGCGCGCTGCTGCAAAAAATCTATCCAGGCCGAACCGTGCGCGCCGCGCTCGTCTGGACCGAAGTACCTGATCTGATGGAGCTTTCCGCAGACGACCTGGATGCGGCGCTGGCGCGCGTCACCCTCGCGTGAGCGCGCCTTGACGCTCGCGGATGGCCTCCATAGGTTCGGCGCCTCCCATTCAGGCGCCGTTCGCTGCGCCCACTCACAACACGAGGTATTCCCATGGCCGTCGGCAAAGTGTCGGACGCAAGCTTCGAATCGGACGTGTTGAAGTCGTCCGACCCCGTCGTGGTCGATTTCTGGGCGGAATGGTGCGGCCCCTGCCGCATGATCGCGCCCGCGCTGGAAGAAATCGCCGGCCAATTGGGCGACAAGGTCAAGATCGTGAAGCTCAACGTCGACGAAAACCCGAATACCGCGGCCAAATACGGCATCATGTCGATCCCGACCCTGATGCTGTTCAAGAACGGCGAGATCGCCTCGCGCCAGGTCGGCGCGGCGCCGAAGCAGAAGCTGCATCAGTGGATCAGCGGCGCCGTCTGAGCGGCCAATAATTTTCTTGCGACGGCCGGCCTTTGGGCCGGCCGTTTGCGTTATGGGAGGCGATGACACTTGCCCTGCGCCGTCCCTTCCCGCCGATGGAAGCGCTCTCCGTGGACACCATCCCCGAGGGCCAGAACTGGCAATACGAGCCGAAATGGGACGGCTTCCGCTGCCTCGCCTTCCGCGATGGCGGGCAAGGTGGAATTGCAATCGAAATCCGGACAATCTCTGACCCGCTATTTTCCCGAGATCGTGGACGCGCTCGGCGCGCTGAAAGCGACGCGTTTCGTGCTCGATGGCGAGATCGTGGTGCCGCGGGACCGCGCCTTTTCCTTCGACGATCTGTTGCAACGCATTCATCCGGCGGCGAGCCGCGTCAAGAAATTGGCGCAGGAGACGCCGGCATTGTTTATTGCGTTCGACCTGCTCGTTGACGAGAACGGCACCGTCTTGACCGGGAAGCTGCTGCCCGACCGGCGCAAGCGGCTGGAGGCGTTCGCGAAGAAATTTCTCCGCGGCCACAAATCGATCCGGCTATCGCCGGCGACCGTGCGGCTCGCCGACGCAAAAAAGTGGCTCAAACAGGTCGGCGCGACGCTCGACGGCATCGTCGCCAAGCGGCGCGACGTCGCCTACCAGAGCGGCAACCGGCACGGCATGCAGAAGATCAAGAATTTCCGCAGCGCGGACTGCGTGGTCGGCGGCTTCCGCTACAACGAGGGCAAGCGCATCGTCGGCTCGCTGCTGCTCGGCCTCTACAACGATGCGGGACTGCTCGATCATGTCGGCTTCACCTCCGCGCTCAAGGCCGAGGAAAAGAAAGCGCTGACCAAAAAGCTCGAAAAATTGATCGCGCCGCCCGGCTTTACCGGCGACAAGCCGGGCGGGCCGAGCCGCTGGTCGACCAAGCGCTCGGCCGAGTGGCAGCCGCTCAAACCCAGATTGGTGGTCGAGGTCTGCTACGACCATTTCAGCGGCGGGCGTTTCCGGCACGGCACGCGATTGCTGCGCTGGCGGCCGGACAAGGCGCCGCGCCAATGCACCATGGAGCAGGTGGCGCAGAAGAAGAGCGATTTGATGAGGTTGTTGAAGTAACGGTCGTCGCCGCGAAAGCGGGGACGACAAAAGTCACGCCGGCGGCGTGCCGTTTTCGCGCAGCACCTCGCCGGCGAGATAAAGCGACCCGGTGATCAGGATGCGCGGCGGCGGCTCGAGGTCGAGCTTGCGTGCCGCCTCCAGCGCCTCGGAAAGATTGTCGCGGCTGGTGGCCGAAAGCCCGATGCCGCGCGCGCAGGCGGCGACCTCCTCGGCGCTAAGCCCGGCTTCGGCGCCCGGCACCGGCACCGCGATCAGCCGGCGCGCCAGGCCGGTGAAATTGGCGAGGAAGCCCTCGCAATCCTTGGTCGCGCAGCATGCCGACGATCAGCACCAGCGGCCGCGACACGCGCTCCTCGAGGTCGGCGAGCGCGGCGGCGATCGCGCGGCCGCCGTCGGGATTGTGGCCGCCGTCGAGCCAGAGCTCGCTGCCGGCCGGCGCCAGCGTCGACCAGCGCGCCCTGCGCGAGCCGCTGCAGCCGCGCCGGCCAATCGGCCGCGACGATGCCGGCCTCGAAGGCGGCAGGCGCGATCCTGAGCCGCGCGGCGCGCAGCGCGGCGATGGCGAGCCCGGCATTCTCGAACTGGTGGCGGCCGTAGAGTTTCGGCGCCGGCAGATCGAGCAGGCCGGTCTCGTCCTGATAGACCAGGCGGCCGCGCTCCTCGGTCGCGGTCCAATCCTGGCCGGCGACCTTGAGCGGCGCGCCGCAGCTCGCGCCGCCTGCCGCTCGATGACGGCGAGCGCGTCGCGGTGCTGCGCGGCGACCACCGCCGGCACGCCGCGCTTGAGGATGCCGGCCTTCTCGGCGGCGATCTTCTCCAGCGTGTCGCCGAGGAAATCGGTGTGGTCGATCGAGACCGGCGTGATGACGGTGGCGAGCGGCCGCTCGATCACGTTGGTGGCGTCGAGCCGGCCGCCGAGGCCGACCTCGAGCAGCAGCACGTCGGCCGGATGGCGCGAGAACAGCAGCAGGCCGGCGGCGGTCGTGATCTCGAACACGGTGATCGGCGCGCCGCCATTGGCGCGCTCGCATTCTTCCAGCGCGGCGGACAAGCTCGGCGTCGCCGACCAGCGCGCCCTCCGCCCGGCGCCGCCGAGGCGGAAGCGCTCGTTGAAGCGCACCAGATGCGGCGAGGTGTAGACGTGCACGCGCTTGCCCGCCGCCTCCAGGATCGCGCGCAGGAAGGCGACGGTCGAGCCCTTGCCGTTGGTGCCGGCGACATGGATGACCGGCGGCAGTTTGCGCTCGGGATGGCCGAGCGCGTCGAGCAGGCGCCGATGCGCTCGAGCGACAAGTCGATGCGCTTGGGATGCAGCGCGAGCAGCCGCGCGAGGATGGAGTCGATGGCGGTCATGCTCTATGTCGTCATGCCCGCGAAAGCGCGGCATCCAGTGAACGCCGTTGCGATCATGAGCACGGGTTACTGGTCATCCGCTGCGCGGATGGACGGTCTGCGCGACGTGCACGCATGCGCCGGGACCGGCAATTGCGGCTGCGTCCCGTGCGCGGGCGACTTGGTCAGCAGCCGGCACAGCTGGGCGAGCGTCGCGCGCAGCTCTGTGGCGGTGCACCACCATGTCGACCATGCCGTGCTCGGTGAGATATTCGGCGCGCTGAAAGCCCTCCGGCAGTTTCTCGCGGATGGTCTGCTCGATCACGCGCGGGCCGGCAAAGCCGATCAGCGCGCCCGGCTCGGCGATGTGCACGTCGCCGAGCATGGCGTAGGAGGCGGTGACGCCGCCGGTGGTCGGGTTGGTGAGCACGACGATGTAGGGCTTGCTTGCGCCTCGCGCAGCATCTGCACCGCGACCGTGGTGCGCGGCAGCTGCATCAGCGACAGGATGCCCTCCTGCATGCGCGCGCCGCCGGAGGCCGCGAACATGATGAAGGGCGTGCCCTTGTCCGACCGCGGTCTCCAGCCCCTTGATCACCGCCTCGCCGGCCGCCATGCCGAGCGAGCCGCCCATGAAATCGAAGTCCTGCACGGCGATCACCACCGGCAGGCCGTCGAGCTTGCCGAGCCCGAGCTTGACGGCATCGTTGAGGCCGGTCTTGGTGCGTGGCGTCCTTCAGCCGGTCGGCGTAGCGGCGCTCGTCGCGGAACTTGAGCGGATCGAGCGGCACTTCCGGCACGCCGATGTCGAGCCAGGTGGCGCCGTCGAACATCAGCTTCAGCCGCGCCGGCGCGCAGATGCGCATGTGATAGTTGGACGCGGGAATGACGAACTGGTTGGCCTCGACGTCCTTGTAGAACACGAGCTGGCCGGTCTCCGGACACTTGATCCAGAGATTTTCCGGCGTCTCGCGCCGCAGCAGGCTGCGAATCTTCGGCCGGACGACGTTGGAGATCCAGTTCATGACCTGCCTATATAGGGCGGTTTTGACCGGATGATAACCGCCGGTGCGGCTATTCGGCGGCGACGCGGCGGGCCGCGCGCACGCCTTGCGCGAGCGCCGACACCAGATCGGCGACCGCCTTGACCGTGCCGGGACCGGCTTTGCCGTCTTGGCCGAGGCTGTCCTTCACCGCCGAAACCAGCGCCGAGCCGACCACGACGCCGTCGGCGCCTTCGGCGATGGCGCGCGCCTGCTCGGCGGTGCGCACGCCGAAGCCGACCGCGACCGGCAGCTGGGTGTGGCGCTTGATGCGCGCGACCGCGGCCGTGACTTTGCCGGTGTCGGGCGCGGCCGCCCCGGTGATGCCGGTGATCGAGACGTAATAGACGAAGCCGGAGGTGTTGTTGAGCACCGCCGGCAGGCGTTTGTCGTCGGTGGTGGGCGTCGCCAGGCGGATGAAGTTGAGCCCGGCTTTGAGCGCCGGCATGCAGAGCTCGTCGTCCTCTTCCGGCGGCAGGTCGACGACGATCAGCCCGTCGACGCCGGCCGCCTTGGCGTCGGCGAGGAATTTGTCGACGCCGTAGATGTAGATCGGATTGTAATAGCCCATCAGCACGATCGGGGTTTCGTCGTCGCCCGCGCGGAATTGGCGCACCAGTTCAAGCGTCTTTTTGGTGTTCTGCCCGGCGGCGAGCGCGCGCAAGCCGGCCGCCTGGATGGCCGGGCCGTCGGCCATCGGATCGGTGAACGGCATGCCGAGCTCGATCACGTCGGCGCCGGCCTTGCGGCAGCGCCTTGGCGATCGCGAGCGAGGTCGCGTAATCGGGATCGCCGGCCATGGTGAAGGTCACCAGCGCGGCGCGGCCTTCGCGCTTGAGCGCGGCGAAGCGTCGTTCGATGCGCGTGGTCATGCGGCGAACAGTCCGTTTCGCATCGGTCTCGTCGCCAGGTCGAACGCAAGTGATGTCGGCGAAACCGAAAAGAACCCCGATGCCGGATGCGTGCGCCGCGCCGTCATCGCTGCTTGCTTTCCAGATAAGCCGCTCGACCGAATCGAGGTCCTTGTCGCCGCGGCCGGAAAGATTGACCACCATCAGGTGATCCTTCGGCTTCTGCGCGCGCGATTTCCGGCACCTTGGCGAGCGCGTGCGCGGCTTCGAGCGCCGGGATGATGCCTTCGAGCTTGCTGCACAGCTGGAACGCCGCCACCGCCTCGTCGTCGGTCGCCGACAGAAATTTCACGCGGCCCATGTCGTGCAGCCAAGCGTGCTCGGGACCGATGCCGGGATAATCGAGCCCGGCGGAGATCGAATGCGCTTCCTCGATCTGGCCGTCGCCGTCCATCAACAAATAAGTGCGGTTGCCGTGCAGCACGCCCGGCCGCCCGCCGGCGATCGAAGCGGCGTGCTTGTCGCTCAAGCCGTGGCCGGCGGCCTCGACGCCGTAGATTTCGATGGCGGGCTCGTCGAGGAACGGATGGAACAGGCCCATGGCGTTGGAGCCGCCGCCGATGCAGGCGATCAGCGAATCGGGAAGACGGCCTTCGGCCTTTTGCATCTGCTCGCGCGTCTCGCGCCCGATGATGCATTGGAAGTCGCGCACCATGGCCGGATAGGGATGCGGGCCGGCGACCGTGCCGATGCAATAGAACGTGTCGGCGACGTTGGTCACCCAATCGCGCAGCGCCTCGTTCATGGCGTCTTTCAGCGTGCGCGAGCCGCTCTCGACCGCGCGCACCTCGGCGCCCAGCATCCGCATGCGCAGCACGTTCGGCTTCTGCCGTTCGACGTCGACCGCGCCCATGTAGACGATGCAGGGCAGCCCGAACTTGGCGCACAGCGTGGCGGTGGCGACGCCGTGCATGCCGGCGCCGGTTTCGGCGATGATGCGGGTCTTGCCCATGCGCTTGGCCAGCATGATCTGGCCGAGCACGTTGTTCACCTTGTGCGCGCCGGTGTGGTTGAGCTCCTCGCGCTTGAAATAGATCTTGGCGCCGTTACGGCCGGAGGCCGCCTTCGTGTTCCTGCAATAGTCCGTGAAGCGCTCGGCGAAATAGAGCGGCGACGGCCGGCCGACGTAAGTCGCGAGATAGCCGTCCATCTCGGCCTGGAATTCCGCATCGGCCTTGGCCTCGCGCGTAGGCCTGCTCCAGATCGAGGATCAGCGGCATCAGCGTCTCGGCGACGAAGCGGCCGCCGTAGATGCCGAAATGCCCGCGCTCGTCGGGGCCGGTGCGGAACGAATTGGGGCGCTGCACGGTCATGCGCCCACCCCGACCGCGAGCGCCGCTTCCGCCAGGCGGGCGGCGCGCACGAAGGCGCGGATCTTGTCCGGGTCCTTCTCGCCCGGCGCGCGCTCGACGCCCGACGACACGTCGACGCCGGGCGCGCGCGTGATGCGCAGCGCCTCGGCCACATTGCCGGCATCGAGCCCGCCCGACAGCATGAACGGCACTTCGGCTTCGACGTCCTGGAGCAGCGTCCAGTCGAACGGCGTGCCGAGCCCGCCCGGGCGGGTCGCCTCCTTGGGCGCGCGTGCGTCGAAGATCAGCCGGTCGGCGACGCGGCCGTAAAGCCGGATCGGCGACAGATCGGCGCGCTCGGCGATCGGCAGCGCCTTCATCACCGGCAGGCCGAAACGCGTGCGCACCGTCACCACGCGCTCCGGGCGTTTCGCTGCCGTGCAGTTGCAGCAGGTCGGGCTTGAGCGCCGCCACGATGTCGGCAAGCGTCTCGTCATTGGCGTCGACCGTGAGCGCGACCTTGGCCGCGCGCCCTTTGACGCGCGTTCGCCAGCGCGCGCGCGGCCTCGAGCCCGAGATGGCGCGGGCTCGGCGCGAAAAACACGAATCCGACCATATCGGCGCCCGATTCCAGCGCGACATCGAGCGCTTGCGGGGTCTTCAGGCCGCAGATTTTGACGGTCAAAGCCATGACGGGCGCCTTCTAGCGCCTTATCCGCTCTGCCGCAAAGCGGCCGGTCAGGGCGTCGGCGGCAGGATGACCGGCAGCGGCTCGGGCTCGGGCGCGGGCCGTTGGCCGACGAATTGCCGGCGCTGCGCCGCCAGTTCCTCGTGCAACGCGTGCACCTCGCCTTCCAGCCGCCGGGCGACGCGCCGCCATTTGCTCTGGCGAATCCAGGCGGCAATGCCGCCGACGATGACGCCGAGGATCAGCACGATGAAGATCAGCACGAACAGCGGCATGGTTGCCGCAAAAGCCGGGCTCGCCGAGGAAAACGGATCGAACGAGAGCGTCACCCACTGCCGGTTGGCGACCGCGAAGGCGATAATGATCGCGGCCAGCGGGATGACGATGACGGCGGTGACGATCTTGCGGAACATGGCATTTGTCATGCCCGGCCTTGTGCCGGGCATCCACGTCTTCGTTGTCGACCGATCCTAAAGACGTGGATGGCCGGGACAAGCCCGGCCATGGCGGTTCAGTCCCGAGCGCGAAACCGCCTAGGCCGCCCCGGTCTTGTTCAGGCGCTCGCGCATTTCCTTGCCGGTCTTGAAGAACGGCACCGACTTCTGCTCGACCGAAACATGGGCGCCGGTGCGCGGGTTGCGGCCGGTGCGGGCCGGCCGGTGCTTGACCGAAAAGGCGCCGAAACCGCGCAACTCGACGCGGTCGCCGCGCGACATGGCGCCGGTGACCTCGCCCAGGATGGCGTTGACGATGTTCTCGACGTCGCGCTGATAGAGATGCGGATTCTGCGCGGCGATGCGCTGTACAAGTTCCGACTTGATCATGACCCAGCCTTGGCCGCTCTCTCAATGAGACGCCGGAGGGTGCCAAAGCGCCAAGAGACCGTCAAGGTTTAGCCGCTCCACCGCCTGAATTGCGCCCCAGGCCTCGATGTGGCGCGCGAAGCTCGAAAGGCCCAGCGCCTCGAAGCTCCAGGCGGCAAGATGCAGGAAGGAAAGCTCGCTGAATCGCGGTTGCAGCGCATAATCGCGCACCGGCAGGCCGGCCGGCACCTTCTTTTCGCTCTGCAACCAGTCGAGCGCGGTCTTTTCATTGCCCAGCGCATCCACCAGCTTGAGCGGCACCGACTGGCGGCCGGTGAAAACGCGGCCGTCGGAGATCGCGGCAAGCTGGCGGTCGTCCATTGCGCGGCGGTCCTTCACCAGCTCTTTGAACCAGGCATAGGAGTCGCGCACGATCGCCTCGATGGCGGCGCGCGCCTCCGGGCTGGTCGGCTCGAAGCCCGAGGGCGCGGCCTTGAGCGGCGAGGATTTGATCGACTCGACCTCGATGCCGAGCGTTTTGAGCGCCTGGGTGAAATTGGGGTACTGGAACAGCACGCCGATCGAGCCGACCAGCGAAGTGTCGTGCGCGATGATGCGGTCGGCCGAAATGGCGGCGATATAGGCGCCGGACGCGGCCAGCCCGTCCACCACCACCACCATCGGCTTCTTGGCCTGCAAGGCGCGCAGGGAATCGTAGAGCTGCTGCGAGCCGGCGGTGGTGCCGCCGGGGCTGTCGATGTGCACGATGACGGCGCGGGCGCGCGACTTGGACAGCCGCTCGAGCGCCTCGACGCGGTCGCGGTTGTCGCGGATCAGCCCTTCGACGCGGATGCGCGCGATGTAGTCGCCGGGCGGCGTGAGGCGGCCGCCGGGGACGAAGATCGCGGCGCCGGCGCCGAGCGCCAGCAGCAAGATCACCAGCGCGCCGACGCGCCAGAAGGCGAGCTTGCGCCGCAGCCGGCGGCGGTCGACGATGGCATCGGCATCGAGCGACATGGGGTGCGCTCCTTCATTCGAATCAATTGTAATATTCCAGGCGAGCCTACGCCTCTCCATGTCACAACGAAAAACCCCCGGGTCAAGCCCGGGGGTTCGCCGTTCAGCCAAAGCTAAATGCCTTAGTCGCCTGCCTTTTCGGTCTCGGTCGCCTCTTCGCCGCGCTCCTTGAGCTTGGGGCCCAGGATGTCGCCCAGCGAGGCGCCGGAATCGGCGGTGCCGTATTGGGCGATCGCCTCCTTCTCCTCGGCGACTTCCAGCGCCTTGATGGAGACGGAGACCTTGCGGGTCTTGCGGTCGAAGGTGGTGACGCGGGCGTCGACCTTCTGGCCGACCGCGAAGCGCTCGGGCCGCTGCTCGGCGCGGTCGCGCGCCAGATCCGAGCGCTTGATGAAGGCGGTGAGCTCGGTGCCGATGATCTTCACCTCGAGACCGGCTTCCTTCACCTCGGTGACTTCGCAGGTGACCACCGAGTTCTTCTTCAGTTCGCCGGCGGTCGCCATCGGATCGCCCGCCAGCTGCTTGATGCCGAGCGCGATGCGTTCCTTCTCGACGTCGACGTCGAGCACCTGCGCCTTGACCATGTCGCCCTTCTTGTACTCCTCGATCACCTGCTCGCCCGGGCGCTTCCAGTCGAGGTCGGAGAGGTGGACCATGCCGTCGACGTCGCCGTCGAGGCCGAGGAACAGGCCGAACTCGGTCTTGTTCTTGACCTCGCCTTCGACCACCGAGCCGGGCGGGTGCTTCTCGACGAAGACCTCCCACGGATTGCGCATGGTCTGCTTGAGGCCGAGCGAGATGCGGCGCTTGACCGGATCGACCTCGAGCACCTGCACTTCCACTTCCTGCGAGGTGGAGACGATCTTGCCGGGATGCACGTTCTTCTTGGTCCACGACATTTCCGAGACGTGGATCAGGCCTTCGATGCCGGGCTCGAGCTCGACGAAGGCGCCGTAGTCGGTGATGTTGGTGACGCGGCCCTTGAAGCGCGCGCCCACCGGATACTTGCCCTCGATGCCCTGCCACGGGTCGTCGAGCAATTGCTTCATGCCGAGCGAGATGCGGTGGGTCTCGTGGTTGATCTTGATGATCTTGACCTTGACGTGCTGGCCGATGGTGAGCACTTCGGTCGGATGGTTGACGCGCCGCCAGGCGATGTCGGTGACGTGCAACAGGCCGTCGATGCCGCCGAGATCGACGAACGCGCCGTAGTCGGTGATGTTCTTGACCACGCCGTCGATGACCTGACCCTCTTCGAGGTTCTGCACCAGCTCCTGGCGCTGCTCGGCGCGGGTCTCTTCCAGCACGGTGCGGCGGGAGACGACGATGTTGCCGCGGCGGCGATCCATCTTGAGGATCTGGAACGGCTGATTGACGTTCATCAGCGGGGTGACGTCGCGGATCGGGCGGATGTCGACCTGGCTGCGCGGCAGGAAGGCCACGGCGCCGTCGAGGTCGACGGTGAAGCCGCCCTTGACCTGATTGAAGATGACGCCGGTGACTTTCTCGTTGGCGTTGAACGCCTTCTCCAGCTTGCCCCAGCTTTCCTCGCGCCGCGCCTTGTCGCGCGACAGCACCGCTTCGCCGAGCGCGTTCTCGACGCGCTCGAGATAAACCTCGACCTCGTCGCCGACCTTGATCTCGGACTGCCGGCCGGGGCCGGCGAATTCGCGCATCGCCACGCGTCCTTCGGTCTTCGCGCCGACGTCGATGACGGCCATGTCCTTTTCGATGCCGACGACCTTGCCCTTGACGACGGTGCCTTCCTGCGGGCTGCCCTGGGTGAAGGACTCTTCGAGCATCTTGGCGAAGTCTTCGCGCGAGGGCGTAGCGGATGCGGTAGCGGTGGCCATGAACTCTCCTGTTAGCCGAGCGCCGGGGTTTGAATGGCGTTCAAAAGCGCGGGCCGAAGGCCTTGGCATGACCTTCGACGACCCCCCGGAATCCCGGATGGCCGGCGCAAAAACCGTGCTTTGGAACGATTGAGCGGTCAGGCACGCCGGACGGCGAGGCGCGAGCGGGGCTTTGTCCTCCAACAGCGAGGGGCGGTCAGCCGCGCCCTCGGCCCGCTCGGGTGGCCTCGACGATGTCGATGGCGGCCCGGATGGCGGCGTCTATATCCAAATGCGTGGTATCGAGCAAGTGTGCATCCGGGGCTTGTTTCAACGGGGCCACGGCGCGGCTGGAATCGCGCTCGTCGCGGCTGCCGGATATCGGCCAGCACGGCCTCATCGGTGATGTTTCGGCCGGCGGCGCGGTATTCCGCAGCCCGCCGGCGGGCGCGCGCTTCCGGCGTGGCGGTGACGAAGATCTTCACGTCGGCGTCGGGGCAAATCACGGTGCCGATGTCGCGGCCGTCGAGCACGGCGCCCGGCGGCTGGGCGGCAAAATCGCGCTGGAACGCCAGAAGCGCGGCGCGCACTTCAGGAATGGCGGAGACGATCGAGGCCGCCTCGCCGATCGCCGGGATTTTCAGCGCGGCCTCATCGAAGCTCGCCGGATCGAGCGCCTTGGCCGCGGCGACCGCCGCCGCCGCGTCGTCGGGCCGCTTGCCGGCATCGATGCACGGCCTTGGCGACCGCGCGATAGATCAGCCCGGTGTCGAGATGGCGCAAGCCGTAATGCGCGGCGAGCCTCTTGCCGAGCGTGCCCTTGCCGGACGCCGCCGGCCCGTCGATGGCGATGATCATGACGAGATCCGCGCCGAGCGAGCGCATCAGCTCGACGAAGCCGGGGAAGCTGGTGGCGATGAAGCGCCGAATCGTCGATGCGCACCGGCTTGTCGGCTGGCGAGCCCCATCACCAGCGCCGCCATGGCGATGCGGTGATCCATGTGCGTCGTCACCTCGCCGCCGCCGGCGGGCCGGCGCTCTTGCCGTGCACGATCAGGTCGTCGCCTTCGATCTCGACCGCGACGCCGTTGGCGCGCAGCATGTCGGCGGTGGCGGCAAGACGATCGGACTCCTTCACGCGCAATTCCTGCAGGCCGCTTCATGCGCGTGACGCCTTCGGCGAACGAAGCGGCCACCGCCAGGATCGGGTATTCGTCGATCATCGAGGGCGCGCGCTCGGCCGGCACCTCGACGCCCTTGAGCGCGCCGGCGCGCACGCGCAGGTCGGCGACCTCCTCGCCGCCGTCGTCGCGCGTTTCCAGCGCCTCGATCTGCGCGCCCATCTCGCGCAGCGTCGCATAAAGCCCGGTGCGCAGCGGATTGGTCATCACCGCTTCGAGGATCACGTCGGATCCCGGCACGATCAGCGCCGCCACCAGCGGGAACGCCGCCGACGAAGGATCGGCCGGCACGACGACCGGCGCCGGTTCGAGCTCGGGCTGGCCTTGCAGCGTGATGCGGCGGCCGTGCTCGCCCGACGGCTTGCTGGTGAGCTTGGCGCCGAAATGCTTGAGCATGCGCTCGGTGTGATCGCGGGTCGCTTCGCGCCTCGATCACCGTGGTCTCGCCCGGCGCGGCGAGGCCGGCGAGCAGCACCGCCGATTTGAGCTGCGCCGAGGGCACCGGCGGCTCGTAGACGATCGGCATCGGATCGCGCGCGCCTTGCAAGGTGAGCGGCAGCCGGCCGTCTCGGCGCCACCTCGAGCACGCGTGCGCCCATCTTCGCCAACGGATCGAGCACGCGTCGCATCGGCCGCTTGCGCAAGGAGGCGTCGCCGTCGAAGGTCGCGCTCACCGGCGAGCCGGCGAGCGCGCCGAGGGCGAGGCGCACGCCGGTGCCGGAATTGCCGAAGTCGAGCACGCCCGCCGGCGGCGCAAAGCCGCCGACGCCGACCCCGCGAATGCGCCAGATGCCGTCGCCGCCGCGCTCGACTTTCGCGCCGAGCGCGCGCATGGCCGCGGCCGTGCGCAGCACGTCCTCGCCTTCGAGCAGGCCGGAGACCGCGGTCTCCCCGACCGTCATCGCCCCCAGGATGAGCGCGCGGTGCGAGATCGACTTGTCGCCCGGCGCGCGCAGGCGGCCCCGCAAGGGGGCGCCGCGGCGGGCGGTCAGCGGCGTCGAAGAAGGCGCGTTCACCGGCATTTTCCCTGGATTTGCCGCCGTCCTACCACGCGTCCGGCAACCCCGTCATCTTGGGCCTGCCCGGTCAAAGGCGCGTTTGCCCGCTATTGACAGCGGACACGCAACTAGCCAAGTGAAGCGCCAATTCAAAGCAGTTTCGAGGAACCTCGACCGTGGCCAAATCCGAGCTCGGCACCAAGCGCGTCTGTCCTGAAACCGGGCGCAAGTTCTACGACCTGAACAAGACCCCGGTGGTCTCGCCCTATACCGGCAAGGTGGTGCCGATCGCGCCGGCGCCGCGCGCGCGCGCGGAGGCGGCGGCGCCGGTGGTGGCGCCGCGTCCGGCGCCGGTCGAGGAAGTCGAGGCGGTGGTGCCGGAGACGGCCGACGTCGAGCTGGTCTCGCTCGAGGATGCCGACGCCGAGGCGCAGGGCAAGAAGACCGCGCCGGCGGAAGGCGAGGCCGCGCCGGCCGAGGAGGAAGTCGAGATCGACGAGAGCCTCGACGACGCCGCCTTCATCGAGGAGCAGGAAGAAGGCGATCCCGACGTCAGCGACATCATCGGCGAAGGCATCGAGAAGGAAGAGGAGACCTGAATTTCAGGGTTCGAGTAATCAGCATCAGAGCGTCTCTGATTGCGTTTTCGATTACCGATTGCCGATCCCTGTTCCCGGCGGGGCCATAGCTCAGATGGGAGAGCGCGTGAATGGCATTCACGAGGTCGGCGGTTCGATCCCGCCTGGCTCCACCACCCTTCGCCCAAAGGGCGAAAGGTGTCGCGCCGCAGCTCCGAAGGAGCGAAGGCGGACAGCCGCTAAGAAAATAGCCGCCCACCCGGGCGGCTTTTTTGTTGCGGCCATGCTGACAGGCCGCCCGTGCCCATTGCATGATGCCGCCCAAATCGGAGGACGGCATGCAAGGCAAGATCGCGCTCGAAGAACATTTCGCCACCGAGGCCACGGTCGGCGACTCGCAGGTGTTCGCGCCGCAGGTCTGGGACACGCTGCGGCCCGCGCCTGCTCGACATTCAGGACATCCGCCTGAAGGAAATGGACAAACACGGCGTCGAGATGATGATCCTGTCGCTCAACGCGCCGGCGGTGCAGGCGATCCCCGACGTCAAGCGCGCGATCGCGGTGGCGCGCGAGGCCAACGACGTGCTCGCCGACAACATGCGCAAGCGGCCCGGCCGCTTTGCCGGTTTCGCGGCGCTGGCGATGCAGGACCCGGAAGCGGCGGCCGCCGAGCTCACGCGCTGCGTCAAGGAGCTCGGCATGGTGGGCGCGCTGGTCAACGGCTTCTCGCAGATCGGCTCGCCCGACAACGTCGCCTATTACGACGCCCCGCAATACCGCCCGTTCTGGCGCGCGGTCGAGGCGCTCGACGTGCCGTTCTACCTGCATCCGCGCAATCCGCTGCCGAGCTGGAGCAAACAATACGAGGGCCATAACTGGCTGCTCGGCCCGAACTGGGCGTTCCATGCCGAGACCGCGGTGCATGCGCTGCGGCTGATCGGCAGCGGATTGTTCGACGAATGCCCGAAATTGAAGATCGTGCTCGGCCATATCGGCGAAGGCATTCCGGTCTATCTGTGGCGCATCGACGGCCGCAACGGCTGGATGAAGGCGCCGCACAAATACGCCGCCAAAAACGGCGTCGGCCACTATTTCCGCAAGCACTTTTATCTCACCACCTCCGGCAACTTCAGCACGCCGGCGATGATGAACGCGGTCGCCGAGATGGGCGTCGAGCGCGTGCTGTTCTCGGTCGACTGGCCGTTCGAGGCGGTCGACGAGGGCGCCCAATGGTTCGACCAGGCCGAGATCGGCGACGACGCGCGCCGCAAGATCGGCCGCGACAACGCGGTCAAGCTGTTCAAGCTGAAGATCTGAGCCGTTGCAACCGCTCGTACCTCGTGCAAGCGGGTGACCCGAGGGCGCGCATCCGCGATCGTTGCAATCGTCGCTCTGGATCTCCCGCTTACGCGGGAATGAGCGGCGTTCGAGGGCGACCGAAATCTTTACGCATCAATCGACGCGGTAGCGCGCGACCGCGTCCTCGTCCCAGATCATGCCGTTGCCGGGACGCTCGGGCACGACGGCGCGCCCGTTGGCGAGCGCGAGCGGCTGTTGCACCAACACGTCCGCCCAATCGACGTATTCGAGATAATGGCAGGTCGGCGTGGCGGCCAGCAGATGCGCGCTCACTTCCGGAAACAGGTGCGATGACATCGGCACGCCGCGCGCCGCGGCGAGTTCGGCGGCCTCGCGCCAGCCGCTCACGCCGCCGATGCGCTCGAGATCGGGCATGACGTAATCCGGCGCCGCCTGGTCGAGCGCGGCGCGCATGCCGAAAGGCAGCGAGAAATTTTCGCCGATCTGGATCGGCGTGCTGAGTTCGCGCGCCAGCGCCGCCGCGCCCGCATAATCGTCGTGCCGGATCGGCTCTTCCAGCCAAAAGATGTCCTCGCCGTCGAGCGCGCGCCCGCGTATGCGCGCCTCCTCGACCGAGAGCAATTGATTGTAGTCGACCATCAGCCGCACGCCGCCGCCGATGCGCCTGCGCACCGCATGAACCGCGGCCATGTCTTGCGCCAGCGTCGGATAGCCGAGCCGCAATTTGACCGCGCCGAACCCGCGCGCGACCAATTGCTCGGCTTCGGCGGCGAGCGCGCCGGCATCGTCCATCAGGCCGAGGCCGCGGCTGTCATAGGCGGGGATCGGCTTGGGCGCGGCGCCCAGCATTCGGCAAAGCGGCTGACGCGCGGCCAGCGCGAGCGCGTCCCAGCAGGCCATGTCGAAGCCGGCAAGCGCCATGCGCACGATGCCTTGCACGCCGATCAAGGCGAAGCGCCCGGCGAGCGCGTCCCACAGCGCCGACGGCTCGAGCTTTTTTCCCTTGCTCAGCGTCTCGATCTCGCCGAGCAGGCTGGCGATCGCCGGCTGGGCCGCACGCAAATAGCAGAACAGATAGCCGCGGCCGGTCACGCCCTCCTCGGTCTGAAGGTCGATCAGCAGCAAGGGCACCTCGCGGAAGGCGCCGCGGCTGGTGCCGAGCACGAACTTGGGCGGCACTACGACCGGCGTCGCCTGGATGGCGCGCACGGTGAGGATCGGCAACGACGGCTCTGGCATGAAAATCCCTCGATTGGAGCGTCAATATAGGCCGCGAGCGGCCGATTTTGCCGCGTTCTTGAACCTTTAACCCGGCCCGCCCATATTAGGCGGGACCGGACGGCGGTTGCCGCCCGGCCATGGGATGCCATCAGGGTCCCATCAAAGTCGCTTCCACGAGGACTTTGAGACCATGTCACGAGTTCCGTCACTCTCCAGCCCGTTCCTGTTGGGCTTCGACGAGATCGAGCGCGTGCTCGACCGCGTCACCAAGGGGTCCGACGGCTATCCGCCCTACAACATCGAACGGCTGGTGCGCGACGGGCGAGAGCCCGGAACGGCTGCGCATCACGCTCGCCGTCGCCGGCTTCACCCGCGATCAACTCGATGTGAGCATCGAGGAAAGCCAATTGGTGATTCGCGGGCGGCAGCAGGACGACAAGAGCCGCCAATATCTCCACCGCGGCATCGCCGCGCGCCAATTCCAGCGCACCTTCGTGCTGGCGGACGGCATGGAGGTCTTGGGCGCGGATCTCAAGAACGGGTTGCTGTCGATCGATCTGCACCGGCCAAACCCGGAACGGATCGTGAAGACCATCTCGATCAGCGAACAAGAATGACGAAATCGTGAAACCAGGACTCGACCGCGTCAAGCGTTGAATCAAAAGGAGTCGAGGGCCAATGACCAACGACAAGATGACTGAAATGAATACGATGACGAATCCCGTGATCACGCCGGATGCGCTGGCGCATCTCGGCGACGGACGCTTGGCTTACGTCAAGGCGATCCGCTCCGAGGACGTCGCCACGCTGTTCCCGCAGGCGCCCAAGATCGCGCCCGGCATCGAACTGTTCGCGCTGCATGCCGCCGACGGCACGCCGATCATGCTCACCGACACGCGCGAGGCCGCGCTCGCCAATGCCTGGAGCCAAGAGCTCGAGGCGGTCTAGCGTACACTGAAGCTGTCGTGCCCCGCGAAAGCGGGGCATCCAGTAATCACGTGCGCTGAAATTTCAATCGAAACCCTGCGGCGTACTGCATCATCCGCTTGCGCGGATGATGACGGCGGCGGCTACGCCGCGCTTGACGCCGCCGGCATCGACAGCACGGCGTAGATCGCGTCGGCGTCGCGCTGTTCGCGCAGCTTGCGCGCGATCTCCGGATCGCGCAGCAGACGCGCGACGCGCGCCAGCGCTTTCAGGTGATCGGCGCCCGCCGCTTCCGGCGCCAGCAGCAGAAAACACAGATCGACCGGCTGGCCGTCGAGCGCCTCGAAATCGACCGCGCGTTCGAGCCGCGCGAACAAACCGAACAGCCGCCCGAGTTTGGGCAATTTACCGTGCGGAATGGCGACGCCGTTGCCGACCGCGGTGGAGCCGAGCTTCTCGCGCTGAAGCAGTATCTCGAGGATCGCGCGCTCGCTCTCGCCGGTGAGTTCGGCCGCGCGCGCGGCGAGTTCCTGGATCGCCTGCTTCTTGCTGTTGACCTTGAGCGCCGGAACAATGGCATTGGGCGCGACGAGATCGGTAAGCGTCATGGACATGGCCAATGATCGGAAAGTAAGCCGCCGCGATGAAAGGGGTGTTGAAGGCGCGGGACCATAGGGAGGCGACGCCATGGCGTCAATGGCCGCGGTTGATCGCCGCCTGCCGAATTATCTTGCAATCGGGTGCGACTCAGCGCCGGGCCTGATGATCCTTGCGCCGGCGTTTATAACGCCGCAGCCGCTTTTCGATGCGGATCGCGGCTTGATCGGCGCTTTCATAGGCGTCGGCCGCCATTCCTTCGGCTTCCAGCAACGTTCCGGAGTCCAGATGCAGAATGCACTCGGTGCGGAACCCGAAACCGTCGCGCTCAACCACGGCATGGCCCGAATAGCCGCCGCGAAAATATTTCGAGGTCGCTTCCCCCACCCGCTCGGTGATGCGTTGCCGCAAGGCCGTGCCGACCCTGATGTTCTTGCCGGAAACACGCAAAGGCATGTCGCCTCCTCTCGGCGCTATGCGCGCCATACCGCCCGGCCAATGCCAATAAGCTTAGGAATGCCGCGATAAAGGTCAATCGGCAAAGTTCCGTCTTTGCGCGAAAGCCCTTAGGAGGCCGCGGCCTGCTTCTCGCGCCGGCGCTGCACCGAGGACGGAATCCGCATGGCTTCGCGGTATTTGGCGACCGTGCGGCGCGCGATATCGATGCCGGCGCCGCGCAGCTTCTCGACGATGGTGTCGTCGGACAGGACTTCGGACGCGGTTTCGCCGTCGATGAGCTGGCGGATGCGGTGGCGCACGGCTTCCGCCGAATGCGCCTCGCCGCCGTCGGCGGCGGCGATCGAGGAGGTGAAGAAATATTTCAGTTCGAAAATGCCGCGGCTGGTCGCCATATATTTGTTGGCGGTGACGCGCGAGACGGTCGATTCATGCATGCTGATGGCGTCGGCCACGGTCTTGAGATTGAGCGGCCGCAAATGCTGCACGCCCTTGGCGAAGAAGGCGTCCTGCTGGCGCACGATCTCGCTTGAGACTTTGAGGATCGTCTTGGCGCGCTGGTCGAGCGCGCGCACCAGCCAGGTCGCGGTCTGCAGGCAATCGGCGATGTAGCTCTTGGCTTTGTCGTTCGGCGCGCCCTTCGAGATCTGCGCGTAGTAGCGCTGGTTGATCAGCACCTTCGGCAGCGTGTCGGAATTCAATTCGACCTGCCAGGCGCCGTCCGGCCCGGCGCGCACCAGCACATCCGGCACGATCGGCTGCACCAAGGTCGAGCCGAAGGCGAGGCCGGGCTTGGGATTGAGCATGCGGATTTCGCCGATCATGTCGGCGAGATCTTCCTCGTTGACGCCGCACAGCCGCCGCAAGCCGGCAAAATCGCGCTTGGCCAGGAGCTCGAGGTGCTCGACCAGCATGCGCATCGCCGGGTCGAAGCGGTCGCGCTCCTGCAGCTGGATCGACAGGCATTCGGTGAGATTGCGCGCGCACACGCCGGGCGGATCGAGCGTTTGCAGGATCGCCAGCACGGCGGCGACTTCGGTCAGCGGCGCGCCGAGCTTTTCGGCGACGCTGACCAGATCGCCGGTCAGGTAGCCGGCCTCGTCCACCATGTCGATCAAATATTGGCCGATCATGCGGCGCGCGGGGTCGGAGATCGCCAGCACCATCTGCTCGGCCAGATGATCGGCGAGCGTGACCTCGGCCGACACGAAGGCCTCGAGGTTATAGTCGTCGTCGGCGGCGGCGCTGCCCGCCCCCGACCATTCCGCGGAAGCCGGCGGCGCTTCCGGCGGCGTGGATTTCTCGGCGGCCTCGTCGGGAAAGACGTTTTCCATGCCGGTGCCGAGCGAGGCTTCGAGCGAACTGCGGCTCTCGCCGAGCTCCGACTCGCCGGTCCATTCCGCGGCCTCGCCTGCGCTCGCCTACCTCGCCTGTCTCGCCTGCGTCGTCGGCCTCGGCGGACGCCGGCGTCTCCTCGTCGCCGCCGACGCGCTCGAGCAGAGGATTCTTCTCGAGTTCGGCTTCGACATAGGCGGCAAGATCGAGACTGGAGAGTTGCAGCAGTTTGATCGCCTGCAGCAGCTGCGGCGTCATCACCAGCGCTTGGCTCTGGCGGAACTCGAGTCGTTGCGACAGCGCCATCAGCGCGTTTCCCGGCGGGAATTGGTCCGATTCTTGCTTGGGATTATAGCAGGTGGCGCGTGCCGGCAAGCCGCGATTCCGCGCTGCGGCATAAATAAGTTAAGCGCAATCGCGCACTTACAGCCGGAATTCCTCGCCCAGATAGAGCCGGCGGACGTCCGGGTTATTCACGATATCCTCCGGATGGCCCTCCATCAGGACCTCGCCGGAATAGATGATATAGGCGCGGTCGGTTAAGCCCAGCGTCTCGCGCACATTGTGGTCGGTGATCAGAACGCCGATGCCGCGGTTGGTGAGATGGCGCACCAGCGCCTGGATGTCGCCGACCGCGATCGGGTCGATGCCGGCGAAGGGCTCGTCCAGCAGCATGTAGCTCGGCCGCGTCGCCAGCGCGCGCGCGATTTCCACCCGCCGGCGCTCGCCGCCGGACAGCGCGATGGTCGAGGTCTTGCGCAGGCGCGCGAGCCCGAACTCCTCGAGCAGCGCGGTGAGGTCGGCGTCGCGGCGGCGGCGGTTCGGCTCCACCATTTCCAGCACGGCGCGGATATTCTCCTCGACGTTGAGGCCGCGGAAGATCGAGGCTTCCTGCGGCAGATAGCCGATGCCGAGGCGCGCGCGCTGATACATCGGCAGGCTGGTGATGTCGTAGCCGTCGAGCTCGATGCGGCCGCGGTCGGCCTTGATCAGGCCGGTGATCATGTAGAACACGGTGGTCTTGCCGGCGCCGTTGGGGCCGAGCAATCCGACCGCCTCGCCGCGCCGGACGTAGATCGTGACGCCCTTGACGACCTTGCGGCCGGCAAAGCTTTTCTCGACGCCATGGGTGGCGAGATAGGCGACACGCTGCGGCTGGCGGCCGTCGCCATTGCCGCGCGGCCGAACTTGGCTCGCGGCGGCCGCGGCGCGGCGGGGAGCGGCCGGCTTGCGTTTGAACAGCGAGAGAATGTTCACCGGGCTATCCCGCGGCGCGGAGGGCGTCGCAGCTTAGCTGATTCCCGGCAGCGCCAATGGGCGGGACATGGGCGGGAACGCCGCATCAATGGAAAGGACCCAAAGGTGCACCCGGTGCCGCGGGTGCGCCCGGTTTGTCCGGCGCCGCGGTCCCCGGCAGGAACAGGCCCTGCACTCGGCTGCCGTTTTTTGACTCTACCCGCGAGACGCCGGTGGTGAGGTTGACCACCAGCCGCTCGCCGCGCAACACGTTCTTGCCTTGCGTCATCACCACCGGACTGCCGGTCAAAGTGACGGTGTTGCTTTTCATGTCGAACACGCCGAGATCGCCGGTGACGATTTGATCCTTTTGGTTCACGACGACGGCGCCGCGCGCCTCCAGCCGCTTGATTCTCTGTTCACCGGCGGGGCCGACCGAGGCCGTGCGCATGGCGGGATCGGCTTTGGCGTTCTTGGCGGCCGGCGCGGTGTCCTGTTCGTAAAACACCACCAGTGACTTTGAACGCATGGTCGTGTCGCCCTGCTTGACGTGGACGTCGCCGGCGAAAGTCGCGACCTTGTCCTTGTCGCGCACTTCCAGCGTCGCCGCATCGATCTCCACCGGCTGACCGCGGTTCTGCGAGAATCCTTGCAGCGCGTTAGGCGGGCCTTTCGACGGTTGCGCGGAGACGACCGTCGCGACAGCGATCAAAAGACCGGCCAACAAAAAAGCCCGCGGAAATTGCCTCATGGCTTCGGCGCTCCCGGCGCCGCCGGCGGCGCATTGTCGGGCTCGTCTTTGGCCGGCTGATTGAGCATCAGTATCATTTTGACGCCGCCGTCGAAGCGGATGAGATCGCCGGAATTCACGATCTCCAGGCCCTTGGCGTCGAGCGTTCCTTGCAGCAACTTGAGCTGGACGGGGTGTTTGGACACGACGTGACCGGTGCGGATGTCGATGCTGGCTTCGCTCAAGCGGCCCTCATAGCCGGTGCTCGACGTGAGCAGGATGTCCTGGTCGAGCTTCAGCGTCTCACCCTTGCTGTCATAGAGCCCGGTTAACGCCGTCATTTCCACGCTGCTCTTGTCCTGCATCTCGATCTTGGCGTGGATTTTTTTCAGCTCGATGATGTCCGGCTTGGTCAGATCCTGCGCGGCGGCATCGGCGGAAAGCTCGTAAGCGCGCGCGTCGCGCGTGAAGCCGGCCATTCGCGGCTGCTCCATGGTGATCTTGGTGCCGGAGATCACCAGATTGCCGACGTCGATCGGCAACTTGCCGAGCATGCGCAACGGATTGAAGTAGGTCACCAGCGCGACGGCGAGCGTGACCAGCACGACCGCCGCCGGCAGCGCGACGCGCAG
This sequence comes from uncultured Alphaproteobacteria bacterium, assembly GCA_963708635.1. Classification (GTDB taxonomy): domain Bacteria; phylum Pseudomonadota; class Alphaproteobacteria; order Rhizobiales; family Xanthobacteraceae; genus Pseudolabrys. The sequence goes on along the minus strand of CAVPTM010000019.1, from coordinate 29,621 downwards.
CACGCGCACCATGATGCTGTGGCGGCGCGCGGCGCGGAAGGCGCGCGCGCCATTGCCGCGGCTCATGGTCCAATAGCCGTGCGCGCTCGGATCGTTCGGGGTGGCGGTCAGATCGGTCATGCCAAGGCCAGCCGTTGGCTCCAACGCTTATTCTGTCCGGGAAATCGCGTCACGTCCCCCGGCGCAACCTGCGGTACGAATATGGCTTGCCCGCGGCGCTTGGCGCCGACCGTCTCTCAGCCATAAAGTGTATTAGAAACAGTAACTTATCAAGAGTGCGCGAAGATGTCGTCGGCCGCCCAGCCGGCCAGGTCGAGCCGCGCCCGGTCGGGCAGGAAGCGGAAACAGGCCGCGGCGAGCTCGGCGCGGCCCTCGCGTGCCAGCATGGCGTCCAGCTTTTCGCGCAGCGCATGCAGATAAAGCACGTCGGTCGCGGCGTATGACACCTGCGCGTCGCTGAGCGAATCGGCGCCCCAATCGGACAGTTGCTGCTGTTTGGAGAGATCGACGCCGAGCACCTCGCGCGCCAGGTCTTTGAGTCCGTGCTTGTCGGTATAGGTGCGGGCCAAACGCGAGGCGATCTTGGTGCAATAGACCGGACCCGCCATCACGCCGAAGGCTTTCGCCAGCAGGCCGATATCGAAGCGCGCGAAGTGGAAGATCTTGAGCTTGCCGGGATCGGCGAGCAGGCGCTCGATATTGGGCGCGTGTGGCTGGCCGGCGGCGATCTGCACCACATCGGCGGAGCCGTCGCCGGGCGAGAGCTGCACCACGCAGAGCCGGTCGCGGTTGACGTCGAGCCCCATGGCCTCGGTGTCGATCGCCACGGCGCCCGTGTAGGCCGACAGGTCGGGCAGGTCGCCGCGGTGCAGGCGGATGGTCATAGACGATTCCGGAATGCCGTCTTGGTGCCCAGGAGAGGACTCGAACCTCCACGCCTCGCGGCGCTAGTACCTGAAACTAGTGCGTCTACCAATTCCGCCACCTGGGCCCTTGGCGGGATTAGGTATTCAGCCCCTTCCGGCTTGTCAAATAGCGGCCAAAACCGGCGCTTGGCCGGGTCTGTACAGCACCCGCCCGCGCCTGATATGGCCGGCATGGTCTTTCCCATTTCCGGCGCCACCATGAATGCCAAGACGACCTCCGACACGCTGATCACCGTCTATGGCGGCTCGGGCTTTCTCGGCCGCCACGTGGTGCGCGCGCTCGCCCGCCGCGGCTACCGCATCCGCGTGGCGGTGCGCCGGCCGGAGCTTGCCGGGCACCTGCAGCCGCTCGGGCGCGTCGGGCAGATCCATGCGGTGCAAGTCAATGTGCGCAACGCCGCTTCGGTCGAGGCGGCGGCACGCGACGCGGACGTGCTGATCAATCTGGTCGGCATCCTGTTCGAGCGCGGACGCCAGCGTTTCAACACCGTGCACAATTACGGGGCCGAACAGGTTGCACGCGCGGCGCACGCGCATGGCGCGCGCATGGTGCATGTCTCGGCCATCGGCGCCGACGAGAATTCACCCTCGCTCTACGGGCGCAGCAAGGCGGCCGCCGAGCAGGCGGTGCTGGCGGCACAGCCGGCGGCGACGATCATGCGGCCGTCGATTTTGTTCGGGCCGGAGGACGACTTTTTCAACCGCTTCGCGGCGCTGGCGCGTATGTCGCCGGCGCTGCCGCTGATCGGCGGCGGGGCAACGCGCTTCCAGCCGGTGTTCGTCGGCGACGTCGCCGCCGCGATCGCCGACGCGGCCGAGGGCAAGGCGCGCGCCGGCACGGTCTACGAACTGGGCGGACCGGAGGTGCGTACGTTCAAAGAGCTGATGCAATTCGTGCTCGATACCATCGAGCGCAAGCGCCTGCTGGTGCCGCTGCCGTTCTTCGCCGCGAGGCTACAGGCGAGCGTGTTGCAATTCCTGCCGACGCCGCCGCTGACACCCGATCAGGTCGAGATGCTGCGCGTCGACAACGTGGTCTCCGAGCCGGCCAAAGCCGACGGCCGCACGCTGCAAGCCTTCGGCATCAAGCCCGAGCCGATGGAAGCGATCGTGCCGTCTTATCTCTGGCGCTTCCGCAAGACCGGCCAGTTCCACAGCCGCGCAGCCTGAACGTCCTCGCATGCCCATCATCACCAACATCGAAGACCTGCGGCAGCTTGCGCGCCGCAAAGTGCCGCGCGCGATCTTCGACTATGTCGACCGCGGCTCCTATGACGAGATCAGCTACCGCGCCAACACCGAAGACCTCAAGGCGATCCGTTTCCGCCAGCGCGTCTTGATCGACGCCGACAACCGCTCGCTCAAGACCACCATGCTGGGCGAACAGGTGGCGATGCCGGTCGCCATCGCGCCGACCGGCCTGACCGGCCTGATGCACGGCGACGGCGAGATGTTGGCGGCGCGCGCGGCCGAGAAAGCCGGCATCCGCTTCACGCTCTCCACCATGTCGATCTGCTCGATCGAGGACGTGCGCTCGGCGATCAAGGGGCCGTTCTGGTTTCAGCTCTACGTCTTCCGCGACCGTGGCTTTTCCGAATCGGTGATCGCACGCGCGCGCGAGGCCGGCTGCACCGCGCTGTTCGTCACCGTCGACCTGCCGCTGCGCGGCCAGCGCCACGCCGACATCAAGAACGGGCTGGAAGTGCCGCCCAAGCTGACGCTGCGCAACGCACTCGACATCGCGAGCAAGCCGGCTTGGGCGCTGAGCGTGCTGATGGGACGGCGCAAGTCGTTCGGCAATATCGACGCCTATCTCAAGAACAAAGGCGGCGTCTGGGCGGCCGGCGCCTGGGCCAACGACAATTTCGACGCCACGCTGTCGTGGAAGGACGTCGCCTGGGCGCGCAAATTGTGGCCCGGCAAACTGGTGATCAAAGGCGTGCTCGACGCCGAGGACGCCAAGCAGGCGGCCGACCTCGGCGCCGATGCCATCGTGGTGTCCAATCACGGCGGGCGCCAGCTCGACGGCGCGCCCTCGACCATCGCCGCGCTGCCGCGCGTCGCCGAAGCCGTGGGCGACCGCATCGAGGTATTATTCGACGGCGGCGTGCGCTCCGGGCAGGACGTGCTGAAGGCCTTGGCACTGGGCGCGCGCGGCTGCCTGATCGGGCGCGCCTATCTCTACGGGCTGGCCGCCATGGGCGAGGCCGGCGTCGCCAAGGCGCTCAGCCTCATCGCCGACGAATTGCGCATCAGCATGTCGCTCACCGGGGTGCGCGAGATCGCCGAGGTGAGCCGCGATATCCTGTTCGACAATGTCGACGACCGGCGCCGCAATACTTGACCTTTCACGCCTTTTTGCGGAACACGGCGTCGGGATATTCGGCACCGCCGAGCAGATAATTGTCCCGGCCGAACAGCGGCAGTTTGTCGGCCGGCAGCGTTGCCACCCGCAACATCGTCTCGAAATCGGCGCCGGCCGGCGCGTCGACCAGCCGGAAGTTGCTGTGGCGGATCGCCAACAATCCGCCGGCCTTCAGGCAACGGCTGAAATCCTTCACCACGGCGGCGAAATCATCGAAGCGAATGAGATGGTCGCAGCGCGTCGTACCCGCGAGCGCGAGCTGGCCGTGGCGCAGCACCGCCATGCAGAAAATCGCGTCATAATGAAGCGCCGGCTCGCCCAGCGTGGAGCTTGCCGTTGCGAATGAAATCCCGGCGTCGGGCTCGCGTCGTAGCCGCCGGCGGCAGGCGGCGATGTTCCGCCAATTGATGTCGATGCCCTTGATGACCGCCTGCGGAAAGTAACGCCGCAGCGAGAACACCTCCTCGCCGGTCGAACATCCGAATGACAATATCCGGATCGCGCTGCCGGCGCCGAGCTGCGACTGCACGAAGCGGAATATTTCGGGATAGCGATCCGGCTGGGTGTCGTTATTGGGCTGGAACAAGCCTTTCGGCCGCGCCAGCCGCAGCCACAGCATGTTGCGATAATCGCGTTCGCTCGCGAGCCGGCGTAACGCGCCGAACAGCCGTGGCAAAAAGGGGCGGCGGCCGCTCACACGAGGTAGATCGCGATGAGGCCGACGGCGCCGACCAATATGCGCCACCAGGCGAACAGCGCGAAGCTATGGCGCTGCACGTAGCGCAGAAAGGTCTTCACCACGATCCAGCCGAAGATGAAGGAGAACACGAAGCCGACCGCCAGCGCCGGCAGGTTGCCGTGCGCGAGTTCGGCGCGGTTCTTGAACGCCTCGAAGGCGAAGGCGCCGACCATGGTCGGCATGGCGAGCCAGAACGAGAACTCCGCGGCCGAGCGCCGGTCGGCGCCAAACAGCATGGCGCCGACGATCGTGGCGCCGGCGCGCGACACGCCGGGAATCATCGACAGGCACTGGAAGAAGCCGATGCCGAGATACATCGGCAGCGAAAATTCGGTCGCTTCGAAATGGCGCGGCTTGAGGTCGAGCCAGTCGATCAACAACAGCACGAATCCGCCGGCGATCAGCGAGACGCAGACCACGCGCACGTCGAACAGATAGGCCTTGATCACCCCATAGGCCAAAGCGCCGATCACCGCCGCCGGCAGGAAGGCGAGCAGCACGCCGATGACAAAGCGCGCCGCCGCCCATTGCGTGAACATATGGGTGGCGAGCGCCCACAGCCGGGTGAAATAGATCGTCAGCAATGCCAGGATGGCGCCGAGCTGGATCAGAATGGCGAAGGATTTGCCGAAGGCGTCGTCGCCCCAGCCGAGCACGCGCTCCATCAGCAGCAGGTGGCCGGTGGAGGATACCGGCAGGTATTCGGTCAGGCCTTCGACCAAACCTAAAACCGCCGCTTTGACGAGGTCGAGGTGGGTGGAGATCAGGCCGGCGGCGGCCAAGGGCGCGACATCGATCGTCATGAGAATCGACTCGTTTTTTAGGGATCGCGGCGAGCGCTTGTGGCGCAACTCTCCGACCCGGGCAACGAAAAAAGGCGAAAACGGGATAATTTGCGCCGACGCATCGCCTTTCTATAGTGCGGACAAGCGATTCCCTCCCAGAGGCCGATCCATCGCATGCTGACCCTGTTCCAACACATGCTTTGCCCGCATTCGCGCTACGTGCGTTTGATTCTCGGTGAATACGGCATCGAGGCACGCCATATCGAGGAGCGCTTCTGGGAGCGGCGCGAGGAGTTCTTGCTGCTCAATCCGGCCGGCGACATCCCGGTGCTGGTCGCCGACGGCGAGCCGGCGATTCCGGGCGGCGCCATCATCGCGGAATATATCGAGGAGACGCGCGCGCCCGGGCCGGACGGGCTGATGCCGGAGCGGCCGGGCGAGCGCGTCGAGGTGCGCCGGCTGGCGAGCTGGTTCAACGACAAATTCCACGCCGAGGTGAGCGGGCCGCTGGTGACCGAGCGCGTGTTCAAGCGTCATATGACGCGCGAACAGGGCGGCGGGCCGCCCGATACCGACGCGCTGCGCGCCGCCCGCCACAATATCCGCTATCATCTGGCCTATCTCGGCTGGCTGGTGCGCACGCGCGACTGGCTGACCGGCGAGCGGTTGTCGCTTGCGGATCTGGCCGCCGCCGCGCATCTGTCGGTAGCCGATTATCTGGGCGAAGTGCCGTGGAACGAAGACGAGGCCGCCAGGAACTGGTACGCGCGGGTGAAGTCGCGGCCCGCATTCCGGCCGATTCTCGCGGACGTGCTGGCCGGGGTGCCGCCGGCGGCGAGCTACGCCGACCTCGACTTCTGAACGGCCCCGGCGAAATCAAGACCGCGCTCATCGAACAGGCGCACGCGCTCGGCTTCGATACGTTAGGCATCACCCGGCCCGACGCGGTGCCGGAAGCCAAGGCGCGGCTCGAGCAATTTCTCGCCGAGGGCCTGCACGGCGACATGGTGTGGATGGAGACCAGCGCCGGGCGGCGCGCTTCGCCGCGCGCGCTGTGGCCGGAGGTGCGCTCGGTCGTCATGCTCGGCATGAATTACGGGCCGGACGAGGACCCGCTGGCGATCCTCGAGCGCAAGGATCGCGCCGCCATCTCGACCTACGCCAAGGGCGACGACTATCACGACCTCATCAAGTCGCGGCTGAAGCAATTGGCGCGCTGGCTGGTGGCGAACGCCGGCGGCGACGTGAAGGTGTTCGTCGACACCGCCGCGGTGATGGAGAAGCCGCTGGCGGCAAAAGCCGGGCTCGGCTGGCAAGGCAAGCACACAAATCTGGTGTCGCGCCAATTCGGCTCGTGGCTGTTTCTCGGCTCGATCTTCACCACGCTCGACCTGCCGGCGGACGAGGCCGAGCCGGACAGTTGCGGCACCTGCCGCGCCTGTCTCGACATCTGCCCGACCGCGGCCTTTCCCGCGCCCTATCGGCTCGATGCGCGGCGCTGCATTTCGTATCTGACCATCGAGCACAAGGGCCCGATCCCGCGCGAATTCCGCGCCGCCATCGGCAACCGCATCTACGGCTGCGACGATTGTCTCGCGGTGTGCCCGTGGAACAAGTTCGCGCAGGCCGGCCGCGAGGCGAAGCTCGCCGCGCGCGATAGCTTGCGCGCGCCCAAGCTCGCCGAGCTTGCCCGGCTCGACGACGCGCAATTCCGCGCGCTGTTTTCCAAGACCGCGATCAAGCGCACCGGCCGCGACCGCTTCGTGCGCAACGTGCTGATCGCCATCGGCAACTCCGGCGACATTTCGCTTGTCGTCGGAAGCCGAACGGCTGCTTGGACGACGCCTCGCCTTTGGTGCGCGGCGCCGCGGTGTGGGCGCTCAGCCGTTTGCTGCCGCGTGACAGACTCGTCGCGTTGCGAAAGCCCGAAAGCGATGCTCGTGAGGGAAGAGTGGCGCGCGGCACTTTTGACGTCATGGCCGGGCTTGTCCCGGCCATCCCGTTTAGGAAGCACAGGGCCGCAAGCGGGGCCACCGGGCAAGCCCGGTGGCGACAAAACTAGAATTCCTTCACCGCCGCGAGCAGCCGCTCGATGTCCTCCGGCCGCGACAGGCGATGGTCGCCGTCCTTGATCAGCGTCAGCACCACGTCGTCGCGCGCGAAACGCGAGACCAGTTCGACCGCGTGCCGCCAGGGCACGTCGGGATCTTGCACGCCTTGCAGGATATGCACCGGACAGCCGGGCTCGATCAGCCCGCCCAGCATCAAATGCTTGCGGCCATCCTCGATCAGCTTTTTGGTGATCGGATAGGGGCCTTCGCCGTATTCCGACGGCCGCAGCCACAGGCCCTTGTCCTCGATCTCGCGCTTCACCGCCTCGGGGAAGTGCTTCCACATCAGCTCTTCGGTGAAGTCGACCGCCGGCGCGATCAGCACCATGCCGGCGATCGGCGGGCCGGATTTCTTCTCGCGCAGCGCCCGCGCCAGCAAGAGCGCGAGCCAGCCGCCCATCGATGAGCCGATCACCACCTGCGGGCCTTTGGCCAAATTTGTGTAGACCGCGAGGCTTTCGGCGAGCCAGCGGCCGATGGTGCCGTCCTTGAAGTCGCCGCCCGACTCGCCGTGCCCGGAATAGTCGAAGCGCAGACAGGCGCGCCCGTGCGCCTGCGCCCACCGGTCGAGCGCCTGCGCCTTGGTGCCTTGCATGTCGGACTTGAAGCCGCCGAGCCAGAACAGGCCGGGGCTGTCGCCGCTGCGCTGGCGCACCGCGATCCGCCGCGTCGGCGATTCGCAGGGTCAGGAATGTCGGAGTCCGTCTCATCCATGGCAGTGCTTCCGGGCGGGCGTCATGGTTTCGCCGCAAAACATTGCCGAAGCAAGGGACGGGGTCTATACCTCGCCGTCGATCCCGTGAGGTCTCGCCCAATGCCGACCGCGACCGCGCCCCAGCTTCCGGCGGATGACGACCGCCCGGCGGCGCGCGCGGCGGGCTCCGATGCAAACGAACGTTCAAAGCCGCGGCTGGCCGCCGCGCGCGCTCCGTTCAGCGTGCTGATCGTGGTGCCGAGCCTCGACGGCGGCGCCGCCGATGCCGGCGCGGTCGACTTGACGCGCATCCTGGTGTCAGCCGGCAACCGCGCCATCGTGGTGTCGCGCGCCGGGCGGCTCGCCGCCGACGTCACCGCCGCAGGCGGCGAATTCATCGCGCTCGACGTCGGCAACAACCCGCTCACCATGCTGCGCAATGCGTCGGTCTTGACGCGGCTCGCGCGCGAGCGCGGCTGCGAGGTGATCCACGCGCTCGGCCGCGCCGCCGCCTGGAGCGCGTCGATGGCGGCGCGCCGGCGCAACATTCCGCTGGTGACCAGCTGGTACAAGGGCTTCCGCGAGCAGAATCTGTTCAAGCACTACTACAACGGCGTGATGGCGCGCGGCGACCGGGTCGTGGCGGTGAGCGAGCAGATCGCGCAACTGGTGCACGACCGTTACGGCACGCCGTGGCAGCGCATCGCGGTGGTGCCCTCGAGCGTCGACCTCGATCGTTTCGACCCGGCGCGCGTGACGCGCGCGCGCGTCGAGGCCATGCGCGATGCCTGGGGCGTGCGGCCCGACACCAAGGTGATCCTGGTCGCCGGCCGCATCCTGCGCCGCAAGGGCCACCACGTGATGGTCAAGGCGGTGCGCCGGCTCAAGGACATGGGGCTGCGCGATTTTCTCTGCGTGTTCGTCGGCGAGGACCGCGGCCACACGCGCTACACCGGCGAGCTGTGGGACCTCGTGCTGTCGAGCGGCACCATGGACGTGATCCGCATGGCGGCGCCGGTATCCGACATGCCGGCCGCCTATGGCGCGGCCGACACGGTGGTCTCGGCCGCCGTGCAGCCGGAGGGCCTGCAACGCGCCATCCTGGAAGCGCAGGCCATGAGCACGCCGGTGATCGTGTCCGACCTCGGCGCCGGCCCCGACGTGGTGCTGACCGCGCCCGCGGTTCCGGAACACCGCATCACCGGCTTGCGCTTTCATTCCGGCGACGACGCCGCGCTCGCCGCCGCGCTGCTGCGGCTGTTCTCGATGCCCGAAGGCGAGCGGCGCGCCATCGGCGCGCGCGGACGCGAATGGGTGGTCGGCCATTTCAACCCGGCGACGGTCGCCGCGCAGACGCTGCGGCTCTATGGCGAGGTCATCGCCGGCGCGGAAGCCCCCGCCGTTAGTGCGCCGGCTCAATGAAATCGAAAGCATTTTGAACGATTTGACGCCTTTTTGCGGGCTTTTGCCGCCAGGCCTGCGCAAACGCGTTGACTTATTCGCGGTTTCTACCAATCTTTCATGGTCCCGCGGCCTTCGGGCCGGGAAACGTTGCAACAGCATGAGGAGACAAAGACCATTCGCCGTCCGATGAAGTCCGCGCTGCCCGTCGCCAAAGACGGCCCGCGCATCAACGAGGAGATCCGCGCCCGCGAGGTACAGCTGATCGATACTACCGGCGACAATAAAGGCGCCGTCCCCATCGAAACCGCCTTGAGCATGGCCGAGGCGGCCGGGCTTGATCTCGTAGAGATCGCCCCCAACTCCTCCCCGCCCGTCTGCAAGATCCTGGATTACGGCAAGTACAAATTCCAGGCGCAGAAAAAGGCGGCCGAGGCCCGCAAAAAACAGAAGGTGGTCGAGGTCAAGGAGATCAAGCTGCGGCCGATGATCGACGACCACGACTACGACGTGAAGATGCGCTCGATGAAGCGTTTCTTCGAGGAAGGCGACAAGGTCAAGATCACCTTGCGCTTCCGCGGCCGCGAAATGGCGCACCAGGAGCTCGGCTATAAATTGCTCAACCGCGTCAAGGACGACACCGGCTCGTTCGCCAAGATCGAATCCGAGCCGCGCTTCGAAGGCCGCCAGATGGTCATGATGCTGGCGCCGCGCTGAAAATCTCCGTTCATTCCCGCGAACCCGTTCCGCCGAGGCTTCGACGGGCAATGCCTAAGCCCATCGAAGCGCAAGCGAAGGTGGGAGCGGGAATCCAGAGAGACATCGACAATCTCTCAATTTGATCCTGGGTCCCCGCTTGCGCGGGGACGAGCGGCGTGTCTTCGCCCACGGTTGCAAGGCTTCGCGGCCTCTGCCATAACGCCGCCTTCTCGCTGCCCGGCCGATTAGGGCTGCCGTGGCGGCGATTTAGCTCAATCCCGAGCACGCGCTTTAAGGGCTTGTCCCTTCTAGCCATTTCTGGCCGCGCCTTGCCGCGCCGGCCGATGAGGAGAGCCAAATGCCCAAGTTGAAGACCAAATCGGGCGCCAAAAAGCGCTTCAAGATCACCGGCACCGGCAAGGTGAAATACCAGCAGGCCGGCAAGCGCCACGGCATGATCAAGCGGACCACCAAGCAGATCCGCAACCATCGCGGCACCAGCGTGCTGTTCAAGACCGACGGCGACAACATCAAGAAATACTTGCTGCCCAACGGCTGACCGGAATTTCTAACGGCCGCGCACGCGGCCGCCGTCCTCTCACAACCGTTCGCTTTAAGCTGCAAGGAGATCAGTCATGGCCCGCGTCAAACGTGGCGTCACCGCCCACGCCAAGCACAAGAAAGTCTTCAAGGCCGCCAAGGGCTATTACGGCCGCCGCAAGAACACCATCCGCATCGCCAAGCAGGCGGTCGAGAAGGCCAACCAATACGCCTTCCGCGACCGCAAGCGGCGCAAGCGCACCTTCCGCGCGCTCTGGATCCAGCGCCTCAACGCGGCGGTGCGGCCGTTCGGCCTGAACTACAGCCGCTTCATCGACGGGCTCGCCAAGGCCGGCGTCACGGTCGACCGCAAGGTGCTGTCCGATCTCGCCATCAGCGAGCCGGCGGCGTTCCAGGCGATCGTCGAGAAGGCCAAGGCCGCGCTGCCGGCGTAACGCATAGCTGTCATGCCCGCGAAAGCCGGGCATCCAGTAACCACCGCCTATCGTAATCTCGTATGCAGGGGTTACTGGATCGTCCGCCTTGCGCGGACGATGACGTGCCGGGGCTTGCCATGTCCGATATCGCACAACTTGAACAGCGATCTGCTCGCCGACCATCGCCGCCGCCAAGGACGAGGCGGCGCTCGAAGCGGTGCGCGTTGCCGCGCTCGGCAAGAGCGGCTCGGTCTCGGCGCTGCTCAAGACGCTCGGCGCCATGACGCCGGACGAGCGCAAGGTGCAAGGCCCGGCGATCAACGGCCTCAAGGACCGCGTCACCGCGGCGATCGCCGCGCGCAAGGACGAGCTCGGCGCCGCCGCGCTCGACGCGCGGCTCGCCACCGAGACCGTCGACGTCACGCTGCCGGTGCGCGAGGCGCCGGCCGAGAGCGGCCGCGTGCATCCGATCAGCCAGGTGATCGACGAGCTCACCGCGATCTTCGCCGACATGGGTTTTGCGGTCGCCGAAGGTCCCGACATCGAGACCGACGACTACAACTTCACCAAGCTGAATTTCCCGGAAGGCCATCCGGCGCGGGAGATGCACGACACGTTCTACTTCCCGCCCGAAGCCGGACGGCTCGCGCCTGCTGCTGCGCACGCACACCTCGCCGGTGCAGGTGCGCACCATGCTGAGCGCAGAAGCCGCCGATCCGCGTCATCATCCCGGGCCGCACCTATCGCAGCGACAGCGACCAGACCCACACGCCGATGTTCCACCAGGTCGAGGGCCTGGTGATCGACAAGGGCTCGCATCTCGGCCACCTGAAATGGATTCTGCGAGGAATTCTGCAAGGCGTTCTTCGAGGTCGACAACGTCAAGATGCGCTTCCGCCCGTCGTTCTTCCCGTTCACCGAGCCGTCGCTCGAAGTCGACATCCAGTGCCGGCGCGACAAGGGCGAGATCCGCTTCGGCGAGGGCGAGGACTGGCTGGAAATTCTCGGCTGCGGCATGGTGCATCCGAACGTGCTGCGCAATTGCGGGCTCGATCCCGACGAGTACCAGGGCTTCGCCTGGGGCATGGGGATCGACCGCATCGCCATGCTGAAATACGGCATGCCGGACCTGCGCGCCTTCTTCGAGGCCGACGTGCGCTGGCTCGCGCACTACGGCTTCCGCCCGCTCGACTTCCCGACGCTGGCGGGAGGGTTGAGCCCGTGACGTGTTGGTAGAGCACTCGCAACGGGACGCCTGTCCCCTCCCCCGCTTGCGGGGGAGGGTTAGGGAGGGGGAGCAGTCCGCAGACGTGCAGCCGAGTGCAACAGCCATCGGCAAGTCGCGGCGAAATCGTCGCGTCAGCGGCGATCGTGCGACGCGATTGACCGATGCCGAGCGCATCATCTGGAGCGCGATGCGCGCGCATCGGCTGAACGGCGTCAGTTTCCGCGACAAACGCCGATGGGCCTTACATCGTCGATTTCGTTTGCCATGCGCGCGAGCTGATCATCGAAATCGATGGCGGACAGCATTTCGAGTCGCGCACAGCAGCGACGTGACGCGCGACGCGATGCGTTCTTGCATCGCAAGGGCTATCGCGTTCTGCGCTTCAGTAATCACGATGTGATGACAAATCGACATGGCGTGTGGAAGCGATCTGCAGCGGCGGTTACAGCTGCTGCCCCCTCCCCTAACCCTCCCCCGCAAGCGGGGGAGGGAGCAGGCCGGCGCGCGGGAGAGTGCGCGCCATGAAATTCACCCTCCCCTGGCTGAAGGAGCATCTCGACACCGACGGCCGCGCTCGCCGAGATCGTCGACAAGCTCACCATGATCGGGCTCGAGGTCGAGGCGGTCGAGGACAAGGCGGCGCTGCTTGAAGCCGTTCGTCATCGCCGCCGTCGTCTCGGCCGAGCAGCATCCCGAACGCCGACCGGCTGCGCGTCTGCATGGTCGACACCGGCGACGGCCAAGCCGATCCAGGTGGTGTGCGGCGCGCCCAATGCGCGCGCCGGCATGAAGGGCGTGTTCGCGCCGCCCGGCGCCTTCATCCCCGGCAAGAACATCACGCTCGTCGGTCGGCACCATCCGCGGCGTCGAAAGCCGCGGCATGCTGGTGTCGGAGGCCGAGCTGCATGATCTCCGACGACCACGACGGCATCATCGACCTGCCGGCCGACGCGCCGGTCGGCAAAAGCTACGCGGACTATGCCGGCCTCGACGACCCGGTGATCGAGATCAACCTGACGCCCAACCGGCCGGACTGCACCGGCGTCAACGGCATCGCGCGCGACCTCGGCGCCACGCCGATCGGCGACTTCAAGGACAACGCGCCCAAGCCGGTGAAGGGCGCCTTCCCCTGCCCGGTCAAGGTGAGCCGATCGCGGCGCCCGACGCTGTGCCCGGCCTTCGGCCTGCGGCTGGTGCGCGGCGTCAAGAACGGCCCCTCGCCCGACTGGCTGCAGAAGCGGCTCACCGCCATCGGCCTGCGGCCGATCAACGCGCTGGTCGACATCACCAACTTCATCACCTACGACCGCGGCCGGCCGCTGCATGTGTTCGACGCCGCCAAGGTGCGCGGCAATCTCACGGTGCGCCGCGCCGAGAACGGCGAGAGCTGCTCGCGCTCGACGGCAAGACCTACACGCTCGACGAAGCGATCTGCGTGATCGCCGACGAGAAGGGCGTCGAGTCGCTCGCCGGCATCATGGGCGGCGAGGCGACGCGGCTGCTCGGAGACGACCACCGACGTGCTGATCGAGTCGGCGCTGTGGGACGAGATCAACATCGCGCAGACCGGGCGCAAGCTCGGCATCAATTCCGACGCGCGCTATCGCTTCGAGCGCGGCGTCGATCCGAATTTCATGCTGCCGGGCCTCGAGCTCGCGACCCAGATGGTGCTCGATCTGTGCGGCGGCGACGCCGTCCGAGATCGTCGTCGCCGGCGACCCGAGCGGCCAAGGAAAAGATCATCGATTTCCCGCTGAGCGAATTGCCGCGGCTCGCCGGCCTCGAACTGCCGCTCACCGAAGTGCGCCGCGTGCTGGAGAAGCTCGGCTTCTTCGTCGCCGGCCAGGGCGAAAAGGTCAAAGTCGCGGTGCCGTCGTGGCGGCCGGACGTGCAGGGCAAGGCCGACATCGTCGAGGAGATCGTGCGCATCGTCGGCGTCGACCGCGTGCCGTCGACGCCGTTTCCGCGCGGCGACGACGCCGCGCAAGCCGGTGCTCACCGCCGATCCAGATGCGCACGCGCAAGGCCAAGCGCGCGCTCGCCGCGCGCGGCATGACCGAGGCGGTGACCTGGTCGTTCATTTCCAAGCGCGAGGCCGAGCTGTTCGGCGGCGGCAAGCGCGGCGCTCGCGCTCGCCAATCCGATCGCCGCCGAGCTGTCCGACATGCGGCCGAGCCTCATTCCCGGTCTGGTCATCGCCGCGCAGAAGAACGCCGACCGCGGCTTTGCCGACGTGGCGCTGTTCGAGGTCGGGCAGGTGTTCAAGGGCGACCGGCCGGAGGATCAGCTCACCGCCGCCAGCCGGCCTGCGCCGCGCGCTGGCCAAGCCCGACGGCGCCGGCCGGCACTGGTCGAGCGCGGCCAAGCCCGTCGATGCCTTCGACGCCAAGGCCGACGCCTTCGCGGTGCTGGCGGCCGCCGGCGCGCCGATGGCCGGCGCTGCAGGTCGTGCCGGGCGGGCCGGCCTGGTTTCATCCCGGCCGCAGCGGCACCATCCAGATCGGGCCGAAGAACATGCTCGGCCATTTCGGCGAACTGCACCCGCGCGTGCTCGACGCGCTCGAAGCCGACGGCCCGCTCGTCGGCTTCGAGGTGATCCTGGAAGCGATCCCCGAGCCGAAGGCCAAGCCGACGCGCGCCAAGCCGGTGCTCGAGCTGTCGCCGTTCCAGCCGGTGGAGCGCGATTTCGCCTTCGTGGTCGAGGCCGGCGTGAAGGCCGCCGACATCGTGCGCGCGGCGCAGAGCGTCGACCGCAAGCTGATCGCGGGCGTCAGCGTGTTCGACGTCTACGAGGGCAAGGGCATCGAGGCCGGGCAAGAAGTCGATCGCCATCGCCGTCACCATGCAGCCGCGCGAGAAGACCATGACCGACGCCGAGATCGACGCGCTCGGCCAGCAGATCGTCGCCGAAGTGAGCAAGCGCACCGGCGGCGTGCTGCGGGCTTAGATTTACTTTTGTCATCGGGCGGCAAGCAAACTCAAGCCGGCAGCAAATCCGCAAACGCAAAGCCGTCGCGCTCGACCGTCTCGCCGACGCGTGACCGCGATCTTGCGCGTCAGCATCGGTCCGGCCGAAACGAAGGTGTGGAATTCGCCGTTCTCGCCGCACGGATCGACGCCCGCCGGCAAGGCGGCGAGCAGGTCGGCGTCGAAGCGCCGGCCGGCGAAATCGGCCGGCAATTTCTTGCAGATCGACCACGGTCAGATGCGCCTCGATGCCGCCGTCGATCATCGCGCGCGCCAAGGCCGCGGTCGGCTTGCAGCCAAAGCGGAAACACCGGCGTGATGCCGCTGCCGGCAAGTTGGCGCTCGCGATAGTCGCGGATGTCCTGCAAGAACAGGTCGCCGAAGATCATGTGCGTGACGCCGTCGGCTTTGGCTTCGGCGATCGCCGCCGCCATTGCGCGCTCGTAGATCTCGTTCGGGCACGGATAGGGAATGCGCACGATGCGCGCCGGCAGCCCGGCGGCCGTCGAGCTGCGCGCGCAGCAATTCCTCGCGCACGCCATGCATGCTGACGCGCGCGAATTCGTCCGTCACCGTGGTGAGCGCGCCGACGATGTCGTAATCGCCGGCGCGGCGCGCCTCGTGCAGCGCCCAGGCGCTGTCCTTGCCGCTCGACCAGGCGATCAGCGCTTTGCGGCGAATGCCCGGCATGGTGTCCAAGTGGTTGACGGCCGCGGCGCGGCGGGATTTGCGCGGCAATTCCACGCTGCCGCCGCGGCATGGCTAATGATCGGTAACCGCGCAGCACGCGTCAATGAACTAATTTGCAACGAGTCGTCGTTAAATTCGGCGCAAAAACAAAGGCGCGCAACGCCGCGCCGCGGGCTGAACGTCATCGTCGGCGCCAAGAATTGGGCTGCCAAGGACTGCGCCATGGGGTTGATGGTCGATCGCGTCGGGCGCATGCTCGCGCACTATCTGGAAAAGCCGGTGGAAGGCTACGAGCCTTTCACGCCGAGCGACGCCGACGCGTTGCGCGCGGTGCTGCGCCCCGGCGACGTGCTGCTGGTCGAAGGCAACAACCACATCTCCGGCGTCATCAAGTACCTCACGCAATCGACCTGGTCGCACGCCGCGCTCTACGTCGGGCCGATCGGCGACCGCGCCACCGAAGACGGCGAGCCGCTGGTGCTGGTCGAGGCCAATATCGGCCAGGGCGTGGTGGCGGCGCCGCTGTCGAAATACGCGCGCTACCACACCCGCATCTGCCGGCCGACCGGCCTGACCGACGACGACCGCGCGCGCGTCTGCGCCTACGCGGCCGAGCGCATCGGCTTCGACTACGACCTCAAGAACATCGTCGACCTGTTGCGCTATCTGCTGCCGCTGCCGGTGCCGCAGCGCTGGCGCCGCCGCATGATGTCGCTCGGCTCCGGCCACCCGACCCGCATCATCTGCTCGGCGCTGATCGCGCAGGCCTTCGAGAACGTGCGCTATCCGATCCTGCCCAAGGTGACGCTGGTCGAGAGCGAGGCGGCGCGCCAGGAGATTCTCGAGATCCGCCATTCCTCGCTGTTCGCGCCGCGCGACTTCGACATCTCGCCTTATTTCGAGGTGGTCAAGCCGACCATCGCCAAGGGCTTCGACTACAAGGCCATGGCCTGGGCCGACGTGCCGGCGCTCGATGCCGACGAGCTGGTCAGCCTGGTGCCGGCCGAAGCGGAGCCGCGAAGTGACGTCGGAAGCTCGCGCGCATGCTGAGCCGGGCTCTTGCCGCCAGTCGCGACGTCTGCCACTTAACTCCTGTCTCGGCATGTTCGACGCCGTCGGCAAAGCCTTGTCGCAATTGTTCACGCCCGCGTTGCGCGCGGTGCTGATGAAGGCGGTCGGCCTTTCGCTCGCGCTCATCATCCTGATCGGCCTCCTGCTGCACCGGCTGCTGTTCGCGCTGGCGCAAGCCGGCGCCGACTGGGCCGAACAGGCTTCCGGTTACGCCAACCACGCGGCCTGGAGCGCGCTCGCCTGGGTGCTCTCGATCATGGCCGGGCTCGGCATCGTCACCGGCGCGGTGTTCCTGATGCCGGCGGTGACCTCCTTTGTCGGCAGCTTCTTCGTCGACGAGACCGCCGACGCGGTCGAGCGCGCCTATTACCCGGCCGAGCCCACCGGCCGCGCGCTGTCGTTCCTGCGCGCGCTCATCGAAGGCGTGAAGATCGGCCTGCTCGCGATCCTGGTCTATCTCTGCGCGCTGCCCTTCATGCTGTGGGCCGGCCTCGGCGTCGTCATGCTGTTTCTGGCCAATTCGTATTTGCTCGGGCGCATGTATTTCGAGCTCGCCGCCATGCGCTTTCGCCCGCCGTTCGAAGCCAAGGCCATGCGGCGCGCCAACGGCGCTTATGTTTTCCTCGCCGGCATGGTGATCGCGGTGTTCGTCTCGATCCCGGTGCTCAACCTGGCGACGCCGATCTTCGCCATGGCGTTCATGGTGCACATCCACAAGCAATTGAGCGGCCGGCGCATCGGAACTGATCGAGCCGGCGCGCTAATCTTTCTCGCCGCAGGTCGATCACGCGCTTGGCCTTGCCGATCGAGCGCTCGATGGTGTTGGGCGCGACCGTGTTGACGTCGGCGGTGACGCCGATGCGCGCCTTGATGTGGGCGGCGAGATCGCGGTTGCAGGCGGCGCGCGCCGCCGCGTCGCCCGCCTCGGGGCGCGCCTCCACCACCACGGTGATGGCGTCGAGCCGCTCGACGCGCCGCAGCTCGATGACGAAATGCGCCGACAGCCGCTTGTCGGCCAAAATGATTTCCTCGATCTGGCTCGGAAACAGATTGACCCCGCGCACGATCAGCATGTCGTCGGAGCGGCCGGTGACCTTCTCCATGCGCCGGAAGCTGCGCGCGCTGCCCGGCAGCAGCCGCGTCAGGTCGCGGCGTGCGATAGCGGATGACCGGCATCGCCTCCTTGGTGAGCGAGGTGAACACCAGTTCGCCGGCCTCGCCGTCCGGCAGCACCGCGCCGGTCGCCGGATCGACCACCTCGGGATAGAAATGATCCTCCCAGATGTGCGGGCCGTCTTTGCTCTCGATGCATTCGCAGGCGACGCCCGGACCGATCACCTCCGACAGGCCGTAAAGATCGAGCGCATGCATGTCGAAGGCCTGCTCGATTTCCGCGCGCATGGCGTTGCTCCAGGGCTCGGCGCCGAACAGGCCGATCTTGAGCGAAGAGCGCCGCGGGTCGAGCTTTTGCGCACGAAATTCATCAAGGATTGCAAGCATATAGCTCGGGGTGACCATGATGACGTCGGGCTTGAATTCGTCGATCAGCCGCACCTGCCGCTCGGTCATGCCGCCCGAGACCGGCACCACCGTGCAGCCCAGCCGCTCGGCGCCGTAGTGCACGCCGAGCCCGCCGGTGAACAGCCCGTAGCCGTAGCCGATGTGCACCAGCATGCCGGGCCGCATGCCGCTCGCGCGCATCGAGCGCGCGCATGACGTTCGCCCACATGTCGATGTCGCGCGCCGTGTAGCCGACCACCGTCGGCTTGCCGGTGGTGCCGGAGGAGGCGTGGATGCGGCTGACCTGTTCGCGCGGCACCGCGAACATGCCGAACGGATAATTCTTGCGCAGGTCGTCTTTGGCGGTGAACGGCAGCTTGGCGATATCGGCAAGCTGCTTGATGTCGTCGGGATGCGCGCCGGCCTGGTCGAAGGCGGCGCGGTAATGCGCGACATTGTCGTAGGCGTGCTTGACCGACCATTGCAGGCGGCCGAGCTGCAAGGCGGCGATCTCGTCGCGCGAGGCGGTCTCGATCGGCTCGAGTTCGCTTCGCTGCGGCGCCAGTTGGGCGGCGGTCGGCTTGGCCATGCTAAATCTTCCGCTGCGCCGCGTTCCAGTGCTTTTCGAGATTGGCGATCAGCGCCGGGCTGAAATGGCAATAAGCCTGCTCGCGGCAATAGACCGCCATGTAGCGGCGAAACAGGTCGAGCGGCTCCTCGCCGACGCGGATGGCGCGCCGGTTGCCGGCGGCGCTCACCACGCCCGAGCCGGTGAAGTCGTCGACCACGCGCGCGATCGCCGCGTCGATCTCGCCGGGCGGCACGATCAGGTCGCAGATCATGCGGCCTTCCGGCGTGTCGCAATCGAGCCGCCGTCCCATCAAGATCGCCTGCCGCGTGATGCGGTCGCCGACGAAGCGCGGCATGCGCAGATTGGCGGCGCCCGGGATGATGCCTTCCTTGCGCGCCGGCAGCGTCATGTAGGCGTCGCTCGCCGCCACCACGTAATCCATCGCCAGCAGATACTGGCAGCCGCCGCCGATCGCCCAGGCGTCGACGCCGGCGACCCACGGCTTCTCGCGCGTGCCGGCATAGACCTCGTCGGGGCTGGCGACGCCCATCGCCAGCCCGCGCATCATCTTGTTGACCACGCCCATGTCGCGGCGGATGTACCAGAGATAGGGAATCTTGCCGCGGTAGATGTGGGTGAGATTGATGCCGCTCGAAAAAATCCGGCGGCCTTTGTATTTCGGATGCTCGACGACGTCGCCGCGCAGCACGCAGATCTCGCTGTCGGGATCGAGCATGGCGATGTCGGCGGCGGTCTCGGTGTCGGATAGCGTGTCGTCGTCCTCGGCGTTGAGGAAGCGCGGATTGTGCACGGTCACGACCGCGGCCTTGCCCTGCCGCTCGACGCGCGCCGGCCCGAAATCGACCGCGCCGCGCTCGATGAATTCGCCGAGCCGCTCGAACGCTTCCGGCTTCGGCCGCAGCATCGCCTCGCACAAATGCATGCCGGGTTCGGGCAGCGCCAGCACTTGCGCGAGAAAAATGCCCTGGTCGACTTCGACGCCGTCTTTCTCGCTTTGCAGATGTTCGGCCTCCGCCGTCACCTGCCGGCGCGTCGGCGTCAGCCCCGGGATCAGTTTGGCGGCGTCATCGACCAGGTCTTCGACGCGCCGAAAAGCCCCGAGATTGCGGGTCAATTTGCGATAGACCGCCTCGGCGTGCCGCTTCAGAAACGCTTCGCGCGCCTGCCGGCAATCGGACAGGATGCGTTCCGCCGCCAGTTTCTGCGCCGGCGTGCGCGCCGGCTTCCCCGGCAGCTTGGCCAGCAGGTCGGCGCCGGCGCGCCAGAATTTCGTGCCGGCGGCGGCATCGCGCTTGAAGTTTCCGGTGAAACGGGGCTGCGCCTTCAGCCAGGCGGCGGCCGCTTTCTCCGGCAGGCCGGCGGCGCCGAGAGGCATTTTGGGATCGCTTTGATTGGCTTTGCGGGCCGAGCCTTCCATACGCCAACTCCCCGACCTTACAGCGCCGTCTTGCCCGGCCATTTGCACAAGTCGGCGATGATGCATCTTTCGCACAGCGGCTTGCGCGCGAGGCAAGTGTAGCGCCCGTGCAGAATAAGCCAATGGTGCGCGTGGCGCTTGTATTGCGCCGGCACCACCTGCTTCGAGCTTCTGCTCGACCTCGAGCGGATTCTTGCCGGTGGCCAGGCCGGTGCGGTTGCCGACGCGGAAAATGTGGGTATCGACCGCGATGGTCGGCTCGCCGAAGGCGACGTTCAAGCACCACGTTGGCGGTCTTGCGGCCGACGCCGGGCAGCGCCTCCAGCGCCTCGCGCGTGCGCGGCACCTGCCCGCCGTGCTCGGCGACGAGCTTCTCCGACAGCGCCACCACGTTCTTCGCCTTGGTGCGAAACAGGCCGATGGTCTTGATCAGGTCGCGCACGCGCGCCTCGCCGAGCGCGGCCATTTTTTCCGGCGTGTCGGCGAGCGCAAACAGTGCCGGCGTCGCCTTGTTGACGCCGGCATCGGTCGCCTGCGCCGACAGCACCACCGCGACCAGCAGCGTGAACGGGTTGACGTATTTCAGTTCGGTCTCGGGCGCCGGCGCGGCGGCCTGGAAGCGGCGGAACGCCTCCGCGATCTCCGCCGTTGTCCATGGACGGCAGCTCGCCGTGGGCGGCCTTCACATCGGCGGCGGCCTGCTTGCGCGCCGGCTTCCGCCGCGCCGCCTTGCCCTTGCGCGCTTTCGCCAATGCCTGCTTGGGCTTCTTGCGCGGCGTCTTCTTGCGGGCCGGTTTTTTCGCCATCATTTCGGTATAATGAGCGCCATGACCGCCGACAACGCCGAACTCGAGCCGACCCTTTATTCCGCGGTGCTCACGCCGCACCGCTCGCTCAACCGCGTCGGCTTCTGGATCCTGATCGGCGGCTATGGCGCGGTCAGCTTCATCGCCGGCATCGCCTTTCTGCTGATGGGCGCCTGGCCGGTGTTCGGCTTCTTCGGGCTCGACGTGCTGCTGCTGTACTGGGCGTTCCGGCTCAACTACCGCCACGCGCGCGCCTATGAGGAGGTCAAGGTGACGCCTTCGGCGCTGACGCTGCGCAAGTGAGCCATCGCGGGCGGGCGCGCGAATGGGTGCTCAACCCGCTCTGGGTCCGGCTCGACAAAGTCGTGCACGAGGAATTCGGCATCGAGCGGCTGTCGCTGGTCTCGCGCGGCAAGGAATTGGCGATCGCCAGTTTCCTCGGGCCCGAGGAGAAGGCGAGCTTCGCCAAGGCGCTCGGGCATGCGCTGGCGAGGCCAAACGCGGGGTGACGAGGACGGTGCTTTCGTGACCTATTCCCCGCCCTCATCCTGAGGAGAGCGCGCAGCGCTCGTCTCGAAGGATGGGGCGGCCAGAAATCGGGTGGTCGCGCCCCCGGCTTCGGCCTAGATAGCGGTCATGACCATGACCCAGATGCAATCGGCTTTGACCGACCGTTTCGCCACCTTCGCCCCGCTGTCGACCGCGGCGGCCGATTACGCCATCGTGCGCCGCGCCATCGCCCATATCCGCGGCAATTGGCGCGCGCAGCCCGAGATCGACGCCATCGCGCACGCCGCCGGCGTCTCGGCCACCGACCTGCATCATCTGTTCCGGCGCTGGTGCGGGCTGACGCCGAAAGCCTTCCTGCAGGCGCTCACGCTCAGCCACGCGCGCGACTTGCTGCGCGCCTCGGCGAGCGTGCTCGACACCGCCTACGAGGTCGGCCTGTCCGGCCCGGGCCGGCTGCACGATCTGTTCGTCACGCACGAGGCGATGTCGCCGGGCGAATGGAAGGCGGGCGGCGAAGGCCTCACCGTCACCTACGGCTTCCATCCCTGCCCGTTCGGCATGGCGCTGGTGATGATAACGCCGCGCGGGCTCGCCGGCCTGGCGCTCGCCGATGCCGGCAAGGAGCGCGCCGCGCTGCGCGACATGAAGGCGCGCTGGCCGAAGGCGAAATACGTCGAGGATTTCGCCGCCACCGCGCCGACCGCGCGCCGCATCTTCGACGCCGCGCTCTGGCGCAAGGACCAGCCGCTGCGCGTCGTGCTGATCGGCACCGATTTCGAAGTGCGGGTGTGGGAGAGGCTGCTCGACCGTGCCGATGGGCAAGCTCACCACCTATTCCGATCTCGCCGCCAAAGCCGGCGCGCCGAAAGCCGCGCGCGCGGTCGGCGCCGCGGTCGGCAAGAACCCGATCTGCTTTGTGGTGCCGTGCCACCGCGTCATCGGCAAGAGCGGCGAGCTCACCGGCTATCACTGGGGCCTGACGCGCAAGCGCGCGATGCTCGGCTGGGAAGCCGGCATGGCGGCGGCGTAAATTACGCCGCCAGATCGAGCTTCGACTTCACCGTCGAATCCGCATTGAGCCGGTAGATGATCGGCACGCCGGTTGCCGATTTCGCGCTTGAGGATCGCTCGTCGGTCGACGCTTTTCCAGCACCATCACCAGCGCGCGCAGCGAATTGCCGTGCGCCGACACCAGCACGCGCTCGCCGCGCAGCACGCGCGGCAGCATTTCCTGGATGTAATAGGGCAGCACGCGCGCGGCGGTGTCGCGCAGGCTCTCGCCGCCGGGCGGCGCGACGTCGTAGGAGCGGCGCCAGATGTGCACCTGCTCCTCGCCCCATTTCTTGCGCGCGTCGTCCTTGTTGAGCCCGACGAGGTCGCCGTAGTCGCGCTCGTTCAGCGCCTGGTCCTTGAACACCGGCAATTTGCTTTGGCCGAGCTCGGCCAGCATCAGATCGAGCGTGTCGCTGCGCGCGCTTGAGCGCCGAGGTGAAGGCGACGTCGAAGGCGAGCCCCTGCGCCTTGCAGTTTGCGGCCGGCCTCGCGCGCTTCCGTGACGCCCTGCTCGGTCAGGTCGACGTCGCGCCAGCCGGTGAACAGGTTCTTCAGGTTCCATTCGCTCTGGCCGTGGCGCACGAGCACGAGAAGCCGGTCGGTCATTGTCCTCAGAAATCCTTCAGTCCCAGCACGTCGATCATCGAATAAAGCCCCGGCTTCTGGCCGCGCGCCCAGGCCGCCGCGTGCAGCGCGCCGCGCGCGAAGATCATGCGGTCCTCGGCCTTGTGCGTGAGTTCGATCCGCTCGGCCGGGCCGGCGAAGATCACGCTGTGCTCGCCGACCACGCTGCCGCCGCGCAGCGCGGCAAAGCCGATGTCGCCCGGCTTTGCGCGCGCCGGTATGGCCGTCGCGCGCGCGCGCCGAATGCGCGTCGAGCTCGATGCCGCGGCCCTCGGCCGCCGCGCGGCCGAGCAGCAGCGCGGTGCCGGACGGCGCGTCGACCTTCTGGTTGTGATGCATTTCCAGGATCTCGATGTCGAACGAGCGGTCGAGCGTCGCCGCCACGCGCCGGGTCAGCGCCGCCAGCAGATTGACGCCGAGGCTCATATTGCCCGACTTCACGATCACCGCGGACTTGGCCGCGTCCTTGATCTTGGCTTCGTCGGCGGCCGAGAGGCCGGTGGTGCCGATGATGTGCACCTTGCCGGCCTTGGCGGCGAGCGCGGCGAAGGCGACGCTCGCCACCGGCGCGGTGAAATCGATGATGCCGTCGGCCTTGTCCGAGCAGCGGGCCGGCGTCGCCGCTGAGCTTGACGCCGTTCTCCGGCGTGCCGGCGAGCGTGCCGGCGTCCCAGCCGATCAGCGGCGAGCGCGCGTCTTCCAGCGCGCCGGCGAGCGCAAATCCCTTGCTGTCGGCGATCGCCTTGACCAGCGTGCGGCCCATCCGCCCGCCGGCCCCGGCGACCACGAGCCGCATGTCGGCCATGGGTCAGCTCCGGAATTCGCAGGCGGTATAGCGCGGCGGCCGGCAAAAGGCGACTACGGCTGCGCGCCGTCGTAGCCCTCCACCACGATCAAATCGGCGTCGGCCGCGGCCAGGCGCGCCGCCTTGGCCTTGGCGTATTCGGGCGAGCGGTAGCAATCCAGCGCCGCCTGGTAGCTCGGAAACTCGAGGATGACGACGCGGCTCTTGCTCTTGCCTTCGACCACCTCGGTCTGGCCGCCGCGCGTCACGATAGCGCCCGCCGAATTTGCGCAACACGTCGGGCAAAGCCGCGACGTAGTCGTTCTTGTAGCGATCCGGGTCTTTCACTTCGACTTGCGCGATCCAGTAGCCTTTTGCCATTTCACTCTCTCACTTTGCTTGTGCTTGTTCGATTTCCGCGACGATCGCCTCGGCCGCCGCCTTCGGGTCGCGCGCCTCCAGGACCGGGCGGCCGACCACCAGATAATCGGCGCCGGCCGCGATCGCCTTCGACGGCGTCATGATGCGCTTCTGGTCGCCGCTGGCGCTGCCGGCCGGGCGGATGCCGGGCGTCACCAGCACCATGCCGGGCCCGACGATGCTGCGCAGATCGGCGGCTTCCTCCGGCGAGCACACCAGCCCGTCGACGCCGGTGTCGCGCGCCTGGTTGGCGCGCGCGGCGGCCAATTCCGGCACGCTCAGGTCGTAGCCGGCGGCGGCGAGATCGGCGTCGTCATAGGAGGTCAGCACGGTGACGGCGAGGATGCGCAGCTTGGAGCCTTGCTTGCCCGCGACCGCCGCCTTCATGGTCTGCGGATAGGCGTGCACGGTGAGGAAAGTCGCGC
Source organism: uncultured Alphaproteobacteria bacterium (assembly GCA_963708635.1). Lineage (GTDB taxonomy): Bacteria > Pseudomonadota > Alphaproteobacteria > Rhizobiales > Xanthobacteraceae > Pseudolabrys. The sequence goes on along the minus strand of CAVPTM010000019.1, from coordinate 4,837 downwards.
CCATCTGCGCCACGCTTTCGACGCCCTTCTGCACGGTGTTGCCGATGTCGTGCAGCTTGAGGTCGAGGAACACCTGCTTGCCGGCGGCGATGAGCCCGGCCGCGAACGGCAGGCCGCCGGCGAAGGCGAGCTGATAGCCGACCTTGTAGAACCACACCGCGTCGCCGAGCCGCGCGACCGTGGCCTCGGCGGCGGCCACCGAGGGCAGGTCGAGGGCGACGATCAGCCGTTCGCGGGCGGGAAGCGACATGGTCTTCTTTCTTGCAGCATGATCTTTTCCGACCTTCCTTCGCCCGCCGATAGCGGGCTTCGCGAAGGCGGGAAACCGGTTGCCACTTTTCGGGATCATGCTTCTCACATCATCGTTTGCGCCATCTCGACCAGCCGCGACAGTTGCGCGCGCAGGAGATTGGCGGTGTTGGTGTCGGCGATATTGTCCATGTCGTCGAAGGCGTGATCGGCTTGGCTGACCGAGACCTGCTCGGGGATCACCAGCGCGCCGCAGCCCAGTTCGAGAACCTGGCGCAACGCCATGGCCGCGCGCAAGCCGCCGAATTTGCCGGGCGAGGCCGAGGCGATGGCGAAGACGCGGCCCTTGAAGGCGGCATAAGTCGGATCGCCGCGCTCGCGCACGCGCGAAACCCAGTCGAGCGCGTTCTTGAGCATCGGCGGCACGGACGCGCTGTATTCCGGGGTGGCGATGAACACGCCGTGATGCGCCATCATCATCTGCTTGAGCTTGACGGCGTTGGCCGGCTGGCCGGCGCGCGCGTCGAGATCGGCCTCGTAGATCGGCAGCGGATAGTCGGCGAGCGAGATGCGCGTCACGTCGGCGTCGATCAGCGTCAATTCCTTGGCGGCCAGCGCCGCCAGCCTGACGTTATGCGAGCCGGCGCGGGTCGAGCCGGGCAGCACCAGAATTTTCGGGTTCGCCATCGGCGGCTTCTCAACTCATCGTCACGTCTTGCGCGGAAACCCATACCCTAAAGACGTGGATGCCCGGCACAAGGCCGGGCATGACGGCGCGGATGATGCGACGCGCTCAGGCCCCGCGATAGACCCACACGCGCGCCGGCGGCAGATTGAGCCAGATCAGCTCGGAGGCTTGCGCGGTGATGCCGGACAGCGCCTTCGGGATCGGCGGCACCATGGCATAGGTGAATTGCACGAAGGGCGCGTTCGGCGTCAGCAGCGCCATGACGTCGGAAATCAGCCGCAGGCGCGTGCGCAGCGGCTTGGTCATCAGCGGCAGGCTGGACACCACCGCCGCGACCGGCTCGGTCACGTAGGTCGTCAGCAGCCGGCGCAGCCGGTAGGCGTCGCCCTGCACCACCGTCGCCGCCGGATAGCGCGCGCGCAGCAGGCGGCAGAAATCGGAATTGAATTCGACCAGGATCAGCCGCGCCGGATCGACGCCCTGCTTGACCAGCGCTTCGGTCACCGGGCCGGTGCCGGGGCCGAGCTCGATCACCGGACCGCTGGCGTGCGGATCGACATGGCGCGCCATGGTGCGCGCCAGCGCCTTGCTCGAGGGCATCACCGCGCCGGTCGACAGCGGCTTCTCGATCCACGAGCGGATGAATTGCATCTCGTCGTCGAGACGCAGCGGTTTCTTTTCTGCGACGGAGTGTAAGGGCATTGCTATGGGGTCACGCATACCGGCGGCGGGCGAAGGCCCGCATTCCTAACGGGTATAGGTCGCGACGAAGGGGGTCAAGATGGGGAACCGGAATGGCCGCCCCGACTTCCCAGACCATCGAGAAACTCCTTGACTCGACTGAAGAATCCCGCCGCCTCCGGCTGGGTCGTCTCGGACGAGAGCTTTTCGAACTCGGCCAGCAGTTCGCGCTGGCGCTTGGTCAGGTTTTGCGGCGTTTCCACCGCAACTTGAACGTACATGTCGCCCAATTGTTTCGCCCGCAGCACAGGCATGCCCTTGCCGGTCAGGCGGAAGCGGCGGCCGGTCTGGGTGCCGGCCGGCACCTTGACCCGCGCTTTGCTGCCGTCGATCGCCGGCACCTCGAACTCGCCGCCGAGCGCGGCGGTCACCATCGAGACCGGCACGCGGCAATGCAGGTCGGCGCCATCGCGCTGGAAGAATTCGTGCGGCGTCAGGCTGAGGAAAATATAGAGATCGCCGGGCGGACCGCCGCGCACGCCGGCCTCGCCTTCGCCGGCAAGGCGGATGCGCGTGCCGTCCTCGACGCCGGCCGGGATGTTGACCGAGAGCATGCGCTCGCGCGTGACGCGGCCGCCGCCCGAGCAGTTCGGACAGGGATCGTCGATCACCTGGCCGCGGCCCTGGCAGGCCGGACAGGTGCGCTCGAGGGTGAAGAAGCCCTGCGCGTGGCGGACGCGGCCGGCGCCGCCGCAGGTCGTGCAGGTCTTCGGCTTGGTGCCGGGCTTGGCGCCGGTGCCGGAGCAGGCTTCGCAGGTGACCGAGGTCGGAATGCGGATCTGCGCGGTCTTGCCGGCGATAGGCTTCCTCGAGATCGATCTCCATGTTGTAGCGCAGATCGGAGCCGCGCTCGCGGCCGGAGGCGCGGCCGCGCGCCGCCGCCCATGCCGAAGATGCCTTCGAAGATGTCGGCGAAGGCCGAGCCGAAATCGGCGCCGAAGCCGTGCCCGCCGCCCATGCCGCCGCCTTGCTCGAAGGCGGCGTGGCCGAAACGGTCATAGGCGGCGCGCTTGTCGCCGTCCTTGAGCACGTCGTAGGCCTCGTTGAGCTCCTTGAAGCGGTGCTCGCAGTCTTTGTCGCCCGGATTGCGGTCCGGATGGTGCTGCATCGCGAGCTTGCGGAACGCGGCCTTGAGCTCGACCTCGGTGCAGGTGCGCTCGACGCCCAGGATTTCGTAGTAATCGCGTTTGGACATCAGCGCTCGCGTCCGTTGCCGGTGGCCGGTCTCAGGCAAAAAACCATGCCCTCGGAAACCGTCCGAGGGCATGGAAATTCGCGGGGCGCCGGTCATGCGCGGCTCTATGGCTTAATTCGACTTCTTGTTGTTCTTGTCGTCGTTGACTTCGGTGAATTCCGCGTCGACGACGTCTTCTTTCTTCTCGCCGGCGGCCGCGTCCTCGCCGCCGCCCGGAGGCGCGTTCTGCGCTTCCTGCTGCTGCTTGTACATGGCCTCGCCGAGCTTCATGGAAGCCTGCGCCAGCGTGTTGCTCTTGGCGGCGATGGCGGCGGAGTCGTCGCCCTTCAGCGCCTCTTTCAAATCCGCCATGGCGTTCTCGATCGCGCTGCGCTCGGCCTCGCCGACCTTGGAGCCGTGCTCGGCCAGCGCCTTCTCGGTCGAATGCACCAGCGCCTCGGCGTGGTTCTTGGCCTCGACCGCGGCCTTGCGCTTCTTGTCTTCCTCGGCGTGGGCTTCCGCGTCCTTGACCATCTTCTCGATGTCGGCTTCCGACAGGCCGCCGGAGGCCTGGATGCGGATCTGCTGCTCCTTGCCGGTCGCCTTGTCCTTGGCCGACACGTTGACGATGCCGTTGGCGTCGATGTCGAAGGTGACCTCGATCTGCGGCACGCCGCGCGGCGCCGGCGGAATGCCGACCAGGTCGAACTGGCCGAGGATCTTGTTGTCGGCCGCCATCTCGCGCTCGCCCTGGAAGACGCGGATGGTGACCGCGTTCTGATTGTCCTCGGCGGTCGAGAACACCTGGCTCTTCTTGGTCGGGATGGTGGTGTTGCGGTCGATGATGCGCGTGAACACGCCGCCCAGCGTCTCGATGCCGAGCGAGAGCGGGGTCACGTCGAGCAGCAGCACGTCCTTGACGTCGCCTTGCAGCACGCCGGCCTGGATGGCGGCGCCGATGGCGACCACTTCGTCGGGGTTGACGCCCTTGTGCGGCTCCTTGCCGAACAGCTGCTTGACGACTTCCTGCACCTTCGGCATGCGCGTCATGCCGCCGACCAGCACGACCTCGTTGATCTCGGCCGCCGACAGGCCGGCGTCCTTGAGCGCCTTGCGGCACGGCTCCATGGTCTTCTGGATGAGGTCGTCGACCAGCGCCTCGAACTTGGCGCGGGTGAGCTTCATGGTCAGGTGCTTGGGGCCCGAGGCATCGGCCGTGATGAACGGCAGATTGATTTCGGTCTGCGTGGTCGACGACAGCTCGATCTTGGCCTTCTCGGCCGATTCCTTGAGCCGCTGCAGCGCGAGCTTGTCGCGGCGCAGGTCGATGCCCTGCTCCTTCTGGAATTCGTCGGCCAGATAATTGACCAGCCGCATGTCGAAGTCTTCGCCGCCGAGGAAGGTGTCGCCGTTGGTCGACTTCACCTCGAACACGCCGTCGCCGATCTCCAGCACCGAAATGTCGAAGGTGCCGCCGCCGAGGTCATAGACCGCGATGGTGCCGGTCTTCTGCTTGTCGAGACCGTAGGCGAGCGCGGCCGCGGTCGGCTCGTTGATGATGCGCAGCACTTCGAGGCCGGCGATCTTGCCGGCGTCCTTGGTGGCCTGGCGCTGGGCGTCGTTGAAATAGGCCGGAACGGTGATGACCGCCTGCTCGACCTTCTGCGCCGAGATAGGCTTCCGCCGTCTCCTTCATCTTCTGCAGGATGAAGGCGGAGATCTGCGAGGGCGAATATTGCTTGCCGTCCGCCTCGACCCAGGCGTCGCCGTTCGAGGCCTTGGCGATCTTGTAGGGGACGAGCTTCTTGTCCTTCTCGACCATCGGGTCGTCGTAGCGCCGCCCGATCAGGCGCTTGACCGCGAAGATGGTCTTTTCCGGATTGGTGACCGCCTGGCGCTTGGCCGGCTGGCCGACGAGCCGCTCGCCGTCGTCGGTGAAGGCGACGATCGAGGGCGTGGTACGCATGCCTTCGGCGTTCTCGATG
>CAVPTM010000018.1:0-51636 GCA_963708635.1 uncultured Alphaproteobacteria bacterium | reverse complement strand
TCGATGTTCTATAATTCCACTTCGGAATGTTGTCGGCCGGGCAAACCACCTCGACATTATGCGTCACGATGTTGACCGCGCCGCCGCGCTTGACGCCGGGCGATTGGTCGACATTGAGCACGTGCACCGGGATGTGCACGCGGATGGTGGCGCCCTCCGACACGCGCAGGAAGTCGACGTGCAGCGGCAGATCCTTGATGGCGTCGAGCTGGAAGTCGCGCGGGATCACGCGATGCTTCTCGCCCTCGACGTCGATCTCGTAGAGCGTGGTGAGGAAGCGCCCGCCGTAGATGCGCTTGCGCAGCTCGTCGTGCTCGATCAGCACCATCATCGGGGGCTTGTTCTCGCCGTAGATCACGCCCGGCACATTGCCGGTGCGACGCGACGCCCGCGCGGCCCCCTTGCCGCCTTTCGGACGCGCCGTCGCTTTCATTTGCAGCACGGTCGCCATGGTGGAATCCTCATCTAAGTCTATGGAAAAAGGCGGCTTTTCGCCGCCCGCGAACGCGGCAAGCCTCCAGGGGTGCCGGGGGCCGCGGTGCGCGCGGGTTATAGCGGGGGGGCGCGCAAAGGGCAAGAAAGCTGCCCCGGCGCGCGTCAAATCAGCCGGGCGACGGAGCCGCTTTTCTTGGCGGCTTCTCGGCCTTGGCCTCCAACGCCGCGATGCGCGCCTTGAGCGCCTCGTTTTCCTCGCGCGCCAGCCGCGCCATTTCCTTGACCGCCTCGAATTCCTCGCGCTGCACCACCTCGAGATCGCGCAAGATGCGCTCGGCCTGGGTGCGGAACAGCGTGTCGAATTCGCGCCGCACCCCCTGCGCGACGCCGGCGGCGTCGTTCATCAGCCGCGCCATTTCGTCGAAGATACGGTTGCTGGTCTGGGTCATGGCTCGAAGCCCCGATTCGCTCCATTAATGGCGATCCGGACATGCCGCCGCAAGAGGCGGGCATGGTATAGGAATGATCCGTCATGGCCGGGCTTGTCCCGGCCATCCCGCTGATGGCGCGTTGCCGGCGAAGCGGGATCACCGGGACAAGCCCGGATGACGTACGAGAGTCCGGACCTGCCCATGCCCCTCCTACTCATCCCCTACCCGCAAATCGACCCGGTGCTGATCCACCTCGGCCCCTTCGCGGTGCGCTGGTACGCGCTCGCTTATATCGTCGGCATCCTGCTCGGCTGGCTCTACGCCCGCCGCCTCATCCGCAACGAACGCCATTGGGGCGGCGGCCGGCGCCGCTGACGGTCGCCGACTTCGACGACTTCGTGGTGTGGGTGACGCTCGGCATCATCCTCGGCGGCCGCATCGGCTACGTGCTGTTCTACAACCTGCCGCAATTCGCCGCGCACCCGGCCGAGATTTTCGAAATCTGGCACGGCGGCATGTCGTTCCACGGCGGCTTCACCGGCTGCGTGCTGGCGGTGGTGCTGTTCGCCCGCAAGCGCGGCATCCCCATTCTCTCGCTCGGCGATCTCACTTGCGCGGTCGGGCCGATCGGCCTGTTGCTCGGGCGGCTGGCGAATTTCGTCAACGGCGAATTATGGGGCCGGCCGACCGACGTGCCCTGGGCGATGATCTTTCCGGGCGGCGGGCCGCTGCCGCGCCACCCGAGCCAGCTTTACGAGGCGACGCTGGAAGGGCTGGTGCTGTTGCTGGTGCTCTGGCTCATGATCCGCGCCGGCGCGCTCAAGCGGCCCGGCCTGATCATCGGCGCCTTCGCCTGCCTCTACGCGCTGGCGCGCGGCTTTTGCGAATTCTTCCGCGAGCCGGACGCGCAGCTCGGCTTCCTGTGGGGCGGCGCCACCATGGGGCAGTTGCTGTCGATCCCGCTGTTCCTCGCCGGCCTCGGCTTTATCGCCTACGCCATGAAGCATGAGCCGCTGCGGCGCGCCTGATAGGATCATGCGCGGGGGACCCTCAATGGCCGAGACGACGCCGCTCGAGATCGAAATCCGCCGCCGCATCGAGGCGGCCGGGCCGATGCCGGTCGGCGAATACATGGCGCTCTGCCTGTTCGACCCGGTCCACGGCTATTACACCACGCGCGACCCGCTCGGGGCCGGCGGCGACTTCATCACCGCGCCCGAGATCAGCCAGATGTTCGGCGAACTGATCGGGCTCTGGATGGCCGCGGTCTGGAAGCGCATGGATTCGCCGGCCAAGGTGCACGTCATCGAGCTCGGCCCCGGCCGCGGCACCATGATGAAGGACGCGCTGCGCGCGCTGAAGGTGATGCCGGGCTTCAGCGAGACGATCGCGCTGCATCTGGTCGAGATCAATCCGGTGCTGCAGGCGCAGCAGCAGCGCGCGCTGGCCGAGGTCGCGCCGCCGGTCGCCTGGCACAAGACGCTCAACGACGTGCCGCCCGGCCCGTCCATCGTGGTCGCCAACGAATTTTTCGACGCGCTGCCGGTCAACCAGGCGGTGAAACTGGAAAGCGGCTGGCACCAGCGCTGCGTCGGCATCGGCGACGACGGCCGTCTCGCCTACACGCTGGCGCGCGATCCGATCGCGCAGTTTACCGCGCTGCTGCCGCCGGCGCTGCGCGAAGCGCCGCTCGACTCGATGTTCGAATGGCGCGACGACAAGCCCGCCATGGATCTCGGCCGCCGCATCGCCGACCATGGCGGGGCCGCCTTGGTGATCGATTACGGCCATTCGGAAAGCGCGCTCGGCGACACTTTGCAGGCGGTCGGCCGCCACGCCTTCGCCGACGTGCTCGCCGCGCCCGGCACCATCGACATCACCGCCCATGTCGATTTCGAGGCGCTGGCGCACGCGGTCGACGGCCATGGGCGCCGAGGCCTACGGGCCGATCGTGCAGGCGCAATTCCTGCGCCGGCTCGGCATCGAGACGCGCGCGGCCTCGCTCAAGGCCAAGGCCACGCATGAGGGGCAGGCGGCGATCGATCTCGCGCTGGTGCGGCTGATCGGCGCCGGCCGCAGCGGCATGGGCATGCTGTTCAAGGCGGCGGGCTTTTCGCATCCCAAGCTCGGCGCGCCGCCCGGCTTCTAGCGCCGGCCGATTTCCTTGCTATCTTGCGACGATGTTGCAGTCCGCCGCGCTCAAGCTTCCGGGCATCCGCCACGGCTTTTTCACGCGCGCGGGCGGCGTGTCGCAAGGCGTCTATGAGAGCCTCAATGGCGGCGTCGGCTCGCACGACGTGGCCGACAAAGTGGCCGAGAACCGCGCCCGCATGGCGGCCGCGCTCGGCGTTACGCCCGAGCGCCTGCTCACGCCCTACCAGATCCACTCGCCCAATGTCGTGGTCGCCGAGACGCCGTGGACGCGCGAACAGCGCCCGCGTGCCGACGCGCTGGTGACGCGCATGCCGGGGCTGGCCATCGGCGTCTCGACCGCCGACTGCGGACCCTTGTTGTTGGCGGACGCGCAAGCCGGCGTCGTCGGCGCCGCGCATGCCGGCTGGCGCGGCGCTTTCGCCGGCGTGATCGAAGCAACCGTCGCCGCCATGGAGAAGCTCGGCGCCACGCGCGCGCGCATCGCGGCGGCGCTCGGCCCGACCATCCGCCAGCGCAATTACGAAGTCGGCCCCGATCTGATCGCGCGCTTTGTCGAAGCCGATCCGGCCAATGCGCGTTTCTTCACGCCGTCGCCGCGGCAGAGCCACGCCATGTTCGATCTCGCCGGCTATATCGCCGCGCGCGTGCGAGCGGCCGGCGTCGTGCATTTCGAGGATCTCGATCTCTGCACCTATGCCGAGCCGGAGCGCTTCTTCAGCTACCGCCGCGCGACCCACCGCGGCGAGGCGGATTATGGCCGGCACATCAACGCCATCGCGCTCGCCGACTGACGCTGCGCCCATTCGTCGGCCCACGGCTGGACTCGGCCGCGCGTGCCCCGCTAGGCTTCATTCCGGCCGAGGTTGCCAACAATAAAACGGCCGCAGGGGTGCCGATGACGGGGCGTTGGAGCCGCAGCGCGCGCGGTGCGGCGGCGTATCGCGTGAGCCTGCCCGCCGTGTTGACGGCCGCGTTGTGCGCCTGCGCGCTCGCCGGCTGCAACGAGAACGGTGCGCCATTGACCGCCGCGCAGCCGCGCGGCGCCACCGTCGCCTTCGAGTCGATCGACGGCCCGCCGCAGGCGCAATTCCAGAAGCTGGTGCAAGATCTCAACGACGAGGCGCAGACGCGCCGGCTGGCGGTGATGTCGCGCGAGCAGCCCTCGGCCTACCGCGTGCGCGGCTATCTCGCCGCCGATGTCGCCAAAGGCGCCACCACCATTTCCTGGGTCTGGGACGTGTTCGACGGCGAGCAGCAGCGCAGCCTGCGCATCACCGGCGCCGAGACCGTGAAGGGCCGCCACCGCGACGCCTGGCAGGCGGTCGACGACGCCATGCTGCGCCGGATCGCGCAAAGCAGCATGAGCGAACTCGCCGCCTTTTTGACCTCGGCCGAAGCCGCGCCCGGCACGCCCGATGTCGAAGCGGCGGCGCAAATGACGCTGACCTCGGCGAGCGCTTCGCCGGAGGCGGCCGGCATATTCCGCATTTTCCGCCCCAATGCCGACCCGATGCCGACGCAAGTGCAGGCCGAACCGGCCGAGGACGTCGCGGCGCCGCTGCCGCGCCGCCGCCCGACGCCGGCGGCCTTTGCCGGCGGCGAGACGCTGATGCTGGCCGCCGCGCCGGCGCGCTGAGCCGCGTTTACGCTGTCCGAAAAAGCCTACAGGACAAAGGCTTCCGGCGTATTGCCGGGCTTCCTCCGCCTTGTTATGACCACGCCGCCGGAGCGCCAATCGTGCGTCAAAGGCCGCGCGCAGCAAGGATTTTCGGATGACGGGCAATAACGGGGCGATCAAGCTCGTCGCCGGCAACTCCAATCCGATGCTGGCCGGCGACATCGCCAAGTACCTGAAAATTTCGCTGGCCAAGGCGATCGTCAAGCGCTTCGCCGACGGCGAGGTGTTCGTCGAGATCCAGGAAAACGTGCGCGGCGCCGACGTGTTCGTGCTGCAATCGACCTCGGCCCCGGCCAACGACCACCTGATGGAGCTGCTGATCATCATCGACGCGCTGCGCCGCTCCTCGGCGCGCCGCATCACCGCGGTGATCCCCTATTTCGGCTACGCCCGGCAGGACCGCAAACCCGGCCCGCGCACGCCGATCTCGGCCAAGCTGGTCGCCAACCTGATCACGCGCGCCGGCACCGACCGCGTGATGACGCTCGACCTGCACGCCGGGCAGATCCAGGGCTTCTTCGACATCCCGACCGACAATCTCTACGCCTCGCCGCTGATGGTGCGCGACATCCGCGAGCGGCTGCCGGTCGAGAACGTGATGGTGGTGTCGCCCGACGTCGGCGGCGTCGCGCGCGCGCGCGGGCTGGCCAAGCGCATCAACGCGCCGCTCGCCATCATCGACAAGCGGCGCGAGCGCGCCGGCGAATCCGAAGTGATGAACGTGATCGGCGAGGTCGCCGGCTTCACCTGCGTGCTGGTCGACGACATCGTCGATAGCGGCGGCACGCTGATCAACGCCGCCGACGCGCTGCTCGCGCAAGGCGCCAAGGCGGTGCACGCCTATATCAGCCACGGCGTGCTGTCGGGCGGCGCGGCCGCGCGCATCGCCAAGTCGAAGCTGAAGGAACTGGTGATCACCGACTCGATCCAGCCGACCAAGGACGTGCTCGCCGCCGGCAACGTGCGCACGCTGCCGATCGCGCCGCTGATCGGCGAAGCGATCGGCCGCACGGCGTCCGAAGAGTCGGTGTCCAGCCTGTTCGACTGACCGCCAACGTCGGCACGGCTGTCCAGACGCGCGCTGATACACTGCTCCGAGCAACGCAAGATCGCCGTCAGCCGGCAACGACATCGCCTCGATGCGAACTTATCCACCGCAAATTGCGCCGCAGCATTGCCTGTGGAATCCGAGTCGGCGCGTTGCTTCGCCGCGCAAATCACGGCTCACTGGACGCGACGATGCCTTTGGCGGGCTGAATTGAGCGGGTTATAGTCGACTGGCAGGTGATTCGGTTTCGTCGCAGAGGCACCGCGTATCCCAAGAGTCAATATCCGGTTCCGGGCTCGTACCGGCTGCTCCGGTAGCGTGCGGTGGCGTGCGTTTCCCTCAAGCTCAATCGGCAAAGCGGAGACGTCATGTCGCAAATCGCTTACGCGGACGAACCTCGAATCAATCCCCTCGACGTGGTCGAGCGGCTGGCGACCGGCAATGACTGGTCGTTCGAGCGCGCCGGCGACGACGAGATCACCATTCTGGTGACCGGGCGCTGGACCGACTACCAGCTGTCCTACACCTGGATGGGCGACATCGAGGCGCTGCATCTGGCCTGCGCCTTCGACCTCAAGGTGCCCGAGCGCCGCCGCACCGAAGCGCAGGCGCTGATCACGCTGATCAACGAGCAGCTTTGGGTCGGCCATTTCGACCTGTGGATCAAGGAAGGCATGGTGATGTACCGCCACGCGCTGGTGCTGGCGGGCGGCGTCGCCGCTTCCGGCCGGCAATGCGAGGCGCTGCTGTCGACCGCGCTCGATGCCTGCGAGCGCTATTTCACCGCCTTTCAATTCGTGGTCTGGGCCGGCAAGGACGCCAAGGAGGCGCTCGCCGCCGCCATGTTCGACACCTCGGGCGAGGCGTAGTCTCCCCTTGTCATGCCCCGCGAAAGCGGGGCATCCAGTATCCCGAAGCGCTGAAGCTTGATCTCGAAGTCGGTGGATACTGGATCATCCGCTTACGCGGATGATGACGGCGGAGTGAACGATGGCGACCCGCTCGACGCAACGACCGCTGCGCACATTCGCCGGCCGCCTGGTGCTGCTCGGCGCCGGCAAGATGGGCGCCGCCATGCTCGAGGGCTGGCTGGCGCGCGGGCTCGATCCGCGCAAGCTCACGGTGCTCGAGCCGCAGCCGGTCAAAGCCGTGCAGGCGCTGAAGCGGCGCGGCGTCGCGCTCAATCCCAAGGGCAAGGTCGGCGGCCGCGAGCGCGATCGTCATCGCGGTGAAACCGCAGAGCGCGCCGGAGGCGCTGCCGGCGCTCGCGCCCTATGCCGGCAAGACGACGCTCGCGCTCTCGATCATGGCCGGCCGCACGCTCGGCTTTCTGCAAGGCCACCTGCGCGACGTCGCAATCGTGCGCGCCATGCCGAACACGCCGGCCGCGATCGGCCGCGGCATCACGGTCGCCTGTCCCAACGCGCAAGTGACGGCGCGCCAGCGCAAGCTGGCGACCGATCTGCTCGCCGCCATCGGCACGGTCGAATGGGTGAGCGACGAAAGCCTGATGGACGCGGTGACCGCGGTGTCCGGCTCCGGGCCGGCCTACGTTTTCCTGCTGGCGGAAGCGATGACGCAAGGCCGGCATCGCCGCCGGCCTGCCGGCGCGCGCTGGCCGCGCGGCTGGCGCGCGAAACCGTCGCCGGCGCCGGCGAGTTGCTGCATCGCTCGACGCTCGATGCCGCCACCCTGCGCCAGAACGTCACCTCGCCCGGCGGCACCACCGCCGCGGCGCTGGAAGTGCTGATGGGACCGGGCGGATTTCAGGAATTGCTGACGCGGGCCATTGCCGCCGCCACCCGGCGCGGACGCGAACTGGCCGGCTAGCGCATGATCCCGAAAAGTGGGCACCGGTTTTCGGAAAGATCATGCGCCAACAAAATGTTAGGGGGGCATAGCGATTCAAGCTAATTGGATCGGGCTCTAGGCATGGTTCCCCGCCCTAGAACGGTCGCCATTGCGGACCTAGATTAGAGGCAGCCCTGAACACGGGAGGCCCGCCATGGCCCGCAAATCTAAACGCGCACGCAAAGCATCCGTCGCGCCACCCGCACGCGGCACGTCCGAGCGCGCCAAAGCGATCGACGCGCTGATGGCGTTGCTCGCCGAACAGTCTTTCGAACAGATCGGTCTCGCCGAAGTGGCCGGGCGCGCCGGCCTGAAACTGTCGCAGCTGCGCGCCGAGTTCGGCTCGGTGCTGGCGATCTTCGCCGCCCACGTCAAAGACATCGACCGCGCGGTGCTGGCCGGCGGCGATGCCGACATGACCGAGGAGCCGCCGCGCGAACGGCTGTTCGACGTGCTGATGCGCCGGCTCGAAGCGCTCGCCCCCTACAAAGAAGCGGTGCGCTCGGTGATGCGCTCGGCGCGGCGCAATCCCGGCCTCGGTCTGGCGCTCAACGCCATGGCGGTGCGCTCGCAGAGCTGGATGCTGGAAGCCGCCGGCATCGGCGCGCACGGACCGCGCGGCGCGTTGCGCGCGCAAGGCGCCGCCTTGATGTTCGCGCGCGTGCTTTCGGTCTGGGTCGATGACGAGGAAGAAGGCCTCGACCGCACCATGGCGGCGCTCGACCGCGGTCTCGCCAGCGCCGAGCGATGGGAAGGTTTCATCGGTGACCTGTGTGCGCTGCCCGCCTGCATCCTGCGCGGCCCGCGTCGCCGCCGCCGTCACCGCGGCGAGGAAGAAGCGGAAGCGGCCTAACATATCTCCGCTCATTCCCGCGCAAGCGGGAATCCAGAGTCAGCGAAGCGAGTGAAGAGCTGGGCTCGCCCGCTTTCGCGGGGACGAACGGATAACTGTTACACCGGCACGCGCACCGTCGCGCGCAAGCCGCCGAGCGGGCTGTCGCCGAGATTGATGTCGCCGCCGTGCGAGCGCGCGATGTCGCGCGCGATCGCCAGCCCCAATCCCGTTCCGCCCTCGTCCTGATTGCGCGCGTCGTCGAGCCGCAAAAACGGCTTGAACACGTCCTCGCGCATCTCGGCCGGTATGCCGGGGCCGTCGTCGTCCACCGTCACGGTCAGATAGCGATGGTCGCGGTGGCCGGTGATCTCGATCGAGGGCGCAAAGCGCGCCGCGTTCGACACCAGGTTCGCCAGGCAGCGCTTGAACGCCGCCGGCCGCACGGTGACGATCGGCGGCCCGTGGAAGACGACGGTCGCCTTGTGGCCGTGCCGCTCGGCGTCGAGCTTGAGTTCGTCGAGGAAGGCCGCCATGTCGGTCGGCGCCGATTGCTCGCCGAGGTCGCCGCGGGCGAAGGCGAGATAGGCCTCCAGCATGCGCGCCATCTCGTCGACGTCCTTCTTCATCGCCTCGACTTCCGGCGAGTCGCCGATGCAGCGCCAGTTCCAGCTTGAAGCGCGTGAGCACCGTGCGCAGGTCGTGCGAGACGCCGGCCAGCATGGCGGTGCGCTGCTCGATGGCGCGCTCGATGCGCGCCTTCATCTCGAGGAAAGCGGCCGCCGCGCGCCGCACCTCGCGCGCGCCGCGCGGCCTGAAATTCGGCGCGTCGCGGCCCTTGCCGAAGCTTTCGGCGGCGTCGGCCAACCGCTGGATCGGCTTGATCTGGTTGCGCAGGAAGACGATGGCGACGGCGAGCAGCACGGTGGACGTGCCGACCATCCAGAGCAGGAATATCTCGGAATTGGAGGCGTAGGCTGCGCTGCGGCGGGCGAACACGCGCATGACCGTGTTGTCGAGCTGCACGCGGATCTCGACCAGCGCCGATTTGCCGACGGTGTCGATCCAGAACGGCTTGGCGATCTGCTTGCGCAGCTCCTCCGACAGCGACTGGTCGAGCAGCGAGAAGAACGGCTTCGGGCCCGGCGGCGGCAGGTCGCCGAGGGGGAGGAAATCGACCACCAGGCCGAGGCGGTCCTGCGCGATCCGGCGGATTTGCGCGCGGTCGGCGTCCTGCGGATAGGTGTTATAGACGTCGATCAACGCGGCGATGTCGGACACCACGCCGGCGGAAAGCCGCTGCGTCACCAGGTTCCAGTGCCGCTCCATGAACACGAAGGCGACCACCGATTGCAGGATCACCATCGGCGCGATGATGATGAGCAAGCGCGCGGGCGTACAGGCCCTTGGGCATCACGCTGTTGAGCCAGCGGCTCATGCGCCGCCAGCCGTCGCGGATGTGCCCGAGCCAGCTATGGATGCGGCGGATCGGCGGAATGGCGTCGTACCATTGCCATGCTTCGCGCAAGCGCGTCGAGCCGCCGGTGTCGAGGCTGGTCATGAGGCGGTCACCAGCCGGTAGCCGATGCCGCGCACGGTCTGCACATAAAGCGGATTGGCGGGATTGCGCTCGATCTTGCGGCGCAGCCGGTTGATCTGCACGTCGACCGCGCGCTCGCCGACGCTGCCGCCGTTGCCGGCCAGCGCCATGCGCGGCACCGTCTCGCCCGGCGTCGCCGCCAGCACGCGCAGCATGTCGCGTTCGCGGTCGGTCAGGCGGATGACCTCCTCGCCCTTGCGCAGTTCGCCGCGCGCCAGATGATAGACGAAGGGACCGAAGCGCACCGACTCGACCGGCGGCGCCGCCGCCGGCTGCGCGCGCTTGAGGATATTGGCGATGCGCAGCGACAATTCGCGCGGCTCGAACGGCTTCGACAGATAATCGTCGGCGCCCATTTCGAGGCCCTTGATGCGGCTCTCGGCGGCGTCGCGCGCGGTCAGCATCAGGATCGGCACGTTGGAGCCGGCGCGCAGCGACTGGGCGAAATCGAACCCGGATTCGCCCGGCATCATCACGTCGAGCACGAGCAGATCGAAATGCAGGCCCTTGAGCTTGGCGCGCGCGTCGGCCGCGTTGTCGGCGGTGGTCACGCGATAGCCCTCGCCGGCCAGGAAGCGCGACAGCAGATCGCGGATGCGGCGGTCGTCATCGACCACCAGCAGATGCGGCGCGTCGTCGGCGAGCGTGGCGGGCAAGCTCATCGCCGAGCTTTCCTTTGCCGGTTAACCGCGTGCCTTCGCGCGGTCGGCGCGCGCGATCAGGCGCAGCACGCCTTCGCGGTTGTCGTTGTCGATCATGGCGGTCAGAAAGCGGCGCGCCGCCTCGTGCGCGCCGGGCCCGAGCTCGCCGAAGGCGCGGTTGATGCGCACGGTCTGCAAGCCGGCGAGCTTGAGCGCCAGCGCCTCGCCTTTCGGCGGTCACGTACAAAAGCCGCTGGCGGCGGTCCTGCGCGCCCTCCTTCTGCACCACGTAGCCCTGGTCGACCAGCTGCTTGAGCACGCGGCCGAGCGACTGCTTGGTGATGTTGAGGATGTCGAGCAGGTCGGCGACCTTCATGCCCGGATTGCGGTTGACGAAATGCAGCACGCGGTGGTGGGCGCGGCCGAAGCCGAGCGGGCCGAGCACCTCGTCGGGATCGCCGACGAAGTCGCGATAGGCGAAGAACAAAAGCTCGATGATGTCCCAGACCGGCTCGGCCGGCGCCGGCGGACGCGTGCGCCTGGCCGTTCGGCCGATGGACGGCTGGCGGCCTTGGCGCTCATATTTATGTCAGCCATGTTGACATATTTTGATTTTATGTTACAAAAACCATGCCGCGGACGAAAGGATCGTACCGAAACGGCCCTTTTTGCGTTGCGGCGCTCGGGCGGAACGGCGATAGGGCCGTTCCGGCCCTAGTCATACCGGGTGTTGCTCGGCCGACGCAAAGTGTTGGCAGTGGCCGCGAAAATGCGCCATCAAGACGGCAATGGCACCGGCGCGGAAGACAAGCGGAAGACGGAGCGAAGGAGGAGACCATGGCTGCGCAGTCCTATGACCGGCTCGAAGGGGTCATCTGGTACGACGGCAAGCTGGTGCCGTGGAACGAAGCCAATCTGCATGTGCTCAGCCATGGCCTGCATTACGCCAGCTGCGTGTTCGAGGGCGAGCGCGCCTATGGCGGCCGCATCTTCAAGAGCACCGAGCATTCCGAGCGGCTGAAGCGCTCGGCGCAAGTGCTCGACTTCGAGATCCCCTACACCGTCGCCGAGATCGACGCCGCCAAGAAGCTGGTGCTCGAGAAGAACGGAAAGAAAGAGGCCTATGTCCGCCCGGTGGCCTGGCGCGGCTCGGAGATGATGGGCGTCTCGGCGCAGACCAACACCATCCATCTCGCCATCGCCAGCTGGGAATGGCCGAGCTATTTCGATCCCGAGCAGCGGCTCAAGGGCATCAAGCTCGACCTCGCCGAATATCGCCGCCCCGATCCGCGCACCGCGCCGGCGCGCGCCAAGGCGGCCGGGCTCTACATGATCTGCACCATCTCCAAGCACAAGGCCGAGCGCAAAGGCTATGCCGACGCCATGATGCTGGACTGGGAAGGCCGCGTCGCCGAATGCACCGGCGCCAACATCTTCTTCGTCAAGGACGGCAAGATCCACACGCCGATCGCCGATTGTTTCCTCGACGGCATCACCCGCCAGACGGTGATCGCGCTCGCCAAAAAGCGCGGCATCGAGGTGATCGAGCGCCGTATCCTGCCGGACGAGCTCAAAGACTTTTCGGAATGCTTCATCACCGGTTCGGCGGCCGAAGTCACCGCAGTGTCGGAGATCGCGCAGTGGAATTTCAATCCGGGCGGCCTCACCAAGACGCTGATGGACGACTACACCGCCGAAGTGCAGCCGAAGGCCGTGGCGGCGTAATCTCCGTGGTCGTGCCCGCGAAAGCGCGGACCCAGTAACCGCAATCCGTTGCGCCGCGCGATCAGTCGCGCACCACCACCAGCCGGTCGAGGCCGGATTCGGCGCCCCAAATCTCGCCCTTGCGGCCGAGCAATTGCCGCACCGAAGCGCCGCGTCGATCGCTCGGAAAGCTGTCGAATTTTTCAGTCACCGGGTCGAAGCGCACGATGGCATTGGCGAGGAAGTCGGTGAGCCAGACCTTGTCGCTTTCGTCGACGTAGACGGCGTAGCAGCCGGCGCCGCTTTTGGGCAGCGCCCAGACCTTCCAGGCCTTGGCGTTGGGGTCGTAACGGGCGACCTCGCCGGTGTGCCAGAAGCTCACCCACAACATGCCCTTGGAGTCCGACCAGATGCGGCGCGGGCCGACGCCCGGTTTGGGCGGCGGCACCACCAGCGCGTCGCCGCTCACCGTGTCGATCTTGGCGATGTGATCGCCGGCGAGCGAGGCGTACCAGACCTCGCCGTTCGGCGCGGTGGTGATGCCGTAGGGGCCGGCGCCTTTCGGCGCCTTCCAGGCCTCCACCTTGCCGGTCGCCGGATCGACGCGGCCGTAGACGCCGTTTTGTCCGGTGAACCAGAGAATGCCTTTGCGGTCGAAGGTCGCGGTGTTGAGATTGGTGTCGGGAAAATCCTTCGGCAGCGGAAATAGTTTCACCGCACGGGTGAGCGAGTCGATGCGGGCGATGGCGTTGAGGCCGCCGTCGGTCACCCAGGCGGCGCGGTCGGGCCCGATGATCACGCCGTGCGGCGCCGAGCGCGGCCCGAGCGAAATCTGGATGGTCTTGCCGGTCTTGGGATCGAGAATGCCGATCGCGCCTTGCGACTGCGCGGTGTACCAGACCGTCCCGTCCGGCGCCGGCGCCACGTCGTGCGGATGCGCGCCGCGCGGCACCTCGTAATAGGCCACTTGCGCGGCCGGCGCCGCGCTCGCGCCGAGCGTCAATGCCGCGACCGCCGCCGATCACCACCGGATTCATGTTCGCCCTCCGGCGCGCGCCCCCGCGCGCTTTCATTCCGCCGCTCGATCCTTGCGCCCGGGCCGCCAGCGCCCGGCCGCCGCGTCGTCGGCGGCTCTGGCCTCGACCCAGCTCTTGCCGCCCGCCGATTCCACCTGTTTCCAGAACGGCGCGCGGGTCTTGAGGTAGTCCATCAGGAATTCGGCCGCCGCGAAAGCGGCCTCGCGATGCGAGGATGCCGCCACCACCAGCACGATGTCCTCGCCCGGCACGATGCGGCCGTGGCGATGGATGACGGTGACGCCGAGCAAGGGCCAGCGCGCGCAGGCTTCCTCGACGTGGCGCGCGATCTCCGCTTCCGCCATGCCGGGATAATGTTCGAGCGTGAGCGCGGCGATCGGCGCGCCGTCCTCGCTGCCGCGGCAGATGCCGGTGAAGGTGACCAGCGCGCCGACATCGGTGCGTCCGCGCGTGAGCGCGGCCGCTTCCGCGGCCGCGTCGAACGGCTCGCGCTGCAGGCGGATGGTGATCGGCACGCTCATGCCGGCAATCTAGCGCGCCGGCGCCCGCGAGGCTAACCCCCCGTCATCGGCGGGAAGAAGGCGATTTCGGCGGCCGAACCGAGCGGGGCGTCGTGCCGCACATGCGCGCGGTCGATCGCCACGCGGATCACCTTGGCGTTCTCGAAGGCGTAGGCATATTCCTCGCCGCGCTTGGACAGCCAGCCGATGAGCTCGCCGACCGTGGCGATCCCGGCCGGAAGCTCGACGTCTTCCTCGGGCTTGCCGACGCGCTCGCGCACCCAGGCGAAATAACGCAGCTTCATCAATTTTCCCGGTTATTCGTCGATCACATAGCGCAGGCCGGCGCGCATGTAGTCCCAGCCGGTGTACAGCGTCAGGATCGCCGAGGCCCACAGCAGCACGATGCCGGTCTGCGTCACCGCCGGCAGCACGCGGTCGCCGGCCGGACCCGCAATCAGGAAGCCGACCGCCACCATCTGCCCGATGGTCTTCCACTTGGCGAGCCGCGTCACCGGCACGCCGACGCGCCATTCGGCGAGATATTCGCGCAAGCCCGAGACCAGGATCTCGCGGCACAGGATGATCACCGCGGCGAGCAGCGACCAGCCGCGGATGACGTCGGTCGCCGCCAGCATCAGCAGGCAGGAGGCGACCAGCAATTTGTCGGCGATCGGGTCGAGCATGCGGCCGAGCGAGGACTGCTGACCCCAGATGCGCGCGAAATAGCCGTCGAAGAAATCCGTGACGCCGGCGGCGATGAAGACCGCCAGCGCCAGCCAGCGCAGCCACAGCGCGCCGCCTTCGATGCTCTGCCAGTACAGCAGCGCGACCACCAGCGGCACGGCGGCGATGCGCGCATAGGTCAGAAGGTTCGGCAGCGCGAGTGGACGCGCCGGCAAAGGCCTGAATCCGATGGCGTTCATCGGCGACAAGGAACACCCCTCGCCCGCCGAGGTCAACTGCGCCTGGCGTCGCTGTCCACCGCCGGACGGAAACTACTGGATCGGCGGCTTGGGCAGGCGGCTCTTGCCCGCCTCCATCACGAAGGTCTGATCGAGCGAGTACCACTCGCCCGTCACGTCGGCGGCCGGCGCCGCGCCCTCATGCCGCACGTAATCGCCGACCAGCGCGCGGGTGACGCCGAACTGCACGTCGGTCTCCAGCCTGTCGTCGTCGTTGACGTAGATCTGCGAGATCAGCGTCTTGAAGCCCGGCTTGAAGATCAGGAAGTGCAGATGCGCCGGGCGGAAATTGTGCCGCTTGCCCGCGCGCACCAGGTCGCCGACCGGGCCGTCGACCGGAATCGGATAGCCGGCCGGCTTGACGCTGCGGAACGAGAAATGTCCGGCGGCGTCGGTGGTGAATTTGCCGCGCAGGTTCATCGGCGCCTGCTTCGGATCCTGCTGTTCGTAGAAGCCTTCCGGCGAAGAATGCCAGACGTCGACCTCGGCGCCGTCGATCGGCCGGCCGTTCTGGTCCTTGAGCCAGCAATTGACGAACAGCGCCGGACCCGGCGTCGGCGAGCGCACGATCGAGCCGCCGTTTTCGGTGCGCGGCGAATTCATGCGCCAGAACGGCCCGAGCAGGTTGGCGGTGGTCTCGGTCTGGCCCTTGTTGCCGTTGTTGAGCAGGCAGATCAGCGTGGAGAAGCCGAGCGAACCCGACATCAGCACCACTTCGTTGTGCTTGTCGTCGGTCTTCTGCCCAAGCCAGGCGACATAACGCACCGCCTGCTCGAATTCCTCCTCGGTCAGGTGCACGTCGCGCGCAAAGGCGTGCAGGTGCTTGACCAGCGACGCCACGATCTCGCGCAAGCGCGGGTCCTCGATGTTCTTGTAGGCGTCGAGCACCACGGGTGTGACGTCTTCCTGCCGATTGATGATCATGTCCGATGCCTATTGCGCCGTCTGCTCGTGGAAGAACTCATATATCTTTCGCGCCGTCTCCGCATTAATTCCCGGCACCTGGACGAGATCGGGCAGGCTCGCTCGTTCGATCGCTTTCACAGTGCCGAAATGGCGCAGCAGCGCGCGCTTGCGGGTCGGCCCGATGCCGGCGATTTCCTGCAAACCGGCCTCGCGGATGTCCTTCTTGCGGCGGGTGCGGTGCGAGCCGATGGCGAACCGATGCGCCTCGTCGCGCAGCCGCTCGATGAAATAAAGCAGCGGGTCGCGCGGCGGCAGCTTGAACGGGCTCTTGCCCGCCATGAAGAAGGTTTCGCGTCCGGCGTCGCGGTCGGGCCCCTTGGCGACGGCGATCAGCGGCACGTCGGTGACGCCCAGCGCCGCCAGCGTCTCGGTCGCCGCCGCGAGCTGGCCCTGCCCGCCGTCGATCAGCACCAGATCGGGCCAGGGCTGGTCTTCGTCGTCGCCGGTGAGCTTGTCGATCATGGCGCCGAGCGCCGACTGGCGCGGGTTTTCTTCCAGCAACCGCTTGAAGCGCCGCTGCAAAACTTCGCGCATCATGCCGTAGTCGTCGCCGGGCGACAGCTCGGTCGAGCGGATGTTGAATTTGCGGTATTGGTTTTTGCGGAACCCCTCCGGCCCGGCGACGATCATGGCGCCGACCGCGTTCGAGCCGGAAATATGGCTGTTGTCGTAGACCTCGATGCGGCGCGGCGCGCGCGATAGCGTGAAGGTCTCGGTCAGCCCGGCAAGCAGCTTGTGCTGCGACGACGCATCGGCCAACCGGCGCGCCAGCGCCTCGCGCGCGTTGGCGAGCGCATGCATCACCAGTTCCTTGCGCTCGCCGCGTTTGGGAACGCTGACCTCGATTTTGTGGCCGGCCTTGGTGCAAAGCGCTTCGCGCGAGCAATTCGCGCTCGTCGAAATCGTGTGAGACGAGAATGAGCCGCGGCGGCGGCTTGTCGTCGTAGAACTGCGCCAGGAAGGCCTCCAGCACGGCGCCGGGCGCGAGCGCGCGGTCGGCCTTGGGGAAATAGGCGCGATTGCCCCAGTTCTGCCCGGTGCGGAAGAAGAATACCTCGACGCAGGTATAGCCGCCGCCTTGGTGGATCGCGAAGACGTCGGCCTCCTCGAGGCTGCGCGGATTGATGCCCTGGTGCGACTGGATCGCCGACAGCGCCGAGAGCCGGTCGCGGTAGGCCGCGGCATGCTCGAAATCCATCGCCGCCGACGCGCTCTCCATCGCGGCCGCCAGATCCTTCTGCACCGAGCGGCTGCGGCCGGAGAGGAATTCATTGGCTTCGCGCACCAACTCGCTATAGCCGGCAAAATCGATCTCGCCGGTGCACGGCGCCGAGCAGCGCTTGATCTGGTAGAGCAGGCACGGCCGCGTGCGCGCCTCGAAGAACGAATCCGAACAGGAGCGCAGCAGAAAGGCGCGCTGCAACGCATTGATGGTGCGGTTGACCGCGCCGGCCGAGGCGAAAGGCCCGTAGAAGCGCCCGGGCCGCGCGCGCGCGCCGCGATGCTTCAGGATCTGCGGCGCCCAGTGGTCCGAGGTGATCAGGATATAGGGAAACGACTTGTCGTCGCGCAGCAGCACGTTGAAGCGCGGGCGCAGGCGCTTGATCAGATTGGCTTCGAGCAGCAGCGCTTCGGTCTCGGTCGCGGTGGTGACGAATTCGAGCGCGACCGTGCCGGCGATCATGCGCGCGATGCGCGCGTCATAGGCGTTGGGGCGCGCGTAGGAGGCGAGCCGCTTCTTGATGTTCTTGGCCTTGCCGACGTAGAGCACCTCGCCCTTGCCGTCGATCATGCGGTAGACGCCGGGCGCGGTGGGCGCGAGCTTGAGGTTGCGCGTGATGGCGGCGCGGCCGGCCGCGAGCGTGCCGGCCGGCGCCTCGTCCAGCTCCAAATCGGGCAGCGTCGCCTCTTCGTCGTCCTCGCGGAGGTCTTCGCTCGCCGGGTCGATGTCTTTTTTCGCGCCGTTCATGGTCGGCAAGATAATACGCGCGCGGCGCCCGCCACAGTCATGGTCAACAAATACCTAATGCTTGCCGGCCGCGCGCCGCACCCTTGCAGCACGCGGCTAACGCATCCTTAAGGCTAACAGCCGCGCCAGGCTGAACGATTCATAACCGTTTAACTTAAAATGCCCGATAAATCCTCCGTAAACGTCGGACCGCGGCGCGCGCTATTCGCGCAAACGACCGCGGACGTAACGCGGAGGGCATCATGAAAAAAATGTTCTTGGTGGCGGCGATCGCCACGATTTCCGGCGCGGCGAGCGCGGCCGATATCGTGCGCGGTCCCTCGCCGTTCTATGCGCCCGCCCCGGCCGCCTATAACTGGGGCGGCGGCTATGTCGGCCTCAATGCCGGCTACGAGTGGGGCAGGATCACCAATATCGGCGTCGATCCGGCGGGTCTGCTCGGCGGCGTGCAGGCCGGCTACAATTGGCAGAGCGGCACCTTCGTGCTGGGCGGGGAAACCGACTTCCAGTTCACCGGCGCCGACGATACTTTCGCGCCCTACAAGTTTTCCAATCCTTGGTTCGGCACGCTGCGCGGGCGCGTCGGCTACGCCATGAACAACATTCTCGTCTACGGCACCCTCGGTCTGGCCTATGGCGAGTTGACGGGGACACTCGCCGGGCTCGACGAGACCCACATCCACACCGGATGGACCGGCGGCCTCGGCATGGAAGTCGGCTTCACGCCCAATTGGTCGGCCAAGGTCGAATATCTCTACATGGATCTCGGCGACCGCGGCTACACGATCACCGGCGTGAACAACGGCTTTCAAAGCAATATTTTGCGCTTCGGCGTGAATTACCACTTCTGAGCGGCCCGCTAAACACGTGGCGGGGACCCCGGGCCTTCGGGCCCGGGGTTTTCTTTTGCGGCAGGCTGGAACTTTTGACAGTCTAAAGTTCCACGCGGAACATAACTTAAGTATTGCTTCATAATATTCATCAGTATCGACAGATTAGATCGCGGCACAAAAGTGGCAATTCGCTGGCGCAATTACGTCAATACATTCAATAACTTTCCGGCCTGTGTGGCCTTTCTGCACTAGACGTTTCGGCTGTTTTCGAATACTTTGTTGCCGCACTGGGTGGCCACTGCACGGAGGTTTTGACGATGAAGCGGGTAATTCGGGCGGGCATGTTGGCGCTTGCCGTTGTGAGCATGACGGCGGCGGCCCATGCGGCCGACATCGCGCGCCGTCCGGCAATGCCGACCAAGGCGCCGGCCTATGAGCCACCCTTCACCTGGAGCGGCGCCTATCTCGGCATCAACGGCGGCTGGGGCTTCGGCCACTCGACCTGGGACGTTCTCGGCATCGGCTCGACCGACTTCAACATCAATGGTGGCGTGGTCGGCGGTACGCTCGGCTACAACTGGCAGATGGGCGCCATGGTGTTGGGCCTCGAGGGCGACCTCGATTGGAGCGACATCAAAGGCAGCACGGCCAGCGCCGTCTGCGTCGGCGGCATCTGCGAAACCCGCAACAACTGGTTGGCGACCACGCGCGGCCGCGTCGGCTACGCCTTCGGCCGCATGATGCCCTACATCACCGGCGGCGCCGCCTTCGGCGACGTGAAGTCCTCGACCGCGCTCGGCAGCGAAACCGAAACCCGCGTCGGCTGGACGCTCGGCGGCGGCGTCGAAGCCGCCATCGTCGGCCCGTGGAGCGCCAAGGTCGAGTACCTCTATTCCGATCTCGGCAAGGCGAACTGCAGCGCGGCCACCTGCGGCACGTCGACCGACGTCGACTTCCGCAGCAACCTCGTGCGCGGCGGCATCAACTACCACTTCTGATCGCGCCGCCCTTCGGGGCGTTAGCCAACGGTCCCGGGGCGGAAGGTTCCGGGGCCTTTCATTCCCGGCATCCGCAGCCCGCGGTGCCATTCACAACTGACGGGTTCCGTGGTGTTGCCGATTGGCCGCGGTGCCCGGCGTTCGCGATAGCCCCGAGGAACCGGTGCCGTTGCGATCGCGTTGAGTGCGCATATCGGGGGACGGCGCATCTCCGCGCCCGTCCATCAAGGATCAATGAGGTGCGTTATGAAAAAGCTTCTGCTTGCAAGCGTGGGCGTGCTCGCGCTCGGTATTACGACCGCGTCGGCCGCCGACATCGCCCGGCGTCCCGTTCCGTATAAGGCGCCGGCCTATGTCGAGCCGGTGTTCAGCTGGACCGGCTTCTATCTCGGTCTCAACGGCGGCTACGGTTTCGGTCGCTCGGATTTCGCCGCGCCGCTCTCGACCGGCTCGTTCGACGTCAACGGCGGCTTGGTCGGCGGCACCGCCGGCTACAACTGGCAGATGGGCGCCCTGGTGTTGGGCCTCGAAGGCGACGTCGACTGGAGCAATATCCGCGGCAGCGTGGCCTGCGGCCCCGGCACTTGCGAAACGCGCAACAACTGGCTCGGCACCGCGCGCGCGCGGCTCGGTTACGCGATGGGCCGCTTCATGCCTTACGTGACCGGCGGCGCCGCCTTCGGCGACATCAAGACTTCGGTCACCGGCTTTGCCGACAGCAACAAGACCAAAGCCGGCTGGACGGTCGGCGGCGGCGTCGAAGCCAACATCGCCGGGCCGTGGAGCATCAAGGCCGAATATCTCTACGTCGACCTCGGCCGCACCAATTCACCGGTGATCGGCGCCGATGCCAAATTCCAGACCAATATCGTGCGCGCCGGCGTGAACTACCACTTCTAAGAACGACGCTGTCTGAAACCTGCAAAGCCCCGGGGCGCGAGCTCCGGGGCTTTTGTTTGGCGCGGCGCGATTTATGCGTTGACTTTGGTCGCCGCGAAGGCCGGCACCTGCGCCGCGAACTTGTCGTGCCAGGCGACGAGCCGCGGGTGGTCGCGACGCCAATCGCCGCCGAAGCGCAGATCGCGGTAACCGAGCACGCAGGCGAGCGCGATCTGGCCGACGGTCGGCGGCGTGGCGATCGGCGGCGGCGCGGCTTCGAGCACGGCGAGCCCGCGCGTGACTTTCTCCGACTGGCGATCGAGCCAGCTTTGCACCTTCATCTCGGGCGGGCGGTAGCGGCCTTCATAGACGATGAGCAGACTGGCTTCGAGAATGCCGTCGCACAGCGCTTGCAGGCGCAGCGCTTCGAACCGCGCCTGCGGCTCGCGCGGCAAAATGCGGCCGCCGCCGGCGAGATGATCGAGATAATCGAGGATGACGCGCGAGTCGTAATAGGCGGTGCCGTCCTCGATGATCAGCGCCGGCACCTTGCCGAGCGGGTTCTGCGTGCGGATCGGATCGTCCGCGCTGTTGAGATCGGTGTCGCGGATTTCGATTTTGTCGGCCAGGCCGAGCAGGCTCATGGCGATGCGCACCTTGCGGGCGAAGGGCGAGGCGGGCGAGGAG
This sequence comes from uncultured Alphaproteobacteria bacterium, assembly GCA_963708635.1. GTDB lineage: Bacteria > Pseudomonadota > Alphaproteobacteria > Rhizobiales > Xanthobacteraceae > Pseudolabrys. The sequence goes on along the minus strand of CAVPTM010000018.1, from coordinate 30,428 downwards.
CGCAGGATCATCATGGACGGCTTCTTCCTTCCGGCGAAGACCGGCAGCAAAGATCATAACCGAATGAGGCGCGTGCGAAACCGGCGTCAGCCGGTGACCACCAAGTTGACGGCTTTCGGGCCTTTGCCCTTCTTGTCCGGCTCGACGTCGAAGCTGATGCGCTGGCCTTCGTTGAGCCCCTTGAGGCCGGCCTGCTCCACCGCGGTGATGTGGACGAAGACGTCGCGCGCGCCGTCGTCCGGCTTGATGAATCCGTAGCCCCGCTCGGTGTTGAAGAACTTCACGACACCCGTTTGCGCCATAGGGAAAGCCCCTCCCCGTACTGCTCCGCCGCCGGCCCCACGCGCGGCGGCTCGGCTGGACATTCTCAGTCGGGGAAAGCATCGGCCTAACCGGCCTCAGTCACTCCGCCGGCCCCCACCGGAGGCGGAACGTCACTGCCAGTGATGGAACTAGACACCAACTTTTCCCCTGTGGAAAGGGGTTCCACCGCACGGGCCGGTTCATCCCGGGGGCGCCCCGGCGAGCCAATCCAGCCGAAAGCGACCGGCGCCGTTGCGGCCGAGCGCTTGCGCCAAAGCCGGCAGCAGGACGGCAAGCTCCTGGTCCAGCCGCCAGGGCGGATTGACCACAATGAGGCCCGAGCCGTTGAGGCGGTCCGGATTGGCCATCGGTGCAACGATCAGTTCGGAGCGCAGGATTTTCGATCGGCCGAGCCGGCGCAATCGGCGGGCGAGATTGTCCGGCTCGCCGCGGGTCTTGATCGGATACCAGAGCAGGTAGATGCCGGTCGCCCATTTGCGCTGCGCCTCGGCGAGCGCGCTGGGCAGCCGGCCGAAATCGCTGTCCTGCTCATAAGGAGGATCGATCAGCACCAGGCCGCGCCGTTCCTTGGGCGGCAAATAGGCGGCGAGCGCGGTCCAGCCGTCGATGCGCAGCGCCTTGACGCGGCGGATCGCGCAGATTGCGCCCGAGCGCGGCCGCGGCTTTCGGTTCGAGCTCGCAGGCGATGAGCCGGTCCTGCCGGCGCAGCAACGCGCGCGTGATCAAAGGCGAGCCGGGATAGATCTTGAGCCGGCCGTCGGGATTGAATGCGCGCACGGCGTCGCGATAGGGCGCCAGCAATTCCGCCGCCGCCGCCGGCAGCGCTGCCGCCATCAGCCGTGCGATGCCGTCGCGCCATTCGCCGGAGCGCGCGGCTTCGGGCCCCGTCAGATCGTAGCGGCCGGCGCCGGCATGGGTGTCGAGCACGCGGAAGGCGGCCTCTTTGCCGCGCAAGTGATGCAGCACGCGGCAGAGCACGGCGTGCTTGTGCACGTCGGCGAAACTGCCGGCATGAAATTCGTGGGCGTAGTTCACGCGCGCAGCTCCCGGGCACCGCCGAAAGCGCTTAGGCCATCCGCCGCGAACTTGCTAGCGCGGCGCGCCGCGCAGGCCGAAATGATTGCGTGGCTTCACCCGCGGCAGGCTGTCGAGCAGCAGTTTTCGCGACAACGCGCCGGCGTCCTCGGCGACCTCCGTCATTGGCGGCGCGGCGCTGGCGCGCCGGCGGCGCGCGCGGCGCAGCATCACGTATACGCCTTGCACGGCGACGGCCAACGCCAGGAACGCGCCCAGCATATGCAGCGACGGCGGCAAGGCGCCCCCCAGGCTGCGCCAGGCCAGCAGCCAGATCGCCATATAGCCGAGGCCGGCAAACCAAACCGCAAAGCCGATATAGTCCCGCAACCGAGCCACTGAAGCGACTCCCCGACAGCGCGTTTCGAAGCGCGCATGATCCGTCATTCCCGCCCGCCAGCATGCGCGCAGTCGCTTACGAGAATCTTGCCTGAATGCTCGACATCGCGGGCTTTTCCCCGCAACGCCCCATCGCATCCTTAGTGCCGGCTTAATGCGATCGCCGATATTAGAATGCGATCCGTTCAGATTGAATCACTTGCTCTGCTAACATTCTGCTTGCGCATGATCTTTTCCGAAAACCGGTGCCCACTTTTCGGGATCATGCGCGAGGTCACGGCCGGCGACCGATGCCGAGGGTTGCGTGCAGGAACCGATAAGACTTTGCCGACGCATAAATTCCGACTATCGCGCATGCGCCGGCGCGTCAGTTGGGCGTCAAGCGCCGGCGCTATCCGCCGCGCGATGCCGGCATCGCGACTCGCTCAAGGTTGCACGCGCGCGCAACGACCTCGGGACAGGCGCGGAAGGAAAAATCCTTGCTCAGGCAGACGCGCACTTCGGTCAGCCGCGTTTTATCGCAGGTCACCGCGACCGCGTTGCGCGCAAGACCCGGATTGGCCCTGACGAAGGCGTCAGCGACCGCGGCCGGCGACACCATGGCCGGGTTGGACAGTTCGAGATAATCGGCCGGTACCTTTACCGTCGCGCGCGCCTGACGCACCGCATCGAAATAGGCCGGCGCCGCCAGCCCGGTGCAAGTGCCGTGACGATCCCATTCGATGTAGACCAGCCGCGGGCTCGGCATCAGGTCGAGCATGGAATCGACCAGGCCGCGGTCGATGCGCGGCGCCGGCCGCTGGCAGCTGGAGGGGAAGCCGCGCTCGTATTGCGGCCAAAGCCCGTGCACCACGAAGGAAAACGGCCGTGTACCGCATTGCATGGCGCTCGCCCGCGTGGAGCGCTCGTCGCCGCGCTCCTTGACCGAGGCGCAGTAGGATGGCGACCAGGACAGCGCCAACACATAGAAATCGAAGCGCCCGGGCGCGTTGGCCGTCCGCTCTTGCGCCGCCGGGTCTTGGGCGGGCGCCGCGTTGGCGAAGGCGAGGACAAAACCGAGGGTGAGGAGAAGGCCGCGCAGCGCGCGAAGGACGGGATGGGTCATGGAACGCCCCTGAACTGTTGCCAGCAGAACAAACCGGAAATTGATCAGCCTCAACGGTTCCTTACACTATATCGTGTTTAAACGAACATTGCAAGAACAAAATAGCAATGAACCGTGGACAAAATTCGGCGCGTTCAGGGACGCGCCATTTTGCAACGCGGATTGTAGGCCCAGTTGCGGTCGAGGCCGACCACGCACCATTCGACCCCCCAGCTCGACCCAATCATGCCGGTGTCCTCGCCGATCGAGTAATAGACCGCGTGCTTGCGCCCATCGCTCACCAGCGCCAAAGCGCTGCAGAAGCGGCGGGGAATGGTGCCCTCCGCCCAGGGGCTAAAGGCGATCTCGCGCACCCGTTCGAAGCCCTGGATTTGCAGGTCCGAGTTCCAGAAGCGGCCTTCCTTCTGGGCGAAGCGCGCGGCGATGGTGTCGAGGCCAGCCTCGCAGGCCGGCAGCACGCCCTCGTAGCGCGGGCCGCTCAGCCAGAAGTTCTTTTCCAGCCAGCTCGCCGCCTGCGCCGGCGCCAGCGCGCCCAGCACCAGCATTGCAACAGCCGCCAAGCTCCGGATGCCGAGAGACATGTGCGCCACCATTCCCACTCGCCAACACGGCCGAGTTTAGCACAGCTGCGGCCGCGAGAAGCCGTCCTTTGCACAAGCGGGGAAAAGTTCTAACCGCCGCGCCAGTCGCCCAGCACCGCCTGCACCAGCGCCAGCGCCGCCACCGCCGCCGTGTCCGCCCGCAAGATGCGCGGCCCGAGCGACAGCCGCAGCACATTGGCGCGCTTGAGCAAAACCGCGCGTTCCTCCGGCGCGAAGCCGCCTTCCGGGCCGATCAGCACGGCCAGCGGCATCCCGGCACCGCCGTGCCGCAGCGCCGCCACCGGATCCTGCACGTCGGCATCCTCGTCGCAGAACACCAGCAAGCGCGTTTCGTCCTGCACCGCCTGCGCAAAATCGGCCGGCGCGGCCACTTCCGGCAGCGCCAGCACGCCGCATTGCTGCGCGGCTTCGATCGCATTGGCGCGCATGCGCTCGAGATTGACCCGGCCGACCTGGGTGTGACGCGTGATCACCGGCTGCAGCCGCGCGGCGCCCAGTTCGACCGCCTTTTGCACCAGATAATCGAGCCGCGCGTGCTTGAGCGGCGCGAACAGGAAATGCAGATCGCCGCGCGCTTGGCTGCGCGCGCAGCCGCTCGCCGACCGCCGCCGTCACCTTTTTGCCGGCGCGGCCGAGCACGGCCCGCCACTCGCCATCGCGTCCGTTGAACAGCAGCACCGGATCGCCCGCCTTGCAACGCAGGACGTTGACCAGATGATTGGCCGGCCCGGGCGCAAGCGTCAGTTCCCGCCCGGCCGCCAAGGGCTCCTCGACATAGACGCGGGGGGTGCGGAATTCGACGCGCGGCATGGCCTGTGGCGGGTAAAAACGGGATCTGCCGGCGGCGGCAAAGCGTCCTTCCGCCGCCTTCCCGACGCATTCGGAGGCTTGTTATAAACCCCTGGCCGGCTTTGCTATATGGTAATGCCGCGCCGATCGGGAGGGATTTTGGTCTATGCGTTTGCGCCGGGCACTCGCCATTGCCCCCATCTTGGCCGCTATTTTGCTGCCCGCCGCGGCATCGCCGGCTGCTGCCCAATTCCAGCCGCAGCCGCAGCCACAACAGCAGCCGCCGCCCTGCATGCAGGAATTCCTCAAGCTGCGCGCCGACGCGGAGAAGAAGGCCGCCGCCATCAAGCTCGCCAGCGAACACAAGGCGACGCCGAAGGAAGCCTGCCATCTGTTCACCGTGTTCTCGGCCGCCGAAGTGAAGCTGATCAAATTCGCCGCCGAAAGCGGGGTCTGGTGCGGCATGCCGGATCAGGTGCTGGCGCAGATGAAACAGTCGCACGCGCAGACCGATAAATTGCGCGTGCGCATCTGCCAGGCCGCCGCCGCGCCGCCGCGCCCGGCCGGACCGACGCTGAGCGACTCGCTGGCCGCGCCCGTTCCCGACGCCAGCAACATCAAGACCGGCAAGGGCACCTACGACACGCTGACCGGCGCGCCGATCGGCAAATGAGCGAGAGCGGCCCGTGACCGAAACCGGGCGCGTCGCCGATGCGACCGGCAATTGGGTCGACGGCCTCGCGCCGGCCTGGACGCGGCCCTATTTGCGGCTGGCGCGGCTCGACCGGCCGATCGGCTCCTGGCTGCTGCTGATGCCGTGCTGGTGGTCGGTCGGCTTGGCCGGCATGCGATCCGGCCATTTCCCCAGCCTCTGGCACATCATCCTGTTCTTCGTCGGCGCTTTCGCGATGCGCGGCGCCGGCTGCACCTGGAACGACTTGGTCGACCGCGATCTCGACGGCCTGGTCGAGCGCACGCGCTCGCGCCCGATTCCCGTCGAAGCAGGTCATCGGTCGCGCAGGCCACCGTCTTCATGCTGGCGCAGGCGCTGGTCGGTTTGCTGGTGCTGGTGCAGTTCAACCGTTTCACGGTGCTGTGCGGCATCGCGTCGTTGCTGGTCGTCGTCATCTATCCGTTCATGAAGCGCATCACCTATTGGCCGCAGATTTTTCTCGGCCTCGCCTTCTCCTGGGGCGCGCTGATGGGCTGGCCGGCGGCCTTCGGCCGGCTCGATGCGCCGGCCTTCGTGCTCTACGCCGGGTCGATCTGCTGGGTGATCGCCTACGACACCATCTACGCGCACCAGGACCGCGAGGACGACCTGCTGATCGGCATCAAGTCGACCGCGCTATTGTTCAGGGAGCGCACCCGGCCGATGCTGGCGATCTTCTACGCCGCGGCGGTGCTGCTGATCGGCGCCGCCGGCCTGATGGCCGGCGGCCAATTGATCTTCGTGCTCGGGCTGATCGCCTTCGCGGTGCATCTCGGCTGGCAGGTGATGCGGCTCGACATCGACGACCCGGCGCACTGCCTGATGCTGTTCAAGTCCAACCGCGACGCCGGCCTGATCCTGTTTGCGGCGATGCTGCTGGAAGCGGCGTTCTAAATTCCCCGGTTGATGTAGTCGTAATAGCGTTCGATGTTCATCGGCAGACTGGGTCCGTAGCCGCTCCATTTCTCGTATTTGGGCAGCTTGATCTCCTTCTCGGCGTCGGCGTAGCTCTTGCCTTCGCCGATCGCCTTCTTCACCGCCGCCGATAGATCCTGCAGATAAGCGAGCTGATCGCGCGCATCGTCCTTGGTGCCGATCTGCCGCCCGGCGGGGCCGGGATGACCGGGAATAATCCGCTCCCAATCCATCGCGATCACTTTCTTCAAGCCTTCCTCGATGTCGGGAATGTAGGTGTCCGCCATGGCGCGGAACTGGACGGCCTGCAGCGGAATCCAATCGACGGTGAAGATGATCTTTTCCTTCGGCAGCCGCATCACCAGCATGCTGTCGGAGTGGTTCCTGCCGACATAGATGCAGCTCGAGCGTGGTGCCGCCGAGCTTGATGACCTTCTTCTTGTCGACCACCTCGTCCGGCACCACGACATCGGCCGGTTTCAACTCGAGGATGCGCGCCTTGGCGTTCTTGTGCGCGATGAAGGTCGCGCCCAGGTCCTTGAACGGCTTGCCGCCGGCGATGTGGTCGTAGTGGCTGTGGCTGTAGATCACATACTTGATCGGCGCCTTGGTGATCTTCCGGATTTCCTCGATGTAGGCCTTGGCGGCCGGGCGCCGCAGGCTGATCGGATCGGTGGCGATCACGCCGTCTTTGGTCACCACGAACATCGACTGATGGCCCTGGTAGCGGAAGATGTAGACGTTGTCGGTGTTGTCGACCTTGGTGACGGCGTAAGTCGGCTGCGGCGGCGTCTGCGCCTGGGCGGAAGACGCTAAGCCGCAGGCGATCAACGCGAGTGCAAAGCCCGTGAAACCGATACGCAACATGGCCCCCCTCCTGCTGTCATGGCCGCCGACCGGGCGGCGTCACCGGCAGTAAACCGCGCGCGAGGTGGTTTATTCCGCCGCAACGGCGGCCCTTGTAAAGTTGCCGCCAGGTTGACATATAGACATATCTATCGTATGTCTTGACATATGATTGAACGCACCACGGTCCGGCTGCCCGCCGAGCTGCTGAGGCGCGCCAAGCGCAAGGCGGCCGAGCAAGGACGCACGCTGACCTCATTGATCGAGGACGGCTTGCGGCGGGTGATCGCCGAGGACCGGAAAAAGGAAAAGGCACCGCGCGTTCTACCGCGGGTGAGCAGCGCGACAGGCGGTCTCATGCCGGGAATCGATATTTCCAATTCCGCAGCACTGCAAGAAATGGACGACCTCGAATACCTCGAGCGGATGAAGCACTTTAAATGATTTTGCCGGACGTCAACGTCCTTATTTACGCCCTTCGCAAAGATGTGCCTCAACACGCGATTTGCCGACCTTGGCTCGATAGCGTCGTACGGAGCGACGTTCGCTTCGGCCTATCGCCCTTGGTGTTGAGCGCCGTGGTGCGGATAACGACCAATCCACGCAGTCATCCAATACCGACAACAATCGACGATGCGATAGGATTTTGTGAGGATATGCTCGGCCAACCGCACTGCCACGTGGTCGAGCCCGGTGAGCGTCACTGGGACATCTTCAAGCGCCTTTGCCTCACCACCGGTACACGAGGCCCGCGCGTCACCGACGCCTGGTATGCCGCGCTCGCGATCGAATGGGGCTGCGAGTGGGTCACCTTCGACCGCGACTATGCGCGCTTTCCCGGCTTGAAATGGCAGGTGCCCGGCGCAAGCTAGCGGCGGCTAATAAATCTGGCTCCGGCGTTCGACCGGCCGCGCGGCCGGTGGCGGCGCCGGAATGGCGCCGGTGACCGGCTCGTCGTCGTCGTCCTCGCCGTCCTCGCCCGGCACGGCTTCCATCGGCTTGCCCTTGGCCGACAGGTGATGCGGGATCGAGCCGGTGACCAGCCGGTGCTTGGCGGCGTAACGCGAGCGCGCCTGCGCCGCCGCCACCTCGCCGGGAATCGCGGTGGGCCGGCAGGGATGGCGCCCGTCGCCGCGCCGCATCAGGTCGACATGGATATGATTGTAATGCGCGGCGTTGTAGCCCGGCGACAGCACCGTGGTGAAGATGTCGCAGGCATAGCCCTGCACGTCGTGCAGGAAGCCCTGCTCCTCCGGCGAACCGTGCCAGCCGTCCTTGACCGTAATCTGTACGGCCGTCGGCGAGCGTGAAGGCGGCGACGTCGATGGCGTTGCCGAAGGCGTGCTCGGAAATGTGGCCGGTGCCGGCGCCGACCATGGCGCGGCAGGAATAGGCCGAGATCTGCTTGATGCCGACGACCGGCGAACCGAACCAGCGCAGCGCCGCCGGCTGCACGCCCTCGCTCACCCAGCGGTCGAGCGCGGAAACGAGCGGACAGGCGAGCGTCGCCGCCGGGGTCAATTCCGCCTGCGGAATGGCGGCGTTGTATGGCGCGCGCGGCGGCCCGAGCGGCGGCGGCGCGCGCGCCGGCGGTGGCTGATAGATCGGCGCGTTATAGCTGCGCTGATCGCGCTGCGGCGGATAGCTTGGCGGCAAGTTCTGCTGTTGCACCGCGGCGCTGCCGGCGGGGGGAATTTCCGCATCGGGCGGGATGTCGTCGGGCAACGCGCGCGACTGCGGCGGTGCCACCGGCGCGGCACGCATCGCGGATAGGCTTGCGGCGGTGCGGCGCGTAACGCTGCGGCGGGTGCGCTTGCGATAGGCGGGCGGCGGCGTAACGCTGTTGCGGATAGGCTTGCGGCGGCGGGCGTAACGCTGTTGCGGATAGGCTTGCGGCGGCGGCGCGTAATGCTGTTGCGGCGCGTCGGCCTGCGGATCGAGTTGCATCGGCTCGCCCGATGACGGCGGGCGCACCGCGGGCGGCGGACCGGTCATCCAGCGCATTTGCTCGTGCTGGCCGGGCGCGACCTCGATCGCGCGCCGGCGGAAGATAGCGTTGTTCGGTGGGCGGGAACGGCGGCATGCGCGAACCGTTCGGGATCGAGCCCGGCGGCACCGGGTCGGCGTAGCTCATGACCGGCGGCGCGCCGAGCGCGGAAACCTTGAGCGGAAAATCGGCGCCGCAAATGCCGGGCCCCTGGATCGGCTCGATCTGCACCACGCCGGCGCCGAGCTTGACCGCACCCGATTTCATGCAGGCGGCTTCGGCCTCGTGCCGCCACGGCTCGCGCTCGCCGCCCTGAAAGAAGCCGCGTCCGCAACCGGCCAGCGCCAGCAGGCCGAGCATCACCCCGGCGACGGAAACGCGCACCCCACCGTTCATCCCGGCAAAATGCGAGGGGTTTCTTTAACGAGACTTCAATGATGGCGGCGCGCGCGCGGTTAAGGATAAGGAAACGTTGACACGGGCCGCCGCGGGCGCGGCGCCAGGCGCGGTTGCGTCGCGCGGCAGCAAGGCCCTGTCCGGCCCCGTCAATGTTCGCGCCTACATGCAAATTTGCCGTGCCGGGGCATGGTGCGCCGCGACATCGGCGAGCGATTCCCGTCCGGCGCTGGCGCATTCCTGGACTTTTCGCTGCCTGGGCGGAGTTTTACACCGACGCTTTTCCTGTTTTCGTTAGACCGATCAATCAATTGAGGCCGCCATGCCGGCGGCGCATGCGGTTCGGGATGATTATTCTCGTGCGCGCCTGTTCATGCGCTTCGGTACGCCGCCGCCGCATGCTACTTTCGGCGCATGTCAGCAAGGGAGGCACCTGCCGTGGACCTTACCTTGAGACTGAAGTGCTGGCAGTGTGCGCCGTGTTCGTGTTCGTTGGCGCGATCTTGCTGGGAGCATTCTGAGTTCAGGTAGCCGACGACGACGCCAACCAACAACCCGGCGTGAAACCGGTCACGAATTGAGACACCGGAGAGCGGCAACCTCTCCGGTGTTTTGTTTTTTAACGCCCGTCGTCCCCGCCAACGGGTCGCGCGAAGCGCGGTCCGATGACAGGCTCCGGCGGGGACCCATACCCCCTGCACGTATCGACAAACTGCGGAGTATGGGTCCCGGCCCTGCGCTACGCCCGGCCGATGACAGACGGCTGCAGGTCACGCCGCCACGATGCTCGGCGCGGCCTGCACGTTGTAATTGAGGATCGGCGCCAGCCAGCGCTCGCATTCCGCGACGCTCCAGCCCTTGCGCCGGGCGTAATCCTCGACCTGGTCGCGCTCGATCTTGCCGACGCCGAAATAGGCGCTCTGCGGATGGCTGAAATAGAGCCCGCACACCGCCGCGCCCGGCCACATGGCGTAGCTTTCGGTCAGCTTGACGCCGATGCGCTCGGCGTCGAGCAGATCGAACAGCGTGCCCTTCTCGGTGTGGTCGGGCTGCGCCGGATAGCCCGGCGCCGGGCGGATGCCGCGATATTTCTCCGCCGATCAGCTCGGCATGGCTCGAGCGCCTCGTCGGGCGCGTAGCCCCAGAACTCCCGGCGCACGCGCTGTGCAGCCGCTCGGCGAAGGCTTCCGCCAGCCGGTCGGCCAGCGCCTTCACCATGATGGCGGAGTAGTCGTCGTTGGCGCGCTTGAAGCGCTCGGCGACCTCGTCCTCGCCGATGCCGGCGGTGACGGCGAAGGCGCCGATGTAATCGGCAAGCCCGCTCTCGCGCGGCGCGACGAAATCGGCGAGCGCGATGTTGGCGCGGCCCTCGCGCTTGGACAATTGCTGGCGCAGCGTGTGCAGCGTGGCGACCGGCCGCGCGCGCGTCTCGTCGCCATAGACCAGAATGTCGTCGCCTTGCGCGTTGGCCGGCCAGAAGCCGAGCGCGGCGCTCGCCTTGAACCAGCCTTCCGCCACGATCTTGTCCAGCATCGCGCGCGCGTCGTCGTACAGCGAGCGCGCCGCCTCGCCGAACTTGGCGTCGTCGAGGATGGCGGGGAATTTGCCCGGCGAGCTCCCAGGTCTGGAAGAACGGCGTCCAGTCGATGAAATCGACCAGCTCCGCCACCGGACACGTCGTGCAAGCACCTTGCGTGCCGAGGAAAGCCGGCTTGGGCGGCACATAGGCGCCGGACCAGTCGAGCTTGAGCGCATTGGCGCGCGCCGCGGCGAGCGGCAGCCGCGATTTTGTCCTCCTGCGCGCGCGCATGCGCGGCGGCGATCTTGGCGTATTCGCCGCGCAGCTCGGCGACGTAGCCGCTTCTGTTCTGCCGACATCAGCGCCTGCGCCACGCCGACCGCGCGGCTGGCGTCGTTGACATAGACCGCCTGCCCGCGCCGGTAGTTCGGGTGGATCTTCACCGCGGTATGCACGCGGCTGGTGGTGGCGCCGCCGATCAGCAGCGGCAGGTCGAAGCCCTGCCGCTCCATCTCGGCCGCGACGTGGCACATCTCGTCGAGCGAGGGCGTGATCAGGCCGGACAGGCCGATGATGTCGGCCTTCTCGGCCTCGCGCGGTTTCCAGGATCTTCGCCGCCGGCACCATGACGCCGAGATCGATCACCTCGTAATTGTTGCACTGGAGCACGACGCCGACGATGTTCTTGCCGATGTCGTGCACGTCGCCCTTGACCGTCGCCATCACGATCTTGCCGTTCGAACTCTGGTGCGAGCGGCCGTCTTTGTCCTGCTCCATGTAGGGCATCAGGTAGGCGACCGCCTGCTTCATCACGCGCGCCGACTTCACCACCTGCGGCAGGAACATCTTGCCGGAGCCGAACAGGTCGCCGACGATGTTCATGCCGTCCATCAGCGGGCCTTCGATGACGTCGAGCGGGCGCGTGGCGCGCTGAGCCGCGCCTCCTCGACGTCGGCCTCGACGAAGTCGGTGATGCCGTGCACCAGCGCGTGCGCCAGCCGCTTGCTCGACCGGCTCGGTCGCGCCAGGCGAGATCGGCCTCCTTGGCCTCCTGCCCCTTGCCGTGGAATTTCTTGGCGAGATCGAGCAGCCGCTCGGCCGCGTCGGGCCGGCGGTTGAGCACCACGTCCTCGCAGGCTTCGCGCAATTCCGGCATCGAGGTCGTCGTAGACCGCGATCTGCCCGGCATTGACGATGCCCATATCCATGCCGGCCTTGATGGCGTGATAGAGGAACACCGAATGCATGGCCTCGCGCACGCGCTCGTTGCCGCGGAAGGCGAACGACAGGTTCGACACGCCGCCCGAGACATGCGCGTGCGGCAGGTTCTGCCGGATCCAGCGCGCGGCCTCGATGAAGGCGACGCCGTAGCCGTTGTGCTCCTCCATGCCGGTGGCGATGGCGAAGATGTTGGGATCGAAGATGATGTCTTCCGGCGGGAAGCCGACCTTGTTCGACCAGGATGTCGTAGGCGCGCTTGGCAGATCGCGCATCTTGCGCTCGAGCGTGTCGGCCTGGCCCTTCTCGTCGAAGGCCATCACCACCACCGCGGCGCCGTAGCGGCGCACCGTCTTGGCGTGCTCGATGAAGGCGGCCTCGCCCTCCTTCATCGAGATCGAATTCACCACCGGCTTGCCTTGCAGGCATTTCAGGCCCGCCTCGATCACCGAGAATTTCGATGAATCGACCATCACCGGCACGCGCGCGATGTCGGGCTCGGCGGCGATCAGATTGAGGAAGGTCACCATCGCCGCTTCGGAATCGAGCAGGCCTTCGTCCATGTTGACGTCGATCACCTGCGCGCCGTTCTCCACCTGCTCGCGCGCGATGGCGAGCGCCGCGGCGTAGTCGCCGGCGGTGATCAGCTTGCGGAATTTGGCCGAGCCGGTGACGTTGGTGCGCTCGCCGACATTGACGAACGGGAATTTCCGGCGTCAGCGTGAAGCTCTCCAGCCCCGACAGGCGCAGCTGGCGCGGCAATTCCGGGAATTTGCGCGCGGCGGCTTGCCGGCGACCGCCTTGCGCGATGGCCGCGATATGCTCGGGCGTGGTGCCGCAGCAGCCGCCGACGACGTTGACCAGCCCGGCGTCGGCGAATTCGCCGAGCAGCTCGGCCATGAATTCCGGGCTCTCGTCGTAATAGCCGAATTCGTTGGGCAGGCCGGCATTCGGATAGGCGCAGACGAAGGTGTCGGCGACGCGGCCGATCTCGGCGATATGCGCGCGCATTTCCTTGGCGCCGAGCGCGCAATTGAGCCCGATGGTCACCGGGCGCGGCGTGCTTGCACCGAATTCCAGAACGCCGCCGGCGTCTGGCCCGACAGCAGGCGGCCGGAGCGGTCGGTGATGGTGCCGGAGATCATGACCGGCACGTCGAGGCCGCGCTCCTCGCAGACCTCGGCGATGGCGTAGATCGCCGCCTTGGCGTTGAGCGTGTCGAAAATGGTCTCGATCAGCAGCAGGTCGGCGCCGCCGTCGATCAGCCCGCGCGCCTGCTCGCCATAGGCCGCGCGCAACTGGTCGAAGGTGATGGCGCGGAAGCCGGGATTGGTGACGTCGGGCGAGATCGACGCGGTGCGGTTGGTCGGCCCGAGCGCGCCGGCGACGAAGCGGCGCTTGCCGTCTTCCTTTTCGGCCGCCGCCGCCGCCTCGCGCGCCAGCTTGGCGCCGGCGAGGTTGAGCTCGTAGGCGATGTCCTCCATGCCGTAATCGGCCTGCGCGATCTTGGTCGAGGAGAACGTGTTGGTGGAGACGATGTCGGCGCCGGCGCGGAAATAGGCGAGATGGATGTCGCGCACCGCGTCCGGCCGGCTCAGATTGAGCAGATCGTTGTTGCCGCGCACCTCGCGGTTCCAGGCGTCGAAGCGCGCGCCGCGATAGCCTTCCTCGTCGAGCTTGAGCGCCTGGATCATGGTGCCCATGGCGCCGTCGAGCACCAGGATGCGCTCGGCGCAGCGGCGATCGAGTAAACGCTGGTTACGCACAGTCACTCATCACGCGGCTTCCTGTGTCGCCGGCCGCAGACCCAGCAGATGGCAGATGGCGTAGACGAGGTCGGCGCGGTTCATGGTGTAGAAGTGGAAATGGGTGACGCCGCGGTCGAGCAGGTCGATCACCTGTTCGGCGGCGACCGCGGCGGCGATCAGCTTGCGCGTCGCCGGATCGTTGTCGAGCCCGTGGAAGCGCTCGGCCAGCCAGGCCGGCACGGAGGCGCCGGTGCGCGCGGCGAAATTCTTCGCCGCCTTGAAGTTCTGCACCGGCAGAATGCCCGGCACGATCGGGATATCGATGCCGCGCGCGCGCACGCGGTCGAGATAGCGGAAATAGAGATCGTTCTCGAAGAAGAACTGCGTGATGGCGCGCGCCGCCCCGGCATCGACCTTGGCCTTGAGCATGTCGATATCGGCCTCGACCGTCGGGCTAGTCGGGATGCTTCTCCGGATAGGCCGAGACCGAAATCTCGAAGTCGCCGGCGCGCTTGATGCCGGCCACCAGATCGGCGGCGTTGCTATAGCCGTCCGGGTGCGGCGCGTAGCGCGTGCCCGGCCCCTCGACGGAATCGCCGCGCAGCGCCACGATGTGGCGTCACGCCGGCCTGCGCGTAGTTGCGCACGATGGCGTCGATCTCCGCGCGCGTCGCCGCCACGCAGGTCAGATGCGCGGCCGGCGTCAGCGTCGTCTCCGCCAGGATGCGCTTGACCGTCGCGTGCGTGCGCTCGCGCGTCGAGCCGCCGGCGCCATAGGTGACCGAGACGAAGTTCGGCGCCAGCGGCTCCAGGCGCTCGACCGATTCCCACAGGATCTTCTCCATGCCCTCGTCCTTGGGCGGGAAGAACTCGAACGACACGCCGATGCTGGCGCGTGCCGCGGCATGAAACGGCTGGCGCGCGAGCGACGTTCATCACGCCACCTCGCGCGATTGGCCGGCACCGCCATCAGCGCGCGGGCATCGCGCGCCAGCCACAGCGACACGGCGATCTTCACGTCCGAGCCCGGCTCGGGCGCCGAGCTGCTTGTGCATGCACCGGCTCGAGGCCCGAGGCCGTGATCCATTGCGTCACCGTCTCGGGCATGAAGCCGAGGCGGCGGTGGGCGTATTGCTCGCGCAGGAATTCCTGTTCGTGCGGCGCGAAATCGACCACCAGCAGGCGGCCGCCCGGGCGCAGCACGCGCGCGGCCTCGCGGATTGCGCGCGCCCCGTCGTCGAGGAAGTGCAGCACCTGATGCAGGATGACGACGTCGAAGGAATCGTTGCCGAGCGGCAGGTCGTAAATGTCGCCCTGGCGCACGCTGCAATTCTTCAGGCCGGCGCGCTCGAGCCGGTCGCGCGCCAAGAGCAGCATGTCGAGCGAGAGATCGATGCCGAGCCCGCGCTCGATCTGCGGGCCGAACAATTCGAGCATGCGGCCGGTGCCGGTGCCGAGATCCAGAAGCGAGCGGAACGGCTTGTCGGCGAGCGCGGCGTGGATCGCCGCCTCGACCGCCTCGTCGGCGACGTGCAGCTTGCGGATGCGGTCCCATTCGGCGGCGTGCTGGCGGAAATAGGCTTGCGCCGCGGCGGCGCGCGCCTGCCGCACCGAGGCCAGCCGCGCGCGGTCGCGCTGGACGGTCTGGTCGTTCGGATTGAGCCGCTCCAGCAGCGCGCGGGCGACCGCGGCGCCACCGCCGTGCTCGGCCAGCCGGAAGAAGGCCCAGGTGCCCTCGCGGAAGCGTTCGACCAGGCCGGCTTCGGCCAGCAGCCGCAGATGGCGCGAGATGCGCGGCTGCGACTGGCGCAGGATGTCGGTGAGATCGGAGACGGTAAGCTCGGCTTCGGCCAAGAGCGCCAGCACGCGCAGGCGCGTCTCCTCGCCGGCGGCCTTGAGCGCCGCGTTGAGGGCATCGAAACCGAGCCGGCCGTCGTTGCTCATGTCTGATCTCTTGGGCTTCGTGCCGGGACCGCGTGGGCCGCTTCCCATCACATAAAGATATCTTTATACCTTTAATAGCCTGCCCGCAAGGCCCACCGGAATATCCATCTCGACGGCGGTTCGTCCGCCGGGCAAAAAGAGACCATGGCCAAAGAAGACTTCGGGATCCGCGACGGCGAGGTCGCGGTCGAGCTGCCGGCGGCGCCCGACGCCGGCGTCTATTTCATCGGCCGCATCCGCACGCCCTGGAAGACGCGCCAGGACTGCCCGAAGAACGCCCGCGAATCCGACGCGGTTTGCACGGTCGAGGTCGAGCCCGCGTTCCAGCCTGGGCTGAAAGACGTCGAGACCTGCTCGCATCTGGTGCTGCTCTATTGGATGGACAAAGCGCCGCGCAATCTGGTGCTGCAAGTGCCCGGCCATTACGGCGCTCAGCACGGCACCTTCGCCTTGCGCTCGCCGGCGCGCCCCAACCCGATCGCCATGAGTGTGGTGAAGCTGCTCGGCGTCGCCGAGGGCAAGCCTCACCGTCAGCGGTCTCGATTGCCTGGACGGCACGCCGCTCTTGGACATCAAGCCCTATTTCGCCTCGACCGACAGCGTGCCGGAGGCCCAAGTCGGCTGGCACAGGCGCCGAGACTGAAAGCACGACGGCCATTGAGCGTCGCGCAAAACTACCGAAAAGCCCTCTGGTTCCAATCGGTTACGCGATTGTGATGCGGAACCTTTGAACCTCCCTCGCCATTGATCCGACACACACGCGACGGGGAAATGACGAGGGCTGTGTCATGTCACGCAAGTTCGCCTACGGTTCGCTCGCCGCGCTCGCCGCCATCGCCGCTTTGACCTGCGGCAGCGCGCAAGCCCAGCAACTGGCCTTCTCGGCGCCGGTGCAGAGCCGCGTCGCGCCCGCGCACCCGAATTTCGACGCCGACATCGGCAACGAAGACGCCACGCTCGCGCCGCGCCTGCAGCGCCAGGTCGTCGACTACCCGAGCCGCGAAGCGGCCGGCACCATCATCGTCGACACCGCCCACACCTATCTCTATTTCGTGCTCGGCCACGGCAAAGCGTTGCGCTACGGCATCGGCGTCGGCCGCGAAGGCTTCACCTGGTCGGGCGTCAAGTCGGTCCAGCGCAAGGCCGAGTGGCCGGACTGGTTCCCGCCGGCCGAGATGATCGCGCGCCAGCCTTATCTGCCGCGCATGACCGCCGGCGGCCCCGGCAATCCGCTCGGCGCCCGCGCCATGTACATCGCCGGCACCGTCTACCGCATCCACGGCACCAACGACCCGACCACCATCGGCAAGAACGTGTCGAGCGGCTGCATCCGCCTCACCAATGACGACGTGATCGACCTGTTCAACCGCGTGCAAGTCGGCGCCAAGGTGATCGTGCTGCCGCAGGCCGGCGCGCCGCTGCGCGAAGCCAAGGCGCCCGCGCCGCGCGAGCGCATGAGCTTCAACGCCGAGCGGGCGCCCGCGCTCTACTAGATTTTCCGCAAAACCTCCCAACTTGTAGCCCGGCCTTGCGCCGGGCTCTTTTTTGTCGGCGCTCAAAAGGTGCCGGCCAACTCCGGTATTTCGCGCAGCGGCGCGCCGATCGCCTGCATCACCGGGATGGGGTCGGGCGCAAGCCCGGCGCGCGGCGGGTCTTCCAGATAGGCGCCGAGATAGCGGGCGCGCGCGACCAAGGCCGTGCCGAAAGCGCGCGCTTGCCTCTCATAGGCCGAAAGCGCGGCGTCGATATTGCCGGGCGCCGCCGCCAGCGCGTCGGTCAGCCAGGCGGCATTCAGCGCGGCCTTGCTGACGCCGGCGCCGACATGCGGCCGCGCCACGAAAGCGGCGTCGCCCAACAGCGCCACGCGGCCGGCCGCGACGCGCGTCGAATTCCAGATCGAAGATCGGCTGAAAGAAGGGCGCCGGCGTCGCCTCGGTCACCGCCACGTATTGCGGCGGCAGCAGCGCGCGCGCCTCGGCGCGGAACGCGGCGATCACCGCCGGCCGGATCAGCGGCGGCGGAATGCCGGCGGCGTGATGGCGGCCGGCCGCGTCGGTGCACAACGCCGCCAACGCGCGCGCATGCACCGGATGATACCAGATCCAGTTCAAGCGGCGGCGGCCCGGACGCGCGTCGTCGTCGGCGCCCGGCTGCCAATAGGACAGCACCATCTCGCGCGGCGGCAAAAAGAATGTGTACGACTCGCGCAATTCGCGGGCGGCCGGCGGCACCGCGGATTCCTCGATCACTCCGCGCCAGGCCACGTAACCGGCATAACGCGGCGCCGGATTGGCAGGGAAGACGCGCGCCCGCACGCTCGAATGCAGGCCGTCGGCGCCGACCAGAAGATCGCCGTCGACCCGCGTGCCGCCGGCGAAAATCGCGCTGACGGCGCCCGCGTCTTGCGCGATGTCCTCGAGCTGCATGCCCGCCCGGTAGCAGGCGTCCGGCAAATGCCGCCGCAGCGCGCGGTAGAACAGCGCCCAGGAAGTGAGGATCTTCTCGAACGGCAGCCGCGCGATCACCGCGCCTTCGCGGTCGAGGCAAATGCGCGCGCCGATCGGCACGCCGATCGATTGATCCACCGCGATCCCGAGCCGGCGCATGACCGCGAACAGCTCGACATGCGTGCCGATGCCGACGCCGCGGCTGGCGAGGTCGCCGCTCGAGCGCTCGAACACCGTCACGTCCCAGCCGGCCTGGCGCAGCAGCAGCCCGGCGAACAATCCGCCGAGCGAGCCGCCGATGATCAGCGCGCGCGCCATGGCAGGTCAGCCGGTGCTCGTCGGGCAAGATTGGGCCGTGCCATTTTTCGGCCGATCAGAGCGGCTCGAACCTGTGGCGCGCGGACATGGAGGTCCCCCAGGAAAAACATGCGGCGGCACTATAGCATTGCTGATCGGCGTTGGAGCACGGTTGGCCGCGCGGTCCATCGGGGCTATACGTTCGCCGACAACAAGGAGCGGGCCAATGAAGATTGCGGCGATGGCGGCGGGAGCGGTGGGCGGCTATTTCGGCGCGCGCATGCAGGCTGCCGGGCACGACGTGTTCTTCATCGCGCGCGGCGCCCACCTCGACGCCATCCGCAAGAACGGCCTGCGCGTCGAAAGCGTGCACGGCAACCTGCATCTGCCCAAGGTCAACGTGACCGACGACCCGGCCGAGGTCGGGCCGGTCGACATCGTGCTGTTCGCGGTCAAGCTGTGGGACACCGAGACCGCCGCGCAGGCGGCGCGTCCGCTGCTCGGGCCGGACACGCGCCTGATCACCTTGCAGAACGGCGTCGACAGCGTCGAGCGCATCGCGCCCATCCTGGGCGCGGACCGCACCGTCGGCGGCGCCGCCTACATCGCGACCGTGATCGCCGCGCCCGGCGTCATCAAGCACACCAGCAGCTTCGCGATGTTGCGCTTCGGCCGCGCCGACAAGAAGCCGGACGCGCCGCTGTCGGCTTTCGTCGCCGCCGGCAAGGCCGCCAAGCTCGACATCGATATCTCGGCCGACATCGAGCGCGAGCGCTGGCACAAATTCATCTTCCTGACCGCCATGGCCGGCTCGACCGCCGGCTTACGCTCGCCGATCGGCCCGATCGCCGCGGATCCGGAATTGCGCGGCTTCTTCCGCCAACTGATGGAGGAGGCGACGGCGGTCGGCCGCGCCAAAGGCGTCGCGCTCGACGGCGCCTATATCGAGGAGCGCATGAAATTCCTGCAAGGCAAGGTCGAGCCCGGCATGAAGGCCTCGATGGCGCACGACCTCGAGCGCGGCAACCGGCTCGAACTCGATTGGCTCAACGGCAAGGTACGCGCGCTCGGCCGCGAGCTCGGCGTGCCGACCCCGGCGAGCGACGCGGTCTATACCGTGCTCAAGCTGCACCGCATGGGCAAAGATGCTCATGAGCGCGATCGCGTAGGAGCCCCGGCGGCGAGACCGGGGCTCCCTTGCGCGAGGCGGCGGCTGAAAGGGGCAAACCGAACAGCCGTCCCGGCACGCGTCGTTGCGGGCGGCGGCCCCTCGCCCGCTAAAAAATGGCCGCACTGTCGCAGCGCGGCCTCATTGAAGTCGTCTGTGCCACCGCTCCAGAGGGGAAAAGTGGCGCTCAACTAGACCGCCGGCCCCGAGCCGGTTCATTCACATGGATTATTGCTTTGGATTAATGAACCTATATAGGCTGGGTGCTGGTTAGTAGACATGGACGCCACCGTATCCCGCAACGATCTCGACCGGCACCCCTTCGTGGTGCGGGTCATGCAATACGTCGCGCTCTCGGCCGCCGACCTTAAATCGCTCGACGCCATCATCGACGGCGAGATCACCATCCGGCGGCGGCGCGACCTCGTGGTCGACGGCTACGAATACCGCAAGCTCGGCTTCGTCAAAGAAGGCTATGCCATGCGCTACAAGCTGTTGCGCAACGGCAAGCGGCAGATCCTCAACGTCATCCTGCCCGGCGACGTGGTCGGCCTGCCCGGCAGCTTCCACGACCGCGCGCTCTATTCGGTCACCGCCATCTCCGATCTGCGCATGCATGTCTGCGTGCTCGATGCCTATGTCCGGCTCTGCTACCAACGCCCGCAATTCGGCCTGGCGCTCTCCTGGATCGCGGTGCAGGAGGCGACCACCTATGCCGAGCACATCATCGACGTCGGCCGCCGCACGCCGATCGAACGCCTGTCGCATTTCCTGCTCGAGCTGTACGCGCGGCTGCGGGCGGTCGGCTACGCCGAGGAAAACCGTTTCACGCTGCCGTTCTCGCAGGAGGTGATGGCGGACGTGCTCGGCCTCTCCGTGCCGCATCTCAACCGCATGATGCAGCAGTTGCGCGCCGAGAAGCTGATCGCCGACAGCGAGCGGCAGGTCGAGTTCATCGACATCGAGGCGATGCAGACGCTGGCGCACTATCAGCCGCTCGACCTGATGCCGATCCCGCGGCTGACCAAGCCGACCTGACCGGCCCGGCAATTCCCTCAATTCACACGAATTTCGGGATCGGCCCGCGCTGCGGCGTCGGGCTGCCGAGCTCGACGAAAGCCTCGTCGACATAGCACCAGCCCCAGCCTTCCGGCGGATCGTAGCCTTCGATGACCGGATGACCGGTCGAGTGGAAATGCTTGGTGGCGTGTTTGTTGGGCGAGGAATCGCAGCAGCCGACATGGCCGCAGGTCCGGCATAGCCGCAAGTGAACCCAAGGCGATCCGGTCTTCAGACAATCTTCACAGCCGAGCGCGCTGGGCGTGACTTCATGAATGCCGGCGACGTGCGGGCAGCTTTTGTTCATCGCGCTTTCTCCTGTGTGGCGCGCGGCAACAGTCGCCGCCATGATGGCGGCGCCGGCGGCGGCGAGCACCGCGGCAACGGCCATGCCGGCGCCGAAGCCGGCGGCGTAGGAGGCCACGCCGGCGGCGAGCGCAACGCCCACCAGTTGCGCCACCCGGCTCATCGCGTTGTTGACGCCGGAGGCAAGCCCCTCGTCGGCGTCCGCAACGCTCGACATCACCGACGCGGTCAGCGGCGTCACCAGCACCGCGAACGAAATGCCGAGCAACGTCATCGGCGCCAGCACGCCCGGCACCAGCGGACCGTTTCGGCCCAACGCCAGCCACGCGAAGGCGAGCGCGGCGCCGAGCGGGCCCACGATCAGCATCATGCGCGCGCCGATCTTGTCGGCCAACCCGCCGAAGGCACGCGACAGCAAGCCGACGCCGAGCGTGAACGGCAGGAACGCCAAGCCGGCCTGCGTCGGCGGCAGGGCGCGCCGGTCGACCAGATCGAACGACAGCAGAAAGAACATGATCGCCAGCCCGCCATAGATCGCCAAGGTCGCCGCATTGAGCCCGACGAACGCGCGGTTGCCGCAGAAGCCGCGGCGGCGTCATGGGATGCGGGCTGGCGCGCTCCCAGAATGCGTAGCCGGCCAAGCGCGGCGAGCCCGAGCAACAAGGCGCCGGCCACCATAACACCGTTCGCCAACCCGGCTTCGCCCGGCCCGATCTGGCTCAACGCCCAGGCCAATGAGGCCGAGCGCAACCGCCAGGATCGCCGCGCCGGTGAGATCGAAGCGGCGCGCCGCGCGCCGGTCCGGCGGCGCGTAGACCGAGCAGCAGCGACGGCGGCGAGCGCCAGCGGCGGATTGATCGCGAATACCCATTGCCAGCCGAAGCTCTCGGTCAGCCAGCCGCCCAGCACCGGACCGCCGGCGGTGGTGAGCGCGGAGGCCGCCGCCCAGACGCCGATCGCGGCATTGCGTTCCTCCTTCGGATAGCTCGCGCCGATCAGCGCCAGGCTCGCCGGCGTCAGAATCGCGGCCGACAACCCCCTGCACCACGCGCAGCGCGATCAGCCAGCCGACCGACGGCGCCACCACGCAGGCCGCCGAAGCAAGGCCGAAGCCGATGCAGCCGACGGCGAGCATGCGCGCCTTGCCGTAGACGTCGGCGAGCGCGCCGCCGATCAACGTCAGCGCGGCGAGCGCCAGCACGTAGCCATTGAGCACCCATTGCACCGAGGCAAGGTCGGCGCCGAAAGACGCGCGCAGCTTGGGCAGCGCCACCGTCAGCGCGGAACCGTCGATGAAGGCCATGGACGAGGCCAGCACGCAGGCGGCGAGCACCATGCGCCGGCGCCGCGGCGCGATCTCGCGCCCGAGCAGCGCGCGGACACGGCTCGGCCGCGATCACCCCGCTGTCGCATGGCTCGACGAAGGGCTGCGCCATAACCATGCTTCCTTCGCACTTTTCAGCGGCACGCGCTAGGATTCCGGCTCCGGCGAATCAGTGGGGGTTTCGCCATGCCGCGCTTTCTCGACGAGGCCGTCTACTACGCCACGGCGCCGATCCGCCTGTTCGGCCGCTCGCGCGGCTTCCGCCTGGCGCTCGCCGCTCTGTGCACGCTCGCGCGTCTTTTTCTACGGCGCGCTGCTCGCGCTCGACCGGCTGCTGCCGGCCGGCAGCGGCGTGCCGCCGGCAACTGGCCAAGATCGCCCCGCCGCCGCCGCTGCCGCCGGTCACCCGCACCTCCTACGTGATCGCGCCGGTCGCGGTCGCGCTGCGCGCCATCCAGCGCAAGCTTGACGACGCCGCGCCGCGCCAGTTCGCCGGCAAGAACGACAATCGCGGTGAGCAGCCTGCTCTCCAAGGCCGACATCGGCATCACGCGTCGAGCGCCGCACTTTGAGCATGGCCGGCAAGCCGAACGAGATGACCGATCGGCACGCCGGTCACCGGCACGCTGCGCATCACCGGCCAGATCGCGGAGCAGGCCGGCAACATCACCGGCTCGATCGCCGGGCTGATCGACAAATCGATCGGCAGCAGCGTCGGCAAGATCGCCAACCAGGTGCTCGACCAGCGCGCCGACATCCACGGCAACGTCATGGTGCATGCGCGGCCCGCGATCGCCGCCGACTGGCGGCTGCTGCCGAACCTCACCTCGCAGGTCACGCTCGCCGACAGCACGGTCATGCTGGCCGGATTCAAGATCGACGTCGCCGGCGAGGCCAAGCCGCTGATCGAGCGCGAGGTCAATGCGCAGATCGCCAGGCTGGAGACGCGCCTGCGCAACGACCCGATGCTCGAGCGCGCGGCGCGCGAGCAATGGGCGAAGCTCTGCCGCTCGATCGCGCTCGGCGGCGGCGAAACCGGCCTGCCCCGGCTGTGGCTGGAGATGAAGCCGATCCGCGCCGCCGCCGCGCAGCCGCAGATCGACGCGCAGAACATGACGCTGACCATCGGCGTGCAGGCCGAGACCCGCATCACCGAGCGCGAGAGCAAGCCGAACTGCCCGTTCCCGGCCGCGCTCGAACTGGTGCCGCCGATGCAGAACGGCAAGCTGTCGGTCGGCCTGCCGATCGACGTGCCGTTTGCCGCGCTCAACAAAGTGCTGACGGCGCAGCTCAAAGGCCGCATTTTCCCGGAGAACGCCGACGCCGCGGTGCGCGCCGAAGTGCGCGGCGTCGCGCTCGCCGCCGCCGGCGAGCGGCTGCTGATCACGCTCAAGGTGAAGGCGCGCGAGCAGAAGAGCTGGTTCGGCTTCGGCGCCGACGCCACCATCCATGTCTGGGGCAAGCCGGTGCTCGACGACAAGAACCAGATTTTGCGGCTGAGCGAGATCGCGCTCGCCGTCGATACGGAGGCCGGCCTGTTGAGCGCGGCCGCGCGCGCGGCGCTGCCCTACCTGCAACAGGCGCTGGCCGACCAGGCGCGTGGTGGACTTGAAGCCGTTCGCGGCCGACGCGCGCAAGAAGATCACGTCGATGCTCGCCGAATTCCGCCAGCCGGCGCCCGGCACCCGCGCCGACGCCGTGATCGACGAGCTGCGGCTGACCGGCATCGCCTTCGATGCGCACACGCTGCGCATCACCGCCGAAGCGGCCGGCTCGGTGAAGGTGGCGGTGAGCGAACTGCCGAAGATGTGAGGGAAGCTGTCGTCCCCGCGCATGCGGGGACCCATAGGCCGCAGCCGATCGAGAAGGCACGGCGTATGGGTCCCGGCTCGCGCGCTTCGCGCTTGGCCGGGACGACGGCGGCTAAGACCGCGTCTTGCCGCGCGGTTTGGCGACCTTGTCGCCGCCGTCCACTTCGGTGGCGAGCTTGAGCTCCAGCATTTCCGCCGGCGTCAGGTCGTACAGCCGCTTGTTGGGCGTCGCCATGGCGCGCACCCACAGCCCAAGATCGATGCCCATCTCGCGCAGGTAGTTCTGCACTTGCGCGCTGACGCGTTGCGCGTCCTCCATCGCCTCGGATTGCGTCATCTCGTGCGGGCCGGCGGCCGCGACCTGGTGCACGCCGAGCTCGGCCTTGGCGCCGGCCTTGCGCGCGACGCCGCCGGCGAACACCAGCGGACATGACGAGACGCACATGTGGCCGCTTTCGATCTCGGTGGCGAGATTCTTGGCGCGGATCAGCCGGCCCATGGCCATGGCGTCCTGCACCGAGCCGCCGGGCGAATGCAGCACCACGGTCTTCACATAGCCGCCGCGCTTCTCGATCTCGGCCGCGAAAGCCTGCGCGGTGCCGGGCGCGATGGCGCCGGTCGCCATCAGCCGGCCGCCGCCGGTGAGATCGAAGGTCATCTTGGCGCCTTTGTCGGCGGTCGGCGAAGGCTCGGACGCCGGCGCGGCGCGCGCGCGCGCTTCCTGCGCGGCGCTGAAGTCGTGATAGTCGACGTAAAGCACCGCCGCGGTCGCCGCCAGCATGGCGCCGAACAGCGCGCGCAGCACCAGGTCGTCGGCCGGCGCGGCGAGCCAGCGCGGACGCGCCGGGCGCGGCGAAAGAGCCTCGCCCATGCGCCTACTCCTTCTTGCCGCGCGCCGTCGCCAGCGCGGTGACGTTCTCGAGCGGCGGCTCGGCCGCGGCCGCCTCGGCAACCTCGGCAACGGGCCGCGCGTTCTGCTCGACCTCGCGCGCGATGCGCAAAGCCGCCAGCACCTGCGCCGCGGTCATGGTCTCGACCGCCGCCGGCTCGTTCTCGCGGCGGATGTTGGCGTGCACCACGCACAAAATCAGCACCAGCACCGCCGGCATCAGGTCGATGGAGATGGCGCCGGCCCAGCTCGGCAGGAAGTCGGCGGCATAGACGATCACGGCGGCCGCCGGCGACAGCGGCTGGAAGCGCGCCGGCTCGACCGGCGGGGTGTCGAGGATGTGCTGGGTGGCGGCCGACAGCGCTTTCGCCTGCGTCGCCACCGCCGCCTCGACCTTGCCGACCACGTTGGTCTGGCGTTGCGCGAGATCGGCGGTGCGGCCGTCGGCGACCGGCGCGATGAAGCCGGCGACCAGCCCGTCGGCGGTGCGCTTGACCGCCGGCGCCACCGAGGTCTGCTGCAACTTGGCGATCACGCCCATCAGCGCCATCGCCTCCTTGCCGAAGGCGTCGCTGCGATCGTTGATCGGGCCGCGGTCGGACACCAGCGCGCGCATCTTGTCGACGTGCTTGCCGCCTTCCTCGAACAGCGCTTTGACGCTGTCGGCGGAGTCGGTGACCTGCTGGCCGAGACGCGTGAGCTGCGCCGACATCTGCGTCAGCAGCTGCACCACGGTGCCGGAGCCGGCGGTGCCGGTGAGCGAGCCGGTGCGCTCGGATTCGGCCAAATTGGCGAAGCGCGCCGAGGCCATCTGGATGTCGGGCAACAGGCCTTGCGCGGCCAGCGCGTTGTTGTGCGCGCGGTCGAGGTCGCGGGTATAGGCCTGCACGGCGACCGAGAGATGCTGCTGGATGGCGGCGGCGCCGGCCAGCGCCGAGGCGTTGAGCCAGGCCGACATGGCGATGATCATCGCCGCGCCGAGCGCCATGCAGCCGAACAGCAGGCCGCGGCCGGCGCGCTCGCGCACGTGCGGCATGAAGCGCATGAGATAGGTCCAGAAGGCGTAGATGCCGACCGAGACCGCGACCGAATAGATGACGGCGGCGAAGAACACCAGCGTGGCGTTGCCGTTGAGCAATTCGCGCACGCCGATATAGGTGTAGACGCCGCTGGCCAGCGCCAGGATGGCGAGCGTCACGCGCGTGGTTATTTCCAGGCGCGTCACGCCGTCGCGCAGAGCAAGAGACATGGATGTCGTCGCGGCCTAATCGCCGCGCCCCCGTCTAGAGCGCCCCCACGCTTGAATGATTGTCGTGATGGATTGGGCCGAAATCCGTCGAAATTGTGTTGCGATTGATGTCAAATGACACAGGGCGCGCCGTGCGTCGGTTTAACGCCGCGGCCGGCAAGTCGTGGGCAAAGCATTGGTAAAACAGTGGGTAAAGAAGACTTAACGGCGCCCGGCTACTTTCTCGCCCATGAACGAAGAGGTCGTCCGGCTCGCGGCCAAATCCTTTCCCACCCGGGCGGCGATGCCGTGGCTGGTCGGCGCGAGCGTGTATGGGCTGCTGCTGGCGCTTTCCGACCGCCTGCTCAACGATCCGGACACTTACTGGCACGTTGCGGCCGGCCGCTGGATCGTCGCGCATGGTGCGGTGCCGCGCACCGATCCGTTCTCTTTCACCATGCACGGCGCGCCGTGGGTCGACTTCGAGTGGCTGTCGGAACTGATCTACGCCGGCGTCTTCGCGGCCTCCGGGTGGACCGGCATCGTCGTCCTCACCGCGGCGGCGGCCGCGCTTGCCTTCGGGCTGCTGACGCGATTTCTGCTGCGGGAGCTTGCACCCGCAACGACCCTCATTCTAGTTCTGGCGGCTCTGATCCTGGCGGCGCCGCACATGCTGGCGCGTCCTCACCTCCTCGCGCTGCCGGTCATGGTGGCGTGGGCCGGCGCGCTTGTGCGCGCGAGCGACCGCCGTTCGGCGCCGCCCTATGCGGCCCTGCCTTTACTCGTGCTGTGGGCCAACCTGCACGGCAGCGTGATCGTCGGCATCGGACTGATCGGTCCCGCCGTCATTGAGGCGCTGCTGCAGGCAGACAGGCGCAGCGACTGGGTAGCGATCGTGGTGCGCTGGCTTCCCTTCGCCGCGCTGGCGCTGCTCGCAGCCTGCCTCACCCCGTACGGCCCCTATTCGCTGCTGATTCCCTTGAAAACGCTCGGGT
This sequence comes from uncultured Alphaproteobacteria bacterium, assembly GCA_963708635.1. Lineage (GTDB taxonomy): Bacteria > Pseudomonadota > Alphaproteobacteria > Rhizobiales > Xanthobacteraceae > Pseudolabrys. The sequence goes on along the minus strand of CAVPTM010000018.1, from coordinate 3,386 downwards.
TAGGCGATGCGCTGAACACAATCACCGAATGGCGGCCGCAAGACTTCGGCCGTTTCGGCGCCTTCGAGGCGCTGCTGTTGCTCGGCATTTTTGCCCTGTCGCGCGGAATTAAGCTGCCGCCGATGCGCATGCTGATCGTCCTCGGACTGCTGCATGGCGCGTTGGCGCACGCGCGTAACGCCGACCTGTTGGCGATGCTGGCCCCGCTGTATTTGGCGCGGCCGCTGGCCTTGCGGTTCGGCGGGCGGACGAATGAGCGCGGCGCGGGCTTGCAGATGCCGGCGCGCGCCGTGGCGGCCGCCGCCATCGCAGCCGCGGTCGCGGCGACATTGCTTTCCGGCCTGCGTCCGCTGCGCCCCGATGCACGCAATAGCCCGGAAGCTGCCATTGCGGCCGCTGACCTCGCCAAATCCGGGCCGGTGCTCAATGATTACAGCTTCGGCGGCTATCTGATCTACAAGGGGATCGCGCCGTTCATCGACGGCCGCGGTGAAATCTACGGGGCCAAATTCATCGCGCAATACAATCGCGCTATCGCGCTCGCCGACCTGCCCGGCTTCCTCGTCCTGCTGGACCGCTACCATATCCGCACCACGCTGCTCGCGCCGGACACGCCGGCTGTGGCGCTGCTCGACCGCCTGCCCGAATGGAAACGGATTTATGCCGACGAAATCGCGGTGGTGCACGAACGGCGCGAGGACGCCCGCTAACCGGTGCCCCACACGGCGTATTGTGCGCCGAGTGGCAGATGGCGGAGACCGGTTTCGACGCGCCGCGCCAGCTTGGCGGCGGTAGGCAACAGCAAGAAATAGCGGGCGTCGACGGCGTGCAACCCGACACCCGTCATGAGCTGCCGGGTCTTGCCGAGGCGGAGCAGCACCGCATCCCTGTCGAATTCACAGCGGCTGACGGCAAGCCGCGTCAGCGGATTGAACGGGTTGTGTTCGATGATGCAGACTAACCCGCCCGGCCTGACGACGCGACGCATCTCGCCCACAAAGTCGCGCCATTGCGCCGGCGGCACGTGGTGCAGCACGCAAACCGCGGTCACCAGGTCAAAACGGCCGGTATCGTAGGGAATCGATCGGCCGTCGAAGACGCGGTATTCGGCGGCCGGGTTGGCGCGCTGCGCCTGAGCGATGCTGGCAGCCGAAACGTCGATGCCGCAGAGCCTGTCCGTCAGGCCGCGCAAGTACGGATGCAAGCTGCCGACGCCGCACCCGACATCGAGCATCTGCGGACGGTGCGGCCCGCCGACATGTTCGTCGACCAATCCGCGCAACAGGTCGGCCTTCGCTTGCAGGAAAAAACTATGCGGCAGGCCGGAGAACTCGATCGACGACTGCACGGCCGCGCCGTAACTGGCGTCGTACTTGTCGAACAACTCGGCCATGCGGCCTATTCTCCCGCCGCCTTCGTGGCCGGTAAAGCGGCCGGCGCCGCGAGCGGCGCGCTATCGAAGCCGAGCCTCGTCGAGACGACGTACAGCGGGCGCCGCTTCACCTCGGCGTGGATGCGGCCGACGTAGAGGCCGACAATGCCCGTCATCAACATGTTGATGCCGCACAACAGCGAGATGATGATGATCGTCGAGGACCAGCCGGCGACCAGGTGGCTGTCATTCGACAGCCACAGCATCACGACATAAGCGCCATAGAGCAGCGCGAGCCCCGACACCGCAAGCCCGCACCAGATGGCGAGCCGCAGCGGCGCGTCGGAAAAGCCGAGCGCGGCGCTCACCGCGAGCCGCACCATCCTCCACAACGGATATTTGGTCACGCCCGCCACCCGCTCTAACCGGTGGAAGGCCACCTCGGTCTGTTTGAATCCGAGCCAGGCGATCATCCCGCGCACGAAACGGTCCTGTTCCGGCATCATGCGCAGCGCGTCGAGCACTTTTCGGTCGATGAGGCGGAAGTCGCCGACATCCGGCGGGATGAACACCGACGAGATGCGGCCGAGCAATTTATAGAACGCCTGCGCGGTGGCGCGCTTGAACCGGCTTTCGCCCGCGCGCGACAGCCGCCGCGCATAGACGACATCGTAGCCTTCCTGCCACTTCGCGATCATCTGCTCGACCACTTCAGGCGGATCTTGCAGGTCGGCATCCATGACCACGATGGCAGCGCCCCGCGCCGCCTCCATGCCGGCAGTGATGGCGACTTGATGGCCGAAATTGCGCGACAGGCCGATGTAGCGGTAACGCGGGTCGCGCCGCACCAAGTCCTGCAACACGATCGGCGTGCAATCGCTGCTGCCGTCGTCGACGAATATGGCTTCGGCCGGCGCATCGAGCCGGTCGAGCAGCAGATCGAGCCGCCGCAACAGCATGGGCAGCACCGCCTCCTCGTCGAACACGGGGATGACGATGCTGTAACGGACGCGCGCGTGGTCGGTCGCCATGGGCCTGCCGCCGGTGGAACGGCGGCCATACTAGACAGACGAAGGTTAAAGGCGGCTTGCCCGGCCTTGCCCGCTTGGCGAAAGCAAAAGGGCCCAAAACCGGCCTTTATCCCGCATTGACACCCCTCCCCCCGCGCCTACATTAAGCCGCTGTTCCGAGGGGTGCCCGCAGATAAGGGCTGAGAAAAACCCTTTGAACCTGATCCGGGTCATGCCGGCGAAGGGACTGGGACTTTTCCCTGAAGCCGCCGTTGATCCGGACCGTTACGCGCGAGCGCCGTCTCGCAGGGAGAAGTCCGATGAACAAGCCCGTCACCGCCGCCGATCTGGTCACGCCCGAAGGTCACCACCGGCCCGCTCCCCGCCTCGCGCAAGGTCTACGCCGCGCCCGAGGCCGCGCCGGATTTGCGCGTGCCGCTGCGCGAGATCGTGCTCGATGCCTCGTCCGGCGAGCCGCCGCTGCCGGTGTACGACACCACCGGCGTCTATTCCGATCCGGACGTGGCGATCGACGTCGAGAAGGGCCTCGCCCGCACGCGCATCGAATGGGTCAAGGAGCGCGGCGGCGTCGAGCAGTATGACGGGCCGGCCGATCAAGCCGGTCGACAACGGCAATGTCAGCGGCAAGCATCTGGCGCGCAATTTCCCCAACACGCCGAAGCCGTGGCGGGCGGTTTCTTCGAAGAGTCGAGCGCCTCTAGCGTCCCCTCCCCCGCTTGAGCGGGCGAGGGCGACGGGAGGGGGCGCGTCATGAACGGATGGCAGTTCACCCCCTCCCCAACCCTCCCCCGCAAGCGGGGGAGGGAGCGCGAAGGCAACCACCCCCTCACCCAGCTCGAATGGGCGCGCGCGGGCGTCATCACCAAGGAGATGATCTACGTCGCGACGCGCGAGAACCTCGGCCGCAAGCAGCAGCTCGAGCGCGCGCAAGCCGCGCTCGCCGACGGCGAGTCGTTCGGCGCCTCGGTGCCCGCCTTCATCAC
>CAVPTM010000017.1:0-120438 GCA_963708635.1 uncultured Alphaproteobacteria bacterium | reverse complement strand
CGTTCGCGCTGGCCGCGGCGAGCGTGCCACCGACCAGCGTCGCCAGCAACACCGGCCAGCGCGGCAGCCCCTCGGCAGCGAGGATCATCGACGGAACGGTGGTGACCAACAGAAGTTCGATGATCCGCGGCTTGGTCAGCGCGAGGTACGCGGCCAAGCTGACCGCTGCGAGGGCGACGGCCGACTGGAGCCCAGCCGGCGACTGATCCCCCGAGGCGCCTGCGGGCGTCCGCTTCCCGCCGGCGCAACGGGGGTCTCGGGTCACCGAACCAGGGTAGCCGCCGGCCGGTTGCGGTTCGCGCCCACGCCCGGCGACGTCGTGCCGCCGCGTGAACGGTCAAGTAGCGGCGGCACTAGGCTGAATCCCAGTGCTATGAGCGAAGGGACGACCGCACGTGTCTGTGCCAGAACCCGACATCGTTACCACCCACCCCGACTGGTGGACCGAGCTGGACACGCAAGGCGGTCGACACCGCCCGGCTGCTGGCCGCCGACGCGGTGCAGAAGGTCGGCAACGGCCACCCGGGCACCGCGATGAGCCTGGCGCCCGCTCGCGTACCTGCTGTTCCAGAAGGTCCTGCGGCACGACCCGACCGACCCGAACTGGGTCGGCCGGGACCGGTTCGTGCTGTCCAACGGGCACTCCGTCGCTGACCCTCTACATCCAGCTGTACCTGTCCGGCTACGGGCTGGAGCTCGACGACCTGCAGGCGCTGCGGCAGCTGGGGCTCGCTGACGCCCGGGCACCCGGAGCACGGCCACACCGCTCGGCGTCGAGACCACCACCGGCCCGCTCGGCCAGGGCGTCGGCAACGCGGTCGGGATGGCGATGGCCGCCCGCCGCGAGCGCGGCCTGTTCGACCCGGACGCCGCGCCCGGCGAGTCGCCCGTTCGACCACCACGATCTACGTGATCGCCGGCGACGGCTGCCTGGAGGAGGGCGTCTCCGGCGAGGCGTCCACGCCTCGCCGGACACCAGCAGCTCGGCAACCTGATCCTGATCTACGACGACAACCACATCTCGATCGAGGACGACACCGACGTCGCGTTCAGCGAGGACGTGCTGCGAGCGCTACGCCGCCTACGGCTGGCACACCCAGCGCGTCGACTCCGGCGAGGACGTCGTCGCGCTGCGAGCGAGGCGCTCGGCCGCGGCCAAGGCGGAGACCGACCGGCCGTCGTTCATCGCGGTGCGCACGATCATCGGCTGGCCCGCGCCGACCAAGCAGAACACCGGCAAGGCGCACGGCTCGGCGCTCGGCGAGGACGAGATCCGCAGCGACCAAGGAGATCCTCGGCTTCGACCCGGACGTGCAGCTTCGCCGTCGCCGACGACGTGCTCGCGCACGCCCGCGAGGTCGTCGACCGCGGCCGCGACGCGCACGCCGAGTGGCAGGCCAGGTTCGACGCGTGGGCCGCCGGCCAACCCGGACGGCGCGCGCGCTGCTCGACCGGCTGCAGCACCGCGCAGCTGCCCGACGGCTGGACCGACGCGCTGCCGACCTTCCCGACCGAGAAGGACGGCAAGCCGAACTCGGTGTCCACCCGCGCGGCGTCCGGCAAGGTGCTCACCGCGCTCGCGCCGACGTGCTGCCCGAGCTGTGGGGCGGCTCGGCCGACCTGGCCGAGAGCAACAACACCACGATGGAGGGCGAGCCGAGCTTCATCCCGGCCGAGCACCAGACCAAGGAGTGGCCCGGCGGCCCGTACGGCCGCACGCTGCACTTCGGCATCCGCGAGCACGCGATGGGCTCGATCATGAACGGCATCACGCTGCACGGCGGCACCCGCGTCTACGGCGGCACGTTCCTCGTCTTCAGCGACTACATGCGCCCGCCGGTCCGGCTGGCCGCGCTGATGAAGCTGCCGATCGATCTACGTCTGGACCCACGACTCGATCGGGCTCGGCGAGGACGGCCCGACCCACCAGCCGATCGAGCACCTGGCCGCGCTGCGGGCCATCCCCGGGCTGGACGTCGTCCGCCCGGCCGACGCCAACGAGACCGCGGTCGTGCTGGCGGGCGGTCGCTGGAGCACACCGACCGCCCGGCCGGCGCTGGCGCTGTCCCGGCAGAACCTGCCGGTGCTCGACCGCGGCCAAGGTCGGCCGACGCCGGCCAAGGGCGGCTACGTCCTGGAGGAGGCCGTCAGCGGGCATGCCCGCAGGTCATCCTCATCGCCACCGGCTCCGAGGTGTCGCTCGCGCTCGACGGCGCGCGAGCGGCTCGAGGCCGAGGGCACCGCCGACCCGGGTCGTGTCGATGCCGTGCCTCGAGTGGTTCGACGCGCAGGCCGCGTCCTACCAGCAGCAGGTGCTGCCGCCGGACGTCAAGGCGCGGGTCAGCGTCGAGGCCGGCGTCGCGCATGGGCTGGCGCGAGTTCGTCGGCGACGCCGGCGAGATCGTCGCGCATCGACCACTTCGGCGCCAGCGCCGACGGCGACGTGCTGTTCGAGCAGTTCGGCTTCACCCCCGACCGCGTCGTCGCGGCCGCGCACGCCGCCCTGCGAACGGGCCGGCGCAGATCACGCGGCACCACCACCGGCAACTGACCGACGAAGGAGACCGATCATGACCGACGCACTCGCCGACCTGTCCGACGCCGGGCGTCTCGATCTGGCTCGACGACATCAGCCGCGAGCGGCTGCGGACCGGCAACCTGCAGGACCTGTCGACGACCAAGCACGTCGTCGGCGTCACCAGCAACCCGACGATCTTCCAGAAGGCGCTCGAGAAGGGCGACGCCTACGACGAGCAGGTCCGCGACCTGGCGGTGCGCGACGTCGACGTCGACGAGCGCGATCCGGCTACCTGATGGCCTACGACATCCGCTGGGCCTGCGACGTGCTGCGGCCGGTGTACGACGCGCACCGACGGCGAGGACGGCCGGGTGTCGATCGAGGTCGACCCGCGGCTCGCGCACGACACCGACGCGCACCACCGCCGAGGCCAAGGCGCTGTGGTGGCTGGTCGACCGGCCCAACGTGATGATCAAGATCCCGGCCACCGCAGGCGGGCCTGCCCGCGATCACCGCGGCCACCGCGGCCGGGCATCAGCGTCAACGTCACGCTGATCTTCGCGCTGGACCGCTACGACGAGGTGATGGACGCCTACCTCGACCGGGCTGGAGCAGGCCAAGGCCAACGGGCATCGACCTGTCCACGATCCGCTCGGTCGCCTCGTTCTTCGTCTCCCGGGTCGACACCGAGATCGACAAGCGGCTGGACAAGATCGGCACCGACGAGGCCAAGGCGCTGCGCGGCAAGGCCGGCGATCGCCAACGCCCGGCTGGCCTACGAGCGCTACGAGAAGGTCTTCGGCGTCCGACCGCTGGCAGGCGCTCGCAGGCGGCCGGCGCGCAACCCGCAGCGCCCGCTGTGGGCCTCGACCGGCGTCAAGGACCCGGCCTACGACGACACCATGTACGTCGTCGAGCTGGTCGCGCCGGACACCGTCAACACCATGCCGGAGGCCACCCTGCGACGCGGTCGCCGACCACGGCGTGATCCGCGGCGACACGATCGCCGGCACCTACGACGAGGCCGCAGCAGGTGCTCGACCGACTGCGACGCGCTCGGCATCGACTACGACGACGTCGTCGAGGTGCTCGAGGCCGAGGGCGTGCAGAAGTTCGAGGACTCCTACGCGCAGCTGCCGAGAGCGTGCAGAAGCAGCTCGACGCCGCCGAGCGCATGACGGCCGGCGACGACACCGAGCGGCGACCTGCCGAGCGAGCGACGCCGGTCGCAGACGCCCGACGCTCCGCGGCGCGACCCGCACGCGGCGCACGCGGCCGACCGCGGCTGCCGCAACCCGCTGCGCGACCCGCGCGACCGGCGGCTGCCGCGGGTACCCGAGCCGTGCGCGCTGGTCGTCTTCGGCGTCACCGGCGACCTGGCCCGCAAGAAGCTGCATCCCGGCGATCTACGACCTGGCCAACCGCGGGCTGCTGCCGCCCGACTTCGTCCTGCTCGGCTTCGCCCGCCGCGACTGGGGCGACGGCGACTTCGAGGCGCTGGCCAAGAAGGCGGCCAAGGAGCACGCCCGCACCGCCGTGGAACGAGGAGGTCTGGGCGCGGCTGTCGCGGCAACATCAAGTTCGTGCCCGGGCTCGTTCGACGACGACGACGCCTTCGACACGCTGGCCGACGACGCTGGACGACCTGCGCGAGACGCACGGCATCAAGGGCAACGCCGCGTTCTACCTGTCCATCCCGCCGACCGCTGTTCCCGACCGTGCTCAAGCAGATGGAGCGCACCGGGATGGCCGACAACGACGAAGTCCGGCGGCTGGCGCCGGGTCGTCGTCGAGAAGCCGTTCGGCCACGACCTGCACAGTCGCGCTGCGAGCTCAACGCGCTGGTCGACGACGTGTTCACCGCCGCAGGACGTGTTCCGCATCGACCACTACCTGGGCAAGGAGACGGTCCAGAACCTCCTGGCGCTGCGGTTCGCCAACCAGCTGTTCGAGCCGGTGTGGAACGCCAACTACGTCGACTCGGTGCAGATCACGATGGCCGAGGACGTCGGCATCGGCGGCCGGGCCGGCTTCTACGACGCGACCGGCGCGGCCCGCGACGTGCTGCAGAACCACCTGCTGCAGCTGCTCGCGCTGACCGCGATGGAGGAGCCGGTCGAGTTCGCCGCCGAGGCGATCCGGACCGAGAAGCTCAAGGTGCTGCGGGCGATCTCGCTGCCCGACGACCTCGCGCGACTACGCGGTCCGCGGCCAGTACGACCAGGGCTGGCTGGCCGGCGAGCGCGTCGTCGGCTACCGCGACGAGAAGGACGTCCCGGCGGACTCGAAGACCGAGACCTACGCGGCGGTGCGGCTCGGCATCGAGACCCGGCGCTGGGCCGGCGTGCCGTTCTACCTGCGCACCGGCAAGCGGCTGCCCGCGCCGGGTCACCGAGATCGCGGTGCTGTTCAAGAAGGCGCCGCACCTGCCGTTCAGCCAGACCGACACCGAGGAGCTCGGCCACAACCAGCTGGTCATCCGGGTGCAGCCGGACGAGGGCGTCACGCTGAAGTTCGGCTCGAAGGTGCCCGGCATCGCGATGGAGGTCCGCGACGTCGCGATGGACTTCCTCTACGGCGAGGCGTTCACCGAGTCCTCGCCCGGAGGCCTACGAGCGGCTGATCCTCGACGTGCTGCTCGGCGACGCGACGCTGTTCCCGCGCAACGACGAGGTCGAGGCGTCCTGGCGGGTCATCGACCCGCTGGAGGAGTTCTGGGCCGGGCACGCAGCCGGAGCTCTACCGGGCCGGCGAGTGGGGCCCGAAGGCGGCCGACGAGATGCTCGCCCGCGACGGCCGACTGGCGGCGGCCGTGACGCGCTGCGAGGCAGGAGCGCGCATGACGACGCTGTGGGACACCACCGGCACCGCGGTCGTCAAGGCGCTGGCCGCCGAGCGGCGCACCGGCGGCGCGGTGACCAGCGGCCTGGCGCTGACCCTGGTCGTCGTCGTCGACGAGCAGGACGTCGCGCGAGGCCGAGGCGGCGGCGACGCATCGCCGCCGCCGGCACCCGTGCGGCTGCTCATCGGTGATCCGCCGCCAGATCGACGCGCCGGTGCCGCGGCTGGACGCCGAGGTCGCTGATCGGCGGCCGGCTCGGCCCGGGCGAGGCGGTCGTGCTGCGGATGTACGGCCGGCTGGCGCTGCACGCCGAGTCGGTCGTCGCTGCCGCTGCTCGCGCCGGACGCGCCGGTCGTCACCTGGTGGCACGGCGAGCCGCCGGAGCAGATCGCCTACGACCCGCTCGGCGTGTTCGCCGACCGCCGGATCACCGACGTCGTCCGGGCCGCCGACCCGGCGGCCGCGCTGCGGCAGCGGGCCGATCGACTACGCGCCCGGCGACACCGACCTGGCCTGGACCCGGATCACCCCGTGGCGGGCCGCGCTGGCCGTCGGCCTTCGACACCGCGCGCGCGCCGGCCGAGCGCGGTCGACCGTGACGCGGCAACCCGGACGACCCGTCGGCGCAGCTGCTGGCCGGCTGGCTGTCGGCCCGGCTCGGCATCGACGTGCCGGTCGAGCAGCGCCGACGGGCAAGTACATCTCGGCGGTCGAGCTGCGACTTCGCCGACGGCACGCGACGTCGACGCTGACCAACGAGGGCTACAAGCTGGTGCTGCGCCGCGCCGGGCCAGCAGGACTCGCATCGCGCCGTTCGCCGCAGCGCCCGCTCGGCGACGTGCTGGCCGAGGAGCTGCGCCGGCTCGACGCCGACCAGCTGTACGCCGAGGCGCTGGGCGCGGTGACCGGGCAGACCGGGCTCGAGCGAGCGGTCCGGCGGTCCGCACCCACATCTGGCACGACCCGGCGCTGGCCCAGGAAGAGGGCTGACCCCGCGGATGGCTGAGATCGTCGTCGAGTCGAGCGCAGAACAACTCGCAGCCAGCGTCGTCGCGCGGTTGGTGACGACCCTGGCGCGGGTGCAACAAGCACGCACCAGGGCCGAGCAAATCGCCCTTCCAGCTCCTGGACCGTTCAGTATTGCTGCCCTCGAACACAGGCAAGACACGGTTCGGTGAATTCACCGAATGCGATCCATTCACACCATGCATGGGACTCATGCAAATTCGTGAAGCCCAATGAATTGCGCAAGCCGGAGCAAGCCTTAGCAATTTCCAGCAAGCGCAAAATCGCATCGCGTCGCTAATTGCGCACGGTTGGCGGCGCCGCTCATGGGCCGCGGTAAAAATGGTGAAGGAGACTACCGATGAAACGTTCAATCGTTGCAGGCGCGGCATTCGCAGCGTTGCTGGTTCCCCCTGCGCTTGCTCAGTCCTACGACCCGGACTACGGCACCGGCAACACGGTCCCGCAGGCCTATAACGACGTCACCGGCCCCGTCACCGGCACGCGCGCGTTGGCCTATGCTTCGCGTTCGAGCCGCACCCACGCTTTCGCGCCGGCGCCGGTCGGGGCGAACCTCGGCATCGACAGCCCCGCGCTCACCGGCGGCGGCAATACCGGATACAACAAGCAGACTTCCTGCACGACTGACGCAGAGCTGCAGTTCGCGACCGATCTTCGCGGCTGACGCAAAGCCCCGGCCCTCGCGGCCGGGGCTCTGCCTTTCCGGCAAGCCCCGTTCAGCGGCGCTAACGTCACTCCCGAGAAGACTTGCGCTGACGCGCCGCCTCAGTCCTTCTCGCTCGGGATCGGGGTTGCCGGCGCGCTCGGCGCGCCCGCCTCGGCGGTGGACTTGGCCGGACCTTTCAGCACGCGCTCCTCCATCGCGATCACGAACGCCATGCCGAAGGCCAGCACCAGCGCGCAGGCCATGAACACGAAGCGGAAGGCGTAAGCGAGCTCGGCGCCGGAGGCCGCGCGCGCCAGCATCTCGACCGACATGCCGGCGACGCCGCCGAGCCCGCCGAGCACGATGGCGCCGAGCACCGCCACCACCAGCGCCGAGAACAGCGCGCGGAAGAAATTGGCGGCGCCGGTCGCGACGCCCATCTGGTGGCGCGTCACCGCGTTCTGCATGCACACGGTCGAGATCGGGAACACGCGTGCCGAGGCCGGAGCCGATCATCGCCAGCAGCACGCAGCACCAGCCCAGGTCGGCATCGACGCCGGCCAGATCGCCAGCGCCGCGAGCGACAGGATCGCGAGCAGCAGCCCGGCGAGCGGCATGCGCTTGTAGTGCGTCGACGTGCACCATCAGCCGGCCGGTGAGCGTCGAGAAGCACCACCGTCGCGCCCATCAGCGGGATCAGCGCCAGGCCGGACTGGCTGGCGGAGAGATGCAGCACCACCTCGAAATAAAGCGGCACGAAAATCGTCATGCCGACCAGCGTCGCCCATGGCGCAGGCGCCGGCGAGCGCCGCGCAGCGCACCACCGGATTGCCGAGCACGCTGAGCGGCAAAAACGGCTCGGCGGTCGACACCAGCCGCCAGGCGAACAGGCCCCACAGCACCGCCGAGGCGAGCAGCAGCGCGCCGAATTGCGGCGAGATCCAGTCGAAGCGCCGCCCGCCCCAGGACAGCGCCAGCAGCAGCGCGACCGCCGCCGCCATCATCAGCAGCGCGCCGATGCAGATCGAGCCTGTGCTTGCGCGGATGAAACGGCACGCGCTCGCAGCACGTTCGAGGTCATGCCGAAGCGCGGCCAAGCCGAGCGGCAGGTTGATCCAGAAGATCAGCGACCAGTCGAGATGCTCGGTCAGAAATCCGCCGAGCACCGGCCCGCCGACCGAGGAGAGCGCGAACACCGCGCCGATATAGCCCTGGTAGCGGCCGCGCTCGCGCGGGCGAGACGATGTCGGCGATGATGGTCTGCGCCAGCGCCATCAGCCCGCCGCCGCCGAGCCCCTGCAGCGCGCGGCCGAGCACCAGCGCGGTCATGCTCGGCGCCAGCGCGCAGGCGAGCGAGCCGACGACGAAAATGCCGATCGCCGATCAGCATCATGATGCGGCGGCCGTGAATGTCGGACAGCTTGCCGTAGAGCGGCGTCACCGCGGTGCCGGTCAGCAGATAGGCGGTGACCACCCAGGACAGGTCGCCGAGATCGCCGAAATGCCGGCCGATGGTCGGCAGCGCGGTGGCGACGATGGTCTGGTCGAGCGCGCCGAGAAACATCGCCAGCATCAGCCCGACGATGACGGCGCGGATCTCCTCATGCTTGAGCGGCGCCGGCTCGGACGGCGGGCGCCGCGCCACGCGCGCGCTCTTGTCGGTGGCCTTGTCGTCGACCTTGGCGTCCAAAACTTTGGTCTCCATGCCGCGCCGTTTAATGCCGTTTCGCGCCGGGAAGCAACGCTGGGAAATGCGCGGCAGGCATGAATGGTTTCGGGCGTGGGCAAACCGTGCTCACACCGGTCGTCCCGGGCGACCCCCGACCTGATCGGGGGGAGGCCCGGGACCCATACGCCGCAGCCTATCGATGGCTCACGGCGTATGGGTCCCCGCTTGCGCGGGGACGACAGTAGAATCCGCCTCCTCCCGCCGCAGCGCTTCGAGCCAGTCGGTCCAGGCCGCGAGCGCCGACTGCATGGCATTCATGAGCACGTCGTCGGCCGGCACGCGCGCCCGCATTCCATACCCCGGATGCTTCTTGGCGTATTCGTCGGCGTAGTCGTTGATCTTTCCCAGCATGCGGTTGATCTGCCTCCAGGCGCGCTGGCGCTGCTTGTGGTAATAATCCGTGCGCGCCTCCTTTTGCGCTGCGCGCGAAAGCGCATCGGCCTGCGCGCAGTCGGCGGCGGCGCGCGCGGCGGCGGCGGGATCGGTGGCTTTGAGGCCGACGGCGAAGCGCTTGCTTTTGTCGGCGCGGCGGATGAAGCGGGCGCCGGCGCCCTTGACCGGCGCGAACTTGGCGCGTGCCTGCCAGCCGGCGCCGCGCGCGGGAGCCGGCCGCCGCCGCCGGCCGCGCGGGCGCGAACCGTCCGCCGCCCAGGCGTAGCGCGGCTGCCAATTGTGCCTGGCGGCGTATTTGTAGATCGTGCGCTCGCTGACGCCGCAAAGCCGCGCGATCTCGGCGACCGGCACGGCGGAGCGCTCGTACAGCGCGCGCACGCGCGCGGTGAGGCCTTGCCCGCCGAAGCCGTTAGGCGAAGGCGGGTCTCCTCCCCCGCGCACAGCCTGTTCCCCTCCCCCCGCACAATCTGTTCCCTCCCCCGCTTGCGGGGGAGGGTTAGGGAGGGGGCCGCGCGCCGGCGGAGGCCGCCTGCGCGGCGACCCTCTCGCGATAATTCGCGCGCGCCTGCGCGCGCCAAGAGCGGCGGGACATGGTGCACCGGATTTAGTTGTCGGGAGGATGCCGCAACGCTAGCGGGGCAGCGGTGCGCTGTCAAGGAATATGTTCCGGAGCTGTTCGAAGCAGCGACCGCAGGCGGTCATCTCGCTGGCTAATGGTCGTCTGCGTCGGCAGATCGATCCAGCAGCCGCGCAACCAGTTCATCGATATGCGGGGCGATGCCTGATCTCGGTCAGCGCATCGCGGATGAGCTTGCGCGCGCGTTGAAACTTCACGGCCTCGGGCAGCTCGAAGGCCGCGGCTATTCGCTCGGCTTCGGCGGCGGCAGCCGGCGAGCTCGTTGTGAAGCGAATCCGTACGCATCGAAGCGCGGGATCGGCAACGTGAACATCACTTTGTCGAAATCGCGAGCGCCCCATTGGCCGCGTGCCTGAAGGGACAGCCACGCGAGCACGAGATGTTTCGCTGTTTAGAATAGCGGCGAAAGTATAGCCGCCTCGTCCTCGCTCGCGACTTCACGCCCAATAGAGCTCGTGCTCAATGACTGCGCATCGACCTCGAACGACACATGCGGCCGGCATCGTTCCTGCCTTGGCATATACTACACGAAGTCGGCGGAGTAGGAAACTGCGATGCCAAGCTTCCCATAGTGATCGAATTGCTCAGCTCAAAGAAATTTTCGACGCCGCTCTCGGCGTTCATTCCAGATTGTCTCGGCAGCGGACATCCAACCGTGCAACCCGCCATAAGCCGCGATTGGCGGCCGCCTCTGCATCCAACACTGCTCCTTGCGCCGTGACGGGCACGACGCCTTCGAATGGCCGCCAGACACGATAGGGCAAGATGCTTTCGCCCAGCAGCACGGGGTGCAGAAATTCCGCCTCGACCCGGTGCTCGACGCCGGCCAGCGACTTCCACGGCTGCTTTTCCTGATTGTTGCGGCGACTGACGACGAATGGCGCGGTCGGATCGCCGCCCAGACGCCCCAGGCTCTTGCGCTCGACGAGACACAACATGCGCGGAACAAGCGTTGCGCCCTGCCGAAACGATTTGCGGTACGTCGACCCGCCTGTGAACTGGCCTTCGGCCGGCTTCGGCGCATTTTCCTGCACGGTCAACGCCGCATCGGCAACAGCCTCCGGCGGCATCGCGCATAGGCAACTGCCCGGAATAGGCCCGCACGGTGTCGGGCAAGGCTTTCGCGGTCGCGCGGCGGCGGCCGAACACGACACAAGAGGGCACCGGAAACAGCGGCTGTACATCGTCGTTCATCGTCCAGGCTTCATCCCAGGCGATCCTTGCGCTCAAGAATGAGCCGGTGCGGAATTTGTCGAACTGTCCGCGCGTGAGCGCCGCGAGCGGCAGCACGAACGCGATGCGCCCACCGCCACGAAGATAAAGAGAGGCCGCGCGCACCGTGAACAAGGCTGCGAGATCATTCTGCGTCGCGAACTTGCCGCCGACGTAGACCCGCTCGCCGTTCGCCAGCTCGCGAAATCGCTTTTGCAGGTCCGCGCTCATGTGCCGGAAAGCGACCCAGGGCGGATTGCCGACCACAACGTTAGCCCATCCGGCACCGAAAGACAGCGCCAGCGGCCGCGACAGGTTGCGCGCGACGTAGGTCCAGACCGAGTCGCGGCCCTGCCGGCAAAGATCGTCGAAGGTCGACATACGTCGCGACCATTTCGCGAATGGCCTCTTCCTCCGCTTTGGTCATGTCGCGCTTGTAGTGCCTCTCCACCTCCAGCTTGAAGGCGGGCTCGATCTGCCGCGCCGTCATCCTCTGTTCCGAGCCCTGTCGCATCCGCGCGACCAGCTTGTCGAACAGGTGGATCTCCTTGCAGAAGATTTCCGGAAACTTGAGGTCGGCGCCCTCCGGCGGCGGCGGCACGCGAATGACCAGCTCTTTCAGATGCATCGTCGTCGCGGTCGACAATTGCAGCGCGTCGCCGAGATAGACGGGGATGGACAGCGAGCCGGCGCGCCGGGCGATCACCGGCGCCAGCGCCAGCAGATAAGTGACGCGGGCGATGATGACAGCGACCGGATGGATGTCCATTCCGGCGATGTGATTGGTGGCCTCTTCCGCCCGCAGCTTCTCCTCAAGGCCGGCCTCTTCGGCTTCCTTGATGAAATTGCGGATGGCGTGAAACAGGAAGGTGCCCGAGCCGCAGGCCGGATCGAGCACCCGCTGCTCGATCGGCCGCTCGACCGCATGACGCACGATCTTCGCCGCCAGCCAGTCGGGCGTGTAATACTCGCCGAGACCGTGCCGCTCCTCGCGGTCGATCAGCGACTCATAGAGGATCTTCAGGACGTCGCTTTCGACCTGATCGAGGCGGAAGCGCCGGACATGGGTCAAGAATTCGGCGGACGAGCGTCCTCGCCATCGGGCGCCGCAACGACCCAATCGAAAAAGTCGCTTTCGGCTGCGCCGAAGATGCCCGGCCGCCTCGAACGCGGCACCGGACAGAACGCGCCGCGGATTGTCGTCGCGCAGGCCCAGCACGGCGAGCGCAATGGCCTTTGCGACGATCACGAGGAACGTGTGCTGGAAGAACAGCGCGTCGCTTTCGACTTCCCGGCCATAGACCAATTTCAGGAGCTGCGCCCAGAGCTGCCGCTTCAGCGCGACGGCCGGATCGTCCTTCACCCTCTCCCAAAGCAGCCGCAGGCCGTCATTGGCGCGCCGAAATGCGACCGAGTCCTGGCCAAGCTCAAGCCGCACCGTGATCGGATCCGGCGGAAGGCGCGCTCTTGAGCGCAACGGCGCCATCGAGCCACGCGAGAAATATTTCGGGCTTTTCGGGATCGAGCATCGTCTCCTTCAACTTGACGAGTTGTCGCCGCTGCGCTCGAACACGACCCACTTGAGTCCGTCCGACGCGATGCCGACGAATCGCTCGCCTTCTTCGCGCTCGCGGTCAGCGAGATAGTCCGGCATGCGCCGAACGACATCGTCCCATTCCTGATCGAGATTCCGCTTGGCCTCGAAAACGGTGCGCCCGATCAGGGCGTCGAGGCGGCCCTCTCACCTCCGGAACCCGGCGCTCGAAATCGAGCGCGCCGAGTTCGACGCCGAACTCCTCGACCAGGAGTTGGCGAAAATCCGATTTCACCTCGTCATGGCCCGGACGGGTGGCGAGGTGCCGCAACAGTTCACGGGTACGCGGATTATCCGTCAACGTTCCCTCAATCTCGGCCGCTCTGGTCGGTTTAATCTGTCCACAGCCGCCAAATTTCGTTGATAACGGTGCGCGGCGCGACTTATGTTAACTGTTCGTCTTATCTACGATATCGACATTGAGCGGTCGACCCACTCTTGGCAACCATGGCACGTCCGACCCAACAAGATCTGTTCAGGACCGACTCGCAGCCCGAACTGTTCGAGCCTGACACGGCCCCTCCCGCCTATCGGCCCGATCCTGACAAGTCCGCACGCGGCTGAACAGAATTTTTGCCGAAGCGCGTGCGGCGGAAAATCTCCCGTGGGACCGGATAAGACCTTGCTGTATCGGACGATCTTTCCGCACATGGCCGGATGGTTGCCCGAGGAAGAAGGCGCCCAACTGCGATTCGAATTTGATACGGAGATGGCGCGGCTGAAGGCTGCCTGACCGTCGAGATGGCTTTGAGTGCGGCCATCGTCTCGCCTGCCTCATTTCCCTTTGCCGTTGTGCCTCCTACTCCCCCTCGGCCACTTCCCCGGCCACGCCACCACATATTCCTCCAGCCTCTCGTCCGGCACGTCCTTCTCGCTCGCGCTCACGCGCCCGCGCACCGAGACGCCGGCCTCGTGCACGGTGTCGCGGCGAGCCGGATTTCAGCTGGTGCCACCACGGCAGGTCGCCGCCGTTGGCAACCATTCGGTAGGCGCAAGTCGGCGGCAGCCAGGCGAGCCGGCGCACGTTGCGCGCGGTCAGCCGCACGCAGTCCGGCACGCGCGCCTGGCGGTGGGCGTAGTCGGAGCAGCGGCAGGCCTGCGTGTCGAGCAGCTTGCAGCCGACGTCGGTGTAGACGGTCGCGTTGGTGTCCTCGTCGATCAGCTTGTTGAGGCAGCAGCGGCCGCAGCCGTCGCACAGGCTCTCCCACTCGGCCTTGCTCATCTGCGACAGGCGCTTGCTGCGCCAGAACGGGGCGGGGTTGTCGGCGGCTGGGCTTGCTGGCCGTCATACGGTTTGCGTCTGTGTCGCAGGCCGTGCCGCTAGCGTCCCCTCTCCCGCTTGGGGGGAGGGACAGGGAGGGGTTAGGCCGCAACGGCATGAATTTCAATTGATATCCCCGGTCCTCGACGGCCCCCGCCCCAACCCTCCCCCGCAAGCGGGAGAGGGAGTTCGCTGTGGCACGCGGCGCGGCCGTGTCCCCCGGCGAACCCGCCGGAACCGCCGCTTTTCCCCCGCATTTCCTGTTCACTCTCGCCGCAATCGGCCGCCCGCCGGCCATGGCGCGGCGGCGCCCGATCGGCTAAAACACCCGGCGGACCGGCAAAAGGCTTGGTCCCTCAACACCTTCGGCCAAGAGAGCCCCCTTGCGCGACCTGTTCCCCGAGGATTGGAAGCCCAATCTCAAGCGGCTGCTGCTCGGCGTCGACGCCTGGATCGACTTCTCCCTGTTCCGCTCGGGCAAGGGCGCGCGCGAGGCCTACGAGCGCTTCTCCACCTTCATGGACCGCTTCCACGCCGCCGGCTGGCGGCGCTGGGCTGAACGAATTCGTCTCCGAAGGCCTCACGCTCGGCACCGCCGGCGCCGTGCTGATGCTGGCGCTCGCCATCCCCGCGTTCCACGAGACCTCCGACGACGACTGGCTGAAGAAGTCGGAACTGGCCGTCACCTTCCTCGACCGCTACGGCAACGAGATCGGCACCCGCGGCATCCGCCACAACGATTCGATCCCGCTCGAGCAGTTCCCCGACCACCTGATCAAGGCGGTGCTGGCGACCGAGGACCGGCGCTTCTACGAGCATTTCGGCGTCGACATCGGCGGCACCTTCCGCGCGCTGCTGACCAACGCCAAGGCCGGCGGCGTCGTGCAGGGCGGCTCCACCATCACCCAGCAGCTCGCCAAGAACCTGTTTCTGTCGAACGAGCGCACGCTCGACCGCAAGATCAAGGAAGCGTTCCTGGCGCTGTGGCTGGAATCGCGGCTGACCAAGAACGAGATCCTGAAGTTGTATCTCGACCGCGCCTATATGGGCGGCGGCGCCTTCGGCGTCGATGCGGCGGCGCGCTATTATTTCAACAAGTCGGCGCGCGACGTGAACCTGGCGGAAGCCGCGATGCTCGCCGGGCTGTTCAAGGCGCCGACCAAGTTCGCGCCGCACGTCAATCTGCCGGCGGCGCGCGCGCGCGCCAACGTCGTGCTCGACAATCTGGTGGAAGCCGGATTCATGACCGAGGGCCAGGTTTTCGGCGCCCGGCGCCACCCCGCCGCCCCCGTCGACCGCCGCGACGAACGCGCGCCGAATTATTATCTCGACTGGGCCTTCGACCAGATGAAGCAACTGGTCGACACCTTCCCGAAAACCATGAACGAGCGCGTGTTCGTCGTGCGCACCGCGCTCGACCCCAATCTGCAACACGCGGCCGACCTCGCGGTCGAGAATTCGCTGCGGCAATACGGCAACGAATACAACGCGCATCAAGCCGCCGCGGTTTTGATGGACATCGACGGCTCGGTGCGCGCGATGGTCGGCGGCCGCGACTACGGCGCCAGCCAGTTCAACCGCGCCACCGACGCCATGCGCCAGCCCGGCTCTTCGTTCAAGCCCTACGTTTACGCCACCGCGCTGATGCGCGGCTTCAAGCCGTCGTCGATCGTGGTCGACGCGCCGATCTGCATCGGCAACTGGTGTCCGCACAATTACGGCAACAGTTATCGCGGCTCGATGACGCTCATCCAGGCGCTCACCCATTCGATCAACACCATCGCGGTGCGCCTGTCGATCTCGATCGGCAACGGCAACCCCAAGCTCGGCCGCGCGCGCATCATCAAGACCGCGCACGACATGGGCATCAAATCGGTGCTGCCGGATACGCCCTCGCTGCCGATCGGCGCCGACGCCGTCAATCTGCTCGAGCATACCGGCGCCTACGCCACCTTCCCCAATCTCGGCAAGGCGGTGGCGCCGCACGCCATCCTCGAGGTGCGCACCGGCGACGGCAAGCTGATTTGGCGCTTCGACCGCGACGGCCCCAAGCCGAAGCAGGCGCTGCCGCCGAAGGTCGCGCAGGACATGATCACCATGATGAACAGCGTCGTGGAAAACGGCACCGCCCGGCGCGCCCGCCTCGACAACATCGCCGCCGCCGGCAAGACCGGCACCACCAACGCGTTCCGCGACGCCTGGTTCATGGGCTACACCGGCAACTTCGTGTGCGGCGTCTGGTTCGGCAACGACAATTACGAGTCGACCAACCGCATGACCGGCGGCTCGCTGCCGGCGATGACCTGGCACGCGATCATGGCCTATGCCCATCAGGGCATCGAGATCAAACAGCTGCCGGGAATTCCGGTGCCGCACGACCGGCAGCCGGCGACGGTCGCCGAGCTCAAGGCCAAGCCGGGCGAGCCGCCGCCGCCGCCGCGGCCGGTGATGCTGACCAAGCACGGCGCCGAAATCCTCGCGCGTCTCGAACACATGATGGATGACGCCAGCCGCGCGATGGGCCCGCCGCCGCCGAGCGTATCCGCCGACAAGAAGAAGCAGAGCGGAGGCATCCCCGGCACCGGCGACGCGCTGGCGGCGACTTTGGAAGGGCGGGCGTTCGGACGGAACTGATTAGCCGCCCGTCCTTTCCGGCGTAGTCTCAGGCCTCAATCAACGGCTTCCACCTAGCGGATCGAACGTGCGGCTGCTTATCGGAACGCTGTTTATGCTTCTTGTCGCCGCCATCGTCGGTCTCGGCGGGACCTATATCAGCCTCACGCGCGGCCAAGGATTCAGCACCTTGTCGATCGGCCCCTGGACGGCGTGGCCGAAAACCGGCACCGCCGACATCGACCCTTATGCGCAGGCGGCGATCGCGCGGCTCGGCCGTCTACCGATCGCGCTCGGCGACGGCGTGGAATTCCTGGCTCGCGCCGACGACAAAGGCCGCTTGCTCGACGGGCGCTGCGACGTCGAACTCACCGGCATTACGCCGGCGGCGCGCTATTGGACGCTGACGCTTTATGGCGCGGACGGCGAACTGGTCGCCAATTCGGTCAAGCGCTACGGCTTCACCAGCCAGGAAATCCTGCGCCGCGCCGACGGCAGTTTCCAGATCACGATCGCGCCGCGGGCGAGCCCGGGCAATTGGTTGCCGACCGGCGGCGTCGAGCGCTACGTGCTGGCGCTGCGGTTTTACGACACCTCGGTCGGCATCTCGACCAAGGAAGGCCGCGAAGTGCCGATGCCCGCGCTCAGCGTCAGGAGCTGCCCATGATCCGCTGGCTGCTGATGTTGATCGGGGGCGCGCTGCTGGGCGGCATCGTGCATTTGGCGACCATCTTTATCCTGCCGCGCACAGCCGACCAGGACGCCTATTCGCGGCTGGCATCGATTGCGCCCGTGAATACGGTGGTGGCGCTGCCTTTGCCGACGCCCGAGAAGGCCGCCATGCCCTTCATGGATCCGGCCTATGCCAGCGCGATCTGCCGTTATGATCTTTCGCAAGGTCCGCTCAAGCTCACGGTGCCGGTCAGCCTCGCCTATACGTCGGTGTCGTTCTACACCCGCCGCGACATCGCTTATTACGCCATCAACGACCGCTCCGCGGGACGGCGCGCGATCGAGCTCGACCTGATGACCGCCGAACAACACGGCGAGTTGCCGGAGGACGAGAACGTCACGGCTGCCGACCGGCTGATCGTCGAATCGCCGACGCTGACCGGGCTGATCGCGATCCGCGCGCTGGCGCCGGAGCCTGATTTGATGGCGGCGACGCAAGCCGCGATTGCGGGGGCGCAGTGCAAGAAGTTGGAAGATTTCAAGCCCGAGGATTGATCAGCCGGCCGACGCCAGGCTCGGCTCGCGCTTCCAGGTCGCTGCCGGGTGCGTGCGGTAATAGGCGACGCGTTCCTCGAACTGGTTGAGCACGCGCTCGACGTCCACGCCCTGTTGGGACGGGGTTTCGACGATCAGGTGGCCCAGTGCGTAACGATAACCGGTGACGCGCTGCGCCAGGCTCACGCGCACCATCGCCACGATCTGAGCGTTCTCGTAGATGCGCCGCAGCGCGTTCTTGCGCTCGGATTTTCCGAGATCCGAAACGTAGGCCATGCTCTTGTAGCGCTTGCCGTCGATATCGAGCACCCGCGTCGCAGTCTCGAAGAATTGCGGCAGTCGCGTTGTATCGTTGCGGATATCGTCGGTGAGCCGCGCGTAGCGCGAGGACGGCGAGCGGGCCTCCGACGCGCACAAATGGCCCCAGTAGGCGGCGCGATCGAACCCGGTCCCGATGTTGGCGCCGATCCAGCCGTACTCGCCCGCGATCGAGTACCATTTATGCCGGTCATAGGGCGCCTCGATCAACGGATAGGCGAGGTCGCGCAAGGCGCGCTCATCGTCGGTCAGCGGAAGATCGGACGGCAAAGCGGGCTTGTTGGCGATGGCCTTTTCCGCGACCCAGTCGTGGATGTCGTCGCGCACCAAAGAGGGGTAAATCTCGCCGAAGTCGCCGTTGGCGCAGCCCGCCAGCAGCACGAGTGTGGCTAGCGCGAAGAGAGGCCGTCGCCAGGTAGAGTCCCCCAGCGGCGGCGGCGAGCGGTTCATCGCATGATGCCAGGCGTTCGATCAGCGCGCTACACGGCGGCGACGGCGGCGGCCGGCGCTGTTGCCGGAGTGCGGCTCGCTGCTGGAGCCATCCGGATCGCGTTCGATCCGGATCACCGGCAGGATGATGACGGTCGCCGGCTCGCCATGCGGGTCGGAATATTTGGCGGCACGCAGATGGCCCGCCTCGTCCGGGAACCGGATAACTTCGCCCATTGCAGCCCCTTCCCGTTCCGGCGTGTTGCCTTATGGATCGGCCGGATCGGCGCCTTGTCGCAATTAAAGGGTCCCCAAGGTTAACGGTCCGCTAACGCGGCAGGGATAATGTGCGACATCGCCCGCTTGTGTTGCGTAGCCGCCATGATCAAGTCGCCCGCGTATCCTCCGCTCGACAGCCTGTTCGACCTCGCCTGCCGCGATGGCGTCGATATCCGCCCGACATTGCTGCGCGTCCTCACCGATCTTTACGTGCAAAAATCCGCGCATAGCGCGGCCGAGGAAACCCAATACGTCGAATTGGCGCTCGGCCTGGTCGATGCCGTCGACGCCGCGACCCGCGCGACCGTGATGGCGCGGCTCAAGGCCTATCGCGCAGCGCCGGCGGCCGTGCTGCGCCGGCTGGAAAGCCATGCCGGCGCGGCGCCGGCGGAGCCCGCGCGAGCTGCCGGCGCCGGCCGAGCAGGACCTCACCGCTTTGTTCTTCAGCGCAGGCGCGGAAGAGCGCCGTCTGATCCTGACCAATCTCGACGCCGCCGACGCCGGCTCCATTCGCCCCATGACGGCCTCGGCCGAGACGATCGGCGACCTCGAAACGGCCGTGCTCACGCACGATACCGCCAAATTCACCCGGCTGCTCGAGCACGGCCTCGGCATCGCACCCGAAATCGCTGCACTCATCGTTCAGGACCAGTCCGGCGAACCGATTGTGGTTGCGGCCAAGGCGCTCGGCATGAAAGCCGAGGTGCTCCACCGCATCCTGTTGTTGCTCAATCCGGTCATCGGCCAGTCGGTCGTGCGCGTTTATAAGCTCGCCGATCTTTTCGACGAACTCACGCCGAACGCCGCCACCCGCATGGTTTCGATCTGGCGCAAGGGTGCGGATCGGAGGCGACCGGCGCACGCGCCCTTTTACTGGGACGATGAGCAGCACAGCGCGCGTTCCTACGCGAGCCCGGCGCCGCGCCGCGCGGCACGTGTCCGCGCGGAGCCGCCGCGCACCCGCATGCCCGGCCGCTAGCTCACCAACCGATCGAGGAAGTGCCGCCCGGCGCGATCCTCGACCTCGACGAGCCAGACATCGGGATCGAACTTGATCTCGCGAGCGATGCGCGCCTCGGCTTCCGCCGCCGGAACTGGCGCGCTCCCGCCCAGCACCGCACTGAACATGCGGTCGGCCGGTTGCGCCTCGTCGAACGCGCTCTGCGGCGCCGGCCCATACAAGACCGCCGTGCCGTCGAGGCGGTTGACCAGGATAAAAACGGCACCGGCTTCTTCCGCGCCGCGCCGGCGCACCGCTGCGAATGCGCCTTCGACGTTGCAACGGCGCAGATAGGCCGCCACCCAGATTCCGGATTTGAGCCGCATGGACTTCAGTAACACGCCGGGCCGCGGCGGCGTCAATCACTCCAGCGGGCGGCCGGCGACGGCGGCGAGTTCGCGCACAAGCTCGTCGGTGATTTCGCCGTTCACCGGCAGGCGGCGCTCGCGCTGGAAGATTTCGATCGCGCTACGCGTGTCCGGGTCGTAAATGCCGGTCGGCATTGACCTGGCCGTAACCGAAATCGGCGAGCGCGCGCTGAACCGCGAGTCACGCGCGGGGACGGCGCCAGCAGTTTGGCGATCGGATCGTCGTGCGGCGCCGCCGGCGCCGCGGGCGGGCCGTTTTTCGCTTGTGTATTGGATGCGGCGATCGCGCGCAGCAAAGCGTCGCTCGCTTGGATATTCATCTTTAGGCCGGCGGCTTGCGCAAAATCGCGCGCCGCCGCATCGGTCTTGGCGCCCCAGATGCCGTCGGCCGGTCCGTCGTAGAAGCCGCGGCGCGTGAGCTCGCGTTGGATGTCGGCGATCAGCTGAGTCCGGTTTTGCAGGCTTGCGTCAGGCTTGGCCTTTGGCGGCACCGCGGGCGCCGCCGCCGGCTGCACCGGTTTCACCAAAGGCCGGGTTGCGAAGATCGGCGACGGATGCGGACCGTGTTGCAGAAACAGCGCGTTGACAAAGATCGTCAACGTCGCCGCCGCCGCCAAGACGATGCCGACGATTTCGCGCCGATAGTGCATGGCGGCGACCGCCCAGGCGCTGCGCTCGATTTCCCGTATTGCGGTGCGCCTAGGCAATTTTCTTCACCTGCATGAATGCCGGCTCCGCCCGTTCGCTTACGCGCTCGCCGATGAGCGCGACCGGTTGCGCCGGCCGCGCGCCTTCGCAATCGATCGGCAGCCACACGACCACGCGCGTGCCGACGCCCAGCCGGCTCGTGATATCCATCTCGCCGCCGTGCAGCCGCACCAAGCCTTTGACGATCGACAGCCCGAGCCCGGTGCCGTCATGGCGGCGGTCATAGGAGGCGCGCGCTTGAAAGAAGGCTTCGCCCAGCCGCGGCAGGTCGTCGGCGCCGATGCCGACGCCGGTGTCCTCGACCGTGAGCGCGATTTTGGCACCTTCGCAGGCCGCCCCGACCGTCACCCGGCCGCCGCGCGGCGTGAACTTGACGGCATTGGAGATCAGATTGATCAGGATCTGGCTGAGCGCGCGGCGGTCGGCCACCATTTCCGGCAGGTCAACGGCGATGCGCGCTTTGAGTTCGACACCGGCGTCCTGCGCCTTCAGCGCCAGCAATTCGCAACAACTGGCGATCGCCTGCGCCGGCGCAAACGGCTCCGGCGTGATCTCGAAATTGCCGCTCTCCATCTTCGACATGTCGAGGATGCCGTTCACCACCGACAGCAGATGGCGACCCGATTCGTTGATCAGACGCGCGTACTCGGCTTTGCGCGCGGCCTCGAAGGTCAGCGTCTCGTTAGTCAGCATGTCGGAGAAGCCGATGATGGCATTGAGCGGCGTGCGCAGCTCATGGCTCATCGTGGCCAGGAAGCGGCTCTTGGCGGCGTTGGCGCGCTCGGATTCACCGCGCGCGAGCTCCAGGGCCTGCTCCTGCCGTTTGCGCTCGCTCACGTCGCGCAGTACCGCGACCACTTCGCGCGTCGCTGCCGCCGCACCGTCGTCGGCCCCCCGGTCGAACGGCCGGCAGCGCATTTCGACCCACAGGAAATGGCCGTGCGCGCCGGAAATTTCGTCGCGGCGCATGCGGAATTCGAGCGAACGGGCCTCGCCGGTCGCCGCCGCGTCGGTGAGCGCGCTGAGATAAGCCGGCCGGTCCGCGACATGCACGCGGTCGAACAGGCCGTGGCCCATCAGCTCGTCCGCGCGCGCGCCGAACAACTGCTCGGCCGCCGGCGATACGAACAGCACGCTGCCGTTGCGGCCGTGGCGGGTGATGACGTCGGTCATGTTGCGAGCGAGCAAGCGGTAGCGGTCCTCCTCGGCATAGAGCAGCCAGAAGCTGGTGCGCGCCAGCGATGCGGCGCCGAGCGCAAGCCCGGCCGCGTAGAGCGCGGCCGAGATGATGCCGAGCGCCGCCAGTGCGCCGGCGTTATCGGCAGCGACAGGCGGCGGCAAGAGCGTGCCCGCGCTCAGCACCAGCAGCAACCCGGCGGCGGCGAGCGCGAAGGTCGACGCCATCGCCACCACCCGGCGCGAGGCCGATAGCGAGGCCTCGAGCGGCACAACGACCAGCCAGATGGCGGCAAACGAGGTGATGCCGCCGCTGCACCACGCGACCGTCGCGACCAGGCCGGTGAGCGAGAGCGAGGACAAGACGTGCGCGCTGTCGTAGCGGCCCGTGCGCGAGAGGAAATAGGCGATCAGGATCGGCGCCAGCAGCCAGGCGAAAACGCCCAGTTCGAGCGCGCCCGGCACGCCGCGCAAGGCGAGATAGACGGGAAAGCCCGCGAGCGCGAGCAGGCTGCCGAGCAGGCGCGGCGCAATGAAGGCGCGATGGCGCGCCGCCGTCAGCGCGTCCTGCCGCGCCGTCGGATGCACCAAAGCATCGACGTAGCTCCACACCGGCGTGAGAATACTCACCGTCCCTGTCGCACGTCTTGCAAACTTCAGACGCGTCCCCTTTTCGCGGGGAAATCCTAAGGAGGGCGGCTTAAGCGAACGCTAAGGCGCCGCGGCAACGGCGAAATCGGCCGCCGTCGGCGGTCGCATTCGGCGCTTTGCCGCCGCCAATCGGCGCGCATGGTGAAATTTCGGTTGCCTTTGCACGCCTGCATTAGCCGCGCGCGCAATAGTTACCGGCGCGCTAACCATGGCAGCGCGCGCGCCAGTGCGCCGGCCGTTGCCGGGCGGAATGCGACTGTCTCAAATTTGAGGAAAATTCGCATCGCATTCGCCTCGACTTAACGCAAAAACCGCCGGGCCGCGCCAACGGCGGCTTCAAGCCTATCTGCTACGGTTTAGTTCAAAGGCGGCGCAAAGGCCGCCGGGGAAGCGTGGGTAGGATCATGTTCTTTCTGCTGCGGATGACGTTTTGGCTGGGCGTCGTGTGCGTGCTGCTGTCGGCCGGCGGCACGCAGCCGACGTCGCCGGAGGCGCAGATCAATACGACCGAGGCGGTCACGCTGGCGAGCGCGGCGGTCAGCGATGCGCGCGGTTTCTGCGACCGCCAGCCGGAGGCTTGCACCGCCGGCGGCAAGGTCGCGGTCGCCATCGGCCACAAGGCCGAGGCCGGCGCCCGCATGATCTATGAATTCATCACCGCCAAACTGGCCAACTCCGAGCCGGCCGCCAAGCCGGCGGCCAAGACGGCGAGCCAAGACGCCGCCGGTGATTGCCGGCAACGGCACCTTGAATCAAAGCGACGTCCAGCCGGCCTGGCATGCGCCGGTCCCGCTGCCGCCGCGCCGCCCCTCGGCCTAGGATTATCGATACGGCGGGCTTCATCGCGGGACTTTCGCCGCGGCAATCTCTTTTGGCCAAAGGCGCGGATCGCGCCTATATATCCTCGCCGAGAGGCTTGCCGGGACGTTATGGCTGCGATCGACGACATCATCGAGAATTTCACGCTGCTCGAGCAGTGGGACGACCGCTATCGCTACGTCATCGAACTCGGCCGCGAGCTGCCGCCGCTGCCGCAGGCCGCGCATGTCGAGGCCAATAAAGTGCGCGGTTGCGCGAGCCAGGTCTGGCTGGTCACTCATGTCAAGCGCGATGGCGCCGCCGGCCCGCTTCTGACCTTCGACGGCGACAGCGACGCCCATATCGTGCGCGGGCTGATCGCCATCTTGTTCGCGCTCTATTCGGGCAAAGGCGCGCGCGAGATTCTGGCGACCGACGCGCTGGCGGTTTTCGATCGCCTCGGCTTGCGCGAAAACCTCACCCCGCAGCGCTCCAACGGCCTGCGCTCCATGGTCGAGCGCATCCGCGCCGAGGCCCAGGCGGCGCTCGCCGCGGTTGCCTAGCTGCCGTCGACCTTGAAAGCGGCATCGTCCGCGAGCCAGGTCCGCACCGGCGCGCGCGCCGGTCCGCGGATCTCTCTCGCATAGCCGTAATGGCGAGCCAGCCGGTCGAGCGCGAGCTGCAGCACGATTTTGGCCGAGCGATGCGGCCAGGCGCGTTCACGTTCGACATCTTCGAGGCCTTTCAGGAAGCAGCACACGTCGAGCAGCAGGCCGGACAATTCAGGGCCGACCGCGTCGAGCGCCTGGTGCACGCTGGCGCGCGCGGCGACCATGGCCTCGGTGAATTCGGCGGCGCTGCCGGCGCCGCGACGGCCGTCGGCGACGGGCTGCGACCAATTGGAGGTCGTGCGCGGCATCAAATGCGCGCGGGTGAAGTCGGCGCGCAGACGCTCGCCGGCCTGGAACTGTTCCGCCGCAATCAGCGGCCGCCCGTCGCGGCCGCGTCGGCGCGCCAGCCAAGCGAGCGGGCTTTCGGCTTCGTCGACGGTAACGCTGACGCGGCCGAGGTCGGTCGCGACCTGGCGTTCGGCGAGCGCCAAATGCCGTGCCCGCAAGGGATCGATCGCCGGCCGCTGCGGCTCGGCTGGGCCGCGATGCGATTTTTGCGCGCGCACGCGCGGCGCCGCAGACGTGGCGACACCCCCGATTTGCCCGGCGAGCCGCGCCGCGCGATGGTCGCCTGCCCGATATGCCATAGCAATCCTCCTGTAGGACTTATACCCTACAGGATTACACGCCTAAAAACAAGGGCGCAAGGAAAATATCCCAGGGCTTTTTAGCCGGGGAACCGCGGCTACTTGGCGCGCCGGCGGCGTTGCTGGCCAAGTCCCATCTGCTTGGCCAATTGCGAGCGGGCGGCCGCGTAATTGGGCGCCACCATCGGATAATCGGCCGCCAGGTTCCATTTGTCCCGGTACTGCTCCGGCGTCATGTTGTATTGCGTGCGCAAATGACGCTTGAGCGACTTGAACTTTTTGCCATCCTCGAGACAGACGATGTGTTCGGGGGTAATTGATTTTTTCACCGACACCGCGGGCTTCAACGGCTCGGCCGTCGCCTCCCCGCCATCGCCGGAAACCCGCGCCAGTGCCGCGTGCACCTGGTTGATCAAAGCGGGGATGTCGCTCGCCGCAACGGTATTGTTGCTTACATAGGCCGAGACGATTTCCGCCGTCAGTTCGATGTGGCTGCCGTTGGCCGTGGTGTCGTTCATCGTGTGACCCCCGCTCCGCGCCGCCGCATCCAGGGCGAGCGCAAGACATGCAACTCTGAGCAACAAAGGCAAAGCACTATTTTGCAAATCTACTATCGAATGGAAGTCGCGGCAAGAATAAGCGCGGCGAAATTCTAGCTTTGACTTTGATGTTGCAGTCGTCGCGCGGCGGCGAACGGCCTTTATGCGTTGTTTTGCAGGTAGCCGCGCAGCTCGGTGATCGACGCGAAGCGCAACGTCCCCTGCGGCAGTTCGGCTTCGATCGACCCATCGACGTAAAGCGTGTAACCCATGCCGTCGACCACCCCCGATTTGAGAATCGCGACAGCGCGCAGCTGCTCCCCACCGGGCGGCAGCATCTCCGGCCCGGCTTCGGCTGGCGGCACGTTCTCGCGCGGCGGCGGCTCAGGCTCCGCGTTGCTATCGGCGCCGAAAGCAGGCTTGGCCGGCTTGGCTTCGTCTGCCGGCCACATGGCATCGAAGCGGCTCGGTTGGCTGAGCTCGCGTTCCTGCGGCGGTTCGGCCGGCGGTGGCGCGCGCCAAGCGGGCCGGTCGGCTTGCTCCTGGCGCGGTTCGACGGGAGGCGGGCCAAGGGGCCAGGCGGGCCAGGCAGATCTTTCGGCGGCGGCGGCCGTAATGGCGTGCCCCGCTCGGCGGTCGCTGCCGGAGGCGGCGGCATAGGCGCCATTGGCCTCAGCGGCGGCATCGGGGCCGTCGGCCGCGGGGGCGGTGCCAGCGGCCGCGCCTTTTTCTTTTTCTGTTGCTCCCGCCGTGTCTTCTTTTTCTTTTGCTCCTGCTATGTCCCCGGTTGGCGCCGGCGCGAGCTCCGGATTGGGCAGCACCGGCGCATCGCCGAATGGTTTTTCCGGCACCGGGCCGCTCGCTTCGCTCGCGCGCGGCGGCAGCGGCCGTTCCGACTCGGTCGCCCGTGGCCGGCGCGGAAATGGAAGGTCGGCGGCGGGCGGGATAGCGCGCGGCGGGATCGTTGCCTCGAACATATTGGGGGCCGCGGCCAAGGGTGCGTGCGCATTCAAGGTTTCATTGAGTTGGCGCAGCTTGGACACCACGGCACCGAGACCGATGATGATCAATCCGCCCACAGCCACCGGGGCGCCCGCGGCAATGAGGGTATTGCCGAAGCTGAACTCCTTAATCGGAATGCCAAATCCGACCATGGCGAGGCCGGCCACAAACGCCAGCGCGCCGACAATGACCAACACAACCGACATGCGCGGTTTGACCCCTCTCGATGTCCCCACAGGCGCCGCCCGGCGGCCGCCTAAGCTTCTAAGCCCACGAGGAATTCTCGCCTGTTCCGGTCCCGGCGGCAACCGCTAATTCAGGGAGAGCGGCGGCCTTGGTTGCCCCGGCCCGCGCCAGAGCCTACCTACTCAGCTTGAGGAACTCGCCGGAGACACGCCGGTTTCATTTGGGATCGGCGCAACCTGTTCATCGTTTATCGATCGAGGAGGACGAAGATGTCATTCAAGCTGCCCGAACTGCCCTACAGCTACGACGCATTGGCGCCGTATATGTCGCGCGAGACGCTCGAATATCACCACGACAAACATCACAAGGCCTATGTCGACAACGGCAACAAACTGCTGGAAGGCTCCGGGCTCGAAGGCAAGTCGCTCGAGGAGGTCGTCAAGGGCTCCTTCGGCAAGAATGCCGGCCTCTTCAACAATGCCGGCCAACATTACAACCACATCCATTTCTGGATGTGGATGAAGCCGAACGGCGGCGGCGACAAAATCCCGGCCAAGCTCAAGGCCAAGATCGACAGCGATCTCGGCGGCGTCGAAAAAATGAAGACGGACTTCGCGCAGGCCGGCGTCACGCAATTCGGCTCCGGCTGGTGCTGGATCGCGGTGAAGGACGGCAAGCTCGCCATCATGAAGACGGCGAACGGCGAAAATCCGCTGGTGCATGGCGGAACGCCGATTCTCGGCTGCGATGTGTGGGAGCACTCCTATTACATCGACTATCGCAATCGCCGGCCCGGATTACCTCAAGGCTTTTCTCGATCACCTGGTGAACTGGGAGCACGTCGAAGAAATGCTCTCGGCGGCGACCAAGTAACATTCGCGGTTAGACATCGAAGGCCACGCGGCCGCCCGCCGCGTGGCCGGCCCGTTGCGCACGCACGCTCGCGCACGAAACGGCAAATCGTTGCAGCGACACTTACGGCACGCTCACCATCTTCAAATTGAAACCGAGTTCCCGACTGGTCACGCTGACGCGCGCCGGAACGATCCTGCCGTTGAGAAGTTGGATTCCGAGTCTGACGAGCAGGAGGACGAAACAATGAAAGCATTGATCCCGATCATGGCTGCCGGATTGCTGATCGTTCCGGGAGCCGCGCTGGCGCAGGGCGCATCCAAGGTGAGCCCCGGGCATGAAATGCAGCAGAAGGGTTCCCACAACGCGCCAGGCGCCTCGTATTACGCGCCCGGCCACGAGATGCAGCGCGACGAAACAACTGGCAAAACGACCGGCGCCTCGAAATTTGCGCCCGGTCATGAAAAGAAGCAGCAGAACTTGAAGGACCCGGACCACGACCACGATGTCGACACAAAAACGCGCCGGTAGTTTTCCCCCACATCGCGCGCTTGAAGAAGCCCCGCAACCAGCGGGGCTTCTTTTTTCACATTTTTTTCATATTCGTCGCGCCGCTTGGAACTTGATGGCGAAGGAACATCGGAACGCCGGCATTGCACAACGCGTTGGCATTGAGACGAAAAACCCCGCCCCGCAACAACGCAACTGAAGGAGGCCATGCATGAAACGCCAGCTGCTTTTGACCAGCGCGGCAGTCGCCCTGACGCTGGGCCTGTCGCCCGTCTCCGCACAGGTTCATCGCGACCGCGACGTGAACCGCGATCAAGCCGTCCCGCAAGCGCAGCAGCAGGATCAGAAGTCCACCCGCTCCGAGCGCAACAGTAAGAACGAGCGCGCCGCGCCGCAGAATTCGGCCAGCAAGAAGGACGACGCCAGCAACAGCCGCTCGGCGTCGGACAAGAGTTCGCTGCCGGACAAGAGCAAAACCAACGCCACCACCGGCGAAGCGCGCCGCGATTCCGACCCGGCGGCCGACAAGGCGCGGCAATCGGACGCGAAGTCCGACACCCGTAACGCCGGCGACACGCGGCGCAGCACGGATCCGCAGCGCTCCACCACCGGAACGGCGGAGAAAGCCGAGCCCTCGAAGGCCGAGCCGTCGAATGCCGCGAATGAGCGCTCCGCGCCGACGCGCGAGCGCTCGAGCGTGAATTCTGACCGCGACCGCAATCAAAACCAGTCCAAGCCCGCCGGCGAAACTCGGACGCGCGTGTCGGCCACGCTCAATGCCGATGCCAAGACGCGGCTGCATAGCGCCGTCGCCAAGATCAGCGTCAAGCCGGTGAGGAACGTCAACTTCTCCGTCTCGGTCGGCACCGTGGTCCCGCGCACGGTGACGCTGCGCCCGCTGCCAACGACGGTGGTTGAGATCGTTCCGCAATATCGCGGCTACGACTTCTTCGTGGTGCGCGAGGATATCGTCATCGTCGAGCCGAGGACGCACGAGATCGTCGACGTGATCGAGCGGTCGGGCCCCTCGCATGCGCGAGCCGAATCCAGGACCACGCGTAAATTGAGCCTGAGCAAGCAGCAGCGCGAGATCATCCACAAGCATGCCTCGCGCCGCCACGTCACCACCGGCACAACCACGCGCGTCGAAGAAATCGAGGTCGGCCGCCCCTTGCCCGAAAGCGTCGAGGTCGAAACGTTCCCGGACGAGGTCTACCGCGAGGTGCCGGAGGTTCGCAGCTATCGCTACATCCGGCGCAACGACAACATCTACCTGGTCGACCCCGGCGACCGCCGCGTGATCGAGGAGATCGAGTAACGTCGCGACGACGGAGAGGCGGCGCGCGCCGTCTCTCCGTTCCGTTTCAGGATTGGTCCATCGTGTCGAAAATATAGCCGGTAATCCCGGCGCCGACCGCGAACAGCAGAATGAAAAAGCCGGCGAGAACGGCGGCGGTCAATTGCGGCATGGCGCTGTGGCCGGTGCTGGCCGAGGCATCCTCGACGATCAGCGTCAGCGCGAAAAACGCGCCCAGCCCCGCGCCCATGGCTACGTGAACGGCGAGCGCGCGCCAAGGTGAGGTCTGTTTGCGCGGGTTTGACATGCTCTGCGGGCAACGCCGAAGCCCACGTCCGCGTTCCGGTTCCCTCTCCTGACCCGCTATGGCAGGATCGGCGCCCAGCATGCGCTGAGGTCCGCCGATGGCGCGCATTTTGTCCAACCTCATTGCCGCGGTCTTGCTCGCCTTGGCGCCCGCCGTGCTGGCGCAGGAGCCGCCGGCGGCCGGCATCGCGGTCGTGCTCGACATCGACGGCGCGATCGGGCCGGCGACGGCGGAATATGTCCATGCCGGGCTGGCGGAAGCCGCCCGCCGCAACGCGCGCGTGGTCGTGCTGCGGCTCGATACGCCCGGCGGGCTGTCCTCCTCCATGCGCGAGATCATCCACGACATTCTCGACTCGCCCGTCCCGGTGATCGCCTACGTGGCGCCGAGCGGGGCGCGCGCCGCCAGCGCCGGCACCTACATCCTTTACGCCAGCCACCTCGCCGCCATGGCGCCGAGCACGCATCTCGGCGCGGCGACCCCGGTCGCGCTCGGCGGCGGCCTGTTCGGCAGCGACAAGAAAGACGACAAGAAGGACGCCAAAAGCGCCGAGGAAGCCAAGGCGGTGAACGACGCCATCGCCTATATCCGCAGCCTCGCGCAATTGCGCGGGCGCAACGCCGAATGGGCGGAAAAGGCCGTGCGCGAGGCCGCCACGCTCACCAACAGCGAGGCCAAAGAGCAGCGCGTCATCGAACTCACCGCCGACAGCCTCACCGACCTGCTGCAACAGGCCGACGGCCGCAGCGTCAAGCTCGGCAGCCGCGAGTTGACGCTCGCGACACGCGGGCTCAAAACCGAGACGCGTCGCGCCCGACTGGCGCAGCAAGCTGCTTGCCACCATCACCAATCCCAACATCGCCTATCTGCTGCTGCTCGCCGGCATCTACGGCATCCTGTTCGAGTTCTTCAGCCCGGGCGCCGTGCTGCCCGGCGTGATCGGCGGCATTTCGCTGCTGATCGCGGCCTACGCGCTCAATCTGCTGCCGATCAATTACGCCGGCGTCGGCGCTCTTGCTGCTCGGCGTCGCCATGATGGTGGGCGAAGCCTTCGCGCCCTCCGGCGCGCTCGCGGTCGGCGGGGTGGTCGCCTTCGCGGTCGGCTCGCTGTTTTTGTTCAGCGGCGATGCGCCCGGCTTCGAATTGTCCTGGACGGTGGTGGCAAGTGCGACCGCCGTCAGCCTGGCGCTGTTCGCGATCGCGCTCGCCGCGGTCTGGCGCTCGCACCGGCGCACGGTCGCCACCGGCGACGCCGCGCTGGTCGGCAGCGCCGGCGAAGTCGTGCGCTGGGACGACCAGCGGCGGCGAAGTGCAGGTCAAGGGCGAACGCTGGCGCGCCACCTCGGCCGCGCCGCTTGCGCCCGGCCAGCGCGTGCGCATCCTCGCGCGCCACGATCTGACTTTGGTGATCGCGCCGGAACCCTAAGAACGCAACAAGCAGGAGCAAGCCATGTTCAGCATGCTGACCGGCGGCGCCGTCTACATCGCAATCGCGGCGATCGTCGTCGTCTTCCTCTATTCCGGCATCCGCATCCTGCGCGAATACGAGCGCGCGGTGATGTTCACGCTCGGCCGCTTCTCGGGCGTGCGCGGGCCCGGCCTCATTCTGATGATCCCGATCATCCAGCAGATGGTGCGCATGGACCTGCGCACCATCGTGCACGACGTGCCGAGCCAGGACGTGATCTCGCGCGACAACGTCTCGGTCAAGGTCAACGCGGTGGTGTATTTCCGCGTGGTCGATCCCGACAAGGCGGTGATCCAGGTGGCGGACTTCTTCAACGCCACCAGCCAGCTGGCGCAGACCACGCTGCGCTCGGTGCTCGGCAAGCACGAGCTCGACGAGATGCTGGCCGAGCGCGACAAGCTCAACCATCGACATCCAGCACATCCTCGATGCGCAGACCGACGCCTGGGGCATCAAGGTCGCCAATGTCGAGATCAAGCACGTCGACATCGACGAAAGCATGATCCGCGCCATCGCCCGCCAGGCCGAGGCCGAGCGTTACCGGCGCTCGCGCATCATCAGCGCCGAGGGCGAGCAGCAGGCGGCCGAGAAGCTGGTCGCAGGCCGGCGAGATGCTGGCCAAGCAGCCGGAGTCGATGCAGCTGCGCTATCTGTCGACGCTGCAGGACATCGCCGGCGACAAGAACTCGACCATCGTGTTCCCGGTGCCGATCGACATGCTCAACGCGCTGCTCGGACTCAAAAGGTCCGAGAGCTAGCCCGACGAATGCGCGAAGGCCCAATAGAGCTCGCGCGCCTTGCGGTAGAGCGGCCCGGGCTGCAAGGACGCGCTCGCCGATGCGGGTGACCGGCAGCACCTTGGAGGCGTTGCCGGTCGCGAAGATCTCGTCGGCGGTCTCGAAGTCGGCATAGCGCAGCACCGTCTCGACCACCGTGCACGCCGGCGTCGCGCAGCAGCCCGATGACGCGCCGGCGCGTGATGCCGGCGAGGAACGTGCCGTTCGGGATCGGCGTGAACACGACGCCGTCCTTGGCCATGAACACGTTGGAATTGGCGAGCTCGGCGACGTTGCCGGCGACGTCGCGCACGATGCAATTGTCGAAGCCGCGCGATTTCGCCTCGAACATGGCGCGCGCGTTGTTCGGATAAAGGCAGCCGGCCTTGGCGTCGACCGGCGCGGTCTCCTACGGTCGGCCGCCGGAACGGCGACAGCGTGATCGAAAAGCCGTCCGGCTTGCGCATCGGCGCGTCGTAGAGCGTGAGCGCAAAGCGCGTCGAGTTCGGGATCGGGCGGCAGCGCCATGCGGGCCGGCGCGCTCGGCCCAGTACATCGGCCGCACATAGAGCGTCGTGTCCTTGGTCGAATTTCTTCATGCCCTCGCGCGCGAGCCCCATCCATTCCTCGACCGCAAGGCCGGGCTTGAGATACATGGTCTTGGCCGAGGCGTTGACGCGCGCGCAATGCAGATCGAGGTCGGGCGCCACGCCCTCGAACACGCGCGCGCCGTCGAACACCGAGGAGCCGAGCCAGATGGCGTGCGTGCGCGCGCCCCACAACGGCACGTTGCCCTCGTGCCATTCGCCGTCGAAGAAGGTCCAGGTCTGCGACCAGGCCGCCGCCATTGCCGTTGCTCCCGACACTTGCTTGTGACCGCCGGCGGGCATGTATTGCCGCGGCGGCCGTGCTTTGCACCATAGCGATGCCGATCCGGAGGATACCATGCCGTCCATTTTCGTGTTCGACGCCTATGGCACGCTGTTCG
Organism: uncultured Alphaproteobacteria bacterium; assembly: GCA_963708635.1. GTDB lineage: Bacteria > Pseudomonadota > Alphaproteobacteria > Rhizobiales > Xanthobacteraceae > Pseudolabrys. The sequence goes on along the minus strand of CAVPTM010000017.1, from coordinate 87,830 downwards.
ACGTGCACGCGGCGATCGCCCGCTTCCGCGCCGAGGCCGGGCCGGACGCCGACCGCATGTCGGAAATCTGGCGCAGCAAGCAGCTCGAATACACCTGGACGCTGACGCTCGCCGGCCACTACGTCGGATTTCTGGACGCTGACCGAGCGGGCGCTCGACTACGCGCTGGCGCGCGTGCCGTCGGTGCCGGCGGCGCTGCAAGCCGAAACTGCTGGATGCCTATTTCAAGCTCGACGCCTTCCCCGACGCGCGCGCGGCGCTGCGCGCGCTCAAGGCGCAAGGGCCACAAGACCGGCATCCTGTCGAACGGCTCGCCCGCCATGCTCAAGGGCGCGGTCGACGGCGCCGGCCTCGGCGGCGATCTCGACGCGGTGCTCTCGGTCGACGCGGTCAAGATGTTCAAGCCGCGGCCGGAAGTCTACCGGCTGGTCACCGATCATTTCAAATGCCAGCCCGGCGAGGTGACCTTCGTGTCGTCCAACCGCTGGGACGTGATGGCGGGCACCTCGGTCGGCTTCCGCAGCCTGTGGATCAACCGCGGCAAGGCGCCGGACGAATATCCGGATTTCCCGCCGGCGCAAGTGCTGGCCGATCTCGGCGCGATCGCGGCGGCGGCGTAAGACTTCTGCGGGGCTGGCGCGCGCGCGGGCCGGCGCCTATATCGCGATCCTGCATGCAACCCGTCATTTCCGTCCAGAACCTGTCGAAGACCTATGCCGGCGGCTTCCAGGCGCTCAAGAACATCAACCTGGACATCCAGCACGGCGAGATCTTCGCGCTGCTCGGCCCCAACGGCGCCGGCAAGACCACGCTGATCGGCATCGTCTGCGGCATCGTCAATCCGAGCGCCGGCGCCGTCGCGGTCGACGGCCACGACATCATCCGCGATTACCGCGCCGCGCGCTCGCTGATCGGGCTGGTGCCGCAGGAATTGCACACCGACGCCTTCGAAAGCGTGTGGGCGACGGTGTCGTTCTCGCGCGGCCTGTTCGGCAAGCCGCGCGCGCCCGCGGTCATCGAACGCGTGCTCAAGGCGCTGTCGCTGTGGGACAAGAAAGACGACAAGATCATGACGCTGTCCGGCGGCATGAAGCGGCGCGTGCTGATCGCCAAGGCGCTGGCGCACGAGCCGCAAATCCTGTTCTTGGACGAGCCGACCGCCGGCGTCGACGTCGAGCTGCGCAAGGACATGTGGGAGGTGGTGCGCGAACTGCGCGCCGCCGGCGTCACCATCATCCTCACCACGCATTACATCGAGGAAGCCGAGGAGATGGCCGACCGCATCGGCGTCATCAACAAAGGCGAGATCATCTTGGTCGAGCGCAAGGACGAACTGATGCGCAAGCTCGGCCGCAAGCAGCTCATCTTGCATCTCGCCAAGAAGCTCGACGCCGTGCCGCCCGAGCTTTCCGCGCACAATCTGGCGCTGGCCAACGGCGGCAGCGACCTGGTCTTCACCTATGACACGCAGGCCGAGCGCACCGGCGTCACCGCGCTGCTCGCCGCGCTCAACAACGCCGACATCCGCTTCCGCGACCTGCGCACCGAGCAGAGCTCGCTCGAGGACATCTTCGTCGGACTGGTGAGCGACCGCAAATGAACTTGCGCGCCGTCGTCGCGATCTATTCGTTCGAAATGGCGCGCACCGGGCGCACCATCTGGCAGAGCATCGTCTCGCCGGTGCTCTCGACCTCGCTCTATTTCGTGGTGTTCGGCGCCGCCATCGGCTCGCGCATCACCGAGATCGAGGGCGTCTCCTACGGCGCCTTCATCGTGCCGGGCCTGATCATGCTGACGCTGCTGACGCAGAGCACGATGAACGCCTCGTTCGGCATCTATTTCCCGCGCTTCACCGGCACCATCTACGAAATCCTGTCGGCGCCGGTGTCGGGCCTGGAAATCGCGCTCGGCTATGTCGGCGCGGCGGCGACCAAGTCGATCATCCTCGGGCTCATCATCCTGGCGACCTCCTGGCTGTTCGTGCCGCTGCAAGTCGCGCATCCGTTCTGGATGGTCGCCTTCCTGCTGCTGACCTCGTTCACCTTCAGCCTGCTCGGCTTCATCATCGGCATCTGGGCGGAAGGCTTCGAGAAATTGCAGATCGTGCCGCTGCTGCTCATCACGCCGCTGACTTTCCTCGGCGGCACGTTCTATTCGCTGAGCGTGCTGCCGCCGCTCTGGCAGAAGATCGCGCTGTTCAATCCGGTGGTTTATCTGATCAGCGGCTTCCGCTGGAGCTTCTTCGAGATCGCCGACGTCGGCCACGGCGTCAGCCTCGGCATGACCTTGTTTTTCTTAGGCGTTTGCCTCGCCACCGTGGGCTGGATTTTCCGCACCGGCTACAAGCTCAAGAAATAGCCCTGCCCTTCACATTCGCGCGCCCCCGCTTGCAATAAGCGCCCGCGCGCGGGGTATGATCGTGCAAGACCGTCGCCTGGCACCAACACACCTAATCGGGAGGCTCCATCATGTCGCCGCTCACCAAGACGCTTGCCGCACTCGCCGCCGTCATCGCGCTGTCGTCGTCCGCTGACGCACAAGGCGTGGTCACCCAAAAGAACATTTCACTCGCCTTGGCTCAGAGCATCGCGCAAGCCGCGCTCGAGAAATGCCAGAGCCTGGGTTTCAAGGTTTCGGCGGCGGTGGTCGACCGCGCCGGGCTGCACGCTGGTGCTGCTGCGCGGCGACGGCGCCGGCCTGCACACGCCGGAAGGCGCCGAACGCAAGGCCTACACGGCGCGCACCTATGGCTCGCCGTCGGCCAATTTCGCCAAACGCGTGACCACCGATGCAAGCTATGCCCCGGCCACGCAATATACGCGCGTGCTGGCGCTCGCCGGCGGGCTGCCGATCAAAGTCGGCAACGAGGTGATCGGCGCGGTCGGCATTTCCGGCTCGCCCGGCCAAGACGATGTCTGCGCGCAGGCCGGCATCGACAAGGTGGCCGACCAGTTGAAGTAAGCCACAGCGCGCGCCCGGCTTCCCACGGCACCTTTTCCGGGTGTAGCTTCCCCGCGCCCTTCGGTCGGGGGAACCTGAACAAAACTAAGACCGCCATGGAGGAAAAGAAAATGCACAAACCGACTGCCCTATTGCGCTGGTCGAAAGCGCTGCTGCCGGCCGCCGTGCTGCTGGCTTTGGCCGGCACCGCATCCGCCGCCGGCTATCCCGACCGCGCCATCAAGCTGATCGTGCCGTGGGCGGCGGGCGGCGACACCGACGTGATCTTCCGGCCGCTCGCGTCGCTGCTGCAAAAATATCTCGGCCAGCCGGTCGTCATCGCCAATGTCGGCGGCGCGTCCGGCACGGTCGGCGAGCGCGAGGCGGCAGGTGCTGCGCCCGACGGCTATACGCTGTTCGGCGCGCACGACTTCATCCATTCGGTCTATTTCGGCGGCATGATCGACCTCAAATACGACAAGGCCTTCGAGCCGGTCTGCATGATCGCCTCGACGCCGTCGGTGGTCACCGTCGGCGCCAAGACGCCGTGGAAGAGCTTCAAGGAACTGGTCGAGGACGCCAAGAAGCGGCCCGGCCAGATCGTGGTCGGCGCCTCGCTCGGCTCGACCAGCCAGTATTCGATCGCGCTCGCCGGCCAAGGCGGCCGGCATCAAATTCAAGTACGTGCCCTATGACGGCACCGCCAAGCGCATGAACGCGCTGCTCGGCGGCCACATCGACGTCGGCGATTCCAATCTGACGCAGAAGAGCAAGGTCGATGCCGGCCTGCTGCGCTTCCTCGCCAACATGTCGGAGAAGCGCACCACCGGGCTTGAAGACGTGCCGACGCTGAAGGAACTCGGCTACAACGTCGAGTATTCGGTCAACCGCGGCATCATGGTGCCGAAGGGCACGCCGCCCGAGGTGATCGCCAAGCTCAACGACGCCTGCGCCAAGGCGACCAAAGAGCCGGAATACGCCAAGGCGATGCTGCTGCAGGGCACCGAAGTCCGCTACATGGATCCCGAAAGGCTATGCCGAATATCTGAAGAAGACCGACGCGCGAGACCAAGGACGTCGCCAAGGACCTCGGGCTGCTGAAGCGCGAATAATGTTCAGCCGCGACGGCATATCGGGGCTGGTCTGCCTCGCGATCAGCGTCTTGCTTCTGGTGCTGACGTTCTGCCTGCCGCCGGCCGCGATCGTCCCGATCGGGCCGGCGTTCTATCCGCGCATCGTGCTCGCGCTGCTCGGATTGCTGAGCGCCATCCTGATCGTGATCGATTTCCGCGCCATGCGGGCCTTGCACGCGGCCGGCGGTCCCGTGCCGGCCGCCGCGGCCTCCGGCCCCGCGCCGAACTACCGGCTGGTGCTGATCACGTTCATCATCTTCGGGCTCTACGTCTCCTGCTGCCCGGGCTCGGCTTCCGGATCGCGACCGTCCTGTTCGTGATGGCGCTGCAGGTCGCGCTGGAGTGGCCGCGCAGCGTCAAGCATTGGATGCTCGCACTCGCCGTCGCGCGTGGCGACCAGCTGGGTCTGCCACATCGTCTTTGAGGACTACCTGTCGGTGCTGCTGCCGCGCGGAACCTGGAGCGGAATGTGAGTCATTACGAACTTCTCGCCCACGCATATCGGCACGATACTGCACTTGCAGTACCTCATTCCGCTGCTGGTCGGCACCATTGCCGGCGTGATCGGCGGGGCGCTGCCCGGCGTCACCATCACCATGACGGTGATCGTGGTGCTGCCCTTCACCTTCGGCCTCGATCCGCTGCAGGGGCTGGCCGCCATGATCGGCGTCTATGTCGGCGGCTCCGCCGGCGGCTCGATCACCGCCAGCCTGATCGGCATCCCCGGCACGCCTTCGGCGGTCGCCACCACCTTCGACGGCTTCCCGATGACCAAGAAGGGCGAGGCCGGCCGCTCGGTCTGGGTCGGCGTCTGGTCGGCCTTCATCGGCGGCGCGCTCGGCGGGCTGTGCCTGATCGAACTCACCGGGCCGTTCGCTTCGCTGGCGCTCGAATTCGGCCCTTGGGAATTCTTCGCGCTGTTCGTGTTTGCGCTGTCGATGGTGGCCGGCCTGGTCGGACGCTCGGTGACCAAGGGCCTGCTGTCCGGCGCCATCGGGCTGGTCATCACCATCGTCGGGCCCGACCCGATCATGGGCGTGCAGCGCTTCACCATGGGCGTCCACCAGCTCGAGGGCGGCTTCCCCTTCCTGCCGGTGCTGATCGGCATCTTTGCCTTCGCGCAACTGATGCCGGACGTCGAGCAGATCAGGCAGGGCGAGGGCGGGCAGCCGACGTTGCCCAAGCACATCAGCCTCGCGGTCTCGCATCTGTCGGTGCTGTGGGACATCTTCTGCCGGCCGTTCATGCTGCTCTGGGTCACATTCATCGGCATCGTGATCGGCGTGCTGCCGGCGATCGGCGGCAGCGCCGCCAACATCATGGCCTACGACCAGGCCAAGAAATTCTCCAAGCGGCCGGAGAAATTCGGCACCGGCATTCCGGAAGGCATCGTCGCCTCGGAGGCCTCCAACAGCGCCAATGTCGCCGGCTCGCTGATGATGATCATGGCCTTCGGCATCCCCGGCGACGCGGTGACGGCGGTGATGATGGGCGCGCTCACCATCCACGGCATCCAGCCGGGCCCGCTGTTCATCTCGCAGCATCCGAAGATCGCCTACGGCATCTATGCCGCCTATCTGGTGGCGCTGCCGCTGATGATCGCGGTGATCTGGATCGGCTCGCGCGCCTGGCTGCGCATCATCATGATGCCGAAGTCGATGCTGATCCCGATCGTGCTGGTGCTGTGCGTGATCGGCGCCTACGCGCTGAGCAACAGCATGAACGACGTCTACGTGCTCGCGCTGTTCTGCGTCATCGGCTACGCCATGGTGAAGGCGCGCATTCCGCTGGCGCCGCTGATCCTCGGCGTGGTGCTGGGCGACCAGATCGAGGCCAACTGATCCAGGCGATCTCGACCAATGCCGATCCGTGGCTGTTCGTCACGCGGCCGATTTCCGGCGGCCTGCTGGCGGCCTCGGTGCTGTCGGTGGGCGTCGCCGATCTGGCAGCACAACCGCGAAACCAAGCGCGCGGCCGCCGCGGCGGACGAGGAAGAAGACACCGACTTCTGACCGTTAGGCCGCCAGCGCGTCCAAAATGCGCGCCCAGGAGCGGATGCCCTTGTGGAAGCATTTCAGGTCGAACTTCTCGTTCGGCGAATGCACGCGGTCGTCGTCGAGCGCGAAGCCGACCAGCAGCGAGTCCATGCCGAGCACGCTCTTGAAGTCGGCGACGATCGGGATCGAGCCGCCGGCGCCGACCGCCACCGCCTTGCGGCCCCACTCCTGCGCCAGCACCGCTGCGCGCCTTGTCGAGCGCCGGGTTGTCGAAGGAGAGCTGCAACGGCGGCGCCAGACCGAAATTGGCGAACTCGACCTTGCAGTCCGCCGGCATGCGCGCGCGCACGAAGGCGCGGAAGGCGTCGCGGATTTTTTGCGGGTCCTGTTCGCCGACCAGACGGAACGAGACCTTGGCGGTCGCCTCGCCCGGGATGACGGTCTTGGCGCCCTCGCCGGTATAGCCGCCGACGATGCCGTTGATCTCGGCGGTCGGCCGCGTGGTGATCTGCTCGATCAGCAGCCGGCCCTTCTCGCCGGCCGGCTGCTTCGAGCCCGACCTGGCCGAGAAATTCCTCCGGCGTGAGATCGAGCGCGTCGAGGTCGGCCTTGATGTCGGCCGGCAGGTCCTTGACGCCGTCATAGAAGCCGGGAATGGCGACGCGGCCGTTGTCGTCCCACATCGCGCCGAGAATCTTGGCCAAGCAGCCGCAGCGGATTTTGCGCCGCGCCGCCGAACAGGCCGGAATGCAGGTCGCGGTCGGCGCAGGTGACCTTGACCTCCTCATAGACCAGCCCGCGCAGCGAGGTGGTCACCGCCGGCGTCTCGGCGTCCCACATCGCGGTGTCGCAGACCAGCGCCAGGTCGAGCTTGAACTCCTCGGCGTTGTCGCGCACGAATTCGAACAGATGCTGCGAGCCGCACTCCTCCTCGCCCTCGATCATGGTGGTGATCGGCAGCGGCAGCTTGCCGGTGACCGCCTTGTAGGCGCGGCAGGCCTCGATGAAGGTCATGGCCTGGCCTTTGTCGTCGCAGGCCCCGCGCGCGACGATGATCTTGCGCCCGCCGGGCAGCGTCTCGATGCGCGGCTCGAACGGCGGCGTCTTCCAGAGGCTGAGCGGATCGACCGGCTGCACGTCGTAATGGCCGTAGAACAGCACGCGCGGCCCGGACGCGCCGTTCGCCTTGCCCGACCACCACCGGGTGGCCCTCGGTCGGGCGCAAATCGGCCTCGAAGCCGATGGAGCGCAGGTCCGTCGGCCACGTGTTCGGCGGCGGCGCGGCAATGGTCCTTGTAGGCGGGGTCGGTCGACACCGAGGCGATGCGCAGCAGCGCGAACAGACGCTCGAGGCTTTGGTCGAGATCCTGATCGATGCGGCTCAATACCGCGTCGAGTGTGCTCATGGGGGGCTCCTTGCGGGCAGGCGCCGCAACCTAGCAATGCGTCCGGCGGCTGCAAAGCGGCGCCTGGCTCGGCTGACGATGCGGTTTCGCAATATTTGCCGGGAACCGGGCCGGTATAGGCCCGCCGCCACCGCGATAGCTTGCGGATAACGACTGGCGATCTCCTACGGATGCTGTTGGCGGTACGCGCGCAAGGCTCGGAAAATCGCGCAACACCCGCCGGCGACGCCGCCGACGCACCGGTAGCGACCGTTGCGCGGAATCCGCAGCGCGCGAGGAATGTAAAGCGCGCGTTGCAATTCGCTTGACATCCGCGCAAGCGAGGTGGCTTTACGCCGCGCTTGCCGCACGCCATCGCGGCAAACCGTCTTGTCATCGCCGCCGTTGCCGTACAATATGAATCCAACCTGCCGACAGCGCGGGGCGTGAGGGGATCATGGATGAACTGATCGCGCGTCTCGTCGCCAATGTCGGCGTCGACCGGACGGCGGCGGAGAAGTCCGTCGGCATCATCCTGGAATTTCTGCGCAAGGAAGGCCCGCCCGACAAGGTGCAGGCGCTGATCGACAAGCTGCCCGGCGCGCAGCAGCTTTTGCAATCGCAGGAAGGCGCCGACGCAGGCGGCGGTTTTGCCATGGGCGGCCTGATGGGCGCCGGCACCAAGATGATGGCGGCCGGGCTGAGCATGGGCCAGGTGCAGGGCGTCACCGAGGAAGTCATTGCCTTTGCCCGCGAAAAGGCCGGCGAAGACGCCGTCGGCGAGATCGTGGGCGCGATCCCGGGTTTGAGTCAGTTCGTCTGAACCGGCGGCCGCCGCCAGGCGACCGATAGCCGGACGAGGAGCGTATGAAATGTCCTATCCCATCACCGACATCGAAGGCATCGACGGCGACGCCGCCGCGCGCCTCAAGTCGGCGAGGATCAGGTCGACCGCACGCCTGCTCGATGCCGCCGCCACGCTGAAGGGCCGCAAAGCGCTTGCCGACAAGACCGGTCTGCACCCGAAGAATCTGCTGTGCTGGGCCAACATGGCCGACCGCATGCGGATCAAGGGCATCAGCAAGGAATACGCCGAGCTGTTGCAGGCCGCCGGCGTCGAAACCGTGCGCGAGCTCAAGCACCGCAATCCCGCCAAGCTCGCCGCCGCCATGGCCGCCGCCAACCGGGCGCGCAAGCTGGTGCGCGTGCTGCCGTCGGAAAAGACCGTGGCGCGCTGGATCGGCGAGGCCAAGACGCTGCCGCTGAAGATCAGCTACTGAACGGCATTGCGCTCGGCCCGCGCGCGCTTGACAGCCCGCGGCGACCGCGCAACGACAGGCCATGGCTGCGATCGCCGCAGATAAAGCCAGAACCGCGCCGAAACCGGCGCCCCTGGCGCTCACCGCGCTATTGGCGCGCGGCCGTCCTTTGGTCATGGGCATTCTCAACGTCACCCCGGATTCCTTTTCCGACGGCGGCGAATTCGTCGATCCCGGCAAGGCCATCGCCCATGCCCGCGTCATGGCGGAACAAGGCGCCGATATCCTCGATGTCGGGGCGGAATCCACCCGCCCCTATGGCGGCGCCAAGCCGGTATCGGCGGACGACGAATTGGCGCGCCTGACGCCGATTCTGCCGGCGGTCGTCAAGCTCGGCCTGCCGGTGTCGATCGACACCGTCAAGGCGCCGGTCGCCGCCTGGGCGCTCGATCAGGGCGCGGCCATCCTCAACGACGTCTGGGGCCTGCAGCGCGACCCCGACATGGCCCCGCTCGCCGCCGAACGCGGCTGCCCGATCGTCGTGATGCACAACCGCGAACGCGCCGAGGCGGGCATCGACATCATCGCCGACGTCACCGCCTTCTTCGCCCGCTCGCTCGACATCGCCGCCCGCGCCGGCATCGCGCGCGAGCAGATCGTGCTCGATCCCGGCATCGGCTTCGGCAAGACGCCCGAGCAAAGCATCGTTTGCCTGGCGCGGCTTTCCGAGTTCAAGCGCTTCGGCCTGCCGATCCTGGTCGGCGCCTCGCGCAAACGCTTCATCAACAGCGTGTCGCCCTCGCAACCGGGCGACCGCATCGGCGGCTCGATTTCCGCGCATCTTCTGGCGGTCGCCAAAGGCGCGGCGATCCTGCGCGTGCACGATGTGGCCGAGACCGTGCAGGCGCTGCGCGTCGCCGCCGCCATCGAGGCCGCGCGATGAGCGACCGCATCTTCATCAAGGGCTTGGCGCTGCACGCCTATCACGGCGTGATGCCCTATGAGGGCAAGGTCGGGCAGACCTTCACCATCGACCTTGCACTCGACATCGACCTCAGCGCGGCGGCGCGCACCGACAAGGTGGCCGACACGGTGTCCTACGACAAGGTGGTGGGATGCGTGGCGCGCGGCCTTTGCCGCGCAGAAATTCCGGCTGATCGAGGCCGCCGCCGGCAAGGTGGCCGACGCGGTGCTGGCGGCGTTCCCGGCCGTGCGCAAAGTCGAGGTGACCATCCACAAGCCGCACGCGCCGATCGCCGCCACCTTCAACGACGTCGGCGTCACGCTGGCGCGAAGCCGCAAACCATGACGCAAGCGCTGCTCGCGCTCGGCGGCAATGTCGGCGACAGCCGCGCCATCCTCGAGCGCGCGGTCGGCCTGCTGTGCGACGGCACCGAGGTGCGGCTGGCCGCGCGCTCCTCGGATTACCTGACGCCGCCTTGGGGCTTCAAATATCAGCCGCCTTTCGTCAATCTCTGCATCGCGGTCGAGACCGCGCTCGAGCCGCGCGCGCTGCTCGAACGGGCGCAGGCGGTCGAGCTTCGGCTCGGCCGCGACCGCGCGCATGAGAAGCGCAACGGCCCGCGCACCTGCGACATCGACATCCTCGCCTATGACGATCTCACCTTGCGCACGCCCAATTTGACGCTGCCGCACCCGCGCCTGTTCGAGCGCGCCTTCGTGCTGGTGCCGCTCGCGGAAATCGTGCCGGAGCGCGTGATCGCCGGACGGCGGGTGGCGGACGCGGCCAAGGCGGTCGACGCCAAGGGCGTCGAACGGCTCGCGCCCCGCGCGCGCGCGGCAACATAATTCACCCCGCGGCGATGGCGGGCCGCCGCCGTCTATGGCATTTTCCGAGAAATGGCCGAAGACCTTACCCTCGCCGCCGAATTCCCGCCGACGGACGAAGCCGAGTGGCGCAAATTGGTCGAGGCGGCGCTCAAGGGCGCCGACTTCGACAAGCGCCTGGTGAGCCGAACCTATGACGGCCTGCGGCTCGAGCCGCTGTATGCGCGCGCGGCCGGCGCCAAGCCGGTGGCCGGCCGGCGCGCCGGCGCGCCCTGGACCGTGATGCAGCGGGTCGATCATCCGGACCCGGCCGCCGCCAATGCGCAGGCGCTCGAGGATCTGGAGAACGGCGCCAGCGGATTGACGCTGGTATTCGCCGGCTCGCTCAACGCCAATGGCTACGGGCTTGCCGCGACGCCGGAGCGTTTTGGCACGCGTTCTGGACAAGGTCGCGCTCGACGCCATCACCATCGATTTCAACCTGAGCCCGCCGACGCGCAACGCCGTGCAGTTGTTCGCCGCGCTGGTGAAAGCGCGCGGGCTTTCGCCGGCCTCCGTCGACCTGCGCGCCAGCATCAACCCGATCGGCGGCTTTGCCGCCAGCGGCGCCAGCCCGATGCCGTGGAAAGAGTTGTCGAAAGTTTTCGCCGGCAATGTTCGCGCGCTCGCCGAGCAAGGCTACCGCGGGCCGTTCGCGGTCGCCGACGGGCGCATCATCCACAATGCCGGCGGCTCGGAGGCGCAGGAGCTGGCCTTCGCGCTCGCCGCCGCGGTCGATTGCCTGCGCGCGCTCGAGGCCGGCGGCGTGCCGCTCGAAGCCGCGCGCGGCATGATCTATTTCCGGCTTGCCGCCGACGCCGACGAATTTCTCACCATCGCCAAATTCCGCAGCGTTCGAAAACTTTGGGCGCGCGTCGAGGAGGCCTGCGGGCTTACGCCGAAGCCAACCGTCGTCGCCGCCGAAACGGCCTGGCGGATGATGACCAAGCGCGATCCTTACGTGAACATGCTGCGCACGACCATCGCGATTGCCGCCGCCGGCCTCGGCGGCGCCGACAATATCTTGGCGCTGCCGCATACCGCCGCCATCGGTCTGCCCGATGCATTTGCCCGCCGCGTCGCGCGCAACGCGCAGCTCGTTCTGCTGGAAGAATCCAATCTGGCGAAGGTCGCGGACCCGGCCGCCGGCTCCGGCGCCGTCGAGGACTTGACCGGCAAGCTCTGCGCCGCCGCCTGGTCGCTGTTCCAGGCCTACGACAAAGCGGGCGGCGCCTGGGCCGCGCTCGAACAGGGCCTTATCCAGCGCGACGTCGCAGGCGTGCGCGAAAAGCGGCAGGCCGCAGTCGCGCGCCGGCAAGGACGCCATCACCGGCACCAGCGATTATCCGAACCTGCACGAGGAGACTGCGCGCGTGCTCGAGGTGCGCGCACGTCGCCGCGGCCGCAAGAGGCCGGCGCGGTGGCGACGGTCGAGCCGCTGCCGAGCATTCGGCTGTCCGAGCCGTTCGAGGCGCTGCGCGAGGCCTCCGACCGGATGCTCGCCAAGACCGGCGCGCGGCCGCAGGTGTTCCTGGCCAATCTCGGCCCGGTATCCGACTTCAGCGCCCGCGCCATGTTCGCGAAAAATTTCTACGAGGCCGGCGGCATCGAAGCGGTCAACAATGACGGCTTCAAGGACCCGGCCGCGCTGGTGGCGGCGTTCAAGGCCTCCGGCGCCAAGCTCGCCTGCCTGTGCTCGTCCGACGCCGTTTATGCGCGACAAGCCGCCGACGCCGCTAAGGCGCTTACCGCTGCCGGCGCCATCGTCCATCTCGCAGGCCGGCCCGGCGACCACGAAGCCGCGTGGCGCGAGGCCGGCGTGAAAACCTTCATTTACGCAGGCTGCGACGCGCTTTCGACCTTGCAGGCCGCCCATGATATTCTGGACGTCAAATGAGTCAGATTCCGAATTTCGCCACGGTCGATTTCGCGCAGACGCGCGGCGCCGGTCGAAGGCGGGGCCGAGCCCTGGCTCACGCCTGAAGGCATCGCGGTCAAGCCGGTCTATGGCGAGGCCGATCTCGCCGGGCTCGATTTCCTCGACACTTATCCGGGCAAGCCGCCGTTCCTGCGCGGCCCCTACCCGGCGATGTATGCCGCGCAGCCCTGGACCATCCGGCAATATGCCGGCTTCTCCACGGCGGAGGATTCCAACGCCTTCTACCGGCGCAATCTCGCCGCCGGGCAGAAGGGCCTCTCCATCGCCTTCGATCTCGCCACCCACCGCGGCTATGACAGCGACCATCCGCGCGTCGCCGGCGACGTCGGCATGGCCGGGCGTCGCCATCGATTCGATCTACGACATGCGCACGCTGTTCTCCGGCATCCCGCTCGACCAGATGAGCGTGTCGATGACCATGAACGGCGCGGTGCTGCCGGTGCTGGCGCTCTACATCGTCGCCGCCGAGGAGCAAGGCGTGCCGCACGCGAAACTCGCGGGCACGATCCAGAACGACATCCTCAAAGAATTCATGGTGCGCAACACCTATATCTATCCGCCCGCGCCCAGCTTGCGCATCATCTCCGACATCTTCGCCTATACCTCGGCGGAGATGCCGAAATTCAATTCGATTTCGGTTTCCGGCTATCACATGCAGGAGGCCGGCGCGACGCAGGACCTCGAGCTCGCCTATACGCTCGCCGACGGCGTCGAATACGTGCGCGCCGGCATCAAGGCCGGCTTGACCGTCGACCAATTCGCGCCGCGCGTCTCGTTCTTCTGGGCGATCGGCATGAACTATTTCATGGAGATCGCCAAGCTGCGCGCCGCCCGCATGCTGTGGGCGAAGATGATGAAGCCGTTCGAGCCGCAGGACGCGCGCTCGCTGTCGCTGCGCACGCATTGCCAGACGTCCGGCTGGTCGCTCGCGGCACAAGACGTGTTCAACAACGTCGCGCGTACCATGATCGAGGCCATGGCGGCGACGCAAGGCCAGACCCAGTCGCTGCACACCAATGCGCTCGACGAGGCGCTCGCCTTGCCGACCGATTTCTCCGCCCGCATCGCCCGCAACACGCAAATTGTGTTGCAGCAGGAAGCGGGCGCGACCCGCATCGTCGATCCCTGGGGCGGCTCTTTTTACGTCGAGCGGCTGACCTACGAGCTGGCGCGCAAGGCCTGGGGCCATATCGAGGAGGTCGAAGGCCTCGGCGGCATGGCCAAGGCGATCGAGGCCGGCATCCCGAAGTTGCGCATCGAGGAAGCCGCCGCCAAGACGCAGGCGCGCATCGACTCGGGCGACCAGTCGGTGATCGGCGTCAACAAATACCAGCCCACCGACGAAGCGCCGATCGAGGTGCTCAAGGTCGACAATTCCGCCGTCCGGCAGATGCAGCTCGACAAGCTCAAGCGGCTCAAGGCCGAGCGCGACCCGGCGGCGCTGAAAGAGGCGCTCGCCGCGCTCACCCGCGCCGCCGACCGCGGCAACGGCAACCTCCTGGCGCTCGCCGTCGATGCCGCCCGCGCCAAGGCGACGGTCGGCGAGATTTCTTCGGCGCTCGAGCAAGTGTTCGGACGTCACCGCGCCGAGATCAAATCGATCACCGGCGTCTACAAGCGGGAGGTCGGCAAGGGGGACAAAATGACCGGCGCCGTCGAACGGGTGCGCAAAGCGGCCGAGGCCTTCGAGCAGGCGGAAGGCCGCCGCCCGCGCCTGCTGGTCGCCAAGATCGGCCAGGACGGCCACGACCGCGGGCAGAAGGTGATCGCCTCCGCCTTCGCCGATCTCGGCTTCGACGTCGATATCGGCCCGCTGTTTGCGACGCCCGGCGAAGCCGCGCGCCAGGCGGTCGAAAACGACGTGCATATTCTCGGCGTGTCCTCGCTCGCCGCCGCGCACCTGACGCTGGTGCCGGAGTTGAAGGCCGAACTCGCCAAACAGGGCCGCGACGACATCATGATCGTCGTCGGCGGCGTGGTGCCGCCGCAGGACTACGAGGCGCTCAAGCAGGCCGGCGCGGAAGCGATCTTCCCGCCCGGCACGGTGATCGCGGAGGCCGCCGAAAAGCTGCTCAAGACGCTCAACAAGCGCCTCGGCCACGGCAGCGAGCCCCCGGTGAAAATATAGCTAGACTACGTGCACATGGCGTTGACCGGGCAAGCCTCCTTGTTCACGCTGGACGGGAAGATGCGAGACGTTGCCGCCGGCGTGAGCATTCCCATTCTCCCGAGGTGACTGCCGATGTCCCATCGTTACCCCGCTGCCTTGGTCAAATCGATCGCTGCCGGCGCTCTGGTCATGATTGCCTCGCTGCTCGCCGGCTGCATCAACTCGTCGGCGCCGATTTTGACCGAAGCAAAGCCGCTGCTGGGGGAGCGGCTGCACCTGCAGCTCTATAGCTTGCGCGCCGGCTCCGCCGTCGACCCGGAACAGGTCACCTATGTCTGGAACGGCACGCACTACGCCCGCACCCGCGGCTCGCGCAACATGAACGACTTCACCGTGCACGCCTTCGAGGGTGGCGACCTCATCGTGCAAACCGTGCCCTCCGGCCGCGTGCGCAGCACGGAATATGCCCTGCTGCATCCGTTGATGGACGGCGTCTACTACGTCGTCGTCATCGACGAAGACGATGCCGACGAAGCGACCCGCAACGCCAATTGCGCCAAAGCGGGAGATTATGCCTGCCGCGTCACCACGCGCGAGCAATTGTTCGCCTTCGCGCGCGCCACCGCGGCGCGCAAGAAAACCGACGGCGGGCTCGCCATCCGGCTGGCGGATGAAAAAGCCCCGCAAAAGCGCCGTCGCTAGCGCATGATCCCGAAAAGTGGGCACCGGTTTTCGGAAAAGATCATGCGCAAGCAAAATGTTAGGAGAGCAAGTGATTCAATCTAAACGGATCGCACTCTAGCGCATGGCGGCGCGCGCGCATGACCTTTCCGCTCTCGCCGCCGGCATCCGCGCCGGCGACCGCGCCATGCTGGCGCGCGCCATCACGCTGATCGAGAGCAAGCGCGCCGACCATCGTGGGCAGGCGCACCGGCTGGTGCAGGAATTGCTGCCGCGCGACCGGCAAGGCCGTGCGGCTCGGCATCACCGGCGCGCCCGGCGCCGGCAAGTCGACCACCATCGACGCGCTCGGCAGCTTCCTCACCGGGCAGGGCCACAAGGTGGCGGTGCTGGCGGTCGACCCCTCCTCGACCCGCACCGGCGGCTCGATCCTCGGCGACAAGACGCGCATGGCGCGGCTCGCCGCCGATCCGAACGCCTTCGTGCGGCCCTCGCCCTCCTCCGGCACGCTCGGCGGCGTCGCCGCCAAGACGCGCGAGACCATGCTGGTGTGCGAGGCGGCCGGCTACGACGTGGTGATGGTGGAGACGGTCGGCATCGGCCAGTCGGAGACCGCGGTCGCCGACATGACCGATTTCTTCCTGGTGCTGATGCTGCCCGGCGCCGGCGACGAATTGCAGGGGCTCAAGAAGGGCATCGTCGAATTGGCCGACATGATCGCGGTCAACAAGGCCGACGGCGACAACCTCGCGCGCGCGCGCCGCGCCGCCGCCGACTACCGCGCCGCGCTCACTATTTTGCAGCCGGCCTCCGCGACCTGGTCGCCGCCGGTGATCATTTACTCGGCGCTCACCGGCGCCGGCATCGCCGAACTGTGGGGCAAGGTGCTCGAGCACAAGCAGAAGACCGCCGCCGCCGGCGAACTGGCCGCGCGCCGCCGCGCGCAACAGGTGAAATGGATGTGGAGCATGCTGGAGGAGCGGCTGACCGCGCGGCTGCGCGGCGACGCCGCGGTGCGCGCCAAGCTGCGCCAGGCGGAAGCAGCCGTCGCCGCCGGCAAGCTCGCGCCGGCGCTGGCGGTGGAAGAGATCGCGAAGCTGCTCGGCGTTTGAATGACCACCATCCTCGTCACCGGCTTCGGGCCGTTTCCCGGCGCACCGTTCAACCCGACCGGACCTCTGGTGCAAGCCCTGGCGCGGCTCAAGCGGCCGGGACTGGCGGACGTCAAAATCATCGGCCACGTGTTCGCGACCAGCTACGCCGCCGTCGAGCGCGAGCTGCCGGCGTTGATCGCACGGCATAAGCCGGACGCGCTGTTGATGTTCGGCCTGGCGCCGCGGGCGAAGACGCTGCGGATCGAGACGCGCGCCCGCAATGCGCTGGCGCTGTTGCCCGACGCGGGCGGCGCCTCGGCCGGCAGCAAAATTGCGATCGCGGGACCGGCGGCGCGCGCCCTGCCCGCGCCGACCGTGCATCTGGTAAATGCCGTTCGCGCCGCGCGCGTGCCGGCGATTCTGTCGCGCGACGCCGGGCGCTATCTTTGCAATTATCTGTGCTGGCGCGCCGCCGAAGCCGCGGTCAAGCCCGGCGGACCGCGGCTGGCCGCCTTCGTCCACGTGCCGCCGCTCCGCCGCAAGCCGCGCCCGCGCCGCGCCAAGGCGCGCCTGGGCGCGGACGGATCTTGCCCGCGCCGGCGACGCGCCTGTTGTTAACGCTGACCGCGGCGGCGCGGCGTTAACACACTGCCTGCGTGACTGGCGCATAATGGCGCCATGACCATCGACCGCCGCACCCTCATGCTCGGTTCGCTTGCCGGCGCCGCCGTGGCGGCCGCGCCGGCCAAAGCCGCATCCGCGCCGGCCGGCGGGCTCGATGCCGCGCAATTCGGCCTGCGCCCGGGCGCGGCCGACGACCAGAGCGCCAAGCTGCAACGCGCCGTCGATCAGGCGGCGCGTACGCGCGTGCCGCTTTGGCTCGCGCCCGGCGTCTACCGCGCCGGCGGTATCACGCTTGCGCCCGGCGCGCAGATCGCCGGCGTGCGTGGCGCAACCCGCCTCGTGTTCACGCAAGGGCCGTCGCTGCTCGCCGCCGAGCACGCCGAGGCGATCTCGCTCAGCGGCCTTAGCTTTGACGGCGGCGGCCGCAAATTGCCGGAGCAGCGCGGGCTCGTGCATCTCAACAGCGCGAGCAAGCTGCGCATCGGCGATTGCGAATTCCTGCAAGCCGGCGGCAACGCGCTGGCGCTCGAGCAATGCGACGGCGAGGTCGCGCGCTGCCTGATCGAGGCTGCCGCCGACAACGCCATCTTCTCGCTCGACAGCGGCGGCCTCATCATCGCCGCCAACACCATCCGCGGCTCCGGCAATGGCGGCATCCGCGTCTGGCAAAGCGAAAAACGCCGCGACGGCAGCCTGATCGCCGACAACCGCATCGAGGATACCGCCGCACGCTCAGGCGGCACCGGCGAGAACGGCAACGCCATCAACGTATTTCAAGGCCGACAACGTGATCGTGCGCAACAACATCATCCGCAAGGCGGCGTTTTCGGCGATCCGCGGCAACGCCGCCTCCGACATCCAGATCGTCGGCAATAATTGCGTCGGGCTCGACGAAGTCGCGATCTATTCCGAGTTCGATTTCGAAGGCGCGCTGGTCGCCGACAACGTGATCGACGAGGCCGGCTCCGGCATCTCGATCACCAATTTCAAGGAGGGCGGCCGGCTCGCGACCGTGCGCGGCAACATCGTGCGCAACGTGCGCGCGCGCATTGCGGGCGCGGCGCCCGAGACCGAAGGCTTCGGCATCGGCGTGGAGGCCGACACCGCGGTCACCGGCAATGTGATCGAGAACGCCGAGACCGCCGGCATCGTCGCCGGCTGGGGCGAATATCTGCGCGACGTCGCCATCACCGGCAACGTGGTGCGCGCGAGCGGCATCGGGGTGGCGGTGTCGGTGGTGGCGGGCGCCGGCGCCGTGGCGATCTCCGGCAACCTGTTTGCCGCGCGTCAAGCGCGGCGCCATTATCGGCATGGACCACCGCAAGCCGGTGACCGGCGACCTGGCGCTTGCCGGCGCCGAGCGCTACCCGCTGCTGCGCATCACCGGCAACCAGGTGAGCTAAAGCGCTTCGCCACCATTCAGCCGCGATGGCCGCCCATAAATCGCCTGTCATGTCGCCCCGTCCCCGCCCTCGCCGCCGAAGACTCCTCATGCTTGCCATCGTGCTCGTTTTCTTTGCTCCCATCCTTGCGCGCGCCGCGCTGTTTGCGGCCAGCGACGCGCCGCGCTCCTGGCGCGACGCCGACTGGTCGAGCACCGGCCTGCTGCCGCCGCGCCGCCGATTTCAAGCCGGCGCGCGTGGTCGTGTTCACCGGCAAGGCCGGCGCCTGGAAGGGCGTGTTCGCGGTGCACAGCTGGGTCGTGGTCAAGCGCGCCAACGCCGCGCGACTGGACCCGCTACGACGTGGTCGGCTGGGGTGCGCCGGTGCGCACCAATGGCTGGCCGGTGGACGGGCGCTGGTACGGCAGCGTGCCGGTCAGCGATCGCCGATGTCTCGGGCGCGCAGGCCGAGCGGCTCATTCCCAAGATCGAAGCGGCGATCGACGACTATGCCTACCGGCAGGACGGCGACTACCGCGTCTGGCCGGGGCCGAACAGCAACAGCTTCGTCGCCGCGGTCCTGCGCGCGGTGCCCGAACTTGCGCGTCGCGCTGCCGCCGAACGCGGTCGGGCGCGACTACCGCCGCGGCTTCTACGCCGGCCTGACCGACAGCCGCACCGGCATCGAGGTCAGCCTGTACGGCGTCGCCGGCCTGAAGCTCGGCTGGGTCGAGGGCGTCGAGTTCGATCTGCTCGGGCTGGTCGCCGGGCTCGACCTGCGCCACCCGGCGGTGAAGCTGCCCGGCTTCGGCCGCATCGGGCTGCCGACGCCGGTCGCGACCGCGCTCGCCGGCTAGCGCTCACGGCGAATTGTTTCTTCTTGAGGTGCGGCGGCGCGCGCGCCGTGGCACGATCAGGCGCCATGCGCGACACGTTGCCGCTGCTCGAAAAAATTCCGTTCCCGGCGATCCGGCGCGGCCGGCTCGAGACCTTGCAGGTCAATGTCGGCTATCGCTGCAACCAGTCCTGCGTGCATTGCCACGTCAATGCCGGCCCGAACCGCACCGAGGAGATGAGCGGCGCGGTCGATCGACAGCGTGCTCGCTTTCTCGAGCGCCGGCGCATCGCCACGCTCGACATCACCGGCGGCGCGCCCGAGCTCAATGCGCATTTCCGCCGCCTGGTCACCGCGGCGCGCGCGCGCGGCGTCAAGGTGATGGATCGCTGCAACCTCACCATCCTGGAGCAGCCGGGCCAGGAGGACCTCGCCGAATTTCTCGCCCGCGAGCAGGTCGAGGTGGTCGCCTCGATGCCGTGCTATCTCGAAGACAATGTCGAGCGCCAGCGCGGCAAGGGCGTGTTCGACGGCTCGATCCGCGGCTTGCGCGGCTCAACGCGCTCGGCTACGGCCGCGATGCCGAGCCTCGTGCTCAATCTCGTCTACAACCCGCAAGGCCCCGTCGCTGCCGCCGGCGCAAGCCGCGCTCGAGGCCGACTACAAGCGCGTGCTCGGCGAGCGCTACGGCATCGTGTTCAACAACCTGTTCATGCTCGCCAACATGCCGATCCAGCGCTTCGGCGCGAGCCTGCTCGGCAAAGGCGAGTTCGACGGCTATCTGCGACTTGCTGCAGGACGCGCATCTCGACGCCAATCTCGCCGGCGTGATGTGCCGCAGCCTGATCTCGGTCGACTGGCGCGGCTTCGTCTACGACTGCGACTTCAACCAGATGCTCGATCTGCCGCTGCAGCGCGGCGCGCGCGGGCGCCTGCGGCTCGCCGACCTCATCGACGAGGACCTCGCCGGCAATCCGATCCGCGTCGCCGGCCATTGCTACGGCTGCACCGCCGGACAAGGCTCGAGCTGCGGCGGCGCGCTCAAGGAGGCGGCCGAGTGAGCGCGCCTCTCGATCGTCATGCCGGTGCTGGACGAGGCGGCCGAGATCGAGGCCGCCTTGCGCGCGCTCGCGCCCTACCGCGCCCGCGGCGCCGAGGTCATCGTGGTGGACGGCGGCAGCGCCGACGACACCGCCGCGCTGGCGGCGCCCCTCGCCGACCGCGTCATGACGGCGCCGCGCGGGCGCGCGTCGCAAATGAATGCCGGCGCGGCGGCCGCGCGCGGCGACGTGCTGCTGTTCCTGCACGCCGATACGCGGCTGCCCGACGACGCCGACCGGCTGCTGACTCGGCGGCCTTGCCGCCTCGGGCCGCGTCTGGGGCCGCTTCGATCTGCGTTTCGACAGCGGCGGCCTGTTGCGCGTCGTCGCCGCCATGATGAACCTGCGCTCGCGCGCGACCGGCATCGCCACCGGCGACCAGGCGATCTTCGTGACCCGCGCCGCCTTCGAGCGCGCCGGCGGCTTTCCGCCGCTCGCGCTCATGGAAGACGTGGCGCTGTCGGCACGTCTCAAGCGTGCCAGCCGTCCGCTTTGTCTCACCGCGCGCGTGACCACCGCCGGCCGGCGCTG
The DNA here is from genome assembly GCA_963708635.1 of uncultured Alphaproteobacteria bacterium. Classification (GTDB taxonomy): domain Bacteria; phylum Pseudomonadota; class Alphaproteobacteria; order Rhizobiales; family Xanthobacteraceae; genus Pseudolabrys. The sequence continues at coordinate 66,993 of CAVPTM010000017.1, read as the reverse complement.
GCGCCGGCACGGGCTCATCCGCACCGTCCTGCTGATGTGGCGGCTGCGGCTTGCCTTCTTCTTCGGCAGCGACCCGGCGCAGCTGGCGCGCCGCTACGGCGACGGCGGCAAAACCAAGCCTATTGCAGCCGGATCAGCACCAGCCCGCGTGACGATCAGCAGCGCGGCGGCGACGCGCACCGCGCGCAGCGGCTCCTTGAGCACCAGCACGGCGATGAGCGCGCCGAACAGCACGCTGGTCTCGCGCAATGACGCGATGATCGCGATCGGCGCCAGCGTCATCGCCCACAGCGCGACGCCATAGGAGACGACTTGCAGCGCGCCGCCGGCAAGGCCGCGCTGCCAGAAATGCGCCAGGTCGGCGAGCAGCCTGTGCCCGTTGCGCCACAGCGCGTAAGGCGCGAGGCAAACACAGATGCCGATGAACCCCCACAGCACGTAGGAAACCGGGTTGCCGGCCAGCCGCGCGCCGACGCCGTCGACCACCGTGTAGACGCAGATCGTCACCGCGGTGAACAGCGCGAAGCCGACCGCGCGCCGGTCGAGCTTGGCCAGATCGCGGCCGCCGCGCAGCGACAGCAGCAACACCCCGAACGCGAGCGCAACGATCCCGCACCAGGCCAAGACGCCGAGATGCTCGCCGACGATGAAGGTGCCGGCGACCGCCGTCATCAGCGGCGCCGCGCCGCGCGCGATCGGATAGACCTGGCCGAGGTCGCCGGTGCGATAGGCCTCGGCAAGCCCGGCGAAGTAGAACAGATGGATGACCGAGGAGGCCGACCAGATAGGGCCAGGACGCCGCCGCCGGCAGCGGCACGAAGAACACGGCGGCGAGCGAGAACACGGTGGCGCCGGCCACGATCAGCGTCGCCGACGACAGCGGATCGAGCCCGCCTTTGATCAGCGCGTTCCAGCCGGCGTGGCAGGCGGCGGCGAACAGAACGGCGAGGAAGACGAAGTTTGCCATCAGCGCAGCTGCAATGTGCTTTTCCGCTCGATTCCCGCGAAAGCGGGAATCGCAGCGATTTTGTGCTCCTGGGTCCCCCCCTTTCGGCGGGGAAGCGACCGCGGACATCGTGATCACCCCTTCGCCGCCGCCGGCGCCCACAGTTTCGGACCGGCGCGCTGCATATTGCGGCGGGCGCGGCACGTCGGCGCCGAGCGCCTTGGCGGCGTGCCAGCCCCAATGCGGGTCGTCGAGGAAGGCGCGCGCGATCGACACCTGGTCGGCCTTGCCCTCGGCGACGATCGCCTCGGCCTGCGCCGGCGTCAGGATCAGCCCGACCGTACGCGTGATGATGCCCGCCTCCTTCTTCACCCGCGCCGCGATCGGCACGTTGTAGCCGGGCTCGGTCGGATTGCGCGTGTCGGCGGTGACGCCGCCGGAGGAGATGCAGATGAAATCGATGCCCTCCCCCTTCAGCGCCTTGGCGATGGCGACCGCGTCGTCGGGCGTGAGGCCGTCCGGCCGCCAGTCGCTGCCGGTGATGCGCGCGCCGAGCGGCAGCTCCTTCGGCACCACCGCGCGCACCGCGCGCGCGATCGACAGCGGAAAGCGCAGGCGGTTCTCGAACGCGCCGCCATATTGGTCGGTGCGCTTGTTGGAAACCGGCGACATGAAGCCGTGCGCCAGATAGCCATGCGCGAAATGCAGCTCGATCTCGTCGAAGCCGATGCGCAGCGCGCGCTGCGCCGCCGACACGAAAGCCGCGCGCACGCGCTCCATGTCGTCTTCCGTCACCTCGCGCGGCGTCTGCCAGTTCTCGCCGAACGGGATCGGCGAAGCCGCCATGGTTTGCCACGGATCGGCGCCGGCTTTCAGCGCCTGGCCGCCTTCCCACGGGCGCTGCGCCGAGCCCTTGCGGCCGGAATGCGCGAGCTGGATGCCGAACTTGGCGTCGCCCATGCGGCGCGCCTGCGCGACCACGCGCGCAAGCGCCGCCTCGTTGTCGTCGCTGTAGAGGCCGAGACAGCCGTGGGTGATGCGGCCGGAACGCTCGACATGCGTCGCCTCGACGATCACCAGCGCGGCGCCGGAATGCGCCATCATGCCGAGATGCATCAGGTGCCAGTCATTGGCGCAGCCGTCGTCGCCGGAATACTGGCACATCGGCGAGACGACGAGGCGGTTCGACAGCTCGAGACCGGCGAGCTTGATCGGCGAGAACAAAGCACTGCTCATGGTGGCTTACGGCTTTCTGGTGAAAAGGAGCGCCTGAGGTATCAGCGCGTCTGGATGGACTTCAAGTAGGCGATGATGGCACCGACGTCATCGGCGTCAAAGGAGAATTCCGGCATGTCGGGATGGCCGGACATCAGGCCCTCGGCCAGCGCCTCTTCCAGCGCCTCGATCGGATAGCGCTGGCCGAGCGTGCGGAAGGCCGGCGCGTCCTTGCGCGGGCTGTCGCCGGTGCGGCCGACCGCATGGCAACGCGCGCAATCGCGCGTGAGCAACGTCTCGCCGCGCTTGAGGTCGGGTGCCGCCAGCGCCGATGCCGCCGGCAGCAAGACCGCTGCCAGGATCGGCGACCGCTTTCATGCCGCGGGCCGGACGGCATCGTCGGCCGCCTGGCGGCCGGCGAGTCGCGCCCAGATATTTTCCACCTTCATCGCGGCATTGAGATGGGCGACGAACTCTTCGCGGCTTTTGAAATAGAGCTGCCAGCGGCCGCTGCGGTGGAGTTCGGCGTAGAAAGCAAGCTTGCGCCCGGCCAGATCGTGCCAGCGGCCCGCAATGCTACCGAAGGGAGACCCGCCTGATGGCGCGGGCATGATGAAAGCCTGTGGCGAACCGCCCGGTGAGCTGCGCTCACCGGCGTCGCGTCCGGTGATGGCAGGGCATTGCCCAAAACGCCAGCACACCTACGAACAGCCGCGGCGATCATGCCCTCGCCGCCATGCGCTTGGCGAGCCCCCGCTCAACTTATCCTGGAACTTTTTTGCCAAGCGCGTCGGCGTGACGGGCCAGCAGGCCGACGTCGGCGCCGACCGCCACGAACTGGTAGCCCCAGTCGATATAGCGGCGGATTTCCTCTTCGTTGCCGCTCAGGATGCCGGCCGGCTTGCCGATCGCTTTCAGCCGCGTGACCGCGTCCTTCATCGCCGCCTGCGATTCCGCGTGCTGCGGGTTGCCGAGATGGCCGAGCGAAGCGGACAGATCGGAGGGCCCGATGAAGACGCCGTCGACGCCCTCGACCTTGGCGATGGCTTCCAATTGGTCGAGCGCGCTGCGCGTCTCGACCTGCACCAGCACGCACATCTCGCTGTTGGCCTTGGTGAGATAGCCGGGCGTGCGGCCGTAGCGGCTGGCGCGCGCGGCCACCGCCACGCCGCGGATGCCCTCGGGCGGGTAGCGCGTCGAGGCGACCGCGCGCTTGGCCTCCTCCACGTTCTGCACATAGGGAAACAGCAGCGTCTGCGCGCCGATGTCGAGGCAGCGCTTGGCGAGCACCGCGTCGTTCCAGGCCGGGCGCACGATCGGGGTCGAGCCGCCGCGCCCGATCGCCTGCAATTGCGAGAGCAGGCCGGGGATTTCATTGGGCGAATGCTCGCTGTCGAGCAGGATCCAGTCGAAGCCGCTATCGGCAATGATCTCGGCGGCGATATTGCTGCACAGGCTGGACCACAGCCCGATCTGCAGCTTGCCGGCGGCGAGCGCGTGCTTGAAGGCGTTGCGTTGCAATTCCATGGAACGCTATTTCCCTGACGTACTATACAAACTGGATGGCGATGCCGCCGAGCGGCCCGTAATCGGCGTGGATGGTGTCGCCCTTGTGCGCGAACACCACGCGCGTGAACGAGCCGGCGAGCACGATATGGCCCGGCTCGAGCGCGGTGCCGAGCGGGCCGAGCTTGTTGGCGAGCCAGGCCACGCCGAGCGCCGGATGGCCGAGCACCCCGGCGGCTAAGCCCGTCTCCTCGATTTCGGAATTCTTGTACATGATGCCGCCGACCCAGCGCAGGTCGACCTCCATCGGGCCGACCGGCCTTCCGCCGATGGCAATGCCGGCGGCGGCGCCGTTGTCGGCGACCGTGTCGACGATCTTGCGCGGATCGAGCAGGCGCGCGTCGACGATCTCCATCGCCGGCACCACGTATTCGGTGGCGCGCAGCACGTCGGTCAAGCCGACGCCCGGGCCGATCAGCCGCTTGCCCATGACGAAGGCGAGCTCGACCTCGACCCGCGGCTTGCAATAATTGGCGTGCGGCACCTTGGCGCCGTCGCCGATCATCTGGTCGTCGAGGATGAAGCCGTAATCCGGCTCGTCGATCATGGACGAGCGCTGCATCGCCTTGGAGGTGAGCCCGACTTTGTGGCCGATCACCTTGCGGCCGGCGGCGACGTGGCGATCCTTCACCTCGCTCGAGATCGCGTAGCTGTCCTCGATGGTGATGGTCGGGAAAGGTGATGTGAAGCTGGGTCGCCTGTTTGCGGTCGCGCGCCGCCTGCATCAGGATATCGGCGGCCTTTTTGCGGTCGGCAGCGGAAAGCATCGTTTCCCCCAAGTTCCTCGGGACGATCCTGTACCGGCTCTCGCGGGAAAATCAATTGACCCGGCTCAACCCATGGGCGGCGAGCTTGCGGTTGACGAAAGCGAGCACGCGCGCCATCGGGCCGCGCAAAAACGGCAAATCGATCGCGAGCAGCGCGACCCCGAGCGGGGTCATCCAGAAGCCCAGCACCGGCAGAAAGCCGAAAAAGCCGGCGATGGCGAGGACGATCCCGAGCGGCACCCGCAGCCAGACCGCCGACGGCTTGCGCGCGCTTTGCAAGACGCGCGCGCCCCAGTGCGGCAGGCACTTTTGAATCACGTTCAGCTCGCGGTAGAGGGCGTCCTTGCGCGGCATGGTGCGTCAAGGCCGAAGCCGGGCTTTTGTTCCGGCAGCGCAGCCATGACGGCGAGCTAATGCTTGAGCTTGGCGTCGACCTTGAACGTCGCCTCGGTCTTCTTGGTGATCTCGTCGAGCGTCACGCCGGGCGCGAGTTCGATCAGCGTCATGCCGCCGCCTTTGCGGTCGATGGCGAACACGCCGAGATCGGTGATCACCATGTCGACCACGCCGGCGCCGGTGAGCGGCAGGTTGCACTTGTGCAGCAGCTTCGGGCTCGTCCTTGGCGGTGTGCTCCATGATCACCACCACCTTCTTGACGCCGGCGACCAGATCCATGGCGCCGCCCATGCCCTTGACCATCTTGCCGGGGATCATCCAGTTGGCGAGGTCGCCGTTCTCCGCCACCTGCATGGCGCCGAGCAGCGCGATGTCGATGTGGCCGCCGCGGATCATGGCGAAGGAATCGGCCGACGAGAAAAAGCTGGTGGTCGGCAGCTCGGTGACGGTCTGCTTGCCGGCGTTGATCAGGTCGGGGTCCTCCTCGCCCTCATAGGGGAACGGGCCGAAGCCGAGCATGCCGTTCTCGCTTTGCAGCTGCACGCTCATGCCGTCGGGGATGTAGTTCGACACCAGCGTCGGAATGCCGATGCCGAGATTGACGTAGAAGCCGTCGCGCAGCTCCTTGGCGGCGCGTTCGGCCATCTGTTCGCGGGTCCAGGGCATCAGACTTCCTCCTCCGCGGCTGCGGCGGCGACGCGCTTGCGCACGGTGCGCTGCTCGATGTGCTTGACGGCGTTCGGCACGTGGACGATGCGCTTGACGTAGACGCCGGGCGTGATGATGTGGTCGGGATTGATCTCGCCCGGCTCGCACCAGGTGCTCGACCTCGGCGACCGTGACCTTGCCGGCGGTCGCCATCATCGGATTGAAATTGCGCGCGGTCTTGCGGTAGACGAGGTTGCCTTCGGTGTCGCCCTTCCAGGCGTGCACGATCGACAGGTCGGCGACGATGCCGCGCTCCATGATGTAGCGCTCGCCGTCGAAGCTCGCGCTCTTCCTTGCCCTTGGCGATGTCGGTGCCGGCGCCGGTGCGGGTGAAGAAGGCCGGGATGCCGGCGCCGCCGGCGCGGATGCGCTCGGCCAGCGTGCCCTGCGGGTTGAATTCGATCTCCAGTTCGCCGGCGAGGTATTGCTGGGCGAACAGCTTGTTCTCGCCGACGTAGGACGAGATCATCTTCTTGACCTGCTTGGTCTCGAGCAGCAGGCCGAGGCCGGCGCCGTCGACGCCGGCATTGTTGGACACGACGGTGAGGTTCTTCACGCCGGAATCGCGGATCGCCTTGATCAGCGTCTCGGGGATGCCGCACAGGCCGAAGCCGCCGGCAGCAGATCAACATGCCGTCCTTGAGCACGCCGGCCAGCGCCGCCTTGGCGTCGGGATAGACTTTCTTCATGCCGCCATACCGCCTCGTTCACAAAAGCTCCGCGCTTCGCCCGCCTGCGCGCGCTGTTGAGAAAACACCTCCGCCGCCCGGATGCAAGCCTACTTCGGCGGCGCGGCCGGCGGCGGCGCCGCGGGCGGGGTGACGTCGGTGACGGGGTTGGCCGGCTTGACCGGCGCGACCGGTGCCGACGGTGCGCGGTGGCGCCGATGGCGCGGCCGCCGACTTCGCCCGCCAGCCGGGTCGGCAGCGGCAGGCCGTGCGGATAATAGGTCCAGAACACGAAGCCCGCCACGAACAGCAGCGCCGAGAACAGCGCGCCGAGGAAGACGTGCCGGAAGGCGAGCACGCTGCCGATCAAGGTCGAGAGAAAGACCAAAATCGCCAGCACGATCACGTAGAGCCAGTCCACCGCCGCCAGATCGATCGGCATGATTGTCACTCCTCGCGGGATATTCGCCGTCCGTTTAGACGGCCATTCTAGCGCAGGCCCACCATGCGGGCCACGGCCTTGCCGCCATCATAGCCGAAAACCGTTCCCCCGGTTCGGCCGCACGCGCTATACCAGCGCGCCGTTTCGCGGAACTTGCCATGCCCAACGTCCTCATCCTCACCGAAGTCCAGGAAGCCATGCGCGCCCGCTACAAGGCCATGCTGCTGGAGCGCTTCCCGCAACTGACCATCAACGTGGTCGGCCATCATAACGACGTCGGTCCCTATATCGCCGACACCGACATCCTGCTCTGCTTCTCGCCGCCGATGGCCGACCATGTGGTGCGCGACGCGCCGAAGCTGAAATGGATCCAGGCGCTCGGCACCGGCGTCGACAACATCGTCGACCTGCCCTCGCTCGGCAACGAGGTGCTGGTCACCAATGTGCGCGGCATCCACGGCGCGCCGGTGTCGGAAGCGACCATCGCCTACATGCTGTCGCTGGCGCGCGACCTGCCGCGCGCGGCGCGCGCGCAGGACAACGGCCGATGGGAGCGCTGGCCGGCGCAGCTGCTCGCCGGCAAGACCGTCGGCATTCTCGGCGTCGGGCTGATCGCCGAATATCTGGCGCCGATCTGCAAGGCGCTCGGCATGACCGTGGTCGGCATCAGCGGCAGCCCGCGGCCGGCGCACGGCTTTCGACCGCATGGTGCATCGCGACCGACCTGCGCAAGGTCGCGTCGAGCTCGACTTCCTGGTGGTGCTGACGCCGCTCGACGACGGAGACGCGCGGCATCGTCGGCGAGAAAGTCTTCGCCGCCATGAAGCCCACCGCCTACCTCGTCAATGTCGCGCGCGGCGGCGTGGTCGACGAGGCCGCGCTGATCAAGGCGCTGGAGAGCGGCAAGATCGCCGGCGCCGCGCTCGACGTCTACGCGCAGGAGCCGCTGCCGGCCGACAACCCGCTGTGGAAGACCAAGAACGTCACGATGTTCTCGCATCTCGGCGGCTATTCGCAGGGCTACGAGGACCGCGCCATGCCGACCATCGCCGGAAACATGCAATGCTATCTTTCCGGCGAGCTGAAGAAGATGATCAATATCGTGCGCAAGCCCGCATCCTGGGAGTAATTCATGGCTCTGTCGGAACGCCTGAACACGCCGATCTCGACCGCCGAGCTCGAGCGCCGCTGGAAGGCGGTGCGCGCGGCGATGGCGCGCGAAAAGATCGACGTGCTGCTGATGCAGAACAACAACGACCACATGGGCGGCTACGTGCGCTATTTCACCGACATGCCGGCGACCAACGGCTATCCCAACACGGTGGTCTTCCCGCGCGACGACGAGATGACCGTGGTGTGCCAGGGCCCGTTCGGCGGCAGCGAGACCACGGCGCAGGGCGACGTGCACCTGGCGCGGCGTCAAGACGATCCTCACCACGCCGAGCTACGCCTCGGCGCACTACACCAAGGACTACGACCCCGAGCTCGCGGCCAAGGCGCTCAAGCCCTTCGCCAACGGCACCATCGGCTATGTCGGCACCTACCAGATGTCGTTTGCGATGCTCGACTACATCAAGCGCGCGTTCCCGAACGCGCGCTTCGTCGACGCCACCGACATGGTCGACCGCATCAAGGTGATCAAGAGCGCCGGAGGAGATGGAGCTGGTCAAGCGCGCGGCGCTGATGCAGGACGGCGCCATGCGCGCGGCCTTCGCCGCGGTCAAGCCCGGCATGCGCGACACCGAAGTCGCCGCGGTCGCGCAGCATTACAGCCAGTGCCACGGCAGCGAGAACGGCATCTATCTCTGCGCCTCGATGCCGCTCGGCACGCCGTCGAAATTCGCCAACCGGCATCTGCAGAACCGCGTCATCCAGAAGGGCGACCAGATCGCGCTGCTGGTCGAGGACAACGGCCCCGGCGGCATGTACACCGAGCTCGGCCGCTCCTGCGTGCTCGGCGCAAGGTGCCGCAGGCGATGAAGGACGAGCTCGAATTCTGCAAGGCCGTCGCGCAAGCTTCACGCTCGACCTGCTCAAGCCCGGCACGCCCTGCAAGGACATCTGGGACGCCTTCAACGACTTCATGCGGAAGAACGGCCGCCCGAGGAAGCGCGGCTCTATTGCCACGGCCAGGGCTACGATCTGGTCGAGCGCCCGCTGGTGCGCAACGACGAGCCGATGACCGATCGAGAAGGACATGAACATCGTCGTGCACCCGACCTACGTCCACGCCGGCTATCTCAACTGGCTGTGCGACAACTACCTGATCGGCGGCAACGGCCCCGGCGACCGGCTGCACCAGTTCCCGGAGGAAGTCGTCGAAGTGGTAGACGTATTCAGATCTCCGCTCGTCCCCGCGGAAGCGGGGAGCGCCAGGGCCAAACTCGCCGGCTTTGCACGCCGCAGACACTGGATTTCCGCTTGCGCGGGAATGAGCGCAGCTCTGCGATCGACGCCTCGAGCGCATTGAGGGAGAGACCACATGCCCGACATCAAAATCATCAATCCGGACGCGCTCGGCAAACCGCTCGGGCAATATTCGCAGATCACCCGCGTCAAGGCGTCGGAATACATCTTCATCGCCGGCCAGGTCGGCGTCGGCAAGGACGGCAAGCTTGCCGGCGACGGCGGCTTCGACGCGCAATGCACGCAGACCTTCGCCAATATCGAGGCGGCGCTTAAATCCTGCGGCGCCGGCTGGGGCAATATCGTGCAGTTCACGACCTATCTCGTGCACTCGCAGGACATCCCGAAATTCATGGCCTACCGGCTGCGCGAATTCCCCAAGATGTTCGCCAACGGCGCCTATCCGCCCAACACGCTGCTGATGATCGACCGGCTGGTGCAGGAGCCGCTGCTGATCGAGGTGCAGGCGGTCGCCGCGCTCTGAACGATCCGCCGGACTAGCGGCGTGGGATCGACCCGGTCGGCTGCGCGTCCGGCTTGGCGGGCGCCGGCGCCTGATCGGCGCCTTGGGCGGATCGACGGCCGCCGCTTTGTCGGGCGGCGGCGCCGCCGGCGCCTTCTCGGCATTGACGTCGCCTGCCGCGGGCGCGTCGGGATAGCGCTCGTGCACGTCGCGCAAAAAAGCATCGAGCGTATTGATGGCGGCGATGCGCCGCGCCACGTCCTGGAATTCGCCGTTGCCGGCGCCGATCGGCGCGCTCACCACCGCGAAGGCGCGCGCGTCGGGCCCGTCGGCGAATTTGGGCGCGTAGCGTTCGCGCAGGCGCGCCAGCGCGATCGTTTCGTCGGACAGCGTATAGCCGATCGCCGCGCGCAGCACGTCGAAGCGCTCGTTTTCGTTCAGCGGCTCGAATTGCTTCCAGCGCTCGCCATATAGCAGCTCGATCCGCTCGGCCGCCTCGCGCCAGCGCTTGGCCGCCCACAGGATGTCGGCGCGCAACCGCTGCGCCTGCGGCTTTTCGATATGGGCGATCATTTCGAGCGCAAGATCGTGGCGGCCGCCGTCGGACAGAGCGCGCGCCTCCAGCAGCAGCCGCTGTTCGCGCAATTCGCTGGCAAGCTCGGCGCTGCGCGTTTTCTGCAAGGCGGTGACCGCGCGCTCCGGCTTGCGGTTCATGAGGTAGATGGTGGCAAGGCGGGTCGCGACCTGGGCGCGCGCGGCGCCGTTCAGGCGGTGGTCGATCTGGTGCTGGAGCAATTCGGCCGCCTGGTCGAGCAGGTCGACGGCGACCAGCCGGTCGGCCAGGCGCCGGATCATCTCGTCGCCGCGGCGGCCGATCGGCGTCAGTTCGCGATAATCGTAGAATATGGACAGCGCCTCGACCGGCTTGAGCGCGTCGCCTTTGGAGGAGAGGAACAAGCTGTCGAAGGTCGCCGCCGCCTCGTCCTGGATCTGGCGCGTCAGCTCGGAATTGGGATGCGCCAGCATGGCCACGCGCATGACGTGGAAGGCGTCGCGGTAGCGCCCCTCCTCCGTATAGAGATGCGCCAGCAGCTTGAGCCCCTCGATCTCGGTCTCGTCGCCGCGCCAGATGGTGGTGAGCGTCTCCAGCGCGAGGATCGCATCCGGGCGCGTCAGCGCGCCGCGTCGCCAGCCGCAGCATGATCTCGCGCAGGCGGCCTTGCGCGGCGGCGCGCCGGTCGCCGGAGGCGGCGGCGGTTTGATAATTCGTGAGCGCGGCATCGAGCCGGCCGAGGCCTTGGTCGAGCCGGCCGCTGAGCACCGCAAAGCTTGGGTTCTCGTCGGGCGCGAGCCCAACCGTGCCGAACTCGTTGGCGAGCCGCGCCGCCTGGGTCAAGTCGCCGGTCTCGAGCGCGGCGTGCAGCGCCGTCAACATGGCCAGGCGCTGCAATTCGATCGGCAGGCCGGCGACCGCCGCGTCCAGGTCGCGAAAGCCGGCGCGCGCCTCCGCCCATTTGCCCTGGCGGGCGAAGGCGACCGCGCGCCAGACCGGTGCGCCGAACTTGTCGCCGATCTGCGGCTTGCTCAGCTGCTTGAGCGCGTCTTCGGGCCGGTCGAGCATCACGTCGGCGACCGCGGTGAGTACGCTGCCGGTGACGTCCTCGGGCCCGGCCTCGTCGGCGAGCGCGACGTCGAGCACGGCTTTCGCCTCCGCCGACATGCCGCGCGCCAGATAAAAGCGCGCGAGATCAAGCCGCGCCGGGCGGCGTTTCGACGGCGGCGCCTCGGCCGCGGCCCGGATCAGCTCGGACTGACGCGGCTGGAAATCGGCGCTGCGGTCGAAGCCCCAGCGCTGGGTGTCGAAGCTCGCGCTGCGCGCGGCGGTGGCCTGCTCGGGCTCGCGCACCGGCGCGCTCGACAGTGACAGGCCGCCGGGCCGGCTGAAAGTCACCGCCTTTTCGCTCAGCACCGCGGTGACGTCGTCGGCGATCGGATGCACGGCGACGCCCTGCGTCGAGGCCAGCGCGTGCAGCTCGACATAATCCTGCGCGCGCACGAAGCCGCGCGCGGGCGGCAGCGCGGTCACCACCAGCAGCCGGTCGCCGATGTCGGGATCGGCGACGTGGAACAGCTTGCCGGGGCTGTCGAAGGGAATGACGATATTGGCGCGGTCTTTGCCGACGATGCTGCGCGCGACCGCGAGCGGGCGCGGCGGCACGGTCACAGTGTCGGCGATGGTGACGGTCCAGGACGAGCCGTCGGCATCGACGCTGGTCAGACGCGGGCGCGACAGGCGCAGGCGCACGATCGCTTCGCCTTCGACGCCGCGCGTAACGGTTGCTGAGCGCACGCCGTCATTGGCGTGGCCGATGAGCGCGGAGGTGTCGATCTTGGCGGCGCTGTCGAACACCAGCCAAAGCGTTTCGGCGCGCATGAAAACGGCGGCCGGCGTCGGCGCCACGAAGGGAAATTCGAGCCGCAGGCTGCCGGCGGATTGAAGCACGCGCAGCACGACGGTGCCGTCCGGCTTGGGCGCGGGCGGCACGGCCGTCTTGTCGGTCTTGGCAAGCTCCGGCGCCTTGGGCGGCGGCGCCGGTTTCGGCGCGGCCTCCAGCTTGGGAACGGCGGCGTGCTTTGGCTTCTTCCTGCACGGCGGCGGGCGGCGCAGCCGGCTTGACCTCCGGCGCGGGCGCGGGCTCTTCCTTGGCCGGCACCGTTGCCGGTGGCGCGATGGCCGGGATGGCGGTGAGGTCCGGCACCTTCGGCGCGTCGTGCCGTTCGTTGGCGGCCGCCGCGATCTTCAGCTTGGCGCCGTCGTGGCTGACGTCGACCACGATGCTGCGGTCCTCGCGGAAGCTGCGCACGTCGGGCGTGCCGTTGAACACGAAGCTGACGGTGCCGGCGTCGCGCTCGTTGCTCGCCTCGATGGTGGTGAGTGTCGGCGGCAGCGCCGAAAGCGCTTCGCCGAGGTCCCACTGGATCGGCTGGTCGAAGCTCAGCGTGTAGCGGCCGTCGCCGCGCTCGGGCACCACATTGGCGGAGTCGGGCAAGTCGAGCACATAACGCGTGAAGGTCGGCTGCGTGGCGACGCGCACGCGGATCGGCGCGGCTTTGCGTTTGACCTCTTGCTGGTGCTGCCGTTTCAATTGGCGTTCGGCCTCGCGCGCGCGCTCGGCCAGTTCCTCGACCACCTCCTGCGGCAAGCCGGGCAGCACGCCGCTCCAGTTCTCCGGCATGAGATCGACGTAAAAGCGCTCGGCGGCGGTGATGGTGTTGAGCTTCACCTTTTGCGACAGCGCGATGCGAAGGGCTTTGCCGTCGGGATCGCTGCGCGCGGCGCCGATGAGTTGGGGCGCGGCGGCATTGAGCTTGCCGACCGCAACCGCGACCGGCGCCGTGAACTCGATCACCATCACCGGCCAGGCCAGCTTGACCTGCGCCGGCACGGGCTTGTCGAAACGGAAGACCAGGCGGATGAAGCCGTTGGCGTTCTCCACCCTCACCTCGCCTTTGACCCGGTCTTGAACCTGTCCTTGCGCGCGCGCCGGCCCGCCGGCGCCGAGCACGATCAACGTGAGCGCGATGGCGAGCAGGCGCGTCAGAAGATGGCGGTAGGGCGAAGCCGTCATGCCGCGTTCCAGCCGGCCAAACGGCCGGTCGCGACAGACTAGGGACGGCCGTTTAACGTCGCGTTAACCGTGAAAAAGCCGGCTCGCGAGGCTCAGGTGCCGCCCGGCTTGTTCTCGATCTTGGGCAGGGCGTCGGGGGTCTTGTTGGCGCTCGACAGCTTGGCGAGCTCGACGGTCAGCCGTTCGGCCGATTCCGGCGTCATCTGCGCCAGGATCTGCGACATGCTGCGCGGGTTCATGGCATTGGCGACGTCGACCAGCACCTTCATATCCAGCTTGTCGAAGATGCGCGCCGCCTCCTTCGCCTTCATGTTCTCGTACATGGTGATGATGGCCTTGAAGCGCTCGGCCTCGGCCTTGTCGCGCTCGCCCATGGACGCCTTGAGACGCGCCTCCATGGCTTTGAGTTCGGCGACCTTGGCCTCGACCCGCTTCTCGGTCGCCTTCAGCAGGCTCTCGCGCATCTCGAGTTCGCGGCTGCGCTGGTCGAGCGCCTTGCGGCGGTTCTGCAGGCTTTCCAGGATCGCGCGCTCGCCGGACGACAGCACCTTGCCGGGCTCGACCGTGATCGAGGAGTTGCCGGCTTCGAGCTTGGGCGCATCCGGCGCCTTGGTGCTGACCGTGAGCGCCGGGGCCCGCCGGCTTGTCCTCTTTCTTCTCGACCGAACCGGTGACGTCGCTGCCGTCGTTCTGGAAGTTGAACATCTCCTTCGCCCAGGGCTTGGCGGGCGCGGAAGGCGCAACCGAAGGCGCGGCCGGATCGCCGGCGACCACGATCCTGGGATAATCCGGCACGCTCGCCGGATCGACCACGGTCAGCGCGGTCTTGTTGCGGGCCTGCAGCCGCTCGGACAGCGTATAGCCGCCGTCGAATACCAGCCCCGAGACCTTGAGCGCGAACAGGCAGACGGTCGCGATCAGCACGACCGGGATCAGCCGGAAATCGCGCGCCCGCCGCGTCATGCGGCGAGGCCGGAGAGCCGCGCGCGCGTGCGCTCGGCGAAGGCCTGCGCGGCCGCCGCCACCGCCTTGGCGTCGGGGGTGGGCGCCGGCTCGTCGGCGGCGCGTCCGAGACCGGCAATGCGCGTGATCTTGCCGAGCAGCAATTCGCCGGCGCCGATCTGCTGCCCGAGGTTGGACGAAAGCTCTTCGACGCGCGCCAGGCGCTCGCTCAAAGTCTGCTCGCCCTCGCGCATGGTGGATTTGAGCCCGGCGATCGCGCGCTCGGCGATCTCGGTGGCGGTGATCAGTTCGGAGATGGTCGCGCGCAGCGAGTGCTCGTCGGCCTTGAGCAGCCGCAGCTGGCTGTTCAGCCGCACGCAGTAGAGGATGGTGAGCAGCAGCAGGATCGAGACCAGGCTCTCGACCAAAACGCCGTAATGCGGGCTCACGGTGCCTCCCTCGGTTTGGTCGGATCGTCCGCCGTTTCGAACATGGCGAAGGTGGTGCGCGGCTTGCGCAGCGCCTTGCCGACGCGCACGGCGACGCGGTCGCCGACGCGGCCCATGCGGCCCTCGGTCACGGCGATGTCGCCGCAGCGCACGGTGACCATGGCGTCGGGCTTGACCGCGAGCGTGAGCGTGTCGCCGACATTGAGCGACATCATCTGCCGCAACGGCAGCTTGGCCTCGTACAGCACGGCGTCGACGCTGATCGCGGCCTGCGCGATTTCGGTCGCCAGATGCCCTTCCCAGATCGGGTCGCGGCCGAACTTCTCGCCCATGAACATCTGGAGAAGCGTGGCGCGGATCGGCTCGATGGTGGCGTAAGGCAGCAGCAACTCGACGTTGCCGCCGCGGTCTTCCATGTCGATGCGCAGCCGCACCAGGATGGCGGCATTGGCCGGGCGCGAGATGGCGGCAAAGCGCGGATTGGTCTCGAGCCGGTCGATGTTGAACTTGACCGGCGACAGCGGCTTGAAAGCGAGCTCGGCGTCGGCAAGCACCACCTCGATCATGCGCTTGACGAGGTTGGTCTCGATCGTGGTGTAGGGCCGGCCCTCGACGCGCACGGTGCTTTGCCCGCGCCGGCCGCCGAGCAGCACGTCGATGATCGAATAGATCAGGCTCGAATTGACGGTGACGAGGCCGAAATTTTCCCACTCCTCGGCCTTGAACACGGCCAGGATCGCCGGCAGCGGGATCGAGTTGAGATAATCGCCGAAGCGCACCGAGGTGATGCGGTCGAGCGAGACCTCGACGTTGTCGGAAGTGAAATTGCGCAAGCGACGTCGTCATCAGCCGCACCAGACGGTCGAAGACGATTTCCAGCATCGGCAGACGCTCGTAGGACACCATCGCCGAGTCGATGATGGCGCGGATGCCGGAATTGTCGTTGAGCGTCACGTCGGCCAGGCTGAAGCCGAGCAGGCTGTCGATCTCATCCTGGTTGAGGATGCGCTCGGCGCCGCCCTTGGAGGACTGCGCGCCCTCGTCGACCATCGCGGCCCATTGCGCGGCGGCTTCCTCGGCGCCCGGCGCGGAATTCGCGTCCCCGCCGGCCGCGGCATCGGCCTCCAGCGCCAGGCCCCACTCGGCGGCGAGCGCGTCTTGATCGATTTGCGTGCCCTGCGCCATTGCCTACGCCGTCACTGGACGACGATCTCCTTGAACAGAACCGCGGTGATGTGGTTGGGCGCGACCGCGGCGTTCACCCGCCGCGTCAATTCTTCCTTCAGCCGGTAGAGGCCGGCGGAGCCGTCGAGATCGGTCGGCCGCAGCTCGCGCAAATAGGTCTGGAACGCGTCCATCACGCGCGGCATCAGCGGCTGGATCTCGCCGACCAGTTTCTGGTCGGGCAGCTCGAGCACGATCTTCACCTTCAGATATTGCGTGCGGTCGCTGCCGTTATTGGCGAGGTTGACCAGCACGTCGGGCATGTCGACGAAGACCGCGGGCTTGACGGCGGGCTTGGCGGCTTCCTCATGCGCAGGCTTGTGGAAGAAAAAGAAATAGCTGCCGGCGCCGCCGCCCATCAGCACCAGCAGGCCGGCGGCGATGATCATGACGCGCTTGCCGGGCAGCTTGAATTTGAACTTGAGCTTGAATTTCGACTTGGCGGCGGGGGCGTCTTCCGCCCTCGGGTTTTTCCTCGGCTTCCTCGTCCGCCGGTTTCGCCTTGGCCGCCATCGCAAGTGCCCCGTTCACTTTGGGTTGGCCGGCGGCCCGCGGCGCAAAGCGCCACGGCTGCGCGTCCTTGCGCCCCCGCCATGAAGGTAGGTCGGTATGGTTAACAGTTTGTTGCCGGCGGCCTCGCGCCCGGCAGAAATTGCCGGCCGCGGCCGGATCATGGCGGTTTTTGCCCCGCTGCCGGCGCCGGCCGCTTTGCCTAACTAGCTGAACTCATGGCCTTTTCACTGTTGGCACGGCGGCTGCAAAGCTTTGGCCGTCCGCGGGCTTGGGAGAGCGCGCGGCGCGCTGAAGGGCCAGGCCTGCCTCGGGAGGGCGGGCATCGCGGCCGGAGCATGGGGAGTGACCGATGCAGAATGCCCTTCTGATCGGACTGTCGCGTCAGGTCGCGCTGTCGCGCGAACTCGACGTCGTCGCCAACAACATCGCCAATATGAATACCACCGGCTTCAAGGCCGATGGCTCGCTGTTCGAGGAATACCTGAACTCGGCGGCGCGCGCTGCCGACACGCGCGTGAGCTTCGTGCAAGACCGGGCGACCTGGATCGACATGAGCGCCGGCGCGCTCGAGCGCACCGGCAATGCGCTCGACGTCGCCATCAACGGCGACGGCTTTTTCGCCGTGCAGACCCAGCGCGGCGTGCGCTACACCCGCAACGGCTCGTTCCAGATCAACCCGTCCGGCCAGCTGGTCACCGCGCAAGGCGACCCCGTGCTCGGCGACGGCGGGCCGATCACGTTTCAACCGACCGACCGCCAGATCTCGATCAGCCCGGACGGCACCATCAGCGTGCGCGAAGGCAATTCGAAAGCGGATTCGCAGCGCGGCAAACTGCGCCTCGTGTCCTTCGCCAATCCCCGGCAGTTGCAGAAGGACGGCAACGGCACCTTCAACTATGCCGGCAACGACGCCCCGGTCGAGGCCAAGACCGCCACCATTGCGCAGGGCGCGCTCGAAAAATCCAACGTGCGCGCGGTCGTCGAGATGTCGCGCATGATCGAAATCACCCGTAGCTACACGCAGATCGCCGCCATGCTCCAGCAGCAGAGCGATCTCGGCCAGTCGTCGATCGACAAGCTCGCCGACGTACCGAACTGAGGAGAGTAGATCATGCGCGCACTCAGCACCGCGGCGACCGGCATGATGGCCATGCAGCTCAACGTGCAGGTCATCGCCAACAACCTCGCCAACATGACCACCACCGGCTACAAGCGCCAGCGGGCCGAATTCCAGGATCTGCTCTACGACCACATGAGCCGCGTCGGCACGCAGGCCTCCGCGCAGGGCAACATCCTGCCGGTCGGCATCGACCTCGGCTCCGGCGTCAAGACCGTCGGCACCGCGCGCCTGATGACGCAAGGCACGCTGGTGCAGACCGAACGGCACGCTCGACGTCGCGATCCGCGGCGACGGCTTCTTCAAGATCCAACTGCCCGACGGCACCTTCGCCTATACGCGCGACGGCTCGTTCAAGATGGACGCGCAAGGGCGCCTGGTCACCGCGCACGGCAATGTGGTGATGCCGGCGATCACCATCCCCGCCAACAGCACGGGGCTGACCATCAACCCGCAGGGCCAGGTGTCGGTGATTCCGCAGGGCGCGACCGCGCCCACCATCATCGGACAACTGACCATCACGCGCTTCGTCAACCAAGCCGGCCTGTTGTCGATCGGCGACAACCTCTACCAGGAGACGCCGGCCTCCGGCACGCCGCAGGACGGGCTCGCCGCCACCGACGGCGCCGGCGACTTGCAGCAAGGCAGCCTCGAGCAATCCAACGTCGATTCGGTCGCCGAGATCACCAACCTGATCACGGCGCAGCGCGCCTACGAGATGAACTCGAAGGTGATCACCGCCGCCGACCAGATGCTGTCGGCGACCTCCAACCTGATGCGCTGAGGTGACGCCATGATCCGCAAGCTCATCGTCGCATTGACCGCGCTGACGGCGCTATCGGCCGCGGCGCGCCGCGTCTGAACCGGCGCATCCCAAACTCAGGGCCGAAGCGGTAATCGCCGGCGACATCGTGCGCATCGGCGACCTGGTCGAGAATGCCGGCATCGTCGCGCAGGTGCCGATCTTCCGCGCGCCCGATCTCGGTTTCAGCGGCACGGTTTCCGCCGAAGCGGTGGCCGAGGCGGTGCGCCCGCACGCGCTGATCGGGCTCGACACCGGCGGCGTGCAGGAAGTCGTGGTGACGCGGGCAAGCCGCCTGATCGAGGCGCAGGCGGTCGAGAACTGCCTGACCGCGGCGCTTTCGGCGCAGTTCGCGCTCGGCGCCGGCCAATGACCTGCGGCTCACTTACGATCGCGAGCTGCGCACGCAGTACGTCGAGCCGAACGCCAAAGGCGGGCCGCGCGTGCTGCATGCAAGCTACGATTCGCTCACCGGGCGCTTCGACGCCACGCTCGACATTCCGGGCCGCGCGCCGCTGCGGTTGACCGGCCGCGCGCAAGCGACCATCGAAGTCGTCACCGTCGCGCATGCGCTGGCGCGCGGCGAAATCATCAAACAAGCCGACCTCGTGACCGAGCGCCGCCCGCGCGCCGAGGCCGGCCGCGACCTCGTCGCCGGCCGCGAGCAGGCGATCGGGCTCGCCGCCCGCAACGCGCTGCAGCCCGGCCAGGTGCTGCGCACCGCCGAGACGATGAAGCCGGAGCTGGTGCAGCGCAACGAGACGGTGACCCTGATCTACGAGGTGCCGGGCGTCACGCTGACCGTGCGCGGCAAGGCGCTCGAAGCCGGCGCCGAAGGCGACACCATCGGCGTGCTCAACGAGCAATCCAAGCGCACCATCCAGGGCGTGGTGATCGCGCCCGGCCGCCTGATCATCCCCAACGGCGCGCCCAAGCTGGCGGCCAACCTTCCGCCTGCGGCCGCCGCGCCGGCCGGCGGGCTCACGCCCTAACGCGGCGCGCGTGCGTATGCGTCAAGACAGTCACCGCGCAAGGATGCGCCAACCGTGGAAGCCAAGTCGATGAGAGTCATTCCCGTACTGCGTCACCTCGCCCTGGCGGCGACCGCGACGTCTTTGTTGAACGGCTGCGCCGCCATCGACCGGATCGCGACCGTCGGCCGCCCGCCGCCGCTCGCCTCGATCGACAACCCCACGGCGCATCCGGGCTACCAACCGGTGGCGCTGCCGATGCCGTCGGCGATGCCGGCCTCGTACAATCCCAACTCGCTCTGGCGCAACGGTTCGCGCGCCTTCTTCAAGGACCAGCGCGCGCACCAGATCGGCGACATCCTGACCGTGAAGATCAACATCACCGACAAGGCCATCATCGACAACGAGACCAAGAAGAGCCGCAGCACCACCCAGGATTCCGGCATCAGCAATTTCTTCGGCAAGGGCAAGGTGCCGCTCATGAATGCGGCGGTGCCGACGCGCATCCTGACGACGGATTCGAACGTCTCCAACGACGGCAAAGGCACGGTCAACCGCTCGGAGGCCTTGCAGACCAACGTCGCCGCGGTGGTGACGCAGCTTTTGCCCAACGGCAACCTGGTGATCCAAGGCAAGCAGGAGATCCGCGTCAATTTCGAGATCCGCGAAATGATCGTCGGCGGCATCGTGCGGCCGGAGGACATCGAGAGCGACAACACGATCGATTCTTCCAAGATCGCGCAGGCCCGCATCTCCTATGGCGGCCGCGGCCAGCTGACCGACGTGCAGCAGGATCCGTGGGGCCAGCAGTTGTTCCAGGCCGTGCTGCCGTTCTGACCGGGACCAGTGTCAGGTATCGGTTGTCAGTAGTCAGTTGGTCAGTAGTCGGTGTCGGGGGTCGGAATGGAAATCCTATCGGGCGGTAGGCCCCGCGGCCTGATTTCCGATTCCTGATCCCTAAAGCTCCCGCGCCGGTTTCGTCTCGCGAGCGGAAACGGCGTCAACGACGCGGCCCCCGGCAGCTCCCCAGCCGGGGGCCGTGCATTTTTCGGCGTCTGAAACAAAATGCCCGGCGCGGCGCGCCGGGCATCGTAATTCTCACGCGCCGAGCGCGCCTCAATCGTCGCGATACACCCGCTCGCGCCGCTCGTGGCGCTCCTGCGCCTCGACCGACAGCGTGGCGATCGGGCGCGCTTCCAGGCGGCGCAGCGCGATCGGCTCGCCGGTCTCCTCGCAATAGCCGTAGGTGCCGTCGTCGATGCGGCTGAGCGCCTCGTCGATCTTGGCGATCAGCTTGCGCTGGCGATCGCGCGCGCGCAGCTCGATCGCGCGGTCGGTTTCCGACGACGCGCGGTCGGCGAGATCGGGGTGATTCTGATTTTCCTCCTGCAAGTGCAGCAGCGTCTCCTTGGCTTCCTTCAGGATATCTTCGCGCCACGTGAGCAGCTTGACGCGGAAGTATTCGCGCTGCCGCTCGCTCATGAACGGCTCCTTATCGGATGGCCGATAAGGCTTGTTTCTGGCCAGCATCCCACCGACTCCCTGTTTTCTTCTGTTCTTGACGGGTGACGTCACCCTCCCGATGCGGCAGGCTTATATACGCGCGCCACGGCGCGGACAATATCCGAGTAAGGCCGGTGGATTTTACGGAAATATATGCCGGTTCAATGGCTTGAGGCTTTGGCGCGGCTCGGCTGCGGGCGCGTTGCCGGTGGCCAAAAGCTAGACGGCGCCGGCCTTGGCGAGTTCCACGGCCACCCTGAGCTCGATCTCGTGCATGACCGAGTCGAGCGAGGCGTCGCCGGTCTCCTCGGTCAGGCCCTGCGAGGCGACCTTCAGGCGGGCGAGCGTTCCGCCGTCGACCGAGCCGTCCAGCAACCCGAGCTTGAGCGCGTCGAGCGCATCGAGCGCGTTGCGGCCTTTGACGACCGCGCGCTTCTTGCGTTCCTTGAAGTCCTCGACGCCCTGCAACGCCATCAGCGCGTCGAGCGAGGAGACCGCGCGCAAGGAGGCGGCGGCCGCCGGCTGGCGCGCATTCGCCGGCTCGCTCAGCGTGAAGCTGCCGCCGGCGGCGCGGCGTGCGCTCCCCGGCGCAGTCGCCAGCGCGGCTCCGTTCGATCCGTAAATGCGCATCGCTGAAATCCCCGACCGGTGACCGGTCCCCCGCTACCGCCAGACTGAACTTTTATGGTTAATGCGCGGTAAAAAGCCCGGCAAGTTTTGCCGCTTGCGACCATTCCTGCCCGGCGCGCGGGTTGCCATGCGCCGCTTCCGATCGAAATACCGCAACAGCGCCAGAGCCTTGCGCGCGCAAGCGAGTTGGCACGCGCTTCGCATAATAGAGTGCAGTCACGTCACATTGGGGAGCAGTGATGACGAAGACGCTACGGGCCGCCTTGGCGGTCATTCTGGCCTTGCTCGTCCCGGTTCACGCCGGGGCGACGTCGCGCATCAAGGACCTCGCCAATATCGAGGGCGTGCGGCAGAACCAGCTGATCGGCTACGGCCTCGTGGTCGGCCTCAACGGCACCGGCGACACGCTCAACAACATCCCCTTCACCAAGCAGTCGCTGCAGGCGATGCTCGAGCGGCTCGGCGTCAATATCCGCGGCCAGAACCTGCGCACCGGCAACGTCGCCGCCGTGATGGTGACCGCCAACCTGCCGCCCTTCGGCACCCAGGGCACCCGGATCGACGTCACCGTCTCCGCGCTCGGCGACGCCAAGAGCCTGCAAGGCGGCACGCTGCTGGTCACGCCGCTGCTCGGCGCCGACGGCAACGTCTATGCGGTCGGCCAGGGCTCGGTCGCGATCGGCGGCTTCCAGGCCGAGGGCGAAGCCGCCAAGATCGTGCGCGGCGTGCCGACCGTCGGCCGCATCGCCAACGGCGCCATCATCGAGCGCGAGATCGACTTCAACGCTCAACAAGCTGAGCCAGCTGCGCATCGCGCTGCGCAATCCCGACTTCACCACCGCCAAGCGCATCGCCGCCGCCATCAACGACTTCATCGGCGCGCCGACCGCCGAGCCGCTCGATCCCGGCACGGTCGGCATCAGCATCCCGGCGACCTACAAAGGCAACGTGGTCTCGCTGCTGACCGATATCGAGCAGCTGCAGGTCGAGCCCGACCTGCCGGCCAAGATCGTGATCGACGAGCGCTCCGGCATCATCGTCATGGGCCGCGACGTGCGCGTCTCGATGGTCGCCGTGGCGCAGGGCAACCTCACCGTCACCATCACCGAAACGCCGCAAGTCAGCCAGCCGCTGCCGTTCTCGCGCAACGGCGCGACCGTCACCGTGCCGCGCACCCGCATCGGCGTGCAGGAGGACGGCAAGAAGCTCGCGCTGGTGCGGGAAGGCGTGTCGCTGCAGCAACTGGTCGACGGGCTCAACGCGCTCGGCATCGGGCCGCGCGACCTGATCGCGATCCTGCAGGCGATCAAGGCCGCCGGCGCCATCCAGGCCGACATCGAGGTGATGTGATGGCAGCCGATTTCGCCCTCGCCGCCCCCGGCCTCAAGCCGCTCGACCTGCTCGCCGCCTCCGCCATCAAGAAGCCGATGGCCGTCGCCGACCACGCCAAGGCGCGCGCCGCCGCGCAGGATTTCGAGGCGGTGTTCATCAATTCCATGTTCGAGCAGATGTTCGCCGGCCTCGACGGCGACGGGCCGTTCGGCGGCAGCGGCGCGACCGGCGTGTGGCGCTCGCTGCTCACGCAGGAATACGCCAAGTCCTTCGCCAAGGCCGGCGGCATCGGCATCGCCGACCACGTCTATCGCAGCCTGCTGGCGCAGCAGGAGATGCATTGATGAGCGCGCAGGCCGCCGAGGCCGCCGCGATCGCCAGCGCCGGCGAAGCCGCGCAGGCGATCGCCAATCTCAACACCATCATGGACCGGCTCGAACAAACCCTCGCCGAGGAAACGGCGCAGGTGCGCGCCGGGCATTTGCGCGCGGCGGCCGAACTCGAGGGCGTCAAGGGCGAGCTCGCCCGCCGTTTCAACGCCGAGAGCGCGCGGCTGCGCGCCGCCGGGCCCCTGATCGCCCGCGAGCTGCCGCAGGTGGCGGCGGCGCTGCGCGCACGCCACGCCGCCTTCCAGGCGATGCTTCAGACAAATTTAACCGTGCTGGCGACCGCGCACGCCGTTTCGGAAGGCATCATCCGCGGCGTCTCCGGCGAACTTTCCCGCCGGCACGCGCCCACGACCTATGGCGCGAGTGGGCGCACCAATGCCCCGAGCCCAAAGGCGAGCCAGCCGCTCGCGCTCAGCCGCACGCTCTAGCTTTTCCGCCTCGTTCGCGGTTCGGCGCGGCCGCAACGGTTAACAGCTCGGCAATAATTAGCGCCGTTTTTATCTATCGCCTGCGCGGCGCTGTTAACTCATTAACCATGTTCTTTTACGCGCCATTGAAAGCCCGCATGCGATTACACACGCCGATCTCTCGGGGATCGACACGTGTAACTTTGCCAGTACGGCAAATTGACGACCAGAAAGGTGACACCTATGTCCGACATCGTTCTTTCGGCCGGCGTTCGGTCGAATCTTCTCCAGCTTCAGCAGACTGGCACCCTGATCACGCTCACGCAGAACAGGCTCGCCACCGGCAAGCGGGTGAATTCGGCCCTCGACAATCCGACCAACTACTTCACGGCTCAGGGTCTCCAGAGCCGCGCCAACGACCTGAGCTCCCTGCTCGACGCTCAGTCCAACGCGATCCAAACGATCCAGGCCGCCAACAACGGCATCTCAGCGGTTACCAAGCTCGTCCAGTCCGCCCAGGCCACTGCCCGTCAGGCGCAGCAGACCACGGACACCGCCGAGCGCACTTCGCTGGGCAGCCAGTTCGACGACATCCTGACCCAGATCGACCAGCTCGCGGGCGACTCCAGCTTCAACGGCAAGAACCTGTTGACTGGCGACAGCCTGGACGTGGTGTTCAACGAGCAGGGCACCTCCAAGCTGACCATCACCGGCGTCAACGACACCACCGCCGGCGACCTCGTCATCGCCGCGTCGTCCTCGTGGGGTGACGCCACCGCCGGCGACGCCAACATCCAGGCCGCGCTCGACGACCTGACGTCCGCGCTGACGACCCTGCGCTCGCAGTCGAAGTCGTTGGGCTCCAGCCTGTCGACCGTGCAGGCCCGCCAGGACTTCACCAAGGCGACGATCAACACCCTCAGCACCGGCGCCGACAACCTGACGCTGGCGGATACCAACGAGGAAGGCGCCAACCTTCTCGCGTTGCAGACCCGCCAACAGTTGTCGACCACGGCGTTGTCGATCGCCGCGCAGGCCGACCAGAACGTGCTGCGCCTGTTCCAGTAAGCGGAACCGGTTCGGCTCAAACCTCAGCGGCGGCGCTTCGGCGCCGCCGTTTTTTTTGGCCGACGCAAATTTATGGTTAACAAAGCGTTAATCGCGGTTCTATTTTAACCATCCATCAACCTTAACCAATCACTATCGCGCCAGGGGTGCTGCGGCAGCGCTGCGCCATTTCACCGGCGAGGAGCCAGCTATGAGTGACATCGTCCTTTCGAGCGGCGTTCGTGCCAACCTGCTGCAGCTGCAGCAGACGTCGGACCTGATCTCGCAGACGCAGACGCGGCTCGCCACCGGCAAGCGCGTCAATTCCGCGCTCGACAATCCGACCAATTTCTTCACGGCGCAGTCGCTCAACGGCCGCGCCAACGACTTGAACTCCCTGCTCGACTCGATCGGCATCGCGCAGCAGACGCTGCAGGCCACCAATAACGGCCTCACCTCGATCACCAAGCTGATCCAGTCGGCGCAGGCGACCGCGCGCCAGGCGCAGCAGACCACCGACACCACCGAGCGCGCCGCGCTCGCCAGCCAGTTCGACGACGTGCTCACCCAGATCGACCAGTTGGCCGGTGATTTCGGGCTTCAACGGCAAGAACCTGCTGGCCGGCGACACGCTCACCGTTACTTTCAACAGCGACGGCAGCTCGACGCTGGCAATCGCCGGCGTCAACGACACCACCGCCGGCGACCTTTCGATCGCGGCCTCGGTCTCTTGGGGCGACGCCACCGCCGGCGACGCCAACATCCAGGACGCGGTCGACGACCTGACCGCCGCGCTCGCCACCGTGCGCACGCAGAGCAAGGCCTTCGGCTCGAGCCTCTCGACCGTCGAGGTGCGCCAGGATTTCACCAAGGCGATGATCAATACGCTGCAGGCCGGCGCCGACAACCTGACGCTCGCCGATTCGAACGAGGAGGGCGCCAATTTGCTCGCCTTGCAGACCCGGCAGCAGCTCTCCACCACGGCGCTGTCGCTGGCGGCGCAAGCCGACCAGAACGTGCTGCGGCTGTTCCAGTAGCCGCACTCGAGCATCCGCCAAGGAGCGGCATCGCATGAGCCTCAAAGTCGAACTCAAGCCGGGTGAGCGCCTGATCGTCGGTGATTCGATCATCACCAATGGCGGGCAGCGCACGCGGATACTGATCGACGGCGATGCGCCGATCCTGCGCGAGAAGGACATCATGACGCCGGAGCAGGCCGACACTCCGGCCAAACGCGTCTATCTCGCGGTCCAGCTGATGTACACCTCGCGTGATCCACGCGCGCACCACGAGGCCTATTTCACGCTGTTGCGCGAACTGGTGCAGGCGGCGCCCAGCGCCTGGCCGCATGTCGGGGCGGTGAGCAATCACATCCTGGCCGGCGACATGTACAAGGCGCTGAAAAGCGCGAAGACCCTCATTGCCTATGAAAAGGAGCTGCTCGACCATGCGACACGCGGCAAAGACCTACGGCGCGATCGCGGCCCAGACCGCCAATCCGCGTGAGCTGGAAGCCGACCTGCTGCTGAACGCGGCGGCGCGGCTGCAGGCGATCCACGACGGCTGGGACGCCAAGCAGGCCGAGCTGGACGCGGCGCTCTACTTTAACCGGCGGCTGTGGTCGATCTTCGTGACCTCGGCCACCAGTTCGGAAAATCAGCTGCCGCAGGGCTTGCGGCAGAACGTCGCCAATCTCGGGATCTTCGTGTTCAACCAGACCATGGCGATCATGGCCAATCCCAAGCCGGAGCCGCTGGGTTCGCTCATCAGCATCAACCGCGAGCTGGCGGCCGGGCTGCTCGGGCGCGCGTAAGCGGCCGATAAATTCGGGGATGAAAAACCGCGGGTCCGACCCGCGGTTTTTTTGCGCGGCTACTTTCAGGTAATTGACCAGATTGGTCTGGAACAGCATCGCGGTCGTCTGCATCGAGGCCTGCAGGCGGGTCTGCAAGGAGAGGATGTCCGCGCCGACCTGCTCGTTCGACACGCCCTCGACCTGACCGAGGAAATCGCTGAGCGTCGCGCTGGTCTGCTGGTGGCGGTCCTGCGCCGCCTTGAGCGAGGTCTGCGCGCCGGCCAATTCGGTTTCGATGTCGGTGACCGACTGCGCGCCGGGCTGGCCGTTGAGATTGGCGGTCAGCCGCTGGTTGAGCGCACCGCTAAGGGCGGCGGCATTGGGATCGGTGGCCGAGACCGGCACGGCGGCGAGCGTGGCGATGTTCTGCACCAGCGCGCGCAAACCGTCCTCATTGCCGCGCACGCCGTAGGAAACGGCGAGCGAGGGATCGATGCGGGCGGTCGCGGTCAGCCGCGCCGGATCGCTGCCGGCTTCGCCGGTGTACCAGATCACCGAATTGGCGGCCGTGCCGGCGGTCAGCGCGGTCGCGCTGTCGAAGGGCGGACCGGCGACCCGCAGCGGCGGATTGCCGGCGTCGGCGGCAAAAAATTCGTTGGAAGCCTGCACCGCCGAAGCCGCCGCCAGCGCGCCGCCGGCGAGCTTGCCGATGCCGGCGCTGAGCGCATTTTTGAGGTTCGTGGTGGTGGACGATGGCGTCGGCGCCGATGGTGAACTGGTTGGCGCCGGGCGGCGAATTGGTGGTCGCGGTCAGCGTCAGGTTTTCGCTGGAGCCGTCGGGCAGGTCGAACCGCACCGTCAGCGTATCGCCGGCATTGGGAACGCCGCTCAGCGAGATGCCGAGCGAGGCCGGCGCGCCGGTCGGGCCGCTGACCGTCGCATTGGCCATGGTCGAGCTGACCGACGCCAGCTTGAGGCCGAAGACGGTGGCGTCCTCGGTCAGGCTGAGCGAGGTCGTGGTCGGCGTGCCGACCGTCAGCCGGCCGAGCCCGTTGGCGCCGAGATCGGCCTGGTTGCGCTCGGCGATGAGCTGCTTGAGGCCGGCGCGCGCGCCGTCGCCGTTGAGGATGTGATCGATGGTCTCGACCGCCGGCTGGTCGGTGGCGCGGCCGGAGAAGAGGTAGCGGTCGCCGGCCTGGGTGTTGAGCAGGCCGAGCAATTCGTCGAGCGAGGACTGCGCGGTCAGCTGCGCCGTCGCGGCGCCGCTGCCGTCGGCGCCGAAGCCCGACGCCGCCATGGCCGATTTCACCGTGCCGCCGAGGGCGGCCATGCGGCCGAGCGCGGTCTGCGCCAAGCCGACGCGGGTGAGCACGGTGTTGATGGTGTCGTTATAGCCGCCGATGGCGGAAAGCTGAGAATTGAGGCTGATCGTCACGCCGCGGTCGAGCCCGAGGCCGGCATAGCTGTCGGCTTTCTTGCCGGTGCTGAGCTGGCGCTGCAACTCGTCGAGTTGCGCGCGCATGCTCACCAGCTGCTGGATGGAAACGCCCGCTTGGCCGCCGATCGCGGAAACGCTCATGGCGGCCTCACATCTTCAGCAGCGTCGCGAGCATGTCGGCCACCGTCGACAGCACGCGCGCATTGGCGGCGTAGGCATTCTGCAGATTGAGCAGGTTGGCCATCTCCTGGTCGATGTTCACGCCGGCCTGTTCGTTGAAGCGCTGTTGCAGGTTCGACAGCACGACGTCCTGGCCCTGCTTGAGATTGTCGGCGGCGCTCGCCGCCTCGCCCTGCTGGCTCAGCACCTGGCGCAGATAGTTGCCGATCGAGCCGGTGAACGGCGCGTTGGCGCTGCCGATGCCGCCATCCGGCGAGAAGGTCAGGCTCGCCGAAGTGAGCTGCCGGTAGATGAAATCCGGCCGCGTGCTGTCGCCGGCGGCGGTGCCGGCTTGATAGAGCACCAGCTTGGAGGGATCGGCGGCGAGCGCGGCATTGACCGCGATGCGGCCGGCCAAGCCGATGCTCTGCGAGCCGAGCGCCGTGATCGCGCCGGTATAGGAGCCGCCGCCGTCGGTGAAGAATGGCAGGGCTGTCCCGCCCGTCAGGGCGGTCGCGGTGGTGGTGGCGGACACCGCATTGACGGTCGGCGGTGCTGGTGCCGTCGTCGACCACGCGCAGCAAGGTGCCGGACGGGTTCGACGCTACCAAACCGGCGGACCCGATGGCGGCGTTGATCTGCGCGATCGCGGACGCCATGCCGCCGGAGAAATCGATGCCGTAGACGGTGTCGCCGGCCGCCGCCGTCGCGTCGTTCGACAGCGGCAGCAGCGAGGGGTCGTCGACGCGCACCAGCGTGATCGTGTGCGGCGTGCTGGTGGCGGTATCGGTGTAATTGATGGTGACGGTATTGCCGGCCGAAAGGCTGCCGACATCGACCTGAAAGCCGCCGGCCACGGGGCTGCCGGCGGTGGTGCTGTCGGACAGCGCCGAGGCCATGGCGGCGGCGATGCCGTCGAGCTGGCTCTGCGCCTGCACCAGGTCGTGGTCGCGCATTTGCAGATAGGCGGCGATGCTGCCCGAGCGGATGGCGTTCGATTGGATGAGGTCGACCGAGCCGCCGTTCGGCGAGTTCAGGATGAGCGTGCCGAGCGAGCGCTGGGTCGGGTCCGCGCTCCAGCGCGAGGCCGCCGCAACGGTGCCGCTCGGCATCGAAGGAAATCTGCGCGGCCTGGCTGCCGACCAGCTGCAAGCCGGAATTGGTGTAGATGCTGACGCCGTTGCCGGTCTTGATGACGTTGATGTCCATCAGCTGCGACAGCTGGTCGATGTAGGAATCGCGCTGGTCGAGCATGGCCGCGGTGGCGGTGCTGTTGTCGCCCAAAGTCGCGATCTGCTGGTTGAGCTTGGCGATCTGCGGACATCGCCTCGTTGGCCTTGCCGACCGCGTCGGCGATGCCGAACTCGGCCGCGCCGCGCAGCGCCTGGATGCCGTCGCTGGTGGCGTTGAGACTTTGCGTGAGCTGCTGCGCCGCGCTGATGACCCCGCTGCGCGCCGCGCTGTCGTCCGGGCTCGCCGACAGCGCCTGCAACGCATTGGTGAAGCCGTTGTAGACCGACTCGAGCGAGCTGCCGGAGCCGGGATCGCCGTAGACACTCTGCAACCGGCTGTAGAACTGCGCGCGCAGGTCGGCATAGGAGGCGCCGGAATTCTCCACGCGCAATTGTTTCTGGACGTATTGATCGAGCGTGCGCTGGATCGCGCTGACGCGCACGCCGATGCCGGCGTCGCCGCTGCCGATCGGGATCTGGACGAGCGTCTTGCGGACGTAGCCGGGCGTGTCGGCGTTGGCGACGTTGCCGGCGACGATCGAAAGCCCGGTCTGGGTCGCTGTCAGACCCGAGAGCGAGGTGGCCAGCGTTTGCGTGAGGCCCATGCGCTAATTCCGATCAATCGCCACGCACGCCTTTACGGCTAGCGCAGGATGTTCAAGAGATCCTGCGACATCTGGTTGGCCGTGGTGATGACCTTGGTGTTGGCGCTGTAGGCCTGCTGGGTCACGATCAATTTGGTGAACTCGGTGGCGATGTCGGTGTTGGAGGCTTCCAGCGACTGGCCGACCACCGAGCCGGAGGCGCCGGCCAGCGCGGCGCCGGACACGTCGGTGACTTGGTAGGCGCCGCCGTCCAAGCTCTTGAGACCGTTGGCATTGTTGAAATGCACCAACGGAATTTCCGCCAGCGAGACGTTCTGGCCGTTGGAGAAGGTGCCGGTGATCACGCCGTTATTGCCGACCGAGATCGAATTGCAGCTGACCGGCCGGGAAACCGTTCTGCTGCAGGTTGTTGACGGTGGTCGCGCCGCTGGCATTGGCGAATTGCGTGACGCTGCCGCTCGGCATGTTGACGTTAATGTTGCCGAGCGAGAGACCGTTGATGGTGACGCCGGTGAGCGCCAGGCTGGTGACCGGCGGGTTGAGCTGGCCGGTCGTATCGAACTTGAAAGCGGTGCCGACGTTCTGCCACGCCACCGTCGTGCCGGTCGCGTTCGAGTTCGACTTGGTAGAACAGCTGCCAGGTATCGGTGCCGCCGTTGGCGACGCTGTCGGTCTTGGCCCAGCGCAGCTGCATATTGGACGGCGTTCCGGTCGCGTCATAGATCGTGACCGCGCCGCCATCGACCGATTCATTGACGAATGTCGAGACGTCGCTGCCGATCACCTGTCCCGTGCCGGCAATCGTCGGATCGTGGCCGGCGCTGAAATCGCTCACCTTGAGCAATTCGGAATTCGGAATCGACGCGCTGTAGGCCGTCGTCGCCGGAACGGTCGGCAGGTTGAGCCCGTACGAAATGGTGCTGGTGGCGCTCGCCGGCAGGAAGTTGTTGGCGAATTGCAGCGGCGCCGCGACATTGCCGACCGGGTTGCCGGTGGTCGGATCGATCGGAATGCCTTCGAGGTAATAGCCGGCGCCGTTGACCAGATTGCCGTTGGCGTTGAGCTGGAAGTCGCCGCGGCGCGTGTAGCTGACGACGCCGCCGAAAACCGGCGTTGCCCCATTGAAGGCGCTCGGCGCCGTCACCTGGAAGAAGCCCTCGCCGTTGATGGCCATGTAGGTGCCGACGGTTTCGCTCTGGATCGTGCCCTGGACGGTGTTGGTGGCCACCGAGTTCGCGATCACGCCGCCCGCCTGCTGCAGCGCGGGCACCGAAGCGGACGGGATGAGATCCTGGAAACTCGTGCCGATCCCCTTGTAGGCGACCGTCTGCGAGTTCGCGATGTTGCCCGAGATATTCTGGATGGCGAAAGCTTGCGACTGCAAACCGCTGACCGCGGCCGTCATTGCATCGAACAAACCCATGACTGCATCTCCACAACTGGGCGCGAGGCTCCCGTCGGAGCCAAAGGCGCGCGAACTCGTGGCGAGACAGTCGCAAAGCCCATGCCAGACAAAAATGACTTGTAAAATCAATATCTTATAAGGCTGCGGCGGCCCTTGAAGGGCCGCCGCGCCGGATCTTTTCTGCCCTCGAGCGGCAGAATTTGCCGGGAGGAGTTCAGGACGAGGATACGGCGGCCGGCGCGAATTTCAGCGACACGCCGTTCATGCAGTAGCGCAGGCCGGTCGGCTTGGGACCGTCGTCGAACACGTGGCCGAGATGGCCGACGCAGCGCCGGCAGTGCACTTCGGTGCGCGTCATGAAGAACATGCGGTCGGTCTTGGTCTCGACCGCGTCCGGCAACGGCTGGTAGAAGCTCGGCCAGCCGGTGCCGCTCTCGAATTTGGTGTCGGAGGAGAACAGCGGCAGGTCGCAGCCGGCGCAGGCGAAGGTGCCTTTGCGTTTTTCGCCGTTGAGCGGGCTCGAGCCGGGGCGCTCGGTGCCGTGCTTGCGCAGCACGGCGTATTGCTCGGGCGTCAAGCGCTTGCGCCACTCGGCATCGGAAATTTTGTTCCAGTCGATCGTGGTGCTGTCGGTCATGGCCATCTGTTCCGCCTTCCCCGCTGTTCGCGTCACGCCAAGCGCGGCAAGCGCCACGCCGGCGGTCAACAGAGCGCGCCGGTGCAATCATCAGCTGTTTCCTTTCGGCTTGCCCCAGATCTGTTCGAGCCGCTGGTCGCGTCCGCAATTCCAGCGGTAGAATTTATACTTGGTCGGGTTCTTCAAGTAGAAATCCTGGTGATAATCCTCGGCCTTGTAGAACGGCCCGGCCTGCACGATCTCGGTGTAGATCGGCTTCTTCAATTCGGCCTCGACCTTCTTCTTCGATGCCTCCGCCAGTTTCCGCTCTTCATCGTTGTGCACGAAGATCGCGGTGCGGTACTGGTTGCCGTGGTCGCAGAACTGCTGGTCCTTCACGGTCGGGTCGACGTGGCGCCAGAAATAATCGAGCAGCTGCGCGAAGCTGACCTTGCGCGGGTCGTAGACCACTTCGACCGACTCGGCGTGGCCGGTGCCGCCGGCCGAGACCTGGCTATAAGTTGGATTGGCGACCTTGCCGCCGGTGTAGCCCGAGATGGTTTCCAGCACGCCCGGCACGTGGTCGAAATCGCTCTCGACGCACCAGAAGCAGCCGCCCGCGAAGGTCGCGACCGCGCGCTCCGGCGGCGCCGGTTGCGCCGCGGCGGCGCCGGCTATGGCGGCCGCGGCGATCAGGCTGAACAGCAGGCGGCGCATGCGTACCTCCCGAAATCGATCTCGCACCATGACATATACGTTTCCTGCGCCAGGACTATTCAACTTGCCATCACCGGGCCATCACGCTTGTGCGACCTGCCAAATCGCCTTGCCGCACCGCCTTTGCCTGCCTAGTGTGAGCCCGAAAAGGCGAGGAAAACATGCGGTTTGAAGGCACTTCCGGCTATGTGGCGACCGACGACCTCAAGATCGCGGTCAACGCCGCGATCACGCTCGAGCGGCCTTTGCTGGTCAAAGGCGAGCCGGGAACCGGCAAGACCGTGCTGGCGCTGGAAGTCGCCAAGAGCGTCGGCGCCCCGCTGATCGAGTGGCACGTCAAGTCGACCACCAAGGCGCTGCAAGGCCTCTACGAATACGACGCGGTCTCGCGCCTGCGCGACAGCCAGCTCGGCGACGAGCGCGTGCAGGACATCCGCAACTACATCAAGCGCGGCAAATTGTGGGACGCCTTCACCGCCGACGAGCGGCCGGTGCTGCTGATCGACGAGATCGACAAGGCCGACATCGAGTTTCCCAACGACCTGTTGCTCGAACTCGACCGCATGGAGTTCTTCGTCTACGAAACCGGCGAGACGGTGAAGGCGCGGCGGCGGCCGATCGTGGTCATCACCTCGAACAACGAGAAGGAATTGCCCGACGCCTTCCTGCGCCGCTGCTTCTTCCACTACATCCGCTTCCCCGACGCCGACACCATGACGCGCGATCATCGAGGTGCATTTCCCCGGCATCAAGCAGCGGCTGGTGGCGGAGGCGTTGAAGCTGTTCTACGAAATCCGCGACGTGCCGGGCATGAAGAAAAAGCCCTCGACCTCGGAATTGCTCGACTGGCTGAAACTGCTGATGGCCGAGGACATCGGCCCGGAAATCCTGCGCGAGCGCGATCCGAAGAAGCTCATCCCGCCGCTGCACGGCGCGCTCATCAAGAACGAGCAGGACGTGCACCTGTTCGAGCGGCTGGCGTTCATGGCGCGAAGCGAGGGGCGGTAATACATCGACTGTCGTCCCGGGCGAGCGCAAGCGAGGCCCGGGATCCATACTCCGTGTCCTGTCGATAGATTGCGGCCTATGGGTCCCCGCCGGAGCCTGTCATCGGGCCGCGCTTCGCGCGGACCCGTTGGCGGGGACGACATTACTCCGCCGGCGTCGTAACCGCCGCCCGCCTTGCCGCCTTGCGCGTCCGCGCCGCCTCGCGCTGGCGCGCAAACCATTGCTTGGCGCGGTCTCCCGGCTGTGCGCCCCAATAGACGCCCTGCGCCAGCGCGCGGCCGAACAAGCCGCCGGCCCAGACCAGTTCGTAGGGCGCAAACAGCCGCCAGGTCTCGTCGCGCTCGACGATGGCGCGCGCGATCAACTCGCCGGCCATCGCCGTGGTGTTGAGGCCGTGGCCGCCGAAGCCGCCCGCCACCCAGACGCCCGGCTCCATCTCGCCGATCTGCGGCATGCGGTGCACCGGGCGGCCGAGCGTGCCGCGCCAGAGATGCGCAACCTCGACCTTGCCGAGCGCGGGATAGTTGCGCAGCACGTCGCGCACCAGCCCGCGCGCGGCAAATTTCGCGATCCGCCGCCCAGGCGCGCATGCGTCCCGACCATTGCAGCCTTGCTCCGGCAGGATTTGCGCCGTCGACGATGCGGTAGTGATTGTCGGCACGCTCGCCGTCGCTGATCGCGCCGCGATAGCGCACGACCTCGTGCAGCGCAGGACCGAGCGGCTCGGTCACCATCACGTAAGTCGAAACCGGCAGCAGCGTGGCGGCGAGACGCGGCATGAGCGCGCCGAGACCGACGTTACCGGCGAGCACGACGTGAGCGGCGCGCACCCTTCCCTCTTTGGTGTCGATGCGCTTGCGCACCCCGGCCGGATCGATCGCGAGCGCCTCGGTGTCCTCGAAGATGAGCGCGCCGGCTTGTTCCGCCGCGGCGGCGATGCCGAGCGCGTAATTGAGCGGATGGATGTGGAAGGCGGTCGGGAAATGCACCGCGCTGAAATAGCGTTCGTTGACCAACTCGGCGCGCACCCGCTCGGTCGGCCAGAACTCGACCTCGACGCCGATCCAGCGCAGCCGCTCGACCTTGGCGCGATTGACGCGGCCCTCGTCGCTCTTGGAAACATGCAGCCAGCCCGGCGTCGGCTCGACCCCCGGCATGTTCAGTTCATCGATGGCGCGGCGCACGTAAGCGAGCCCCTGCTCCGACAGCGCCCAAAGCTCTTTGGCATGGTCGAGGCCGATGCGCTCGACCATGTTCTCGATATTCTCGCTGAAGCCGGGAATGACAAAGCCGCCATTGCGCCCGGAGGCGCCGGCGGCCACGCGCTTTGCCTCCAGCACCGCCACCGACCAGCCGCGGCGCGCCACCTCGCGCGCGACGGTCAGGCCGGCGAGGCCTGCCCCGATGACGCAAACATCGACGTCGAGCGGATAATTGAGCGGCGGGCGCTCGCGCGCCGGAACCCGCGTGGCATCAAACCAGGTGGTATCGAAATTGCTCATCCGGTTGCGTGTCTCGCGTTGCGGCCCTGCATGCTAAACTGCCGCAGAATCGAAAGCGATGCCGCAGAAAGCCATGCGCCGTCTTTTGCTGTTGCGCCATTCCAAGGCCGAACGCTCCGCGCCCGGCGCCTCCGATCACGAGCGCGCTTTGATCGAGCGCGGCAGCAAAGATGCCGTCAAAATCGGCGCCTATATGGCGGGCCACGCGCTGACCCCGGACCGCGTGCTGGTCTCGACCGCGACGCGCTGCCAGCAGACCTGGAAAGCGGCATCCGGCGCCTTTAAACCGGCGCCGGCGGCCGCCTCGACGGCGAAGCTTTATGACGCGACGCCCCAGACCATTCTGGCGGTGATCAAGGATGCGCCGGCGGCCGCGCATTCCTTGCTGATTGTCGGCCACAACCCGGGCCTGCACGAATTGGCGCTGCTGCTGATCGCCTCCGGCGACGTCGATACGCGCGAGCGCTTGCGCGAGCAGCTGCCGACCTCAGGCTTGGTCGTCATCGACTTCGCTTTCGACGACTGGAGCCGGCTGCATCCGCGCTGCGGCCGCCTGGAGCGCTTTGTCAGCCCGAAGTCGCTCGACGGCTCGGACGGCTAGACCCACTCAACGCCGCCGCAAATTCGTGCCATGATCGCCGCCTTGCAGCGAAGATGTGGGGCGCTGTCATGTACAAGACAATCCTGGTGCCGGTCGATCTCGCCGACACCGATCTCGCCAAGCCCGCCATCGAGACCGCGGTCGCGATGGCCAAGAGCGCGGGCGGCTCGGTGCGGCTGCTCAACGTGCTGCCGATGACGCCGGTGATGCTGGCGGAATATGTGCCGCCGGATTTCGACGTGCAGCAACGCAAATCTTCCGAGGAGGCGCTCGGCATCATCGCGCGCGAATGCGGGCTCGACGCCGGCCATGTCTCGCACGCCGTGCGTCAAGGCGGCATCTACCACGAGGTATTAGAGGAAGCGAAAGCCTTCGGCGCCGATCTGATCGTGATGAGCTCGCACCGGCCGGCGATGCGCACCTATTTCCTCGGCTCCAATGCCGGCCACGTGGTGCGCTACGCCAAGTGTTCGGTGCTGGTGGTGCGGCGTTAGAAGCGTTCGTTATGCCGCTTCCAGAATCATTATTCGCCGCGCTCGCGCGGCTCTAATACTATTGGTTGTAAGAGTTCGCGAATCGCGGCCTGCGAGACGACAGCCAATGACATTTTCCAGCGACGTTTACCGCCAGAGCGCGCTCGATTTCGTGGAAAAGCTGCGCGCTTATGCGGCTGGTTCAAGTGCTTCGTTCGGAGAAATCTAAACTGTAATCGCCCGCCCGAAAATCCCGAAAAACTTGCAGGCAGCGCAACGCCGCGCCGCCAAGGAACGTCCCTCAAATGGACGAAAGCCGATTCACGATCATTGTTCTGCACGGGTCCGAGCGCGGCTCGAACAAGGAATTCTTCGATCAGATGTTCGGCTTCCGTCACGAAGTTTTCGCGAAAAATCGCAAGCCGGCTGCATCGACGCTCGACGCTCCCGGCGTCGATAAATACGACGACGACGACGCGATATATTTCCTCGAGCTCGACGCCGATCAGCGCGTGCGCGCCAGCATGCGCATTACGCCGACCATCAAATCCTCGCTGATCGCCGACCATTTCCCCGAGCTGATCGACAAGGGCAAAGCCGCGCGCGGACCGACCATCTATGAGCTCAATCGTCATGTCTGGCTGACGCCGCAGGAGGAACGCGTGCAAATCAGGGAAACCGTGCGCCTGCTGAAAGCCGTGCTCGAGTGGTGCCTGGCGCGCCGTTTGTCGCATCTGCAAATCTTGATCGATGCCGCGGCGCTGCCGTCCTACCTGGCGCTCTCGCCGCTGACGAGGCCGCTCGGCCTCCCCCATCCTTATGTGAGCAATTTCGAAGACTCCGGAGAGATCGAACTCA
This sequence comes from uncultured Alphaproteobacteria bacterium, assembly GCA_963708635.1. Lineage (GTDB taxonomy): Bacteria > Pseudomonadota > Alphaproteobacteria > Rhizobiales > Xanthobacteraceae > Pseudolabrys. The sequence goes on along the minus strand of CAVPTM010000017.1, from coordinate 30,052 downwards.
TCGCCGTGCGTTGGCCGATCTGCCCGCAATTGCTGCAGGACATTGGCCGCTTTCAAAATGCGACCGGCGGTGCATCGATCAGCATCCGTCCGAAGACCGTGAATTAAGAACTGGGCGCATCATCGCCCCGAGTCCTTCGGCATCACCTCGGCCGGCAGCGCCTGCGGCCGATAATGCCCGGGTCGATTGCGGCGAAAGAAATTGCCGCCTTGCCAAAGAAACGACGCCAGGAAGAAAGCCACCAAGGCTGCGGCGGCGTAGGCCTGCGCCTGCAGGGCGCGCACGCTGAGCGCAGCCATCGCGAGCGCCGCGGCAAGGAAGATGACGAGCCCCGGCCAGTATTTGAGTGGACCGACACCTTGCTCCCAGATCACACGCGTGGCGGCGCCGGTAATGCGCCGGTGCAATTCGCCAACGAAGGCCGCATAAGGCGCGTCCAGCCGTTCCTGCACAAACATGCTCTTCCACGAACTGGAGACGATCTGCAGCTTGGGTGCGTTCTCGGCCCAGATCTCGGTGACGAAGCGCTGCGACTGCATGTTCACCGGCCGGTACGAGAGCCGCACCCGGCGCACCGCGCCGTAAGACATGCGGCCGGATTTGCGGCCGGTAGACCAGTCGAGGCCGCCGCCCGTGAGCTCGAAGCGCCACGGCGCACCCAGCAGCGAAGGCCGGAAGCTGTAGGTGACCGCCGATGTCGAAGCGTCGGAATCCATGGCGGGCTTCATGACAAGGATGCCGCCCTGGAACAAGCGGCCCTGACAACCGCCCTGCCGCATGCCTATATCGGCCTCATGCGTTCCTGGCTGTGGTCGATCCCCCTGCTCGCGCTTCTGGCGCTGGCGCTCTGGTTTGCCGGCGATGCCTGGGTGCATCTCGCCGGCGACGCGATCCCGCTTTACGGCTACGTCGCCATTGCCGGCGGCGTGCTGATTTCGCTGCTGGTCGGCGGCGGCCTGATGGCGCTCGCCTTCTATTCGGCCCGGCACGGTTACGACGATTTGGGCGGCGGCGACGACCAGCACCGCTGATTTATGGCGTTTGCGGAAAAGCTGTCCGCGCCGCTGACCCGGTATCGCGGCCCACGCCGATCGGCTATCAACGCGCTCCGCCCGCCCCTTTTTCGGAACCCGTCATGAGCAAGACCCTCGTCCAGGAGCAATTCGGCAAGACCGCCGCCAGCTACCTCACCAGCAAGCCGCACGCGCTCGGCAAGAGCCTGGAGCGCATGGTGGCGCTGACCGCGCCGCAAAAAAGCTGGCGCGCGCTCGACGTCGCGACCGGCGGCGGCCATGTCGCCTATGCCTTTGCGCCGCATGTCGAGCGCATCTGGGCGAGCGACATCACCCAGGAAATGCTCGACATGGTCAAAGCCGAGGCGCAAAAGCGCGGACTGGCCAATCTGCGCACCACTTACGCCAAGGCCGAGGCGCTGCCGTTCGAGGATGCAAGCTTCGATCTGGTCACCTGCCGCATCGCGCCGCACCACTTCGAAGTCGATCCCCGCCTTCCTCGGCGAAGTGCACCGCGTGCTCAAGCCGGGCGGGCTATTGGCGCTGGTCGACAATGTCGTGCCGGCGGGCAGCGTCGGCGACTACATCAACGCCTTCGAGCGCTTCCGCGACCCCAGCCACCTGCGCGCCTGGACCATGGAGGAATGGCGCGACGCGCTGAAAGCGCACAAGCTTCGCCGTCACGCACGAAGAGCAGATCGGCAAGACCATGGAATTCAACGGCTGGGCGGCGCGTCACGACGCCACCATGCAGGCGCTGCTGCGCTCGATGCTGACGCAGACGACGCCGGCGGTGAACGCGGTGCTCGAGCCGAAAGAGGTGGGCGGCGACATCACCTTCCGGCTCTGCGAAGGCCTGTTCATCGCCAAGCGCGCCTAGCCGCAAAACAAAACCGCCGGCGCGTCGGCGCCGGCGGTCTTAAATTCGGCGGGCCTCGCGGCGCGCTACATCTTCTTCGTCTTCTTGTGATGGTGGTGCCGCGCCTTGTGCGGCTGGACGCCCGCTTCCCATTCCGGATGCGCGTCATAGGCGGCCTCGACCAGCCAGCCGCCGATGATCGGCACGACGCAGGACGCGGCCATCACGTGCGCCTCGCGCATCGTCAGCTCGCGATTGACCACGATGGTGCCGACGATCGGCGACAGCGCCATGCAGCCGACGGTGGTGAGCGCGATGGCGCCGCCTTGCGAAAGCGCGGCGTTGCTTTGCCATCGCCAGTGCCAGTTGTTGATGCCGAAATAGGCGGCGGTCGAAGCGGCGCCGACGCCGATCGAAACCACCTTCAGACGGTGATCGAGATGGCGATGGTGGTGGTGCTTATAACCGCCGGCCTGAGCGCCGCTCGCGGTGAAAGCAAAGGCCGCGACGGCGGCAGCGAAAACGGCAAGCTTTCGATTCATCCCCAAGCCCTCCTGGCCGATCCGGCCTTGCATTCTGTTGCCTCGAATATCTGAGCCGCTTCGCCCGCCAAGTCGAGCCGGCAAAGCCGCCGCACAGAACTTATACACAGGCGCCGCAAAGCGTCGCTAGCGCCCCGCAAACGGCCCGTCGGCCGGAGCCGAAGATCGGCCTCAAAGCATTGCACGCTAACGTCTTTCCCGGCTTCGGCGTTGCATCCTTAACCTTTCATTTACCTTGCGCGATTCACACTCCGTTAGGGAAAAAGCTTCCCGGTGATTCGGCGTCGCTTCGGCCGGGCGGATCGGCGCATCTGGGGGATCACTGCCATGAAGAAGCTCGGGGGCTTTCTCGCCCGCAAGCCAGCCGCCGTCGCCGCCGAGCAAGCGCCGCCCGCGGACAACCCGCTCGAACTCGACGAAGAATTGTTCACCGCCCGCGGCGTGCAGCTCGGCAGCGAAAACGAGGCGCTGCGCAATTTGGTGCTCGACGCCACCGCCAAGGTCGAAGAACTCGACGGCATCAAGAACGCGGTCACCCGGCTGGTCGATCCGGTCGGCAAGGCGCTCAAGGTCATCGAGAGCGAGCGCGCCGACAAGATCGCGCTGCAGGCGGTGCTCAACAATACCCGCACCGCCTACGGCAAGCTGCGCAGCGAGGCGGCCGAGCTGGAAAAGAAAGCCGCCGCCACCGAAAACGAATGCCGCGGACTGCGCCAGGAGCTGACAACGACCCAGAGCCAGTTGAAGACCGCGGAAACCACCAAAGCCGAGATCGCCATCGACATCGCCGCCCGCCGCGCGCAGATCGCCGATCTCGAATGCCGGCTCACGCAAGCGACGAGCGAGAGCAAGGCGCTGCGCGAGGAGACCCAACGGCTGGGCGAGCGCTTGCAGGCGAGCGAGAAGCGCGCGATCGCGCTCGAGTCCGAGCTCAACGGCGCGCGTCAGCGCCTGGCGATGGCCGAGGACGAGAAGCGCGCGCAGCTCGCTTTGCTCGACAAAGCGAGCGCCGAGGCCGCGCGGCTGGCGCGCAAGGTGACCGAGACCGAAGCGGCGCTCGCCGCCGTGCAAGGCCGGCTGCGTCACGTCGAAGCCGACTTCGCCGAGGTCTCGATCGAGCGCACGCGGCTGACCGGCGCGCTCGACGAAGCCAACGAGCGCCACAAGCACGAAATCACCAGCCAGCGCACGCGCTTCGACGCGCTGCAGGCGCGCGCGCAGGCGAGCGAAAAGCTGCTTGGGCGAAGCGCGCGAGCACCTGCTCGCCCGCGCCGAAGACCTGCGCGAGCAGGACCGGCGCGCCAGCGATCTGGCGAACGAGCGCGACGCCTTGCAGACGCGGCTCGCCGAACTCGGCGCCGAGCGCATCACGCGCGAGTCGGAGTACACCGAACTCGAGCAGAGCCACGACGCGCTCACCGAGCGCGCCGCCTCCTTGCTGCGCGCCTTCGCCGCCAAGGAAAGCGCGCTGGAGCGCGCCGAAGGCACCATCGCCGCGCTCAACCAGCGCATGGCGGCGCTGGAATTGATGCTTTCGAGCGAGACGCAGAGCGCCGAGCAGACCATCGCCGAACTCAACGCCGGCCTGCGGCGCGAGCGCATGGAACGTTCGGTGGTGGAAGGCGCGCTGGAAACCGCGCGCAAGGATTTCGGCCGCGCCATGCGCGAACTGGTGGCGATGCAGCGCAAGCTCGCCGCGCAGGAAACCGAGCCGGCGCCTAAAGCGGCCAACGCCGCCTGACCTCAAGCGCCACGCGAATGGCGGATCGCCGGGCCGCGCGCCCGGCGATGCCGCTTTCCGGCGCCGCTTTAGTGCAAGGCCGGCTGGAACGTGCTCGGCGCCAGGGGCGGCGGCGGGACCGTGATCACCTGCAAGGCGTCGCAGACCGTGCAGGCATAGGTGAACAGGTCGGTCCCGTCGTGGACCGGGTGCGGCTCGGCGCCGACCAGACGCATCAACCCGCCGCAATGGCCGCAGGGGTCGGACGTCAGGGTTTCGAGGTGCTTGGATATGTTGGTCATGTGCGGACGCTACGCCTCCCGCGAAGGGCGTCAATTCTGTTAATTTGCAACCATAATTTGCCCAAAACCCTTGTTTGGCGGCCAAAACAGCGGTGGAACCTTTTTACGACTTGGGGGTTTTCTGAGTCATCTGCGTTGATTTGTAACATTGAGTAAGTTACTCAAAAAGCGGTAGCGGAACATCGGGGGTTACATCCATGGCAAACGGCGCAAGTCGCGGCGAACGGCTGCAAATCATGCTGTCCGGCGAGGAACTGAAGGTGCTGGACGATTTCCGCTTCAAGATCCGGATGCCGAGCCGGGCGGCCGCCGTGCGCGAACTGCTCAAGCGCGGGCTGGCGGCGGAGGGATTCCAGGTCGCCGCTTTCGGCGTGAAGTCCGAGCAATTCGGCGTCCTCGGCAAGACACCGCCGGGCCGCGGCGAATAACCGGCTCGGCGATCGTAAATTCGGCATGGCAAATCCGCTTCCGGGCGCGGAACGGATTGCCGCCGATTGATTTAGCCCAGGACAATTTGCGTCGGCTTGGCGCCAACTCTGGCGCCAAGTCTGGCGTCTCGGCGAGGCGCGAGCCGACGAGGATCAAGCGTACGCGAGCGTTGCGATGCCCTACCGCCAAAATGCCGATCTGCCGCCTTCGGTGCGCGGCCATTTGCCCGACCACGCGCAGGACGTCTACCGCGAGACGTTCAACCACGCCTACGGCCAGCTCGCCGGCGAGCGCGACCGCGAGCAGCGCGCGCACATGATCGCCTGGTCGGCGGTCAAGCGCACCTATGTCAAGGAAGACAGCGGCTGGGTCGAGCGCTGAGCGGCCGCGCGGCCGCGCACTCCACGACGACAACAAAGAAGGGCCGTCCTCGCGGACGACCCTTCCATTGTCAGGCCGTGGCCCGGTTGCGCCGGCGATAGCCTGCCGTGCGCGCGTGAGCCGGTGACGGATTAAGTCACGCAGCTTTGGACCTCGGCAGAGGCGAGGATCCAGTTCACGAATGCCGGCGACCGCGGCGATAGACAATGAGACACTGGATCACCTCCTTTCGGTTGTTAGCGACGCGGCCAATATAAGGGAGCCGCGGCGATTCGGAAGGGCGTTCCGTGCGACGCCGCTACCGCACCAACTCCCGCATCGCGCGATCCAGCCCTCCAGCGTCAGCGGATACATCCGCCCGCCCATCAGCTGGCGCACCATCGCGGATCGAGTGCGTGAAGTCCCATTCGCGCTCGGGCACCGGGTTGAGCCAGACGCAGGCCGGATAGGTGCGCGCCACGCGCTCGAGCCAGAGCGCGCCCGGCTCGTCGTTGAAATGCTCGACCGAGCCGCCCGGCGCCGTGATCTCGTAAGGCGACATCGAGGCGTCGCCGACGAACACCACCTTGTAGTCGTGCGGATAGGTGTGCAGCACGTCCCAGGTCGGCGTCGTCTCCTGGAAGCGGCGGCGGTTCTCCTTCCACACCCGCTCGTACAGGCAATTGTGGAAGTAGAAATGCTCCATGTGCTTGAACTCGGTGCGCGCCGCCGAGAACAATTCCTCGGTCGCCTTGATGTGCCAGTCCATCGAGCCGCCGATGTCGAAGAACAGCAGCACCTTCACGGCGTTGTGCCGCTCCGGCCGCATCAGGATGTCGAGATAGCCCTTGTGCGCGGTGCCCTTGATGGTGCCGTCGAGATCGAGCTCCTCGGGCGCGCCGGTGCGCGCGAACTTGCGCAGGCGGCGCAGCGCGACCTTGATGTTGCGGGTGCCGAGCTCGACCTCGTCGTCGAGGTCCTTGAACTCGCGCTTGTCCCAGACCTTGACCGCGCGGAAATTGCGGTTGCCGTCCTGGCCGATGCGCACGCCTTCCGGATTGTAGCCGTAGGCGCCGTAAGGCGAGGTGCCGGCGGTGCCGATCCATTTCGAGCCGCCCTGGTGGCGGCCCTTCTGCTCGGCCAGCCGCTGGCGCAGCGTCTCCAGCAGCTTGTCGAGCCCGCCCATGGCCTCGATCTGCTTCTTTTCTTCCTCGGTGAGGTATTTCTCGGCGAGCTTCTTCAGCCACTCGGCCGGGATCTCGGCCTCGAGCGCCTCGCCGATCAGTTCCAGGCCCTTGAACACGTGGCCGAACACGCGGTCGAACTTGTCGAGGTTGCGCTCGTCCTTCACCAGCGCGGCGCGCGACAGATAGTAGAAATCCTCGACCCGGCGCGACGGCGAGGTCGGCCTCCATCGCCTGCATCAGCGTCAGGTATTCGCGCAGCGTCACCGGCACGCCGGCGGCTTTGAGCTCGCTGAAGAAGGTGACGAACATCGGCAGTCCGCGGTCTTTGCGATCGCAGCATAGCACAAGCGGCTTCGGCAAGGGCGCCGGATATTCGACTCGCCCGACGCGAAACGATAGGAACGGGCCGCGAGTCGGAGAGGACGACGTGGACGGCCGGGCTCTGCAAATGACGACGCGCGAGCGCGCCCTCTGGGCGCTGGCGATCGTCTTGTCGATGGCGCTGCTGCTCGCGCCGGCGATCTGGAACGGCTTCCCGCTGCTGCAATACGACACCGGCGGCTATCTGGCGCGCTGGTACGAGCGCACGCTCGTGCTCAGCCGCGCCGTGGTCTACGGCCTCATCCTCAATGCCGGCGCGCCGCTGGCGTTCTGGCCGGTGCTGGTCGTGCAGGCCGCGCTCACGGTCTGGGTCATCGCGCTGGTGCTGCGCGCGCATGGGCTCGGCGGCCGGCCGCTGTTGCTGCTCGGCATCGTCGCGGTGCTGTCGGTTTTCACCACGCTGCCCTGGCTGACCTCGATCCTGCTCACCGACATCTTCGCCGGGCTCGGCGTGCTCGCGCTCTATCTCCTGCTGCTGCGCGCCGACGCGCTGAGCGGCGCGCGAGCGCCTCGGCCTGTTCGCGCTGATCGCGGTCTCCGCCGCCACCCACAGCGCCACCTTCGCGGTGCTGCTGGCGCTGCTCATCGCCGCCGCGCTTGTACCGGCTGATCGACCGCGCGCGCCTGCCGCTCGCCGCGCATCGGCCACGGCCTGATCGCGCTCGCGCTCGGCGCGCGTCATGGTGTTTGCCGCCGACTATGCGGTGGCCGGCCGGCTCGCCTGGACGCCGGGCGGCTTTGCGCTCTCGTTCGGCCGCATGCTGCAAGACGGCATCGTCAAGAAATATCTCGACGACGCATTGCCCCGATCCCGAGCTGCAACTCTGCGCCTACAAGGACCAGCTGCCCGACAACGCCGACGTCTGGTTCTGGGGCAGCAAGCTGTTCAACCAGCTCGGCCGCTTCGAGGGCCTCGGCCACGAGATGGAGACGATCGCGCTCGGCGCCCTCGCTCGACTATCCCGGCCTGCAGCTCAAGGCCGCCGTCCGCGACACCGCCCTGCAACTGATCGACGTGCGCACCGGCGAAGGCGTGCTCAATTCGATCTGGCACACCTACGGCATCATCGAGCGCTTCACGCCGCAACTCGCTGCCGGCCATGCGCGCCGCCCGCCAGCAGAAGGGCGAAATCTCCTTCACGGCGCTCAACCGCCTGCATTATCCGGTGGCGCTGGTCGTCGATGGCGCTGCTGCCGCTGATCGTATTGCTGGCCTGGCGCCGCAGGTTGCCCGCCGATATCGGCGAGTTCGGCGCCGTCTGCGCGGTCGCGCTGCTCGGCAACGCTTTCGTCTGCGGCGCGCTGTCCAACCCGCACGACCGCTACGGCGCGCGCATGGTCTGGCTGGCGGCCTTGGCGGTCATGGTGGCCTCGGCCCGCCTGGCACAAGACCGGCTTGGGCGGCCGCGCAAGGTCGCCTAGACTGCGCCGCCCGCACGCGACCCCTCCCCGCATTCTTATTGGAGACGAGCGATGGCCGATGCCGCCGTGATGCAACAACTTGCGCCGACCGGGAAGCTGCGGGTGGCGATCGCGGTCGCGCCCGCGCCCTCCGCGCAATTCGCCATCAAGGACGGCGACGGCTACAAAGGCGTGGCGGTGGCGCTCGGCAACGGCGCTCGCCGACAAGCTCGGCGTTCCGGCCGCGCTGATCGCGCACCAGGCCTCGGGCGAAATCCAGAATTCGGCCGCCGACAATAAATGGGACGTCGCTTTTCTGCCGGTCGACGAGGAGCGCAAGAAATTCGTCGACTTCGGCAACGCCTATCATCTGCTGCAAAGCACCTTCCTGGTGGCGGCCTCGTCCCAGATCAATGCGGTGAAAGACGCCGACGGCAAGGGGATCGGCATCGGCGGCGTCGCCAATACCGCGACCTTCCGCGCCGCCAAGCGGGCGACGCCCAAGGCCACGCATATCGACTTTGCCGGCGTCGATGCCGCGGTCGCCGCCATGAACGCAGGCCGCATCGAAGCGATCGCGCTGTCGCGCGAGTCGCTCGGCGGGCTCGCCAGCAAGATTCCCGGCGGGCGCATTCTTCCCGACGCGTTCCTCAATTCCTCGACCGCAGTCTGCGTGCCCAAGGACAAGCCGGCCGCGCTCGCATTCGTCAGCGAATTCATCGAGGAAGCGAAGGCCTCCGGTCTGGTGCGCCGCGCGCTCGACGACATGGGCCTGAAAGCCTCGCAGGTCGCGCCCGCCGGGATGAAGCCCTAGCGCGTCAGATCAAATCCTTGACGGCCGCCGCCACGCTCGCGCGGTAGCGCTGCCACGGCCAGCGCTCGGCATTGGCGCGCGCCGCGCGGCTCATCGCCGGAATGCGATCGCGATTGCCGGCAAACCAGCGCAGCGCCTCGACCAGGGCGTCGAGATCGTCGGGCGGCACCGTGCGGCTGCTCTCCTCGTCGAGAATGCCGTCGGCGCCACGGCCTTGCGTGGTCAGCACCGGCAGGCCGCAAGCCAGCGCCTCGCCGATCACCAGCGGCGATCCTTCGAAATTGGTCGGCAACACGAAGACGTCGGTGTCGCGATAGACCGCGCGCAGTCCTTCCTGCGACAGCGGCCCGAGCCATTCGCAGTTCGCCGGCAATTGCCGCTTCTTCGCCTCGGCGAGCCCCCAGCTGCCGGCCAGCAACAGCCGCGCGTCGGCAAGCTCCGCCGCCTGCCAGGCGCGCAGCAGCAGCGGCGTACCCTTGCGCACCGAACACTGCCCGGCGAACAAAAACGTCATGACGCCGGCGGGTGCGCGCCGCTCATGAAACGGCCAAGCCGCAAGGTCGACGCCGAAGGGCGCCAGCGCGACACTTTTGTCCGGAAAAGTTTCGCGCGCGCTGTCGGCCACAAACGCGCTCGGCGCCAGCACCAGGTCGGCGAGCGCCAATTCCTCTCGCTTCTGTTGCGGGCTGGCGAAACGAAACGAAGGCGCCGGCATCACCCAGTCCGCGTATTTGGCCGAGAGTTGCGGCGCGATCTTCTCCCACGCTTCGAAATACCCGATCGGCAGGTCGTAGATGCAGGCCTTGCCGAGCCGCTTGGCCTCCTCGAACGGTAACAGCGCACAATCTTCATAAGCGTGCACCGCGCTGACGGCGGCACGCCGGCATTCGCGGCGCAGCGTGCGTGCCACCCATTCGTTCGCCGCGCGCACCGTCGCGTCGCCGCCGCGGCCGGCCGCGCGCAATATCAGGCGGCGCCATTCGCCGAGCCGTCCCTGCAGCAGCGGCGCGTCGGCGAGCGGTTCGAAGCGGCGGCGGCCGAGGCGCTCGGCCATCGGCCGCAGCGGCGCGATGGCTTTGAGCGCGCCGAGCGTCGGTCGCCGACGGCATCCAGGCGAGGCAATAGGCCGCCAGCTGGCCGGTTTCGTGATAGCTGAGCGCGGCGTGATGCGAGAACGGCGTCCCGGTCGGATGGCCGATGAGCACGCTCATGGCCGCAGCCGCCGCGGCCGGCCGTGACGTCCGGCGTCCGGATGTGCTCGGGCCGGATGCCGAGCGCCAGCACGCGTCCCGGAATGCGCCGCAGCAGCGGCCACTGCAGCATCTTGATCAGCAGCGGCGCCCGCGGCCGTGTGCCGCTGCCTTGCAGCGCTGGCCCGATCAGATTGTTTTGCATGAGGATTTGGACGCGTTGGGTGACGCGGGTTGGAAACTCGCGGCGATGCTGCACGGCCTCGAGCGTCTCGACGCTGAGCGTGCCGCGCCGCAGCGGCTCCGCCAGAATATTGGCGGCGGCGACCGCGTCCTGCACCGCCAGATTGATGCCGACGCCGCCGATCGGCGACATCGCATGCGCGGCATCGCCGATGCAGAGCAGCCCCGCTTTGTACCAGCGCCGCAGCCGGTCGACCGCCACGGTGAGCAATTTCACGTCGTCCCAGCTTCCGATCTCGCCGAGCCGGCCGCGCACGTCGAAGGGCGCCATCTCGCCGACCGTCGCGCGAAAGGCGTCGAGGCCTTTGGCCTTGACCGCGTCCGCGCTGCCTTTGGGGATGACGAAGGCGCACTGCCAGTAATCGTCGCGGTTGAGCATCACCAGCATGCGGCCGCTCTCGATATGGCCGACGACTTCGTCGCCGTCGCTGGCCTTGCGCGGCAGGCGGAACCACATCACGTCTATCGGCGCGCCGAGGTCGTCCACCGTCAACCGGGCGCGCTCGCGCACCGTCGAATGGCGCCCGTCGCAACCCACCGTCAGATCGGCGCGGATTTCGAGCTCGCCTTGCGGCGTCTTGGCGCGCAGGCCGACGACGCGGCCGTCCTCCTCGATGAGATCGGTCGCCTCCGTTTCCATCCGCAAATCGAAGCCCGGATATCGCTTGCCGTGGTCGGCGAGGAAATTCAGGAAGTCCCACTGCGGCATCAGCGCGATAAATTTGCAATGCACCGGCAGCGTGTCGAAATAACCGATGGTGACGCGGTCGGCGCCGATCTGCATGCTGACGTGGTCGACCTTTGAATGCGGCAGCTTGAGGAACTCGTCGAGCAAGCCGAGCTCGTGCATCATCTCCAGCGTCGAGGGATGCACGGTGTCGCCGCGGAAATCGCGCAGGAAGTCGGCGTGCTTTTCCAACACCGTCACCGCGATGCCGGCGCGCGCCAACAGAAAACCCAGCATCATGCCGGCCGGCCCGCCGCCGGCGATGCAGCACGTGGTTTTGAGGGATGAGGAAGACATCAGGCGTTCTAACTCTCCGCTCGTCCCCGCGAAAGCGGGGACCCAGCTCGCTGGATGTCCTCGCGTTCGCGGGAATGAGCGGGAGCGGCGCCTAAGCCTGCTTGTCGGGCGTGCTCACCACCAGGCCGTCAAGCTCCTCGCTGACCTTGATCTGGCACGACAGCCGCGAATTCGGCCGCACGTCGTAGCCGAAATCGAGCATGTCTTCTTCCATCGGCGAGGGCTCGCCGGTCTTGGCGCGCCAGGCTTCGTCGACATAGACATGGCAGGTGGCGCAGGCACAGGCGCCGCCGCATTCGGCCTCGATGCCGGGGATGTTGTTGCGGATCGCCGTTTCCATAACGGTCGAGCCGACCTCCGCCTCGACGGTGCGCGCGGTCCCGCTGGAATCTTTATAGGTGATCTTGGGCATAGGCTCGTGCGCAAAGACTCGTGCGAATGGGAAATGCCGGCGCCGGACGGCGCCGCGCGCTCTATATAGTCATTCCACAGGGTACGCTAGTCGCGCAGCAGGCCGGCGATGTCGTCGCGCGCGTCCTCGATCGCGACCGCCAGATCGGCGATGGCGAGACTGCGCTCGATAGCGGAGCCGGCGGGACCGGCGGCTTGCTCGGCGGCGTCGGCGGCGTGCGCGACGTGCCAGGCGCCGACGCCGGTGGCCGAGCCTTTCAGGGTATGCGCCAGCGTCGCCAAGGCCTCCGGCGGCGCGCCACACATGCGCGCGAGCAGGACCGTCGCCTGCCGATCGAACAGGCCGAGCAGCTCGCGCTCAAGCGCCCGGTCGCCGAAGGTCATGCGCGCGAGATGCGCGCGGTCTATCGCCTGCACCTGTGGCGCGGCGCCGGCCAGCTTGATCGCGGCTTCCGCCATGGCGGCCTCCCCCCGGGACACTGACGGCCCCTTGTTGCCGGCCAGCATGGCCCGGGCACGGCCAATTCCAGGTAAATGCCGGGCGGTTTTGACCGCGCAGACCGGCACGGTGGTTAATCGCAGGGAAAACCCGAACCGGAATGCCGTCGGTTCATGGTTACCAAACGGTTAACGATGATGGGAAACAGCCATCCGCCGTAGTTTCTTTCGACCTGCCAAGCCGATAGGATAGGGCCTGCGGTCGAGCGGGCGGGCGGCGGCACCAGCTTTCTCGAAGGTTACCGCCCTCGCGGCGGCCCGTTAAGCGCGGGCGGCGGCGACTTTGGTGTAAACGACGAGGCGACGTCCGAAATGGCGAATATCCCCCAAAAATCCACGGATCCGACCGAGGCAGCGCTCAGCGCCATCCAAGAAGCGCTCAAGTCGAATGAGTCCGGCCGGCCCTCCCCGCCGGGGGAAACGACACCCGCCGGGACCGGCGCGCCGCTCGCGTTGCCCGACGACCTGTTCGAGAGCGAGCCGCAGCTGCGGCCAGCCAACGACGACCGGGCCGCCATCGGCCAGATCCTGCAAACGCTGCGCCGGCGTCCGGCGCGCACGCCTTATATCGTCGCCGCGCTAGCCGCCGCGCTCTGGATCGCCGGCGGGCTTTCCACCGCCTACCTGTTCCGCGCCGAGTTGCTGTCGCTGTATGCGAGCCCGCGCGCGGGCTTCGCCCTGGTCGCCGCGCTGGCTGCCGCCGTTTTGGTGCCGGCGATTTTCTTCATCGTGCTCGCCCACATGGTGCGCCGCTCGCAGGATTTGCGCATCGTTGCCGAGTCGATGGCGGAAGTGGCCATGCACCTGTCGCAGCCGGAAGCCGAAGGCCGCGACGCGGTGGTGACCGTCGGCCAGGCGGTGCGGCGCGAAGTCGCCGCCATGGGCGACGGCATCGAGCGCGCGCTTGCGCGCGCCGGCGAACTGGAAGTGCTGGTGCACAACGAGGTGTCCGCGCTCGAGCGCGCCTACAGCGACAACGAAGTGCGCATCCGCGACCTGCTGCGCGAATTGACCAGCCAGCGTGAGACGCTGGTGACGCAAGCCGAGCAGGTGCGCAACGCCATCTCCAGCGTGCACCTCGACCTCGCCCACGACATCACTTCGGTCGGCGATCTCGTGTCCGATAAAGTCAACGACGTGGCGCAGCGCGTCACCCACACCCTCACCGAAAAGGGCGAGCACATCACGCTCGCGCTCGGCCATGCCGGCAACTCGATGATCGACGCGCTCGGCGAGCGCGGCTCGACCTTGCTCGAGCGGCTGGAAACGACCGGCGACAAGGCGACCACCGCCATCACCGCCGCGAGCGCGCGGCTGACCGACAGCCTCACCTTCAAGACCGAGCATATCCACGACGAATTCGCCGACATGGCCGCACGCCTGCAACAGATGATGACCACGCGGCTCGATCAGGTGGCGCAGGGTTTTGCCGAGCACACCAGCCAGACCGTCGAGCAGATGGCGGCGCGCTCGCAGTCGCTCACCGAGGCGATCACCCGCACCGGCGCCGGCATGGCCGAAAGCGTCGCGGCCCGCGCCGAAGAGGCCAACGCCAACCTGCGCAGCACCGGCCAAGCGCTGGTCGCGGAGCTTTCGCTCCGTAGCGGCGAGGTGGTCGGCAAGATGGACGAGACCGCCGCACGCATCAGCCAAACGCTGGCCGCGCGCGGCGACGTCGTCGCCGACAATTTCCGCCAGAGCGCCGAGGCGCTGGTCGCCGCCATCAACGACCGCGGCGAAGCGGTCAAAGACATGCTGGCGGAGCGCCTGGAGGCGTTCGAGAACGTGTTCCAGCACGGCGGCACCGAGTTGACCGAAAAGGTGGCGCGCGACACCTCCACGCTCGGCAACCTGATCACCCGTCAACTCGCCGAATTCGACCGCACCGTGAAGACTTATGGCGGCGAACTGGTCGAGCGCCTGGGAACGCGCACGCAGGACGTGGCCGAGGCCATGCGCAACTACATCGACACCTTCGACCGGCGCGTCGGCGACCGTTCCGGCGAATTGTCGAGCGCGCTCGATGAGCGCATCTCGCACTTCGACACTCTGCTCGGCTCGCGCGTGAGCGGGCTGTCCGAAGCCATCACCACCGGCGGCGCCGACATTGCCGGCTCGCTCGACAAGCGCATGAGCGAGATCACCGGCGTCATCGATAGCCGCGCCAGCGCCGCGGCCGAGGCCATCGGCGCCAAAGCCGGCGAAATCGACAGCACGCTCGGCCGCCGCGCGCAGGAAGTCGCCGACCATCTCGACAGCCGCATCGGGCGCTTCGAGGAGCTGCTGGTCGGCCGCGCCGAGACGGTCACCACGCAGATCGAGACCCGCACCAAGGCCGCCGCCGACGCGCTCAATGCGCGCATGGAAGAGCTGAGCGAGAGCATCAAAGTCAACACGGCGGGAGCCGAGCGCGCGCTCGGCACGCTGGCGATCGCCACCAGCGACGCCATCCGGCTGTCGGCCGGCGAGGCCGAGCGCAAGCTCACCGGCGTGAGCGAGGAGGTCGCCCGCGCCTTCACCGGCAAGGCGGCTGAAATCGCCGGCGAACTCACCCGCCACGCCGAGACGATGACCACGGTGCTTTCCGACAAGAGCGGCGGCGTGCTCGACGCCATCGCCCAGAGAGGCGCGCAATTCGCCGGCGCCATCACCGGCGCGGCCGATCAGGCGGTGCGCGCGATCGACGAGAAGGGCCTCACCTTCAGCCGCGCCGTGCTCGACAACGGCGCCGAAATCACCCGCTTGATCAACAGCGCGGGTGAAAATGCCGCCGGCGCGGTCAACCGCACCATGAACGAGCTGCACGCGGCCACGCTCGAGACCATCGAGCGCGCGCAGAACACCGCCGGCGCCACCGTCAAGGAGATGCTGGAAACCCACAACATGCTGCGCGCCGACACCACGGCGCTGTTCGAGCGGCTGCGCGAAGCCAACATCCTGCTGCAGGAGGTGCTGTCCGGCTCGCACGAGAACATGAGCGCGCTGGAAAACACCTTCATGGCGCGCGTGTCGGAATTCGTCGCCGCCATGAACGAGGTGACCGCCTCGACCGGCGAAGCCACCGGCCGCGTCGACACCACCATCGCCAATTTCCGCGAGACCACCTCGCGCGTGGTCGGCGATCTCGGCCAGCTCGCCCAGCAATTCGACTCGCATGGCCGCGATCTCGGCCAGGCCATCGCGCTGATCGACCGCAGCAACCGGCAGAGCGAACAGTCGGTCGCCGAGCGCCGCGACCAGATCGAGCAGCTGGTCGCCAGCCTCGATACCCGCACGCAGGATATCGAGCAGCGGCTCTCGCGCTTCTCCAGCCTGCTCGACGAATCGCTGGAAGCCGCCGCCAGCCGCGCGCGCGACGTCGCCCGCGTGGTCTCGGAATCGAGCGTCGAGGGCATGCGCGTGATCGGCGAGCAATACGAGCGCGTGCGCGAGAGCGCCGAGGACGAGCGCCGCCGCACCGCCGAGGCCATGCGCACGATCTTCGCGCAGGCCAGCGGCGAGACCGGCGACATGTTCCGCGACGCCAGCGAGCGTTTCGCCGAGGTGATGGTCGGCATGAAGCAGATGGCGGCCGAGATGCAGCGACGAGCTCGACGCCACCCGCTCGGAACTGCGCCGCGGCATCTTCGACCTGCCGCAGGAGACCGCCGAGAGCGCCGCGCAGATGCGCCGCGTCATCGTCGATCAGATCGAGGCGCTGGCCGAGCTCAACCGCATCGTCGCCCGCCACGGCCGTTCGCTCGACGCGGTCGAGCCGGTGCGCCGCAGCGGCCGCGAGGACGCGTCCCTCACGCTTTCCGGCGGTCGCAATGAATCCGCCGCCACGCGCGAGACCGCCCCGCGCAATCCGGCGCCGCGTCAGGAAACGGGCTTCGCCCCGCCGACGCCGCGCCGCAGCCGAGAGCGCGACCGCCGGCATGTCCGATCAGAGCCGCGGCTGGCTCACCGACCTGTTGAGCCGCGCCTCGCGCGAGGGCGACGAAACCTCGCGCGACTTCGCGCGCGAGCCGGCGCGCAACGAAGAGCGAACGCCGCGCCATTCGATCGAGTCGCTCGAATTCGCTCTCGGTCGACATCGCGCGCATGATCGACCACGAGGCGGCCGCCGACCTGTGGGACCGCTACAAGCGCGGCGAGCGCAACGTCTTCACCCGCCGGCTCTACACCATGCAGGGCCAGAAGGCGTTCGACGAAATCCGCCGCAAGTACCGCGCCGACCGCGAATTCAAGCAGACCGTGGACCGCTATATCGGCGAGTTCGAGCGCCTGCTCGACGAGGTCTCGCGCGACGACCGCGGCCAGGTGGTGGCGCGCACCTATCTCACCTCGGAAACCGGCAAGGTCTACACCATGCTGGCGCACGCGGCCGGCCGCTTCGACTGAGCGGCGGCGAAAGCACGGCAGTCCGGATGAACTAAAGGGGTGCCGCGGCGGCTAGCGCTTCGGTTCGGCCGTGCCGCCGAACAGCAGGCGGCTCGGGTTCTTGTCGAGGTTCTTGAAGGTCAGTTCGACCTGCGTCAGCGTCTTGTGCGCGTCGGCGCCGATGATGTTGATCTGCTTGGTGCCGGCCGCCGTGAACAAATTGACGCCTTTGGTGATCTCCTCGGTGCGCTTGTCGAGGTTGTCGGCCAGCTTGTGGATCGAGCGCAGCGTCTCGCCGATCTCGCGCACCGCCTCGTTGATCTCCCCGCCTTTGCCGTCGTCGCCGCCGGTCAGGTTCTGCAAGCCGGCGGTGATCTTGTCGATGCGCTCGGAATTGCGCGCCAGCGAGGCGCTGAACTTGTCGATATTGGCGAGCGCGTTGTGGAAGGCTTCCTGATTGTCGACCAGGAAGACGTCGAGCTTGCGCAGCGTCTCGCGCGCGGCCGAGGTGATGTCGGCGGTGGCGTTGGGCGGCGCGGTCAGCGCCGGCGGATTGTCCTTGCTCCCGACCAGCGCCGGCTTGTCGACGCTGCCGCCCTTGAGCGCGATCGAGGCGATACCGGTCAGCCCCTGGAATTCCAGGCCGATCTGAACGTCGGGACGAATGGCGACGGTCTTGTCGACCGACACGGTGGCGATCACCTGCTGCGGCTTGTCCGGATCGAGTTTCAGGCCGGTGACCTCGCCGACGCGGATGCCGTTGAACAGCACGGCGCCGCCGGTGCGCAGGCCGGAAACCGAGCCGTCGAACACGACCTGGTAGTAGGCGCGCTCGCCGGTGCCGCCGGTGTTCTGGAACCAATAGATGAAGCCGAACACGCCGGCGATGACGCCGAGCGTGAACAGCCCGATCAGGAAATAATTTGCCTTGGTCTCCATCGCGAACTCCTACAACGAAACGTGCTGCGCCGTCGCGGCCTCGGGCGCGCGCGACCGCTTGCCGTGGAAATAAGCCCTCAGCCAGGGATGCGTCGAAGCGAGCATCGTCTCCATGGTGCCGGTGGCGATGATCTTGCGGTCGGCCAGCACCGCGATGCGGTCGCAGACCGTGTGCAGGCTGTCGAGGTCGTGCGTGACCATGTAGACGGTGAGCCCGAGCGTGCGCTGCAAGGTCGCGATCAGCGTGTCGAAATCGCCCGCCCCGATCGGGTCGAGGCCGGAAGTCGGCTCGTCGAGGAACACGATGTCGGGATCGAGCGCGAGCGCGCGGGCGAGCGCCACGCGCTTGGTCATGCCGCCGGACAGTTCGGAGGGGAATTTGTCCACCACGCTGGCGTCGAGGCCGACCATCTCGAGCTTGGCGATGGCGAGCTCGTCCATCAGCCGCTGCGAGACTTTCAGGTTTTCGCGCATCGGGAATTGCAGGTTTTCCAGCACCGTCAACGAGGAGAACAGCGCGCCCTGCTGGAACAGCACGCCCCAGCGGCGCTCGACCGCCTGGCGGTCTTGCGTCGCTCGCTCGGCCCATGTCGACGCCGAACACCTTGATCGTGCCGGCGCTGCGCGGCAGCAGGCCGATGATGGTGCGCATCAGCACCGACTTGCCGGCGCCCGAGCCGCCGACGAAGCCGAGGATCTCGCCGCGGCAGACGTCGAGATCGACCGCGTCGAGCACGATGCGGTCGCCGAAGCCGACGATGACGCCGCGCACCTCGATGATCGTGTCGCGTTGTCCGTTGACCGCCATCGCTCACATCCCGATCGAGGCGAAGAAAATGGCGAACAGGCCGTCGAGCACGATCACCAGGAAGATCGACTCCACCACCGACGCGGTCGTTTGCAGGCCGAGCGACTCCGCGCTGCCGCTGCACCTTGAGGCCCTCCACGCAGGCGACGATGCCGATCACCAGCGCCATGAACGGCGCCTTGATCATGCCGACCTCGAAGGTGTCGAGCGGTGATCGCTTCCTTCAGCCGGCTGAGGAAAATGTCGGGCGCGATCCCGCCGTAAAGCCAGGACACCACGCCGCCGCCGTAGAGCGCGGCCATCGATCCGAGGAAAGTCAGGATCGGCACGCCGATGATCAGCGCGACGATGCGCGGCAGCACCAGCACCTCGATCGGGTCGAAGCCCATGGTTTGCAGCGCGTCGATTTCCTCGCGCATCTTCATGGAGCCGAGCTCGGCGGTGTAGGCGGAGCCGGAGCGGCCCGCCACCATGATGGAGACGATCAGCACGCCGATCTCGCGCAGCACCAGGATGCCGACCATGTCGACCACGTAGATGTCGGCGCCGAATTTGCGGAAATGGAAAATGCCCTGCTGCGCGATGATGCAGCCGATCAGGAAGGTGATCAGCAGGATGATCGGCACCGCGCGCCAGCCGACATTGTCGAGCTGGTGCACCATCGAGGTGAGGCGGAAGCGGCGCGGATGCGCGGCCAGCCGCGCGAACACCACCATCAGCGCGCCCAGCATGTTGACGAAGTTGCTGAAGTAGCTGCCGACCGAGGCGATGCTGAGGCCGATCGAGGCCAGCGCATAACGCAGTCGGCTGCCCTTATTGAGCGGCAGCGCCTTTCGGCTTTGACCGCGTGCAATTCGTCGATCAGCGCGCGGAAATCCGTCCTTCAGGCCGGTGATCTCGGTCGCTGCCGCCGTGCGACGAAAAGGCGCGCGTCAGCCGCTCCAGCAGCCAGGCGCCGAAGGTGTCGAGCCGCTCGACCGCGCGCATGTCGATATCGACATGTTTGACGTCGGGGTGGCGCCGGGCGGCGGTATTGATCTGCGCCTCCAGGCTGCCGGCGTTTTGCGACACCCAGGCGCCGGCGGCGGCCAAATGCAGCCGGTCGCCCTGCAGCGTGCCGTGCAGCAGGGAACTCGTCATAGCGGGCAAGCCGCTGTTTTCGCTGACATTTCAGCGGCTAAAGGCCTTATACGCGCAACCATGCTTGACCCGAGCCTGTGAAACTGACGAGGTTTTGGCGGTCGCCGAGGCCCCCGGACGTCCACACACACTAGTTTTTAACCCTCAAAATGACCTTAACCCTCGCCCTAGCCGCCGAACGCTGGCCGATTGCGGGCTCATTCGCGATCAGCCGGGGCGCCAAGACCGAGGCCGCTGTCGTGGTCGCCGAATTGGGCGACGGCAAGGCGCGCGGCCGCGGCGAGTGCGTGCCCTACGGCCGCTACGGCGAAAGCGTCGACAGCGTGCTGGCGCAGCTCAAGGCCATGGCGCCGCGGCTCTCGGCCGGCCTCGACCGCAAGGCCCTGCAAAAAGCCATGCCGCCGGGCGCCGCCCGCAACGCGCTCGACTGCGCGTTCTGGGACCTGGAGGCCAAGCGGGCCGGCCGGCCGGTCCACGAGCTGGCCGGCCTGCCCGCCCCGCACCCGCTTACCACCGCTTTTACGATCTCGCTCGCCGCACCCGCCGCCATGGCGCAAGCCGCCGCCAAGGCAGCCAGCCGCGCGCTGCTCAAGATCAAGCTCGGCGCCGCCCGGCGATCCCGAGCGCATCGCGGCGGTGCGCGCGGCCGCGCCGAACGCGACGCTGATTGTCGACGCCAATGAAGGCTGGGACGACGCGCAACCTCGGCCGCCAATCTCGCCGCCTGCGCGCAAGCCGGCGTCGAGCTGGTCGAGCAGCCGCTGCCGGACGGACGTCGACGACGCGCTGGCCGCGCTCAAGCGCGCCGATGCCGATCTGCGCCGACGAGAGCGCGCACGACCGCGCGTCGCTCGCCCGCGCTTGTCGGCAAATACGATGCGGTCAATATCAAGCTCGACAAAGCCGGCGGCCTGACCGAGGCGCTGGCCATGGTCGCGGAGGCCGAGCGCCTCGGCCTTGCCATCATGGCCGGCTGCATGGTGGCGACTTCGCTCGCCATGGCGCCGGCTATGCTGCTGGCGCAACGAGCGCGCTACGTCGACCTCGACGGGCCGCTGCTGCTCGCCAAGGACCGCCCGGACGGCCTGCGCTACGCGGAAAGCCTGGTCTATCCGCCCACATCCGGCGCTGTGGGGCTGAGCCGCGGACCCGCTTCGCGGGCCCATGAACATGCCCGGGGTTCCACGACTTTCGCGCTTCTCCCCGCGCCTGCTTCTGGCTTACACTTAGGAACTCATTTCGCCCGTCGGGGGGCGCGCCGATCGGGGGATTGGGCCGATGCGAATTCGGGGGACTGTTGTCGCGGCCGCGATGCTGCTGTTGCCTCGCCGCACCGGCGTCGGCGACGATGCGCATCGCCGAAGACCGCGGCGGCCAGATCGGACCACTACCTGCAAACTTTCGCATGCTGGCGCTCGTCCGGCGAGCACGTCGTCATCGACGGCAATTGCCTGTCGGCCTGCACGCTGGTGCTCGGCCTCATTCCGCGCGAACGCATCTGCGCGACAGCCGCGCGCGCGCTTCGGCTTCCACGCCGCCTGGATGCCCGACCTGGACGGCCGCCCGGTCACCAGCCGCATGGGCACGCAGGCGCTGTGGAATATCTATCCGAGTTCGGTGCGGCGCTGGATCACCCGGCACGGCGGATTGTCGCGCCACATGATCTACATGCAGGGCCGCGAGCTATACGCCTTCGTGCCGAGCTGCGAGCGCACCGCCGCGCACCCGACGACGCGCTCAGCGCACCGCTACCGCGCGCAATCCGGTGACGCTACGACAGCGCAAGCG
Organism: uncultured Alphaproteobacteria bacterium; assembly: GCA_963708635.1. Lineage (GTDB taxonomy): Bacteria > Pseudomonadota > Alphaproteobacteria > Rhizobiales > Xanthobacteraceae > Pseudolabrys. The sequence continues at coordinate 8,641 of CAVPTM010000017.1, read as the reverse complement.
CCGCCAGCGACCGCCATTAGCGCCATCGCGCCGTAAGCGCGCACGCCGAAACCCGCATAGAGCGAGCCCGAGAGCGCGGTCGCGCCCGCCATCGCCACGCCCGCCGGCGATGGCGTAGATAGCCTTGCGCGGTCGCGCTTGGCCGGGCGGCGCATGCCGCGCGATGAAGATCGAGCGCGCCGAGATGCGTGGCGCCGAACGACGCGGCGTGCAGCGATCTGCAAAGCCGGCAGCGCCGCCGCCGGCGGATCGAACGCCATCACCGTCCAGCGCAACGCGCCGCCGAGCGCGCCGATCATCAGCAGCCTCAGCGGCGTGAAGAACGGCGGCAGCCGCGCCTGCAGCGCAAACAGCACGATCTCCGCGATCACGCCGAGCGCCCACAGCGCGGCGATCGCCGTGCCGTCGAGGCCCTGCGCCGCGCCAGGCCAGCGCCGAGAAGCCGTAATAGACGGCGTGGCTGGCCTGGATCAGGCTCGCCGCGGCGACCACCGCGAGGAAAGCACGGATCGCGCAGCAGGCGGCGCGGCGGCGCCGGCTCGGCCGGCGGCGGCGCGCTCGGCGAGCGGCGCCAGCGTCAGCGCCGCCAGCGCCATCAGGACCGCAGCGCCGACGATCAGCCAGATCAAATGGCGCGGCGCGAAGCGCATCGGCGGCAAAGCCGGCGATGAAAGTGCCGAGGATGAACGCCGCCGAGCCCCACAGCCGCACCGGCCCATAGGCGCGCCCGCGCGCGGCCAGGCCCTTCAACGCATAAGTGTCGGTCAGCGGCATGATCGGCGTGAAGCGCAAGCGAGGCCAGCGCGTAAGCCGCAAAGATCGCCGGCCGCGCCGTCGGCAAAACCGAGCAGCGCAAAGCCGGCGACGCTGAACGCGCAGGCCGTTACGATGGTGGCGCGCAGCGCGTCGCGCCGGTCGGCGGCGCGCGCGGCGAACGGGATGGCGACGACGCGCACCACCATCGGCACCGCCAGCACCAGGCCGATCGTGGCGGCGTCGAGCCCCTTGGCCTTCAGCCAGACCGGGAAAAACGGCAATTGCACGCCGGAGAGCACGAAAAGCGCGGCGTAGAGCGCGGAAAGCCGCGCCGCAAAGCCTAATCCGATGCCGGAAGGGGTCATGCGCTAGCCGAATCAATCGGCCTGATTGATAAACTCAAGGCGGCGGATTGCCCATGGCGATGGACGCAAATGCACGCCTGCCGGTGCCGGTCGCGCCGGCGGGCGCGGACGACTACGAGACGCTGATGGCGGCGCTGTCGGCGAGCGCGCGCGGCCGCGCGTTCCTGGCCGAATACGCCCGCCGCAACCGTCAGGCCGACACCGAAGCGATATTGGCCGCGCTCAGGAAGCTCGAGCAGCGCCTGACGGCGCAAGAACTCGCGCCGACGCCGCAGCCGCCAGCCGAACCGGCGCGTCCGCATCTTGCGCTGGTGCACCCGGCGCAAGAGCCGGAGCGTCCCGTGCCGCCGCCCGCGCCAACAAAAGAGGAAGCCGCGCTGTTAACGGCGGCCGATCCGCTCGCCGCCTTGATGGCGTTGAGCGCGACGAGCGGCTGGCTCTGTTTTCGTAAGAGCGGCGGCCGAGGCTATTCGCCGATAATCTTGGCAAACAATTCGGCATCGATATTGCCGCCCGACAATACGCCGACCACCACCTTGCCGCGCACGTCGAGCTTGCCGGCGAGCAGCGCGGCGAGGCCGATGACGCCGCCCGGCTCGACCACGAGTTTGAGCTCCTCGAAAGCGTAGCGCACCGCGCGCGCGACCTCGGCATCGGACACCACCAGCCCTTCGCCGATCAGCGCCTGCGGTGATCGGGAAGGTCAGTTCGCCCGGCGTATTGCTCATCAGCGCGTCGCAGATCGAGCCGCTCAGGCGCGGATTGGCCTCGCGCTTGCCGCTCTTGAACGAGCGCGCGGTGTCGTCGAAGCCCTCCGGCTCGACCGTGTAGAATTTCGCCGCCGGCACGCGCGCCTTGACGCCGAGCGAGACGCCGGCGGCAAGCCCGCCGCCGGAGGCGCCGATCACCACGATTTCCGGCTTCGAGCCCGAGCGCGGCCGAGATCCTCGACGATCTCGCGTGCCGATGGTGCCCTGCCCGGCGATGATCAGCGGATCGTCGTAAGGCGGCACCAGCGTGGCGCCGCGCTCGGCCACGATCTTGGCGGCGATGGCGGCGCGGTCCTCGCTGTTGCGGTCATAGGCGACGACCTCGGCGCCGAGCGCCTCGGTGCGCGCGCGCTTCAGGCGCGGGGCGTCGGACGGCATCACGATGGTGGCGCGGATGCCCAGCAGCTTGGCGGCCGCCGCCACGCCCTGCGCGTGATTGCCGGAGGAATAGGCCACCACGCCGGCGGCGCGCCGTTCCGGCGGGATCTGCGAAATCTTGTTGTAGGCGCCGCGAAACTTGAACGAGCCGGTGCGTTGCAGCGTCTCGGCTTTCAGGAACACGCGCGCGCCCAAGCGCTCGTCCAGCACCGGCGCGCTGACGAGCGGCGTGCGCACCGCGACCCCGGCCAGGCGCTGCGCCGCCGCCGCGATATCGGCGGCGGTCGGCTGGATGAGGCTGGGGTCAAAATATGAATAGCGTAAGACAATACGCACCTGCAGCGATGAAGGCACGACCTCGGTGATCAACTCGCCAAGAATGGGAGAGCGTAACAGCGCGACGAAATACGGAAAGTCTTGCGGATAAAGAACTCCGTCTAATATACAGATTGAAGCCACACGAGAATGAAAATCCTTACTTTTGATGAGCGCCAGTAACGCAACCGCGCTCCCAAGGAATTGGTCACCAGTGCCACTTTTTGCAGATTTTCTTTGAATACAAACCCGGCGAGGACATCTGAGATATCCTCGATCTTATAACTAAAGTCGTCCGGGGCGATTGAAGCCCCAGAACCAGGAAGGTCAATGGAATAGCATTTGAATATGCCAGCTAGTGTCGGCAGGATTTTTCGCCATGTACTTTTATTCCCGCCTAACCCGTGGACGAAGACCACCAGCCAGCCCGACCCCACGACGTCCACCGCTATTCTGCAACCGCCGGCTTCGACCAGTTCTATAGGTGACATTTGATTTCCTTGGCGGCGGAACCCGTTGCTCCCGCGAGCTTAACTTGGATCGCGTCGTCGAACATGCCCGCTCCACAAACCGTGAATGTTTGCTCCCCGCCTCCCATAAAAAGCTTTGCAACCCTCGGCAGTTGCCTATTCAATCATACAATCGGAGGGTAACCATGAGGAATTCAAAATCGGTCGCCACAACTTCCATCATCCTCGCTGTTATCATGGCCGGCGGCGGATTTGCTGCCTTCCGGGTGTTTGGGCTTTCCTTGGCGATCTTATTATCGGTTTTCGTCAGCCTTCTGCTCGGTGCTTTGCCGCTGCTGATCAGTTACGTCCAGTCGACTTCTAAAAGTCTCCAACTCTACAAGCTGAAAAGCGTTTCTGAGAATTCTATTACCTACACTACCTATTATAAAATCGCTATCAAATCCCTGTAGTCGGTCGTGCCAGCTACCATTTTCGCCAGGCTATCGCATTCCAATCGCCATTTCCGCGTGCGGGTGTCGAGCGAGCCCATGCCCGCGAAGCTAGCGCGGATGCCGCCGACTGTCATGGCGGCCGCAAGGCCGAACCGTGCCGGGTTCCCCTTGACGCTCGGCCCCGCCTTGCACGACAAGAGCACCGACCGTCAGCGTGCGAGGAACCCCATGAATCTCGGTATCGCCGGCCGCAAGGCCATCGTCTGTGCCTCGAGCCGCGGGCTCGGCAAGGCCTGCGCGCGCGCGCTGGCGGAGGCCGGCTGCGAGGTGGTGATCAACGGCCGCGACCAGAAGACGCTGATGGCGGCCGCCGCCGAGCTTTCCGCCACCGCCGGCGCCAAGATAATCCCGGTCGTAGCCGACGTCGCCACCGCGGAAGGCCAGAAGGCGCTGCTCGCCGCCTGCCCGGCGCCCGACATCCTGGTGAACAACAATGCCGGCCCGCCGTTCAAGGATTTCCGCGAGCTGACGCGGCAGGCGATGATCGACGGCGTCATCGCCAACATGGTGGTGGCGATCGAGCTGATCCAGAAGGTGATCGACCCGATGGCGCAGCGCGGCTTCGGCCGCATCGTCAACATCACCTCGTCGTCGGTGAAGGCGCCGCTCGCCGGGCTCGACCTGTCCTCCGGCGCGCGCGCCGGCCTGACCGCCTTCCTCGCCGGCGTCGCCCGCACGGTCGCCGACAAGAACGTCACCATCAACAATATCCTGCCCGGCGCCTTCGACACCGACCGGCTGCGCTCCAACATCAAGTCGACGGCGCAGAAGACCGGCAAGAGCGAGGACGAAGCCGCCAAGGCGCGCATGGCCGATCATCCCGGCGCGCCGCTTCGGCCAGCCCGACGAATTCGGCGCGGCTTGCGCCTTCTTGTGCTCGGCGCAGGCCGGCTACATCACCGGGCAGAATCTCCTGATCGACGGCGGCATGGTCAACGTCGCGTTCTAGGCGCCTGAAACGGCGAAGGCCGGCGTCGCCGCCGGCCCTCGGGATCGGTCCGCCAGGCGGCAGACTATTTGGTGATCAGCCCGGTCTTCACCGGCGCCTTCGGCTCGTCCCAGCGATACTTGATGCCGATCGAGATGATGTCGACATGGGCGGAGACGTCGCCGATATAGGTGACGCCGCTGGTGGCAAACCAGGGATTGCCCGACGCCGCCGAAATATTGATCGTGGGGTCGCGCACCCAGACGTGCGAATAGGCGATGTCGGCGGAGAAGCCGCGCCAGATCTGCCAAGTCGCGCCGACCGACGCCCAGAAGCGGTCGTTGTCCGGAACCAGCGGCATGCGCACTGAATCGGTGACCGGCGAGATTTCGTAGGCCAAGCCGGTGCGCAAGGTGAGCCGGTCGGTTGCTTGATATTCGGCACCGGCCGAGAAGAACCAGCCGTCTTTGTATTCGAACGGCAGATTCAAAGCGGCCGCCGGCACGGGCGCTGCCGTCGATATGACGGAGGTGCCGATGCGGCTCCAGTTGGTCCACTCGACCGTGCCCAGCAAACTCAATTGCGGGTTGATGCGTTGGCGGACACCGAGCGAAACCATGTCGGGCAGTTTGACGGTCGTGTCTGCCCCGAAACTCCCCAAGATCGGCACAACCAACGTGCCGCTGATCTTTTGATTGATCGAGGAGCGATAGCCGATGCCGATCGTGGTCGCCGGCGTCGGCATCAAGGTTACGCCGGCGGTGAAGCCATAGCCCCAGCCGTCGCCCGACAAATTCGCATCGCCGACGGGGACGAGACCCGGAAGGAACAGCGTTACGCCGTGGTTCAGGCTGGCCTTGGCGTATTGGATTTGCACGCCGACGCCGACGCTGATCCAGTCGTTGAAGCGATAGGCGATGCTGGGGCTCGCATTATAGCTGCGCAGAAAAGTCGTGCCCGAAGCATAATCGCGGCCGGCCCAAGCATCTCGGCCTCGTCGACGTTCCTCTCGAACGGGCGGCAGCTGCCGTTCCGCATCGTCCTCGCGGTGAAGTCGGACGACATCAAGAGCGCCTGGCTCGGTGTGTGCCCCTGGATCTTGGACTGGCGGCGCTGGTCGCGATCCCGCTCGCGCTGCTCGCGGCGCTCGCCCTCGCGCGGCAGGTGGCGCACCCGGTGATGAAGCTCAACGCTGCGCCGGAGGCGATGGCAAACGGCGACTTCAGCCAGCGCGTCGAAGTCGGGCGCGACGATGAGGTCGGGCGCCTCGCGCGTTCGTTCACATCGATGGCGGAGCGCGTCGGGCAACGAGACAACCAGATGCGGTCGCTGCTGGCGAACGTCTCGGACGATCTCAAGACGCCGATGACATCGATCACCGGATACGCCCAGGCGCTCAGCGACGGCACCGCCGATAGCGCGGACGTGGAGCGCATCGGCACGGTCATCCGCGAGGAAGCGGAGCACGTCAACGGCCTCATCGCCGACCTGCTGTACCTGGGCGAAATCGACGCCGGCCAGGTGTTGACGCGGCAGGAGGACGTCCAGCTCGATCAGGTGGTGGCGCGCTGCGTGCGGCGCATCGAGCCGGCGGCGCGCGCGCGCGGCGTCGATGTGAGCGTCGACGTGTCGCAGGACGCGCTGATGCGCGGCGTCGACCCGGACAAGCTGGAGCGGGCGCTGACGAACGTGCTGGAGAACGCCGAGAAGTTCACGCCCTCGGGCGGCGACGTCGCGGTACGCGGCTGGCGGGAGAACGGCACCGTGCCGGCGCGCGTGCTCTGCGCCGTCACGAACTCCGGCAATACGATTCCGGACGACGACATGTCGCGCGTCTTCGATCGCTTCTTCCGTGGTGACCGGGCGCGCCGGACAGCGAGCGGCAGCGGCCTCGGACTGGCGATCACCCGCGACTCGTCGAGCTCAGCGGCGCACGATCGACGTGCGGAACGCCGACGAGCGCCACGTCACGTTCACCCTCACCCTGCCGGGCTAATCCCCCCGAATCCAGCCCGAATTTCCTCCGCGAAAGCCCACAGAAGCTGTTGCGTCTGCCGATACTATTGGCGTACAGTAGACGCAACGAGTTGCAACAAAGGATATGGGCATGGGCTGCGAGACCGAGACCATCGACCTGCTCCGCGAATCCGGGCACAAGATGACGCCCCAGCGGATGATGATCCTCACCTCGCTCCGCCACGCTCCCGGGCATCTCACCGCCGCCGACATCTTCGAGCGCGTGAAGGCCGAGTACCCCTACGTCGACATCTCGACGGTCTACCGCACGCTCACGGTCCTCAAGGACATGCGGATGATCCCCGAGACCTGACATGGGCGTCGGTGACGCGACGTTCGAGTGGGTCGGCAAGAGCGGCATCACCACCTGATCTGCCGCAAATGCAACGCCGTCACGCAGCTGGACCACCACTATCTCGAAGACATCGGCGCGCAGCTCGCCGGCGATCTCGGCTTCCGCGCTGACCTCGATCACTTCGCGATCTTCGGCCTGTGCCAGGCGTGCCAGCCTGTGATCGCCCGCCCAACGTAATCCGAAAGACATCGTGATGCTCGAATTGTCAGCCGCCGTCCCATCACTGCCGTTGTTGTCCGTCATCGGTACGGCGGGTGTGCTTGGCGCCTCGCTCGCGCTCGGCATCCGCCACGGCATCGACTGGGACCACATCGCCGCGATCACCGACATCACGAGCACGACCGCGGCGTCTGTCGATGCCGATGAGCAGCGCTGGCTGATCAAAGAGCCGGGCGTGATGTCACGGATGAGTCGCATCACGGGATCCTGCACGCGGCGACGATGACCGCGCGGACTCGCTCGTCCTCGCAGGCGCCGGCGCCGGGAACTGGATCGCGTGCCGAGTCTCACCATCAGTGCACGAGCGCGGGGCTCGCGCCGATCGCCGCCAGCCAGTTCGAGCAGAAGCAGCGCCCGTCGCTGACGCTGGCTACGATGTATGCGCTTGGGCACGGAAGCGTCGTGTTCGTGCTCGGGTTGCTCGCGCTGCTGCTGAAGAGGTCTTGCCGTCGTGGGTAGATCCGATCTCATGGAGCGGCGTCGTCGGCGTGACGCTGCTCCTGCTATCGGCGTACCTGTTTTCTACTCTCGTCTATCGCTTCTTCTTCGGCGGCGAGGAGTTCCACATGCGCAGCCGCTGGATGCTTGTGTTCGCCGCCGCGCGCAACGGCTTCGAGAGCCTGCGAGCGCGCGTCTTCGGCCAGCCGCGCGAGCACGTCCACGATGCCCGCCAGTACGGCGTGAAGACGGCTTATGGCATCGGCATGATCCACGGCGTCGGCGCCGAGACCGGGACGCAGGCCCTGGTCATCACGACCGCCGTCGGCGCTGGCAGCAAGGTGATGGGCGTCGTCGCGCTCTCGATGTTCGTGCTCGGCGTGTTGATGTCCTCGAACACGATCGTCCGCCGTGCTGACGACGGTGAGCTTCGTTTCGAGCCGGCAGCGCCAGGGCATCTACGTCGGCGCCGGTCTCTTCGCGGCGGTCTTCAGCCTCTTCGTCGGCACCTACTTCGTGCTGCATTCGAGCGGCTCGCTGCCGAACCTCGACCAGTACTTCAGCTGGATCGGCGGCGGTAACTCGAACTGGCCGCCTGGTTGGCCCGCGACGTCCGGTTCGGGCGTGATGCCAACGTAGCCGCGGTCCTCGTCGGCCGAGACGAGCAGAGGTGGCAGCAGGATCAGCGTGCTGAGTAAGCTCAGCGCGATGTTCAGCGCCGTCACCTTGCCGAAGTTGTCGAGCAGCGAGTTCGAACGCCAGCACCGCGAACCCACCCATCATCGAGCGTTACGATCCGATCCTGATTATCGGCAAGGCGCTCGGCCTCGAATGGGCGACCGTGCGTGCGCTGATCCTGCTTCGGCTCGGCCCGAGCCGGATCCCGTCGCCGGCGGACATCGAGGCCGCGCGGGTGAACTTCGCGCGCCTGATGCCCTCGACCGCCGAACGGGTGGTGGATTTCTTCGGCGACCCGTCCGCCGGTCTGACGCCTGTAGGTCATTGCGAGCGCAAGCGAAGCATCCGACACTCGTTGTCATTCCGGGCCTGCGCCAAGAGGCGCATCCCGGAATGACAAGGAGTGGATGCTCCTCACAATGACGGGTGACGGCGACCTCGCTGGCTTCGCGCTAACCC
>CAVPTM010000016.1:0-11990 GCA_963708635.1 uncultured Alphaproteobacteria bacterium | reverse complement strand
CAGCCGCTGGCGCTCGACGAGTTCGTGTTCCTGCGTGGAGTGACCAAACTACCGCCAAGATCACGCTGCCGGCGCGTCGACGATGCATTTCTTACCGATGCAACGATTTTGCCTACGCTCGGTCTACAAGGACGTCGAGGAGTCCTGCGGATCTCGCGAAAGGCTTCCAGGACGAGATCGCACTCTGGCCAAAGCCGGCTGCCGCTACGTGCAGCTCGACGAGGTGGCGGTCGCGCTGCTGTGCGATCCGGCGATCCGCGACCAGATCAACGCGCGTCGGCAACGATCCCGACACGTTGGTCGATCTCTATATTGACAGCATCAACCAGGCGGTGACCGGTCGCCCGCGCCGAAATGACGATCGGCATTCACATGTGCCGCGGCAACTTCAAGGGCCACTACCTCGGCGAGGGCGGCTACGAATCGGTCGCCGAGCCATTCTTCGCCAATAGCAAGGTCAACCACTTCCTGCTCGAATACGACACGCCGCGCGCCGGCGATTTCGCGCCACTGCGATTCGTTCCCAAAACCAAAGGCGTGGTACTTGGCCTCGCCCAGCTCCAAGACGCCGGTGCTCGAAAGCCTCGATCAGCTTAAGCGCCGCACCGAGGAGGCCCGCGCTACATCGATCTCGAGCGCCTAGCGATCAGTCCGCAATGCGGCTTTGCTTCGACGGCTCCGCCGGCAATCCGGTGACCGAGGCCGATGAACGCGCGAAAGCTTGCGCGTGTCGTTCAGGCGGCGACAGTATTTGGGCCGCGTACTGAACGAGATTGTCGCTTTGCTTTCGACTGGGCGTCTCAGTCCGCTTCTGGCACTAAGCGGACGTTTCAATCGCGGCTCAGCGGATTTATGGCCAATTTAGGCGGTTGAATTTCGCGAATCGCGTACCTTGAAACTATTCCCCTACGTACAGGGGAATAGTTTCAAGGTACGCGATTTGCGAAATTCAACCGCCTAAATTGGCCATAAATCCGCTGAGCCGCGATGTCTGCTCTAACGCTGATAGCAGACATCCGCGCGCGCGATCGAAATGTCCGCTAAGTGCCAGAAGCGGACCAGACGCCCACTTGAAAGCAAAGCCACAATCTTGTTCAGTGCTCGGCCCAAATACTGTTTGCTGCCTGAACGACACGCGCAAGCTTCGCGCGCTCATCGCCTTCTGTGACCGGATTGCCGGCGACGGTGCTGGCAAAGCCGCATTGCGGGCTGATCGCGAGGCGGTCGAGATCGATATAGCGCGTCGCCTCCTCGGTGCGACGCTTGAGCTGGTCGAGGCTTTCCAGCACCGGCGTCTTGGTGCTGACCAGCCCGAGCACCACGCCTTTGTCTTCGGCACGAAACGCAGCGGCGCGAAGTCGCCGGCGCGTGGCGTGTCGTATTCGAGCAGGAAGTGATTGACCTTGCTGTTGGCGAAAAATCGCTCGGCGACCGACTCGTAGCCGCCGGCGCCGAGATAATGGCCCTTGAAATTGCCGCGGCACATGTGCACGCCGATCGTCACCTCGGCCGGGCACCCGGCCACCGCTTGGTTGATGCTGTCGATGTAGAGATCGACCAGCGTGTCGGGCTCGCTGCCGACGTCGCTTGATCTGCTCGCGGATCGCCGGATCGCACAGTAGTGCGACCGCCACCTCGTCGAGCTGGATGTAGCGGCAGCCGGCCTTGGCCAAGCTCCGCAATCTCCTGCTCGGAACACTTTCGCCAGATCGGCGAAAAACGTTTCGACGTCCGGATAGGCCGCGCGGTCGGCAAAATCGTTGCAGCGGTAGAAATGCATGGTCGAAGGCGCCGGCAGCGTGATCTTGCCGGTGAGCTTGGTCACGCCGCGCAGGAACATGAATTCGTCGAGCGCCAGCGGCTGCGCGCGGCCGATCTTTCCCTTGGCATAAGGCGCGGTGAAATCGACCTCGTGACCGCTGTCGTCGCGGAACTTGAACGAGGCCGGCTTGATCTCGAAGCCCTGCGTGCGCTCGACGAAGCGCCCCCAATAGGAGCCGCGGCGGAATTCGCCGTCGGTGACGACCTGCAGGCCGACCTGCTCCTGCAACGCGACCACGTCGCGGATGCATTGGTCCTGCAACTGGGCGAATTCCGCATCGTCCATCTCCTTGGCCGCATGCTTGCGGAAGGCCTGGCGCAGCGCCGGTGGGCGCAGCAGGCTGCCGACATGATCGGCGCGGAAGGGCGGGCGGCCCTGGGCAGACATGCTGACTCCTTAGAAATTTCTATAGCTTGATAGATGGAATTTAGATCGCCGCCGTGGCAGAAGACAATGGCCTCGTTGACGGCCGCCCGGTTGCGCGCCGCAAAGCCGCAAGATCCGGGCCAACCTGAGCGATCAGGATGAACGTCCACGCCGTGCCCTCGACCCGCCGCCGCGCGAGCCAGCGCCGGCGCGCGCCGCAAATCATCGAGGCGGCCGCCCGTGTCTTTGCCGAGCGCGGCTTCCACGGCGCCACCACGCAGGACATCGCCGACGTGCTCGGCATCCGCCAGGCCAGCCTCTACTACTATTTCTCCTCCAAGGAGGCGGCGCTCGAGCTCGTCTGCATCAAGGGCGTCGAGGGCTTCTTCGAGGCCGCCAAGGCAATTGCCGCCGGGCCCCGGAACGGCGCGAGAACGGCTGTCTTTGTTGATCAAATCGCATCTCTCCCCGCTCATCGACCGTGGCGATTTCGTCAAGGTTTTCCTCAACGAGCGCCAGCATCTGCCGCGCGAAAGCCGCCGCCGCGTCGGCCGCTGGTCGCGCGGGCTGGAGCGCATTTTCGAGGACGTGATCAAGGAGGGCGTGGCCAAAGGCGAATTCCGCGCCGATCTCGATCCGCGCTTGGCCACGCTCGCCATTCTCGGCATGTGCAATGCGGTATCGAGTTGGCAGCGCAAGGAAAACGTCGCGATCGCCGACATCGGCACGGAATTCACGCGGCTGGCGCTTGACGGGGTGGGCAAGCGCCCGCGCAAACGACGCGCGCCGCCGCCGCACGCTAAGCTTCGCTTGCCAAGCGGTCCCGCCCCGCTAGAATTCGATTGAGCTATAGAATTTAGTCAGGCCAACGCGAACAAGGGCACCGCATGACCGCAAGTGTCACGGTCGATCGCGAGAGGCTGCGCCGCACCACCGCGCCGCATCTGTTGTGCGAGCGGGCGCGTACGCGGCCGGATTCGGTCGCCTTCCGCTCCAAGCATTTCGGCATCTACCGCGAGCGGCGCTGGCGCGATTACGCAGCGCTTGTCGCGCACGCCGCGCGCGCCATGCAAGCCGTCGGCATCATGCGCGGCGAGCGCGTCGCCATCATGGGCGACGTCTGCGAAGAGTGGATGATCTGCGATCTCGCGGCGCAATCGCTCGGCGCCATCGTCTACGGCATCTATCCGACCGCGGCAGCGGCCGAGGTCGAGTACCAGATGCGCGACGGCGGCGCCTGCGATCTTCATCGCGGAAGACCAGGAATACGTCGACAAGATCCTGCCGATCGCCGACCAGCTGCCCGATCTGCGCGCGATCGTCGTGCTCGACGACTCGGCGATGTTCGGCTACGCGCATCCGAAGCTGCATCGCTTTCGCGAACTGCTCGATGCGGCCGAACAAGCCCGATCTCGCCTGGCTGGAAGCGCAAGCTCGCGGCGCTTTCGCCCGAGGACCCCGCCTTCATCGTCTATACCTCCGGCACCACCGGCCATCCCAAGGGCGCGCTGGTCAGCCACGGCAAGCATCTCGCCGCCACCGACACCGTCGTCGCGCAATATCCGACGCTGCGCGATAAAGAAGCACCGCACCGTGGTCTACCTGCCGATGTGCCACGTGCTCGGCCGCGACGTCGCCATCACGCTGCCGCTGATGTCGCAGCTGGTGCCGCATTTCGGCGAAGATCCGGAAGACTTCGCCACCACTTTGTTCGAGGTCGCGCCGACGGTGCTGTTCACCGTGCCGCGTTACCTGCAGAAATTCGCCTCGCATGTGCTGGTCGGCGTGCTCAATTCGAGCACGCTCAAGCGCGCGGTCTATGACTCGCGCCATGAGCTTTGCGCGCGCTCACGCCCGCCGCCGCTGGGACGGCACGACGACTGGCGCCCAGGAAGCGGTCTACCGAGCGCTGCAGGCGCCCTGGTTTTCCGGCCGATCCTCAACAAGCTCGGCTTCGACAAATTGGAACTGGTGGTCAGCGGCGGCGCCGGGCTGCCGGCCGAGACCTGCGCGCTCTGGCACATGTATGGCGTCAACGTCGTCGAAATGTATGGGCAGACCGAGGAAGCCGGCGGCATCATTTCCGGCCAACGCGGCCCCTTCCCGCGACCCGGCAATGTCGGCACGCCGGTCGAGGGCGTCGAGGTGATGCTGGCGGAGGACGGCGAGGTCCTTTTGCGCAGCCCCGACCTGTTCGAGGGCTATTGGCGTAACGAGGACGCGACCAGCGAGGTGAAAGGCCGCCGATGGCTGGCTGCGCACCGGCGATATCGGCGAATGGCGTGACGGCACGCTACGGCTGATCGATCGCGCGCGCGACTTCCTGGTCACCGCCGGTGGCAAGACCATCTCGCCCTCCTTCATCGAGAACGCGTTGCGCGCCAGCCCCTATGTCGCGGAAGCCGTCGTGTTCGGCCACGGCCGCAAATATCTGACCGCCGTGATCGAGATCGATTTCGACACGGTCGCCGATTGGGCCCGCGCCAACGACGTCGCCTATACCGGCTTCACCAGCCTGACCGCGCATCCGCGCATCGAGCGGCTGATCCGCGTCGAGATCGACAGGGTCAACGGCGAGCTTGCGCGCGTCGAGCAGATCAAGAGTTTCCGCATTTTGCCCAAGGCGCTCGATCCGGAAGAGGAAGGCGAGCCGGTGACGCCGACGCGCAAGGTCAAGCGCAACCTGATGTATGAGCGCTTCAAGGACGCTGATCGAGGCAATGTACGACGACAGCGAGGAACGCCTGATCGCCGCCAGCACCGGCGGTGTGCTGAACACGCCATGACGCATAATCGAAACAATGAAAACGGGAGGGAAACAATGTTCAAGAGGACTTTGCTTGGCGCTCTAGCCGCATTCGCGCTGGCTCTGCCGGCCGCGGCGCAGGACGCTTATGTCGTCGGCATCACGGCGGCGCTCACCGGCCCACCGTCGTCGACTTACGCACCCGCGGTCGACGCACTGCGCATTTACATCGACCGCGTGAACGCCGCCGGCGGCGTCAACGGCAAACAGATCAAGCTGGTCATCGAAGATGACGGGGCGCAGCCCTCCAAGGCCGCCGCCAACACCAAGAAGCTGATCACGCAGGACAACGTGGTCCTGATGGTCAACGCCAGCCTGTCCTCGACCTACGCGCCGGTGATCGCCGAGACCAAGAGCGCCAACGTGCCGCTGCTGTTCGCCAGCGGCGTCTGCCCGCCCAGCGTCTACCCGCCGGCGGCGGCGCTCGAGTTCTGCACCACCGGCTACGCCGCCCATTACGACAGCCAAGCGACGCTCGACTTCATCAAAGGCATGGCAAAGGGCGCGGTGAAGATCGGCTTCTCCGCCATGGCGATCCCGCTCTCGCGCGGCGAGATGGATTACGCCATGGAGCTGTCGAAGAAGGTCGGCATGAACCCGGTCGACGAGGAAGTCATCCCGCCGCCGACCGCCGACTACACGCCGTTCGCGACCAAGCTCAAGGATGCCGGGCCCGAACTGGGTCTATTCCTGGGCGCCGTGGGTGACGCAGGTGCGCACGCTGGAAGCGCTGCGCAAGCTTGGCTGGCAGGACGACTACATTGCCTGGGGCCATCTCGAGGCGGAGGCCGAGCTCGCGCGGCTTAAGGACGCGAAGTTCTACACGGTCAATTCGAATTCGCTGTTCCAGGATGCCCTGCCGATCCACAAGGAGATCGACGAGGCCGCCAAGAAGGCCGGCTCGAAATATCCGGCGCAGCACCATGACGGAAGGCTGGATCGGCGGCATGGCGATCGAAGCCGCGCTCAAGGCGGCGGCTGGCCGGCCGACCGCGCCAAGCTGCGCGCCGCGATGGAGAGCCTCAAGATCGACACCAAGGGCCTGCGCGGCGGGCCGATCGTGTGGACCAAGGACAACCATTTCCGCACGCACGCTCTATTACCGGGTCTACAAGTGGGACGGCAGCAAGATCGCCCGCGTGCAGGACTGGAAGACCTACGAGGTGAAGTGAGGGCCAGCCTCCGCCGCCTCGATCTCGCTACGCTCGCATCGGCCCTCCCCTTTTCGGGGGAGGGCTTGCGTTCGTTTGAAAGCCGCCCGTGCAACTCCTCGTCAACATCGTCGTCCTCGCGTCGATCTACGCGCTGATCGCCTGCGGCTATGTGCTGATCTATCGCGTCAGCCGCGTGCTCAATCTCGCGCATGGCGAGTTGATGATGCTCGGCGCCTATCTGGTGCTGGCGACCGCCTCGCTGTTCAACGGCGAGCCGGTCATGGCGCTCGGCGCCGCGATCCTATTGAGCCTCGTCGTCGGCGGCCTGGTCTATGTCTTCCTCATGCGCAAGATGACCGGCGAGATGGTGCTGGCCGCCATCCTCACCACCGTCGCGCTCGGCATTTTGATCCGCGGCCTCGTCGTGCTGGTCTGGTCGGCGCAGCAGCAATATCCGGCGCAGGCGCTCGGCGTGCCCAACCCCTCGCTCGTGCTATTTCGACGGCGCGCGCATCTCGCTGTGGTCGGCGGTCCTGGTCGCCACCAATGCCGCCGTCTACGCCGCGCTGTTCTTCTTCCTGCGCTTCGGCCGCTGGGGCATGCGCATGCGTGCCGCCGGACAGAACCCGCTGCTCGCCGCGCAGCGCGGCATCAACCTGCACGGCGTCTATGCGCTGGCCTGGAGCCTGTCGACGCTCACCGGCGCGCTCGCCGGCATCCTGATGGCGCTCGATTCCGGGCTGACCGCCAGCATGCCGGTGATCGGGCTCAAGGCGTTTCCCGGCCGCGCTGGTCGGCGGGCTCGACAGCCTCGCCGGCGCGCTGGTCGGCGCGGCCATTGTCGCCGGCGCTGAAGTGCTGCTCATCTATTACGTCGATCCGCTGCTGTCCGACGTGGTGCCGTTCCTGGTGCTGATCGCCATGCTGGTGGTGCGGCCTTGGGGCCTGTTCGGCACCCGCGAGGAGCTCGACCGTGTTTAGGCCGGCCGCCGCGCGCCAGCGGCTATTTCCACACCGGCTATGCGCAGGACCTCGCGCTGCTGCAGACGCGCGCCGAGCGCATGAGCCTTGCCGTTTTCGTCGCGGTACTCGCGGCGTTTCCCTTCCTCGCTTCTCCCTTTGCGCTCGATCTCGCCTGCCAGGTATTCCTCGCCTCGATCGGCGCGCTGTCGCTGATGCTGCTCACCGGCTATGCCGGGCAGATCTCGCTCGGCCATGCCGGGCTTGATGGCCGCCGGCGCCTTCACCACCGGCATCCTGGCGCGCGAGATCAATGCGCCGTTCTGGCTCACGCTCCCCGCCTCGGCGTTGACCGGCGTCGTGCTCGGCTTCATCTTCGGCCTGCCGTCGCTGCGGCTGCGCGGGCTCTATCTTGCGGTCAGCACGCTGGCGCTGCATTTCATCGTCATCTATCTCGGCGGCGAATACGAGACCAAGCGCGGCTTCTCGACCGGCATCCTGGTCGAACCGCCGAGCCTCGTTCGGCCTCAAGCTCAGCGATGGCCGCGGCTGGTACTTCGTGCTGCTCGTAGCCGCTGCGGTCAGCTTGATGATCTGCATCAACTTGTTGCGCAGCCGTTCGGGCCGCGCTTGGCGCGCCATCCATGCGCGCGAGACGGTGGCCGAAGCGCTCGGCATCAATATCGCGCGCAGCAAGCTGCTCGCCTTCGTCATTTCCTCCAGCATGACCTCGGTCGCCGGCTGCCTGTTCGCCTACTACCGCGGCTTTGTCTCGATCGAAGCCTTCGACCTGTTCCTGTCAATCCAGTACGTCGCGATGATCATCATCGGCGGCATGGGCTCGCTGCTCGGCGCCCTGCTCGGCGCCGCTTTCGTCATCTTGTTTCCCTACGCGATCGAATCGCTGCTGAAGCTGCTGCCCAACGCGCAAAAGCTCGCCGGTGATATTTTTGCGGTCAACTACGCCTCGTTCGGCGTGGTGATGATCCTGTTCCTGATACTTGAGCCGCTCGGCCTGGTCGGCATCTGGCGGCGCGTGCAGAACTATTTTTTGCTCTGGCCATTTAAAAACCGGCCGCTGGCGGGGACACGCAAATGACCGCCCTGCTTCAGGTCGAGAAAATCGAAGTCGTCTACAAGCGCGTCATCACCGCAGTACAGGGCGTCACGCTGTCCGTAGCCGAAAAGCAGATTGTCGCCCTTCTCGGCACCAATGGGGCCGGCAAGACCACGACGCTGCGCGCGATCTCCGGTTTCCTCGGTATCGATGACGCCCGCGTCACCGAGGGCGCGATCAGCTTCGCCGGCGCCCGTATAGAGAACCGGGCGCCGCATGAGATTGCTCGCCGCGGCATCGTGCTGGTGCCGGAACGCGAGAAGGTGTTTCCCAACCTCACGGTCGCGGAGAATCTCGCCGCGCCGGTGCCGCGCGCCGCCGATGCGGCCGAGCGCCGCCGGCTTGACGCGCAGGCCTATCATTTTTTCCCGCGTTTGGCCGAGCTGCGCTCCCGTATAGGCGGCCTGCTCTCTGGCGGCGAACGCCAGATGCTCGCGATCGCCGGCGCGCTAATGTGCCGGCCGCAATTGCTGCTGGTGGACGAGCTCTCGCTCGGGCTTGCACCGGTCGTGGTGCAGGACCTGACGCGCCGCTTGCTGTCCATCCGCGACGAGCTCGGCATCGCCATCCTGCTGGTCGAGCAGAGTGCTGCGGCTGCGCTAGAGATCGCCGACCACGCCTATGTCATGGAGAACGGCCGGGTCGTGCTCGACGGCGACCGCGAGCGGCTCAAGGGCCACCAGGACGTGCAGGAATTCTACCTCGGCCAGGCCGGCGGCGAGCGCCGCTCTTATCGTGAGGTGAAGCAGTATCGCCGGTCGCGGAGGTGGTATGGCTGAGCTTTCCGTCGAGCATCTGAGCCTGCGCTTCGGCGGCCTCACCGTGCTTGAGGACGTGTCATTCGCTGTCGAGCGCGGCGAATTGTTCGCACTGATCGGGCCGAACGGCGCCGGCAAGACGAGCGTCCTCAATTGCATCAGCGGCATTTATCGCGGCAGCGGAGCAATCCGCTTGCGCGACATCGACATCGCAGGCTGCGACACCGCACGAAATCGCGCGCCTTGGATTCGCCCGCACTTTCCAACACGGCGAATTGTTCGCGCAAATGAGCGTATTGGAGAATTTGCTAGCCGGCCGCCATGCGCGCATCGCTACAAATCCGCTGGCCGAGATGTTGTTCTTGCCGAGCGTGCGCCGTGCCGAAGTTAAGCACCGCGAAGCGGTCGAGCGCATCATCGACATGGTCGAGCTTGGAGCGCTACAGGCATGCACCGGTCGGCGGCCTGCCGTTCGGCCTGCAAAAGATTGTTGGTTTCGCCCGCGCCATGGCGTTGGAGCCATCGATCATGCTGCTCGACGAGCCATCGGCCGGCTTGAACCGCGAAGAGCGCGAAGACCTTGCGCGCTTCATCCTGCGCATCAAGCACGAGCTCAACATGACGATGATTTGGATCGAGCATGACATGCAGATGATCGCCGACCTCGCCGACCGCATCCATGTGCTCGACTACGGACGCACAATCGCCGAAGGAGTCCCTGAAGCCGTGCTATCGGATCCAAACGTACTATGCGCATACCTAGGCAGCGACGCAGCAACGGCTAGTGCGTCGGATGAGCACGTCCGCTATGGGTCATTCGCTACCGATGCATTCAGCGCAATTCCGGCCAATGTCCGCTATGCGCCGAAAGCGACCAAATCGGGGAAATGCAGTGAACGACGTTCAGTGCCAGAAGCGACATGAGCTTTGTTGAGGCGCGCCATCGTTTACGGTGACGCTCCGCGTGCTGCCAGGCTGACGGCGGCTTGCTACGATGAGCTTCTGCTGCGCTTTCAGCTGCAATATGACCGAAGGCCTCACATTATGATCTAAGGACGAGCCACACTCCTTCATTCGAGAGCTCGGCTGCGCGCCCTCACCACCAATGGTGCCCATTGTCAACTCCAACCAGCGACCCGAAGCGTTGATCGAACAGGTGCTGCCGGCGTACCGGCTCGGTGCAATCAGCCGCTGCCCGACTGCATACGCGCGGCATCAATGACACTTTTCGAATCGAGACGGCGGACGAAGTCTTCTTCCTGCGCGTCTATCGTCACGGCTGGCGAAGCCGCGAGGAAATCGATACCGAGCTCGCGCTGCTGCGGCATCTAATCACGCGCGGGGCGCCAGTCTCGGCGCCACTCGTGCGGGCGGACGGCGCGACGCTCACGCCACTCGACTGCGCCGAAGGGCAACACTCTGCCGCCCCCTTCCCCCGGCCGCACGGGGCAGGAAGCCAGTACGAGAGCTATTCCGAAGGCGGCCGCCGCTCGCTAACCGCCGCGTCCCGTCAAAGGGGCCGGGCTTCCCGGGCCCCGGCTGGTGCTGTGACCTGCTCGCTGTTTAGCGGCCGCTACGCCAGGTGATCGCCGCGAGCCGCACCAGGGGCCGGCAGGTGTGGAATAATTTGGTGGTATTATGTAAATTCGATTTTTTAGTGGTAAAATTGTCAGAGGCATTCGAGATTTAGCGTGTTAGTTTCAACCATTAGACTGGAACGTTTGGGTTGAGACCATGCTGGGAGGCAGAAAATGTACCAGTTGCGCCATGGCTTATTTGGAGTACTCGCACTGACAATTTCCAGTCCGTTGTTCGCAGCGGACATGCCGTATAAACCACCGATCCCTGTCCCGGTGGTTGCCTCCGGCTGGACCGGTTTTTACGCCGGCGGCGAATTGGGCTTCAAATCGGTAACCGACGACTGGACTACGAATTGCGTCGATGCGGGTGGTGCCCCGTTAGGGACCTGCGGCTCTCCCTTCAGTCTAATTGTTCTACCGGGGGCACCCGATTCATCCGCATCGAACAAATTCTCGACGGCTAATTTTCGATATGGCGCGTATGTCGGCTTCATGGTACCAGCTGTATCCCCAATGGGTGGTTGGCATCGAAGGCGACAATGGCCCGTTGGCGCCATGCAGCCGTCGCATCAACTCTCGGTAGTCGGCACGGGTCTTTGGTCCATGCGCCGTTGCAGTGACGAATGCGCATCGTTGAACAGCGACTCGACCATGCCGTCCGCGTCGTGTCGGCCCCATGCCTCGTTGAATCGCAACTCAATCTCGCGGATCGCCTCTTCATCTGCCTTGGTCGTGGTGACCTCTCCGTATCATTACAGTCAGAACTCCGCATATGCGGAGTGGTCGCCGTAGCGGCGAGCGCTCATTCGTGTGTAGGCTACATGTCCCGCCCAGTGCGGCCACCTGTGTTTCGACGTACCGGCAAACGTCGTCCGAGCCGATGACGAGACCTCCCCCGGCCTTTTCGGTAGGTCCGCTAAATACGCGAAGCGGACGTTATTGCCCGACAGCCAGCCCAATGTTTAATTCTAGCATGCTGATTTTTGAGTTCTGGGATTATGTCTACGCCAACGAAGGGGCGTTTGCTTCCTACGTTGAACGGGCGGAAGCATGGGCGGCACATGGGCTTGCTTCCGCAATATAGCCCGCGCTTTCTGTTAGCCCTCGCGGCATTTATCCGACCATGGAGCAAATTGAGCTTCTTCGGGCAGAAAGTCGAAAGCCAGCCGGAAGTGGCAAGCGGGAAAAGCTGAAATGCTGAAGCAAATGCAGGCTGCAGGATGGCTTGGCCCTAAATAATTGCCCCATGCGCAAGATCCCCTGCGATCGTAGAGGCTTGAGCGCGAGCCGTGCTCCTCATCGCTTGTTCATACAATTGAGTCTGCCGTGGCACGTGGTGCGCGGAATCAGATACCTGATCCAGCGTGACATTATCAACATCATCATCGGAGATGTCACTCGCTCGGATGAAACGATGAAGACGTGCG
>CAVPTM010000015.1:0-36131 GCA_963708635.1 uncultured Alphaproteobacteria bacterium | reverse complement strand
CAAGCCGCGCAAGCCGCTCAAGGTGCGCGTCACGGCGCCGGCGCTGGAGTCATCGCCGCAGAAGCGCGGCGTCTGCACGCGCGTCTACACCACGACGCCGAAGAAGCCGAACTCGGCGCTGCGCAAGGTCGCCAAGGTGCGCCTGACCAACGGCATCGAGGTGATCGGCTACATCCCGGGCGAGGGGCACAACCTGCAGGAGCACTCGGTGGTGATGATCCGCGGCGGCCGCGTCAAGGACCTGCCGGGCGTGCGCTACCACATCCTGCGCGGCGTGCTCGACACCCAGGGCGTCAAGAACCGCAAGCAGCGCCGTTCGAAGTACGGCGCCAAGCGTCCGAAATAATCGGAACCGAATCATGTCCCGCCGCCACGCCGCAGAAAAGCGCGAAGTCATCCCGGACCCGAAGTTCGGCAACGTCGTCGTCAGCAAATTCATGAACGCCGTCATGTACGCCGGCAAGAAGTCGGTCGCCGAAGGCATCGTCTACGGCGCGCTGGAGATGATCGAGGGCAAGACCAAGCAGAACCCGCTCACGGTATTCCAGCAGGCGCTCGACAACGTGATGCCGTCGATCGAAGTGCGCTCGCGCCGCGTCGGCGGCGCCACCTACCAAGTGCCGGTCGAAGTGCGCACGTCGCGCCGCCAGGCGCTCGGCATTCGCTGGATCATCTCGCCGCGCGCGAGCGCAACGAAAAGACGATGACCGAGCGGCTCTCGGCCGAGCTGCTCGACGCATCCAATAACAGGGGAAACGCCGTCAAGAAGCGCGAGGACACCCACAAGATGGCGGAAGCCAACCGGGCCTTCTCGCATTACCGCTGGTGACGGCGAACAACCAATCAAGGACTGAACTCAATGCCCCGCATCCATGCAATCGAGGACTACCGCAATTTCGGCATCATGGCCCACATCGATGCCGGCAAAACCACGACCACCGAGCGGATCCTCTATTACACCGGCAAGAGCCACAAGATCGGCGAGGTGCACGAAGGCGCCGCGACGATGGATTGGATGGAGCAGGAGCAGGAGCGCGGCATCACCATCACCTCGGCCGCGACCACCGCGTTCTGGAAGGAAAAGCGCCTCAACATCATCGACACCCCCGGCCACGTCGACTTCACCATCGAGGTGGAGCGCTCGCTGCGCGTGCTCGACGGCGCCGTCGTCGTGCTCGACTCCAACCAGGGCGTCGAGCCGCAGACCGAGACGGTCTGGCGTCAGGGCGACAAATACAAAGTCCCGCGCATCGTCTTCGCCAACAAGATGGACAAGATCGGCGCCGATTTCTTCAAATGCATGGAAGACATCAAGACCCGCCTCGGCGCCAAGCCGGTGGCGATCCAGCTCCCGATCGGTTCCGAGCAGAATTACAAAGGCCTGATCGATCTGGTGCGCATGAAGGGCGTGGTCTGGGACGACGAATCGCTCGGCGCCAACTACCACGACATCGACATTCCCGGCCGACATGCTCGATCAGGCCAAGGAATACCGCGACAAGATGATCGAGGCGGCCTGCGAACTCGATGATGACGCGGCCACCGCCTACCTCGAAGGCAAGATGCCGGACGAGGCGACCCTCAAAAAGCTGATCCGCAAGGCCGTGATCACCGGCGCGTTCTTCCCGGTGCTGTGCGGCTCCGCCTTCAAGAACAAGGGCGTGCAGCCGCTGCTCGACGCCGTGGTCGATTATCTGCCGTGCCCGCTCGACGTGCCGCCGATCCACGGCATCAATCCCGACAACGGCGAAGACGTCATTCGCGAGCCGAAGGACAACGCGCCGCTGGCGCTGCTCGCCTTCAAGATCATGGACGATCCCTTCGTCGGCACCATCACCTTCTGCCGCATCTATTCCGGCACGCTCACCAGCGGCACCGGCGTGATCAATTCGACCAAAGAGCGCAAGGAGCGCATCGGCCGCATGCTGCTGATGCATGCGAACAACCGCGAAGACATCAAGGAAGCCTATGCCGGCGACATCGTCGCGCTGGCCGGCCTCAAGGAAGTGCGCACCGGCGACACGCTGTGCGATCCCAAGCAGCCGGTGATCCTGGAAAAGATGGAATTCCCCGATCCGGTCATCGAGATCGCGATCGAGCCGAAGTCGAAGGCCGACCAGGAAAAGCTCGGCGTCGCGCTGGCCAAGCTCGCGGCCGAGGATCCGTCGTTCCGCGTCTCCACCGATCAGGAAAGCGGCCAGACCATCCTCAAGGGCATGGGCGAACTGCATCTCGACATCAAGGTCGACATCCTCAAGCGCACCTACAAGGTCGACGCCAATATCGGCGCGCCGCAGGTGGCCTTCCGCGAGAAGATCACGCAGAAGGTCGAGCACGACTACACGCACAAGAAGCAGACCGGCGGCTCCGGCCAGTTCGCGGAGATCAAGATCATCGCCGAGCCGGCCCCGCCCGGCACGCCGTTCGAATTCGAGAACGAAGATCGTCGGCGGCGCGGTGCCGAAGGAATTCATCCCCGGCGTCGAGAAGGGCCTGGAAGTCGGTGCTCGGCTCCGGCGTGCTCGCCGGCTTCCCGGTGGTCGACCTCAAGGTGACGCTGATCGACGGCAAGTATCACGACGTCGACTCGTCGGCGCTGGCCTTCGAAATCTGCGCGCGCCAGTGCCTGCGGGAAGCGCTGCAGAAGGGCAGGCCCGGTGCTGCTCGAGCCGATCATGAAGGTCGAGGTGGTGACGCCGGAGGACTACACCGGCTCCGTCATCGGCGATCTCAATTCGCGGCGCGGCCAGATCCAGGGCCAGGACATGCGCGGCAACGCCAACGTCATCAACGCGATGGTGCCGCTGACGAACATGTTCGGCTACGTCAACAACCTGCGCTCCATGTCACAGGGCCGCGCCACTTTCACCATGCAATTCGACCACTACGCGGAAGCTGCCCGCGAACGTGTCGGCCGAAGTGCAGAAGAAATTCGCGTGATCGCGATCGCAACCTGAAAAGGATCTGAACGGAGAGTTCCATGGCCAAAGAGAAATTCAACCGCAACAAGCCGCATTGCAATATCGGCACGATCGGTCACGTCGACCACGGCAAGACCACGCTGACGGCGGCGATCACCAAGGTGCTGGCGGAGACCGGCGGCGCCACCTTCACCGCCTACGACCAGATCGACAAGGCGCCGGAAGAAAAGGCGCGCGGCATCACGATCTCGACCGCGCACGTCGAATACGAGACCGCCAAGCGCCACTACGCGCACGTCGACTGCCCCGGCCACGCCGACTACGTGAAGAACATGATCACCGGCGCCGCGCAGATGGACGGCGCCATCCTGGTCGTGTCGGCCGCCGACGGCCCGATGCCGCAGACCCGCGAGCACATCCTGCTCGCCCGCCAGGTCGGCGTGCCGGCGCTGGTCGTGTTCATGAACAAGGTCGACATGGTCGACGATCCGGAGCTGCTCGAGCTGGTCGAGCTCGAAGTTCGCGAGCTGCTGTCCAAGTACAATTTCCCCGGCGACAAGATCCCGATCATCAAGGGCTCGGCGCTGACGGCGCTCGAGGGCAAGGATCCAGAAGCTCGGCAAGGAAGCGATCATCGCGCTGATGAAGGCGGTGGACGACTACATCCCGCAGCCGGAGCGCCCGAAGGACCAGCCGTTCCTGATGCCGGTGGAAGACGTGTTCTCGATCTCCGGCCGCGGCACCGTCTGCACCGGCCGCATCGAGCGCGGCATCATCAAGGTCGGCGAGGAAGTCGAGATCGTCGGCATCAAGCCGACCGCAGAAGACCGTCGTCACCGGCGTCGAGATGTTCCGCAAGCTGCTCGATCAGGGCGAGGCGGGCGACAACGTCGGCTGCCTGCTGCGCGGCACCAAGCGCGAGGAAGTCGAGCGCGGCCAGGTGCTGTGCAAGCCCGGCTCGGTCAAGCCGCACACCAAGTTCAAGGCGGAAGCCTACATCCTCACCAAGGAAGAGGGCGGCCGTCATACCCCGTTCTTCACCAACTACCGTCCGCAGTTCTACTTCCGCACCACCGACGTGACCGGCGTGGTGCACCTGCCGGCAGGCACCGAGATGGTGATGCCGGGCGACAACGTGGCGATGGAAGTGCACCTGATCGTGCCGATCGCCATGGAAGAGAAACTGCGCTTCGCCATCCGCGAGGGCGGCCGCACCGTCGGCGCCGGCGTGGTGGCGAGCATCATCGAGTAAGGCTGCAAGAGGCGTCGATGGCCGGGTGAAAGCCCGGCCATCCTACGTCTGACGAAAGAAAAGCAGATGAACGGCCAGAATATCCGGATCCGGCTCAAGGCGTTCGATCACCGCATCCTCGATGCCTCGACGCGCGAGATCGTCAACACGGCCAAGCGCACCGGCGCGCAGGTCCGTGGGCCGATCCCGCTGCCGACGCGCATCGAGAAGTTCACGGTGAACCGCTCGCCGCACGTCGACAAGAAGAGCCGCGAACAGTTCGAGATGCGCACGCACAAGCGCCTCTTGGACATCGTCGATCCGACGCCGCAGACCGTGGACGCGCTGATGAAGCTCGACCTCGCCGCCGGCGTCGACGTCGAGATCAAGCTGTAAAGGCCGCGCGAGGAAATCATGCGTTCGGGAGTGGTCGCGCAGAAAGTCGGGATGACCCGGGTGTTCACCGAGGCCGGTGAGCACGTGCCGGTGACGGTATTGCAATCTGGCGCAATGCCAGGTGGTCGCCCATCGCAGCAAGGACAAGAACGGCTATGTCGCGCTCCAGCTCGGCTCGGGCGCGCGCCGCACCAACAATATGAGCAAGGCCGACCGCGGCTATTTCGGCAAGGCCAACGTCGAGCCCAAGCGCAAGCTGGCCGAATTCCGCGTCAGCGAGGACGCGTTGATCCCGGTCGGCGCCGAGATCACCGCCGATCATTTCGTGGCCGGTCAGTTCGTCGATGTTTGCGGCATCTCCATCGGCAAGGGTTTTGCCGGCGGCATGAAGCGCTGGAACTTCGGCGGGTTGCGCGCCTCGCACGGCGTCTCGATTTCGCACCGCTCGATCGGTTCGACCGGCGGCCGCCAGGACCCCGGCAAGACCTTCAAGAACAAGAAGATGCCCGGCCACATGGGCGTCGAGCGCGTCACCACGCTCAATCTCAAAGTGGTGCAGACCGACGTCGAGCGCGGCCTCATTCTGGTCGAGGGCGCGGTGCCGGGCGCCAAAGGCGGCTGGATCACCGTGCGCGACGCGGTGAAGAAGGCGCTGCCGAAAGAGGCGCCCAAGCCCGGCAAGTTCAAGGTGGCCGACGAGGCCAAGGCGCGAAGCCAGCGAAGTCCGACGAGAAGCCCGCCGACGACAAGGCCGCCGCGCCGAAGGCGGATCAGGCCGCCGATCAGGCTGCCGCCGCCGCCCAGCAAGCCGCCAAGGCCGCCGAGCAGGCGGCGCAAGCTGCCGATAAAGCCGCCAAAGCTGCCGACAAGGCCGCCGCCGCCGCCAAAGAAACATCCAAGAAGGAGGGCGCGTGATGGAACTTAAAGTTCTCGCCCTCGACGGCAAAGAAAGCGGCAAGGCGACGCTGTCGAAGGAAATCTTCGGGCTCGAGCCGCGCGCCGATCTGATCCAACGCTGCGTCAACTGGCAGCTCGCCAAGCGCCAGCGCGGCACGCACAAGACCAAGCTGCGCGGCGAGGTCAACCGCACCACCAAGAAGATGTACGCGCAGAAGGGCACCGGCGGCGCCCGCCACGGCGCGCAGAGCGCCCCGCAGTTCCGCGGCGGCGGCCGTTCCTTCGGTCCGGTCGTGCGCAGCCACGCCATCGGCCTGCCCAAGAAGGTGCGCGCGCTGGCGCTGCGGCACGCGCTGTCGTCGAAGGCCAAGGACGGCGGCATCGTGCGTGGTCGACAAGCTCACCGCCAAGGAAGCCAAGACCAAGGCGCTCGCCAAGCAGTTCGGCAAGCTCGGCTTCGACAACGCGCTGATCATCGACGGCGCCGAGATCGAGGCCAATTTCCGCACCGCCGCGCGCAACATCCCGAACATCGACGTGCTGCCGGTCGCCGGCATCAACGTCTACGACATCATGCGGCGCAAGACTTTGGTGCTGACCAAGGCCGCGCTCGATGCGCTGGAGGCGCGCTTCAAATGAGCACCAGCGACCCGCGCCATTACGACGTCATCGTCGCCCCGGTGATCACCGAGAAGGCGACCATGGCCTCCGAGCACAACAAGGTCACGTTCAAGGTGCGCAAGAACGCCACCAAGCCGCAGATCAAGGAAGCGGTCGAGAAGCTGTTCGACGTGAAGGTCAAGCACGTCAACACGCTGATCCGCGGCGGCAAGGTCAAGGCCTTCCGCAACCGGACCGGACAGCAGTCCGACGTCAAGCGCGCGATCGTGACGCTCGAAGAGGGTCACCGCATCGACGTGACCACGGGTCTGTAAGGAAGCGGCGCCATGGCATTGAAAACATATAATCCGACCACGCCGAGCCAGCGCCATCTGGTCATCGTCGACCGCTCGCTGCTGCACAAGGGCGCGCCGGTCAAGGCGCTGACCGAAGGCCAGATATCGACCGGCGGGCGCAACAATAACGGGCGCATCACCTCGCGCTTCCGCGGCGGCGGCCACAAGCAGGCCTACCGCCGGATCGACTTCAAGCGCACCAAGCTCGACGTGGCGGCGACGGTGGAACGGCTGGAGTACGAT
This sequence comes from uncultured Alphaproteobacteria bacterium, assembly GCA_963708635.1. Lineage (GTDB taxonomy): Bacteria > Pseudomonadota > Alphaproteobacteria > Rhizobiales > Xanthobacteraceae > Pseudolabrys. The sequence continues at coordinate 29,487 of CAVPTM010000015.1, read as the reverse complement.
CCCAACCGCACCGCCTTCATCGCGCTCATCAAATACGCCGACGGCGAGCAGGCCTACATCTTGGCGCCGCAGCGGCTGGCGCCCGGCGACAGCGTGATCGCCGGCGAGCACGTCGACGTGAAGCCGGGCAACGCCATGCCGCTCGGCAACATTCCGGTCGGCACCATCGTGCACAATATCGAGCTCAAGATCGGCAAAGGCGGGCAGATCGCGCGTTCGGCCGGCAGCTACGCGCAGATCGTCGGCCGCGACGGCGACTACGTCATTTTGCGGCTGAGTTCGACCGAGCAGCGCCTGGTGCACGGCCGCTGCATGGGCAGCATCGGCGCGGTGTCGAACCCCGACAACATGAACACCACCATCGGCAAGGCCGGACGCCAGCGCTGGCGCGGCCGCATGCCGCACAACCGCGGCATCTCCATGAACCCGGTCGACCATCCGCATGGCGGCCGCACCAATGGCGGCGGCAACTGGGTCACCCCCTGGGGCTTCCCGACCAAGGGCAAGAAGACGCGCAAGAACAAGCGCACCACCAAATTCATCGTCGCCAGCCGGCACGACCGCAAGAAGAAGCAGAGCTAAGGACAGGCATATGTCGCGATCATTGTGGAAGGGCCCATTCGTCGACGGCTACTTGCTGCGCAAGGCGGAAGCCGCGCGCGCGTCCGGCCGGCACGAGGTGATCAAGATCTGGAGCCGGCGCTCGACCATCCTGCCGCAATTCGTCGGGCTGAATTTCGGCGTCTATAACGGGCAGAAGCACATCCCGGTGATGGTGACCGAGGAAATGGTCGGTCACAAGTTCGGCGAGTTCGCGCCGACCCGGATGTTCTACGGCCATACCTCCGACCGCAAAGCCAAGCGCACGGCTGCGCCCGGCGCGGCGGCGGCGCCGGCGGCGGAGCTGCGGCGCCCGCGGCTGCGGCCGGAAGCTGATGTTGGAAGAGACAGGTCATGGGTAAGCGCCAACGCGAACGAGATCTTCCGGACAGCGATGCCAAGGCGGTATCGCGGATGCTGCGCGTCTCGCCGCAGAAGCTCAATCTGGTCGCGCAGATGATCCGCGGCAAGAAGGTCGCGAGCGCGCTCGCCGACCTGCAATTCTCGCGCAAGCGCATCGCCAAAGACGTGCGCAAGTGCCTGGAATCGGCGATCGCCAATGCCGAGAACAATCACGACCTCGACGTCGACGATCTTGTGGTCGCCGAGGCGCATGTCGGCAAGGCGCTGGTGATCAAGCGTTTCGCGGCGCGCGGCCGCGGCCGCGTCGGGCGCATTTTCAAACCGTTCGCCAACCTGACCATCGTCGTGCGTCAGGTCGAGGAACCGGCGCAGGCCAAGGCCTGAGGAGCAACTGATGGGTCAAAAGGTCAATCCGATCGGGCTGCGGCTCGGCATCAACCGCACCTGGGACTCGCGCTGGTATTCCGGCAAGAGCGAGTACGGCACGCTGCTGCACGAGGACATCAAGATCCGCGCCGAGCTGATGAAGCAGCTCAAGCAGGCGGCGGTGTCGCACATCGTGATCGAGCGCCCGCACAAGAAATGCCGCGTCACCATCCACTCGGCGCGCCCGGGCGTCGTGATCGGCAAGAAGGGCGCCGACATCGAGAAGCTGCGCCGCGTGGTCGCCAAGCTGACCGACAGCGACGTGGTCATCAACATCGTGGAAATCCGCAAGCCCGAGCTTGACGCGCAGCTGGTCGCCGAATCGATCTCGCAGCAGCTCGAGCGCCGCGTCGCCTTCCGCCGCGCCATGAAGCGCGCGGTGCAGTCGGCCATGCGGCTCGGCGCCGAAGGCATCCGCATCAACTGCTCGGGCCGCCTCGGCGGCGCCGAAATCGCCCGCATGGAATGGTACCGCGAGGGCCGCGTGCCGCTGCATACGCTGCGCGCCGACGTCGACTACGGCGTCGCCACCGCCTTCACCACCTACGGCACCTGCGGGGTCAAGGTCTGGATCTTCAAGGGCGAGATCCTCGAGCACGATCCGATGGCGCAGGACAAGAAGATGGCCGAAGGCGACCAGGGCCGTCCGCGGCGCGACAGCGCGGCCTAAAGAGGAACAAGAGCCAAGTCATGCTGCAACCGATCCGCACCAAGTTCCGCAAGCAGTTCAAGGGCCGCATCCACGGCACCGCGACCTCGGGCGCCAAGCTGTCTTTCGGCCAATACGGCTTGAAGGCGCTCGAGCCCGACCGCGTCACCGCGCGCCAGATCGAGGCCGCGCGCCGCGCGCTCACCCGCTTCATGAAGCGCTCGGGCCGGGTGTGGATTCGCGTCTATCCGGACGTGCCGGTGTCGAAGAAGCCGATCGAAGTGCGCATGGGCAAAGGCAAGGGCACGCCCGAATTGTGGGTGACCCGCGTCAAGCCGGGCCGCATTTTGTTCGAAATCGACGGCGTGCCGGTGGCGGTCGCCAAGGAAGCGCTCGCGCTCGCCGCCGCCAAGCTGCCGGTCAAGACCCGTTTCATCGAACGCATCGCCGAGTAGACGCCCATGAAAGCAGCAGACGTAAGGGCGATGACCCTCGACCAGATCGACGACGAAGTGATCAAGCTCAAGAAGGAGCAGTTCAACCTGCGCTTCCAGCGCGCCACCGGCCAGCTCGAGAATACCTCGCGCGTGCGCGTGATCCGGCGCGACATCGCGCGGCTCAAGACCATCGCCGGGCAGAAGCGCGTCGGCGCGCCCGAGCCGGCGGCGAGCGCCGCGCCGAAAGCGGAAGCCAAGCCCAAGGCCGCCAAGCCGAAGGCCGAGAAAGCGAAATCGGAAAAGCCGAAAACCAAAAAGCCGCAGTCCGCCAAGAGCCGCAAGACCGGCGCCAAGAAGACCGCCGCGAAGTCGAAGGAATAAAGGGTTAGCGAATGCCGAAGCGCACGCTGCAAGGTGTCGTGGTCAGCGACAAGCAGGACAAGACGGTGGTGGTGCGGGTCGAGCGCCGCTTCACCCATCCGACCATGAAGAAGACCGTGCGCCGGTCGAAGAAGTACCACGCGCATGACGACAAGAACGAGTTCGGCGTCGGCGACGTCGTGTGGATCGAGGAGCGCCGGCCCATTTCCAAGCTCAAGTGCTGGGAAGTGATCCGCGGCGAGAAGAAACAGAAAGTCCAATAAGCGTGATGAGCGCCAAGCAAGCGAGAGCCGCATCATGATCCAGATGCAAACCAACCTCGACGTGGCGGACAATTCCGGCGCGCGCCGCGTCATGTGCATCAAGGTGCTGGGCGGCTCCAAGCGCAAATACGCCACCATCGGCGACGTCATCGTCGTCTCGGTGAAGGAGGCGATCCCGCGCGGCCGCGTCAAGAAAGGCGAGGTGATGAAGGCCGTCGTCGTGCGCATCCGCAAGGACATCAAGCGCCCGGACGGCTCGGTCATCCGCTTCGACCGCAACGCGGCGGTGCTGATCACCCCGCAGATGGAGCCGGTCGGCACCCGCATCTTCGGGCCGGTGCCGCGCGAATTGCGCGCCAAGAATCACATGAAGATCATCTCGCTCGCCCCGGAGGTGCTGTGATGGCCGCCAAGATCAAGAAGGGCGACAAGGTGGTCGTGCTGTCGGGCCGCGACAAGGGCCGCACCGGCGAGGTGCTGGTGGTGCGTCCGGCCGAAGCGCGCGCGCTGGTGCGCGGCATCCACATGGTCAAGCGCCATCAGCGCCAGACCGCCCAGCAGGAAGGCGGCATCGTCTCCAAAGAAGGAGCGATCCATCTGTCGAACCTGGCGCTCGCCGATCCCAAGGACGGCAAGCCGACCCGGGTCGGCTTCAAATTCGTCGGCGAAGGGCGCGACCGCAAGAAGATCCGCATCGCCAAGCGTTCCGGAGTAGAGATCGATGGCTGACACGCAAACGCAACAGCCGAAAAAGCCGAAAGACGCGCCCAAGCAGGCGCCGAAAGAAGCCAAGGGCCAGCCGAAGGGCGAGGGCGCTCCCAAGGTCAAGAAGCCGCGCACGCCGTCCGATTACAAGGCGCGGCTGCGCACGCAGTTCGAGGAGACCATCCGCGGCGCGCTCACCAAGCAGTTCAACTACACCAACGCCATGCAGGTGCCGCGCATCACCAAGGTGGTGCTCAACATGGGCATCGGCGAGGGCGTCGCCGACCGCAAGAAGGTGGAGAGCGCCGCCGCCGACTTGTCGCTGATCGCCGGGCAGAAGGCGGTCATCACCAAGTCGCGCAAGTCGATCGCGACCTACAAGTTGCGCGACGGCCAGGCCATCGGCTGCATGGTGACGCTGCGCAAGACGCGCATGTACGACTTCATCGACCGGCTTGTGACCATCGCGCTGCCGCGCATCCGCGACTTCCGCGGGCTCAATCCGAAAAGCTTCGACGGCCGCGGCAACTTCAGCCTCGGCATCAAGGAGCACATCGTGTTCCCGGAAATCGACTTCGACAAGGCCGCCGACGTGTGGGGGCTCGACGTCACGGTGTGCACCAGCGCACGCAACGACACCGAGGCGCGCGCGCTGCTCGCCGCATTCAACTTCCCGTTCCGGCAGTGAGGCGCGCCGAGCGTCCTCATACGCGGAACCGCAAGGAGCGATAGAGAATGGCTAAGACCAGTTCGATCGAGAAGAATAAGCGCCGGCGCAAGATGACGAAGAAATTCGCCAGCCGCCGCGCCAAGCTCAAGGCGATCGCGCATGACAAGAAGCTGCCGATGGAAGACCGCTTCGCCGCGACGCTCAAGCTTGCCGAATTGCCGCGCAATTCCTCGGCCACCCGCATCCGCAATCGCTGCGAGCTGAGCGGGCGGCCGCGCGCCTACTACCGCAAGCACCGTCTTAGCCGCATCGCGCTGCGCGAGCTCGGCTCCAAGGGCCTGATCCCGGGCCTGGTCAAGTCGAGCTGGTGAGGAGGATCGAAATGCCTATCAACGATCCGATCGGCGACATGATCGCGCGCATCCGCAACGCGCAGATGCGGACCAAGTCCAAGGTCTCGGTGCCCGGCTCCAAGCAGCGCGAGCGCGTGCTCGAGGTGCTCAAGACCGAGGGCTACATCCGCGGCTACGCCAGCGTGGCGCATGCCAGCGGCCGCAACGAGCTCGAGATCGAGCTGAAATATTTCGACGGCACGCCGGTGATCCGCGAAATCGAGCGCGTTTCCAAGCCCGGCCGGCGCGTCTACGCCTCGGTCAGGGCGCTGCCGCGCATCAATAACGGCCTCGGGGTCGCCATCGTTTCGACGCCGAAGGGCGTCATGGCCGATCACGCGGCGCGCGACGCCAATGTCGGCGGCGAAATCATCTGCACGGTGTTTTAGCGCATGATCCCGAAAAGTGGGCGCCGGTTTTCGGATAAGATCATGCGCCAGGAAAAATGTTAGGCAAGTGTTGAGTGGAACTGAACGGATGAGATTCTGATGTCACGCATCGGCAACAAAGCGGTCGCGGTCCCCTCCGGCGTCACCGCCAACGTGGAAGGCCAGACCGTCAAGGTGAAGGGGCCGAAAGGCGCCTTGCAGGCGGTGCTGGCCGACGACGTCGCGGTCAAGCTCGACAAGAGCGCCATCACGGTCGAGCCGCGCGGCGAGAGCAAGCGCGCGCGCGCGCTGTGGGGCACCTCGCGCACGCAGGTCGCCAATCTGGTGGCCGGCGTGACCAAGGGCTTCGAGGAGAAGCTCGAGATCACCGGCGTCGGCTATCGCGCGGCGGTGCAGGGCAAGCAGCTCAATCTGCAGCTCGGCTACTCGCACGACGTGAATTTCCCGATCCCGCAAGGGATCACCATCGCGACGCCGAAGCCGACCGAAATCGTGGTGACCGGCATCGACAAGCAGCAGGTCGGCCAGGTCGCCGCCGAGATCCGCGGCTTCCGCCCGCCCGAGCCCTACAAGGGCAAGGGCGTGAAATATTCCGGCGAATACATCTTCCGCAAGGAAGGCAAGAAGAAGTGAGGACGGTGCGCCATGTCGAGACTGACTGACCGGACCGCGCGGCGGCGGGCGACGGTGCGACGCAAGGTCAAGCTTGCGGCGCGCGGGCGCGCGCGGCTGACCGTGTTCCGCTCGTCCAAGCACATCTACGCCCAGCTCATCGACGACGACAAAGGCACGACGCTGGCGGCGGCTTCCTCGCTGGAGAAGCCGATGCGCGAGGGCGGCGCCAAGGGCGCCAACAAGGACGCCGCCAAGGCGGTCGGCAAGCTGATCGCCGAGCGCGCCAAGGAAAAGGGCATCAAGGACGTCGTGTTCGACCGCGGCGGCTATCTCTATCACGGACGCGTCAAGGCGCTGGCCGATGCCGCGCGCGAAGGCGGCCTCAACTTCTAACCGGACAAAATACATGGCACGTGAAGCACGACGGGATCGGGAACGCGGGCAGCGCGAGACGCGCGAGGCCAGCGAGTTCATCGACAAGCTGGTGCACATCAACCGCGTGGCCAAAGTGGTCAAAGGCGGCCGGCGTTTTGCCTTTGCCGCATTGGTCGTGGTCGGCGACCAGAAGGGCCGCGCCGGCTTCGGCCACGGCAAGGCGCGCGAAGTGCCGGAGGCGATCCGCAAGGCGACCGAGGCCGCCAAGCGCAGCCTGACGCGGGTGCCGCTGCGCGAAGGCCGCACGCTGCATCACGACGTGTTCGGCCGCCACGGCGCCGGCAAGGTGTTCCTGCGCGCGGCGCCTCCCGGCACCGGCGTGATCGCCGGCGGTCCGATGCGCGCGGTGTTCGAGACGCTCGGCTTGCAGGACGTGGTGGCGAAATCGGTCGGCTCGTCCAACCCGTACAACGTCGTGCGCGCGACCTTCGACGCGCTCAAGGCGCAGGATTCGCCGCGCTCGGTGGCGGCGCGCCGCAACATCAAGGTTTCCACGCTGCAGTCGCGCCGCCGCGAAGGCGGCGAGGCCGAAGCGTCGGCGGATTAAGGATCGAGGCTCATGGCGCAGTCAGCAAAGACCATCAAGGTCGAGCAGGTGGGCAGCCCGATGCGGCGCCACTTCGATCAGCGCGCGACGCTGATCGGGCTCGGCCTCAACAAGATCGGCCGGGTCAAGGATCTTCCGGATACGCCGGCGACGCGCGGCATGCTGCGCAAGGTGCAGCATCTGGTGAAGGTCGTCGGCGAAGCCAAGTGAGGGTCAAGTGAGGACGTTGCAATGAAACTCAACCAGATCGCCGACAATCCGGGCGCGCGCAAGAATCGCATGCGCATCGGCCGCGGCATCGGCTCCGGCATGGGCAAGACCGGCGGCCGCGGCGGCAAGGGCCAGACCGCGCGCTCGGGCGTTTCCATCAAGGGCTTCGAGGGCGGCCAGATGCCGCTGCACCGGCGGCTGCCCAAGCGCGGCTTCCGCAACACGCCGTTCGCGGTCAAGCTCAACGAGATCAACCTCGGCAAGGTGCAGGCGGCGATCGACGCCGGCCTGATCGATGCCGGCCAGCCGGTCACGGTCGAAGCCATGGTCAAGGCCGGGCTGATGCGGCGCGCCAAAGGCGGCGTCAAATTGCTCGGTCACGGCGAGTTCAAGGCCAAGGTCGAATTCTCGGTCTGGCGCGCCTCGGCCTCGGCGGTGGCGGCGGTCGAGAAGGCGGGCGGCTCTGTGAAAATCCTGGCGCCGGCCAAGGAGGCCGATGCCGAGCCGCGCGGCAAGAACAAGCGCAAGGCGCTGCAAGCGGCCAAAGGCGGCGACAAAGGCGGCAAGCCGAAGGGCGAGGGCGGCAAGCCCAAGGCGGAAGCCGGCGAGGGCGAGGATAAGGCCAAGCCCGCGGGCGACGCCGAGTAGCCTCAACGTCCCGTGATGGTCGGTTGACCGGTCGCGGCTTACAGACTCAAGGGCAAGCGCCTATCTACGGGCGCAAGGGGCGCGGCGGACGGAGCGAGCGATGGTTTCGGCAGCAGAACAACTGGCGGCCAATCTCAACTTCGGCGCTCTGGCCAAGGCCGAAGAGCTCAAGAAGCGCATCTGGTTCACGGTCGGCGCGCTGCTGGTCTACCGGCTCGGCACCTATATTCCGCTGCCCGGCATCGACCCGGCGGCCTGGGAGCAAATCTTCCAGACGCAATCCGGCGGCATCCTCGGCATGTTCAACATGTTCTCCGGCGGCGGCATCCACCGGATGGCGATCTTCGCGCTCAACATCATGCCCTACATTTCGGCATCGATCATCATCCAGTTGATGACGACGGTGTCGCCCACGCTCGAGGCGCTCAAGAAGGAAGGCGAGTCGGGGCGCAAGATCATGAACCAGTACACGCGGTATCTCACCGTGGTGCTGGCGGCGTTCCAGTCCTACGGCATCGCCATCGGCCTGCAAGGCACCGGCAATGTGGTGTCGAGCCCCGGCATCTTCTTTTTGATGTCGACCACCATCACGCTCACCGGCGGCACCATGTTTCTGATGTGGCTGGGCGAGCAGATCACCTCGCGCGGCATCGGCAACGGCATTTCGCTCATCATCCTGTCGGGCATCGTGGCGCAATTGCCGTCGGCCATCGCCGGCACGCTCGAACTCGGCCGCCAGGGCGCGCTGTCGACCGGCCTCATCCTCGCCGTGCTGGTGATGGCGGTCGCGGTGATCGCCTTCATCGTGTTCGTCGAGCGCGCGCAGCGCCGGCTGCTGATCCAGTATCCCAAACGCCAGGTCGGCAACCGCATGTTCGAGGGCCAGTCCTCGCATCTGCCGCTCAAGCTCAACACCTCGGGCGTGATCCCGCCGATCTTCGCCTCCTCGCTGCTGCTGCTGCCGACCACGGTCGCCAATTTCAACGCCGCCAGCGGACCGGGCTGGCTGACCACGGTCACCACGCTGCTCGGCCATGGCCGGCCGCTGTTCCTGATCCTCTACGTCGCGCTGATCGTGTTCTTCGCCTTCTTCTACACCGCGATCGTGTTCAATCCGACCGAAACGGCGGACAACCTGAAGAAGCACGGCGGCTTCCTGCCCGGCATCCGCCCGGGCGAGCGCACGGCCGAATATATCGACTACGTGCTGTCGCGCATCACCGTGCTCGGCGCGCTCTATCTCGCCGTCGTGTGCCTGATTCCGGAAATGCTGATCTCCTACGCGGCGGTGCCGTTCTACTTCGGCGGCACCTCGCTTTTGATCGTGGTCAGCGTCACCATGGATACGGTGGCGCAGATCCAGGGCTATCTGCTGGCGCACCAATATGAGGGTCTGATCAAGCGCGCCAAGCTCAGAGGCCGCACACGATGAGGGTGATCCTGCTCGGCCCGCCGGGGGCGGGGAAGGGCACGCAAGCGCAGCGCCTGGTTGCCAAATACGGAATCGTTCAGCTCTCGACCGGCGACATGTTGCGCGCCGCGGTCGCGGCCGGCACGCCGGTCGGGCTGCGCGCCAAGCACATCATGGAACGCGGCGAATTGGTGCCGGACGAGGTGGTGGTCGCCATCATCGCCGAGCGCATCAGCCGGCCCGACGCCGCCCGCGGCTTCGTGCTCGACGGCTTCCCGCGCACGGTGCCGCAGGCGCAGGCGCTCGACCGGCTGCTGGCCGAGCGCGGGCTCAAGCTCGACGGCGTGATCGAGCTCAAAGTCGACGAAGACATGCTGCTCGCCCGCATCCAGAAGCGCGTCGCCGAGATGACCGCGCGCGGCGAGAAGCTGCGCGCCGACGACAATCCTGAGGTCCTCAAGGGCCGGCTCGCCGCCTACCGGGCGCAGACCGCGCCGCTTGCCGGCTATTACGACGCCAAAGGACAGCTCAAGCCTGTGGATGGCATGGCGCCGATCGATGAGGTCACCGCCGCCATCGACCGATTGCTGGCGGGAACCGGGCCCGCGCCCGCTAAAGCGGTGGAAAAGCCCGCCCGGCCACGCAAGGCCGCCGGCCGAGCCCCTAAACGGGGCCGCAGGGCGACGAGGACGGTCAAGAAGGCGCGTGGCAAAAAAGCCAGCACCCGCAAGGCCTCGGGCCGCCGCAAAGGCCGCGCGGCTGCGGTAAAGCGCCGCAAACCGGGCCGCAAAAGCGGCCGTCCGGCGCGCACGCGGCGCAATCCTTCCTCGCGCCGGAGGTTGACGAAGGCGCGATGAATCCCTTAATAAGCACCGTATTCAGAAGTCTGACGCGATGCCGGGCCCCAGAGCGGCGGGGACGGGCGTCGTGTTACGCTTTGCGCTATCCCCTTGTGGGAACACAAAAAATCGGCGCGGACCGCGCGGCCGGACAATAACAGGAGAGCAACTTGGCTCGTATCGCGGGCGTCAATCTGCCAACCAACAAGCGTGTCGAGATCGCGCTGCAATATATCCATGGCGTCGGGCCGAAAATCGCCAAGGAGATCATGAGCAAGGTTAACCTGCCGCCGGAGCGGCGGGTGTCGCAGCTGACCGACGCCGAAGTGCTGCAGATTCGCGAAATGATCGACCGCGACTACAGGGTCGAAGGCGATCTGCGCCGCGAAGTGCAACTCAACATCAAGCGGCTGATGGATCTCGGCTGCTACCGCGGCCTGCGCCACCGCAAGGGCCTGCCGGTGCGGGGCCAGCGCACGCATACCAACGCGCGCACCCGCAAAGGGCCGGCCAAGACCATCGCCGGCAAGAAGAAGGTCGAGAGCAAGTAACGCAAGGATTGCTCGCGCCTCTTCCGTCAGGCTCGCGGGCTTCTGAAAGGATCGAGAATGGGTAAGGAAGCTACCCGCGTCCGGCGGCGCGAGCGCAAGAACATCGCCTCAGGCGTCGCCCATGTCGCGGCGTCGTTCAACAACACCATGATCACCATCACCGACGCGCAGGGCAACACCATAGCCTGGTCGTCGGCCGGGACCATGGGCTTCAAGGGCTCGCGCAAGTCGACGCCCTATGCCGCGCAGGTCGCCGCCGAAGACGCCGCCAAGAAGGCGCAGGAGCACGGCATGCGCACGCTGGAAGTGGAAGTGTCGGGTCCGGGCTCCGGGCGCGAGTTGGCGCTGCGTTCGTTGCAGGCCGCCGGCTTCACCATCACCTCGATCCGCGACGTGACCACGATCCCGCATAACGGCTGCCGCCCGCGCAAGCGGCGCCGCGTCTAGATTTTTCCGGCGGACGTCGTCGCGAAACGTCCGCCTGCCGCTGAACTCATCCCCCACATAGCGGGTGGGGTTCGCGCGGGCCGACCCGCGCCGCTGAAAAGGTGAAGACGTGATCCAAAAGAATTGGCAGGAATTGATCAGGCCGAACAAGCTCCATGTCACCGCCGGCAACGACGCCGTGCGCTTTGCGACCGTGGTCGCCGAGCCGCTCGAACGCGGCTTCGGGTTGACGCTGGGCAACGCGCTGCGGCGCATTCTGCTGTCGTCGCTGCAAGGCGCCGCCGTGCAGTCGGTGCACATCGACGGCGTGCTGCACGAGTTCTCGTCCATCGCCGGGGTGCGCGAGGACGTGACCGACATCGTGCTCAACATCAAGGACATCGCCATCAAGATGCAGGGCGAGGGTCCCAAGCGCATGGTGGTCAAGAAGCAGGGGCCGGGCACCGTCACCGCCGGCGACATCCAGACCGTCGGCGACGTCGTGGTGCTCAACCCGGACCTCGTGCTGTGCACGCTCGACGAGGGCGCCGAGATCCGCATGGAGTTCACGGTCAATACCGGCAAGGGCTACGTGCCGGCCGAGCGCAACCGTCCCGAGGACGCGCCGATCGGCCTGATCCCGGTCGACAGCCTCTATTCGCCGGTGCGCAAGGTCTCCTACAAGGTCGAGAACACCCGCGAGGGCCAGATCCTCGATTACGACAAGCTCACCATGACCATCGAGACCAACGGCGCGGTGTCGCCCGACGACGCGCTCGCCTATGGCGCGCGCATCCTGCAGGACCAGCTCAACGTGTTCGTGAACTTCGAGGAGCCGCGCAAGGAGCAGGCCGCGGAATCGATCCCCGACCTCGCCTTCAACCCGGCCTTCCTCAAGAAGGTCGACGAGCTCGAACTTTCGGTGCGCTCGGCCAACTGCCTGAAGAACGACAACATCGTCTACATCGGCGACCTGGTGCAGAAGACCGAAGCCGAAATGCTGCGCACGCCGAACTTCGGGCGCAAGTCGCTCAACGAGATCAAGGAAGTGCTGGCGCAGATGGGCCTGCATCTCGGCATGGAAGTGCCGGGCTGGCCGCCGGAGAACATCGAAGAGCTCGCCAAGCGCTTCGAGGACCATTACTAATCGGCCCCTCCTTGTCATGGCCGGGCTTGGTCCCGGCCATCTCGATAAGGGGTGCACTGCCCGCCTAAGCGGGATCACCGGGACAAGCCCGGTGATGACAAAAGAGAGACGAAGAGGTACGGCGATGCGTCACGGAAAAGTTCACCGCAAGCTCGGCAAGAAGCCGGCGCATCGCAAGGCCATGTTCGCCAACATGTGCGCGGCGCTGATCAAGCACGAGCAGATCGTCACCACGCTGCCGAAGGCCAAGGAATTGCGCCCGGTGGTCGAGAAGCTGATCACGCTCGCCAAGAAGGGCGGGCTCGCCGCCCGCCGCCAGGCGATCGCCGAAATGCGCGACGTCACGCAGGTCAAGAAATTATTCGACGTGCTCGGGCCCCGCTACAAGGAGCGGCACGGCGGCTATACCCGCATCATGAAAGCCGGCTTCCGCTACGGCGACAACGCGGCGGTGGCGGTGATCGAATTCGTCGACCGCGACGAGGCCGCCAAGGGTCTCGACTCCGGCCCGGTGCAGGAGAAGAAGGCGGCCGAAGAGGCGACGGCGCCGGCTTGACCGCGTCGGACACCTTCCTTGTTATCGGAGGCGGCGCCCCGGCGCCGCCTTTTTGATTCGGGCCCTCGGGAACGCGCAGGCTGCGTCATTTATCCGATTGTCGGCTGCGCGCCCCGCACGCTAAGATCAATGCAACGCCTGCCGTCCGCAACAACCAAGGCAGGCGAGGGGAGTTGAAATCAATGATCCGTCCTGCACTGTTGGCGCTGGCGTTGAGCGCGGCGCTGATCGGAACCGCCGATGCGCAATCCGATCTGGTCAAGCGTGGCGACTATCTGGTCAACGGCATTCTCACCTGTGGCAACTGCCATTCGCCCAAGGGCCCGACCGGCGATATCCCCGGCAAGCTGTTTTCCGGCGGGCTGTCCTGGGACGAGCCGCCGTTCAAGGTGACCGCGCCCAACATCACGCAGGACAAGGAAACCGGCATCGGCAACTGGACCGACGCCGAGCTCAAGCGCGTGCTGCGCAAGGGCATCAAGAAGAACGGCGTGCCGATCGCCATGGTCATGCCGAGCCGGCTTCTACGAGATCATGACCGAGCGCGATCTCGACGCGGTCATCGCCTATCTGCGCACGATCAAGCCGATCAAGAACACGGTGCCGGATCCGATCTACAAGATGCCGCAGGGCCATCCGATCCCGCCGGGCGCCGACAAGCCCTACACGGAAGCGATGATGAGCGACAAGCTCAAGAAGGGCTTCTACCTCGCCACCATCGCGCATTGCATGGAATGCCACACCCCGATGGGGCCGAAGGGCCGCGAATTCGCCACCAGGCTCGGCGCCGGCGGGTTCGAATTCCCCGGGCCCTGGGGCGTCTCGGTGTCGCGTAACATCACCTCGAGCAAGGAGAAGGGCATCGGCGCCTGGACCGACGAGGAGATCAAGCGCGCGATCACGCAAGGCGTCAGGAAGGACGGCAGCAAGCTCAAGCCGCCGATGGGCTTCCACTATTACGCGACGGTGCGCGCCGACGACCTCGACGCCGTGGTGGCCTGGCTGCGCACGCTGCCGCCGAAGGAGTGACCTAAAAACAGGCCGCTCATTCCCGCGCAAGCGGGAATCCAGAGTCGCAATTGAGAACGTGGTCTCCTCGTCCCCGCTTGCGCGGGGACGAGCGGGGGTCGGCTTACCAGCCCGCCAGCACCACCTTGCCGATCATGCGTCCGCTTTCGACCAGCGCGTGCGCGGCCTTCAGGTTGGCGGCGTTGATCGGCGACAATTCCTTGGTCGCGGTGGTGACGATCTCGCCGGCATCGACCAGCCGGGCGACCTCGTCGAGCAGGCGGTGCTGCGCGATCATGTCGGGCGTGTTGAAGATCGCGCGCGTGAACATCGACTCCCAATGCAGCGACACCGCCTTGCGCTTGAGCAGGTTGACGTCGAGGCTCTTGGGGTCGTCGATCAGGCCGAACTTGCCCTGCGGCGCGATGATGTCGGGCACCGCCGGGTAGTGCTGCTCGGTGCCGGTCAGGCTGGCGATCAGCGCGACCTCGCCATGGCCGATCGCCTTCAGCTGCGCGGCCAGCGGCTTTGTATGGTCGACGACGTGGTGGGCGCCGAGCTTCTCGCACCAGGCGCGCGTCTCCGGCCGCGAGGCGGTGGCGATCACGGTCAAGCCGGTCAGCTTGCGCGCGAGCTGGATCATGATCGAGCCGACCCCGCCGGCGCCGCCGATGACCAGCAGCGCGCGCCCGTCCGGCGCGTTGCCGCGGGTGACGGCGAAACGGTCGAACAGCAATTCCCAGGCCGTGATGCTGGTGAGCGGCAGCGCGGCCGCCTGGGCGAAGGACAGGCTTGTCGGCTTGCGGCCGACGATGCGCTCGTCGACCAGATGCAATTCGGCATTGCTGCCGGAGCGCGCAATCGAGCCGGCGTAGAACACCTCGTCGCCCGGCTTGAACAGCGTGACCTCGGGCCCGACCGCGTCGACCACGCCGGCCGCGTCGTAGCCGAGGATCTTGGGCGGCTCGCCCGGCTTGGGCGCGGCGCGCAGGCGCACCTTGGTGTCCACCGGGTTGACCGACACCGCCTTGACCGCCACCCGCAGGTCGCGCCCGGCCGGTTGCGGCAGGTCGGCGGCGAAATCGATCAAAGATTCCGGCTCGGCTATGGCGAGCGATTTGAGGTAGCCGACGGCTTTCATGGTGGCAGGGCTCCGGGGACGCGGGCGGGAGACCCCCAATGGCTTAACCAGGCGCGCGTGGCAAGCACCGCAAATCCGGCCGAATCGGCGGGCAAGCCTTCAAGCGGCCGATACGACGTTCTATATCGGTTGCCGGAGAGAATCGATATGGTCCCGACCTTACGTTTTGCGCTGCTGGTTTTGACGCTGTGCGGCGCGTTGGCCGCCGGTTTCGTGCCCGCCCCCGCCGCCGCCCAGGAACGGCGCGTGCCGACGCAAGGCGACCTGCGGCTGTCTTACGCCCCGCTGGTCAAGCAGGTCGCGCCCGCGGTGGTGAACGTCTACGCCGCCAAGGTGGTGCAGAACCGCAACCCGCTGTTCGACGATCCGATCTTCCGCCGCTTCTTCGGCGTGCCGGGCAATCAGAACCAGGTGCAGCGCTCGCTCGGCTCCGGCGTGATCGTCGATCCAAGCGGCCTCATCGTCACCAACGTGCACGTGATCGAGGGCGCCGACGACATCAAGGTCGCGCTCGCCGACAAGCGCGAATTCGAGGCCGAGATCGTGCTCAAGGACAAGCGCACCGATCTCGCCGTGTTGCGGCTGAAGAACGCCAAGGAACAATTCCCGGCATTGGAATTCTCCAATTCCGACGCGCTGCAAGTCGGCGACATGGTGCTGGCGATCGGCAATCCGTTCGGCGTCGGGCAGACGGTGACGCACGGCATCGTCTCGGCGCTGGCGCGCACGCAGATCGGCATCACCGACTACCAGTTCTTCATCCAGACCGACGCGCCCATCAATCCCGGCAATTCCGGCGGCGCGCTGATCGATCTCGCCGGCAGACTGGTCGGCATCAACACCGCGATCTTCTCGCGCTCGGGCGGCTCGCAGGGCATCGGCTTCGCCATCCCGTCCAACATGGTGCGGGTGGTGGTCGCCTCCGCGCTCAATGGCGGTCACACCGTCAAGCGGCCATGGCTCGGCGCCAAGCTGCAGCCGGTGACGCCGGAGATCGCCGACAGCATGGGCCTCAAGCGCCCGGCCGGCGCGCTGGTCGCCAACGTGGTGCCCGCAGGCCCGGCGGCGCAGGCCGGGCTGAAGGCCGGCGACCTGATCGTCTCGGTCGACGGGCAGGAGGTCGAGGATCCCAACGCCTTCGACTATCGCTTCGCCACCAAGCCGCTCGGCGGGGCCGCCAAGCTCGGCATCCTGCGCGCCGGCAAGGAGATGACGGTGACGCTCGCCTTGCTTGCCGCGCCCGACATCGCGCGCGACGAGGTCGTCATCAAGGGCCGCTCGCCGTTCTCGGGCGCGACCGTCGCCAATCTGTCGCCCGCGCTCGCCGACGAATTGCAGATCCAGAACGCCGAGCAGGGCGTGGTCGTGCTCGACGTCGAGAACGGCTCCTATGCGTCCAATCTCGGGTTCCGCCGCGGCGACGTCGTGCTGGCGGTGAACGGCCGCACCATCGACAAGACCGGCGAGCTCGCGCGCGTGACCGAGCAGCCGAGCCGGACCTGGCGCGTCACCATCCGCCGCGGCGCGCAGCAGATTTCGGCGGTGTTCGGCGGCTGAGCCGCGAAATTAGTGTCGCCTGCCTGCTATCCGATTGATTATCTTTCAGTTTTCTACGTCTTGTGACTGTAGCGCGGCGGCAACACAATACCCTGAATCGAACAGCGGTCCCTTGCTCGCCATGCGAGCCAGCCTAGAATTGCACGTTGTGCTTGCGGCTTGAGAAGGGGGCTCTCATGAAAAAAATCGTGGCGTTGAGTTTTGCCGCAGTCGTTCTCGGCTGCGCAACCGCTTCGGCTGCCGATCTGCCGATGAAGGCGCCGGTCGCCGCGCCACCGCCGGCGAGCGCGATGAGTTGGACCGGCTGCTATGTCGGCGCCGACGCCGGCTACGTGTGGGGGCGTTCGAACCTGAATATCCCCGCCTATCCGTTCACCGGCGACATCAGGATGAACAGCTTTGCCGGCGGTCCATTCGTCGGCTGCAATTACCAATTCGCGCCCAGTTGGGTGGTCGGCGTCGAAGCCGACTGGTCCTGGATGAATCTCAACGGCGACATCCTGACCGGGGGCGGCTTTGCCGAGCGCTATGCCCAGACCTGGGATTGGTCGGGTTCGCTGCGTGGCCGCGTCGGTTTCGTCATGCCGTCCGATACCCTGTGGTACGTGACCGGCGGTGCCGCCTGGGCGCATTTGGACAACGCGCTCTTCACGCATGTCGGCTTTCCGAACTCCACGACTGTTTCGGGGACCCACACCGGCTGGACAATTGGCGCGGGCGTCGAACACGCGCTTATCCCGGTTGCCCCATACTGGATCGTTGGCGTCGAATATCTTTACGCGAAGTATCAACGCGAAACCTATACCTGCAGCGTTTGCGGTCCAGTCAATTTCGACCTGCAGACCCATACGGTGCGTTTGCGCCTGTCGGTGAAATTCCCCTAACGTCACCGGCATAGGTTTTTAAGCTGACGGGACGGCCCGCCGGGCCGTCCCGTTTTTGTTGGCATGTCGACTTTTGTGCGGTCTTTATCACGCCTATATATCCGGGCGATGGTTCCCCACTCTTTATCGTCATGAGCCCGCGCGCCAAAAAATCCGGCCCGACGCTGTTCGCCGCCGCCGGCCTCGACAAGGACGCGCCGCGCCCGCTCGCCGACCGGCTGCGGCCGCAGAAGCTCGACGAGGTGGTCGGGCAGGACCATCTGCTCGGCCCCGACGGCGCGCTCACCCGCATGCTGTCGACGCGCTCGCTCGGCTCGCTGGTGTTCTGGGGGCCGCCCGGCACCGGCAAGACCACGGTGGCGCGGCTGCTGGCGCAGGCGACCGATCTCGCCTTCGAGCAGATCTCGGCGATCTTCACCGGCGTCGCCGACCTGAAGAAGGTGTTCGAGGAGGCGCGCGCAGCGCCGCGAACTGGGGCAGGGCACGCTGCTGTTCGTCGACGAGATCCACCGCTTCAACCGCGCCCAGCAGGACAGTTTCCTGCCGGTGATGGAGGACGGCACCATCATGCTGGTCGGCGCCACCACCGAAAACCCGTCGTTCGAACTGAACGCGCCGCTGCTGTCGCGCGCGCGCGTGCTGGTGTTCAAGTCGCTCGACGCCGCGGCGATCGAGAAGCTGCTGGCGCGCGCCGAACAGATCGAGGGCACGCACGCTGCCGCTCGACGACGAGGCGCGCGGCGCGCTCATCGGCATGGCCGACGGCGACGGCCGCGCCGCGCTCACGCTCGCCGAAGAGGTCTGGCGCGCCGCCCGCAAGGACGAGACATTCGGTGCCGCGCAGTTGCAGGCGATCGTGCAGCGGCGCGCGCCGATCTACGACAAGTCGCAGGACGGCCATTACAATCTCATCTCCGCTCTGCACAAGTCGGTGCGCGGCTCCGATCCCGACGCCGCGCTCTATTATCTCGCGCGCATGCTCGACGCCGGCGAGCCGCCGCTCTACATCGCGCGCCGCGTGGTGCGCATGGCGATCGAGGACATCGGCATGGCCGACCCGCAGGCGCTGGTGATCGCCAATGCCGCCAAGGAGGCCTACGACTTTCTTGGGAGCCCCGAGGGCGAACTCGCGCTCGCGCAAGCCGTGATCTATGTGGCGACCGCGCCGAAATCGAACGCCGCCTATACGGCCTATGGCGCCGCCATGCGCGTCGCGAAAGAAGCGGGCTCGCTGCTGCCGCCCAAGCACATCCTCAACGCGCCGACCAAGTCTGATGAAGGAAGAAGGCTACGGCCGCGGCTACGCCTACGACCACGACGCCGAGGAGGCCTTCTCCGGCCAGAACTATTTCCCCGACGCGCTGCCGCGCCGGCAGTTCTACGATCCGCCCGAGCGCGGCTTCGAGCGCGAGATCCGGAAGCGGCTGGAGTATTGGGCGAAGCTGCGGAAGGAGCGGGGCCCCTCGTGAGACGCGGCAAAAACGGCCCGCGTCAGCCCGGCGGCGGGCGGCAGCAGCCGGGCCCGCGGCCATTGTCGCGGCAAGCGCAGAGTGCACCCGCTCCGCCCCGCGTAGCGAAGCGGAGCGGCGGGGAGGGGTCGGGGGTGGCGGGGCACTCACGCAAGGCGCAACGACCCCCCACCCCGGCAGCTTCGCCGCCGACCCTCCCCACCGCTCGCGAAAGCTCGCGCGGGGAGGCGAGCGGCGTGCAAACCGTCACCGTCACGCCGGACGAATCCGGCATGCGCGTCGACCGCTTCTTCGAGGCGCGCTTTCCGGGCCTGTCGTTCAGCCATATCCAGCGCATCATCCGCAAAGGCGAGGTGCGGGTGAACGGCAAGCGCACGCAGCCGAAGGCGCGGCTGGAAGCGGGACAAGCCGTGCGCATCCCGCCGCTCAAGCTCGACGCGCCCAAGCCGCGCGACGACGCGCCGCAGGCGCAGAAGGACCGCGCCTTCATCAAATCGATCACGCTCTACGAAGACGCCGACGTGCTGGTGCTCAACAAGCCGATGGGGCTTGCGGTGCAGGGCGGCTCCGGCACCGTGCGCCATATCGACGGCATGCTGGGCGCGTTGCGCGGGCCCGGCCCCGACGCGCAGCGCCCGCGCCTGGTGCACCGGCTCGACAAGGATACCGCCGGCTGCCTGCTGGTCGCCAAGACGCGCTTTGCCGCCGCGGCGCTGGCGAAGACCTTCCGCACCCGCGCGGCGCGCAAGATCTATTGGGCGCTGGTCGCCGGCGTGCCGAAGCCGAAGCAGGGCCGCGTCTCGACCTATCTGGCCAAGCAGGAGGTCGAGGAAGACAGCTACATGCGCATCGCCAAGCACGGCGACAAGGACGCCATGCACGCGGTGACCTATTACGCGGTGGTGGAGACCGCGGCGCAGAAGCTGTCGTGGATTTCGCTCAAGCCGGTGACCGGCCGCACCCACCAATTGCGCGCGCACATGGCGCATGTCGGCAACCCGATCGTCGGCGACCCGAAATATTTCAACATCGAGAACTGGGAGTTTCCCGGCGGCATCCAGAAGGTGCTGCATCTGCTGGCGCGGCGCATCGCGGTGCCGCATCCGCGCGGCGGCGTAATCGACGTGTCGGCGCCTTTGCCGCCGCACATGCAGCAGTCCTGGAACTTGCTCGGTTTCGACGCCAAGCGTTACGACCCGATCGAGGAGGCGCCGGAGGAGTAGCGCCGCGGTACGCGCTACTTATCTAATGACCATGCGCAAGCTTTGGCCTATCGGGACGCTCTTGCTGGCCGTCACCCTGCCGGTGGTCTCGGTGCATGCCCAATCCGGCTACGACATCATGGTGCCCGAGCGGGGCGCCAAACCGGACAAATACGAGCCTTGGCTGGCGCCGAAATACAAGTCGCCGCGCGGCACCCGCCAGCACGTCGTGATCCCGCGCGCCGCGCCCGGCGCCGCGTTTGCGCAGCCGCCGCTGCCGCCGCCGCTGGTCGCTCCGAACGGCCAGGCGCTGCCGAATTTGCCGGCGGTGGCGCCTTCCGGTCCGCACGGCAGCGAGACTTACCAGGACCGCGCCGTGCGCTGCGCGCACCAGGCCGGCGTCTATGGCGACACCACCGGCAACCGCAGCGCCTATCTCGGCAATTGCGTCAATCAGTGACGTCGGTCCCATCCTGAGGTGCTTTCTCAGGATGACGGCGAACGGCTCAAATCTCCTCCATCACCTGCGCGTAGGAGATCAGCGCGAACAGCGCGGTGCCGCCGATGATGTTGCCGATCAGCACCGGCGCCATGAACTGCGCGAGCATCCGCCACCATTCCCAATCGCCGTTGAGCACCAGCAGGTTCGCCTCCATGCTGCCGGCGACCACGTGGGTGAAGCCGCCGATGGCGATGAGATAGGTCATCAGCGTGATGACGGCGAACTTGGCGCTCTCCGCGCTCGGGATCATCCACACCATGGCGGCGATCAGGAAGCCCGAGGAGACGCCGCCGAACAGCATCCGCCACCAGCCGACATGGGTGAGCTCGCGGCTGATGTCGAGCATGCCGTTGAGCAATTCGGGCGGCAGCACCGGGAAATACAGGCAGAACACGGCTGCGAACAGCGTGCCGGCGACGTTGGCAACGAGCACGATCGCCCACAGCCGCAGCATGCGCCAGACATTTTCGAAGTTGAAATGCTTGAGCACCGGCAGCACCACGGTGATGGTGCTCTCGGTGAACAGTTGCTGGCGCCCGAGCACCACCATCAGGAAGCCGACGCTGTAGCCAAAGCCCGTCACCAGCGGGCGCCAGGGCGCGTCGGGCAGATGGGCTTGCAGGATCGCCTGCGCCAGCAGCGAGAAGCTGATCGACAGCCCGGCGGCGACGCCAGACCACCAGAGCGAGGTCGCCGGCCGCTCCATCTCCTCCTCGCCCAGCCGGCGGACGACCTCGTAGATGACCGGCGTGCGCGGCGTCGAAAGGTCCGAGACTTCCTCGATTTCCCGCTCGGAAATGCCCTTCGGGGTGTCGGATTTCCTGCGGGATTTGGCCATGCGCGCGGTCAACGCGGGGCGGGAGGGCCGAGTTCCATAGGCGGAACCCGGGGGCTGTTAGGCCGCGGCGATGAACGTTCAGGCGCCAGCCGCGTCGAGGGCGGCGAAATCCTCGCGCGTGAGCTTGATCTGCGGCGCCCGCATGATCTCGCCGAGTTGCCGCAGGTTGGTCGCGCTCACGATCGGCGCGGCTGATGCGCCCGATCAGCCAGGCGAGCGCGATCTGCGCCGGCAGCGCGTCATGGCGCGCCGCCACGTCGTCGAGCGCTTTCAAAATGCGCGCGCCGCGCGCGTCGAGATATTTCTTCAGCCGTCCGCCGCGCGCCGGGTTCTTGTCGGCGTCGGCCGGCGAGCGGTACTTGCCGGTGAGGAATCCGGCGGCGAGCCCGTAATAGGGGATGACGCCGATTGCTTCCTCCCGGCACAGCGCGGCGTAGCCGGTCTCGAATTCATTGCGGTCGGACAGGTTGTAAAGCGGCTGCAGCGTCTGGTAGCGCGCAAGGCCGAGCTGCTTGCTGGCGGCGAGCGAGGCCTTCAGCCGCTCCGGGCTGACATTGGAAGCGCCGGCCGCGCGCACTTTGCCGGCCTTGATCAGCGCGTCATAGGCCGCCATCGTTTCCTCGACCGGCGTCACCTCGTCGTCGAAATGCGTCTGGTAGAGGTCGATACGGTCGGTCTGCAATCGGCGCAGCGAAGCTTCGCATTCGCGCAGGATGTAATCCTTCTTGAGGCTGCGGCCTTCGCCCATATCCTCGCCGACCTTGGTGAAGATCAGCACGCGGTCGCGTTTGCCGCTTTGCTTCAGCCAGTTGCCGATGATGGTTTCGGATTCGCCGCCTTTGTGCCCCGGCACCCAGCGCGAATAGGTGTCGGCGGTGTCGATGCGCGTTGAAGCCGGCATCGACGAAGGCGTCGAGCAGCGCGAACGACGTCTTCTCGTCGACGTTCCAGCCGAACACGTTGCTGCCGAGCACGATCGGGGCGAGCTCGAGGCCGGATTGGCCGAGCTTTCGGCGTTGCATGCCGGAAAATGCCCTAGCGCAGCGAGGCGTTGAACTTGTCGAGCGCGGCCTGGCCGGGGCAAAGCTCTTTTTCGCCCAGCGAATTGAGCGGGACCGCGACCGTGTCCAGATGCCCGTGCAGGTCTTCCGATTCCTTCTCCATGTAGAGCAGGCCGGTGACGATCTGTTTCTTGGCGGCATGGTGCTGCAAAAAGCCGAGCGCGGCGGCGCGGTCGTGCAGCTCGTAATCGGCGTCGAGCTTGCGCAACGCCAGTTTGGAGCCGTCATGCTGCTCGACGATCTCGACCGTGCCGGGCTCGTATTTCACTTCGATCGGCATGCGCTGGGAAATGAAATCGAGCCGGTTCACGGCTTCGTTGTGCTCGCGCACGAAATCGAAGCTCTTGGTCGAGCCGGCATGGTTGTTGAACATGACGCAAGGGCTGATCACGTCGATGAAGGCGGCGCCCTTGTGCGCGATCGCCGCCTTGATGATCGGCACCAGCTGCGCCTTGTCGCCGGAGAACGAGCGCGCGACAAAGCTGGCGCCGAGTTGCAGCGCCATCGCCACCAGGTCGATGGAATTGTCGGTGTTGATCACGCCGCGCTTGGACTTCGAGCCGCGGTCGGCGGTGGCCGAGAACTGGCCCTTGGTCAGGCCGTAGACGCCGTTGTTCTCGACGATATAGACCATGTTGACGCCGCGCCGCAGGCAATGCGCGAACTGGCCGAGCCCGATCGAAGCGGAATCGCCGTCGCCGGAGACGCCGAGATAGATGAGGTCGCGATTGGCGAGGTTGGCGCCGGTCAAGACCGACGGCATGCGCCCGTGCACCGAATTGAAGCCGTGCGAATTGCCGAGGAAGTAGGTCGGCGTCTTCGACGAGCAGCCGATGCCGGAAATCTTGGCGACGCGGTGCGGCTCGATCGACAGCTCGAAACAGGCCTGGATGATGGCGGCGGTGATCGAGTCGTGCCCGCAACCGGCGCACAGCGTCGACACCGTGCCTTCGTAGTCGCGGTGGGTATAGCCGAGCGCGTTCTTCGGCAGCTCGGGGTGGTGGAACTTGGGCTTGGCGAGATAGGTCATTGCTGTTTTCCTGTCATGGCCGGGCTTGTCCCGGCCATCTCGCTTAGGCGCGCACGGCGCCTTCCTGCGCGGGATGCGCGGGTCATAGGCGTGCAAAAGCACGCCGTCCTTCGGCCGGCTATGCCCGCGCATGACGTCATGAAAGACGCGTCTTTCACGACGTCACCTTCACGGGCTTCACCTTCAGCGCTTCGAGATGATCGCCGATCGCCTTGGCGATGAAGCGGGCGGTGATCGGCGTGCCGTCGTAATGCAGGATCGGCACCAGCCGAATGGGATCGATGCCGACTTCGTTGACGATCAGCGAGCGCAATTGCGCGTCGCGGTTCTGCTCGACCACGAACACGAAATCGTGGTCGGCGACGAAGCTGTTGACGCTCGAGTGGAACGGGAAGGCGCGCACGCGCAGCCGGTCGACGGCATGGCCGCGCGCCTCGATCATGTGGATCGCCTCGCTCATGGCCGGCGCCGTCGAGCCGTAATAGATCACGCCGTATTTGGTCGGCTTGCCGGCATTGGCGATGATCGGGCGCGGCACCAGGTCCTTGGCGGTGTCGAACTTGCGGATCAGCCGCTGCATGTTGTCGACGTAAGGCGCGCCTTCCTCGGTGTATTTGGCGTAGCGGTCGCGCGAGGTGCCGCGCGTGAAGAAGGAGCCCTTGGTCGGGTGCGTGCCCGGATAGGTGCGGTAGGGGATGCCGTCGCCGTCGACGTCGAGATAGCGGCCGAAATCCTTGCCGGCTTCCAGCTCCGCTGCGGTCATCACCTTGCCGCGGTCGTATTTGCGCGTGTCGTCCCAGGCCAGCGGCCGCGACAAATGGTGGTTCATGCCGATGTCGAGATCGAGCATGACGAAGATCGGCGTCTGCAGCCGGTCGGCGAGGTCGAAGGCCTGCGCGCCGAAATCGAAGGCTTCCGCCGGGTCCTCCGGGAACAGCAGCACGTGCTTGGTGTCGCCGTGCGAGGCATAGGCGCAGGAGATGATGTCGCACTGCTGCGTGCGCGTCGGCATGCCGGTCGAGGGGCCGGCGCGCTGCACGTCGAAGATCACGGCCGGAATTTCCGCAAAGTAGGCAAGCCCGATGAACTCCTGCATCAGCGAAATGCCCGGGCCCGGAGGTGGCGGTGAAGGCGCGCGCGCCGTTCCAGCCGGCGCCGATCACCATGCCGATGGAGGCGAGCTCGTCCTCGGCCTGGATGATGGCGTATTTGGCTTGCTTGCTCTGCGCATCGACGCGCAGCCGCGCGCAATGGCGGGTGAAGGCGTCGGCGAGCGAGGAGGAGGGCGTGATCGGATACCAGGCGCAGACGGTGGCCCCGCCATAGACCGCGCCGAGCGCGGCCGCCGAATTGCCCTCGATGAAGATGCGGTCGCCGACTTTGTCGCTGGCCTTGAGCCTGAGCCCGATCGGGCAATTCAAATTGAGCGTGGCGTAGTCGCGGCCGAGATGCAGCGCGTGGATGTTGGGCTCGATCAGCTTTTCCTTGCCCTTGTATTGCTCGCCGATCAGCCGCTCGACCGCCTTGACGTCCATGTCGATCAGCGCGGTCAAGACGCCGATATAGATGATGTTCTTGAACAGCTGGCGCTGGCGCGGGTCGGAATATTCGCGGTTGCAGATCGCGGTCAGCGGCACGCCGATGACCGATGATGTCGTCGCGGAACTTGGACGGCGGCAGCGGCTTGGTCGAATCGTACAGCAGATAGCCGCCCGGCTCGATGCCGGCGATGTCCTTGTCGAAGGTCTGCGGGTTCATCGCCACCATCAGGTCGGTGCCGCCGCGCGCGCCGAGATGGCCGGCTTCCGAGACGCGCACCTCGTACCAGGTCGGCAGGCCCTGGATGTTGGACGGGAAGATGTTGCGCGGCGCGACCGGCACGCCCATGCGCAGGATCGCGCGCGCGAACATCTCGTTGGCGCTGGCCGAGCCGGAGCCGTTGACGTTGGCGAAGCGGACGACGAAGTCGTTTACGCGGCTGATCGGCGTTGGCGGTCGGCATGAAGTCCCTGCGTAGGTCATATCGAGGAAGAATTTCTGCATGTCCCAGGCGCCGGTCGGGCAGCGCTCGGCGCACAGCCCGCAATGCAGGCAGACGTCCTCGTCCTTCACCATGACGCGGCCGGTCTTCAGCCCGTCCTGCACGTAAAGGTCCTGGGTGAGGTTGAGCGCGGGCGCCATCAGGCGCTGGCGCAGATCGGCTTCCTCGCCGTTGCGCGTGAAGGTGATGCAATCCATCGGGCAGATGTCGACGCAGGCGTCGCATTCGATGCAGAGCGAGGCGGAAAACACCGTCTGCACGTCGCAATTCAGGCAGCGGCCGGCCTCCGACAGCGCCAGCTCCGGATCGAAGCCGAGCTCGACCTCGGCCTTGATGTCTTTGAGCGCGATCGCCTTGTCGCGCAGCGGCACCTTGTAGCGCTTATCGAGATCGATCTCGTTGTCGTAGGACCATTCGTGGATGCCCATCTTCTGGCTCATCAGCTCGACCGCCGGCAGCGGGCCGCTCGGCGATGTCCTCGCCGTTGAGCATCTTGTCGATCGAGACCGCGGCCTCGTGGCCGTGCGCCACCGCCCAGATGATGTTCTTGGGGCCGAAGGCGGCGTCGCCGCCGAAGAACACCTTGGGATGGGTCGACTGGCCATGGTCTTCTCGTCGACCTTGGGCATGTCCCATTCGTTGAATTCGATGCCGACGTCGCGCTCGATCCAGGGGAAGGCGTTCTCCTGGCCGACCGCCACCAGCACGTCGTCGCAGGGGAAATGCTGGTCCGGCTCGCCCGACGGCACCAGCTTGCGGCGGCCCTTCGCATCGCGCTCGGCCTTCACCTTCTCGAAGGTGATGCCGGTGAGCTTGCCGTTTTCGTGGGTGAATTCCTTCGGCACGAGGAAATTGTGGATCGGGATGCCCTCGTGCATGGCGTCTTCCTTTTCCCAAGGCGACGCCTTCATTTCCTCGAAACCCGAGCGCACCACCACGTCGACCTGCTCGCCGCCCAGGCGGCGCGCCGAGCGGCAGCAGTCCATGGCGGTATTGCCGCCGCCGAGCACGACCACGCGCTTGCCGATCTTGTTGATGTGGCCGAACGAGACCGACGACAGCCAGTCGATGCCGATATGGATGTTCTTGGCCGCTTCCTTGCGGCCGGGAATGTCGAGGTCGCGCCCGCGCGGCGCGCCGCGAGCCGACGAAAATGGCGTCGAAGTTTTCCTTGAGCAGCGCCTTCATGCTGTCGATGCGGGTGCCGCCGCGGAATTCGACGCCGAGATCGAGGATGTAGCCGCATTCCTCGTCGATGACGCTGTCGGGCAGGCGGAATTTCGGGATCTGGCTGCGGATCATGCCGCCGGCTTGCGGGTCGCCGTCGAACACCACGACCTGGTAGCCGAGCGGCGCCAGGTCGCGCGCGACCGTGAGCGAGGCCGGGCCGCCGCCGATCAAGGCGATGCGCTTGCCGTTCTTGCTGCGCCGCGGGCTTCGGCAGCCGGTCGCGGATGTCGTCTTTGTAGTCGGCGGCGACGCGCTTGAGACGGCAGATCGCCACCGGCTCGTCCTCGACCCGCACCCGCCGGCAGGCCGGCTCGCACGGCCGGTCGCAGGTGCGCCCGAGAATGCCGGGGAAGACGTTCGAGCGCCAATTGATCATGTAGGCGTCGGAATAGCGCCCGGCTGCGATCAGCCGGATATATTCCGGGACCGGCGTGTGCGCCGGGCAGGCCCATTGGCAATCGACGACCTTGTGGAAGTAATCGGGCGCAGCGACGTCAGTGTTCTTCATTGACTCCTCGACACGCGCCCCACCTCCGCCTCGACCGGCGGCGTCGCGTTGCAGCCATTTCCGGCTGGCACTCCCCCGCGCGGGCCACGGCCCGGCGCGATTCAGAGGCCGGATAATATGGGTTAGAACCCGCTAAGGCTACTTATCCTTCCGTCAGGGCTAACCTAGCAACCGCAACGCGGCCAACGCAGACGTGAGCTTTTTCGCTCCCTGAAAGGGGCATCAGCAAGGCCGGCCATTCCCTTTGCCGGCGCAACCTCATATCTAAAACGCGCCGGACGGGCTTTTCCGGCCATGGAACTTGGCGCACCGCGCGGCTTTGCCGCGGTTATTTTGCGGTGCACAATCAGCGGAAACGATGCGCGAGATTTTTACCGAGATTTTTGAAAATGAGCCGCGCGACCCGATGGCCGCCGCGCGCCGCGGCATGCGGCCGGCTTTGCGCAAGCGCTTCTACCAAGCCGCCGGCGTCGCGGAAGGCGCAGACGGCTTCGCGGTGCTGCTCGACGGCAAGCCGGTGAGGACGCCGGGCGCCGCGCGCTCGCCGCACCGACCGCACCGCTTGCACGTTTGATCGCCGAGGAATGGGACGCGCAGGCGCAGGAGATCGACCCGGCGCGCATGCCGCTGACCCGGCTCGCCAATGCGGTGATCGACGCGGTCGCCGAGCGAGCCGACGCGGTCGCCGCCGAAGTCGCGCACTATCTCGGCTCGCGATCTCGTCTGCTACCGCGCCGAGGCGCCGGAAGAACTGGTGGCGGCGCAGGCGGCCGCCTTCGATCCGGTGCTGGCCTGGGCGCGCGAGGCGCTCGGCGCGCGCTTCGTCGCGGTCGCGGGCGTGATGCACGTGCCGCAGCCGCCGCGAGGCGATCGCCGCCGCGCGCGCCGCCATCCCGCAGCGACCCCTGGCGGCTGGGCGCGGTGTCGTCGGCGACCGCGCTGACCGGCTCGGCGCTGCTGGCGCTGATGCTGGCGCACGGCGCGCGCGAGGCCGCCGCGGTCTGGGCGCATCGCGCATGTCGACGAGGACTGGCAGATGTCGCAATGGGGCCGCGACGAGATCGCGCTCGCGCGCCGCGATTTCCGCAAGACGGAATTCGACGCGGCGGCAGCCGTGCTGAAGCTAGCGATCTGAATTCCGTCATTCCGGACGGCGCGAAGCGCGGAATCGAGACGGGATCGGGCCTGCTTACGCGGATCCGGGCTCAGCGCACGCGCCCCGGATGCAGGACTAATGCCCGGTACGGTCGCCGCGGCGGCTTGCCTCGTACAGGAACCAGACGCGCCTTTCGGCCTCGTCGATGAACACTTCGAGCAGGCTGGCGGTGGCGACGTCCTCGTGCTCGTCGCACAGCCCGTGCGCCTCGCGCATGGAGGCGACCACGCGCTGGTTGTCGTCGCGCAATTCGGCCAGCATGTCGTCGGGCGTCGACGTAATTGGCGTCGTTGTCGGCGAGGCGCTGCTGGCGCGCGATGTCGCCGATCGAGCGCAGCGTATTGCCGCCGATCTTGCGCACGCGCTCGGCGATCACGTCGGTCGAGGCGAAGATCTGGTCGGCCTGCTCGTCGAGCAGCAGATGATAGTCGCGGAAATGCGGCCCGCTGACGTGCCAGTGGAAGTTCTTCGTCTTCATGTAGAGCGCGAAGGTGTCGGCCAGAATCGCGTTGAGCGCGCCGGCAATGTCCTTGGTGGCATTGGCGCCGAGATCGGTCGGCGTCTGCAGGCGCGGCGCGCCGTTGCGCGCGGTTTCTTTGTGCGTGGTCATGGAAAATGTCCCGGTTGACGTGGGTACAGGGGAAACGCGGGACGCGCGCGGAAAGTTCCGGTTCAGCCCGGCGCCTGCGCGGCCTGCGCTTCCAGCTCGGCGGCTTTCGCCAGCGCGGCTTCGGCCTCCTCGGCGCGGCCGAGCGCCTGCAGCAAACGGCCGCGCAACATGTGCGCCGGCGCCAATTCCGGCTTGGCGGCGAGCGCCAGCTCCGCCGCGGCCAGCGCCTCCTCGAGCCGGCCGAGC
This sequence comes from uncultured Alphaproteobacteria bacterium, assembly GCA_963708635.1. Taxonomy (GTDB): domain Bacteria; phylum Pseudomonadota; class Alphaproteobacteria; order Rhizobiales; family Xanthobacteraceae; genus Pseudolabrys. The sequence continues at coordinate 344 of CAVPTM010000015.1, read as the reverse complement.
TCCTTGAGCGCGACCGCGCGGCCGACCTGCGCCTCCGGCAGGCCGGGCTTGAGCGCCAGCACCTGCTCGTAGGCGGCGAGCGCGTCCTGCGGCCGGCCGGCGGCGCGCAGCGCGTCGGCGCGGTTGAAATGCGCGGGCAAAGCTTGCGGGGCGAGCGCGATGGCGCGCTGGTAGCTTTCGATCGCCTCGTCGAAGCGGCCCATGTCGGCCAGCAGCGCGCCGCGGTTGATCCAGTCGGCGACGGCTTTCGGGTCGAGCGCGAGCGCGCGGTCGAAACCCTTCAGCGCCTCGTCGTGCAGGCCGGCGGCGGCGAGGATGGCGGCGCGGTTGCCATGCGCCTCGGC
>CAVPTM010000014.1:0-61909 GCA_963708635.1 uncultured Alphaproteobacteria bacterium | reverse complement strand
GCGCGCGGTCGAAGCCCTTCAGCGCCTCGTCGTGCAGGCCGGCGGCGGCCAGGATGGCGGCGCGGTTGCCATGCGCCTCGGCGAACTTGCCGTCGAGCGCGATCGCGGCGTCGAAGCTCTTGACCGCCTCCAGGTGCTCGCCCTGGCGCTCCTGCGCCTTGCCGATCAGATTGTGCACGCGCGCCTGCGGCGGGCCCGCTCGAGCGCGCGGCGGGCGAGCTCGATGCCCTCGCTTGTACTGGCCCTCCTGGCAGGCGATGGCGGCGACGTAATAGAGCGCGTCGGCGTTTTGCGGGTCGATGCGCAGCACGTCGGTATAGCGCTCCATGGCTTGCGCGAGCTGGCCCTGGCGGTGGTGAAACAGGCCCTGCTGCAGCAGCGTGGCGATGGTCGGCGGCTCGGTCATGGCCGGGTTCTAAGCAGCGCTTTGCGGCGCAAAGCCAAGCCGCAATCGTCGTCCCCGCGAAGGCGGGGACCCATACGCCGATGCCTCATCGAGACGCACGGCGTATGGGTCCCGGGCCTCGCTTTGCGCTCGCACCGGGACGACAGCGGAGAACCGCCCCGTGCTATTCCTGCGGCGGGAGATTCCGCGCGGGCAGGGGCTCGATGAAAGACATCCTCGACAAGCTCGAAAAGCGCCGCGCAGGAGGCCCGCCTCGGCGGCGGCGAGACGCGCATCGAGGCCCAGCACAAGCGCGGCAAGCTGACCGCGCGCGAGCGCATCGAACTCCTGCTCGACAAGGGCTCGTTCGAGGAGTTCGACATGTTCGTCGAGCACCGCTCGACCGACTTCGGCATGGAGAAGCAGCAAGATCCCCGGCGACGGCGTGGTCACCGGCTGGGGCACGGTCAACGGCCGCACGGTCTATCTGTTCTCCAAGGACTTCACCGTGTTCGGCGGCTCGCTGTCGGAAGCGCACGCGCAGAAGATCATCAAGGTGCAGGACATGGCGATGAAGGCGCGCGCGCCCGATCATCGGCCTGTTCGACGCCGGCGGCGCGCGCATCCAGGAGGGCGTCGCCGCGCTCGGCGGCTATGGCGAGGTGTTCAAGCGCAACGTGCTCGCCTCCGGCGTCATCCCGCAGATCAGCGTCATCATGGGGCCGTGCGCCGGCGGCGACGTCTATTCGCCGGCCATGACCGACTTCATCTTCATGGTGCGCGACACCAGCTACATGTTCGTCACCGGCCCCGACGTGGTGAAGACCGTCACCAACGAGGTCGTCACCGCGGAAGAGCTCGGCGGCGCCTCGGTGCACACCACCAAGTCGGGCGTCGCCGACGGCGCCTTCGAGAACGACGTCGAGTGCCTGCTGCAGATGCGCCGGCTGATCGACTTCCTGCCGGCCAACAACGAGGCCGGCGTGCCGGAATGGCCGACGCAGGACGACGCCGACCGCGATCGACACCTCGCTCGACACGCTGATCCCCGACAATCCGAACAAGCCCTACGACATCAAGGAGCTGATCCTGAAAGTCGCCGACGAGGGCGACTTCTTCGAGATCGTCGTCGGCTTACGCCAAGAACATCGTCACCGGCTTCGGCCGCATCGCCGGCCGCACCGTCGGCTTCGTCGCCAACCAGCCGATGGTGCTGGCCGGCGTGCTCGACATCGACGCCTCGCGCAAGGCGGCGCGCTTCGTGCGCTTCTGCGACGCCTTCAACATCCCGATCGTCACCTTCGTCGACGTGCCCGGCTTCCTGCCCGGCACCGACCAGGAATATGGCGGGCTGATCAAGCACGGCGCCAAGCTGCTGTTCGCCTACAGCCAGTGCACGGTGCCGCTGGTCACCGTGATCACGCGCAAGGCCTTCGGCGGCGCCTATGACGTGATGGCGTCGAAGCACGTCGGCGGCGACGTCAACTACGCCTGGCCGACGCGCGCAGATCGCGGTGATGGGCGCCAAGGGCGCGGTCGAGATCATCTTCCGCGCCGACATCGGCGACAAGGACAAGATCGCCGCGCGCACCAAGGAATACGAGGACCGCTTTCTGTCGCCCTTCGTCGCCGCCGAGCGCGGCTATATCGACGACGTGATCATGCCGCACTCGACGCGGCGGCGCATCGCGCGGGCGCTGGCGATGCTGCGAGGGCAAGCAGGTCGAGATGCCGGGGCGGAAGCACGACAATTTGCCGGTGTGAGGTGGTGGTGGCAATTGAGCGCGACTCTGTATATGTTGGAATCATGAACGACAGTCTGAAAAAGCTCTTGGACGCGGCCAAAACGGCCAAGCAAAGCCCCGCGCAGCAGGAAGAGCAGCGCCGCAGCTTCGTCTATGGCAATACGGCGTTTGAAAACAGCCTGATCACACGGGAAATGGTCGATCAGGAAGCCGAAAAGTTGGCGCGAGAGGCCGATGCCGGAAAACCGGAGCGAGCGGCGGAATAGCCGGGCACTCGAAGCCCCCTTTATTGCCGACCCTAAGGCTCGCGCGGCCGCTGAAGCCCGCAATGGCTTTCGCCAGTACGACGTCGGAATCAAAACCGTCCAGACCGCGATTGAGCGTGGGGCCTTCAGGCTCCGCCTGTCGCTGATTCTCGCTCTTCATCGCGAAGCTCTTGCAGGCATCAGCAGCTATGCCGGTAACTTCCGCCCCGCGGGCGTGAAAATCGAGGGCAGCAAGCACGAACCGGTTGGCGCGCACCTCGTGCCTGAGCTCATCGAGGACATGTGCGACTACGTCAACGAGCATTGGGAAGCGAGCACGCCGCTTCACCTCGCCGCCTATATCATGTGGCGGCTCAATTGGATTCATCCTTTTGCCGACGGCAATGGCCGGACCTCGCGCATTCTGTCTTACGTCGTATTGTCGATCCGCGCCGGTGCCATTCCTCCGGGGACGCCCACGATCCCGGATCAAATCGTTGGGAATCGCACGCCGTATTTCGACGCGCTGGACGCGGCAGATGCCGCGTGGCGGAACGGCAAGATAGACGTGTCTAAGATGGAAGACCTGTTAGGCGCGCTGCTCGCCAAGCAACTCGCTGGTTTTTACCAGACGGCGGGAGGTAAAATGCCGGATGCTGGGAGTGGGTCGCGATGATTGCCGCCGAGCGCGGCACTATCGACGACGTGATCATGCCGCACTCGACCAGGCGGCGCATCGCGCGGGCGCTGGCGATGCTGAAGAACAAGCGCGTCGAGATGCCGGGCCGCAAGCACGACAATTTGCCGGTGTAGTAGGGGATCTGAGGCGTGGTTACGCCACCGCGTCGGCCTAATCTAAAGATTTTGCTATTTGTCGAGAGGGTCAAAGGACATGATCATTCGGGCTTCGTTATTACCGTCTTTATCCTTGTAGACCAGCTCGTCTTGCACCGGTTGCGGATCGGGACCATTGGCCAAAGCAAATATATGCACCACCGTGACCCCATTCCAGCTTTCAGTCGTGAGGGTTATGGCGACCGCAACACTCTTCTTGTTGTCATCTTGATATCGTATTTGCGCCCAGCTTCCTTCTTTTATCTCGATTGTCGGCGGCGCATTGAGTCCGACGAGATAATTTTTGCCTTTTTGCATGTTTTAGTTCCTGCACCATTAGATTGAATAATATATTACTACAATCAATGGGCGATTACGCAAGCACGGATTTCGAGGGGGCGAGGTCCCCAGAGAAGCGGGAGGAAAGGCAGGCGTACCCGGCGCCTCGAAAAGAACGCGGGGAATGATGCGCCCCTTATCACTCCCCGCAAGCGGCGAGGGATGAGGCCCCCCGGAGACGGCGCGGCAAAACGGCTGCTATAAGGGCCGCGGTCCAATCGTCCATCACACATTCGATTTCCCGCACATAAGGGAAACGTCGGAAATCAGGGGAGGGAGCTGCCATGCCGTCGAAGACCGAAAAACCGGGGATCTCCCGCCGCGCGTTGCTCAAAGCCGGCGCGGCGCTGAGCGTATTGCCGGCGCCGGCCGTGTTTGCGCAAGGCGCCGAATTTCCCGCACATAAGGGAAACGTCGGAAATCAGGGGAGGAAGCTGCCATGTCGTCGAAGACCGGAAAGCCGGGGATGTCCCGCCGCACGCTGCTGAAAGCCGGCGCGGCGATGAGCGTGTTGCCGGCGCCGCGGCTCGCCTTCGCGCAGGCCGAGCCGCTCCGCATCGGCTTCCTCACCGTGCTCACCGGCCCGCTCGCCGCCGGCGGCAAGCAGCAGGAGGAGGGCGCCGCGCTCTTCCTCAAAGAACGCAACGGCATGATCGCCGGCCGCAAGGTCGAACTGATCACGCAGGACACCGCCGGCCAGCCGGCGCTCGCCAAGACCAAATTGCAGGAACTGGTCGAGCGCTCCAAGGTGCAGGTGTCGATCGGCCCGCTCGCCACCAACGAGGCGCTGGCCATGGACAGCTACGTGCAGCAGAGCAAGGTGCCGCTGATCACCACCACCTCGGCCGCCACCGTCGACCTCAAGGCGCGCCAGCCGCATCCTTACGTGCTGCACGCCTTCGGCACCGCGCCGCAGGTGACCTATCCGCTCGGCGACTACGCCGCCAAGGAGCTCAAGTTCAAGAAGATCGCCATCGTCGCCGAGGATTTCACCTACGGCCACGAAGGCGCCGGCGGCTTCCATCTCGCCTTCGAGGCGGCCGGCGGCAAGATCGTGCAGAAGCTGTGGCCGCCGCTCAACGCGCCGGAATACGCGCCCTATCTGGCGCAGATCAAGGGCGACGTCGACGCGATCTATACCGGCTTTGCCGGCTCCAACCCGCTGCGCTTCCTGAAGCAGTTCGCCGACTTCGGCTTGAAGGGCAAGATCGCCGTGCTCGGCAACACCACCATGACCGACGAGGGCATCCTCAAGGTGATGGGCGAGGAGGCGGTCGGGGTCTACAGCGCCGGCTGGTACGCCGCCGGCCTCGACACGCCCGACAACAAGAAATTCGTCGCCGGCATCAACGCCGAGTACAAGCACGACCCCGGCTTCTACACCGCCGGGCCCTACACCGCGCTGCTCATCATCGAGGAGGCGCTCAAGGCCACCGGCGGCAAGACCGACGACGCCGCGGCCTTCCTCAAGGCCATGCACGACGTGCGCCTGACGCACGGGCCGATCGGCCCGGTCAAGCTCGACCAATACGGCACCCCGGTGCTCGACATCCACATCCGCAAGGTGGCGCGCGTTTCCGGCAAGCTCACCAACACCATCGTCAAGACCTATCCGCAGGTCAGCCAGTTCTGGACCACCTCCGGCGGCGGAAGCGGTGAAGCAGCCGATCTTCTCGCGCGACTTCCCGCCCAGCAAGAATTTGGAATAGGCGCAAGCGGGCGGGCGGCGCGATGGCGAAGATCTTCTTTCTCGTCCGCGCCGTCGTCGCCGCGCCGCTGCGCGAGAAATTCGATCACTGGTATGCGACCGATCACCTGCCCTGGGCGATCGAGGCTTTCAAGTGCGAGAAGGCCTGGCGTTTCTGGAGCACGGTGGAGGAAGGCGTGCATTACGCCGTCTACCGCTTCGCCGACCAGGCGAGTTGCGACGCGGCTCTGGGCGTCCGACGAGTTCAAGGCGCTGGTCGCCGATTTCAACCGCTCCTTGCCGGAGGGCGTTGCCCGCACGCGCGACGTGGTGACGCTCGTCGAAGAACGGGAGGCCTAGCATTGCCCCACTGTCGGAGGATGCCATGAGCGGCGACTTCAGCCGCGGTTTCGATCCGCGGCGAAATTATTCCGCCGTCCTGTTCCAGGCCGGCCGCATCCTGACCGATGCGGATTTCAACGAGCAGAGCGACATCGCCACGCGCAGATTTCGCGCCGCCATCGTCGATTTGGTGGGCCGCGTCTTCGTGGCGGCGCCGGACGCTTTCAAGATCGCATGCGATGCGGGCGGCGGACTGACCATCGGTCGCGGCCGCATCTATGTCGACGGCCTGCTCGCCGAAAATCATGGCGCCGGCACAGTCGTCTGGGACGCGGTGCTCGACGAGGAGCGCGGCGCGCAACCCGTCGCCTACGCGCAGCAGCCTTATTGGCCGGACGCGCCGCCGCTGCCGCGCGCGGGCGGACCCTATTTGGTTTATCTCGACGTTTGGCAACGCCCGGTGACGGCCAACGAGGTGCCGACGCTCGGCGACAACGCTCTCGATGGCGTGGATTCGGCAGATCGCATCCAGACCGTGTGGCAGGTGAAGTTGGGCGATGCGCTGCCCGCGAACGACGATGGCGTAGCGCCGCCCGGCCCGCACCATCACTACGCGAAGCTCGCGCTGTTCACGCCGCCGCGCCGGATCCGCGATCTGCGCCAAGGCATGACACGGCGCCGAGCCGGTTCGAGCAAGCGCAAAAAGCGTTGAGGCTTACGCGCGAGTGGCCTCAGCCCGCGTAGCTCAGGCCGCGCGTTCTGAGCCACATCTTGGCGGCGCCCATCAGCGCGCGCGACATCAGCGCCACGTCGGCCGGCATGTCGCGCCGCCACACGTCGAGCAGCAGCGCGATGCGCACTTGCTCGCTGCGATTCCACACCTCGTGGGTATAGGTGTCGTCCCACAACAGGCTTTCGCCGTCGCCGAGCAGATAGGGCTCGCCGTCGATGCGCAGTTCGCAGGCCGGCCGGCCGGCCGCGTCGCTCGGCATCGACAGCATCAAATGGTAGCGCAAGATGGCGCGGAACGGCCCGCGATGCGCCGGGATGTGCTTGCCGGGCGCCAGGAACGAGAGCACGGCGGAGACCACCTCCGGCGTCTTATCGAGCAGCGCCGCCACGGTCGGGCAGCGCGCCAGGTTCGTCCTTCATCGGCACGCCATAGACCTTCATCATGAACATGCGCCAGTCGCGGCCGTCATTGGCGGAAATGTCGGCCTGCTCGGGCATCAGCTCATGGAAGCGCGGGATGTCCGGCAGCATGCCGGCGACCGCCAGCGCCTCGCGCCGGATGTCCTGCCAGGCGCCGGCAAAGCGCGCGGCGGCCGGAAAGTAATGGCCGCTGTCGAGAATCGGCGGCGTGTGGATGCGGCGGTCATAGATGCCGCGCACCGCGGTGACCGCATGATCGTAAAACGCCACGACATCCCCCGCTCGCAGCGCCCCCAACCGGCAAGTGTAGCCCGAGCGCGCGGGCGCGGGAATATCCCGCCGGTAAATTCCGCTATAATGGGTCGGAATTGGCCTTGCGCCGGCCTTTGAACCGCAGGGCGTCCGCCGGCGACCCATGAGGGTCAGAAGCTCCATTTCGGAGGTAATCCCATGACCAAGCGCATGCTCCCGGTGGCCTTGCTCTTCATTGCGGCGATCTTGTCCGCGGCGCCGGCCGCCGCCGACGAACTCAGCCCCGGCAGATCGCTCGCCGCGCCCATCGCCGCGCCCATGGCCGGCGGCGGCGAACGCATCGGTTCGGATCGACGGGCGCCGGCCGCGCAAAACGACGACCGCGCCTCGCAGAAGCTCATCAGCGAAGGGCGCAAAATGCCCGCCAACCGCGGCGCCTCGTCCGGCGGCGGATCGCATACCGAGCGGCAAGCCTAGCGTTCGACGACCGGAAATCGCCCATGCGCGCCCGGCGGGCCGCCCTGGTCCTTGCGCTGCTCGACACCGCGGCCTGGCTGCTGATCGCCGGCGCCATGCTGCTGTCGACGTCGGACCCGGCGACGCGCGGGCTCGATCAATTCGCCGCGCTGGTCGTCAGCGCGCTTTATTTCGCCAGCGGCGCGCCGGCGCTGTTGCTGGTCTGGAAGAGCTGGGCGCCGCGCGTGGCGCTCGCCTTGGCGCTGGTCTTTCCGGCCGCCATCGCCGCGCTGTTGATCGCGGCCGTCGTGATGTTGCCTTAGCGCCAGCCGCCGCCGCCGTTGACGTAAACCGTGTCCGCGGTCATGAATTCGCAGGCGTCCGAGCACATGAACAGCACCAGTTCGCCGATCTCCTCCGGCCGGCCGAAGCGCTTCATCGGCACGTCGTTGAGGATCTGCTGCTTGAGCTCCGGCGAGGTGGCGGCCGCCGCGGCGAAGGCCGTGTCGATCGGCCCGGGCGAGATCGACAGCGCGCGGATGCCTTGGGCGGCGAATTCGCGCGCCACGCCCATGCGTCATGGTCACGCACCGCGCCCTTGGCCGCCGCGTAATGCACCGAGGTGCCCGGCCCGCCGCGCTTGTGCGCCATGCTGGCGACGTTGACGATGACGCCGAACTTGTTCTGCCAGCATATGCGGCAGCACCGCCTGCATGGCGTAGAACGTGCCCTTGACGTTGAGGTCGAAGGTGCGCTCGAGCAGGTCGTCGTCGATGTCGAGGAATTTGGAGCGGCGCGAGCGCGGCGCCGGCCGAATTGAACAGGAAATGCACGCGGCCGAAGCCGTCGAGCGCGAGCTGCACCATGTCCTCGACCGCGGCGCGCTTGGTCACGTCGATGGTGAGCGCCAGCGCCTGCGCGCCGAGCTCGTTGATCTGCTTCGGCGGTCTCCTCGACGCCCTGTCTCGTTGATGTCGGCGCAGACCACGTTGGCGCCCTCGCGCGCGAAGATCAGCGCGGTCGCCCGGCCGATGCCGCTGCCGGCGCCGGTGATGACGATGGTCTTGCCGTGGAAATAGTCCGGCGTCTTGGGCATTGCACTTCCTCGCGGTTTACCGGACGCATCATGGATTGCCGGGGCGCTACGGCAATGACAGCACTCTGTCATTCCAGAGGGGAGCAGTCATGCCCAATGCCGATCGACTACGCCGACGCCTCGCCCGCGGTGCGCGCGGTCTATGACGACATCAAGAAGACCCGCAACGTGCCGGACGTGAACAATTTCTGGAAATATCTGGCGCGCGATCCGGCCACGCTCAAGCGCACCTGGGAGAGCATCAAGGAGATCATGGCGCCGGGCGCGCTCGACCCGCTCACCAAAGAGATGGTCTATCTCGCGGTCTGCGTCACCAATGGCTGCGGCTATTGCATCGCCAGCCACAGCGCGGCGGCGCGCAAGGCCGGCATGACGCGAAGCCATGTTCGGCGAGCTGATGGCGGTCACCGGCATGGCCAACGAAACCAACCGGCTCGCCAACGGCTACCGCGTGCCGGTGGACGAGGCGTTTCTCACGTGAGCGTCAGCGCCGGCTCGATCCGGTGGTTATCGGTGGGCGTGAGCTGATTTTGCGCGGTGCTGTCGGTATGGCCGATGGCGAAAAAAATCACCAGGATGGCGAGCGCGACGATTGAGCTCACCGCCCATAACAGGCCACGGCCGCGGCGGCCTTGTTGCAAAGAAGGATCGAGCCGAAGTCCGGCCGCCAAGTCCTTGCGCGTGAATCCGTTCGGGTCATGCGTCATCCCGGCGCCGTTTGGCGCCGGGCCTTGTTCGGGAAAATCGCCGCTGACGCGCTGGCTACTTGGCAGGCGCCGGAGCGGGCGCCGGTGCAGCCGGCGCGGCGGGGGCGGGCGCCGCCGGCGGAGCGCGGCCGACCGTGCTCGGCGGCGGTGCGCTACGGGTGGCGGTACCGGTGGTCGCGGCCGGCCCGTTGCTGGCGGTATTGCTGCTGCTGTTCCAGCCGGCGATCACGATGAACGCGATCAGCACGACCACGGCAATGCCGGCGATCCAGCCCCACTGCCGTCGACGCTTCGGTCGCGGCGCAGCACGGGGTCGCTGAGTTGCGAATTGCGGTCATAGGGATCGGTGAAACGCGGGTCGCTCATGTCATCCTCCATCGCTCGGATGCTCCATCGCTCGAATGCTTTGGTTCCAGTCTGGAAAACCCTTTAACCGCGCCGCTCGGTTCCGGAGATTTGCGGAACGAGCCCTGCGGGAGCCGGAGGGCAGCCAAGCCCGCACGGGGATGCTATAGGGCGCGAGCAGGAGGTTCCCTGCGTTCCGCAGTTCAACGACGGCAAATTCATGTCATTGACCCGTTTTGCCGTCGTTTCGGCGCCCGTTTTATTCGTGCTGCTGTGGAGCACCGGTTTCATCGGCGCGCGCTACGGTCTGCCCTACATCGAGCCGTTCACTTTCCTCGCCGTGCGCATGGGCTTCGTGGTCGTGGTGATGGGCGCGATCGCGCTCGCCACGCGCGCGCGCTGGCCGCGCGGGGCCGAAATCGGCCACAGCCTGGTGGCGGCCGCGCTGGTGCACGGCGCTCTATCTCGGCGGCGTGTTCATCGCCATCAGCCAAGGCGTGCCGGCCGGCATCTCGGCGCTGATCCCCGGCCTGCAGCCGATCCTCACCTCGACCATCGCCAACCGCTTCATGGGCGAGAAGGTGACGCTCGCACAATGGTTCGGTCTCGCGCTCGGGTTTGTCGGCGTGCTGCTGGTGCTGCACGACCGCAGCATCGTGCTGGCGGGCTCGCCGCTCGGCTGGATCGCGAGCGTCGTGTCGCTCATCGGCATCACGCTCGGCACGCTCTATCAGAAGCGCTTTTGCGGCGCGATCGACTGGCGCGCCGGCAACACCGTGCAATATATCGGCGCCGCCGTGCTGTTCACGTTCGGCGCCTTCGCCTTCGAGACGCGCGCCATCCAGTGGAGCGGCGAATTGATCTTCGCGATCGCCTGGCTGGTCTTCGTCCTGTCGATCGCGGCGGTCGGCGCTGATGTATTGGCTGATCCGCCGCTCGGCGGCGACCGGCTTTGCCAGCCTGTTCTATCTGGTGCCGGCGGTGACGGCGCTGTTCGCCTATGCGCTGTTCGGCGAGAAGCTCGACGCGCTCTCGATCGCCGGCATGGCTTTGTGCGCGGCCGGCGTGGTGCTGGCCAACCGCACGGCGGCCGCGCGAAACTAGCGGCCGGGCAACGCGTCCGGGCCGCCCACGGGCGGAATTGAGGCCCATTGGCGCGGGCTTAAATCGGTGTAATCTTTGTGTGCGTTGAACCTTTGGCTGGCTGGACACAACCCAACAAGAGCGATGGACAAAGGGATTTTCAGCCCCCGTAGCGGCGTGTCCGAATGTCGTGCACTCCTGGGATGCGAACCGATGACGCCCCGATTGAAATTGACTCGTTTGACGTTCCTGGCCGCGGCGGCGCTGGTGATGGCGCTGCCGCTGATGTCGCCGCCGGCGCAGGCGCAAAACGCCCTCAGCATGCTGCAAGGATCCTGGGCGGGCGCCGGCACCATCGTGCTGTCGAACGGCAGCCGCGAGCGCATCTCCTGCCGGGCGAGCTATGCGGTGCCGGGCGCGACCCTGCAATTGGCGCTGCGATGCGCGAGCGACAGCTACACCTTCGACTTCCGCGCCTATGGGACCCTGCAAGGCAACAACATCAGCGGCAACTGGGATGAATCGACCCGCTATGCCGCCGGCACCTTCTCCGGCATGGTCAACGGCGCTCAGATCAACGCCCGCGCCGAAGGGCAGACCTTCTCCGCGCTGCTGACTTTGACCACGCGCGGCAGCCGGCAGACCATCTCAATCCGGTCGCCCGGAAGCACCCTGTCCGAAGCCACGATCGTCCTCAGCCGGCGCTAGCGGCCGCCGCCGCAGGCGCGCCGCCACCTGGTGCAGGAACATGGTGGTCGGCCGCAGGATGGTGAGGTCGGCGAACAGCGCCGCCAGCATGGCGAAGGCCGACAGCCAGCCGAACAGCCGCAGCGACGGCAGATCCGAGAACACCGTCATGGCGAGCCCGCAGGCCAGCACCACCGAGGTCAGGATCAAGGCCGGCCCGACCAGCACGGTGGCGCGCTGAACGCCGACGCCCGGGTCCTCGCCCGGCTTGTTCTCCAGCCGCAGCCGGTTGAGGAAATGGATGGTGGCGCTCAGGCCGAGCCCGAACGAAACGGTGAGGGCGACCACGCTGGCGAATTGCAGGCCCTCGCCCATGAGCCAGAGCAGCGTGCCGGAAGCCACGATCGGGAAGATCGCCGGCAGGATGCTCACCAGCATCACCAGCAGCGAGCGGAAGGCGAGCCCGATAAAGGCGGCGACGAAGATCACCTCGATGGTCAGCATCTGCCGCAAGCGATCGATCATGTCGGCGCTGTTGCGGGCGGCGATGGCGGCAAGCCCGGTGACGGCGATGTTGTAACCCGGGTGCGCGGCGCGCACGGCATCGAGGCTGGTGTTGAGCGCCTTGACCACCGGCAGCAACTGGCTGGCATCGACGTCGGGGATGCGGCCCGACACCACCACGGCGTTCTGGTCGGCGGAAATGAAGCGCCGCACCAGATGCGCGGGCAGCACGTCGACATATTGCTTGAGCGTGGCGACGTCGGATTTGCCGGCCTTTTCCGCCAGCCAGCGGCGCAGCGTTTCCAGCGACCAGACGTTGCCGACGCCGGCCTGTTTCTCGACGATCGAATGGACGGCGGCGATGGTGGCGAGCGTGTCGGGCGCGTACAGCGAGGCGCCTTGCGGGAACTCGATCAGCACGTCGATCGGATTGGCGCCGGTCAGCTTGACGTCGAGCCGGCTGCTGGCTTTGACCGCCTGGTCGCGGTCGGGCACCTGGTCGGCCAGCCGATAGCGCGGCTCGAGATTGACCGCGATCAAGGTCAGCCCGCCGACCAGCAGCACGCTGAGCGCGCTGTAGAGCCCGGCGCGGTCGACCATGCGGGTGGCGATCCAGGCGCAGGCGACGCGCAACGCGTTCACGGCGCGGTCGGCGCCGGCGACGGTGTGTGTACCGGCGAGGCGATCTTCGTTGCGCACCAGCAGCACGCCGAGCAGCGGCGCCAGCATCAAGACGGCGACCAGCGCGATCACCGTCGCCAACAGCCCGGCCTCGCCGAAGGTGCGGATCAGGTCGGAACTTGAGAATTGCAGCGCGATGAAAGAAAGACCCGCGGTGGCGTGGGTGAGCACGCAGGCCGGACCGACCGCGGTGATGGCGTTGCGCAGCGCCTCGCGTTTGCTCTTGCCGAGCAGCATCCAGTCGCGCGCCGCGAAGGTGAGCTGCATGCTGTCGGAGAAGCTGATCACCATGATGAGCGGCGTCATCACGTTGAGGAACATGTTGAGGCGGAAGTCGAGCCAGCCGAGCGCGCCGAGCGCGAGCACAATGGCGGTGAGCGGCGGAGCCGCCGCCATCACCATGAAGGAGATGCGCCGGAAGAACACGATGGCGATCAGGCAGCCGGCGGCGAAGCCGAGCGCGTTGTAGATCAGCCGGTCGCGCTCGACCGCGTTGCGGATCTCGAGCTGCATCACCGGCACGCCGGAGAGCTGCCCGGTCAGGCCGGAATCGGCGAGATCGTCGGCGATGGTCTTGCGGATCTCGGCCACCACCGGGCGCAATTGGTTGCCTTCGGCCACTTTCGGATCGAGCGCCAGCACGATCGAGCGCGAGGTCGCCGTCGAGCGACATCAGCTTGCCGCGGATGATTTCGTTGGCCTTTACGCGCGCGATCAATTTGTCGTAGTCGGCGCCCTTGCGGCAGCTCCTCGGGAAACAGCGCGGCCGGGATGCCGCCGTTCTCCGGCGGCTCGCGCGCCGAGAACATCGAGATGATGCCGCGCGTGCCGTCGATCAGCTGCAGGTCGCGTGACCAGGTTCGCGCAGCTTGGATCAATGGCTCGCGTTCGAGCAGCGTCTTGCCCTCGACCACGACCAGCACGTCGTATTCGCTCGACGGGAAGCGGCGGGTGACGGATTCGTACTGCTTGAATTCGGGCGTGTCGGAGCGGAACAGCTGGCTGAGCGAATTGTCGACCTGGATGCGCCAGGCGCCGAACGCGGCGGCGATGCAGAGCGCGATCAGAACCAGGGTGACGGCGAGCGGGAAGCGCAGCGATATAAGCCCGATCCGCTCGATCCCGAGCGCGATGCGGTGGTGCTCGGCCTGGGGCGTGGCGGGCGTATGCAGGAGGCCGTGGTCGCGGCCCCGATCGTCACTGTCCGAAGGCATCCACGTTCCGGCGTTGCGAGGCCCGTCCGCTAGGGGAGCCTTTCTGGCCCGGGGCGTCAAATGCTTTTGTCGGCTGCCGGGTGCGCCTATTTTTCGCGGGTCAGCACCATCTGGGTCTGCGTCACCAGCGCGCACAGCCGGCCGTCGGCGCGGGTGATGCGCGTCTGCCACACCATGGTGGTGCGGCCGCGGTGCAGCGGGGTGCATTCGGCATAGGCGGTTTCGCCGATCGGCACGGCGGCGAAGAAATTGGTCTTGCTCTCGATCGTGGTGGTGCCCTGGCCCTCCTTCAGGTTGGCGGTGGTGGCGGTGCCGCCGAGATTGTCGGCCAGCGCCATGATGGCGCCGCCATGCATGATGCCGTGGCGGTTGTTGAATTCCTCGCGCGCCAAAAGTTCGGCGGTCACCCGCTCGGGCGAGACCGAGGTGATCTTGATGCCGAGATAGTCGGCGAAAGGCGGTTGCCGCAGCGCCGCTTCGTTGGTTGTCGCATTGCTCATGTCAGTTGCTCCAGCCACGGGGCCGCGATGGCAAGGTCGTTGGGCGTCAGGTTGTGTCCGGCGGGAAGGATCTTGTGGACGAGGTCGGCGCCGGCCGCTTGCAGCACGGCCGCCAGCCGTTCGCGTCAGGCGCGCCGGGATCATGGAATCATTGGCGCCCGACAGCAACAGCACCGGCTTGCCGGCAAGCTCGCGGCAAAGGCTGCGGCTCGAACGGCAGCATGGCGCGCATCAGCAGCGCCGCCTTGAGCGCGGCCGGCTTGGTCAGCAGCAGCGAGGCGGCGATGTTGGCGCCGTTGGAAAAGCCGAGCGCGACCGGCGCCTCCAGCCCGTAAGCGTCGCGCGCGCGCGGCGATGAATTCGGCCAGCTCGAGCGTGCGCGCTTTCAGGTCGTCGAGATCGAACACGCCTTCGCGCGCGCCGCCGGAAGAAACGCGCCATGCCGTTCTCCGACACTTGGCCGCGCGCGGACAGCAAGGCGGCGCCCGGCAGCAGGCGCTCGCCGAGCGGGACCAGATCGTTCTCGTCGCCGCCGGTGCCGTGCAGCAGCAGCAAAGCCGGCAGGCCGGGCCGCGTCGCCGGGATGAAACGATGGATGAAGCCGAGGTCGGGCATGATGGAAATGCAAGGCAACCGAAGGCGGGCACCATCGCGTCGGCGAGGCGGGAAAGCAAGAGTGCCGCTGCCCGGCGTGATAGCATGTTGAACCGGCAAAGCGGGTGAGTCATCCTGCCGCGGCGGCGTGACGAGGCCTATGGCCATGCAATTGGCGAGCGCGGTGGTGAAGCTGTTCGACCATCCGGTGGAGGGCATGCTCGCCGCGCTGCCCGAAGCCGCCTCGCCGTTATGGGAAGGCGCGCGCTTCCGGCAGAACGTCTACAAGCCGCACAGCGTCACGCGCTCGATCGTGTTCGATTGGCTCGACAATAGCTGGCGGCCCGGCAAACCGTTCATCGTCCTGCGCGCCGATTACCTGCCGGCGAATCTGGTCGCGGCGGTGTCGCCCTGCGCCGCCGCGCTGGAACGGAGATTGAACGGCAAGGTCGCCAAGCTGATGCTGGCGGAATTGGCGCCGGGCGGCGAAGTCGCCGAGCACCGCGACGTCGGTCCGGCGCTGGTGATGGTGCACCGCTGTCATTTGCCGGTGGTGACCAACAAGGACGTGTCGTTCTTGGTCGACGGCGAAGATTTTTACCTCGCGCCGGGCATTGCCTATGAGTTCTGGCGGAAATGCAAAGGGCGCGAGGAAGGTGCCCCGCGCCCTTGTCGCACAGTTGCGTTGTGCGGTCAGCCCCGCGGCTGCGGCACGATGCGGATATAGGGCTTCGGCGACTTCCAGCCGGCCGGATAGAGCTTCTTGGCCTCGTCGTCGGTGATGGCGCCGCCGAGGATGACGTCCTCGCCTTGCTTCCAGTTCGCCGGCGTCGAGACGCGGTGCTTGGCGGTGAGCTGCAGCGAGTCGAGCACGCGCAGCACCTCGTCGAAGTTGCGCCCGGTCGTCATCGGATAGACCAGGATCAGCTTGATCTTCTTGTCCGGCCCGATGATGAAGACGTTGCGCACGGTCTGGTTGTCGGTCGGCGTGCGGCCTTCCGAGGTGCCGGTGGTCGCGGCCGGCAGCATGCCGTAGGCCTTGGAGATCTTCAGATCGGTGTCGCCGATCATCGGATAGTTCGGCGCGAAGCCGACCACGTCCTTGATGTCGCCGGCCCATTTCTTGTGGTTGTCGACCGGATCGACCGACAGGCCGATGATCTTGGCATTGCGCTTGTCGAATTCCGGCTTGAGCCGGGCCATGGTGCCGAGCTCGGTGGTGCAGACCGGCGTGAAATCCTTGGGATGCGAGAACAGCACGCCCCAGGAATTGCCCAGCCAGTCGTGAAAGCGGATTTTTCCTTCGGTGGTCTCCGCCTCGAAATCCGGGGCGGTATCGCCAATCGCCAACGCCATGACAAACCTCCAAATCTTCTAGGTCGCCGCGTATTTGCAGTGATTTCGCAGGATTAGATATAGGGGTCCGCGCCCGGGCGGAAGGGGGCTGCGGCCAAAGAGCAGGCAACGTCCGTCCCGGCGCTCGCCGAGAGCACGAAGCTTCGGCGCAAAGCCCGCGCCGGATAAGGATTTTCCGCGCCGCCCCGCCCGCGCGCTAGATACGTTCGCCGCGAGCCAGTATTGTCGCGCAGCCGCCGGCCGCCGCAGCCTGTTCCGTCAAAACAGGCCAGGAGCGCGTTAAAGTCCCGCATGTTCAAGCGCATCCTGATCGCCAATCGCGGCGAAATCGCCTGCCGGATCATCAAGACCGCACGCAAGATGGGAATCGAGACGGTCGCCGTCTATTCGGACGCCGACAAGGACGCCTTGCACGTGGCGATGGCCGACAGCGCGGTCGCCATCGGCCCGCCGGAAGCGGCGCAAAGCTACCTCGCCATCGGCAAGATCGTCGCCGCCTGCCAGGCGAGCGGCGCCGAGGCGGTGCATCCCGGCTACGGCTTTTTGTCGGAGCGCGCGGCCTTCCCGCAGGCGCTCGCCAAAGCCGGCATCGTCTTCATCGGCCCGAACGCCAAGGCGATCGCCGCCATGGGCGACAAGATCGAATCCAAGAAGGCGGCGGCGGCGGCCGGCGTTTCCACCGTGCCGGGCCACCTCGGCGTCATCGCCGACGACAAGGAGGCGGTGAAGATCGCCGACGCCATCGGCTATCCGGTGATGATCAAGGCTTCCGCCGGCGGCGGCGGCAAGGGCATGCGCATCGCGCATTCCAAGGCCGAGGTGGCGGAGGGCTTCGCGCGCGCCCGCTCGGAGGCGAAATCGTCGTTCGGCGACGACCGCGTCTTCATCGAGAAGTTCATCACCGATCCGCGCCACGTCGAGATCCAGGTGCTCGGCGACAAGCACGGCCATGTCATCCATCTCGGCGAGCGCGAATGCTCGATCCAGCGCCGCAATCAGAAGGTGATCGAGGAGGCGCCGTCGCCGCTGCTCGACGAAGCGACGCGCCAGAAGATGGGCGCGCAGGCGGTCGCGCTCGCCAAGGCCGTCGGTTACGACTCGGCCGGCACCGTGGAGTTCGTCGCCGGCCAGGACAAGAGCTTCTATTTCCTGGAAATGAACACGCGGCTGCAGGTCGAGCATCCGGTGACCGAGCTCGTCACCGGCATCGACCTGGTCGAGCAGATGATCCGCGTCGCCGCCGGCGAGAAGCTCGCGCTCAAGCAGAGCGACGTGAAGCTCGAGGGCTGGGCGGTGGAGAGCCGCATCTATGCCGAGGACCCGTACCGCAACTTCCTGCCTTCGACCGGGCGGCTGACGCGCTACCGCCCGCCGGCCGAGCAGCGCCGCCGGCGGGATCACCGTGCGCAACGATACCGGTGTCGGCGAAGGCGGCGAGATCTCGCTCTATTACGACCCGATGATCGCCAAGCTGGTGACGCACGCGAAAACGCGCGAGCAGGCGATCGACGCGCAGGCGGACGCGCTCGATGCCTT
This sequence comes from uncultured Alphaproteobacteria bacterium, assembly GCA_963708635.1. Taxonomy (GTDB): domain Bacteria; phylum Pseudomonadota; class Alphaproteobacteria; order Rhizobiales; family Xanthobacteraceae; genus Pseudolabrys. The sequence continues at coordinate 44,169 of CAVPTM010000014.1, read as the reverse complement.
CGTGATCGACGGCATCCGCCACAACATTCCATTCCTGTCCGCGCTGATGGCGCATCCGCGTTGGCGCGCGGGCAAGCTCTCGACCGGTTTCATCGCCGAGGAATTTCCCGACGGCTTCCACGCGCAGGCGCCGGCGGGCGAGCGCGCGGCGGTGCTGGCCGCCGTCGCGGTGGCGATCGATCACGCGCTGGGCGAACGCAAGCGGCGGATTTCCGGCCAGCTCGCCGGCCGGACGGTGCAACGGGCGCGGCTGCGCGCGGTCGCGCTGGGCGACAAGAGTCTTCACGGTCGAGATTACCGGCGACGGCGCGGCCTTGCGGTTTGGCGACGGCGCGCGCGGCGCGGTCCCGCCCACGGGCGCTTCACTGTCGCTCGCCTATCGCGAAGGCGGCGGCGCGCGCGGCAATACCGGCGCGCGCACGATCACGGTCGAGCCGCGCTGGAAGCCGGGCGAGCCGGTTTGGACCGGCGCCATCGACGGCAAGCGCGGTGGCGGTGCAGGTGCGCCCGGCGCTCAACGGCTTTGCGCTGTCCTATCGCGGCGTCGAGACCAAGGCCTATGTCTATACCGAGACGGAAGCCGCGCTCGCGCGCCTGATGCCGGCGAAGAAAGAGACCGACACCGGCAAGCAGGTGCTGTGCCCGATGCCGGGCCTGGTCGTCTCGATCGCGGTCGCGGTCGGCCAGGAGGTCAAGGCCGGCGAGACCGTCGCCGTGGTCGAGGCCATGAAGATGGAAAACGTGCTGCGCGCCGAGATCGACGGCACCGTCAAGAAGATCAACGCCAAGCCCGGCGACAGCCTGGCGGTCGACGCGGTGATCCTGGAATTCGCCTGAATTAGGAACCGCTTGGCGGCGCCGGCGTTCGCCTTGCGTGAGCTTTGTCTCACGGAGAAGTTCCATGGCGATGCCGGCCCAAACGCAAGACCGCCAGCCCGGCCGCGAGCGCGAGATGCATCCGCGCCCGGACTACACGCCGAAATATCCCGGCGTCGGCAAGCTCAAGGGCAAGGTCGCGCTCATCACCGGCGGCGACAGCGGCATCGGCCGCGCGGTGGCGGTCGCCATGGCGCGCGAGGGCGCCCAGATCGCCATCGTCTATCTCGACGAGCACAAGGACGCCAACGAGACCCGCGACCTGGTCAAGCAGGAGGGCAGCCGACGCGTTGCTGCTGCCGGGCGACGTCGGCGACGAGACCTTCTGCGAGGCGGCGGTCGCCGCGACCATCGAGCAGTTCGGCCGCCTCGACATTCTGGTCAACAACGCCGCCGAGCAGCACGAAACCGAGGACATCCGCGACATCGACGCGGAGCAGATCGAGCGCACCTTCCGCACCAACGTGTTCAGCTTCTTCTTCATGACCAAGCACGCGCTGCGCCGCATGAAGAAGGGCGCGAGCATCATCAACACCGCTTCGATCACCGCCTATCAGGGCCACAAGACGCTGCTCGATTACTCCGCCACCAAGGGCGCCATCGTCACCTTCACGCGCTCGCTGTCGCAGGCGCTGATCGAGGACGGCATCCGCGTCAACGCGGTGGCGCCGGGGCCGATCTGGACGCCGCTGATCCCGGCCTCGTTCTCGGCCGAGCACGTCGCCAAGCACGGCAGCGCGGCGCCCATGCACCGCCCCGGCCAGCCCAACGAGGTGGCGCCCTGCTACGTGTTCCTGGCGAGCGAGGACGCCTCCTATATCAGCGGCCAGGTGCTGCATCCGAACGGCGCCGACATGGTGGAATCCTAGCAACCGCGTTGCGCGCGCCGGCGTCGGTGCGCTTTGCAAGAGGGAGTTCGCTCATGGCACCCAGAACCGGAAAACGCCGCGAAAGCGACCTTGAAACCAATGTCGCGCCGGACGCGCTGCCGGACGACCTGCGCCGCGAGGACCAGCCGGCGACGCCGCCCGATTCCCTGCCGCCGCGCGGGCGCGCGCGCGAGGGCGAAAAGCAGGCCGGCGGCGGCTTCACCCCGGCCGCCGACGGCGGCAATGCCCAGCACCCGATCCACGACGAGGATCAGGAGGATGCCGGGCCGAGCGACTACGAGCGCGAGATCGACCGGCTCGACGCGGCCGCCCGCAGCGGCGGCTAGTGACGACGCGGTCGCGATGCGGCGGCTTGCGTCCGCACGAGCGTGGTCTGCTATTGCGGCCGTCGATGACGCTCTACTTCGCCTATGGCTCGAACATGAGCCGCGCCGCCATGGCGCGCCGCTGCCCGGGGGCGCGCGCGCTCGGGACGGCGATGCTCGAAGGCTACGGCTTCTTCGTCGGCATCGACGGCTGGGGCTCGGTCAAGCGCCAGACCGGGCGCGGCCGTGTACGGCGCGCTGTGGCGGCTGACCCCGCGCGACCTCGCCGCGCTGCATGCCTACGAGCTGCTGCACCAGGGCCTCTACCAAGTGCGCCATCTGCCGGTGCGCAGCGGCGCGCGGCGCCTGCGCGCCATGGTTTATGTGCTGCGCCGGCAAGCCGCCGGCCGGGCGAAGCCGGGCTATGTCGAAGCGATCGCGGCGGCGGCGCGCGCCTGGGATTTGCCGGAGGCTTACGTGCGCTCCATCGAGCGCTGGTCGCGCTCGCGCTTCACCGGCGCGCGCGTCATCGAGTCCGGAGCGAGCGCATGAACGCCCTGCGCCATGTCGCGATCCGCGGGCGCGTGCAGGGCGTCGGCTTCCGCGCCTTTGTCGAGCACGAGGCGCTCAAGCGCGGCGTCGCAGGCTGGGTGCGCAACCGGCGCGACGGCTCGGTCGAGGCGGTGTTTGCCGGCGCGCCGGAGGCGGTCGCCGCCGTGATCGAAGCCTGCCGGCGCGGGCCGCTGGGCGCGCGCGTCGAGGCGCTCGATCAGCGCGAAGGCGAGGCCGCGCGAACTCGCGCTGCGCCGGCCGGGCGAATTGTTCTCGGTGCTGCCGACGGCCTGAGCGGCGCCGAACAGCGCCTCGAATTCCCGCCGCAGCACCTTGTCCACCTCCGCCATCGACGCCGCAATGCCGAGATCGGCGAGGCTGGTGACGCCGTAGCGCTGCTCGCTCACGCCGCAGGGCACGATGCCGGAGAAATGCGACAGGTCGGGCGCGACGTTGAGCGCCATGCCGTGCAGCGTCACCCAGCGCGCGACGCGGATGCCGATGGCGGCGATCTTGTCCTCGAAGCCCGTCGCCTTTGTCGGGCCGGCGCACCCAGACGCCGATGCGGTCCTCGCGCCGTTCGCCGCGACGTCGAAGGCGGCGAGCGTGCGGATCAGCCATTCCTCCAGGCTCGCCACGAAGCGGCGCACGTCCGGCCCGCGCCGCTTGAGGTCGAGCATCACGTAGACCACGCGCTGGCCCGGGCCGTGATAGGTCATCTGCCCGCCGCGGCCGCTTGTCGAACACCGGAAAGCGCGGCTCGATCACGTCGGCGCCGCGCGCGCTGGTGCCGGCGGTGTAGAGCGGCGGATGTTCGAGCAGCCAGACCAGTTCGCGCGCGCGGCCGGCGGCGATCGCGGCGGCGCGCGCCTCCATGGCGGCGACCGCCGCCTCGTAGCCGACGAGCCCCTCGCTCAGCCGCCATTCGGCCGCGGCCGCCTCCGCCGGCAAGACATCGAGATCGCTGCGCAAGCCGGCCGCCATCGGGTCCTCAAGAAAGAGCGCATCCATATAGTTCGCGGCGTGCCCGCGGAAAGGCCGGCAGGCCGGCTCGTTAACCATCCGTTCACCATACCATGGTGACCTTGGCGCTCTGGCCGCTTGGCCGCTGCTGGCGGCCCGCATAGGGGACAGCATGGCCACGCTCGACAAGGTCGCCGTCGATATCACGGTGGTGCTCGGCACCACGCTGATGCCGATCCATCAGGTGCTCCGGCTCGGCCGCGGCGCCATCATCGAACTCGACGCCTCCGAGGAGGACGACGTCGCCATCCTCGCCAACAATCTGCCGGTGGCCAAGGGCAAGGTGGTGGTCAACGGCAACCGCATCGCGGTCGAGGTCAACGAGCTGCTGCCGCGCCCGCCCGACATGCGCTGAAGGCCGCGCGCAAATCTTTGATTCGCCGGAAAAACAGCGCGCCGCGCGGGCGTTTTCGGGCCTTGTGGGGCGGTACCCTATTTGTTACATGACCGCCGTCTTGGGACGCGGGCTTTGCCCTCAATCCTACCCCCATGCGGTCGTGGCGGAATTGGTAGACGCACTAGCTTGAGGTGCTAGCGGGGCAACCCGTGGAGGTTCGAGTCCTCTTGGCCGCACCAGCCTTCGCGCGCATGAGACTTGTCGCCGCACGGCGACAGCTCGCGCGACGAAGACTCGCCGCGCGGCGGCTTGATTGTCCGCCGAAGCTTCAGCGCAGGCGGACTTTCATCGAACGCGCGAATGCGCCGAGCGGCGCGCCTAATAGCTGCTGGCCTGCCAGTTCCACAGGCCCCTGTAGCCGAGGTTCGCCGCTTTTTCCGCGTTCGCCGCCTGGTGTCGGCGGTGGGCGGCACGGTGCCGGTGGCGCAGCAGATGGCGGGCGTGGTGGCGCTTCTCGGTCACGCTCGCCTTGACGATGCGCGGCCAGGCGTCGTGCTGGGCGACCGGCGGCGCCAGTTCCGGCACCGACGGCGGCCGCTCGCCGGACGGCACCACCTGCACGATGTGATAGCCGCGGCTCTTGAGTTCCTTGAGCAGCTTCGGCAGCGCCATCGCGGTGGCGGGATGGATGTCGTGCAGCAGCAGGATGCCGCGGTGCCCTTGCGCCTCGAGCCGGCGCATGGCGCGCTGCACGATCTCGCTCGCGCGATGATGCCGCGGAACCAGTCGTCGGCGACCACGTCGGCGCTCCAGGTCACCAGCGATCGATTGCGCGGCGAGGAATTCTTCCATCGGCTTGCTGCGGCCGAGGCCGGGAATGCGGAAGAACGGCGCCACGGCGCGTCGGATCGCCGAGCGCGGCGTCGACCGAGGCGATGCCGCCGTCGACTTCGTGCTCGACGCGCGGCATCGGCCAGGCGCTCGAAGCGCGAGCGGATGGTTCTGGCTGTGGGTGCCGATGGTGTGGCCGGCATTGTAGATGCGGCGCACCATGCCAGGGATGCGCGCGCGCCATCTCGCCGACCAGGAAATAGGTCGCCTTCACGCATTGCGCGTCAGCGTGTCGAGCATGTGCGTTGCTGTAGGGCGGGATCGGCCCGTCGTCGAAGGTGAGCACGACTTCGTGGTCGTCGAGCGGCAGCGTTTGCTTGTACTGCATGGTGCCGATGCGGCGGAAGTCGCCCGGGCTGATGGTGATGCACGCGGCTGGTGCCGAGCGCGTCCGGATTGCCCGGGCATCGACTCGGCCAATGGCCGGCGCCGACACGCAGGCAAGCAACGACAAGGCGATCGCACAGCGGACGCATACAGCCTCCCGACCCCCGTCCATTCGTGCCGTGCGGCACGTCCCCCGAACGGCGAGGCTCTGCAACGATAACCACAGTAGCGGAATTAACCGAAATGCGACAACAGTTAATGGGATATTAACAGGTTACAGTTAATGTGGCTGAGGCGCCGCGGCCGGAACCACGTGGACGATGCGGTAGCCGCGCCGTTTGAGCTCGCGCAGGAAGCGCCGGCAGCATCGCGGCGGTCTGCGTTTTTGGTGTCGTGCAACAGCACGATGCCGCGCCGACCTTGTCGATGCGGCGCAGGATCAGGCGCAACTCCTGCTGCGGCGTCATCGGCAGCCAGTCGCTCGCCCAGACGTCGGCGCCGAACACCACGATACGCCGCGCTTTTGCATGCAGCGTCGAGCAGCGCCGGGTTGGAGGCAAAGCCGGGAAAGCGGAAGAACGGCGTCGTCGGCTCGCTGCGGCGCTTGCCGTAGAGCGCGAATTCGTCTGCGGCGATGCCGCGGTCGATCTCGGCCTCCGCCCTGGCCGAGCGCCATGCGGCTGAGCAGCGGATGCGAATAGCGTGTGATGGCCGATGCTGTGGCCCTCGGCCAGCTTCGCGCCGGGCGAGCGCGGGGATCGCCGCGGCATTGCGGCCGAGCAGGAAGAATGTCGCGCGCACGCATTCGCGCTTGAGCGCGTCGCAGGATCTCTCGGCGTGGTGCGCCGGCCAGGGCCCGTCGTCGAAGGTGAGCACCAGTTCCTTGTCGCTGCAAGCGGCAGCGTCGCCGGGAATTGCTTGCGGCCGACCCGCGGCGTGCCGGCGGCGATCGACCGCCAGCACGCGCGCGGTGCCGAGCGCGTCGGGATTGCCGGGGCAGGGCTCGGCCGCGGCGCTCGAGCTCAGCGCGCCGAACGCGAGGGCGCAGACGATGAGGCGTTGCACGCGATGGCGCAATCGAGCTCATCGACGCATGCGCGGCAAGCCTGCACAAAGTTTAGGCGCTAATAATTTGCCCGGCTCGCAAGGCCGGGCGTACAAGCGGCGCGCGTTCTGCAGTCGCGGATGCCGGCATGCTCGATCAACAAAAAGACAATGACGCCGAGCCCGCGCACGTGCCGCGCAACGACGACGGCTCCATCCGCAACGACCTTCGTCGAGCAGCGTCGCGCGAGGCGATCGAGGCGGCCGACGCCGGCGCGTTGCGCACGCTGGTCGGCGACCTGCACGAAGCCGACCTCGGCGCCTTGCTGGAAGCGCTCGAGCCGGAGCAGCGCCCGCGCCTGGTCGAACTGCTCGGCATCGATTTCGACTTCACCGCGCTGACCGAAGTCGACGACGCGGTGCGCGAGGAAATTCTCGAGAGCTGCCGCCAAGACGGTCGCCGAGGGCGTGCGCGATCTCGAATCCGACGACGCGGTCGCCATCCTCGAGGACCTGCCCAAGGACGAGCAGGCCGAGATCCTCGAGCAACTGCCGCCGCCCGAGCGCGTCGCGCTCGCGCGCAGCCTCGACTATCCCGGAAGATTCCGCCGGCCGGCGCATGCAGACCGAATTCATCGCCGTGCCGCCGGCCTGGAACGTCGGGCAGGCCATCGACTATATGCGCGAGACCGTCGATCTGCCCGAGCGCTTCTACGAGCTCTACGTCGCCGACGACGACCGGCCGCTTTCTCGGCGCGGTGCCGCTCGACCGGCTGCTGCGCAGCAAGCGGCCGGTGCCGATCTCCGATCTGATGGAGGCCGAGCGCCGGCGCGTGCGCGCCGACCGAGGACCAGGAAGAAGTGGCGCGCCTGTTCCAGCGCTACAATCTGGTGGCGGCGCCGGTGGTCGACGCCGACGACCGGCTGGTCGGCGTCATCACCTTCGACGACGTCGCCGACGTGATCGAGGAAGAGGCCGAAGAGGACATCAAGGCGCTCGGCGGCGTCACCCGCGACGAAGAATTGTCCGACTCGGTGTGGACCATCGCGCGCGGCCGCTTCAACTGGCTGCTGGTCAATCTCGCCACCGCGTTCCTGGCGTCCTCGGTGCTCGGCCTGTTCGAGGGCCAGTTGCAGAAGATGGTGGCGCTGGCGGTGCTGGCGCCGATCGTGGCGAGCCAGGGCGGCAACGCCACCACGCAGACCATGACGGTCGCGGTGCGCGCGCTGGCGACGCGCGACCTGAGCGACGCCAATGCCTGGCGCGTGATCATGCGCGAACTGCTGGTCGGGCTGCTCAACGGCATCGCCTTCGCCGTCATCACCGGCATCGCCGCCTATGTCTGGTTCAGGGTGCCGGGCCTCGGCGTCGTGATCGGGCTGGCCATGATCTGCAATCTGGTCGCGGCGGCGCTCGGCGGCATCCTCATTCCGCTGGCGCTGCATCCGGCTGCGCGTCGATCCGGCGGTGGCCTCGAGCCCGTTCGTGACCACGGTGACCGACGTGGTCGGCTTCTTCTCGTTTCTGTCGCATCGCCACGCTGTGGTTCGGGCTGCGCTGACGCACAACTGGCGCACCGCGCCAGCCGCTGACAGCCTAGCCGCGAGCCTATAGAGTTGCCGTCTGATCGGGAGACGGCGATGATCCCCAATGCCTGGGCGGGCTTCGATTTCGGCCTCGGCTCCGACGTCGACATGCTGCGCAAGACGGCCGGCGATTTCGCGCAGGACCGCATCGCGCCGCGCGCCGCGGCGATCGACCGCGACAACGAATTCCCGCGCGACCTGTGGCCGGAGATGGGCGCGCTCGGCCTGCACGGCATCACCGTCGAGGAAGAATACGGCGGCGCCGGCCTCGGCTATCTCGCATCATTGCGTCGCCATGGAGGAGATTTCGCGCGCCTCCGCCGCGGTCGGCCTGTCCTACGGCGCGCATTCCAATCTCTGCGTCAACCAGATCCGCCGCAACGGCAGCGAGGCGCAGAAGCGCAAATATCTGCCCAAGCTGATCTCCGGCGAGCATGTCGGCGCGCTGGCCATGTCGGAGCCGGGCGCCGGCTCCGACGTCGTGTCGATGCGCACGCGCGCCGACAAAAAAGGCGACCGCTACATCCTCAACGGCTCGAAGATGTGGATCACCAACGGCCCGATCGCCGACACGATGGTGGTCTACGCCAAGACCGACCGCACCGCGGGCGCGCGCGGCATCACCGCCTTCATCGTCGAGAAGGATTTCAAGGGCTTTGCGCCGGCGCAGAAGCTCGACAAGCTCGGCATGCGCGGCTCCGACACCGGCGAACTGGTGTTCACCGATTGCGAGGTGCCGGAGGAGAACGTGCTCGGCGCCGTCGGCAACGGCGTCAACGTGCTGATGTCCGGTCTCGACTATGAGCGGGTGGTGCTCGCCGCCGGGCCGCTCGGCATCATGCAGGCCTGCCTCGACGTGGTGATCCCTTACGTGCACGAGCGCCAGCAGTTCGGCCAGGCGATCGGGCGCTTCCAGCTGGTGCAGGCCAAGCTCGCCGACATGTACGTCACCATGAACGCGGCCAAGTCCTACGTGTACGCGGTGGCGCGCGCCTGCGACGAGGGCCGCACCACGCGCGAGGACGCCGCCGGCGCCATCCTCTACGCCGCCGAGCGCGCCACCTGGATGGCGCTGGAAGCGATCCAGTGCCTGGGCGGCAACGGCTACATCAACGATTTCCCGACCGGCCGCCTGCTGCGCGACGCCAAGCTCTACGAGATCGGGGCGGGGACGAGCGAGATCCGGCGCATGCTGATCGGGCGGGAGATTTTCGAGAAGACGCGCTAGGCCAATGGCCCAGTCGGCCATCGGCGAACTTTCCGTACGTTAACTTTTGCCGCCGCGAATCAGCTAGGCCTCCGCCGACCACCATGGGGAAAGCCATGATGCGGGTGCGGCTGAAGGCCGACGGGCGGATCGTCGAGATCCTGCCCGACGGCAGCGAAAAGACCATCGATCACAGCGATCCGGCGCGCGTTCGTGCGCCAGGTGCGGGCGCGCTGCGGGCTGACGCAGGCGGCCTTCGCCGAGCAGATCGAGGTGCCGATCGAGACCGTGCGCAATTGGGAGCAGGGCAAGCGCAATCCGCGCGGTCCGGCGCGCGCGCTGCTCAAGCTGATCGACCAGGCGCCGGACGCGGCCTTCGCGGCGTTAGGCGGAAGACGGCGCTGACGCGCCTTTTGGGCGGAAGGACAGCGCGCTTAGACGCGTGGCGGCGCGCTGGCGCGGCGGATAGCGCGCGATGCGCATCAGCAGGAACATCGCGAACAGCGTGCGCGATATAGACCATCAGCTGCAATTCGGTCGGCCGCTCGGTGTAGCCGATCAGCGTGTGCAGCAGCTTGCCGAAGATGCTGCCTTCCGACAGCAGCCACGACGTATCCCAGACGGTGCGGTCGAGCACCACCAGCACGCCGGCATTGTTGAGGAACTGCACCGCCTGCGCCGCCATGCCGGCGGCGAGCAGCGCGATCAGCCAGCTCGTCACCGAGAAGATGTAGCGGGTCGGGATCGCCAGCAGCCCGAAATAAGTCAGCGCGGTGAACGCCGCGCCGGCGGCGACGCCGAGCAGGCCGCCGACCAGCAGCGACATGCCGGAGGTGCCCGACGCGAAAATGCCGTAGAGGAACAGCACGACTTCGGAGCCTTCGCGCAGCACCGCAAGCCCGACCACGATGGCGAGCGCCGTCAGCGGCTTGGCGCCTTCGCTCACCGCGGTGCCGACCGTGCGCATCTCGGCGGCGATCTCGCGGCCGTGCCGCGCCATCCAGGCGTTGTGCCACATCAGCATGACGACGGCGATGCCGAGCACGCTGGCGTTGAACAGTTCCTGGCCGGCGCCCTCGAAGGCTTGCGAGATCGCGCCGGCGAACAGCGCGACCACCGCCGCGCCGAGGACGCCGGCGACCGACGCCGATACGTCACCCAGCGGCCGCGTCCGGCGACGCCGCGCGTCGCCGCCATCACGATGCCGACGATCAGGCCGGCCTCGATGACTTCGCGAAAGACGATGATGAGCGCGCCGAGCATGCCGTTATTCCACCATCACCGCGCCCTTGGCGGTGTCCTCATGATATTCGCCGAAGAACTTGTAGCGCCCCTTGGCTTGAGCGGCCCGAAGCGCACGATCGCCCTTCGACTTGCCGGGGATGACCTTCTCGACCTTCAGCTCGTGGCTTTCGAATTCTTCCGGCGTCGGGTCGTCGTTGACGACGGTGACGGTGATGCGCTTGTCGGCCGGCACCTTGATCTCGGCGGGCTGGAATGGTGGTCCTTGATGGTGACGGTGAAGCTCTGCGCGCCGCGCCGGAACGGGCGCGAGCGCGACAAAGGCGGCAAGGGCGGCAAGGACGAACAGGCTGCGCATGGTGGTCACAGGGGGCTCCTTTGGGTCTCACAAAAGCATTAAAAGCCATTGATGCAATAGCTGTTTTTCAACTTTGAATTATTCCAATGTAAGAAGCGCGGCCAACGGCTTGCGGCTCAAGCAATGTGTCTTTTCGCGTCCGGCATCTGCAAAGGATTTTCGCCGTCGTCGGCCCGCCGGTTGCCGGAACCCGCGCGCGAGCGCCCCCGGTTGGCAGCGCCGCGGCGAGCGGGCATTCTGCCGCCGCCCGCCGCCACCCCCTCATTTTCGCATAGTCCAGGAGACAGTCGATGCAAGTCGTTGAAGCCCACGGCGCCCGGATTCCGACCATCGGCTTCGGCACCATGACCCTGAAGGGGGACGTCTGCGTGCAGGCGGTCAAGACCGCGTTGCAGATGGGCTACCGCCATCATCGACACCGCCTGGTTCTACGGCAACGAGAAGGAAGTCGGCGAGGGCCTGCGCCAGTCCGGCGTCAAGCGCGAGGACGATTTTCCTCTGCACCAAGGTGCGCGAGACGCATCTCGAGCCGGACAAGTTCCGCCAGTCGCTCGGCGAAAGCCTCGCCAACCTGCAACTGCCCTATGTCGATCTGCTGCTGATCCACTGGAACAACAAGGACATCCCGTTCAAGACCTCGGTCGGCGCGCTGTGCCAGGCCAAGAAGGACGGCTAGGCCAAACATGTCGGCGTCGCCAATTTCACCACCAAGATGCTGGACGAGGCCTGGGCGGTGACCAGCGAGCCGCTGGTCTGCAACCAGATCGAGGTGCATCCCTTCATCAACCAGGACAAGGTGCTCGCCGCCTGAAGAAGCACGGCATGGCGGTGGTCGCCTATGTGCCGATCGCGCGCGGCAAGGTGCCGGGCGCCGAAGTGCTGGAGAAGATCGGCAAGGCGCATGGCAAGAGCGCGGCGCAGGTTTCGTTGCGCTATCTGGTCCAGCTCGGCTGCATCCCGATCCCGCGCACCGCCACGCCCGCGCACATGAAGGAGAACATGGAAGTGTTCGACTTCAAGCTGTCGGACGCCGAGATGGCCGACCTGAAGAAGCTCAACGCCACCAATATGCGCGTGGTCAATCCGCCGCACGCGCCGGTCTGGGATACGCCGTGATCCGAGGCCTGCTGGTCGTGCTGGCGGCGCTGGCGGTCTCGCCGGCGCTCGCCAAGGACAAACCGGACGCCCGCGCCTCGGCGGCGATCCAGGACTGCGTCAAGTCCAAGTCGCGCCACCGGCATGGGCGAAACCTGCATCGGCATCGTCTCCGGACCCTGCCTCGACAAGGCGGCCGATCCCTCGACCGCCGACATGGTCGCCTGCGTCGCGCGCGAGCGGGCGGTTTGGGACGACATCCTGAACGAGACCTACAATCGCCTGCGCGCCAAGCTCGACGACAAGCAGCAGCAGAAGCTGCGCGACATGCAGCGCGCCTGGATCGCCGCGCGCGACGCCACCTGCGGCTTCTATTGGGACTTCTACCAGGGCACCATGGCGAGCCCGATGAGCGCCGGCTGCGTCAACAAGGAAACCGCCGAGCGCGCGCTGTTCCTGCTGGGTTTTCTCAACGAAGCCGAAGGCAAATAATTTCGTCATGCACGCCGTCGAGGCCAAGGGCTTCAAGATTCCGCTGATCGGGCTCGGCACCTGGACCTTGCGCGGGCGCGATTGCGCGCGCCTGGTCGAGCAGGCGATCGCGCATCGGCTACCGCCACATCGACAGCGCGCAGATGTACGGCAACGAGCGCGAGGTCGGCGAGGGCGTGCGCGCCTCCGGCCTGCGCGGCGAGGTGATGGTCACCACCAAGATCCAGCCCACCAATCTGGCGCCGCGCGACGTCGAATCGCTCGGTCAAGGAAAGCCTGCGCGCGCTCGCGCTCGACGCCATCGACCTGTTGCTGATCCATTGGCCGAACCCGCGCGTGCCGCTCGCCGACACGCTCGGCGCCATGGCCAAGCTCAAGCGTGCCGGCGTCACGCGCCAGATCGGCGTCTCCAATTTCACCGTCGCGCTGATCGAACGAAGCCGCCAAGCTCGCGCCCGACTCTGGTCTGCAATCAGGTCGAATGCCATCCCTTCCTCAATCAGGACAAGGTGCTCGCCGCCTGCCGCAAGCACGGCATGGCGATGGTCGCCTATAGCCCGGTCGCGCGCAGCAGCGCCGCCGGCGACAAGGTGCTCGACGCGCATCGGCAAGGCGCACGGCAAGAGCGCGGCGCAGATATCGCTGCGCTACCTCACGCAGCAGGGCATCGCCGCCATCCCGCGCACCAGCAAGGTCGAGCGGCTGGAGGAGAACTTCGACATTTTCGATTTTGCGCTCACCGACGCCGAGATGCGGGAGATTCATGCGCTCGGCGGCCAGCGACGGGCGCATCGTCGACTGGAGCTGGTCGCCGCAATGGGATTGAGCCCTTTCGCGCGGCATGACGGCTAAGCTAGATTGCCGCGTTTTCGTCGAAAGGTCGCCCATGTCCGCGCTCGATATCCTCAAGAACGTCACCACCGGCACCATCACCACCATGCTCCTGAAAAAGGGCATCCGCCATTCCTGGATGGCGGGCGCCATGCCGCTCGGCTTTTCCGGCAAGCGCGTGGCCGGTCCGCGCCTTCACGCTGCGCTTCGTGCCGGTGCGCGAGGACCTGGCGACGCCGGAAAGCTGGTCGAAGCCGATCTCCACCCGCTCGGCCATCGAGGCCATGCCGGAAAATTGCGTGGTGGTGGCCGACGCCATGGGCGTCACCGGCGCCGGCATTTTCGGCGATATCCTGTGCATGCGCATGGTCAAGCGCGGCGTCACCGCGCTGATCACCGACGGCGTCATGCGCGACAGGCACGGCGTGCTGGCGACCGCGCTTGCCGGTCTGGTGCGCGGGCGTGGCCGCGCCGGCCTCCGTCAACCAACTCACCTTCGTCGGCTGGAACGAGCCGATCGGCTGCGGCGGCTGCGCGATTTTTCCGGACGACATCATCGTCGCCGACGATGACGGCGCGGTGGTGATCCCGGCGGCGCTCGCCGACTTCGTCGCCAACGAGGGCGCCGAGCACGAGCTCATGGAAACCTGGCTGGTGCAGGAGGTCGAGAAGGGCGAGAAATTGCCCGGCCTCTATCCGCCCAACGACGAGAACAAGAAGCGCTACGAGGCCTGGAAGAAGAATCGCGCATGATCCCGAAAAGGATTCCTCGGCTCCGATCGGGGATGGGAACCGGTTTTCGGATAAGATCATGCGCCGGGCAAAATGATGCTCTTCCTCGCCTCCAAGATCCTGCCGCCGCTGCTGCTGCCGTCGAATTTGTTGATCCTCCTTGGCCTCGCCGGCATCGTGCTGATGCTGACGGGCCGGCGCCGCGCCGGCCTGCGCCTGGCCGCCGTCAGCCTGCTGCTGCTCGCGATCCTCGGCTTCGGCCCGATCGGTCCGCTGCTCACCAATATCCTGGAGAACCGCTTTCCGGCCTGGGACGCCCGCCGCGGCCCGCCCGACGGCATCGTCGTCTTGGGCAGCGCCATCAATCCGGTGCTGTCGCGCGACCGCGACGCAACCGCGCTCAACGCCGCCGCCGAGCGCGTCACCATCATCGCCAAGCTGGCGCGCGACTTTCCCGACGCGCGCATCGTTTTCACCAGCGGCGACGCCAGCCTGACCGGCAAGGCCGGGGCCGAAGCCGATTATCTGCCGCCGCTGCTCGATACATTCGGCGTGCCGCGCGGTCGCGTCGTGCTGGAGACGCACGCGCGCAATACCGCGGAGAACGCCGTCTTCAGCAAGGCGCTGGCCGATCCCAAGCCGGGCGAGCGCTGGCTGCTGGTGACCTCGGCGCAGCACATGCCGCGCGCGGTCGGCTGCTTCCGGCGGATCGGCTTTACCGTCGAGGCCTATCCGGTCGATTGGCGCACGCGGCGCCATGTGCGTTGGGGGCTTTCGACCAGCCTGAGCGGCGGGCTCGCGCGCACCGACGACGCCGTGCACGAGTGGCTCGGCCTTCTGGCCTATTGGCTGATCGGCCGCACCGACCGGCTGCTGCCGGGGCCGTAAGCCGTCCTCTGCGCCCAACAATTGTGCATCGCCGCCGGCGGCCTTAATATTTTCACCGCAGGGCGATTCGTGCGCCCGAGTTCGCGTCGGCGTACTCGCGCACCATCCATTGGATGCCGAAAGAGGGATCGCTCATGGCGCTCGACCTTCGCTCCATTCTTGCGGCCGTCACGGCGGAAGGCCTCGCCGACGCCGAAGAGGCCGAACGCAACGCCAGCTTCCTCACCGTCGCGGCGGTATCGCTCGCCGTGGTGGTGGTGGCCTTGATCGCGGTCTTGCTGGGATCGGGCTAAGCGCTTGAGCGGCTGATGCGGCTCTGCCAGCATGCGGCGCTGGAAGGAGCCCGCCATGCCGCAGACCATCACCACCGGCTACAAAGCTCTGGTCGAGGCCGCCGAGCGCGAGATCGAGACGCTGCCGGCCGAGGCCGCGATCAAGCTCGCCGGCCGCGACGACACGGTGCTGGTCGACCTCCGCGACATCCGCGAATTGCAGCGCGAGGGCAGGGTGCCCGGCGCCTTCCATTGCCCGCGCGGCATGCTGGAGTTCTGGATCGATCCGGCAAGCCCCTATCACAAGCCGGCCTTCGCGCAGGACAAGAAATTCGTGTTCTTCTGCGCCGGAGGCTTGCGCTCGGCGCTGGCGGCGCAGACCGCGCAGATGATGGGGCTGGAGCCGGTGGCGCATATCGCCGGCGGCTTTTGCGCCTGGAAGCAGGCGGGCGGCCCGGTCGAGCCGCCCGGCGACAAGAAGTGACGATTCATTCGCCGCGCTGCTCACCGCCATCACGCAAATTCACTTGCCGCATGCCGCCTGCTTGCGCGAGCCTCGGCGCCCTAGGAGCGCAACGCGATGACGCTGAAGCTGATCGTCGGCAACAAGAACTATTCCTCCTGGTCGTTGCGGCCGTGGATCGCGATGAAGGCCGCCGGCATCCCGTTCGAGGAGCAGGTGATCTCGCTCGACGCGCCCGACTTCAAGGCCGTGGTCGGCGCGGTCTCCGGCACCGGCAAGGTGCCGGTGCTGGTCGACGGCGACGTGTCGGTGTGGGAATCGCTGGCGATCCTCGAATATCTGGCGGAGAAATTTCCCGCCGCCGGCCTGTGGCCGGCCGACGCCGCGGCGCGGGCGCTGGCGCGCGCGGTCGCCAACGAGATGCACGCCGGCTTCCAGCCGCTGCGCAAGCTGATGCCGATGAACCATGGCGCGGCCGGTGATCAAGCGCGCGCTGACGCCGGAGGCCGCGGCCAATGTGCGGCGCATCGAGGCGCTGTGGGCCGATTGCCGCGCGCGCTTCGGCGTAAAGGCGGGCCGTTTTTGTTCGGCAAATTCGGCGCCGCCGACGCCATGTATGCGCCGGTGGTGGCGCGCTTCCACACCTACGCCGTCGAGGTGTCGGCGCCGTCGCGCGCCTACATGGACGCGGTGATGGCGCTGCCGGCCTGGCGCGAGTGGCACGCCGCCGCGCTCAAGGAGACCTGGGTGCTGCCCGAAGACGAAGTCGACTGGCCGACGGTGCGCCGAGCCTAGCCTTTCAGCAGCGCCACCAATTCCTCGATGAACGGGCGCTGGCCGGGCAAAATTTTGCGGCGCGCCACGGCGACCGTGAAATAGGCGATGCGGTCGACCTCGGGAAAGCTCGCCAGCTTGCCGGAGCGCGGCGGCCACTCCATTTCGAAGGCGTTGCTGGAAAAGCCGGCGAGGTCGAAATCCGCCTCCAGCGCGAAGACGTGCACCAGCTTGCCGCTCTTCTGCCGCACCGGCTTGAGCGGCAGGAAGTCGCCGGCGGCGGTCAGCCCGGTCTCCTCGTTGAATTCGCGCTTGGCGCAGGCCAGCAGGTCGCCGGAAACCACCACGCCCTTGGGGATCGACCAGGCGCCCTCGTCGCGGCCGCGCCAGAACGGCCCGCCCGGATGGGCGAGCAGCACCTCCAGTCCGCTGCGGCGGCGGAAGGCGAGGATGCCGGCGGATATTTCGGTGCGGCGCGACATCGGGCGTGCCCTTCGACTTCAGCGCTTGGCCGCGGTCACCACGATCTCGACCAGATGGGGAGGCTCCAAGTCGACGCCCAGGCAGGCCCGCATCGGCGGGTTGGCGCGATCGACCCATTCGTCCCAGGCCCGGTTCATCTCTTCTTTCTTGGCGATGTCGGCGATGTAGACCAGCGCCGACAGGATGCGGCTTTTGTCGGTGCCGGATAGCGCCAGGCTTTCGTCGATCCGCCGCAAGGCTTTGCGGGTTTGCTGGTAAAAGTCGGGCTCGGGATCGGGCGACACCGCGACCGTAAAGACCAGTCCGTCATGGACGACGGCGCGGCTGCGGGTCGGCGTCAGGCCGGGAAAACGCGTGATCATAGACGGGCTCCTGTCGGACTAGCCTGCACAACGAAAAACCCGGCGCAAGCGCCGGGTTTCTCAATTCAGGTCGCGTGGTCCGCCGAGCCCTCAATCGTCCAGGGCTTCCTTGACCGCGTCCTTCATGCCGCCGACGGCGTTCTGCACTTTGCCCGCGGTCTTCTGCGCCTTGCCTTCGCCTTCGAGCTTGGCGTCGCCGGTCGCCTTGCCGGCCACTTCCTTGATCTTGCCTTTGCCCTGCTCGAACGAGCCTTCGATGCGATCTTTGTTCATGTCGGTTCCTCTCGGTGTTTTTGATCTCACCGAGTCAATGATCGGCCGCCGCGAACGTTCCCGCGCGCGCTGCCTGCCATGCGCACACTTTAGGCACCCGGCGGCCCCGCGCCGAAACTCGTCCGGCGCGAGTTCAACCGCGGCGCCGGAACCGGTTCCCGGAACTCGCTCTCGTTTCAAAATAGTTTCATGCGCGCACAAACGAAAGCGGCCGGGAAAGTTCCCGGCCGCTTCATGTGCAAGTGCGCGGATCGTTAGGCTTCCAGGATCGCCACGATCTCGTGCGTACGCGGGTTGATGATCAGGATCTCATCGCCGACCAGAATGTAGTCGTAACCGCGCCATTCCGGATAGATCACGATGACTTCCTGCGGCACCGGGTAGAAGTGCACGCTGGCCGGCACGCGCGCGCCGACGCGGATCGAGATGTTCAGCTTGGCGGGCGCCACGCGGTGCTGGTGGAAGACCGAGACGATCTTGGTGCGCTGCTCGGTCGAGAGCTTGGCGCCGGCGGCGATCGAGCCTTGCGCGGTGGTCTCGTTCTTCACGCCCGGCTTGTCGCTGGAGGCGGCGTTCGACTTGCTGTCGACCTTGCTGTTGGTCTTGCTGTCGACGGTGGCGCCGGTCTTGCTGTCGACCTTGCTGTTGGTCTTGCTGTCGACGTGGCGCCGGTCTTGCTGTCGGCCTTGCTGATCTGGTCTTGCTGTCGACCTTGCCGGGGGCCTTTTCGCCCTTCATCGGGCTCTTTTCGGACTTCAGCTCGCCCTTCTCTTCGGACGAGGCGCCGGTGGTCTCATGCTTCTGGATCTGCGCAGCGCTGGGCGCCTTCTTTTCGCCCGCCTTCATCGCCGGCGCGACCTTTTCGGCCGGCGCACGTTGCTGTGCGGCCGGAGCCCGGTCGGGAGCCGCGCTCTTCTCACTGGGCAGATTTTGGGCCGACGCGACGCCGGCAAGCGCCAGCACCGCCGCGGCGACGGTGGATAGCAACACGGTCTTCATTTTGCTCTCTCCTCTGGATACTCCCCGAGACGCAAACTGCGCCTACTCTGTGGGAAAACGTCGCGCGGGCGGGCAAGTTCCCATCACGGGCGCAATTGCCGCGGTCACCATTGCGTTCCCGGTTCCCGCGGGGCACGCTTTGCCGATAGGCCTGATTCAACGCACGCTTTTGGCGGAAAACTCCCGCATTGGACGCCGCGGCCGGGGAGGGGAACTTGGCGATTTTGTCGTCGTCGATCGATCGCAATGCCGCCGAGTTCCGCG
The DNA here is from genome assembly GCA_963708635.1 of uncultured Alphaproteobacteria bacterium. Taxonomy (GTDB): domain Bacteria; phylum Pseudomonadota; class Alphaproteobacteria; order Rhizobiales; family Xanthobacteraceae; genus Pseudolabrys. Next base: position 25,602 of record CAVPTM010000014.1, on the reverse strand, counting down.
CCAATGCCGAGAAGATGCGCGCGCTCACGGCCGAGTTGCAGGCGCGCCGCGCCGAGGCGGCGCTCGGCGGCTCGGAAAAGTCGCGCGAGAGGCACGTCGCGCGCGGCAAACTCCTGCCGCGCGACCGGGTGATGAACCTGATCGATCCGGGCTCGCCCTTCCTCGAACTGTCGCCGCTCGCCGCCTACGGCATGTACGACGACGCCATCCACGGCGCCGGGCTGATCACCGGCATCGGCCGCATCGAGGGCCGCGAATGCATGGTGGTGTGCAACGACTCGACCATCAAAGGCGGCACCTATTACCCGATGACGGTGAAGAAGCATCTGCGCGCGCAGGAGATCGCGCGCGAGAACCGGCTGCCCTGCATCTATCTGGTCGATTCCGGCGGCGCCAACCTGCCGCACCAGACCGAGGTGTTCCCCGACCGCGAGCATTTCGGCCGCATCTTCTACAACCAGGCGACGCTGTCGGCGCTGCGCATCCCGCAGATCGCGGTGGTGATGGGCTCGTGCACCGCCGGCGGCGCCTACGTGCCGGCGATGTCGGACGAGACCATCATCGTCAAGAACCAGGGCACCATCTTCCTCGGCGGCCCGCCGCTGGTGAAGGCGGCGACCGGCGAGGTGGTGAGCGCCGAGGATCTCGGCGGCGCCGACGTGCACGCGCGCAAATCCGGCGTCGCCGATCATCTGGCGCAGGACGACCATCACGCGCTGTCGATCGCGCGCCGCATCGTCGCCAATCTCAACACGCAAGAAGCACGTCGACATTCCGCTCGTCGCCGCCGCGCGAGCCGGCGCTCGACGCCGCCGAGCTCGACGGCATCGTGCCGGTCGACCTGAAGAAGCAATACGACGTGCGCGAGGTGATCGCGCGCCTGGTCGACGCTTCCGAGTTCGACGAGTTCAAGGCGCTCTACGGCACGACGCTGGTCACCGGCTTCGCGCATATCCACGGCATGCCGGTCGGCATCCTCGGCAACAACGGCATTCTGTTTTCCGAGAGCGCGCTCAAGGCCGCGCATTTCATCGAGCTGTGCTGCCAGCGCCGCATCCCGCTGCTGTTCCTGCAGAACATCGTCGGCTTCATGGTCGGGCGCGACTACGAGGCCGGCGGCATCGCCAAGGACGGCGCCAAGATGGTGACCGCGGTCGCCTGCGCGCAGGTGCCGAAGATCACGCTCATCGTCGGCGGCTCCTACGGCGCCGGCAATTACGGCATGTGCGGGCGCGCCTATGGCCCGCGCTTTCTGTTCACCTGGCCGAACGCGCGCATCTCGGTGATGGGCGGCGAGCAGGCGGCGAGCGTGCTGGCGACCGTCAAGCGCGACAATATCGAGGCCGGCGGCGGCAAGTGGTCCGAGGTCGAGGAAGAGGAATTCAAGGCGCCGATCCGCGACCAGTACGAGACCGAGGGCAATCCCTATTACGCCACCGCGCGGCTGTGGGACGACGGCATCATCGCGCCGAGCGAGACGCGCCGCGTGCTGGCGCTGGCGTTTTCCGCCGCGCTCAACGCGCCGGTGCCGGAGACGAAGTTCGGGGTGTTTAGGATGTGAGAGGGTCAATCAATTGGAGGCGCGCTGATGGCACTGATGACATTTTTGATAAGTCAATTCCGGAGTGTTTCATATCGGTTTTTTAAACGATCAAGATGTTAAGAATCGCTAGTGGCACTGCGTTCGCCACAGTGGCTATCATGTGTTACGAACCATCATGTGTTTTTAGGACCTACAAATAGTCGGGTCTTGATAAGAAGTCGGACTTCAACTCGTTTAGACCACAGGAGTTCTGCTTGCAGCCTGCAACAATTTGCAGCGAGGCTTCACTGGTCAGATCGAAACGATTTCGATGCAGTTCTTGAAGTTCCCGAATGGTCGAACAGCCGGGTCCATCAGTTTATACTAAACGAGGAACTCGAACAGCGGATCGGTGATCAGGTCGCGTTTCTTGGTTATCCGTTTGAGCATCTTAATTTGACCTGCCACACCGGAATTATTTGTTCATATTACGTCGGGTCTGAGCATAAATCGTGCAGTTGGATGCAAGTGTAAATCGCATGCAACTCTGGGGGTCCTCTATTGGACATCATGACCGGGCAAGTCATAGGGATTTTCACCCGCAAGGCTCCCGGGTTAACGCAATCTTTGGCACTTTGCTGCGACAATACATAATGACATTTGCCAACTGCAGGCAGCTCAGGGGTGGACGGTCAAGATGTTCGGCGTCAACCCGCTCCAGGCTATCCAGTTGGACAAACTCAGATATTGATGACGACTCGATGAGATCGAACGATAAGCTAACGTCGGTATTGGATGTGCGTTTTCGATTGCGCATTTACTGAGCGACAACATAATGCATCAGCGCGGGTATGGCAAAAGCGCGTAGCGCCGTACCCTGCGGATCGCTAATTTCAGGGCTCATGCTGAGATCGCTGTGAGCAGCATCGAACCAGGGGCACGCCCGATCCTTCGAGACGACCGCTTCGCGGTCTCCTCAGGATGAGGCGGACATGCTCAAGCCGGGCGCGGGGAGGCGCTCGGCCGCCATCAGAATACCCGTGCATCGCTTCGCGTTCAATATCGGGCCGATAGAAATCCACCAATCCCTCGCGGGTTGTGTAGCCGATGTCGGCGCCAAGCGTTTCCTGCAACTTGAAATTGATCGACATGAATTGGTCGAAGCCGAAATAACTGGCGGGGTCCTTGTCGATGGAATTATCGACATCGGAACCGGCGCGCGCTTCGTCGCGCATGCGATGCCGTAGAGGTAAAGCGCCTTCGCCCCGAGCGCGCGGATCGCAGGCTCGATCGCCTTCAATTTGTCGATGACCTGGTCACGACGCATGTTTTGATGTTAGCGCGGAAATTGTCGCGAGAATAGGGTGGACGCGCTCACGCCTTTTCCGCTTCTCCTTCGGCAGCTTCGCGGCCTTTCGCGGGCGTTGATGCGGCTCTGCCAGTTCTTTTCGGCCTCATGGTGAAGAGCGCTCGTAGAGCGTTCGAACCATGGGGCCGCCCCATCCTTCGAGACGACCGCTGCGCGGTCTCCTCAGGATGAGGGCGGATAAAGTCTGGTCCGATTTGCGAAGAGTTTGCTACATTGAGCTATGACAGACAAAATTGAAAAACGGCCCGGCCCCGACTGGGACATCTTCTATATGGACATTCACGATGGAAGCAGGGAATGCATGTCCGTCTTTGGCAGTGTGACGCCCGAGGAGGCGATCGCCGAAGCGCGCGACTTGCTCACTGTGTCGTGCGAGACGGAAGAAGAGAAGGATTGGTTCGAGATTCTGGCCGTCGTTCGGCAGGGCGTCGATATTGGCGTGAAATTTATTCGGTAACCGTCACGGGTTCTTTCAATGACCTACACCTCCGCCCTCATCGTCGGCGCCGGCTCCGGCCTGTCGGCCTCGCTCGCGCGCCTGTTCGCCAAAAACGGCATGCGCGTCGCGCTCGCCGCGCGCTCGACCGACAAGCTCGCCACGCTGGCGCAGGAAACCAAAGCCGAGCCTGCACGCCTGCGACGCCACCGACCGCGCGCAAGTCGACAAGCTGTTTGCCGCGCTCGATCCGGCGCCCGACGTCGTCGTCTACAACGCCAGCTACCGCACGCGCGGGCCGTTCATCGAACTCGATCCGGCCGAGGTCGCCAAGGCGATCGACGTCTCGGCCTTCGGCGGCTTCCTGGTGGCGCAGGCGGCGGCCAAGCGCATGCTGCCGAAACGCCGCGGCGCCATTTTGTTCACCGGCGCTTCGGCGAGCGTGAAGGGCTACGCGCAGTCGGCGCCCTTCGCCATGGGCAAGTTCGCCTTGCGCGGACTGGCGCAAAGCCTGGCGCGCGAACTGTCGCCGCAGGGCATCCATGTCGCGCATTTCGTCATCGACGGCGGCATCGCCAGCGCGCGCCGGCCGCCGTCGCCGGACAATCCGGACGCGCTGCTCGACCCCGACGCCATCGCGCAGAATTATCTGGCACGTCCTGCAGCAGCCGCGCAGCGCCTGGAGCTGGGAGATCGAATTGCGGCCCTGGGTGGAGAAGTTCTGAGGTCCCTTGTCATGCGCGGGCTCGTCCCGCGCATCTCGACGGGGCGGGCACGGCCTTGCCAAGATCAGCGGGATGGCCGGGACAAGTTTACAGCCGGGCCGGCCAACGGCCGGACCCGGTTGCCCGGCCATGACGAGGGTCGCGATCGTCAGCGCGCCAAAATCCCCATCACCGTGCCCCAGTTCACGAACGGGTCGGGCGGGCCCATTTTGACCCGGCCGGTGTCGTGCAGATAGGAAAAGCCGACCACCAAAATGATGCCGACCGCCACCCCCGACAAGAAACGCATGAGCTGTCTCCCCGCGAAGCGGCGTCGTTTCCGCCGCGCGGCGGTGACCTTACACCATTCCGCGTGCTAAAGCCTGCCGCCATGACAACCCCTGACGATCTCAAGCAATTGGCGCCGACCGGCACCTTGCGCGGCGGCGTGGTGGTCGCGCCGGCGGCCTCGGCTTTTTTCTGCATCAAGGACGCGGCCGGCGCGGTGCACGGCGTCACCGTCGACCTGCTGCGCGCCTTCGCGGCGCGCCTGCGGCTGCCGCTCGATTTGCAGGTGTTCTCCAATTCGGGCCAGGTGACCGACGCGGTGGCGGGCGGCGACTTGCGACCTCGCCTTCATGCCGCGCGACGCCGAGCGCGAGAAGAAGGTCGATTTCGGCCCGGCCTATTACGTCATCGACAGCACCTATCTGGTGCCGGCCGGCTCCACCATCCAAACCATCGACGAGGTCAACCGGCCGGGCCTGCGCATCGTCGCCATCGCCAACACCACCACCATGCGCAGCGCGCGCCGCACCGCGCCGCTCGCCGGCGTCGAGGAAGTGGCCGGCGTCGACCTGATGACCGAGATGGCGCGCACCGGGCAGGGCGACGCCTTCGCGCTGTCGGCCGATTCCTTCGCCGGCCTGTTGCCCAAGCTGCCGGGCGCGCGCGTGCTGCCCGGCCATTTCCAGCAGACCGGCATTTCGGTCGCCGTGCCCAAAGGCCGCCCGGCGGCGCTCAAGCTGGCGAGCGAGTTGCTGCAAGAGGCCAAGCGTTCGGGCGCGGTGCGCCGCGCGCTCGACGCGGCGGGCTTCAAGGACGCCGTGGTGGCGCCGAAGGCCTGTCATCGGCCGGGCTTGACGCCGGCCATCCCGCCAAGCGTGGGCACGTGCAATCCTAAGCGCGGGTCACCGGGACAAGCCCGGTGACGACAATACTTTACATCGTCACGATCACGTTGCCGATCGTGCCGCGCTCGACCGCCTCATGCGCGGCGGCGATGTCGGCCAGCGCATAAGTCGGCTGCGCCACGCGGTTGATCAGCTCGCCGCGCTCGAGCGCATCGTCGATGGCGGAGAGCGCGCGCTCGCGCTCGGCGGCGTCGAGCTCGTAGACCAGGAAGAATTTGCAGCGTGATCGAGTTGACCAGGCAGAAGGCCGCCGGCAGCACCGCCTCCGGCGTGGTGCCGTAGACGATGACGCTGCCCTTCGGCCGCAGCACGGCCGGGATCAGCTTGGCGTTGGCGGCGAGATCCATCTCGATCACCGCATCGACGCCGCGCTTGCCGGTCAATTGCCATGACCCGCGCGCCGACATCCTCGCGCTTGTAGTCGATGGTGTGGTCGGCGCCGGCCTCGCGCGCGATCTCGGCCTTCTGCGGCGACGAGACGGTGGCGATGACGCGCGCGCCCGCCAGCTTGGCGAACTGGATGACGTATTGGCTGACCGAGCCGGCGCCGCCCGCCACCAGCAGCGTCGCGTCCTTTGGCGCCGGCGAGCGCGACCGCGTGATAGGCGGTCATGGCCGGGATGCCGAGGCAGGCGCCGGCTTCGAAGCTCACGTTGTCCGGCAGCTTGACCGCCTGCGCGGCCGGCAGCGCGATGAATTCGGCGGCGGTGCCGAACGGCGCGCTTCCATTGCCCGTTCCAGATCCAGACCCGTTCGCCGATGCGCGACTTCGCGCACGCCGTCGCCGACCGCGTCGATGACGCCGGCGCCGTCGCTGTGCGGGATGACGCGCGGCCAGGCGATCTTGCGGGTCGCGCCTTGGCGCGATTTGACGTCGGAGGGGTTGACCCCGGAGGCGGCGAGCTTGACCCGCACCTCGCCGGCGCCGGGTTGCGGCGTTTCGACGTCGCAGACCCGCAACACCTCGCGCGCTGACCCGTTCCGCTCGTAGCAAACCGCCTGCATGCGTGTGTTCCTCCCGCCGGAACCTTAGCACGCGTGCTGCGGATAAAACCGGCCCGGAACCGAGCCGCGGCCGCTCACGTTGACATGCACACCATTCAAGACGGGGCGCAGAGCGGCGATCGCCGCCGGTATAACGAGGTTCGATCATGCGCTATCGCGTTTACAGCGGGCCGAACGGCTCGCAGGACATTGCGCCGCTCGCCAAGGAGCAGATGCTGTTCAAGGAGTTTGCCGGCGCTCGACGAGGCGCTGTCGTGGGCGCGGCACGTCGAGCACAGTGGCCGCACGCCGCTGCTGATCGAAGGCGACGACGGCACCCGCTCGACCGCCGCGCCATCGTTGACGCCTTGCGGGTGGGCGAGCGCGAACAGGTCGGCGCGTTAACTCGGCGACGCCGGTTCCATTCGACGCGGGCGCGCTCGGTGAGCCGCTGCCATTTGTGGCCGACCACCTCCCAGTTCACCAACGGGCGCTGGATGGCGTTCGGCTCATTCAGGGCGGCCATGGCGTTGTGGGAATCGTAGATATAGGCAGCCGCCGACGGTGAGCAGGGCGCCGAGAATGATGCCGAGCAGGACACGCATGAGAAACCTCCCTGGCTGTGGCCGGAAAACGCCGGGGCGTCCGGCCGGGTTCCGCGCGCCTGCCGCGGAAGTGCCGCAGTTCCCCAGAATCCGGGACTTGCAGTGTAAGCCATTGATCCTATTTACTTTCCGAGAGAAAAACTTCGCACGCTTGATAAAATTAGCTGCTATATTGACCCTATGAGCAAAACCTCAACCAAGACCCACGGGCGGTCGCGCCAAAGCCGCCCGGCGAACGGCGGCGAAAACCGCCAAAAAACGGCAAAAAGCGCCCGTGGCGCCCCCAAGACGGCGGCGAAGATCGCGCGCGGCGGCCGGTGTCGCAAGACGTCGCGCGCGTCTGCGACGTCGCGCAAGTCCGGCCGCGCGGTCGACATCAAGTCCAAGATCCTGGCGTCCAAGATTCTGGCGTCCAAGATCCTGCGCACGGTCAGCCCGCCGATGCAGCCGATCGTGACCGCAGGAGCTGCCGGTCACGCCGCACAAATACCAGGTCGGCGAAACGGTCTATTACACCTCGCCGACCTTCGGCCGCGCCGCCGCCACCGGCAGCTATACGGTGGTCAAGCTGCTGCCGTCGGAAGGCGACGACTACCAGTACCGGATCAAGAGTTCCGGCGAAGCCTTCGAGCGCGTCGCCAAGGAAAGCCAGCTCGACCGCGCTTGAGCGCCGTCGCCTTCGCCGATTCGCGTCGGCTCGGCTAGAATGCGCCTGTCCGGACGGCGCGCCTAAGCGCCGCGGGAGGAACGCATGCCGATCTACATCACGCAAGGCCGCTACACCCGCGACGCCATCAAGGGCATGATCGTGAAGCCGGAGGACCGCGCCGACGCGGTCGGCCGCGCCATCGCCAAGGCCGGCGGCAAGCTCATCGGTTACTACCTCACCTTCGGCGAATACGACTTCCTCAGCATCGCCGAGGCGCCGGGCGACATCCAGATGGCGGCGGTGCTGCTCGCGGCGGCTAGCGGCGGCGGCGTCACCGACCTGCGCACCACCGTCGCCATGACCTCGGTCGAGGCCAAGGGCGCCTTCGCCGCGGCGGCCGATCTCGCGCCCGGCTTCAAATCGGCGGGCGGGACTTGACGGCTCGGGCCTCGATCACCCAAGGAATAAGCAAAACCAACGCGGCGTCATCAACCGCCGACATCATGTGGAGGATTTCCGATGCTTGCCTGCCTGCGTATTGCCGCTTTGCTGCTCGCCGCCTTGCTCGCTCTGCCGGCCACGGCGCAAAATTATCCGAACCGGACCGTGCGATTCATCGTGCCGTTCGGCGCCGGCGGGCCGGCCGACGTCTATGCCCGCGTGCTCGCCAAATATCTGTCCGAAGAAACCAAGCAGTCCTTCATCGTCGAGGACCGCCCCGGCGCCGGCTCGCTCATCGGCACCGAAGTGGTCGCGAAATCGGCGCCCGACGGCTACACGCTGCTGGTGATGTCGAACACGCACACCACCAATGAATCGCTGATCCCCAACAAGCCGTACGAGCTGATGCGCGACTTCGTGCCGGTGGCGACGGTCAATTATTCCGACCTGCTGATGGTGGTGCACCCTTCGGTGCCGGCCAAGACCGTCGCCGAATTCATCGCGCTACGCCAAGAACGATCCGGGCAAGCTCAATTACGCCTCGTCCGGCCCGGGCACGCCCTATCACATGGCCGGCGAACTGTTCAAAGCCATGGCCGACATCGACATCGTGCACGTGCCGCACAAGGCCTCGGGCGACGCGCGCAACAGCGTGCTGGCCGGCAACGTGCAGATGATGTTCGACGCCATCACCACCATGTTGCCGCTGGCCAAGGCCGGCAAGGTGCGCGCGCTCGCCACCACCGGCGTGAAGCGCTCCGAGCTCACGCCCGACCTGCCGACCGTCGCCGAGACCGTGCCCGGCTACGAGGCGACCATCTGGCTCGGCGTCATGGCGCCGAAGGGCACGCCCAAGGAGGTCGTCGACCTTCCTCAACACAGGCGATCAACAAAGTGATCAAGAAGCCCGACGTGAAGGCAGCTTGGCTCAAGCAGGGCGCCATCCCGATGGTCAAGACGCCGGAGGAATTCGACGCCTATCTGCGCAAGGACATCGAGAAGTGGGCGCACGTGGTCAAGAGTCTCCGGAGCGAAGGTGAAGCAGTAACGGATGCGATGACGGGCACCGGCAGCGGTTGGCTGAGCGGCTTGTTGACGGCGCCGGTGGCGCTCGCCATCGTCGCGACCTTGGCCGCGCTGGTGCTCGCGCTTCTGGTGGCGGTGCCGCGCGAGGTGCGCCTGCGCGCGCTGTCTCGCTCGATCGGCTTTGGCCTGGTGCTGGCGGCGCTGGCGGTGCTGATCGACCGCCTGAGCGCCGACCGAGCAGGCGGCCGAGCGGCGCGCGCTGCTCGAGCGCGCCGGCTGCGCTCGAGCGCGCCGCGCTGGCGCCCGGCTCGGCGCTCGCCTGTCTCGATGGCGCGGCCGGGCGACGCGGTCGAGAACGCCTGCGAGAAGGCGGTGTTCGGCTCGGCCGCAAAACGCCGCCGCCGCCGTCGCCTATATGGCGGCGCGGCTGCGGCTGCTCGCCGACGCGGCGCATACGCCCGACCCGCAGGTCGCCGCCGCGCTTGCCGCCAGCCGCGCCGCGCCATCGAGCTCGACCGTTTCGGCATCGCCGCCCATGTGCTGGCGGCGCGCGACGGCTGCACCGCCGAGCGTTGCGCCGCCTTCGCGCTGCTCGATGACACCGACGCGCTCAAGGCCAATCTGAAGGCGCAGGTGTTCGAGCAATACGTCTCGCGCTACGCCGAGGCCTGGAACAAGCGCCGGGCCGAGAAGCAGCCGGCGCTGTCAGCGCTGCCGGCGCCGGCGCCGGCGATGCGCCGGCCGCCGAAAGCGCCGCAACCGCTCTCCGACAAATACGACTTCCCCTCGGCCGCCTCGATCCCGCCGGTCAGCATCATGAATGCCGAGCCGCCAGCTGCCGAAGCCGATGCCGACGCGACGCCCAGGCCGCCGGCGCCGAGCGCGGCGCCGCCAATGCCGCCGCAGCGGCCAAGCGCCGCCGGCGCCGCGCGCTAGATATCGCGCCAGACAGCCGGGGCCCGATGTTCTCCTCCGTCCTGATCGCCAATCGCGGCGAAATCGCCTGCCGCATCGCCCGCACCGCCAAGCGGCTGCGGCCTGCGCACCATCGCGGTCTATTCGGAGGCCGACGCCGGCGCGCTGCACGTGCGGCTGGCCGACGAGGCGCATGCCATCGGCCCGGCGCCGGCGGCGCAGAGCTATCTCGCCATCGACAAACTGATCGCCGCCGCCAAGGCGGCGCGCGCCGAATGCATCCATCCCGGCTACGGCTTTCTGTCGGAGAACGCCGACTTTGCGCAAGCCTGCCTCGATGCCGGCATCGTCTTCGTCGGCCCGCCGCCGGCGGCGATCCGCGCCATGGGGCTGAAGGACCGCGCCAAGGCGCTGATGGAAAAGGCCGGCGTGCCGGTGGTGCCCGGCTATCACGGCGAGATGCAGGAGCCGAAATTCCTCAAGCAGAAAGCCTACGAGATCGGCTATCCGGTGCTGATCAAGGCGGTGGCCGGCGGCGGCGGCAAGGGCATGCGCCGCGTCGAGCGCCACGCCGATTTCGACGCCGCGCTGGAAGCGGCGCAACGCGAGGCGAAATCCGCCTTCGGCGACGACCGCGTGCTGATCGAGAAATATGTCAGCGCGCCGCGCCACATCGAGATGCAGATCTTCGCCGACCGGCACGGCAATGCCATTCATCTCAACGAGCGCGACTGTTCGTTGCAGCGCCGCCACCAGAAGGTGATCGAGGAGGCGCCGGCGCCCGGCATGAGCGCAGCCTTGCGCGCGCAGATGGGCGCGGCCGCGGTCGCCGCCGCCAAGGCGGTCGGCTTACGAAGGCGCCGGCACCGTCGAGTTCATCGCCGACGGCAGCGGCGGCCTCAAGCCGGACGGCTTCTGGTTCATGGAGATGAACACCCGGCTGCAGGTCGAGCATCCGGTCACCGAAGCCGTCACCGGCCTCGATCTGGTCGAATGGCAGTTCCGCGTCGCCGCCGGCGAGAAGCTGCCGCTCAAGCAGGATGAAATAACGCTCGACGGCCACGCGGTCGAAGCGCGGCTCTATGCCGAAGATCCCGAGCACGGCTTCCTGCCGTCGACCGGCAAGCTGCTCGCGCTCGGCTTCCGCAAGGCGAAGGCGTGCGCGTCGATACCGGCGTCGAAGACGGGCGACGAGATCACGCCGTTCTACGATCCGATGATCGCCAAGGTGATCGCGCACGGCGAGACGCGCCAGCACGCGCTCGACCGGCTGGCCGAGGCGCTCGAAAGCACGCGTCGTCGCCGGGCCGCGCAGCAATGCTCGGCTTCCTGGCCGCGCTCTGCCGCGCGCCCGGCTTCCGCGCCGGCGATTTCGACACCGGCTTCATCGACGCGCATCTGGCCGAGCTCGGCGCCGCGCCGCAGCCGCTCGATCTCGGCGCCGTCGCGCGCGGCGCTGGCGTCTGCTGCTCGAGCAGGAGCGAGCGGCGTCTGCACAGGACGACGCGACGCCGAAGCGCCAGCCGTCGCCCTGGGACAGCGACGACGGCTTTCAGCTTTCGGGCGAGCGGCGGCTGGCGCGTGCCGGTCATGGCCGACGGCAAGACCGTCGATCGCGACCGTGTCGCCACGGCGCGCACGGCTATTCGGTCACGGTGGACGGCGTCGCGACGGCGTTCGATGCAGACGTCTACATGCCGACGGCGCGGCCTATGTGCTGCGCCGCGGCCGCCAGACCAAGGTGTCGTTGCGCGATCTTGCGCTCGACGAGGCCGGCGATGCCGAGCACAGCGGGCGTCGTGCGCGCGCCCATGCACGGCAAGGTGCTGGCGATCTTGGTGGAGCAGGGCGCCGCCGTCACGCGCGGCCAGCGCCTGGCCATCATCGAGGCGATGAAGATGGAGCACACGCTCACCGCGCCGATCGACGGCACCGTGGCCGAGATCGCGGTCGAGAAGGACGCGCAGGTCGCCGAGGGCGGCAAGATCATGGCGATTGCGCCGGCGACGCCCTGACGGCGCGCGCGGCGTCGCGGCGCCACCCCCGGTAAATTCGTTCGTGATTACAGCCGCTAGCGAAAGCTTACCCACAGGCCTGCGCGCCGCCGTTTCCCAGCGCGAAACGCCTGTCCTAGGCTCGCTCCGGGCAAGGGCGTGGCACCCGTTTCAGGCGGGTCGTGGGGGCGTCGTCATGACAAAGTTGTCGGAGCTTTTCGGCCGCAAAGCGGGGGAAGGCGGAGCCGACAAACCGCCGCCGGCGCCCGCCAAAAACGGCGAGGGTTCCCCGATCACGGTTGCGGATATTGCCGACGTCGGCTCGCGCCTCGGCGAGGAGAACGAGGCGCTGCGCAATCTCTTAAGCGACGCCGGCCGCAAGATCGGCGAGCTCGACGAGCTCAAGCAGGCCTTCAACAGACTGGTGGCGCCGTTCACCAGCACGCTGCATGAGCTGGAGCAGGAAAAATCGCAAGGCCTGCGACTTTCCAAGACGCTCGACGAGCTGCGCGCGGCCTACGAGGCGCTACGCACCGAGTTCTACCAGGTCGAGAAATCGTCGACCGAGTTCGCCGCCAAGGCGGAGAAACTGGGCGAGGAGCTCGAACTGGCGCGCGAATCCAACCGGGCCTTGGAAAGCGCGAGCATCCAACTTTACAACAATCTGCTAACCGGCAGCACCGAGCTCACCGACCTGCGCCACACACTGGCGGAGGAACGCACGCAACGCGAAGCGGTGACCGAAGCGCGCGAGCTGTTGCAGGAGCAGCTCGACGGCGCGCAAGCGCGCCTCGGCGAACTGGAAGGCGAGATCGCCGCCGCGCGCGAGAAGCTCGCGCTGTTGGACGATGAAAAACGCTCGCTCGCGGCCGCCGGCGAGCAATCGCTCGACGAAATCGCCCGCCTCACGCGGCGGCTGACCGAGCGCGAAAACACGCTGACCACGCTGCGCGCGCAGCTCGGCAAGGCCGAAGCCAGCCTGAGCGAAGCCACGGCCGAGCGCAGCCGGCTCGGCGCCGAGCTCGCCGAGACGCGCGAGCGCCAGCGCGCCGAAAGCAGCAGCCTCAACATGCGCATCGAGGCCTTGCAGTCGCGCGCCGGCACCGCCGACCGCCTGCTGGCCGACGCCCGCCATAATCTTGCCGCGCGCGCCGAGGAAGTGCGCGCCTTCGACCGCAAGGCGGTGGAAGCGGCGATCGGCCGCAACAATGCCGAGAAGCGGCTGTCGCATATCGAGGCCGCGCACGAGGCGCGCGAGCGCCACATCAAGGACATCGAGCAGGCGCGCGCGGACCTCTCCGAGCGGCACGCCGCCGCGGTCAAGACGCTGAAGGTACGCGAGTCCGCGCTCGCCCGCGCCGAGGAAAAGCTGGCCGCGCTGACCGAGCGCAATGGCCGGCTGGAGGCCGACATCCAGGTCAACCGCGGCAATATCGAAAAGCGCATCGACGAGTTGAGCAACACGCTGCAACGCGAGCAGCTCGAGCGCGCGGTGGTCGAGGGCTCGCTGGAAGCGGTGCGCAAGGACAATGCGCGGCTGCAAAGCGAGTTGACCTCGCTGCGCTCCGTGCTGCGGCGCGGCCTCGCGCCCGGCGAGGCTCCCAAGACCCCCGCCGATCTGGCGAACCGGGAGAACCGGCCGTTCATCACCAAGAAGATCGCGCCGGAGGCCGCGCGGCCCGAGCCGCGGCTCAAGTCATAGCGTAGCGGCGGCGCGCGATCTCGCGCGCCCGGCTGCGAGGCTCAGCGGCCGATATATTGGGACTCGCACTTTTTCATGCAGCTTTCGAGCCTCGCCTCGCAATAGCGCGGGTCGACGCGGTCCATGCATTGATCGAAAGGCCGCCGGCAGGCCTGGGCGCAGCTCTGGAAATTGCCGGCGATCCTGGAATAGGGAGCCGAGTTCTTCAGTTGCAGCGCCGGCGCGGCCGGTGCGGCCGAGGCCGCGGGTGCCGTCAGCACGAGGCAGAGCAAGGCGGCGGATGCGGCGAGGCGGCAGGCAAGCATCGGGTTGGCTCCTGGGTGTGAGAATACGGTGCCGGGAGCGAGAGATTGTACGCCCCGTCCTCGATCCGCAAGCGCGCGCGGCGTTACACCCGTGAAAATCGTCGATAACGTCCGGGTTCCAACAGCGGCGGCGCGCGCGCGGCTTTCTTTGCGCGCCCGCGCGCGCTATCCCTTGCTCCCGTCAGTCTGTTGGTTCCGGAAGTCGGCAATGCCCCTCCATCTCATCAAGCTTTGCGTCGGCTGCGACTCGGTCGCCGACCTGGAAGACTGGATCAAGCAGAAGCTGCAGGAGAAAAAGCGGCGCGGGCAGAAGCCCGAGCACATCCACACCACCCGCATGCACCCCAAGCGCGCCGAGGACCTCGCCGGCGGCTCGCTGTATTGGGTGATCCGCGGACAAATCACCTGCCGCGAGCGCATTCTGGCCTTGCGCTCGGCCACCGGCAAAGACGGCATCAAGCGCTGCCAACTGGTGCTCGACGGCAAATTGGTGCTGGTCGAGCCGCGCCCGCGTTCCGCCTTCCAGGGCTGGCGCTATCTCGACGGCAAGGACGCCCCGCGCGATCTCGCCGCGCGCCGCGCCCGGCGCCGCCCGCATGCCCGAGCAGATGCGGCGCGAGTTGCGGGAGCTCGGGTTGTTGTAGTCATCGGTTGTATTCGTCCCCGCGCATTTACCGCTCCCCGCTTGCAGGAGCGCGGCGACCGCCGACCTGCTCGGCGGGGACCCAGGTGGCCGTGGCCTTATCGATATGCGCGGAGACGAGCCCCGGCGCTTCGCGCCAACGCGCTCGGCCGGGACGGCAGAAGCATTCACACCGCGATATTGTCGATCAATCGCGTCTTGCCGATGCGCGCGGCGACCAGCAGCCGGATCGGGCCGTCCTGGCGCGAGGAAACCGGCGCCAGCGTGCGCGCGTGGCGCGCCTCCAGGTAATCGAGCGTAAAGCCGGCGCGCATGATCTCGTCCGCGCCCTCGCTCCAGCACGTGCGCCGATCGGCTCGCCGCGCTTGATGCGCGCGGCGCTCTGCCTTGAGCACGCGATAGAGCACCGGCGCGGCGCGCGCGCTCGCCGGCCGACAGATAGGCGTTGCGCGACGACAGCGCCAAGCCGTCCTTCTCGCGCACGGTCGGCACGCCGACGACCTTGACCGGCAGATCGAGATCCTTCGCCATCTGGGTGACGACGCGCAGCTGCTGGTAATCCTTCTCCCCGAACAGCGCGAAGTCGGGCGCCGACTTGCGTGAACAGCTTGGCCACCACGGTGGCGACGCCGCCGAAGAAATGCGGGCGGAACTTGTCCTCCAGCCCGGCTTTGGCGGCGCCGGCCGGCTCGATGCGGGTGGCAAAGCCGTCCGGATACATCACCGCGGCCGACGGCGCCCAGACCAGATCGACCTTGGCTTCAGCGAGCACCGTCAAGGTCGGCGTGCAAATCGGCGCGGATAGCTGGCGAAATCCTCGTTCGGCGCGAACTGCGTCGGATTGACGAAGATCGACACCACCACGCGGCGCGCGCGCGCGGCGCGCCTGCGCGCACCAGCGCCAGATGGCCGGCGTGCAGCGCGCCCATGGTCGGCACCAGCGCGACGCGCTCGCCGGCCTTGCGGAACGGCGCAAGGGCGCGGCGTAGCGCTGAAACCGTGCGGGCGACGGTCGGGCCTCGAGTCTTGCGGCGATCCTCTCGGCGACTCGGCCGAACGCCTTGAGCTATGCAAAACCGGGATAGACCTAGGCCACGCGGCAGTCAACGGCGCAGCCATGCGGTTGATGGCGCCTTGCCCGCGTCAAGCGCGGGCATCGCGAAATGCGCGAATTGATGTAAACTGTCCCCATGAGCAAAGACCGCCCCAACAGCCCCGGCGCCGGCCTCGTCGCGGCCCGAGATCGAGGACTTCATCGAGCACAGTGCGCGCGCTCGGCCCGGCGGCGACCGGCGGCAAGCGCGGGCGGCTGATCTTCGCGCTCGACGCCACCATGAGCCGGCAGCCGACCTGGGACACCGCCTGCACGCTGCAAGGCCGACATGTTCCGCGAGGCGGCGGCGGTCGGCGGGCTCGATATCCAGCTGGTCTATTTTCGCGGGCTTGGCGAGTGCCGCGCCTCCGGCTGGGTGCCGGCGCGCGACGAAGCTCGCCGCGCTGATGGCGCGCATCGATTGCCGCGGCGGCCACACCCAGATCGGCAAGGTGCTTAGCCACGCCCGCAAGGAACACGGCAAGCAGCGCGTGCAGGCGCTTGGTGTTCGTCGGCGACGCCATGGAGGAGAAGATCGACGACCTGTGCGCCGCGGCCGGCGAGCTTGGGCTGCTCGGCGTGCCGGTCTTCATGTTCCAGGAGGGCGACGACGCCGGTCGCCGAACAGGCCTATCGCGAGATCGCGCGGCTGTCGCGCGGCGCCTATTGCCGCTTCGACACCGGCGCCGCGCACGAGCTCGGCGAATTGCTGCGCGCGGTCGCCGCCTATGCCGCCGGCGGCATCAAGGCGCTCGACGGAATTGTCGGCGCGCCGCGCTCGGCGGCGCGCGCAGAAGCTGCTGGCGCAGTTGAGATAGATGCCCGATCTGGTCTTCGGCCTCCTGGTGCTGGTGCTCGCGCTGTGGGCGCTCAACGTCATTTCCAAGGTCGACCCGAAAGATCGGCGCGCGCGTGCTCAAGGCCGGCGGCGGCACTGCTGGCGCTCGGCTTTGCGGTGTTCCTCGGCCTGCGCGGCGAAATCGGCGTCGCCATTCCGCTCGGCGTCTTCGGGCTCGGACTGCTCGGCTGGCTGCCGTTCGGGCCGGCCGGCTTTTCGCACCGCACCAGAAAGAGCGCCGGGCAAGCCTCGCGCGTGCGCTCGGCCTTTCTCGACATGGAGCTCGACCACGACAGCGGCGAGATGCGCGGGCAGCATCATCGCCGGCCGCCACCAGGGCGCGGCGCTCGAGCGCTCGACGTCGCGACGCTGGTCGAGCCTGCTCGCCGAATTCGACGACGAAAGCCGCGCGCTATTGGTGGCGTATCTTGACCGCCGGGAGCCCGGCTGGCGTGAGCACGCGCAAGGTGACGCGACAGCGGGGCGGCGCTGCGGCGTCGTCGCGGAAAAATGACGGAACAGGAGGCCTATCAGATCCTTGGCCTGCAGCCGGGCGCGAGCGCCGATGCCATCGGGCGCGCGCACCGCACGCTGATGAAGAAACTCCATCCCGACCAGGGGGGATCGACCTATCTCGCGGCCCGTGTCAACGAGGCCAAGGAGATTCTGCTTCGCCGCCATCGCTGAGGTACTCCGTACGCAACATCACGGCGGCTCCTGCACACTGCCGGGCGCATTCCGTTATCGACGCAGATTATTGTCGCGCTCAATTCTTCAGCAAGATGCACGGGATCTCGCTGCGCTTGAGGTGTCTGGCAGGCGGCCTCGGCCTGCGTCTTGTCGAGGCCGGCAAAACGCGCGCGATAAAGCGTCTTGTCGCCCTTGGCGATCCTTTCGGTGAAGCCGACGGCCTTGCCGAGTTCGTGTCTGGCCTTGCTGTGCGCGGCGGCCAGGCGCTCTTTGGCGTCGCCTTCGTCGTCGAACGCGCCGACCTGGATCATGTAGGGCCCGCGCGGCCTGGCCGCGGGCTCGGCCGGGATCGGCACGGCTCTTGCCCGCCGCCGCCAGTTCGATGGTCGGCAGCGCGGGCTTGGCCGGCGGCAAGGGCGCCGGATCGGCTTTCTTGATCGAGGCGGTGGCGATATGCGCCGCATGGCAGCGACGGCGGCGCCAGCGTGTGGCTCTCGACCGGCGGCGGCGTCAGCATGGCGCCGTTATTGGCGTTGGGCGCGACCATGACCGTCACGGTCTTGACGGCATGCGGCTTGATCGGCGCGGTCGAGCCGAGCTGCGCGGCGGGCGGCGGCCGGCGGCGCGGCGGCCGGCACCGGGATATGGACCAAGGCGGCGGCGGCCGGCGTCGGCGCGGCCGCGAGCTTGCCCTTGCCTTCCCAGCGTTCGACCACCAGCGGCGCGGTGCGCTTGACCGAGGCTTCCGCGATATTGCCCTCGATCAGGCTGCGCATGCGCGCGTCGCGCCAGCCGGCGGTGCGCCCGCCGAACACCACGGCGACGATGCGGCGGTTGCCGCGATGCACCGAGGTCACGATGTTGAAGCCGGACTCGCGGATGTAGCCGGTCTTGATGCCGTCGACGCCGACCACGCGGTCGAGCAGGTGGTTGTGATTGCGCATCGCCTTGCCGCGATAGACGAAGTTGCGCGTCGAGAAATAGTGGAAGTATTTCGGGAAGCGGTCCTGGATCGCGCGGCCGAGGATCGACTGGTCGCGCGCGGTGGTGATCTGGGCTTCGTCCGGCAGGCCGGAGGCGTTGTGGTAATTGGTGTGCATCATGCCGAGCTCGCGCGCCTTGGCGGTCATCAGCCGGGCGAAGTCGCGCTCGCTGCCGCCGAGCGCTTCGGCGACCACCACCGCGACGTCGTTGGCCGACTTGGTGACGATGGCCTTGATGGCGTCTTCGACCTCGATCGTCTGGCCGGGCCGCAGGCCGAGCTTGGACGGCGCCTGCTCGGAGGCGTGTTCGGAGACCTCCATTTCGCTCGAAAGCTTGATCTTGCCGGCCTCCAGGCGCTCGAACAGCAGATAAAGCGTCATCATCTTGGTGAGCGAGGCGGGATGGCGCGGGCTGTCGGCGTTGGTTTCCTGCATCGCCTCGCCGGAATTCACGTCGACCACGATCGAGGCGTAAGCCGGGTCGTAGGAGGAATGGTGCGAGACCGCGGTGATGGACGCGGTGGTGGCGGCGGGAGCGGGCATCGGCGTCGCCGCTGATGGCGGCCGCCGCGACCACGCCGGCCATGACCAAAGCACCGCAACGCAGCGCGCGTTGGACAGCGGAACGCGACATCGGCTCTCCCCAACCCCGTTATTCGACGCCTGACCTAATCGGCCGGATGGGCCAATCTGTGGCGTTCCTGCGCCGCCACAATTTGCGACCGTATTTGAACGCGGTTTACAAATCTTTAAGGAAATCCGCCTCGAATTTGCAGCCTTTTTTGCACTGCAAAATAATTCTTGACTTTATTGTGCAGTGCGGTATAAATCTTAACCATCATCCCTTTATCTCCGGGATGAGCAAGTTCAGCCAAATCGAGCCAAAGGCGCCGCTGGGCGGGCCGGGAAAGGGTACTGCGATGATCAAGAATTTCGAGGACTTCCAGAAAGTCGGCAAAGACAACGTCGATGTCGCGCTGAAATCCTTCGGCGCGCTGTCGAAAGGCTCCCAGGCGATCGGCGCCGAGCTGGTCGACTACTCGAAGAAGGCGTTCGAGGACGGCACCGCGCTGGTCGAGAAGCTGTTCGGCGTGAAGTCGCTGGACAAGGCGATCGAAGTGCAGAGCGAATTCGCCAAGACCGCCTATGAGGGCTTCGTCGCCAAGGCCTCCAAGATCGGCGAACTCTATGCCGATCTCGCCAAGGAGACCTACAAGCCCTACGAGACGCTGGTCGCCAAAGCCAAGTAATGTTTCTGTTGCGTCAGGTTGCGTAAGCGTTGCGTCACGCGCGCGGTAAAAAAAGCCCGGCTGGTTAAGCCGGGCTTTTTCGTTGGCGATGGCGCGGGCTTTGCTTACTGCGCCACCCGCAACTTGGTCAGATTGGTGCCGATCGACTCGAACGTCGTCAGTATCTGGTCGGCCGAGGTCAGCAGGAAGAACTTGCTGGAGTTGGTGGCGCAGTGCTGCAGCAGCGTCGAAGTCGGATCGCCGCCGGTGTTGACCTGGATGGTATAGATCTGGACGCCGGCGGCCTTGATGTTGTGGCAGGTGCCGTTGCCGGTCGCGGGATCGTACATTCGCTTGTCGATCGAGCTTTGGTCGGTGTACCAGCGGTCCTGGGTGTTCAAGCCGTCCGACAACAGGATGATCACCTGCGTGTAGACGTAGTTCGGATCCATCGCCGGCACCGAGAACGGGCCGCCGCCGACCAGCGACTGCCAGCCCCATTGCAGACCGATCGGCTGGTTGGTGTTGCCGTTGGCCACCATGTTGGTGACCAGCGTGGTCATCGCCGTCCAGTTGAAGTTCAGGCCCATCACCGCTGCCGGGCAGGCGCTGTATTGCTCGGCCGGGAACATGGTCGCCGGGATCGCGCTGGTCGGCGCGGTCGCGTCCTGATCGTAGCCGGCATTGGTGCCGGGCGCCGTCGCGGTGCCGCGGTCGGTGAAGCAGCCGTTCCAGGTGTTGTGATTGTTGTGGTGTCCACACGCCGCTCTGCCAAACGCCGCTGTGCCAAGTCCCAAAACCCCAGGTCCCGCTGTGATTCTTGCACGAGCTTTTAGTGGTGTATTGTGGATTGGTGCAGGCTTTTGTGCCGGTGCAGCTGCTTTGGTCCGTCTCACCCGGGTTGGAGCAAGTGCCGGCGGACGTACAGCTGCTCTGACTGGTGTAGCCTGAAACGAACAGGCCCCCGCCGCGGTGCATTGGCTGCGGGGCGATTTGCCCGAAATGCTGCAAGAGCCGTTGAGGGCGTCCCACGACTTCGTGTCGGTTTTCGCCGCGTCGTCCCAATAGATCCAATTGTCCCAGGATGCGATGTAGCCGGACGGGTCGACCGACACGTCCTTCACGAACGGGATGATCGAGACATAGACGTCGCCGTCGACGCTCGCCGCGTTCTTGAGCTGCGTCAGCAGATTGGTGGTCGCGGTCTTGAGCGCCGTCGATCTTGCCGGCCTCGGCCATCGAACCGGTATTGTCGAGCACCAGCGCGACGCGCAGCCGGTTCGAGCCCCACTTGGCGGTGGAGGAAGCGCCGACCGTCGATTTGCGGGAAGCCGATCACGGTCACGAACGAGGTCGGCACGTAGACATTGCCGCTGACCGTCACGGACGTGCCGCCGGTCGTGGTATAGGACGCGTTGATGGTGAGGGTGCCCGGCTGCACGTCCGGCGGTTGAACATGGCGTTGAAATAGGCGAGCGCCTTGGAATTGAGGTCGGCTTGGTTGAGCTTGGAAGCCTCGCGCGACAGCATCAGCGCGGTCGAGTCGAGCGCGGCCTGCATCGCGGTCTTGACCGCGTTGGCGTGGCCGTAGTCGACCGCGGCGCCGACAAAGCCGATGAGCGGAATGGCGGCGATGCCGAAGATGATCGCGACATTGCCGTCGCGCGCGCGAGCGAAGGCGCGCAGCGCGTTGCGAAATTTGCACCAGAGCGTAGCCATGACAAACCACCGGATCGGTTGAATTCGCCTGCCGTCATAAGCCTCGCTGCTAAAGGCTCGGTATATCGTTGCTCGGAAAAGTCTTAAGCCGCGGTAGCCTTGCTTGGCCGATTCCGGCGCTCCGCGCGCGCGATCAAGCACTTGGCTGGTTAACGCCGTCTGCGCGCAATGCCGCGAATGCCGAATAGTTCTTATGGGGTGTCCTTAACGCTCGGTTTTCCTGGCCGCAGAAAGCGGCAAGCATAAAGCCCGGCCGCACAGCCGGGCTTTTTGCGGCCGCGCCGGTCAGTACATGGCCAGCCGCAGGTTGGTGAGCGCGGTGCCGATCTGGTTGAAGGTCGTGACGATTTGCGTCGCCGAGGTCAGCAGGAAGAATTTGCTGCGAGTCGCTCGCGCAATTCTGCAGCAGCGTCGAGGTCGGGTCGCCGTCGGTGTTGACCTGCACGGTGTAGATCGTGATGCCGGCGGCCTTGATGTTGTCGCAAGTCTTCTGCTGCGCGGGCGTCGATCGAGGACGCGAGGTGTACCAGCGGTCCTGGGTGTTGAGACCGTCGGTCAGCAGGATGATGACCTGCTTGTACTGTGTAGTTCGGATCC
Source organism: uncultured Alphaproteobacteria bacterium (assembly GCA_963708635.1). GTDB lineage: Bacteria > Pseudomonadota > Alphaproteobacteria > Rhizobiales > Xanthobacteraceae > Pseudolabrys. The sequence goes on along the minus strand of CAVPTM010000014.1, from coordinate 3,965 downwards.
ATGCGCGGGAACGGTGAACGGCGCCGCCGTCAGCGTCTGCCAGCCGAGCTGCAGGCCGATCGCCTGGTTGGTGTTGCCGACCGGCTGCATGGCGGTGATCTTGTCGCTGAAGCGCGGTCCAGTTGTTGGTCAGGCCGATCAGTGGACACCGGGCACGAGGCATACTGCTCGGCCGGATACAGCGTGGCGCTCGGCGACCGGCGCGTCGTTGGTGGTGTCGAAATTCTGGTCGCGGTCGGTGACGCAGCCGTTCCAGGTGCTGTGATTGGCCGGCGTCCAGACCGTGCTGTGCGAGGTACAGTTGCTTTGCGACTTGTAGTTCGTGTTGCTGCAGGTGCCGTTGGCCGCCTCCCACAGATCCCAGCGCAGCCAGGACTGCGCGTAATTGCTGGCGCCGACGATTGACGTCCTTGTTGAAGGGACGATCGAAACGTAGACGTCGTCGGCGTTGGTGGCCGCGTTCTTGAGCTGGGTGAGCAGATTTTGCGACGCGGTCTTCAGCGCGGTCATCTTGCTCGCGCTCGCCATCGAGCCGGTGTTGTCGAGCACCAGCGCGACGCGCAGCCGGGTGTTGCCCCAGGTCGAGGTCGACGCGGCGGCGATCTGGATCGTCGGATAGCCGAGCAAATTGAGGAAATCGGTGGAGACGGTGGCGGTTCCGCTCAGCACCAGCTTGGAGCCGCCGTCGCCGGAATAGCTGGCGGTGATGGTCGCGCCGGAGGTGTCGGCGCGGCTGAACAGCGCGTTGAAGTAGTTGGTCGCCGTGGTCGAGATGTCCGGATCGTTGGCCGCGGTCTTCGACAGCACAAGCGCGGTCGAATCGAGCGCGCCCTGGAAGGCGGCGCGCGCGGCATTGGCGCGCGAGAAGTCGATGGCCGCGCCGACCGCGCCCATCAGCGGGATGATGACGAGCCCCAGCATGGGGGCGACGCCGCCATGACAATTCTTCCAGAACCGGCTCAACAACATGGCTTTACCCCCCTTGGGCGGAATGCAAACGGCCATCGATATTTGGTGCGAATATTCACCGCACACCTTGAGAAATCGTCAGAACCGCGGCCCGAACTTGAGGCAAAATCGCCTCGATTTGCGGGCAAAGCGGTTGCGAAGGCTTAACTAAGGGCTATCTGTCCGGACCTGAGGCGGCCGTTTGGAACCGAACGACGGTCCGGCTGTTCCGAAACGGGGCAGGATTGCCTCAATTGCCGGCTTGGAAGGAGCGCGGCAGCGTCTTTAATATGGTGCAGGGCCGCGCGTCGCAGCCCTCGGGAATTCGGGATTTGACCGCCGCGGCCACTGACATGAAGCTCCACCGTCCATCGCACGCCGGCCGCCGGCCTTGCCCGCCGGGGAGCCGCGCATGGCCGACGACGACCGCAAGCGCCGCAACGAGCCAGGGCGGGCCCGGCACCGCGGTCATCACCAAGACCAAGCCGCAGACCAAGCGGCCGAGCATGTACCGCGTGCTGATCCTCAACGACGACTACACGCCGATGGAGTTCGTCGTGCACGTGCTGGAGCGCTTCTTCGGCAAGGATCACGAGGCGGCGACGCGCATTATGTTGCATGTGCATCACCACGGCATCGGCGAATGCGGCATCTATACCTACGAGGTGGCGGAGACCAAGGTGACGCAGGTCATGGACTTTGCCCGCAAACATCAGCATCCTTTGCAATGCGTGATGGAAAAGAAGTGAGTCGGGCGGGGAGCGTCCAATACAAATGCGAAGTGGAAATCTAATGCCAACGTTCTCGCGCAGCCTCGAGCAGTCGCTGCACCGCGCGCTGGCGCTCGCCAACGAGCGGCACCACGAATACGCCACGCTCGAGCATCTGCTGCTGGCGCTGATCGACGATCAGGACGCCTCCGCGGTGATGCGCGCCTGCAATGTCGATCTCGACAAGCTGCAAGCGCAGCCTGACCGCCTATCTGGAATCCGAACTCGAAAACCTGATCACCGACGGCGCCGAGGATTCAAAGCCGACCGCCGGCTTCCAGCGCGTGATCCAGCGCGCGGTCATCCACGTGCAGTCGTCGGGCCGCGAGGAGGTCACCGGCGCCAACGTGCTGGTCGCGATCTTCGCCGAGCGCGAGAGCCACGCCGCCTATTTCCTGCAAGAGCAGGACATGACGCGCTACGACGCGGTCAATTACATCAGCCACGGCATCGCCAAGCGGCCGGGCCTCGCCGAGTCGCGCCCGGTGCGCGGCGTCGAGGAGGAGGCCGACAGCAAGAGCGGCGACGAGCCGAAGAAGAAGGGCGACGCGCTCGAGGCCTATTGCGTCAACCTCAACAAGAAGGCCAAGGACGGCAAGATCGATCCGCTGATCGGCCGCGACGCCGAGATCAGCCGCACCATCCAGGTGCTGTGCCGCCGGCAGAAGAACAATCCGCTGTTCGTCGGCGACGCCGGCGTCGGCAAGACCGCGATCGCCGAAGGGCTGGCGCGCCGCATCGTGCATGGCGAAGTGCCGGACGTGCTCAAGGGCGCGACCGTGTTCGCGCTCGACATGGGCACGCTGCTCGCCGGCACGCGCTACCGCGGCGACTTCGAGGAGCGGCTCAAGCAGGTGATCAAGGAGATCGAGGCCTATCCGGGCGCGATCATGTTCATCGACGAGATCCACACCGTGATCGGCGCCGGCGCCACCTCCGGCGGCGCGATGGATGCGTCCAACCTGCTCAAGCCGGCGCTCGCCTCCGGCACCATCCGCTGCATCGGCTCGACCACCTACAAGGAGTACCGTCAGTATTTCGAGAAGGACCGCGCGCTGGTGCGCCGCTTCCAGAAGATCGACGTCAACGAGCCGTCGGTCGCCGACGCGATCGAGATCATGAAGGGCCTCAAGCCGTACTTCGAGGAATATCACAAGCTCAAATACACCAACGAGGCGATCAAGGCGGCGGTCGAATTGTCGGCGCGCTACATCCACGACCGCAAGCTGCCGGACAAGGCGATCGACGTGATCGACGAGTCGGGCGCGGCGCAGATGCTGCTGCCCGAGAGCCGGCGCAAGAAGACCATCGGCATCAAGGAAATCGAGACCACGATCGCGACCATGGCGCGGATCCCGCCGAAGACGGTGTCGAAGGACGACGCCGAGGTGCTCCAGCATCTCGAGCAGACGCTCAAGACCACGGTCTACGGCCAGGACAAGGCGATCGAGGCGCTGTCGGCCTCGATCAAGCTCGCGCGCGCGGGCTTGCGCGAGCCGGAAAAGCCGATCGGCTGCTATCTGTTCTCCGGCCCGACCGGCGTCGGCAAGACCGAGGTCGCCAAGCAACTGGCCGCCGCGCTCGGCGTCGAGCTGATCCGCTTCGACATGTCGGAATACATGGAGCGGCACACGGTGTCGCGCCTGATCGGCGCGCCTCCCGGCTATGTCGGCTTCGACCAGGGCGGCCTGCTGACCGACGGCGTCGACCAGCATCCGCATTGCGTGCTGCTGCTCGACGAGATCGAGAAGGCGCATCCCGACCTGTTCAACGTGCTGCTGCAGGTCATGGATCACGGCAAGCTGACCGACCACAACGGCAAGCAGGTCGACTTCCGCAACGTCATCCTGATCATGACCACCAACGCCGGCGCCTCCGACATGGCGCAAGCCGGCCTACGGCTTCACCCGCACCAAGCGCGAGGGCGACGACACCGAGGCGATCAACCGCATGTTCACGCCCGAGTTCCGCAACCGGCTCGACGCCACCATCACCTTCGCGCATCTGTCGCAGGAGATCATCAGCCAAGGTGGTCGAGAAGTTCGTGCTGCAGCTCGAGGCGCAGCTCGGCGACCGCAACGTCACCATCGAGCTGTCGGAAGAGGCCTCGCGCTGGCTGATCGCCAACGGCTACGACGAGCTGATGGGCGCGCGGCCGATGGCGCGCGTGATCCAGGAGCACATCAAGAAGCCGCTCGCCGACGAGGTGCTGTTCGGCCACCTGAAGGGCGGCGGCCATGTGCGCGT
>CAVPTM010000013.1:0-278847 GCA_963708635.1 uncultured Alphaproteobacteria bacterium | reverse complement strand
AATTAGGCCAGTTTCGAAATAGCGGCAACGCGCCCTTTCGCGGCCTCGGGCGCGGCCTACTCGACGCGCGCCTGCACGTCTTTGCGGATGCGCTCGACCTTGTCCTTGCTGACCGGCGCCGCCGCCGGCTTCCACGCATTGCGGACATAGCTGACCACCGCCGCGACCTGCGCGTCGTCGAGCGGCCAGCCGAACGACGGCATGCCCGGCGCGGTCGGCTCCTCTTCGGTCGCGACGCTGCGCGCGCCGCGCAGAACGATGCGGATCAGCGTTGTCGGATCCGTCGAGCGCACCATCGCACGAATTCGGCGAGCGACGGGAACAGCTGCGGCACGCCTTTGCCGTCGAGCCCGTGGCAGGCCGAGCATTGATCGCGGTAGATGCGCCGCCCGGCGACCATCGCCGGATCGTCCGCTGGCAGCGGCCGCGGACTCGTCTGTTCGGCCCGGCAGCGATTTCAGATAGGTCGCGATCGCGTCGAGATCGGCGTCGGTCATCTGCGAGGACGCAGTGCGTGATCTCCTCCGCCATCGGGCCGGTGGCGGCGGTGATGCGGTTGTGGCCGGTCTTGAGATAGCTCGCGATGTCGTCGGCCGACCAGCGGCCGAGCCCGTTCGCGCTCGTCATTGGTGATGTTGGGCGCGAACCAGCCCTGCAAGACGCCGCCCTGCAGGTATTCGCTGTCTTTGTCGCCGCCCAGAAACGTCTTCGGCGTGTGGCAGGCGCCGCAATGGCCGGGCCCCTGCACCAGGAACGCGCCGCGATTCCATTCCGCCGACTTGTTCGGATCGGGCTTGAATTCGCCCGGCGTTGAAATAGAGCCAGTCCCAGACGCGCATCGAGGCGCGGATGTTGAACGGGAACGGCAGCGTGTTGGCGACCACCGGATTGTGCACCGGCTCGAACGGTGTTGAGATAGGCGCGGATCGCGAGCACGTCGTCGCGCGACATCTTGGTGTAGGCGGTGATACGGCATCGCCGGATAGAGCCGCGCGCCGTCGGGGCGGATGCCCTTGCGCACCGCGTTGTCGAATCTGTCGTCGCTCCAGGCGCCGATGCCGGTGTCGCGATCCGGCGTGATGTTGGGCGAGGTGATGTTGCCGAACGGCGTCTCGATCGGCCGGCCGCCGGCGAACGGCTTGCCGCCGTCGGGACGGTGTGGCAGGCGACGCAATCGGCGGCGGTGGCGAGATAGCGGCCCTTCTCGATCTGCGGCGAAATCCTGCTCGTCGGTGTCGCTGGCGGCGGCGAGCGGCCGGCCGCGAGCATGACGGCCGCGGCGAGTGCGGCGAAGCCGAGCGCGCATGGTCGACGGGCTTACGCATCGACCAGCGGCCCCGGATTTTTCAGGTATTGCTCGCGGATCGCCTTGGCCGCCCAGTAGGCCAGCGCGCGCCACCGTGCCGGTCGGGTTGTAGCCGGCGTTCTGCGGGAAGGCGCTGGCGCCCATCACGAACAAATTCGGCACGTCCCAGCTCTGCAGATAGCGGTTGAGCGCGCTGGTCTTGCGGATCGGCGCCCATGACGGCGCCGCCGTTGAGATGCGTCGTCTGGTAGGTGGTGATGTCGTAGGGGCCCTTGCGCGGCTTCTTCTCGATCTGCTTCGCGCCCATCGCCTTGACGATCTCGGCGTATCTTGTCGGTGAGGTAGGCCGCCGCCTTCAGCTCGTTGTCGTGGAAGTCGATCGTCATGCGCATCAGCGGACGGCCGAAGCGGTCCTTGTAGGTCGGATCGAGGTCGAGATAGACGTCGCGATAGCTGTACATGCTGCCGTGGACGCTGCCGCCCTTGAGCGGTGCTGAGGTAGTTGTCGGCGCACCGCCTTCTTCCACTGCGGCGCCCCATTTCGGCGTGCCCGGCGGCACCGGCGTCGTCTCGATCGGGCGGCCGTTGGTCTGCACCTGGCCGAGATAGCCGCCGCCGACGAAGCCGAGCGGGCCGTGATCGAAATTGTCGCCGTTGAATTCGTCGATGCACATGCCGATCGCGCCGGAGGCGATGAACGGATTGAAGTTGAACTTCGACTTGTCGAAGAAGCCGTCGACGCTCGACATCGCCTGATGCGTGAAGTTGCGGCCGATCACGCCCGTGTTGGCGGCCGGGTCGTAGGGCTGGCCGATCTTCGACAGCAGCAGAAGCTGCACGTTGAACATCGAATAGGCGGACGAGGATCACGAGGTCGGCCGGCTGCTCCCATTCCTCGCCGCTGGTGTCGACGAAGGTGACGCCGGTCGCGCGCTTGCCGGAGCCGTCGAGGTTGATGCGCGTGACCTCGCAATTGTCGCGCGCGGAGAAATTCGACTTGCGGACCAGCACCGGCAGGATCGTGGTCTGCGGGCTGGCCTTGGAATAGTTGGCGCAGCCGAACCATTCGCAGAAGCCGCAATAGGTGCACGGCCCCATGCGCACGCCGAGCGGATTGGTGTAGGCCTGCGACAGGTTGCCGGACGGCTGCGGAAACGGCTTGTAGCCGAGCTCGCGCGCCGCCTTGCCGAACAGCGTGTGGCCGAAGCCCTGCTTCTGCGCCGGGTTCGGATAGGGCCGCGAGCGCGGCCCCTCGAACGGATTGCCGCCGTCCTGGATCTGGCCCTTGCAGGTTGCCGGCCGTGCCCGAGGTGCCGCAGAGATATTCGAACGCGTCGTAGTGCGGCTCGAGGTCGTCGTAGGTGACGCCCCAGTCCTGGATCGTCATGTCCTCGGGCAGGAACGCCGCGCCGTAGCGTTGCGTCAGATGCGTCTTGCAGCACGAAGTCGGACGGCAGGAAGCGCCAGGTCTCGGCGTTCCAGTGCACGCCGCCGCCGCCGACGCCGTTCGGCGGCATGAACGCGCCCCAGGTGCGGATCGGCAGCGCGGTCTGGTCCATCTTGTTGCGGAACGTGAAGGTCGTCTGGTCGGGCCGCAGGAACAGCTCGTGGCGGATGCGGTAGCGCAGCTCGTCCTGCGCGTAGTTGGGCGGAAAATCGGTCGGCGCGTCGCGCCACGGGCCGCGCTCGATGGCGATGACGTCGAGCCCTTCGTCGGTCAGTTCGTGCGCCATGATCGAGCCGGTCCAGCCGAGGCCGATGATGACGACATCCTTTGTGCGGAAGTTTGCGCGCCATGTCAGCTCACGCCTTCGGCGTCCAGTCGGCGCGGCCGGTGATGCTCGACCGGCGGCAGCGGAAAGCGTTCGTTGTGGCGGTCGATCCAGTCGAGATAGTTGTAGCGGGCGCCGGGAAAGCCGATCATCTTCCAGGCGACCATGTCGCGGTTGCCGCCGTAGATCGGGTCGGCGAAGAAGCCCTGTCTGGATGTCCTTGAGCGACCTGCTCGAAGAACGCCTTGCCGTCGGCGCCTTCGAGCTTGATCTTGCCGCTCTCGAGGCCCTTGAGCAGTTCGTCCTTGTCGCTGTCGGACAGCTCGGCGAAACGCTTGCCGCCGTATGTTCGCGCGTGCAATATCGATCGAGCGCGGCGAGCCCTTCGCGGTATGTCTGCGCCGGTGTCGCCTTCCGACTGCGGGCCCTGCTTCTTGGCTGCCCTTCATGAACGGCGGCCGGTTGTAGATGGCCGTCCTGTCGGCCGTAGGGGCCGGCGAGCTGCCGGTCGAGATAGACGGCGCAGCCGGCATCCTTGCCGCCGGGCGTCTGCGGATCGGGCGGGATGATGCGGTCGGCGATCGCCTCGACGGCGCGGCCTTCAGCGCCGTTGAAAAAATGCCACGGACCGGGCTTGACGACGGGCCGGCGGATCGCCGGCGTTGGCTTCCCAGGGCAGCGCCCCGTGCAGAACGGCGGCGCGGGCAGCGACGCCCGACAAGACGAAGAGGGCGGTGCCTGCCAGCAAATCTCGTCGGCGCAGAGGCATTGGAAAACCGAAGAACGCGTGCCGACCCTGCAGCCCAACGTCTCAGTTTTTGCAATGTTCCGCGCGCCGGCCTGCGACAGATGTGCCTGCCCGGACGCCGGGCGCTACGCGGCGTCTCACTCCGCCGCTTCGGTCGTCGGAAACCGGTAATCCTTGAACTGCTCGCGCAGCGTCAGCTTCTGGATCTTGCCGGTGGCGGTGTGCGGGATCTCGTCGACGAACACCACGTCGTCCGGCATCCACCACTTGGCGATCTTGCCCTGCATGAAGCCGAGCAGCTCCTCCTTGGTGGCGCGTCTCGCCCTTCTTGAGCACGACCACCAGCAGCGGCCGCTCGTCCCATTTCGGATGCGCGACGCCGATCACCGCGGCCTCGGCCACCTTGGGATGGCCGACGGCGAGGTTCTCGAGCTCGATCGAGGTAATCCACTCGCCGCCCGACTTGATCACGTCCTTGGCGCGGTCGGTGATCTGCATGTAGCCGTGCGGGTCGATGGTGGCGACGTCGCCGGTGTCGAACCATCCATCCGGCTCGCTTGCCCTGCATGAAGCCGAGCATGTCCTCCTTGGTGGCGCTCTCGCCCTTCTTGAGCACGACCACCAGCAGCGGCCGCTCGTCCCATTTCGGATGCGCGACGCCGATCACCGCGGCCTCCGCCACCTTGGGATGGCCGACCGCGAGGTTCTCCAGATCGATCGAGGAAATCCATTCGCCGCCCGACTTGATCACGTCCTTGGAGCGGTCGGTGATCTGCATGTAGCCGTATTGGTCCATGGTGGCGACGTCGCCGGTGTCGAACCAGCCGTCCGTCTCGAACACGGCGTCGTGTCGACCTTGTAATAGGCGCGCGCGACCGCCGGCCCGCGCACCTTGAGGCGGCCGAAGGTCTTGCCGTCCCAGGGCAGGTCGCTTGCCCTTGTCGTCGGTGATCTTCATGTCGACGCCGAACGGCGGATGGCCCTGCTTCTGCTGCACGTCGAGCCGCGCCTCGCCGGTCAGCGTCGGCATATTCCGGCTTCATGGTGCAGAGCGAGCCGAGCGGGCTCATCTCGGTCATGCCCCAGGCGTGGATCACCTCGACGCCGTATTTGTCCTGGAAGGTCTGCGTCATGGCGCGCGGGCAGGCCGAGCCGCCGATCACCACGCGCTTCAGGTACGGCAGCTTGCCGCCGGTCTTTTCCAGATCCTGCAGCAGCATCAGCCAGACCGTCGGCACCGCCGCGGTGAAGGTCACCTTGTAGGTATTGAGCAATTCGTAGATCGACGGCCCGTCCATCTTCGCGCCCGGGCAGGATGAAGCTCGCGCCCACCATCGGCGCGGTGAAGGCGAGCGACCAGCCGTTGGCGTGGAACAGCGGCACCACCGGCAGCACCACGTCGCGCGAAGACAGGCCCTTGCAGTCCGGCAGCGCCGCGATGAAGGCGTGCAGCACGTTGGAGCGGTGCGAATAGACGCACGCCCTTGGGATTGCCGGTGGTGCCGGAGGTGTAGCACATGCCGGCGGCGGTGTTCTCGTCGAACGCGCGTCCAGGCAAAGTCGCCGTCGACCTCGCCGATCCAGTCCTCGTAGGCGACCGCGTTCTTTAAGCGTGGTCTTCGGCATATGCGCGCCGTCGGTCAGCACGACGTAGCGCTCGATCGATCGGCAGCTTGTCGGCGATCTTCTCCAGCAGCGGCACGAAAGTGAGGTCGACGATCATCATGCGGTCTTGCGCATGATTGACGATCCACACGATCTGCTCGGGGAACAGACGCGGGTTGACGGTGTGATAGACCGCGCCGATGCCGAGGATGCCGTACCAGGCTTCCAGGTGGCGCGCCGGTGTTCCAGGCCATGGTGGCGACGCGGTCGCCGAGCTTGATGCCGTCCTTCTCCAGCCGCTGCGCCACTTTGAGCGCGCGGGCGCGGATTTGCGGCGTAGGTGGTCTCGACGATCGGGCCTTCCACCGAGCGGCTGACCACCTTGCGCTCGCCGTGGAATTTGGCGGCATGATCGATGATGCGATGGCACAAAAGCGGCCAGTCCTGCATCAGGCCGAGCATGGCATTCCCCTCCTGGTTCTTCGTCGTTTGGGCCGGCGCCCCTCGCCAGCCTGGGCATGATCTTACCGACCGCCGCGGCGGCGCACCGCAAAGGGCTCGTGGCCCAACGCGGCTCGGCGGCCGCCTGCTAAAATGCCGCAATCCTGACCGGATGTGGGGGCCTATGAGGCAACTGATCGCAGGGCTGTGGCTGGTGGCGGCGGGCTGCGGCCTGGCCATGGCCGAGGACGTGACGCTGCCGCGTCCGCGCCCGGCGATCGTGCACGGTGCCGCCCCGCCGAGCTTCGCGGAGGCCGCCGGCCCCCATTTCGATTCCGCCGCCGTGACCGACAAGGCGAGCGATTGCGACCAGCGCCTCGCCGCCGTGGCCGCGTTCACGCTGATGCCGCGGCTGATCGGGCCGGGCGCCTGCGGCGGCGACGACCTGGTCGAGCTCGCGGCGGTCACGCTGCCCGACAAGACGCGCGTCGCCATCCAGCCGCCGGCGCTGCTGCGCTGCCCCATGGCGGAATCCTTTGCCGCCTGGCTGCGCGAGGAGGTCGCCCCGCATGCCGACAAAACTCGCCGGCAAGCTCAAGTCGGTCGAGAATTACGATTCCTACGAATGCCGCAGCCGCAACCGCGTGCCCGGCGCCAAGATCTCCGAGCACGCCCATGGCAACGCGATCGACGTGCGCGCCTTCCACTTCGCCGACGGCCGCCGCCTGGAGCTGACCGACATGCACGTCGACAAGCCGATGCGGGCGGCCTGGCACGACGCCGCCTGCCGCCGCTTCACCACCGTGCTCGGGCCGGGCGACCCCAACCACGAGAACCACATCCATCTCGATCTCGCCGGGCGCCGCGGCGGCTATCGCCTGTGCCATTGGGACGTGCGCGAACCGCCGCCGCCGCCCTCGGTGGTCGCCGCCGTCGGCGAGGCGAAAATATCCGGCCCGGTTCTGGTCACGGTGCCGATGCCGCCGCCGCGGCCCTGGCAGGCCGCGGTGATCAGGCGGCGGTAATCGGAAATCGGATTCGCCGGCTGATGCCTGATGCCCGTTAAGCATCCCGGCAAACTCCGCGGCCGTCATCTTTCTCCCGTCACAGTTGCCCGTTAGCTGCGCCGGCATGACCGCCGAGGCGCCCGCCAATTTCAGCCGCACGGAAAGGCGCCCCGGCCTCACCCGCCGCCGCCTGATCGCGGGCCTGGGATTTGCCGGCGCGGGCGCGCTGGTGCTGCCGGCGACCGGCGCCTATGCCGCGCGCGAGGCGGCGAACGATCTCGTCGTCACGCATTACCGGCTGACCCCGCCGCGCTGGCCGGCCGGGCAGCGGCTCTCGATCTGCGTCATCGCCGACATCCATGCCGGCGGTCCCAACATGGGCATCGCGCGCGTGCGCCAGGTGGTCGACGCCGGCAATGCGCTCAAATGCGACCTCACGGTGCTGCTGGGCGATTACTTCGCCACCCATCCGTTCGTCACCGAGCGGGTGCCGGCGCCGGCCTGGGCGGCCGAGCTCAAGCGGCTGAGCGCGCCGCTCGGCGTCTACGCGATCTACGGCAATCACGACTGGTGGTACGACATCGACGGGCACGCGCGAGGCGCTGCGCCGCGTCGACATCCCGGCGATGGAGAACGAGGCGGTGCTGTTGGGCGCGCCGGGCGCGCGCTTCTGGCTGGCCGGCCTCGGCGACCAGCTCGCGCATTGGATCGGCCCGCACCATTTCGAGGGCGTCGACGACCTGCCCGGCACGCTGCGGCGCATCGACACCGACGATCCGGTGATCCTGCTCGCGCACGAGCCCGACATTTTCCCGGACGTGCCCGAACGCGTCGCGCTCACGCTCGCCGGCCACACCCATGGCGGCCAGATCAAGTTGCCGTTCGTGCCGCCGCTCTGGGCGCCGTCGGAATACGGCGCGCGCTACGCCTACGGCCACATCGTCGAACAGGGCCGCCACCTGATCGTGTCGGGCGGGCTCGGCTGCTCCAAGGTGCCGCTGCGCCTCGGCGTGCCGCCGGAAATCTTGCGCGGTGCGATTTGGGCGTCTACGCATCGGCGCTACGTACAAGCACGAAAAGCGGCGCACGCCGAGATGCTGCGGCGGCGCCATCTTCGAGCACTCGCTTCGCGAGTGCTCTCGGATAGATGCGCAAACAAAAACAGCGCCCGTAAGGCGCCGTTTCGTCAGTCCCCCAGTGTCTCTTTAGTTGAACAGATTGCCGGCCTGCGCGACGCGGGCCCCGCCGGGCTTGGGCGCCAGCACCACCACGACGGTGCCGACCTTGACCCGCTTGTAGAGGTCGATCACGTCCTCGTTGGTCATGCGGATGCAGCCCGAGGAAATCGCCTGGCCGATATATTCCGGCTGGTTGGTGCCGTGGATGCGGTAGAGCGTGTCCTTGTTGCCTTCGAACAGATACATCGCGCGCGCGCCCATCGGGTTCTGCGGGCCGGGGCCGACGAAATTCGGCACGTCCATGCGCTTCTTGATTTCCTCGGTCGGCGTCCAGGACGGCCATTCGGTCATGCGGCCGACTTTGGCGACGCCCGACCAGGCCAGCGCCTCGTCGCCGACGGTGACGCCGTAGCGGATCGCCTTGCCGCCGGGCAGCACGTAATAGAGATAGCGCGCGTCGGTATCGATCAGGATGGTGCCCGGCCGTTCCTTGCGGTCGTAGCTGACGATGTGGCGGCGGTAGGGCTCGGGGATCGCCGCCTTCTCGTAGGGCGCCGCCGCCAGCAGCTTCTTGTCGCGCGAGCGTGAAATTCGCCTCCGAGGACGGCTCGAGCGTGGCTTGCATGCAGCCGCCGAGCACCATGCCGGCGCCGAACAGAACGACCAACAACCCCCGTACCGCCATTTTTCTTCCTCGTTTTGAGCCCGCGCCCGGCGCATTCGGCAGCGCCGCCATCGGCGTATTGCAGCGCGCAATTAACCGAAGAAATCCGCGCAACGCCACGCTTTCCGCATGTTCCGCCGCGCCTTCCTGTGGACCTGTGGCAGGAATGCCGCACCTGTGTTCCGGGCGCCAGGCCGCGTCCGGTTACCGATAAAAACGACTTTGCCGGCAAGACGTTAAGCCGAGGTTTACCATAGGGGTGGGTATCATGCGGCCACAGCAAGGCGGCGCTGACGGGAAATGTCACGAGACCACAGCATTACCCGCGCAATTCCGCCCCAGTCAGCGGCCACATAACGGGTGTCGGCCCAAGCGAGAAGGCCGAGCCCAAGGAACGAATCGGAGTCAAAGAATGAGCGCGCCAAAGGCTACGCAACAGAGCCAAGACGCCAACAACCGCCCGAGCCGTAATCAGGCCGAGCACCGCACGCAGGCGCCAATCTCGACCGCCGCTACGGCGAGATCGGCATTTCCGCGGTCGCCGCCGCGGTGCGCTGCCGCCCGGCGCAGATCCAGCGCCAGGCCGCGCATGGCGACGGCCGTTACGATTACGACTGAGCGCACGCGCCGCTAAAGCCGGCGCCCGGAAAAAGCGTCTTCGAGCCAAGCGCCAACACGCTGCCCGCCGAAGGGCCGGCGCGTGGCGTTATTGCCTTGGGCATTATTGTCTTGCGCTCGCCGCGCCATTAAGGCCATGAGAGACGGCGCGCTTTTCTGGGGCCATCTCGCATGCTTTCGGTCTATGTGCCGCGCGGCTCGGGCCTCGAGCGCTTACCCGTCGAGCCCGGGGTGGCGCCGCCGGAGGCCGCCGTCTGGATCGACCTCGTCTCGCCGACGCGTGCAAGAAGACAAGATCGTCGAGAGCCTGCTCGGCATCGCGGTGCCGACGCGCGAGGAGATGCAGGAGATCGAGGTCTCGAGCCGGCTCTATGTCGAGAACGGCGCGCGCTACATGACCGCGACGCTGATGTGCCACTCCGACACGGCGACGCCGAAGACCACGCCGGTCACCTTCATCCTGTCCGGCCACCGGCTCGCCACCGTGCGCTACGACGAGCCGCGGCCTTTCGCCATCGTCGAGCACAAGCTGGCGCGCGGCGCTGCCGGCGCGCGTGTCGGGCGACAGCGTGCTGCTCGATCTGCTCGACGCGGTGATCGACCGCTCCGCCGACATCCTCGAGCGCATCGGCGCCGAGGTCGACCAGATCTCGCACACGATCTTCGAGCCGGACGACGAGGCCGCGCCGCCGGTCCTACAACGACGTGCTCAAGGCGCTCGGCCGCAAGGGCGACCTCACCTCCAAGGTGCGCGAAAGCCTGGTCTCGATCGGCCGCCTGCTGCTGTTTCTGTCGCACGAGGCCGACACCATGAAATGGCCGAAGGAGGCGCGCGCGCAATTGCAGTCGATGCAGCGCGACGTGGTCTCGCTCACCGACCACGCCAGCTATCTCGGCAACAAGATCACCTTCCTGCTCGACGCCATGCTCGGCGTGGTCAACATCCAGCAGAACGACATCATCAAGATCTTCTCGGTCGCCGCGGTGGTGTTCATGCCGCCGACGCTGATCGCCTCGATCTACGGCATGAACTTCAAGCACATGCCGGAGCTCGACTGGCCGGTCGGCTATCCGATCGCGCTCGTGGTGATGATCCTGGCGGCGATCTTGCCGTATCTGTATTTCAAGTGGCGCAAGTGGCTGTGAGGTGGTAACTTCAAAACCATGAACGTGAAGCTGCGCAAGATAGAAGTGGACGCCGAGACCGCTCACGCGCTGGAAGCACAGGCGCAGGCGCGCGGCGTGAGCGTTGCCGAATTGGTTGCCGATCTGGCCGGTACTCATTCCGAACTCCCGAGCTGATCTGGAAGCCATGCGCGCGATCGGGCCGTGGACCGTGGGCGCCGGAAATTCTGGCGGAAGACGCGCGGCGTCTGGATGAGTTCAATCGCACACGCGAGGGCGTGCCATGGGACGAAGTCCGCGCCTGGATGCAGTCCTGGGGCACCGGTCATGAATTGCCGGTGCCGAAGCCGCGCAAGCTGTGAGGCTGATCGTCAGCCGCGCCGCGGGCGCTGACTTCGAACGCTTATTTCAGTTTCTCGTCGATAAGCATCCCGATGCCGCTGGTCGGGCCGCAACGGCCATTGATGGCGCCGCCGTGCAGATCCGCTCGCGAATTTCCCGCGCGCTCATAGCGTGAGCGTCGGAGGGCCCTGACGGCCTGTACGGCCACGCTTGTCAGAAGCCTGCGTGCCCGAGTGGCCTACGTCCTTCTCAACGGTCGAATGACAGCAGAGATGCGCGTAATCGCGCGCGCTTCCGGGCACCGTTTGGCGGCTGTGAGCAATGCAAACTACTTCGCGCGCGTGACGCCTTGGCATTCGGCACGACCCGGCGCGTATGACGTCGCCGTAGCCGGAGCGAAGACGGGCTGGATTTCGACAAGCCTCGATGTCGCGAGGCGTCGAGGTCGCGGGTCCGATTTACCCCTGGCGTTCGCGCGCCCTCGGTTGTTCCGGCGAGCAGCGGCTGAAGTCGAGATACCGGCCTACCCGGAGCCGGGCAAAAATGCGGGCGATGACGCTGCGCTCTCATCCATCCCCGAAATGCGAGGATCCGCCCGCCGAAGCGGCGCGGTCGGCAGTTCATCGCGACCGCCTCCTCGCGCTTGGCGCTGAGGCGCGCAAGCGGTGAGGAACGCTCACACGTGCTGGCCGCCGTTGATGTGGATCTCGGCGCCGTTCACGTAGGAGCTGGTCTCCGTGCACAGCACGTAGATGATCTTGGCGACCTCGTCGGGCGTGCCGAGCCGGTGCAGCGGGATTTGCTCGACGATCTTGTCGGTGCCGGGCGACAGGATCGCGGTGTCGATCTCGCCCGGCGCGATGGCGTTGACGCGGATGCCGAGCCGGCCGAAGTCGGTCGCCATCTCGCGCGTCAGCGAGGCGAGCGCCGCCTTCGAGGTGGCGTAGGCCGCGCCGGCGAACGGATGCACGCGCGAGCCGGCGATCGAGGTGACGTTCACCACCGAGCCCTTCGCCGCCTTGAGTTCCTCGACCAGCCCGCGCGCCAGCATGATCGGCGCGAAGAAATTCACCTGGAACACGTGGTGCCAGACGTCGATGGTGGTTTCGATGCGAGCCGAGCCGCTTGCCGCCCTCGGCCTTGGGCGAGATCGCGGCGTTGTTGACCAGCGCGTGCAGTTCGTTGCTGTCGAGCCGGCGCTTGATCTCGTCGATCGCCTCGAGCGTGTTGGCCTCGTCGGCGAGATCGACCTGGATGTGGTCTTCGGGGCCGGCGTCCCACGGGCAGTTCTCCGGGAACGGATGGCGCGAGCAGGTGATCACGCGCCAGCCGGCGGCGGAGAAGCGCTTCACCGTCGCGTGGCCGATGCCGCGGCTGGCTCCGGTCAGGAGCAGCGTGCGGCGCGGCTGGTTGGTTTGCTGGCTGGTCGGCATGCGATGCTAGCTCACGGATAGAGCCGCGTCTTGCTCCACGGCGCGCCGAGCGCCGCGCGGCGGAACTCGATGCGGTCGTGCAGGCGGAACGGCCGGTCGTGCCAGAATTCGATGCGCAGCGGCACGATGCGATAGCCGGACCAGTGCGGCGGCCGCGGCACCGCGCCGATGCGCGTATTTGGCGGCGTAGAGCGCGACCGCCTTCTCGAAGGCGAGCCGGCTTTCCAGCGGCGAGGACTGCTTGCTGGCCCAGGCGCCGATCTGCGCCTGCTTCGGGCGGGTGGCGAAATAGGCGTCGGCTTCGGCGTCGGTGACGTGCTCGACCGGCGCCGCGCACGCGGACCTGCCGGTTGAGCGACTTCCAATGGAACACCAGCGCGGCCGCCGGCTGCGCGTCCAATTCACGCCCCTTTTGGCTGTCCATGTTGGTGTAGAAGACGAATCCCGCGCTCATCGACGCCCTTGAGCAGCACCATGCGGGCGTTGGGCGCGCCGTCGGCGTCGACGGTGGCGAGCGTCATGGCGGTCGGATCGCGCGGCTCGGAGGCGGTGGCGTCCTTCAGCCAGGCGCGAAAACAGCCGCAAGGGCTCGTCGGCGGCGGTGAAATCACCACCCGTTAACCAGCTCGGGTGTTCAATCGGCGCCGTATCGGACATTCGTTCGGAGTGCTCGTGTGATCCGGGTCGCGACCCGTCGTTCCGTTGCCGTTATAATGGAACTTCGCGCCCGCGCCTATGGCGGCGCTGGGCGCCGGCTTGGCGCCTGACGCTGGCGCTTCGCGCCGGCGGCTGCAGCATGTCCTACCAGCTCGACTCGCTGTTCGGCAGCGACAAGACCGACACCACCGGCTCGATCACGCCGCCGCCCGGCGCCAAGGCGGCCGAGCGAGCTGCCGCCCGACGCCGATCTCGCCTATCGCGCGCGCGGCCGCCACCGACGTGCTCAGCCGCGGCGGCAAGGACGTCAGCCAGCCCTGGGAAAATCCGCGACCGGCGCGCGCGGCACCGTCACGCCGATCGCTCGGCCTATACCTCAGGACGGCCAGACCTGCCGCGATTTCCTGGCGAGCTATGTCCGCGGCAGCGCGCAGTCCTGGCTGCAGGGCGAAGCCTGCAAGCCGCGACAAGGGCGCCTGGGAAGTGCGCAGCGCTCAAGCCCTGGAAGCGCTCCTGAGTGACGCTGCGCGCGTAAGCGCTGTGCTAGCGGCGAAGCCGCGTTGCATCCAGCCGCCGTGAACCCCACATTGACGGTATGAGTCGCCGGCTTCCGTCGGCGTGCGGGACTTTTCACGGAGTTTGACGTGAATGCGCGACCCCTACGAGATCCTGGGGGTATCGAAGGGTGCGAGCGAGGCGGAGATCAAGAGCGCCTACCGGCAAGCTCGCCAAGAAGCTGCATCCCGACGCCAACAAGCACGACCCCAAGGCGGCCTCGCGCTTCGCCGAGCTCAACGCCGCCTACGAGATCGTCGGCGACGACGACAAGCGCAAGGCCTTCGACCGCGGCGAGATCGACGCCGAGGGCAAGCCGCGCTTCCACGGCTTCGAAGGTTTCGGCGCGCAGCCCGGCGGCGGCCGCCCCGGGCAGGGCGCGCAGTTCGAAAGCTTCAGCTTCGGCCCCGATGGCTTCCAGCGCGCCGGCCGCGGCGGCGGTTTCGGCGGCGGCGGCGGCTTCGAGGATATGCTGCGCGGCATGTTCGGCGGCGCGGCGCGCGGCGGCGGCAGCGGCGGCTTCGGCGGCCAGTTCGAGCCGGAAGATTTCGGCGCAGCCGGCGACCGGCCAGGACCTGCATGCCGCGCTCACCATCACGCTGCCGGAAGCCGCCAAGGGCAGCCAAGACGCGCGTGCATCTGCCGACCGGCAAGGACATCGAGGTCAAGATCCCGGCCGGCCTCACCAGCGGCCAGACCATCCGGCTGAAAGGGCAGGGCTGGCCGAGCGCCGCCGGCAATGCCGGCGACGCGCTGATCACGGTCAATGTCGCGCCGCATCCGCTGTTCAAGCCCGACGGCGCGCGACCTGCGGCTCGATCTGCCGGTCACGCTCTACGAAGCGGTGCTCGGCGGCAAAGTGCGCGTGCCGACGCTCGACGGCGCGGTCGAGCTGGCGATTCCCGCCGGCACCAATTCCGGCCGCACCTTCCGCCTCAAGGGCAAGGGCCTCAAAGCCAAAGAGCGGCACCGGCGACCTGCTCGCCACCGTGCGCATCGTGCTGCCGGAGGGCGCCGACGACGAGCTCAAGGAGCTGATGAAGTAAGTGGCGCGACGAGCAAGCCCTACGATCCGCGCGAAGGATATTCGGAGTAGAGCCGCGCCCTGACTCGCCATTCCGGGCGCGAGCTTCGCGCGGTCCCGGAATGACAGCACCTACGACTTCTTCGCGCCGTTGCGTCGATCTGCTCGTAGATCGCCTTGGTGACCGTCTCGAGCCTGTCGCGGTCGTCCGGCCCGCTCACCACATAGCCGACCTTGTCGTCGATCCAATAGAAGGCGGCGAAGCTCTTGCCTTCGCTTGAAGCGCAGCGCGCTGTCGCCGGCTCGGCACCTTCGAGCAGTAGAGCGTGAAGCGCTCGCCGGATGGCGCCTTCATACATGTAGAACGCCGCGGCGCCGGTCGGTCCCGGCAACAGCCGGCCGCCCACCAGCTTGAGGCCGATCGCGCTGCAAGTCGGGCACGCGCTGCTGGTAGCCGAGCCGCTTGCGACAGCCATTGCGTCATGTGCTGCGCGCTCGTCGCCCGGCACCTCGACCGGATGGCGCACCTCGACCACGTAGAGCTTGTGCGCTTCGAGCGCGTCGGCGGTGAATCGCGCCGGCGCTGGTCGGCGCGGCGGCCGACGCGCCGCGCGCCATCCAGCCGGCGCCGCCGCCGATCACGAAGGCGACCACCGCGGCCGCCGCCGCGATCGCCGTCCAGCGAGCGCGCGGCTGGCGCCGCCGCTGCGCATCACTTGGTCGAGCTGAGCCGCGCCGGCACCGGCTCCTCGGCGACCGCGCCGTAGCGCGCGCGGATGGCTTCGGCCTGCGCGCGCCAGGCGGCGACCAGCGCGGCCTCGCTCGGGATGGTCCGCCAGCCAGGCGGCGACGGCTTCGCGCCGGTCGGCCGGCAACTCGCCGTCGACATAGGCGTGCAGCTCGTCCTCGGTCACGGGTGAATTGCGATCGATCATGGGTTCACCTGTCGTCCTTCATTTCACGCGGCGCAGCGCCGGGCGCTCGCCGTCGAGATAGGCTTTGATCTGCACGCGCGCACGCGCCAGACGCGACATCACGGTGCCGATCGGCACGCCTTGCACTTCGGCGACCTCGCGGTAGGTCAGGCCCTCCAGCACCACCAGCAGCAGCGCGTTGCGCTGGTCCTCGACCAGCGTGGCGAGCGCGCGCTCGATGTCGCGCCCGCCGGCTTCCGGCCCGGCCAGGTCCGGCGCGTCGTTGTCCTCGATCGGCGACAGCGTCGGCCGCCGCGCCAGCGAGCGCAGCCGGTTGCGGTTGAGGTTGGTCAGGATGGTGTAGAGCCAGCTCCGCACTTCGCCGCCGTGAAACAGATGCTCGGAGCGCAGCGCCCGCACCAGCGTGTCCTGCACCAGGTCGTCGGCGATGTCGGCGTCCCGCGTCAGCGCCCGCGCGTAGCGGCGCAGCGCCGGAATCGTCGCCTCGACGTTCTGCCGGAACGTGGCCAAGCAGCCCTCCTTGTCCGCGCCCTGTCGGCATTCCAACGAGAGGGAAAACCCCTCGATTCAAAACATATTCCCGCAAATGAATTGATTCCACCAACCAAAAGCGCCCGCATTACGGCGCATTGCTTGCTGGCCCCAGGACCCTATGCCATACGGAGGCGGCCGGCGCCCGCCGGTCAAGACGGGAAGACGGATGGCGGAAACCTCCGATCTGATGCGCGGCAAGCGCGGGCTGATCATGGGCGTCGCCAACAACCGCTCGATCGCCTGGGGCATCGCGCGGGCCTGCCGCGACCACGGCGCCGAGCTCGCCTTCACCTACCAGGGCGACGCGCTCAAGAAGCGGGTCGAGCCGCTGGCCGAGGAAGTCGGCGGCCTGGTGGTCGGCCATTGCGACGTCACCGATCCGGCGACGCATCGACGCGGTGTTCGCGGCGGTGCAATCGGCCTGGGGCTCGCTCGATTTCGTCGCTGCACGCCATCGCCTTCTCCGACAAGGACCAGCTCGACGGCCGCTACGTCGACACCACCGCCGACAATTTCACCAAGACCATGCTGGTGAGCTGCTACTCGTTCACCGCCGTCGCGCAGCGCGCCGAGAAGCTGATGACCAACGGCGGCTCGATGCTGACGCTGACCTATTACGGCGCCGAGAAGTGGATGCCGCATTACAACGTGATGGGGCTCGCCAAGGCCGCGCTCGAAGCCTCGGTGCGCTATCTGGCGGCCGACCTCGGCGTCAAGAACATCCGCGTCAACGCCATCTCGTCCGGGCCGATCAAGACGCTCGCCGCCTCCGGCATCGGCGACTTCCGCTATATCCTGAAGTGGAACGAATACAACACGCCGCTGCGCCGCAACGTGACGCTCGACGATGTCGGCAAGGCCGGCGTCTATTTCCTGTCCGACCTGTCGAGCGGCGTGACCGGCGAAATCCATCACGTCGACGCCGGCTACCACATCGTCGGCATCAAGCATCCCGACGCGCCCGACATTACAGCTCGACGACTGAGCGCGGCGATGGCGCCGCCGATCGTCTATTATATCCGCCACGGCGAAACCGACTGGAACGTGCAAGGGCCGGCTGCAAGGCCACCACGACGTCGCGCTCAATGCGCGCGGCCGGGCGCAGAGCGCGCATTGCGGCGACATCCTGCGCGATCTGTTCGAGCGCGACGGCCGCGCGCCCGCAAGCCTCGATTACGTCGCAAGCCCGCTCGAGCGCGCGCGCGAAACCATGGAATTGGCGCGCCGCGCGCTGGGGCTTGCCGCCGACGGCTATCGCGATCGAGCCGGCGCTGATCGAGATCGCCTTCGGCGACTGGGAGGGCTTCACCATCGCGCAGCTGCACGGCCGCGACCCGCAGCGCATCGCCGCGCGCGAGCAGGACAAATGGCACTTTTTGCCGCCCGGCGGCGAAAGCTATCGAGATGGTCGCGGCCCGCATGCGGGCCTGGTACGAAACGCTTGCCCGCGACACGGTGGTCGCCGCGCATGGCGGCACCGCGCGCGGGCTGATCGCCGCGCTCGGCATCGCCAAGCCGGCGGCCGCGCCGCTCATCGATATCGCGCAGGGCGTGGTCTACGTGTTCGAGGGCGAGCGGATGACGCGCTACGCCTAAAGTCGTCCGCGCTATTTGACCGCGCCGTATAGCCGGACTTGCCGGCGCGTTATTTGACCGCCGCAAAGGCGCGCGGTACCTCACCGCCATGTCGTTCAACACCTTCGGCCATATGTTTCGCTTCACCAGCTTCGGCGAAAGCCACGGGGCCGCGATCGGCTGCGTGGTCGACGGCTGCCCGCCGCGCATTGCGCTCACCGAAGCCGACATCCAGCGCTATCTCGACCAGCGCCGGCCCGGCCAGTCGCGCTTCACCACCCAGCGCCAGGAGCCGGACGCGGTCAAGATCATGTCGGGCGTGTTCGCCGGCGAGGACGGCGTCCAGGTCACCACCGGCACGCCGATCATGCTGCTGATCGAGAACGTCGACCAGCGCTCGAAGGACTATTCCGCCATCAAGGACAAATACCGCCCCGGCCACGCCGGCTACACCTACGACGTCAAATACGGCATCCACGATTATCGCGGCGGCGGGCGCGCCTCGGCGCGCGAGACCGCCGCGCGCGTTGCCGCCGGCGCCATCGCGCGCAAGATCGTGCCCGGCCTCTCGGTGCGCGGCGCGCTGGTGCAGATGGGCCCGCACAAAATCGACCGCGCGCGCTGGGACTGGAACGAGGTCGCCAACAATCCGTTCTTCTGCCCGGACGCCAAGCAGGCCAAGTTCTTCGAGGAATATCTCGACGGCGTGCGCACGTCCGGCTCGTCCTGCGGCGCGGTGATCGAGGTGGTGGCGGAAGGCGTGCCGGCCGGGCTCGGCGCGCCGGTCTATGCCAAGCTCGACGCCGATCTCGCCGGCGCGCTGATGGGCATCAACGCCGTCAAGGGCGTCGAGATCGGCGACGGTTTTGCCGCCGCCGCCTTGCGCGGCGAGGACAATGCCGACGAGATGCGCAAAGATCGAATTGGGCAACGACGGCAAGCCGCTGTTCCTGTCGAACCATGCCGGCGGCATTCTCGGCGGCATTTCGAGCGGGCAGGCGATCGTCGCGCGTTTTGCCGTCAAGCCGACCTCCTCGATCCTGACGCCGCGCAAGACGGTCGACCGCTACGGCCGCGACACCGAGGTGGCGACCAAAGGCCGCCACGATCCTTGCGTCGGCATCCGCGCCGTGCCGATCGGCGAGGCCATGGTGGCGTGCGTCTTGGCCGATCACTATCTCATGCATCGCGGCCAGATGGGCGAGGGGACGGCTTGGCCGTTCACGCCGCCCGCTTGACGCCGCCCGAGGTCATTCCCGTGCCGGATAGCCACCACCGCGTCGAGGCCGCGATCAAGGCCTTCGCCCAAGGCGAGATCGTCGTCGTCACCGACGACGACGACCGCGAGAACGAGGGCGACCTGTTCGTCGCCGCCTCGCTCTGCACGCCGGAGAAGATGGCCTTCATCATCCGCAACACCTCGGGCATCGTCTGCGCGCCGCTCGGCGCCGAGCAGGCGCGCCGGCTGCATCTCGATCCGATGGTGGCGGAGAACGACGCCCCGCTCGGCACCGCCTTCACCGTCTCGGTCGACGTGCGCCATGGGCTGATCACCGGCATCTCGGCCGAGGAGCGCTGCAACACCGTGCGCGCGCTCGCCAACGACAACAACGGCGCCGCCGATTTCGTGCGCCCCGGCCATGTGTTTCCGCTGGTCGCGCGCGAGGGCGGCGTGCTGATGCGCTCCGGCCATACCGAGGCCTGCGTCGACTTGTGCCGGCTGGCGCAATTGCCGCCGGTCGGCGTGCTGGCCGAACTGATGAAGGACGACGGCACCGTGATGCGCGGGCCGGAGGTCGCGGCCTTCGCGCAGAAGCACAAATTGGCGCAGGTCTCGATCGCCGAAATGATCGGCTACCGGCAGAACCGCGACAAGCTGGTCGAGCGGGTCGGCGAATTTCCGCTGGCGTCCGAGATCGGGCCGCTCAAGGGCTATGCCTATGTGACGCCGTTCGACCGCGTGCACCACATGGCCTTCGTCTATGGCGATATCGGCGACGGCAGGAACGTGCTGGCGCGGCTGCACCGCGCCGACGTGATCGGCGACGTGTTCGGCGGCGCCAAGTCGATCCACGCCGCGCTGACGCGCTTCAAGCAGGACGGCCGCGGCGTCATCGTCTATCTGCGCGACGGCACCGCCGGCGTGCCGGTGGCCGAAATCCCGCAGGAGGCGGCGACCGGCACCGAGGCGGCGCGCTCGCGGCAATGGCGCGAGATCGGCCTCGGCGCGCAGATCCTGAAAGACCTCGGCATTTCCTCGATCCGGCTGCTCGCCTCCAGCAAGCGCACTTATGTCGGCCTCGGCGGCTTCGGCATCGAGATCGCGGCGACCGAGCCGCTCGAAGGCTGACCCCGCCGGCCGCGCCGGCGCAATTATTGCCTCGTACTCCCCACATGCCATTGCGGTGCGCCGGAAAGGCGCAAATAATTGCCCGGCTAAAGGGGCAAGAAACGCTTTCAGGGGTGCAACGTCATGACGACGGTTACGACGACCGCGGAGACGACCGCGTGGTACTGGAATCGCTGGGCGCAACTCGTGCTCGGCTTGATCGCGATGATGTCGATCTCGAGCCAGCAATACGTGTGGACGCTGTTCACCGGTCCGCTCAATCAGAAACTCGGAACCACGCTCGCGGAATTGCAGTGGACGTTCTCGCTGCTCATCATCCTGCAAACCTGGTGTTCGCCGATGCAGGCCTACCTGGTCGACCGTTTCGGCCCGCGCATGCTGATCTCGGTCGGCGCGCTGATGTCGGGCGGCGGCTGGGTGCTGTCGGCCTATGTCGACAATATCTGGGCGCTCTACTTCACCTATGGCGTCATCTGCGGCTTCGGCACCGGCATCATCTATGTCGGCATCATCGGCCTGATGATGCGCTGGTTTCCCGACCGCCGCGGGCTTGCGACCGGTCTTGCCGCCGCCGGCTACGGCTTCGGCGCCATCTTCACCAGTTTCCCGATCGACAGCATGATCAAGAGCTCCGGCTACGCCCATACGCTCGTCGTCTGGGGCATCATCCTGGGCGTCGATCGGCATCATCGCCGCGCAATGGATGCGGGTTCCGGCTGACGGCTGGCTGCCGGCGGGCTATTCGCCGGCGACCGCCACCACCATGCAATCCAAGCGCAGCTATACGCCGCGCGAGATGCTGCAAAGCCCGATCTTCTGGCTGCTGTTCATCATGATGAGCATGATGTCCACCTCGGGCCTCATGGTCGTCTCGAACGTCGGGCCGTTCGCGAAGGAATTCAAGGTCGCGGACGTGCTGGTGATCGGCATGGCGGCGCTGCCGCTGTCGCTGACGCTGTCGCGCTTCACCAACGGGCTGACGCGGCCGTTCTTCGGCTGGGTCTCCGACCGCATCGGGCGCGAGATGACGATGTTCATCGCCTTCTCGCTCGAATGCGCGGCGATCCTCGTGCTGTTCGCCTTCATCGACCGCCCGGCGCTGTTCGTGGTGCTCACCGGCCTGGTGTTCTTCGGCTGGGGCGAAATCTTCTCGCTCTTCCCCTCGACGCTGACCGACACGTTCGGCCCGAAATACGCCGCCACCAATTACGGCTTCCTCTATATCGCGCAGGGGGTCGGCTCGATCCTCGGCGGGCCGGCGGCGGCCTACATCAAGCAGACGACCGGAAGCTGGACGTCGGTGTTCATCATCGTCGCGGTGCTCGACATCGTCACCGCCTTGCTGGCGATCACGGTGCTGCGGACGATGCGGACCAAGCATATGCAGTCGAGCTGACCGCTTTCGGCAACGAAACGCCGGCCGGCGCCGCGCCGGCCGGCGTTTTCATTTTGCGCCGCTACGTCAGCGTGAAGTGCAGGTCGCCGAGCTTTTCGATCGAGGTGACGACCTTGTCGCCGGCTTTCAGCCAGACCTGCTTGTCCTTGGGGTAGCCGGAGATCACGCCTTCCGGCGTGCCGGTGAAGATGATGTCGCCGGGCTTGAGGGTCATGTAGTCGGAGATGTAGCTGACCAACTGCGCGCAGTTGAACACCATGTCGGAGGTGTTCGACGACTGCCGCACCTCGCCGTTGACGCGGCATTCGATCTTGAGATTGTCGCCGTTGACCTGGTCGGCGGTGACCAGCCACGGCCCGACCAGGCCCGAGCCGTCCAGCGTCTTGCCGATCATCCACTGGCTCGAGCGCGATTGCAGGTCGCGCGCGGTGAAATCGTTGCCGCTGGCGTAGCCGAAAATATGCTTCGCCGCTTCGGCCTCGCTGACATTGCGCGCGGTGCGGCCGATCGCGATCACCAGTTCGGCCTCGTAATCGAACTTCTGCGCCTTCTCCTTCGACACCGCGACGGTGCCGCCGCAGCAGTTGAGCGCCGAGTTGTATTTGTTGAACAGGATCGGCATTTTCGGAACCGGATTGCCGGTCTCGGCGGCGTGGCGGCGGTAGTTCAGTCCGATGCAGACGATTTTCTCCGGATCGGTCACGGCCGGGCCGAACTGCGCCTTGTCCTCGGCGATGAAGTGGCTGGCGGCGGCGTTGGCGGCGAGTTTCGGCAAGGCGGCGATATCACCCTCGCCCCGGAAAACCGCGCTGATCGTGATCGGCGCGCCGAGCTTCAGCTCGGCTTCGGCGGCGGCGACGTCGAGAACGCCGCGCGCGGTGCGCAGGCCGAGGCCATAGCCATCGCTTTTGCGCAAGGTCGCAAAGGTCATGCCCTTCGGCAGCTCGGCCGGCTCGCGCGCCGGCGCGCTATGGACTTCGGTCGGCGCCACGGCGCTCGCGGTCACGGCGGCGACGCCGGCAATGGTGGCGGTCTTCAGGAACGTCCTGCGGTCATGCTCCATGGTCGTCTCCCGGGATAGGCGCCTCGGGTCGGGCGCGTTGCGGCGAGCCTAGCCAATTGCCGGGCCGAGCGGGGGGAGGGCGGCGCCGGCTGCCGGTCAATTCGGCGTCATTGCAGGGGACGACCGCCGAGCCCAGTAGGAGAGGCGGCCCGCCGGCGCTATAATGGCTTCCGCTGGGGACGACGGAGCTTTGCCATGGCTGTTGCCTGGGTACGGCAGGCGGCGATCGGGGCCGTATGCGCCGCTTTGCTGAGCGTTGCCGCCGCCGCGCCGGGACCGCAGCTCGTCCAGTCCAAACCCGCCGTCGAGGTCGACGTCGAACTGGTGCTGGCGGTCGACGTCTCCTATTCGATGGATCCCGACGAGCAGGCCTTGCAGCGCGAGGGCTACCGGCTGGCGCTCACCTCGAAGGAATTCCTCAGCGCGCTGCGCCAGGGCGCGCACGGCAAGATCGCCATCACCTACGTCGAATGGGCCGGCGAGCACGACCAGAAGATCGTGATGCCGTGGCGGCTGATCGACGGGCCGGAGGCGGCCGATGCGGTTTCCGCCGAGATCGGCGCGCGCGCCCTACCGGCGCGCCTCGCGCACCTCGATCACCGGCGGACTGCGGTTTGCGCGCGCCGTTGTTCGAGAACAGCGGCTATCGCGGCCTGCGCAAGGTGATCGACGTTTCCGGCGACGGCACCAACAATAGCGGGCCGCCGGTCGCGCCCATGCGCGACGAGATCGTGGCCGCCGGCATCACCATCAACGGCCTGCCGATCATGCTCAAGCGGCCTTACTCCGGCATGCTCGATATCGAGAACCTCGACCAATATTACGAGGATTGCGTGATCGGCGGCGCCGGCGCCTTCGTCATTCCGATCCGTGAGCGCGAGCAATTCATCGAGGCGACGCGCACCAAGCTGATCCTGGAAATCGCCGGCCGCGAGCCGGCGCCGCGCGTGCGGCCGGCGTCGGCCGCGGCGCCGCGCATCTCCTGCACCATCGGCGAGAAGATGTGGCGCGACCGCTGGGGCGGCTACGATTACCGCTAGCGCTGTTTCGGTCTACCGCGCTTCGCGCTGTACGCGCCGGCGCACCGATGGCGCCGGCGCCTTCCCAGTCAATGCCTCGACATTACCCGATGCCGGTCGGAGCCGCGCCTTTAACTCCGCCGCGCGCGACCCGCTCCATGAAGCGAAAGACGACATCGGCGCACTTATAGTCTTTCAGCGCGCCTTCGTTCTTGGAGTTTTGCAGATAACGCGTGTAGGCCGCGTCTCTTACGTTCTTGGCCGCCGCCAGGCTTCCGACGTTCGGGTTGATCGTGGCGCAGAACGAGCTGCACGCTTGCACCAGCACCAACTTCGCGTCCTGCATACTGGTGAACTCGCGTCCTCCGATCATCGCGCTCCAGTTCGGTGGGACGATGACGCGGTAGCGGGCACGCGCGGGGTATTCGTAGATATAGACTTGGTTTTTTCTTTCTTCCTGACCGTTGCACGCGTATTTGTGGATGTTCGAGGCTTCCACGTTCGGACCCGCGGGTTGCGTCTGCTGCTGGAGCAACTGCTCGGCGCGACCCGATATGACGCTTGCCGCCAACGCCAGCAGCGCGAGCGTGACGCAGGCCAGCCTTCCATTCCCAGACTTCGACTTCATGTTCGCCCCCATAGTTTGAGTGTATCTTGATGACACACTCCAACTGACGCGTGATGGTAGAATACACGCATCGCGCGCGTCAATCGGCAGGCGAGCTTTCGTGCGGGGAAAATCTCCGGTTGGCGTTGTGGAATTCGTGTCCGGCCGGTCAGCGTTCGAACTTCGCCACGATCTCGACGTGAGACGAATAGCGGAACTGGTCGACCGGCGTGACGCGCGTCGAGCCTGTAGCCGCCGTCGACCAGGATGCGGGCGTCGCGCGCGAAAGTCGCGGCGTTGCAGGACACCGCGACCACGACCGGCACCGCGCTCTTGGCCAGTTCGCGCGCCTGCGCCTCGGCGCCCTGCCGCGGCGGATCGAACACCACGGCGTCGAAGCCTTTGAGTTCGGCCGCCGCCAACGGCCGGCGGAACAGGTCGCGCGCGTGCCGCCTCGACCGGCTTGAGGCCGCGGCGTCGCGGCGGCGGCGCGCTTGAGCGCGGCCACCGCGGCCGCGTCGCTGTCGGCGGCGGTGACGCGCGCCTGCTCGGCCAGCCGCAGCGCGAAGGGGCCGACGCCGCAGAACAGATCGGCGACGCGCTTGGCGCCGCCGACATGCGCGAGCACCAGCTCGCGCCAGCGCTGCTTCGCCTGCGGCGGTCGCCTGCAGGAATGCGCCCGGCGGCAGCGCGCACGTTGGCGCGGCCGATCTTGAGCATCGGCGGCGCGCGCTGCGCGACCAGTTCGCCGTGACGGGTGAGACGGGCGAGACCTGTGCCGGCCGGCGAGCCGCGCCAGCGCCGTCATCGCGCCGGGCGACAGCGGGCCGGAGCCGCGCAGGTCGATGTCGAGGCCGCTGTCGGTCGCGGTCGCCTGGATGTCGAGCGGCTTGCCGGCGGGCCTGAGCGTCTCGGCGATGCGCCCAGGCCGCCTTGATCGCGCCGTCGAGGCCGGGCGCCAGAATCGGGCAGGCGTCGATCGCCACGATGTGATGCGCGCGCGGCGCCGTGAAGCCGACCTCCAGCACGTCGTGCGCGCCGCGCCGCGCATGCAGCACCGCGCGCCGGCGGCCGGCGCCATGCGCGTCGATCAGCGGCTCGACCGGCGCGATCGAGGCCGGCCTGCGCCAGCGCCTCGACGACCAGCCCGCGCTTCCACAGATGATATTCGGCCAGCGACCAGTGCTGCATGGCGCAGCCGCCGCATTGGGTGAAATGCTTGCAGATCGGCGCGATGCGCTCGTGGCTCGGCTTGGTCGACATGCACGAGATGCCGGCGGTCGGGATGGCCGGCGACCGGCTCGACCGTCACGCGTCTCGCCCGGCAGCACATAGGGCACGTAGACCGGGCCCTGCGGCGTATCGGCGATGCCGTCGCCGCGATGGCCGAGGCGGGCGATGGTGAGGCGCTCAGTCACGCGCGGCCCCGAGCAGGAATTCGGCATTGCCGTCGCCGCCCGCGATCGGCGAGGGGATGATGCCGAGCAACGCGCCAGCCGAGCGACGTTACGGACGCGGAAATATCGTCGCAGACCGTCGGCATGGACTGCGACGTCGCGCACGATGCCCTTCTTCACGCGCCGCGCGCCCGGCCTCGAATTGCGGCTTGATCAGCGCGACCAGCTGCGCCGGCGGTGCGCGCCAGCGCCAGCGCGGCGGGCAGCACCAGCTTGAGCGAGATGAAGCTGACGTCGATGGCGACCAAGTCGGGCCTCGGCGTCGAAGCGAGCGGGGGAGAGGGTGCGGATGTCGGTTTCTTCCAGGACAACCACCTGCGGCCGCGCGCGCAAGCTTGCATGCAATTGCCCGCGTCCGACATCGACCGCATAGACCCGCCTGGCGCCGCGTTCCAGCAGCACGTGGGTGAAGCCGCCGGTCGAGGCGCCGACATCGAGGCAGACGCGGCCCTTGGGATCGAAGCCGAAATGGTCGAGCGCCGCCGCGAGCTTGACCCCGCCGCGCGAGACATAAGGATGCGCCGGCCGGCGCGTTGAGCCGCGCGTCGGCCGGGATTTCCTCCGACGCTTTGCGCACGGCGACGTCGTTCGCCGTCACCAGGCCGGCGGCGATGGCGGCCTGCGCCTTGGCGCGGCTTTCGAACAGGCCGCGCTCGACCAGCAGGCGGTCGGCGCGTTGGCGCGGTGCGGTCATGAGGGCCATTTTGTCACGGCGCTTGGATGCCGTCTCGGAACCAAGTTCCCATGCGCGCCATTAAAGTGACGAGCCGGCGTCGATCGGCGGTCGTCCAGGGAGAATTTGTATGGCGCGTAAGTATTCCAAGAAAGCTTCGAAATATGTGAAGCGCGCGATGCGCAAACGCAAGAAGGGCACGCTCAAGAGCGGGCGCAGCGGCAAGAAGGTGAAGAGCAAGAAGCAGGCGGTCGCCATCGGCCTGTCGGAGGCGCGCAAGAAGGGCGCCAAAGTCCCGCGCAAGAAGCGGCGCTAACGCTTACGCCCGCTTGATCGTCTCGGCGGCGGCGTCCTTGCCGAGCGCCTCGAACACCTTGGCGACGATGCCGTTGGCGTCGAGCCCGGCCTTGGCATACATGGCGGCCGGTGATCCTGGTCGATGAAGACGTCGGGCAGCACCATGGTGCGCACCTTCAGCCCGCGGTCGAGCACGCCGTTCTCGGCCAGTGCCTGCAGCACGTAGGCGCCGAAGCCGCCGATCGAGCCTTCCTCGATGGTGATCAGCACCTCGTGCTCGCGCGCCAGCCGCAGCAGCAGGTCGGTGTCGAGCGGCTTGGCGAAGCGCGCGTCGGCGACGGTCGTCGGACAGGCCGAGCGCCGTGAGCTCGTCGGCGGCCTTCGAGGCATTCGCCGAGCCGGCGCGCCGTAGGAGAGCAGCGCGACCTTGTTGCCCTCGCGCAGGATGCGGCCCTTGCCGATCTCGAGCGGCACGCCTTCCTCCGGCATCGGCACGCCGAGCCCTTCGCCGCGCGGATAGCGCAGCGCGCTCGGGCGATCGTCGATCGCGACCTGCGGTCGCCACCATGTGCACGAGTTCGGCCTCGTCGGCCGCCGCCATCAGCACGAAGCCGGGCAGGCAGCCGAGATAGGCGACGTCGAAGGCGCCGGCATGGGTCGGCCCGTCGGCGCCGACCAGGCCGGCGCGGTCGAGCGCGAAGCGCACCGGCAGGCGCTGGATGGCGATGTCGTGCACCACCTGGTCGTAGGCGCGCTGCAGGAAGGTCGAATAGATGGTGGCGAAGGGCTTGAAGCCTTCGGCCGCGAGCCCGCCGCAGAAGGTCACCGCGTGCTGCTCGGCGATGCCGACGTCGAAGCAGCGGTTGGGAAATTCCTTCTCGAACAGGTCGAGCCCGGTGCCCGACGGCATCGCGGCGGTGATGGCGACGATCTTGTCGTCCTTGCGCGCCTCCTTGATCAGGCTCTGCGCGAACACCTTGGTGTATTGCGGCGCGCCGCCTTTGGATTTCGCCTGCGCGCCGGTGGCGACGTCGAACTTGACCACGCCGTGATATTTGTCGGCGGAGGTCTCCGCCGGCGCGTAGCCTTTGCCCTTCTGCGTCACGACGTGGACCAGGATGGGTCCGGCCTCGGCGTCGCGCACGTTGCGCAGCACCGGCAGCAGATGATCGAGGTTATGGCCGTCGATCGGGCCGACGTAATAGAAGCCGAGCTCCTCGAACAGCGTGCCGCCGGTCCAGAAGCCGCGCGCGAATTCCTCGGCGCGCTCGGCCTTCTTCTCGAAGAACTTCGGCAGATGGCGCGCGAGCTGCTTGCCGATGTCGCGCAGCGTGCAGATAGGTCTTGCCGGAGATCAGCCGCGCCAGATAGGCCGACATGGCGCCGACCGGCGGCGCGATCGACATGTCGTTGTCGTTGAGGATGACGATCAGCCGCTCGTTGCGCGCGCCGGCATTGTTCATCGCCTCATAGGCCATGCCGGCCGACATGGCGCCGTCGCCGATCACGCAGACGACGTTGTGGTCTTGGCCGGCGAGGTCGCGCGCCACCGCCATGCCGAGGCCGGCGGAGATCGAGGTCGAGGAATGCGCGGCGCCGAACGGGTCGTATTCGCTCTCGGCGCGCTTGGTGAAGCCGGACAGGCCGCCGCCCTGGCGCAGCGTGCGGATGCGGTCGCGCCGGCCGGTGAGAATCTTGTGCGGATAGGCCTGGTGGCCGACGTCCCAGATCAGCCGGTCGGCCGGCGTGTCGAACACGTAATGCAGCGCGACGGTCAGCTCGACCACGCCGAGGCCGGCGCCGAGATGGCCGCCGGTCTTGGCGACGGCGTCGATGGTCTCGGCGCGCAGCTCGTCGGCAAGCTGCTTGAGCTGCTCGGCCGACAGGTTCTTCAGGTCGGCGGGCACGTGCACGCGGTCGAGCAGGGGGGTCTTGGAAGTTTCGGACAAAATCGGCTCCGCTGGCGTCTTGGCTACCTTACACAGATCGGCGGACCCGGCAATTCGACCGCCGGCCGCGGGCGATTTCAAGG
The DNA here is from genome assembly GCA_963708635.1 of uncultured Alphaproteobacteria bacterium. Taxonomy (GTDB): domain Bacteria; phylum Pseudomonadota; class Alphaproteobacteria; order Rhizobiales; family Xanthobacteraceae; genus Pseudolabrys. The sequence goes on along the minus strand of CAVPTM010000013.1, from coordinate 250,434 downwards.
CGGAATGGGGCGGCGTTTGCGGCCTAATCGACGTCGAGCGGCTCGGTGCCCGTGGGCTTGCCGGACGCATCGAGCGTGATCTTCTCCACCCGCGCTTCCGCCTGGCGCAGCAGCTCCTCGCAGCGCGCTTTCAGCGCCTCGCCGCGCTCGTAGATCGCGACCGACTCCTCGAGCGGCACCTTGCCCTCCTCCAGCCGCTTGACGATCGATTCCAGCTCCTCGATCGCCCGCTCGAAGGGCATCGTCTTCACGTCGGTCGTGCTCTCGGCCATCGCAAGGTCTCTCGATTCGGGCGCATCCTAAGCGCTCCCACGGTCTTGAAGATAGTGGGCGCAAGCCGGATCGTCAGCAGGTAATATGCCTGCCATGGCGGACTTGAAAGGCAAGATCGTACTCATCACCGGCGCCGCCGGCGCGGTGGGCGGCGCGGTTGCCGCGGCGATCAAGGCCGCCGGCGGCACCGCGGTCGCCAGCGACCTCAAGGCCGGCGGCGGCATCGAGCTTGCGCTCGACGTCACCGACGAGGCCGGCTGGCGGCGCGCCGTCGCCGAGATCGAGCGCGGCCACGGCCGGCTCGACGGGCTGGTCAACGCCGCCGGCATCGTCGCGCTCGGCAGCGTCGAGCAGCTCGACTACGCCGACTGGCGGCGCGTGCTCGCCGTCAATCTCGACGGCACTTTCCTCGGCTGCAAATACGCCTTTCCGCTGCTGCGCAAACAAGGCGGCGCGATCGTCAATCTGTCGTCGGTGTCGGGCCTGGTCGGCGGGCACAATCTCGCCGCCTATAATGCCTCGAAAGGCGGCGTCTCGCTGCTGTCGAAGTCGGTCGCGCTCGCCGGCGCGCGCTGCCGACCGGCGATCCGCTGCAACGCCGTCTGCCCGGCCTTTCTGGAAGGCCCGATGGTCGACTTCACGGTGCGCTCGGCGCGCAATCCGGAGACGGCCTTGCAGAAAATGGCGGCCGCGATTCCGCTGCAACGTCTCGGCAAGCCGTCCGAAGTCGCCGCGCTCTGCGTCTATCTGTTGTCGGACGATGCCGCCTTCATCACCGGCGCCGATCTGCCGATCGACGGCGGGCTGACGGCCTTTGAGCGGCCATCCAACGGAGCACCTGCGCAAGTCAGCGACCGCTTACCCCCGCATCAGCGCGGTGACGTGCGCGGCGACCGAGCGCGACAGGCCTTGCAGATCATAGCCGCCTTCCAGCATGCGAGACGATGCGGCCCTTGCGCGCTCTGCGTCGGCGATCTCCATCAGCTTCTGCGTCACCCAGGTGTAGTCCGCTTCCACCAGATTGAGATTGGCGAGCGGGTCGCGCGTGTGCGCGTCGAAGCCGGCCGAGATCACCAGAATTCCGGCTTGAATGCGCGCAGCCGCGGCAGGATCGTCGGTCTCGAAGGCTTCGCGGAAGGCGTCGCCGCCGTCGCCGGCGCGCAAGCGGCGCGTTGACGATAGTGTTGAACTCGCCGCGCTCGCCGATCGCGCCGGTGCCGGGATAAAGCGGCATCTCGTGCGTCGAGCAATACATCACGCTCTTGTCCGCCCAGAAAATATCCTGCGAGCCGTTGCCGTGATGCACGTCGAAATCGACGATCGCCGCGCGCTCGGCGCCGTGCTTGTTCTGCGCGTAGCGCGCCGCGATCGCCGCGTTGTTGAACAGGCAGAAGCCCATCGGCCGCGCCGTCTCGGCGTGATGGCCGGGCGGGCGCACGGCGACGAAGGCGTTGCGCGCCTTGCCGGTTCATCACCTCATCGACCGCGCGCACGCCGCCGCCGACGCGCGCGCAGCGCCGCCTCGAAGCTGCCGGGCGACATCGAGGTGTCGGCGTCGAGCTGCACCAGGCCTTGCTCGGGCGAGGCGTCGCGGATCGCCTCGACGTATTCCATCGGGTGGCAGAGCGCGATGACCTCGAGCCTCGGCGCCGCGGCGCCTGCTCGCGCGCCAGCGTCTGGAATTTCTCGTCCTCCAGCGCCTGCTCGATGGCGCGCAGGCGATCCGGCCGCTCGGGATGGCCGGCGCCGGCGTCAGTGGTCGAGGCAGGCGGGATGGGTGAGGAGGAGGGTGGACATTGACGCTATATCTAAGCGCTCGGCGCGGCGCGCGCAAACGGCTCGCTCAAGCGCGCTTCAAGCTGACGCCCTTGCGGCGGCGGCATGTCGTCGGGCACGAAAAAATCCACCTGCAGCGGCTGGCTCGGATCGACGCGATATCGGTCGAAATCGGTGACGCCTTCGCCGGCGAGGAACGTGTCGTCGATCAGGAAGTTCCCGGTGAAGGTCTTCGGCTTCTGGAAGATGCGCCAGGCGGCCTCGGCCAGGATCTCCGGCTTGCGCGACATGCGCATCACGGCGTCGCCGCCGAGCAGGTTCTTGATCGCGGCGGTGGCGATGGTGGTGCGCGGCCACAGCGCGTTGACGGCGACCTTGCCGCGCAGTTCGCCGGCAAGGCCGAGCACCACCAGGCTCATGCCGAACTTCGCCATCGAATAGGCGGTGTGCGGCGCGAACCATTTGGTCCTGCATGTCGAGCGGCGGCGACAGCATCAGAATGTGCGGGTTGCGCCGATTTCAACAGATAGGGAGGGCGTATTTCGACACCATGAAGGTGCCGCGCGCATTGATCTGATGCATCAGGTCGAAGCGCCGCATGTCGGTCTGCTGCGACCGGCGTGAGCTGGATGGCGCTGGCGTTGTTGACCACGATGTCGATGCCGCCGAAGGTGGCGGCGGTCTTGTCGATGCGCGTCCTTCACCGCCGCTTCATCGCGCACGTCGACGGCGAGCGGCAGCGCCTGGCCGCCGGCCTTCTCGATCGCGGCCGCGGCGGTGTGGATGGTGCCTTCGAGCTTGGGATGCGGCTCGACCGTCTTGGCGGCGATGGCGACATTGGCGCCGTCGGCGGCGGCCTTGAGCGCGATCGCGAGCCCGATGCCGCGCGAGCCGCCGGTGATGAAAAGCGTCTTGCCCTTCAACGACATGACCGCCCTCGCAATTCCGCGCCGAATTCCTAGATGACGAGCCTAGCAAAGCCGCCGTCCCCCGTCCCGAGGCTACAAAGATGCAGCTCTCCGGCGTCCATCATCTCACCGCCGTGTCGGCCGACGCGCCCGGCAATGTGCAGCTTCTACACCAAGGCGCTCGGCCTGCGGCTGGTCAAGAAGACCGTCAACCAGGACGACGTCTCGGCCTATCATCTGTTCTATGCCGACGGGCTCGCCTCGCCCGGCAGCGACATCACGTTTTTCGATTTTCCGGCGGCGCCCGAGCAGCGCGGCAACAACACGATCACCCGCACCGGCCTGCGCGTGACCGGCGAGGCCAGCCTTGCCTGGTGGCATGAGCGGCTGAAGCAAGTCGGCGGTCAAGGTCGGCGAGATCGCCGAGCGCGACGGCCGCCTGACGCTCGATTTCGAGGATCCGGAAGGCCAGCGGCTGGCGCTGGTCGACGATGGCGGCAAAGGCGCGGGCAACGCCTGGGCGAAGAGCCCGGTGCCGGCCGAGCATCAGATCCGCGGCCTCGGGCCGATCGTCATGACGGTGCCGGACCTGCGGCCGACCGATCTGGTGCTCACCCATGTCATGAACATGAAGCCGCTGCGCGACTATCGCGCACCCGGAATCGAACCACGACCGCGTGCATGTCTACGGCATGAAGGCGAGGGCGCCCGGCGCCGAGCTGCACGTGGCGGTGCGGCTCGTATATTGCGCCCGCGCATCCCGGCGCCGGCGGCGTGCATCACGTCGCCTTCCGCTCGCCCGACAAGGATTACGACGCCTGGGCGGAGCGGCTGCGCGAATTGCGTATCCCCAACAGCGGCAAGGTCGACCGCTACTGGTTCCGCTCGCTCTATTTCCGCGAGCCGAACGGCATTCTGTTCGAGATCGCGACCGACGGGCCGGGCTTTGCCGTCGACGAGCCGCTGGAGAAGCTGGGCGAGACGCTGGTGCTGCCGCCGTTTCTGGAGCCGCAGCGCGCGCGGATCGAGGCCGGGCTGAAGCCGCTCTAGCGCTTGCGCGTCATGAACGCCTCGAAGGCCGCGCGCGCTTCGGCCGATTGCAGCCGCGTCTTGAACAGCTCCGCCTCCTCGTCGATGCGCGCGACGACCTCGCTCGGGCGAGCCGCGCATCAGCCGGCGCGCGGCGCAGCACGCCTTGCGGCGGCAACGCGGCGATCTCGCGCGCGGCTTTCATCGCCTCGGCTTCGACCGCCTCGGGCGCGACGACGGTATTGACCAGGCCGGCGGCCTTGGCTTCCTCGGCGTTCAGCGGCCGGCCCATCACCAGCAGCGAGAAGGCGCGCGCGTGCCCCATCAGCCGCGGCGCGATCAGGCTCGAAGCGGCTTCCGGCACCAGGCCGAGGCCGACGAAGGGCGTCGAAAAGCGCGCGTCGCTGGCCGCGACCACGTGGTCGCAATGCATGAGCATGGTGGTGCCGACACCGACCGCGTTGCCTTGCACGGCGGCGACCAGCGGCAGCTCGCAGCGCGCCAGCGCATAGAGAAAACGCATGATCGGCTGCGCCGAGCGCGCCGCCTCGGCTCGCCATCTGCACGAAATCGCCGATGTCGTTGCCGGCGCAGAAGGCCGTGCGGCGCGCCGGCGATCAGCAGGCAGCGCAGCGCCGGATTGTTCGGCGGCGCTCTCGATCGCGGCCGCCATGGCGTCGTACATCGCAAGCGTCAGCGCGTTCTTCTTGTCCGGCCGGTTCATGCGCACGGTGCGCACCGGGCCGTCGTCGGTGACGATGACGAGGTCGCTCATGGTCATTCGCGCTAAGCGCGGCTTCGCGCGCGCGGTGATGCTGTCGGCGCCTTCGGTGACGCTGCGCTCGAGGCCGGAGGCCTGCACCGCGATGTTCTCGGCGAAGAAGCGCGCCAGCGCGGTGCGCCCGGCGCCGTCGCCGCTCTCGCGCAGCGCGGCGAGCGCCTGCGTCGGCCAGCATGCAGCCGCCGGCGGCGCTGCCGAACAGCCGCAGATAGGGCGTGGCGCCGGCGAGCGCGGCGTCCGACGTTTTCTGCGCCAGCAGCCATTGCGTCGCGCGCTCGAGGCTGTCGACCGCTTCGCCGAGGCGCGCCGCCGTCTCGCCAAAGGCCGGAGCGTTGCTCGCCTGCACCGCCTTCACGGTCTCGCGCAGCTCGTCGAGATAGAGCCGCGACCGTGTTGCCGCCCTCGAGCGGCACCTTGCGCGTCACCAGATCGATCGCCTGGATGCCGTTGGTGCCTTCGTAGATCGCGGCGATGCGGGCGTCGCGGATAATGCTGGGCGGCGCCGGTCTCCTCGATGAAGCCCATGCCGCCGTGCACCTGCACGCCGAGCGAGGCGACTTCGATGCCGATGTCGGTGGAGAAGGCCTTGGCGACCGGCGTGAGCAGCGAGGCGCGCTCATGCGCGGCCTTGCGCGCGGCCTCGGTTTTGCCGCGCAGCGAGCGGTCGATGGCGACGCCGGTGGCGTAGCAGATCGCGCGCGCGGCGCCGGTCAGCGCGCGCATGGTCAGCAGCATGCGCTTGACGTCGGGGTAGGCGATGATGGCGCCGGCCGCGCCCTGCTTGCGCTCGCGCGCGTAGGCGAGCGCCTGCTGCGTCGCGCGCTCGGCGATGGCCACGCCCTGCAGGCCGACCGCGAGCCGCGCGCGGTTCATCATCGTGAACATGCAGGCCATGCCCTTGTGCTCCTCGCCGATGAGGAAGCCGACCGCGCCGCCGTTGTCGCCATAGACCATGGTGCAGGTGGGCGAGGCATGGATGCCGAGCTTGTGCTCGACCGAATGCGCGCGCACGTCGTTGCGCGTGCCGTCCGGCAGGAATTTCGGAATCAGGAACAGCGAGATGCCTTTGGTGCCGGGCGGCGCGTCGGGCAGGCGCGCGAGCACGAAATGGATGATGTTGTCGGTCAGGTCGTGCTCGCCATAGGTGATGAAGATCTTCGAGCCGGTGATGCGATAGCTGCCGTCGCCCGCGCGCTCGCGCCTTGCGTGCGCAGCGCGCCGACGTCGGAGCCGGCCTGCGGCTCGGTGAGCTGCATGGTGCCCATCCATTCGCCGCTGATGAGCTTGCCGAGATAGCTGCTGCTTGAGCGTCGTCGCTGCCGTAGGCGGCGAGCGCGTCGATCGCCGCCATGGTCAGCACCGGGCCGATGCCGAAGGCCATGGAGGCCGAATTCCACATCTCGATGCAGGCGGCGTTGACCGCGTGCGGCAGCTCCTGGCCGCCCCATTCGGCGGGCGCGGCGAGCCCGTTCCAGCCGGCGGCGGCCCAGGCGGTGTAGGCCTCCTTCCAGCCGGGCGGCGTGGTGACGCGCGCCGTCCTTGAACGGCGTGCCGAACTTGTCGCCGACGGCGATTGAGCGGCGCGATCACGTCGGCGGCGAAGCGGCCGGCCTCCGCCAGCACGGAATCGACGGTCGCCTCGTCGAGATCGCCATAGAGGCCCTCGGCCAGCGCGGCTTGCAGCCCGGCGGCGTGTTGAGCGCAAAGGCGATGTCGGACAACAGGCGCGCGGTAGGTCATGGCGGTCACTGTAGCGGGGGGCGGGGGGCGGTCAACGCGGGCTTAGGCTTGTTGCTGTATTGTGGGCCGGCGGCGATTGATCGGGCGGGCCGGCATCGCTATGGTCCGCGCGCCCGGCGGCGCCATGGCCAGCCGCGGCCTCCTGCAGTGATGGGGCGTAGCCAAGTGGTAAGGCAGCGGATTTTGATTCCGCCATTCCCAGGTTCGAATCCTGGCGCCCCAGCCAGCCGCCTCGTCATGCAGCCGCTCAAGTTTGAGGGGCGGCGGGAAAAATTTTTGGCGATGATGCCCAGCAGCAGCAGCAGAAACCCCAGCAGCCGAAACAGGTAGATCCAGCTCTCGTTTTCATGGTGTTTTTGCAGCGGCAGAAACGCGGCCTGGTTGATCGCGAACAAGATGAAGGCCAGGCTGAAGATCGCGAACAGCGCATCGCGGGTGCGCCGCCAGAAGCGGAAGAAGAAGAGCGCGGCGACCAGAAACCCCGCCGCCGCCATTCCCGACAGAAAATCGTACATTTCAGTCGAGCTCCCAAATGAATCCATAGAGCAGGATGGCCACCGCGATCAGGTTCAGGGCGAGCCGCTCCACGCGCAAGTCGACCGCCGGCAATAACACCAGATCGGCGACGACCAGAAAGTTGTTGAGCGCCAGCAGCACGAAACAGATGGCGGTCCACAGCAGCAGCGCCGTGCGCGTGCGCAAATAGCTGCGCACCAGCAGCCAGGCGCAGCACGCGCTCGCCACAAAGCAGAGGAGGTATACCGCGGTCGCCATGGTCTAGTCTTTCTTGATCCTGAAGGCGTCGGACAGGATTTGCAGCTTTCGCGTCGGCGCGTTGGCGATGGCGGAAATCAGCGCCACCGGCTTTGCGCGGTACAGGCGTTCGAGCTCGCACACGAGGTCGTTCTGCTCCGGCGAAGACGGCCGATAATAATAGGCGCCGTCGTCTTCGGCGATCAGGCCGCCGCTTTGCAGCTGGAACAGCGCTTCGGCGATGGCCGATTGGCTGCCGCGCAGCTGCTTGATGAGTTCGTCACCGGTCCAGGAGCGAGCCGGCGGGCCCTTCAAGACGAGCAGCAATTCCAGCGCCCAGATTGAAGCAATCGAGGAGCCGGCGAAATTAAAAACGACATCTTCCGGGATCATGGATGCAGGCCATGCCGGGCAGGAGGACGGGCTTAAATCCCGGTCGCTGCGCCGATTTCTGGTGTTATGGCCGCCCCGTGGCTATTAGGAATGTCCGTCTCAAGCAGCCGGCCCAGCATGATCTCGAGCATTTCGCGCGCGATCGGCTTTTGCATCACCGCGACATGGGCAAAGTGCTTGTCGATGTTCTCCGGACCGTAGCCGGTCACGAAAGCGAAAGGCTTGCCGCGTTGTTCCAGCACAGCGGCGATCGGAAACACCATTTCGCCGCGCAGATTGAGGTCGAGAATGGCGCAGTCGAACTGCTGCGTATCGACGCCGCCGCGCGCTTCCGCGACCGAACAGAACGGACCGACGACGAAGAAGCCCATGTCCAGCAGCATGTCGCGCATCATCATGCCGACCAAAGCCTCGTCCTCGACCAGCATGACGCGCTTGCGGCTGCCGTTGGATAACTGGACGAGATTGGACATCTTCTCGGCCGTTGCCTCGGCTGCGCCGTTGCCCGCCGCCTTGGACGGCAGCGACAGCGTGCAGTGCAGGCCTTCCGGCCGCCAGTCGAGCAGGACGTCGCCGCCCATCTGATGTTTGATGCTGGCGTTGATGATCCGCGTTCCGAATCCCTGCTCCGAGGGGGCGCGCACCGGCGGCCCGCCCGATTCACGCCAGCTCAAGCTCGTGACGCCGCCCTCCAGGCGCCAACGCACCTCGAGTTTGCCGTCGGTTGCCGACAGCGCGCCGTATTTCACCGAGTTGGTGGCGAGCTCGTGCAGCGCGAGCGCCAGCGTCTGCGCCTTGTCCGGCTCCAGGAAGACCGAAGGGCCGGCCAGCACGATGCGCGCTCCGTCGGCGCCGCGATAGGGCGCCAGCTCCTCGTCGACCAATTTGGCGATATCGGCGCCTTCCCAGCGCGACTGCGACAACAATGTGTGCGCGTGCGACAGCGCGCGGATGCGGCCCTCCACGGCGGCGACGTAATTCGGCGCCGAGCCCGCCTTCGTCAGACGCACGATCGCTTGCACGACCGCCAGCGCGTTGCGGGCGCGGTGATCGACCTCGCGCGCCAGCAGCATCTGGCGTTCTTCCGCCTTCTTGCGCTCGGTAATGTCGATGCTGACGCCGCTGACGCGGGTGACATGGCCGGCGCTGTTGCGCGTCATGGCGCCGGCGCAAATGCAGGTGCGCACCTCGCCGGTCGGCCGCAGAATTCGAGCCTCGATCTGAAAGGTCGGACTTCGCGCCGATCTCGTGCATCATTCCCTTGATGCGCTCGAGATCTTCGGGATGAATAAATCGACGAATTTCCTCGAAAGTCGGATGGAAACCGTCGTCCTGGCCAAAAATTCCGTATTGGCCCTCGTCCCATAGGCATTCGCCGGTCACGACGTCCCAATCCCATGCACCCATCTGCCCCGCGGCAAGCGCAAGACTGCGACGCTGCTCGCTTTCCAAGAGGCGGTTGTTCGAAGCCGCAAGCTCTGCCGTGCGATCCGCAACGCGCTGTTCCAGCTCCTGGTTGAGCTGCTCGAGCTGGCGCGTCTTGCGGTAAAGCTCGGCAAATACGCGGACCTTGGCGCGCAGCACCTCCGGAATGACCGGGACCGGAACGTAATCGACCGCCCCCATGTCGTAGCCGCGCACGCGAGTCGGAGTCGTCCAGCAACACCGCCGAAATGAAAATGATGGCGATCTTTTCAAAGCGCGGATGCTCGCGGATCATCGCCGCCAGTTCGAAACCGTCGAGCTCCGGCATGTAGACGTCGATCAAGACCACCGCGAATTCGTGCTTGAGCAAAAGCTCCAGCGCTTCCTGCGCGGACGCCGCCTTGAACAAAGTCTCGTCGAGGTCGCGCAGGATGACCTCGTAGCTCAACAGCTTCGCCGGCTGATCGTCGACCAGCAGCAGATTGACTTTGGTGTCGTTGGCCATGGTCATGTTCAGCGGTGCAGCCACATGCGCAACGACGACAGCAACTGCTCGGTGTTGACCGGCTTCGCCAGATAATCGGAGGCGCCCGCGTCGAGACATTTCTCGCGGTCGCCCTTCATGGCCTTGGCGGTCAGCGCGATGATCGGCAGCCGCCGGAAGGTCGGGTTGTTGCGGATCTGCTCCATGGTCTGATAGCCGTCCATCTCCGGCATCATGATGTCCATCAGGACGATGGCGATGTCGGCATTGGACTCGATCAGATCGATCGCCTCCTGGCCGGTCGTGGCGGTGAGCACGCGCATGCCGCGCCGTTCGAGCACGCTGCTGAGCGCGAAGATGTTGCGGGCGTCGTCGTCGACCAGCAGCACGGTGCGGCCGACCAGGTCCTCGTCCGAGCCGGTCAAGCGCTCCAGCATGCGCTGCTTTTCGGCGGGCAGCTCGGTCACCACCCGGTGCAGGAACAGCGCGGTTTCGTCGAGCAGGCGCTCGGGCAATTCGACGCCCTTGACCACGATGCTGCGGGCCATGGTGTGCAGCTGGGCATCCTCCTCGGCGCTCAGCTCGCGGCCGGTGAAGACCACCACCGGCACCTCGGACAGCGAGGCGTCCGCGCGCAGCTCTTCCAGCACTTCGAAGCCCGTCATGTCGGGCAGCCGCAGATCGAGCACCACGCAATCGGCGGCCTGCCGGCGCAGCGAAGCGAGCGCTTCGTGGCCGGTGCCGGCCGTTTCGATCTCGATGTCGTCGTGGCCGAGCAGCTCCTTGATGCTCATCTGCTCGGCCGGATTGTCCTCCACCACCAGCAGCCGCTTGCGCCGCGGCGCGGCATATTCCTTGATCCGGCTCAGCGCGGCGTCGACGCCTTCCGTCGTGGTCGGCTTGGTGACGAAGGAAAATGCGCCGCGCGCCAGGCCGTGCTGCCGGTCTTCGTCGAGGGTGATGATCTGCACGGGGATGTGCCGGGTCAGCGGGTTCTGCTTGAGCTGGCTCAGCACGCTCCAGCCCAGCATGTCGGGCAGGAACACGTCGAGCGAAACCGCGCTCGGCTGGTATTGCTTGGCGAGCTCGAGCGCGTCGGCGCCGCGCATCGCCACCAGCACCTTGAAGCCCTTGTCGCGGGCGAGGTCGACCAGCACGCGGCAGTAGTGCGGATCGTCCTCGACGATGAGCAGGATGGAATCGCCCGGCTCGATCTCGTGCCGGTCGTCCGGGATCTGCTCGACCACGCGCTCCGGCAGCGCGGTGGATGAACCGCGGCGGCGGCGGCGGCACCGGCGGCGGCCGCGGCGTTGCGCAGCGCCGGGTTCGAGGGCCCGGCATAAGTGCATCGGCAGGTAGAGCGTGAACGTGCTGCCGACGCCGGGCGAGCTGCGCAGCTGGATTTCGCCGCCGAGCAGGCTCGACAGTTCGCGGCTGATCGCGAGGCCGAGGCCGGTGCCGCCGTATTTGCGGCTGGTGCTGGCGTCGGCCTGCTGGAACGCCTCGAAGATGATCTTCTGCTTCTCGGGCGGAATGCCGATGCCGGTGTCGGACGACTTCGAAGGCGACCACGCCCTGCGCCTGGCTGAGCACGGGATGACTCGCGGTCCAGCCGCCGGCCACCGCGCTGACCTTGAGCTGGACGCCGCCTTGGTCGGTGAACTTGAAGGCGTTGGACAGCAGGTTCTTGAGCACCTGCTGCAGGCGCTTGGAGTCGGTGATGATGCTGCGGCCGAGCGCGGGATCGAGCTCGACGTCGAACGACAGCTGCTTGTTGTCCGCCTCGTGGCGGAACGGCCGGCCGACCGCGTCGAGCAGGTTGGAGAAGAAGATCTCCTCGGCTTCGACCGTGACCGTGCCGGACTCGATCTTCGACAGGTCGAGAATGTCGCTGATCAGGTTGAGCAGATCGGTGCCGGCGCCGTGGATGGTGCGCGCGAATTCGACCTGCTTGCCGGTGAGGTTGCCGTCCGGATTGTCGGCGAGCTGCTGGCCGAGGATCAGGATGCTGTTGAGCGGCGTGCGCAGCTCGTGCGACATGTTGGCCAGGAACTCGGACTTGTACTTCGAGGTGAGCGCGAGCTCGGCGGCCTTTTCTTCCAGCGCGCGGCGGGCCTGCTCGATTTCCTGGTTCTTGCGCTCGACTTCGACGTTGCGCTCGGCGAGCTGCTGCGCCTTCTGCTCGAGCTGCTCGTTGGTCTGCTGCAATTCGCGCTGCTGCGTCTGCAGTTCGCCGGCGAGCTGCTGCGACTGCTTGAGCAGGCCTTCGGTCTGCATCGTCGCTTCGATCGAGTTGAGCACGATGCCGATGCTGGCGGTGAGCTGCTCGAGGAACGTGATCTGCAGCGGCGTGAATGCGTTGATCGAGGCGAGCTCGATGACGGCCTTGACCTGGCTTTCGAACAGCACCGGCAGCACGACGATGTTGCGCGGCGCCGCCTTGAACAGCGCCGAGGAGATCGGGACGACGCTCGGCGGGATATCGGTGATCAGCAGGCGCTCGCTTGTCCAGCGCGCATTGCCCGATCAAGCCTTCGCCGAGCGCGAGCATCGGGCGGATGGCCGTCCGCCGTCGTCGGCATAGGACGACAGCAGCTTGCAGCTTGCCGGCGCTCTCGCTTTCCATCTGGTAGATGACGCCCTGCTGGGCGTTGACCAGCGGCGTCGAGCTCGGACAGCAGCAGCCGGCCGACGGTGGTGAGGTCGCGCTGGCCCTGCAGCATGTTGGTGAATTTGGCGAGGTTGGTCTTGAGCCAGTCCTGCTCGGTGTTGCGGTCGGTGGTGAGGCGCAGGTTGCCGATCATCGTGTTGATGTTGTCTTTGAGCTCGGCCACTTCGCCGCGCGCGTCGACCTGAATCGAGCGCGTCAGGTCGCCCTTGGTCACGGCGGTCGCCACTTCGGCGATGGCGCGCACCTGCGTGGTCAGGTTGGCGGCCAGCAGGTTGACGTTGCCGGTCAGATCCTTCCAGGTGCCGGCGGCGCCGGGCACGTTGGCCTGGCCGCCGAGGCGGCCTTCGACGCCGACTTCGCGCGCCACGGTCGTCACCTGATCGGCGAAGGTCGCCAGCGTGTCGGTCATGTTGTTGATGGTTTCGGCGAGCGCCGCGACCTCGCCCTTCGACTTCACCGTCAGGTTCTGCTTGAGGTCGCCGTTGGCGACCGCGGTCACCACCTTCACGATGCCGCGCACCTGCTCGGTCAGGTTGGCCGCCATGACGTTGACGGTGTCGGTCAGGTCCTTCCAGGTGCCGGCGACGCCGGGCACCTCGGCCTGGCCGCCGAGCCTGCCTTCGGTGCCGACTTCGCGCGCGACGCGCGTCACTTCCGAGGCGAAGGCGTTGAGCTGGTCCACCATCGTGTTGATGGTGTTCTTCAGCTCGAGGATTTCGCCCTTCACGTCGACCGTGATCTTGCGCGACAGGTCGCCGCGCGCCACGGCGGTGGTCACTTCGGCGATGTTGCGCACCTGCGTGGTCAGGTTCGCCGCCAGCAGGTTGACGTTGTCGGTCAAGTCCTTCCAGGTGCCGCCGACGCCGGGCACCACCGCCTGGCCGCCGAGGCGGCCTTCGGTGCCGACCTCGCGCGCGACGCGCGTCACTTCGGCGGCGAACGAGCGCAGCTGCTCGACCATGGTGTTGAGCGTTTCCTTCAGCAGCAGGATTTCGCCGCGCACGTCGACGGTGATCTTCTTCGACAGGTCGCCGCTGGCGATGGCGGTCGCCACCTCGGCGATGTTGCGCACCTGCGCGGTCAGGTTCGACGCCATGAAGTTGACGTTGTCGGTCAGGTCCTTCCAGGTGCCGGCGACGCCCGGCACTTGCGCCTGGCCGCCGAGCTTGCCTTCGGTGCCGACTTCGCGCGCGACGCGCGTCACTTCGGAGGCGAAGGCGTTGAGCTGGTCCACCATGGTGTTGATGGTGTTCTTCAGTTCGAGGATTTCGCCCTTCACGTCGACGGTGATCTTGCGCGACAGGTCGCCGCGCGCGACGGCGGTGGTCACTTCGGCGATGTTGCGCACCTGGGCGGTCAGGTTGCCGGCCATCGAGTTCACGGAGTCGGTCAAGTCCTTCCAGGTGCCGGCGACGCCCGGCACGTTGGCCTGGCCGCCGAGCCGGCCTTCGGTGCCGACTTCGCGCGCCACGCGCGTCACTTCGCCGGCGAAGCGGTTGAGCTGGTCCACCATCGTGTTGAGCGTTTCCTTCAGCTGAAGGATTTCGCCGCGCACGTCGACGGTGATCTTGCGCGACAGGTCGCCGCCGGCGATGGCGGTCGCCACTTCGGCGATGTTGCGCACCTGGCCGGTCAGGTTGCCGGCCATCGAGTTCACGCTGTCGGTCAAGTCCTTCCAGGTGCCGGCGACGCCCGGCACCGCGGCCTGGCCGCCGAGCTTGCCTTCGGTGCCGACCTCGCGCGCCACGCGCGTCACTTCCGAGGCGAACGAGTTGAGCTGGTCGACCATGGTGTTGAGCGTTTCCTTCAGCTGAAGGATTTCGCCCGACACGTTCACGGTGATCTTCTTCGACAAGTCGCCTTGCGCCACGGCGGTCGCCACTTCGGCGATGTTGCGGACCTGGCCGGTCAGGTTGGACGCCATCGAGTTGACGTTGTCGGTCAGGTCCTTCCAGGTGCCGGCGACGCCGCGCACCATGGCCTGGCCGCCGAGCTTGCCTTCGGTGCCGACTTCGCGCGCGACGCGCGTCACTTCGCCGGCGAAGGCGTTGAGCTGGTCCACCATGGTGTTGATGGTGTCCTTCAGCTCGAGGATTTCGCCGCGCACGTCGACGGTGATCTTCTTCGACAAGTCGCCGCTGGCGACCGCGGTCGTCACCTCGGCGATGTTGCGCACCTGGGCGGTCAGGTTCGACGCCATCGAGTTCACCGAGTCGGTCAAGTCCTTCCAGGTGCCGGCGACGCCGAGCACGTTGGCCTGGCCGCCGAGCCGGCCTTCGGTGCCGACTTCGCGCGCCACGCGCGTCACTTCGCCGGCGAAGGCGTTGAGCTGGTCCACCATCGTGTTGATGGTTTCCTTGAGCTGCAGGATTTCGCCCGAGACGTTGACGGTGATCTTCTTCGACAGGTCGCCGCCGGCGATGGCGGTCGCCACGTCGGCGATGTTGCGGACCTGGGCGGTCAGGTTGCCGGCCATGAAGTTGACGCTGTCGGTCAGGTCCTTCCAGGTGCCGGCGACGCCGGGCACCTGCGCCTGGCCGCCGAGCTTGCCTTCGGTGCCGACCTCGCGCGCGACGCGCGTCACTTCCGAGGCGAAGCCGTTGAGCTGGTCCACCATCGTGTTGATGGTGTCCTTGAGCTCGAGAATTTCGCCGCGCACGTCGACCGTGATCTTGCGCGACAAGTCGCCGCGCGCGACGGCGGTGGTCACCTGCGCGATGTTGCGCACCTGGTCGGTCAGGTTGCCGCACATGGCGTTCACGGAGTCGGTCAGATCCTTCCAGGTGCCGGCGACGCCGGGCACGATGGCCTGGCCGCCGAGCTTGCCTTCGGTGCCGACTTCGCGCGCCACGCGCGTCACTTCCGAAGCGAACGAGCGCAGCTGGTCCACCATCGTGTTGATGGCTTCCTTGAGCTGAAGGATTTCGCCGCGCACGTCGACGGTGATCTTCTTCGACAAGTCGCCGTTGGCGACGGCGATGGTCACGTCGGCGATGTTGCGGACCTGGGCGGTCAGGTTCGACGCCATCGAGTTCACGCTCTCGGTCAGGTCCTTCCACACGCCGGTCACGCCCGGCACCTGCGCCTGGCCGCCGAGCTTGCCCTCGGTGCCCACTTCGCGCGCCACGCGCGTCACTTCCGAGGTGAACACGCCGAGCTGCTTGATCATCGTGTTGACGATGTTGGCCGAGCGCAGGAATTCGCCCTTGAGCGGGCGGCCGTCGACGTCGAGGCGGACGGTTTCCAGCAGGTCGCCTTGCGCCACCGCGGCGATGGCGCGGGTCACTTCGGCTGGTCGGCCACAGCAGGTCGTCGATCAGCGTGTTGACGGAGCCCTCCATCTCGCCCCAGGCGCCGCTCGAGGCCCCGAACTTCACGCGATGGCGCGTCTTGCCTTCGCGGCCGACCAGCGCGCCGACGCGTTCGAGTTCCTTCGCCATGCGCTGATTGGCGGCGACGATCTCGTTGAAGGTTTCGGCGATCTTGCCGGCGATGCCTTCGTGATCGCCGGCCATGCGGACGGAAAAGTCGCCGGCGCGCATCGCCTGCAGCGCCTGCAGCAATTCATGCATTTCGGTCGGGGATTTGCCGTTGCGGCGGACGGCCTTGTCGGTTTCGACGGCGAGCGCCAATTCGACGAGCGAGCCGGCGGCTTTGCCTTTGCCCTCGAGGGTCTGCGTCCTGGCCGCCATAAAGTCCTCCACCTGCCAAACGGCGCCAACCGCCATTTGGCGGCGCGCCCACGGGGGGAGTCGTTTCGTCACGAGTCAGCGGAACCCGCGAATTCGGCCAGCCAAAGCCAACGCAATAAAAGCAGGCTCTTCCAATATGATTTGGATAGACCAGCCCGCCTGGTGTTGACCGCGGCTCTCCCCCCTGGGGTGACCTGGATGGCCACTAACCTCCCAAACGCCGAAAGGCCGAGTCCGTTCCCGGTAGCCTAGATATTATTTGGGGTTAGGCCAAAGTTCCCGAGCGAGGCGGGGCGGCCGGCGGCTTGCTAGGGCCGATGCAGGCAGGCGTAGACCCGGACCAGGTCGCGGGTGGCGGCCGGAACCGCGCGGGCGGCCTGGGCATTCGCCGTCGCGGTCGCGCAGGACAGCCAGAAGTAGTTGCCCTGGGGGTCGACAACGAGCCGGCTGGGCGCGAAATCCGCCAGGATCGCGGACAGATAGGGCGTGGTCGAGAACCAGGACAGGCGGTTGAGGCCGGCGTCGATGCGCCCGGATGACACGAACCGCGGGTCCCCGAGCGCCGGATCGGAGGCGGTGCCGGTGGCAAGCGCGCGGACCGCTGCCTTGTAGCCGGTCCAGGCGGCGACAAATTTGGCGGTCTCCACCGCATGCACCAGCGTCACCAGCAGGAGGGCGCCCAGTGAGCGCCCTGACCACCGGTCCCCGCGTCAATATCGCCATAAGCCGGCTGACCGATGGACCCGGGCGCCACCCGTCACCCTGCATCGCGATGGCTGCGGCGAGCGCGCCCAAAACCGGGGTGGCGATGACGAAGGCCGTGCGCAGGTAATAGCGGTTGCTGGCATGCAGGCTATGGTCGAAGCCGAGGAAATAGCCGGCCAGCGCGGCGGCAACGAGGGCTGTGGCGGCGCCGAGCGCCCGCTCCGGCGCGGCCCGCCGCCAGAGGACGTAGACGAGGGCGTAGGCGGCGAGCGTGCCGGCCAGCAGCAGCACCACATCGACACGAAAGATGGCTGGGTCGAAGAAATTCAGCGCCGCCCGCCTGAACATGTCGGCGAAATAACCGTCCGGCCGGTATAGCGCCTTGACCGCGCCCCAGACCGCGAGCGCGGCGGCGAGGCAGCCCGCCGCGCGCAAAAACGCCGGGTGGCGCAAGCCGCGCGCGGCAAGCGTCGCCACGATCGCGAAGGCCAGAATGACGGCGCCCTCGTGGGTGAGCGCGAGCGCGGTCAACAGGGCGAAAACCAGGGCGGCCGCGCCGATGCCGGTTCGCCTGCCATGGCTGACGGCAAGCGCCGGCCAGAACAAGGCATGCGCCAGCCACATCTCGGTCGGAAAGCCGAAGATCAAGCGGGCAGAGCAGGGCGGTCGAGCAACAGGCATAAGCTGAAAAAGACGCGGCGCTGCGAGCGGTCGGCCGTCCAGGTGCGCGATCAGCCCCAAGAGCGGCGCGCTGTAGAACAGCAGACCGTAGAGCACGATGCCGCCATGCGGGTCGCCGGTCAGCCCGACATAGATTTCCGCCGGCCACAGGCAGAACAGGAAAACCGACAACCGGCCGGAGATGTTGTGCCAATGGAAGGCCCAGACGTCCTGCACCGCGACCGCGTAGGAAAACATCGAGCCGTCGGCATAGAGCTCGAGCGCGGCGCCGAGCCCGACCACGATGAACAAAACCGACCAGGTCAGGCCGAGAGCGATCGCGCATGCGCGCAAAACATCGGCGTCCGAGCGTGCCGCAAGCCACCGCGCATGGCCGGCGCTGTCCTTAGCCGCGCGCAAGGCGCTGACGCTCCAGCAGCTCTTTGAGGACGCCGCCGGCCTTCTCCACCACCTGCTCGAGCAGGCGGTTGCCGAATTCCGCCGAAGCTTGCCTGCGCGTCGCCGATGACGCCTAGGTCGGCGACGTCGCTTTCGTCCGATCGTCCACGGCCAGGTCACCGCCGGGTCGAGCACCGTGCGGCGCACGCGATCCGCGTCCGGCGGATTTTTGAGCTGCGCGATCGCATCGCGCCGCACCAGATGCGGCGCGATCGCCAGCATCAGCGAGGTTTCGTTCTTGCCGCCATGGATTTCCGGCAGGCCTGCCGGCGCTGCCGCTTCCATCCAGACGCGCGGGATGCAGCACGCAGACATTGAGCGCCGAAGTCGGCGCGCAGATCCTGCGCCAGCGCTTCCAGGATGCCGCGATTGCCGCCGTGGCCGTTGACGATCGCGAGATTGCGCGTCGGCAGGCGCGCGCGCGATCTCGCGCCCGAGGTCGCGCAGCAGCGCGCGTCATGCCGTGCAATCGACAGCGACAGCGTGCCGGGCGCCCATTCGTGCTCGCGCGCGAGGCTGACCGGCGAGCGTCGGCAGCTGCCACAGATCGTAGGTCTCGCCCCAGCGCGCGACGATGCGGCGGGTGAATTCCTCGGCCAGCACGGCGTCGGTGTTGAGCGGCAAATGCGGGCCGTGCTGTTCGATCGAGCCGATCGGCAGGCAGAGGATCGAGCTCGCGCGCAGCACGCTTGCCGACTTCCGGAAACGTAAGCTCGCCGATCATCCGGCTCGGCACGTTAGTCGGCCATGGCCGCTCGCAAACCTTCAAGCCGCGCGGCAACAGCGCGGCGCGGCCACGATAGCAGCCTTCCGTCACGTTGCCACCGGGGAGCGTCGGCTAGGCCGGATCGGCGAGCGAGGCCATCAGATGATCGAGCCGGTGGCCGGCGCGCGCCGCCTTGGCCGTCATGTAGCGACGGTTGTCGGCATTGATCGGCGCCTCGAGCGGCATGCGGCCGGCGATCTCGATGCCGGCCTTGGCGAGGCCGTCGAGCTTGGCCGGGTTGTTGGTCAGCAGCACGATCGCGCGTGCAGTCGAGCATCTGCAGCATGCGCGCGGCGATGCCGTAGTCGCGCTCGTCGTCGTCGAAGCCGAGCGTGGTGTTGGCGTCGACCGTGTCGAGGCCGTCGTCCTGCAGCTGGTAGGTGCGCATCTTGTTGGCGAGGCCAAGCCCGCGGCCTTCCTGCGCCAGATAAAGGATGATGCCGCCGCCGAGCTCTTCGAGCCGCGCGCAGCGCGAGCCGAAGCTGATCGCCGCAGTCGCAGCGCCGCGAGCCGAACACGTCGCCGGTCAGGCAGGCCGAATGCAGGCGCACCGGAACCGGCTTTGAGAAGTCCGGCTTGCCGACGATGATGGCGACCGGGCTGCCGCCGATCGCGTCGCGGAAAACGACAAAGCGCGTGCGCGTGCCGGAATTGAGCGGCACCGAGGCTTCGCTCGCGATGCGTCAGCGACTGGATCGCGTCGTCGGCAAAGCGCGCCACCGCGTCGGCCTCGACGGTGATGATCGGCGTGATCGCAGCCGCGAGCGTCGGCCGGCGAGATCTTGGCCGCCAGCACCGCCGGCAGGCCCTGCGCTAACTTGACGAGCTGGATGGCGGCGGCGGCCGCGCGGCCCGCCGGCGTCGGCCGCGGAACGCGATCGCTGTCGGCATCGGCGACGAGCGCGAGGATCGTATTGCGCGTCGGCGTCGGCCGAGAGCTGCAAGGCCATCGGCGTCGACGGCATCGAGGCCGAGCGCGAGCGCGCGCCGCGCGGTGACGATGAGCCGCGGCGCGACCGGCGCGCACAGCGCCCGGAATTCGGCCGAGCCGCTGCCGGTCGAGCCCCTCGACCGGCAAGGCGAGCAGCGTCTCGCTGACGCCTTGCCCGATTGATCAGCACCGGCCGCCGGCGCTGGAATTCGGCCAAGCCCGCGGCTGACGCTGGTGTGTCCCGGCTGCCGAACAATGCCGAGCTGGCACTCGTCCGCACCGCACTCATTCAACGCACTTCCTGCTTCTTCTTGGCCGCAGTACTACGAACACCGCGTGCGGTCTAACCATTCCGGTCGCAAGTAGGCATGATTTGTGCCAGCTTCATGGCAATCGGATTACACAAGTCCAGTCGTAGCTGCCGTTCACAATTTGCCGATGCCCAGGACTTCGATTCTCGCCGGTAGCACTAATCCAGACAACCAACGCCCGGCCACGCCGATGGCTTTCAATGGCTGGGCCGACTTCATCGATGCTTTTCGCGCGACGGACCGAGCCGTTGCCGCAGCCCTGGGCAGAACTGTTCGGCCCGCTGCGCCAGGGGACCGTGGACGATCTCGTGGTCGTCGGCCAGATCGGCCAGTCGCTCGACGGCCGGATCGCGACGGAATCCGGCCACTCGAAATACATCAACGGGCCGGCCGGGCTTGCCCATCTGCACCGGCTGCGGGCGCTGGTCGATGCCGTCGTCGTCGGCGTCGGCACCGCCATCGCCGACGATCCGCAACTCACGGTGCGGCGGGTCGCCGGGCCGCAGCCGGCGCGCGTCGTCATCGATCCCGAAGGGCCGGCTTGCGCGCCGACGCCAGGATGTTCGCCGACGACGGCGTCCGCCGCCTGCTGATCACCGCGCAGGGCGCGCGGCTGCGCGCTGCCGCCCGGCGTCGAGATCGTCGCGCTTGCCCGCGACCGACGGGCAGATCGCGCCGGCGGCGATCCTCGCCGCGCTGGCCGAGCGCGGCCTGCGCCGCATCCTGATCGAAGGCGGCGCCGACACGGTGTCGCGCTTCCTTGCCGCCGGCTGCCTCGACCGGCTGCATGTGATGGTCGCGCCGATCATCCTCGGCGCCGGGCGGGCCGAGCTTCGTCGCTGCCGCCGATCGAGCGCGCCGATCAGGCGCTGCGGATGCCGATGCGCGTGCACCAGATCGACGACGATGTGCTGTTCGACTGCGACCTGTCGGCTCAGCGCGTGCGCGGTCGGCGCGCGCAAAGAAATCGACGTGACCGACGCGGATCGAGGAGCGCCCGGCGGCGACGGCGATCGCGGCGGCGCGTCAGCCAGGCCGTCGATGTCGGCGAGCGGCAATGCGTCCGATCTCGCGCGCCGCGCTCGCCCAGCCGGTCAGCATTTCGGTCTGGATGTCGCGATCGTCCGGCCCGATCACCCAGTCGGACGCGCCGTGCACGACCGAATAGCCGAGCGCCTCGAAGCGCGCGATGGCGAGCGCGGCCGCCGCCGGCCCGAGCGCCGGACCGAAGCCCTTGTCGGTGCGCTGATGCGCGTTCACCGCGGCGACGATCGGCTGCATCGAGCGGATCGGCTGGCGTCGAGCTCGATCCGCCCGTCATAGCTCAGCGCCGCGTAGACCGGAGATCGCGCGCGCCGCGATCTCGACCGCGAGCCGCTCCAGCCAGTCGTCGGAGACCAGATCGAGCAGCGCCGAGGTCGTGACCAGATCGACCGGCCCGTCGAGCGCGGCTTCGAGATCGCGGTTGAGATCGAGCGGCACGGTCGTGACGGTGACGCTTCGGCGCGCGGCGCGTCGCGGCGCGCGCGCCAGCAGGCTCGAGGTCGTTGTCGACCAGCCGCCAGTTCTGCCGCGCGGGCAGGCGCGGGCGTCAGCGCGCGCAAGGTCGAGCCGGTGCCGCAGGCGAGATCGACGATCCGCGACCGAGGCATGCGCTGCGAGCGCAGCCGACGACCGCGTCGAGCACCGCGGCGTTGCGCGCGCGCAGGTCGTAAGGCTCGCGCAGCGCCAGCCAGTCGGCGGAAAAGCCGCTCATGCCAGCGCCTCGAGCGCGCGCGCGAAAATTTCGGCCGACTGCCGCCAGGTCGGCAGCTGCGCGCGCGGCCGCGCGCGCGGCCGCCGTCAGAGCTCTGCCGCTCGTCGGCATCGCCGATGAGCGGCGCAGCGCCTGCGCCAAGCGCCGCCGACGTCGTCGGGCGCGACCAGCAGGCCGGCGTCCGGCGGCACCGTGTCCGGAATGGCGCCGGCCGTGGTGCCGATCACCGGCAGGCCGTGCGCGATCGCCTCGGCATAGGCCATGCCGTAGCCCTCGAAGCGCGAGGCAAGCACGAACACGTCGGCCTCGGCATAGAGCGCGGCGAGGCGCTCGCGGCGACACCGCGCCGAGCAGCGCGACGCGCTCGCCGAGCTTGTGGCGCGCGATATCGGCGTCGAGCTGCGCGGCCGCCTGCGGATCGCGGGTGCGGTCGCCGGCAATGGTCAGCCGCCACGGCAGATCGGCGAGCGTCGCCAGCGCCGCGATCAGCACGTCGAAGCCCTTGCGCGGCACGACCGCGCCGACCGACAGCAGCCGCACGATGCCGTCCGTGCTGCCTTGCGCCGCCGGCGCCGCGATCGCTGCCCGGCCGCGCGACGGTGATGCGCTCGGGCGGCACGCCGTAATCGGCGACGAGCAGCCGCGCGGTGGCGGCGCTGGTGACGATCGACGCCTTGCGCCGCCGCCAGCGCCGCGCGCTCGCTGGCGCGCAGCGCTTCGGCTTGGCCCGCGGTCAGGCCCGATCTCCAGCGCGAGCGGATGATGCACCAGCGCGATCAGCGGATGGTCGGCCGCGCAGCTCGCCGCGCCGCCTCCGGCAGAACGCCGAGCGCCAGCCCGTCGACGACGATGGTGCCGCCTGGCGGGACCGCCAGCAGCCGCGCCTGCGCGGCCGCGCGCGTCGCGTCGTCCGGCCAGGGAAAGCCGTCGCCGAGATCGACGACATCGACCTGCCAGCCGAGCTTGCTGCAGTTCGGCGATCATGCGCCGGTCGTAGGCATAGCCGCCGGTCGGGGTCGCAAGATCGCCCGGCACCGCGAACGACGAAGCGCTTCACCACAAATGCCGCCTCGTACCAGGCGCGCGCCACGTGCGACTCGGAGATGGTGACGCGGATCGCCTTGAGCTCGCGGCCGTCGCGGCCGAGCTCGCCGGCGCGCGCGGCCTCGGCCAGCCGGTCGAAGATGTGCTTGGTCAGAAATTCGGTGGTGGTGTTGGCGCCCTTGAATTCCGGCAGGTCGTCGAGATTGCTGTAGTTCAGCGGCTGCAAGCGTCGCCTTCAGCGCCTCGATGCGCGCGGCCGATGTCGACGACGATGCCGTTGGCGTCGAGCGTCTCGGCGATGAACGCCGCGTCGACCACGAAGGTCGCGCCGTGCAGCGCCTGCGCCGGGCCGAACACGGCGCCGCGGAACGAATGGGCGATCATGATGTGGTCGCGGACTTCGACGGCGAACAAGGGTACCTCCTCAGGGATAGGCGATGAGCTGGCAGAGTACGCCGCTCTGCGGCATCAAGAATATCGGGCAGCCGCCGCGGCAGCTCGCCGAACGCAACCGGCCGGCGCCAGCAGCGCGTCGAGCCGCGGATCGGCCAGCAAGCTGACGCGCCGCGGCCAGCCGGCGGCGGTGCGTCCAGCGCTGCGGTGCGACGGCGCGACCTGGCCGACCTGGCTCGAGACCAGCCTCAGCCGGCGGCTGTGGAACGCGCCGCCGAGCGGCACCGGCACCGTGCGCGTCGCCGTACCAGCTCAGCTCGAGCACGGTCGCCTCCTCGCCGGCGAGCGCGAGCGCGGTGGCAAGCCCGGCCGCGGTGCCGCTGGCGTGAACCACGAGGTCGCAATCGGCCGGCGCCGCGTCGGGCGTCGGCGAAGCTCACGCCCGAGCGTGCGGGCGAATTCCGCGCGCGCCGGATTGATGTCGACCAGCGTCACCTCGGCGCCGGGAAGCCGCCCGCACAGATAGGCAGACCAGCGCGCCGACCACGCCGGCGCCGACCACGGCGATGCGTCGGCCGGGCCCGGCGCGGCATCCCAGACCGCGTTGAGCGCGGTCTCCATATTGGCGGCCAGCACCGCGCGCTGCGGCGGCACGTCGTCGGGCAGCGGCACGGCGGCGCTCGGCCGGAACGTTGAACAGGCTCTGGTGCGGATGCAGCGCGAAGACCGTGCGCCCGCGCAGCGCCGCCGGCCCGGCCTCGACCCGGCCGACCGTGGCGTAGCCGTATTTCACCGGAAACGGGAAATCGCCGGCCATGAAGGGCGCGCGCATGCGCTCGATATTCGCTCTCCGGCACCCGGCCGGCAAGCACCAGCGCCTCGGTGCCGCGGCTGATCGCGCCGTAAAGCGCGCGCACGCGCACCTCGCCCGGCGCCGGGCGGCGCCAGCGCTTCCTCGCGCGGATTTCGGCCTGTCCGGGCCCGACATACCAGAGCGCCTGGGCGGTCTCGTCGGTCCGGCTGGTGGCCACGCGCGCTCCCGGATTGGGACTACGGGTTCGGCTTTGTCGTGTTATATCATCGAGTTTGCATGGTCCGTCGGCGATTAGAAGCCGTCGCCGCGTGTTAGAGCGCTAGCCCTCGCGACAGCCGTAACCGCCGACACCGCCGGAGCCGCCGTGACCGGCCGGCGGGTGCTGTTTGCCGTCTTGTTCGCCGCCACCATGGCCGGCTCGCTGGCGCTCGCCGCGCTGGCGCTGTCGCCGGGCGGCCTCGGCGTCGCTCGACATCGCGCTGCTGGTGCTGTTCGCGATCACGCTGCCCTGGATGGTGGTCGGATTCTGGAACGCCGTGATCGGCTTCCTGATCATGCGCTTTTCCGCCGATCCGATCGCGGCCGTCGTGCCGCAACGTCGGCGCGCATCCGCGGCGACGAGCCGATGACGGCCTCGACCGCGATCCTGCTCTGCATCCGCAACGAAGCGCCCGAGCGGATGATCCGCAACCTCGAGCCGATGCTGGCGGGGCTTGACGCCGCCGGCTGCGGCGGCGCGCTTCCATCTCTACGTCCTGAGCGACACCAGCGACGCCGGCATCGCGCGCGTGCGAGGAGGCGCGCTTCGCCGCGCTGGCCGCGCGCTGGCGCGGCCGCATCGCGGTCACCTACCGGCGGCGCACGGTCAACACCGGCTTACAAGGCCGGCAACATCCGCGACTTCTGCGAGCGCTGGGGCAGCGACCACGAATTCGCCGTCACGCTCGACGCCGACAGCTTCATGACCGCCGACGCCGATCCTGCGTCTGGTGCGCATCATGCAGGCCGATCCCAAGCTCGGCATCCTGCAGGGCCTGGTCGTCGGCCTGCCGTCGACCAGCGCCTTCGCGCGCGTCTTCCAGTTCGGCATGCGGCTCGGCATGCGCTCCTACACCATCGGCAGCGCCTGGTGGCAGGGCGATTGCGGACCCTATTGGGGCCACAACGCGGTGATGCGGCTGCAAGCCGTTCATCGCGCATTGCGAGCTTCCGGTCCTGTCCGAGCAAGGCGCGACCGACCGCCATATCCTCAGCCACGACCAGATCGAGGCGGCGCTGATGCGCGCGCGCCGGCTACGACGTGCGCGTGCTGCCGGAAGAGGATCTCGGCTGGGAGGAAAACCCGCCGACGCTGATCGAATTCATCCGCCGCGATCTGCGCTGGTGCCAGGGCAACATGCAGTACTGGCGCTTTCTCGCTCATGCCCGGGCTCAAGCCGGTGAGCCGCTATCAGCTCGCGCTGGCGATCCTGATGTTCATCGGCTCGCCGGCCTGGATCGGGCTGCTGGTGCTCGGCACGCTCGCGCGTCGCGATCGCCGAGGCGCCCGGCGATTTCATCCGCGCCGACGCCGGCATGGCGCTGTTCGTCGTGGACCTGGTGATGTGGTTCTCGCCGAAGATCGCGACCGCCATCGACGTCCTGTTGCGGCCGAACTTCGCCGCGCGTTCGGCGGCACCGGACGCTTCCTCGCCAATTACGTCATCGAGACTCGTCTTCTCGATCCTGCTCTGTCCGATCCTGTGGTTCGGCCACACGCATCTTCCTCGCCGGCCTGCTGTTCGGCCGCGAGATCGGCTGGATCGGGCAGACGCGCGACGATCATGCGGTGCCGTTCGCGCTGGCGCTGCGCAATCTGTGGCCGCACACGCTGCTCGGCTGCGCCGCGCTCGGCGCTGCTGGCGCTGACGCAACCGGCGCGCGATCCCCTACGCGCTGTTTCTCGCCGGCGGCCCGGCGCTGGCGGTCCCGTTCGCGGTGATGACCGCCTGGCCTGCCGTCGGCCGGCTGCTGCGCGCGGCTCGGCATCGGCCGGCTGCCCGAAGAGACCGCGCCGCCGCCGATTGTCCGGCCTCGACGCTGCCTGCGCTGGCCGGCGCCGCCGGCGCCGCGGCCCAATCCGGCCTGACGCCGATGCTGCGAAGCCTTCAGGACCGCGCGCGGCATCGTCCGGTCGCTTGCGCATCTACTACGGCGATCGCGCCGCGCGCCGCGGCCATGGACCGGCTCTATGGCGCAATTCGTGCGGCCCGGCGATCTGGTGTTCGACGTCGGCGCCCATGTCGGCGACCGCGTCGCCTCGTTCCGCCGGCTGGGCGCGCGCGTGGTCGCGGTCGAGCCGCAGCCCGCCTTGGCGCGCGTGCTCAGGCTGCTTCTACGGCCGCAACGCCGATGTCGCGATCGAGGCGGTGGCGGTCGGCCGCAGCGCCGGCACGACCGAATTGAAGATCAATCCCGACAATCCCACGGTCTCGACCGCCTCCGACGATTTCGTCAGCGCCGCGCACGACGCGCCGGGCTGGGAGGGGCAGCGCTGGACCAAGATCGCTGCGCGTGCCGGTGACGACGCTCGATGCGCTGATCGCAAGACACGGCGCGCCGGCCTTCATCAAGATCGACGTCGAGGGCTTCGAGGCCGAGGCGCTGGCCGGGCTGACGCAGCCGGTCAAGGCGCTGTCGTTCGAGTTCACCACCATCCAGCGCGACGTCGCGCTCGCCTGCATCGAGCGCTGCGTCGCGCTCGGCTATCGCCGCTTCAACGCGGCGCTCGGCGAGAGCCAGCAGTTTGCGCATGCCGATTGGATCGGCGGCGACGGCGATCGCGCGCTGGCTCAGCGCGCTGCCGCACGCGGCCAATTCCGGGGACATCTATGCCGCGCTGCCTGACGCAAGCGGCGTCGCGCCTGCGCGCGTCGCCGCGCTGATCGCCGCGGGCTTCGGCCTGACGCTGCTGGTCTTCTATCCCGGCGTCATGACCTTCGACGCCAAATACGTCTACGAGGACATCGCCAAGGGCGTGCTACGGCGACTGGCAGTCGCCGGTGATGAC
This sequence comes from uncultured Alphaproteobacteria bacterium, assembly GCA_963708635.1. Classification (GTDB taxonomy): domain Bacteria; phylum Pseudomonadota; class Alphaproteobacteria; order Rhizobiales; family Xanthobacteraceae; genus Pseudolabrys. Next base: position 223,621 of record CAVPTM010000013.1, on the reverse strand, counting down.
CGTGCTGTGGAAGTGTGATCGATCCGATCGCGCCCGGTTCGGCCAGCATGTTCCTGCTGATCGCGACCTCGTATTGGCTGGCGTTCGGACTGCTGGCGTTTGCGCTCGCGCGCCGGTCGGGAGCCGCTCGCCGTCTTGCTGCCGCTGCTGGCGCTGCTGCCGCCGGCCTTTGTGTTTGTCGGCATCATCTGGCGCGACGTGTTGTTCGCGCGTGACCTGGCTGCTCGCCGCGCGCGATCGCCTATCGTGGCGGCCGAACGCGCCCCGCGCCTGCGCGTCAGCCTGCAAGCGCTGGCGCTCGCGCTGTGCGCCTTCGGCGTCCTGCTGCGGCCGAATGCGCTGATCGCGGCGCCGCTGCTCGCCGCTTACATCGTCTGGCCGGCGCGATTTTCCTGGAAGCGCACCGCCATCCTGTCCGTGCCGGCGATGGCGGCGTTCTTCGCCCTGGTGCAGGTGGTCTATTACGGCGCGCTCGGCGCGACCCGGCAGCATCCGCTGCAATCGATCATGGTGTTCGACCTCGGCGGCATCAGCCATTTCGCCAAGCAGAACCAGTTCCCGGTCACCTGGAACGCGCCGGAAACGGCGATGCTGCTGAACACCTGCTACCAGCCGACCGAGTGGGACATCTATTGGCGGCTCGAGCCCTGCCATTTCGTGATGCGACAAACTCGAAAAAGAACAAAAGCTGTTCGGCACGCCGGCCATGACCGACGCCTGGCTGCGCGCTATCGCGCACCATCCGCTGGCCTATCTCGAGCACCGCGCGGCCTTCATGTGGAATTTTCTCGCCGGCGCCAACCTGACGATGTGGATCGCCGATATCGAGAAGCCGGACGCGACCGTGTTTCCCGGATCGCGCGGCCTTCGGCGCGGTGAAGGCGGTGCACGACTGGCTCAAGCCGACGCCGCTGTTCCGCGCCGGCGCCTGGCTGCTTCGTCTGTCGTGGTGGTTTGCGCCGTTCGGCTGGCGCCGGCGCGAAACGCCCGGACGGCGCCTTTGCCATCGGCGTTTGCGGCTCGGCCGCGGTCTATGTGCTGACCTTCTTCGCGGTCGGCGTCGCGTCCGATTTCCGCTACGCCTATTGGGCGGTGCTCGCCGGCATCGCCGGCAGCGTCGTCGCCGCGCTGCCTAGGCCACGACCGGCATGAACTGCGCCTTGGTCAGCGCGGTGAAGCGGCCGCCCAGGCGGTAGAGCTCGTCGAACGAGCCCGACTCGACGATCCGCCCGCCGTCGAACACCAGAATGCGCGTCGCGTTGCGGATGGTGGCGAGCCGGTGCGCGATGACGAAGGTGGTGCGGTTCTTCATCACCTCGTCGAGCGCCGCCAGCACGCGCTGTTCGGTGGCGGCGTCGAGCGCGCTGGTCGCCTCGTCGAGGATGAGGATCGGCGGATCCTTCAGCAGCGCGCGCGCGATCGACAGCCGCTGACGCTCGCCACCCGACAGAGCGCGGCCGCGCTCGCCGACTTTGGCCTCGAAGCCGTCGGCGTTGCATTCGATGAATTCGAGCGCCTGCGCGCGCGCGGCGGCGTCGCGCATCTGCTCGTCGGTGGCGTCGGGCCTGCCGGCGCGCAGATTTTCCGCGATCGAGCGGTTGAACAGCAGCGCCTCCTGGAACACCACGCCGATATTGCGCCGCAGCGCGCCGAGCTTGAAGTCGCGCACGTCGCGGCCGTCGATCCTGATCGTGCCGGATTGCGGATCGAAAGCGCGGTGCAGCAGCATCAGCGCGGTCGATTTGCCGGCGCCGGTCGCGCCGACCAGCGCGATGGTCTCGCCCGGCAAAGCGGTGAAGCTGAGGCCGGAAACCGCCGGCCGCGAACCGTCATAGGCGAAGGAGACATTGTCGAACTCGACGCGGCCTTCGAAGCGGCCGGGATCGACCGCGTCCGGGCGGTCGTGCATCGCCGGCACGGTGTCGAGCACGTCGAAGAATTCGCGCAAGCGCGCGGCGTCGAGCGCCATGCGGTTGGCGAAGCCGACCGCCTGGTCGAGCCGCACGATCACCATGCCGGCAAGCGCCATGAAGGTGACGATCTCGCCGATGCGTGATCAGCCCGTGCTGAAACAACCAGGTGCCGAACAGAATGGTGGACAGCACGGTCAGCGTGGTCGAGGCCTTGGTCAGCACCGCGATGACCGCCCACCAGGACAGCACCGGGAACTGCGCCGCCAGCAGGCGTTCGCTCACCGATTTGAGCGCCGTCACCTCGGATTCGACGCGCGCAAAGCTCTGCACCAAGGCGATGTTGCCGAGCGCGTCGGTGGCGCGCTCCGCCAGATCCGAGTGGTGCGTCTGCACGGTGCGCTGCAAGGTTTCGGTCTTGCGCAGGACCAAAGCGGTCAAGACCGCGAACACCACGCACAAGACGATCAGCAGGATCGCCAGCCGCCAATTGATCGCCAGCGCCAGCGGCACCAGGATGACCAGCGAGGCGAAGGCGGCGAAATATTCGCGGAAAAATCCCAGCCAGAACGCCCACAGCGCGTCGGTGCCTTGCAGCATCGATTTCATCAGCCGGCCGGAATGGACTTCGCCGTGATAGGCGAGCGGCAGCTGCAGCACGTGCTCGAAATAGCCGGTCAGCACCGCGAGGCGGCGCCGGTGCGACAGCCGGTCGGCATAAAGCGCGACCAGCGTGCCGCAGACGATGCTGAACAGGCCGAAGCCGACCCAGATGATGAGCAGCGACCACAGCCGCGTCCAGTCGGCCGCGGCGGGATCGTTCTGCGCGCCGGCCAGCACGTTGATGACGCGGCCGAACAGCACCGGCTCGGCAAATAGCGCGAGGGCCAGCGCCACGTTGCCGAGCGCCAGGACCCAGCCGAGGCGGCTGTCCTCGCCCAATTGTCGGAGGACGCGGGCGTAAAGACGGATGAAGCTCATGCAAACTCGGCGCGGCTTAAACGAGGCGCGATCATACCCGAAACCGGCCGGTGCCGCCGCGCGCCGCCAAACGACGTTAATCGCCTATTTGGGCGGCTCCGCGGGCGGTGCCGGGGCAGCCGGAGGCGCGGCGGCGGGTGGCGCGTGCGGCCGGCGGTGCGGCAGCCGGTGCCGCGGGCGGCGCAGGCGCGGTCCAGGCCTTGTAGTCGGCCTCCGAGACCTTGGGCAATTGCTTGAGGAAGGCGACGATCTCCCAGATGTCTTCGTCGCTCACGCCGACCGCCCCGAAGCTCGGCATGCCGGTCATGTTGATGCCGTTCTTGATCACCCAGAACAGTTGCGAGGGCGTGGCGCTCGCCGACGACTTCCTTGAGATCGGGCGGATCGGGGTGCAGGCCTTCCGAGAACTTGGCCCACTTCACGCCCGGCCCGCCATGGCAGGTGGTGCAGCCATGCTCGGCATATTCGCGCGCGCCGGCTTGCACCATGGCGGGCTCGCCGAATTTGGCCGGCGGCTGGTCGGTGGCATGGCGCTCGATCGAAGCGGTGCGCACCTTCACCAGCGCCCAATGGACGACGGCGGGGTCCTCGACGGTGCCGGCGACGCTATAAAAGCCGCCGAAGAAATAGACCGCCGCGCCGACGGCCACGACGATCGCTAGCGCACCAATGATTGCCAGAACACGCATGTCGACCCCGCTGCGTTCGAAGGGCGCGAATTATAGGGCGCCAACGCGGCGTCGGCCAGCCGGGTTCCCGAGCTAGATCACCGCGCCGCTGGCCGGGTCGATGAGGTGCATTTGGTCCATGTTGGCGTTGAGCCGCATGGTGGCGCCGGCTTGCCCGGCGGCGTTGGGCTCGACCCGCCCGCAATATTCGGCGCCGTTGATGGTGAAGAACACCATCGTCTCCATGCCCATCGGCTCGACCACGTCGAGCGTCACCGCGAACTCGCTCGGCGCGCCGCCGCCGTTGTGGCGCGGCTCGGTGACGTGCTCGGGACGCAGGCCGAGGATGACTTGCTTGCCGGCGGCCGGCTGATAGCGCGCCGCACGGCTTGCCGGCACGGGCAGCGCGATGGTGTCGGAAATGCGCACGCCGCAGGTCCGCGCCGTTCTTCTCCAGCGTGCACGGCATGAAGTTCATCGCCGGCGAGCCGATGAAGCCGGCGACGAACCGCGTCTTCGGATTGTGGTAGAGCTCCTGCGGCGTGCCGATCTGCTCGATGCGCCCGTTGTTCATCACCACCACGCGGTCGGCGAGCGTCATCGCCTCGACCTGGTCGTGGGTGACGTAGACCGTCGTCGTCTTCACCTTCTGGTGCACGCGCTTGATCTCGGTGCGCATCTGCACGCGCAATTTGGCGTCGAGGTTGGACAGCGGCTCGTCGAACAGAAAGACCTTCGGATTGCGCACGATGGCGCGGCCCATGGCGACGCGCTGGCGCTGGCCGCCGGAGAGCGCCTTCGGGCGGCGCTCGAGCAGTTCGGTGATGTCGAGGATGCGCGCGGCGTGCTCGACGCGCTGCTTGATCTCGGCCTTGGGGAATTTGCGCAGCTTGAGCCCGAACGACATGTTCTCGAAGGCCGTCATGTGCGGGTAGAGCGCGTAGTTCTGGAACACCATGGCGATGTCGCGATCCTTCGGCGGCAGATCGTTGACCACCTCGCCGCCGATCGAAATGTCGCCGGAGGTGATTTCCTCGAGGCCCGCGATCATGCGCAGCGTCGTCGACTTGCCGCAGCCGGACGGGCCGACCAGCACGACGAACTCGTTGTTGGGGATGTCGAGATCGATCGCGCGCACGGCTTCGACGTCGCCGTACTTCTTGACCACCTGACGCAACGCGACTTCGGCCATGGTGTTCAGCCCTTGGTCGCGCCGGCGGTCAGGCCGGCGATGTAGTAGTCCATCAGGAAGGCGTAGATCACGAGCGGCGGCGCGGCGGCGACCAGCGCGCCGGCCATCAGCATGCCCCACTTGTAGACGTCGCCGCGGATCAGGCTGGTCACCGTGCCGACGGTGAGCACCTGCTGGTCCGACGAATAGAGGAACGCCATCGGATAGACGAAGGCCGCCCACGAGACGGTGAAGGCGAAGATCGTGGCGGCGATGATGCCGGGCAGCGCCACCGGGATGAAGATCTTGAACAGCATCTGCATGTGGCCGGCGCCGTCGATCAGCGCCGCCTCGTCGAGCTCCTTCGGGATCGATTGGAAGTAGCCGATCATGATCCAGGTGCAGAACGGCACCGTCAGCGTCGGATAGACCAGCACCATGCCCCAGTAGGAATTGAGCAGGCCGACCGACTTGACGATCTGGAACAGCGGAATGAACAGCAGCGTGTCGGGCACCAGGTAGGTGAGGAAGATGCCGGTCGCCAGGATGCTCGAGCCCCAGAACTTCATGCGGCCGAGCGAGAAGGCCGCCAGCACGCTCACCACCATGGTGATCACCACCACGCAGACCGTCACGATCACGGTGTTCTTGAAGAAGATCAGGAAGTCGGTCTGCGTGAGCAGGATCCTGAACTGATCGAGCGTGACGCCGTCGGCGATGAACCACGGATTGGTCGCCAGACGCGCCATCTCGGCGTCGCTCTTGAGCGCCGTCACGACCATGTAATAGGGCGGCATCAGGAAGAAGATCGCGAACATGATCAGGAAGACGTAGGACGCGATCAGCGCCCAGCGCCGGCTGCGCTGCAGGCTGGCGCCGACGCGGACGCGCTTCGACGTAGCGGCACTGCAAGCGGTCGATGCGCTCATCCGATCTCCCTCCCGCGCTTGCGCACGCCGCGCAGGATGAAGACCGCGGCGATCGCCAGGATCGGGAACATGAACAGCGACGTCGCGGCGCCGAGCGGCAGGTCGCCGGAGCGGATGCCGAGCAGGAAGGAGTAGGTCGCGAACATGTGCGTCATGTTGCGCGGGCCGCCCGCCGTCATGATCTGCACGATGTCGAAATTGGCGAAGGTGACGATCAGCGAGAACAGCACGGTGATGGCGATGATGTTGCGCATCATCGGCAGCGTGATGTGGACGAATTTCTGCCAGGCGTTGGCGCCGTCGATCGAGGCCGCCTCATAGAGCTGCTCGGGCACCGATTTGAGCGCGGCCAGATACATGATCAGGAAGAACGGCGCGCCGTACCAGACGTTGACCAGGATCACCGAGAAGCGCGCCCAATAGGGATCGCTCAGCCACGGAATCCAGTCGAAGCCCAGGCTTTTGAGCGTGTAATTGAATGCCGAATTGGTCGGGATCGAACAGCCACCACCAGCCGAGCGTCGACAGCGCCAGCGGGATCACCCACGGCACCAGCAGCATGCCGCGCCATTTGCGCTGGCCCTTGGCCGGCAGGTTGTTGACGAGATGCGCGGTGATCAGCCCGATCAGCGCTTTGAAGAACACGGCGGACAGCGCGAAAATCGCCGATTGCCGGACCACCATCCAGAACGTGTCGCGCGACATCAGGAAGGTGAAATTCGACAGGCCGATGAAGCGCGTCTGCGCCTTGTTCAGCATCGACAGATAGATCGAATAGAGCGCCGGATAGATGATCAGGCCGCAGATGATCACGATCAGCGGCAGGCACATCAGAAAGGCGATGGTCGAGCGCCGGCGCATGAAGCGGTGCAAGCCGCTTCTGGCGTACCGCCGGCGCGCTCGTGTCGCGCAGCGCGGGCAGTCCACGAGTGGACGGTGTCGGCCATCAGGTCGCTCTCGCTGTTAGCGGGAGTATGCATGCCGGCCGATCGACGGCCGGCATGCAGTTTGTCGTGAGCGGATAACGCTCAGGCGCGCAACGTGCCTTCGAGTTCCTTCTCGGCCCACTTGATCACGTCGTCGAGCTTCTCTTTGCCCTGCGTGAACTTCGAGATCATCACGGTGTTGATCGCCTGGTTGTACATCTGGGCGCCGACTTCCGAGCGCGCCGGCGCGCCGAACATCGAGGTCTGCTCGTCGCCGCGCGGCGGATAGCTGTAGACGGTGCCGACCGGCGGCTCGACCGTCTTCCAGGTGTCGAGGTCGTACATGGTCTTGAACGACGGCAGGTCGTAGCCGTTCGAGGCCGCGACCAGTTGCGCGATCGATTCCTTCTGCGAGATGTAGCAGCAGCAGATCCTTCGCCGCCTGCTTGTTCTTGGAGAACTTCCACAGGCCGTAGAACTGCGGAAGCTGCCCGACGAAGCGGCCCTTCGGACCCTTCGGCACCGGATGCGTCCAGCACTGCTCCGCCACCTTCGGATTGTCGCGCTTGGCGACCGACCAGGCGCTCGGCGGGTTCATGATGCCCGAGCCCTTGCCGGAGATCAGCCAGCGGTTGTTGCCGGCGTCGTCCCAGGCGAACACTTCGGGCGGGCTCGCTTCCATGATCTTGCGGGCGACTTCCATCGCCTGCCGGGTCTGGTCGGAGTTGATCTTGATGTTGTCCTTGGCGTCGATGAACACCGACGCCGTAGGCGTTGAACAGCCCGCCGACCCAGTCGACCGCGTCGGAGGTCTGACCCATCGGCAGGCCGACCGGGAAGCCGGCCTTGTGCAGCTTCTGCGCCGACTCGACATAGAGCATCCCAGGTCCACTTGTCGGTCTTGCGCCTTGTCCCATTTCGACTCGTCGGCCGGGAACATGGCGCTGCAGATCGATGCCGGCGTGCTGCTTGTAGAGATCGAAGCGCGAGCAGCACGGCTTCACCTGGCTGCCGACCGCGGTCGGCACGCCGAGCCACACGCCTTTGCTCTTGGCGAGATATTCGGCGACCGGGCTGATCGGGCCGTACTTCTTGATGAGCGCGGCGATGACGTCGTCGAGCGGCTCGAGCATGCGCCTGGTGGATGCGGATGTTCCAGTCGCGATGCGACATGATGTCGTGGCCGGTGCCGGCCTGCGCTTCGGCGGCGGCGGTCAGCTTGTCCTTCTCGCCTTGCGAGGTGATGTAGTCGATGTGCACTTCGACTTTGTTCTTGTCGCCCCATTCCTTGCAGAGCTTGTCGAGCGCCTTGTTGGCGCCGGGCACCCAGTGGTCCCAGCAGCCGAGCGTCAGTGTGCCGGCGGCGTAGGCGCCGCTGACATAAGGCGCGCGTAATCGCCGCCGCGGAACCGAGCGCGGCGGTCTTGAGAACGGTACGACGTGAAAGACGTGAGTATCCCATTGGTCTCCTCCCGATGGCGCCATTATTTTGGCGATTAGCGAAAGGATACGCTTGTCCCGCGAAGCGGGCTAGTCACTAAAGCAGGGGGGCGCATAAATTTGCGGTTCCTGACGCCCGATACCCGCGGCCGCTTGTTCTTAAAGCCGCGATCCGTCTAATTTGGCGCCGCAACACGGTTGGGTCCGTCCGCAGCAGCGCCGAAACAGCCCAGCGCGATCAACGCCCTAGCGGGTTGAATGCGTCCTTAGTCGAATACGAGGTTAAGCCAGTGAGCACTCCGCGCTTCATCCGTCTGTCGCCGGAAGACAATGTCGTCGTCGCCGTCGACCAGTTTCCGGCCGGCAGCAGCGTGGCCGGGCAGACCGCGCGCGAGCGCGTGCCGCGCGGCCACAAGATGGCGGTCGCGCCATCCGCCGCGACGAGCCGGTCCGCAAATACGGGCAGATCATCGGCTTTGCCTCCAAGCCGATCGCGCCCGGCGACTGGGTGCACGAGCACAATTGCGCGCTGCACGATTTCGCGCGCGACTACCGCTTCGCCGAAGGCGCGCGCAACGACGAAGATCCTGCCGCCGGAGCTGCGCGCCACCTTCCAGGGCTATCTGCGGCCGAACGGCAAGGCCGGCACGCGCAACTATATCGGCATCCTGACTTCGGTGAACTGCTCGGCCACGCGTCGCCAGCTTCATCGCCGAGGAGGTCAAGCGCTCCGGCATCCTCGACGACTATCCGCAACATCGACGGCGTCGTGCCCTTCGTGCACGGCACCGGCTGCGGCATGGCGGCCAAGGGCGAGGGCTTCGACGTGCTGCGGCGCACGCAATGGGGCTACGCCACGCATCCCAATCTCGGCGGCGCGCTGATGGTCGGGCTCGGCTGCGAGGTGTTCCAGATCGACCGCATGAAGGAGGAATACGGCCTGGTCGAGGGCGAGCACTTCCAGACCATGACCATCCAGGCGACCGGCGGCACCAGCAAGACGGTCGAGGCGGGCGTCGAGCGCATCAAGGCGATGCTGCCGGTCGCCGCGCGCGTGCAAGCGCGAGACGCGGCCGGCCTGCGAGCTCACGCTGGCGCTGCAATGCGGCGGCTCGGACGGCTATTCCGGCATCACCGCCAACCCGGCGCTCGGCGCCGCGGTCGACCTGCTGGTCAAGCACGGCGGCACCGGCGTGCTGGCCGAGACGCCGGAGATCTACGGCGCCGAGCATCTGCTGACGCGCCGCGCGCGTCAACGCCGACAGTCGGCGAGAAGCTGGTCGAGCGCATCCGCTGGTGGGAGGACTACACCGCGCGCAATCGCGGCGAGATGAACAACAACCCGTCGCCCGGCAACAAGGCCGGCGGGCTGACCACCATCCTGGAGAAGTCGCTGGGCGCGGCCGCCAAGGGCGGCACGACCACGCTGCGCGCGGTCTACGAATACGCCGAGCCGGTGACCGAGAAGGGCTTCGTGTTCATGGACACGCCCGGCTACGACCCGGTCGGCGCCACCGGCCAGGTGGCCGGCGGCGGCAACGTGCTGTGCTTCACCACCGGCCGCGGCTCGGCCTTCGGCTGCAAGCCGACGCCGTCGATCAAGCTCGCCACCAACAGCGACGTCTACGAGAGCATGATCGACGACATGGACATCAATTGCGGCGACATCCTCGACGGCGTCGTCGATCGCGGAGAAGGGCGAGGAGATTTTCGACAAGGTCCTGCGCGGTCGCCTCCGGCGAGCGCACCAAATCGGAAGACCTCGGCTACGGCGATCTCGAATTCGTGCCCTGGCAGATCGGCGCGACGATGTAGCCTTGCGGCTATATCAAGGCGGGCGGGTTGAACAGAAAATAGAATTGATATACAGACGCTAGATGACCCGATGGGGATGGGGTTCCCCGAAACCGCTCGCTCAGAGCTGATGACCCCTACCGCTTTCAAGCGCGGTGGGGAGCCTTTTCGAGACCCGCCGCAGGGCGGGTTTTTTTGTGCCGCAATCGGCACATGAAAGGGACAGACGGTCATGGACAATATTTGGTTTCAATCCGCGCTATGGATGGCGCTGGCGCTGGTCGCCGCGCTGGGGTCACTTTGGATAACGATCTCCGCGGCCCTATTCGAGATTGTCGTCGGCGCTGTCGCGGGCAACACAATCGGGCTGCCGCTAACGCCCTGGATCAATTACATCGCCGGCTTTGGTGCGATTGTCCTGACATTTCTTGCGGGCACGGAAATCGATCCTCAGGTTGTCGCAAGCATTTTGCGTCAAGCGTGACGATCGGGCTGATGGGCTTCTTTGCGCCCTATCTCGGCTGCTTGCTGTTGGCTCGTTACGGGCTCGGCTGGCCCTGGCCGCAAGCGCAGATCGCCGGCATCGCACTGTCCACGACGTCGGTGGCGGTCGTCTACGCGGTGATGGTGGAAACCGGTTACAACCGCACCGAGATCGGCAAGATCATTCTCGCCGCCTGCTTCATCAATGACATCGGCACCGTGCTGGCGCTCGGCCTTGTATTTGCGAACTACAATATCTATCTGGTCCTTTCGCCGTCGTTACGATCGTCGCTGTTGCTGTGCTTCCGTGGGTCGTCCCATGGTTGTTCAAGCGCATCGGCAAACGGGCGAGCGAGCCCGAGATCAAGTTCCTTTTCCTGGTGCTGTTCGGCCTCGGCGGTCTCGCCAGTCTCGGAAAAAGCGAGGCGGTGTTGCCGGCCTATCTTGTCGGGATGGCGCTGGCGCCGTTCTTCATGGGACATCGCGAGCTGCAGCACCGAATGCGCGCGATCTGCTTCGCGTTCCTTACGCCGTTCTACTTTCTCAAAGCCGGCTCGCTCATCGAAGCGCACGCGCTTATCACCGGTGCCGGGCTTATCGCAATTTTCCTCGCGATGAAGATGGCGACCAAGTTCGCCGGCATCTTGCCGCTGACGCGATATTTTAAATTCGACAGGCGCGAAGGCATGTATACGACGCTGATGATGTCGACGGGCCTGACTTTCGGGTCCATCTCCGCGCTGTTCGGCTTGACCAATCACATCATCGATCAGAGCCAATATACGGTCCTGCTGACCGCGGTCATCGGCAGCGCGGTGGTGCCCACGCTCATCGCGCAAATCTGGTTCCGGCCTCATTTCGAACCCCTGGAGGAGGATGCCTAACGCGCTCTCCCGGGTCCGGCACGGTCAAAGGCCCGCCATCGCCGGCGAAAGATAGTTTAAATATGCATATTTTAAGTTTGAAATAATCGGCCGGGCGGTGCAAAGTGCCGCCGGCGATCCCTGCATAGGAGCCTGGCGCATGCGCGCGGCGGTTCTCGGCGGCGGCCCCGGCGGGCTTTATTTCGCGATCTCGCTTGAAGCTGCGCGACCCGGCGCACGAGGTGGTCGTGATCGAGCGCAACCGCCCGGGCGACACCTTCGGCTGGGGCGTGGTGCTGTCCGACGAGACGCTCGCCAATCTGGAAGCAAACGACCGCGACAGCGCCGATCTCGATCCGCGCCTCCTTCGCCTATTGGGACGACATCGCCGTGCATTACCGCGGCACGGTGGTGCGCTCGGGCGGCCACGGCTTTTGCGGCATCTCGCGCCAGCGTCTGCTCAACATCTTGCAGGAGCGCGCCCGCGCGCTCGGCGTCGAGCTGCGCTTCGAGACCGAGTTCGCCGATCTCGACGCCTTCAAGGACTACGACCTGATCGTCGGCGCCGACGGCGTCAATTCGCGCGTGCGCGCCGCCCATGCCGACGTCTTCAAGCCCGACATCGACGTGCGCGCCTGCAAATATATCTGGCTCGGCACGCGGCAGAAATTCGACGACGCCTTCACCTTCATCTTCGAGCAGACGCCGCACGGCTGGATCTGGGCGCACGCCTATCAGTTCGACGCCGACACCGCGACCTTCATCGTCGAATGTTCGGAAGCAGACCTGGCGCAAGGCCGGCTTCGACAAGATGACGAGCGAGGAGACCATCGCGGCCTGCGAAAAAATCTTCGCCCAATATCTCAACGGCAACGCGCTGATGTCGAACGCCAAGCATCTGCGCGGCTCGGCCTGGCTCAATTTCAACCGCGTGCTGTGCGAGCGCTGGAGCACCGGCAACATCGTGCTGCTCGGCGACGCCGCCGCCACCGCGCATTTCTCGGTCGGCTCCGGCACCAAGCTCGCCATGGAAAGCGCCATCGCGCTCGCCAACGACATCTACGAGCGAGCCCGATCTGCCATCCGCCTTCCGCCGCTACGAGGACGAGCGCCGGCTGGAAGTGCTGCGCCTGCAGAACGCCGCGCGCAATTCGACCGAATGGTTCGAGGACGTCGAGCGCTATTTCGGGCTCGATCCGGTGCAGTTCAATTATTCGCTGCTCACCCGCTCGCAGCGCATCAGCCACGAGAATTTGCGCGAGCGCGATCCGGAATGGCTGGCCGGCGCCGAGAAATGGTTCGAGCGCCGCGCCACCGGGCGCGCGCCGAACGCCGCGCGGCCGCCGATGTTCGTGCCGCTCAAGGTGCGCGGCGCTCGAGCTTGCCAACCGCGTCTGCGTCTCGCCGATGGCGCAATACCGCGCGCGTCGACGGCACGCCGAACGACTGGCACTTCGTGCATTACGCCGAGCGCGCCAAAGGCGGCGCCGGCCTGGTGTTCACCGAGATGACCTGCGTGTCGGCGCAAGGGCGCATCTCGCCCGGCTGCACCGGCCTCTATAGCGACGAGCACGAGCGCGCCTGGAAGCGGCTGGTCGATTTCGTGCACGCCGAGACCGAGGCCAAGATCGCCATCCAGCTCGGCCATTCCGGCCTGAAGGGCTCGACCCAGCTCGGCTGGGAAACTTCCGACGCGCCGCTCTTGACCGACAATTGGGAGGTGATCGGCCCCTCGCAGGTGCCGTGGTCGCCGCGACAACCAGACGCCGCGCGAAATGACGCGCGCCGACATGGACAGCGTGCGCGACGAATATCGTGCGCGCGGCCGAGATGGCCGAGCGCGCCGGCTTCGACTGGCTCGAACTGCATTACGCGCACGGCTACCTGATGTCGTCCTTCATCACGCCGCTCACCAACAAGCGCACCGACGAATACGGCGGCAGCCTGGAAAACCGCATGCGCTTTCCGCTCGAGGTCTTTCGCGCGGTGCGCAAGGCCTGGCCGGACGACAAGCCGATCTCGGTGCGCATCTCGGCGCACGACTGGGTCGGCGCCGACGGCATCATGCCGCAGGACGCGGTCGCCATCTCGCGCCTGCTGGCGGAGGAGGGCGTCGACCTGATCGACGTTTCCGCCGGCCAGACCACGGTCGAGGCGCAGCCGGTCTATGGCCGCATGTTCCAGACGCCGTTCTCCGACCGCATCCGCAACGAAGTCGGCATCGCCACGCTCGCGGTCGGCAACATCTACGAGCCCGACCACGTCAATTCGATTTTGATGGCCGGGCGCGCCGATCTGGTCTGCCTCGGCGCGGCCGCATCTCGCCGATCCCTATTGGACGCTGCACGCGGCGGCCGATCTCAAGTACCAGGGCGCGACCTGGCCGAAGCCCTATCTGCGCGGGCCGCGACCAGCTCTACCGCCTGAAGGCGCGCGCCGAGACCATGTCGGGGAAGGTGTGATGGGCGCGCTCGACCGGCCGGCATGCCTTGATCACCGGCGGCGGCAGCGGCATCGGCGCCGCCATCGCGCGCGCCTTCGCGGCGGAAGGCGCGGCAGTATCGCTCGCCGGACGGCGCGAGGCAGCCGCTGCAAGAGGTCGCCCGCGGCCTGCGCGCGACGGCGATCGCCGCCGATGTTTCCCGCGAGCCGGATTGCGAGGCCATGGCCGAGGCGGCGCGCGCCGCCTTCGGGCCGGTCGATATCGTCGTCGCCAATGCCGGCCTCGCCGAAAGCGCGCCGATCGCCAAGACCACGCTGGCGCAATGGCGGCGCATCATGGACGTCAACGCCACCGGCGCCTTCCTCACGGTGCGCGCGGTGCTGCCCGACATCATGCGCGAGGGCGCGGGCGGCCGTCCGCGCCGCATCATCTTCATGGCCTCGGTCGCGTCGCTGCGCGGCGGCGCCTATATCGCGGCCTATACCGCGAGCAAGCACGCGCGTTCTCGGCCTGGCGCGCGCGCTGGCGGCGGAGCTCGACCCGGCGGTGGTGACGGTGAACGCGGTCTGCCCCGGCTATGTCGACACGCCCTTGGTCGATGCCGCGGTGGAGAAAATCGCCGCCAGCACCGGCCGCCCGGCCGAGGAGGCGCGCGCCGCGCTCGCCCGCCGCAACAAAAGCGGCCGCTTCATCACGCCGGAGGAGGTCGCGCAGAAATGCCTGTGGCTTTGCTCGCCGGCGGCCGACGGCGTCACCGGACAGGCCATTACGTCTGGAGGGCAACGAGCCGTGAATGTCGTCGCGCGCACCCGCCCGCCCAGCAAGGAGCGCCTGCGGCTCTGGATCCGCCTGTTGCGCACCGCGCGCGCCATCGAGGCCGAGCTGCGCGAGCGCCTGCGTCTCGACTTCGGCGTCACGCTGCCGCAGTTCGACGTCATGGCGGCTCTGGCGCGCACCGAGGCCGGCATGACCATGACCGAGCTGTCGCGTTTCCTGATGGTGTCGAACGGCAACGTCACCGGCATCATCGACCGGCTGGTGGCGGAAAAAATGGTGACCCGCGCCTCGCCCGCCGGCGACCGGCGCGCCATCGTGGTGAAGCTGACGCGCAAGGGCGCGGCGCTGTTTGCCGCCATGGCCAAGACGCACGAAAGCTGGGTCGACGGATTTCTCGCCGACTTCGGCGTCGCGGAAGCGGCGGGCATGAGCCGGCGGCTTGACGAGCTGACCGCCCGCGTCCGCAATGGAAAGGCAAAGCGCCCATGACCATGCAGGATTTCAAGCCGCAGCATTTCAACTGGCGCGTCGACGGCAAGGTCGCGCTCATTACCCTGAGCCGGCCGGAGCGCAAGAACCCGATCACCTTCGAATCCTACGCCGAACTGCGCGACACCTTCCGTGCCCTTGCCACCGCCGGCGACGTCAAGGCGGTGGTGTTCGGCTCCAACCAAGGCAATTTCTGCTCGGGCGGCGACGTGCATGACATCATCGGCCCGCTGCTCGAGCGCGACATGCAGGGCCTCATCGATTTCACGCGCATGACCGGCGACCTGGTCAAAGCCATGCGCGCCTGCCCGCAACCGATTATCGCCGCGGTCGACGGCATCTGCGTCGGCGCCGGCGCCATGATCGCGCTGTTCTGCGACATGCGGCTCGGCACGCCGGCCGCCAAGACGGCGTTTCTGTTCACGCGCGTCGGGCTCGCCGGCTGCGACATGGGCGCCTGCGCCATGCTGCCGCGCGTGATCGGGCAGGGGCGGGCGGCCGAATTGCTCTACACCGGCCGCTCGATGAGCGCGGAGGAGGGCGAGCGCTGGGGCTTCTTCAATCGGCTGGTCGCGGCCGACGCGCTCGAAAGCGAGGCGCTGGCGCTGGCGAAAAAACTCGCCGAAGGCCCGACCTTCGCGCACGCCATGACCAAGACCATGCTGCATCACGAATGGGCGATGTCGCTCGACCAGGCGATCGAGGCGGAAGCGCTGGCGCAGGCGGTCTGCATGCAGACCAAGCGATTTCCGCCGCGCCTACGAAGCCTTCATCGCCAAAGCGACGCCGCGCTTCGCCGGGGATTGAGGATGGACAAGAGCTATCTCGACTGGCCGTTTTTCGAGGCGCGCCACCGCGCGCTGGCCGGCAAGCTCGACGCCTGGGCGGCCGGCAATCTCGCCGGCATCGACCATCGCGACACCGACGCCGCCTGCCGCCGGCTGGTCACGCAACTGGGCGAGGCCGGCTGGCTGGCGCTGACCGCGCCGGACGAAGACGGCGCGCCGCTCGACGTGCGTTCGCTCGCGCTCGCGCGCGAGACGCTGGCGCGCCACGACGGGCTGGCCGACTTTTCCTTCGCCATGCAGGGCCTCGGCGCCGGGCCGATCTCGCTGTTCGGCAGCGAGGCGCAGCGCGCGGCCTGGCTGCCGCGCACCCGCGCCGGCACGGCGATCGCCGCCTTCGCGCTGACCGAGCCGGCCTCCGGCTCCGACGTCGCCAACATCGCCATGACCGCGCGGCGCGACGGCGAGGATTACGTGCTCGACGGCGAGAAGACCTGGATTTCGAACGGCGGCATCGCCGACTTCTACGTGGTGTTCGCCCGCACCGGCGAAGCGGACGGCGCGCGCGGCATCTCGGCCTTCATCGTCGAAGCCGGCAATCCGGGTCTCGCCATCGCCGAACGCCTCGACGGTGATCGCGCCGCATCCGCTCGCGCGCCTGCGCTTCGACAATTGCCGCGTGCCGGCTGCCGCGATGATCGGCAAACCGGGCGAGGGCTTCAAGATCGCCATGGCCACGCTCGACGTGTTCCGCACCACGGTCGGCGCCGCCGCGCTCGGCTTTGCCCGCCGCGCGCTCGACGAGACCGTCAAGCGCGTGACGACCCGCCGATTGTCCGGCGCGCCGATGGCCGAATTGCAGATGGTGCAGGGCCACGTCGCCGACATGGCGTTGGAAATCGACGCGGCTGCGCTTGCTGGTCTACCGCGCCGCCTGGACCAAGGATCAGGGCGCCGCGCGGGTCTCGCGCGAGGCGGCGATGGCCAAGCTCTATGCCACCGAAGCCGCGCAGCGCGTCATCGACACGGCGGTGCAATTGCATGGCGGCGACGGCGTGCGCTCCGGCCATCCGGTCGAGACGCTGTACCGCGAAATCCGCGCTTTGCGCATCTATGAGGGCGCCTCCGACGTGCAAAAAATCATTATCGCCCGGGCAGTTATCGCGGAATCCTCACCATGAGCAAAAACATCAGCCTGGGCCCTTCCGCCCATGTCGACACCTTTGCGCGCGACAACCTGCCGCCCTTCGAGCAATGGCCGGACCTCCTGCTCGACCGGCCGGAATTCCAATACCCGGAGCGGCTCAACGTCGGCGTCGAACTGACCGACAAGATGGTCGAGCGCGGCTTCGGCGACCACACCGCGCTGATCGGCAACGGCCGCCGCCGCACCTATAAGGAGCTGGCCGACTGGTCGAACCGGCTGGCGCATGCGCTCACCGAGAATTACGGCGTCAAGCCGGGGCACCGCGTGCTCATCCGTTCCGGCAACAATCCGGCGCTGGTCGCGGCCTGGCTCGCCGCCACCAAGGCCGGCGCGGTGGTGGTCAACACCATGCCGCTGCTGCGCGCCGGCGAATTGGGCAAGATCGTCGACAAGGCCGAGATCAAGCTCGCGCTCACCGACAGCCGCATCGCCGACGAACTGGTCGCCTGCGCCAAGGACAGCAAGTTCCTCAAGCAGGTGGTCTCCTTCGACGGCACCTCCAACCACGACGCCGAGCTCGACCGCATCGCGCTCGACAAGGAGGTGCGCTTCGAGGCGGTGCCGACCGGCCGCGACGACGTGGCGCTGCTCGGCTTCACCTCCGGCACCACCGGCGAGCCGAAGGCGACCGCGCATTTCCACCGCGACCTGCTGATCATTGCCGACGGCTATGCGCGCGAGGTGCTCAACGTCACGCCCGACGACGTGTTCGTCGGCTCGCCGCCGCTGGCTTTCACTTTCGGGCTCGGCGGCCTGGCGATTTTTCCGCTGCGCTTCGGCGCCACCGCGACGCTGCTGGAAAATGCCTCGCCCGCCAACATGATCCAGATCATCGAGACCTACAAAGCCACCATCTGCTTCACCGCGCCGACCGCCTACCGCGCCATGATGGCGGCGATGGACAAAGGCGCCGACCTGTCCTCGTTGCGGCTGGCGGTCTCCGCCGGCGAGACGCTGCCCGGCCCGGTGTTCGACGAATGGACGCGCAAGACCGGCAAGCCGATCCTCGACGGCATCGGCTCGACCGAGATGCTGCACATCTTCATCACCAACCGCGTCGGCGACGCGCATGCCGGCGCGACCGGCCGCCCGGTCGCCGGTTATGAGGCCAAGATCGTCGACGACGGCATGAACGAAGTGCCGCGCGGCGAGATCGGCCAGCTGGCGGTGCGCGGGCCGACCGGCTGCCGCTATCTCGCCGACAAGCGGCAGAAGAACTATGTGCGCGGCGGCTGGAACCTGCCCGGCGACACTTTCATGCAGGACGCGCGAGGGCCTGTTCCACTTCGTCGCCCGCGCCGACGACATGATCATCTCGGGCGGCTACAACATCGCCGGGCCGGAAGTGGAGGCGGCGCTGCTCACCCATGCCGACGTCGCCGAATGCGCGGTCGTGTCCGCGCCCGACGACGAGCGCGGCGCGATCGTCGCCGCCTATGTCGTGCTCAAGGCCGGCGTGCCGCGCGGCGTCGACAGCGTCAAGCGCCTGCAGGACCACGTGAAGGCGGCGATCGCGCCGTACAAATATCCGCGCGCCGTGCATTTCATCGACGCCTTGCCGAAAACGCAGACCGGCAAGATCCAGCGTTTCCGCTTGCGCCAGCAGGGCCAGCCATGAGCGAAATCTTCGACATCTTGCAGCCGCAAGGCTGGGCGCCGCCGCAGGGCTACGCCAACGGCATCGCCGCCGAGGGCCGCCAGGTTTTCATCGCCGGCCAGATCGGCTGGACCGCCGACGCCAAATTGGTGAGCGGCGGTCTCGCCGCCCAGGTCGAGCAGGCGCTGCGCAACATCGTCGCCGTGCTGGCGCAAGCCGGCGGTGAACCGCGCCATATCGTGCGGCTCAATTGGTACGTCACCGACAAGGCCGCCTATGTGGCGCAGCGCAAGGAGATCGGCGCCGCCTATCGCCGCGTCATCGGCAAGCACTTTCCGGCGATGACGCTGCTGGTGGTGGCGGGATTGCTGGAGGAGGGCGCGCAGGTCGAGATCGAGGCGACCGCGGTGGTGCCGAAGCGCCAGACTTAGAGCTAAGCCTATTCCTTCACCGCGCCGGTCATGGCCGAGACATAGTGCTCGACGAAGAAGGCGTAGAGGATGACCAGCGGCAGCGAGCCGATCATCGCGCCCGCCATCAGCGAGCCCCAGCGGTAGATGTCGCCGTCGACCAGCGCGGTCACGATCGCGACCGGCACGGTCTTGTATTGCGTCGAGGAGATGAACGTCAGCGCGTAGATGAATTCGTTCCAGCACAGCGTGAAGCAGAAGATGAAGGCCGAGATCAGCCCGGGCACCGCCAGCGGCAACACGATGCGGACGAGGATTTGCCAGCGGCTGGCGCCGTCGATCAGCGCGCATTCCTCGAGCTCGAAGGGGATGGTCTTGAAATAGCCCATCAGCAGCCAGGTCGAGAACGGGATGAGGATGGTCGGATAGGTCAGGATCAGCGCCAACGGCGTGTCGAACAGGCCGTACTGGAACACGACGGTCGACAGCGGGATGAACAAAATCGACGGCGGCACGAGATAAGCGAGGAAGATCGCGCCGCCGACCCATTGCGCGCCCTTGTAGCGCAGCCGCACGATCGCGTAGGCGGCCAGCACGCTGGCGACGATCGACAGGATGGTGGCGCAAACCGCCACCAGCATCGTGTTCCACAGCCAGATCGGATAGTCGGTTTCGAACAGCAGTTTGTAGATGTGCTTGAAGGTCGGATTCCAGGTCCAGAACGGGCTGTAGGTATCGAGGTCGAGCAGCTGGTTGTCCGGTTTGATCGAGGTCAGCGCCATCCAGTAGAACGGAAACAGCAGCACCAGCAGGATGATCGAGAGCGGCAGATAGAGCGTCACCAGCCGCCGCGGCAGCGAGTGCAGATAGCTCATGCCCTCGGTTTCGTCGGCCAGCGGCGAGGAGCCGGTCAGCACGGCTTTCGGGTCGGCGGCTTTGCCGGCCAGCGCGTCAGTCATAGGTCGTTCCTTATCCCTCCCCGCGAAGCGGGGAGGGTGGACGCGAGCGTAGCGAGCGGCCGGGTGGGGTGGCTCACCGTCGGCACGACGCCCCACCCGCCTCGCTCCGCTCGGCACCCTCCCCCTGCGGGGGAGGGATAAGAAGAGAGCGCGTCAGTCATTGTTTTCGCCTTGCTGCCATTTGCGCCGCTGCAGGCCGAACCACGACACCAAAATGGCCGCGAGCAAAAACGGGATCATGGCGGTGGAGATCGCGGCGCCTTCGCCCAACTGGCCGCCCAGGATGGCGCGCTGGTAGGACAGCGTCGCCATCAGATGCGTGGCGTTGACCGGGCCGCCGCGCGTCATCACCCAGATCAGTTGGAAGTCGGTGAAGGTGAACAACACCGAGAACGTCATCACCACCGCGATGATCGGGGTGAGCAGCGGATAGGTGATGAAGCGGAAGCGCTGCCACGGCGTCGCGCCGTCGATGGTGGCGGCCTCGTACAGCGACGGCGACACCGTCTGCAGCCCGGCCAGCAGCGTGATCGCCACGAACGGCACGCCGCGCCAGATATTGGCGAAGATCACCGACCAGCGCGCGTTCCAGACGTCGCCGAGAAAATTGATGTTGGTCGTGATCAGGTCCATCTTCCGCAGCGACCAGGAAATGATCGAGAACTGCGGATCGAACAGCCACCAGAATGCGATGGCCGAGAGCACCGTCGGCACGATGAACGGGATCAGCACCACCGCGCGGATGATCGCCTTGAACGGCAGCTTCTCGTTCAGCAGCAGCGCGAGATAAAGCCCGACCGCGAATTTGATGGTGCTGGCCACGATCGTGTAGAGCAGCGTGTTGAATACCGACAGCCAGAACGTCGAGTTGTCCCACAGCCATTCGTAGTTTTCCAGCCCGACAAAGACGCCGGAGCGGCCGATGCGCGCATCGGTGAACGACAGCCAGACGCCCAAGCCGAGCGGATAGGCGAGAAACAGGATCAGAAACGCCGCCGCCGGCAGCATGAACCAGAAGCGCGAGCCAGTTGCGGTTGGCCTTGAGCTGGCTCCACGCGGTGGGCTCGCGCGGCGCGGCTTTGACGGAGGATTTCAGCGCGAGATCGGTCATTCAGCACCGTGTCCCGGATGCGGCGCAGCACAAGCGTAGCGAAGTGATGCGCCGCTGATCCGGGACCATTTGAGGTTTTGCACGGTCCCGGGCCTGCAACGCACCGCTTCGCGCTGCGTTGCGCCCGGGACAAGTTTCGTCTTACCGATAAATCCGCTTCAACTGCCGCTCGGCGATCGCGATCGAGCCCTTCACGTCCTCGCGGCCGGTGCAGTAGTTGGCGAACATGTCGACCACGACGAAGTCGGCGATCGCGGTCGCCGCCTTCTCGCCGACCGAGCCGAGCCCGCCCGCGGTGAGCGTGCGCTTGGCGACGTCGCGGAACGGCGTCGCCTTCGGATCGGCGGTCCACACCGGGTTCTTGTCGTAGGCGTTGAGGCAGTGCGTCAGGTAGCCCTTCGCCGACTGGATCCACGGATTGAAGTTGTCCGCCTCCAGCATGAACGCCATCAGCGCCTTACAGGCCTGCGGATACTTGGTGTAGGTCATCGCCAGCACCGGATACATCAGGTGCAGTTCGGTCGGCTTGCCGCTGACGCCGACCGGGAAGTAGGCGTGGTCCATGTCCGCGGCGATCATCTTTGGCGCTGTTCTGCGCCGCGACGTAGATCGAGATGCCGTTATTGGTCCAGTGGATTTCGCTTCGGCCAGGAACGCCTTGTTGTTGGAGGAGTCGTTCCAGGCCGCGGTGCCCGGGATCATGTTGCCGTAGAGCGCCTTGGCGTATTCCAGCGCCTTGGCGGTCTCCGGCGAGTTGATGATGACCTTGTCCTTGGCGTCGACGGTGTAGCCGCCGTGCGACCACAGGCACCAGTGCACCCAGCTGTTGCCGTCGCCGGAAGCGTGGCCGAGCGCGAAGCCGCCGGGCGTGCCCTGCGCCTTCATCGCCTTGGTGTATTCGAGGAAGGCATCGAGCTTGTCGGGGAATTTCGAGAAGCCGGCTTTCTTCGACGCTTCGATGCGGTAGTTCATCAGCGCGCCCGAGTAGCAGATCGGGACGCAGATCCACTTGTTGCCGCTCTTGCCGTATTTGACCGCGCTGTCGACCCAGCCGCCGTATTTCTTGCCGAGGTAGTCGGCGACGTCGGTCACGTCCATGCACTTCTGCGGGAACAGATGCGGCAGCGAATAGAGGCCCCAGAACAGATCCGGGCCGGTGCCGGTATTGGCGGCGACCGAAGCCTTCGGCTGCACGTCCTCGTACGACTCGCGCGAGATGTCGACCTTGACGCCGGTCGCCTTGGTGAAGGCCTCGATCAGCTTGACGAACGCGTCGTCTTCCGACTGCACGAAATATTTCCAGCGCAGCATCGACAGCTTGGCGCTCTTTTCCGGCTTCCAGGGCGCGTTCTGCGCCCAGGCCTTGGCCCAATCGAGCAGAGCCGGGCCGGTCAAGGCGCCGGCCGCGCCGCGCCGCGGTGCCGCCCTTGACCAGCGCGCGGCGAGTGAAGTCGTTCATGGTCGTTCCTCCGTTTGTGTGTTTCTAGTCGGTCAATCGCTTCCCGGTCGCCTCGTCGAACAGATGCACGAGGCGCGGGTCGGGTTTGAGCCGGATCTTGTCGCCCGGCTTGAATTGGTGGCGCTCGCGGAACACCGCGATGATTTCGTCGCCGCCGAGCTTGGCGACGACCTGCAGTCTCCGAGCCGGTCGGCTCGACGACCTGCACCTCGGCTTCGGCGCCGTCGTCGGCGAGCGAGAAATGCTCCGGCCGCACGCCGTAGATCGCCGGCTGGCCGTCGCTGCCGCCGGTCGCCGCCGCCGAGCGCGAATTTCAGCGCCGGCGGGGCCTTCGAAACTCGGCGCTGCCGTTCACGCGGATGCGGCCCTTGAGCAAGTTCATCGCCGGCGAGCCGATGAAGCCGGCGACGAACAGATTGGCCGGCCGGTCGTAGAGGTCGAGCGGCGCGCCGATCTGCTCGACCAGGCCGTCGTGCATCACCACGATCTTGTCGGCCATGGTCATGGCCTCGATCTGGTCGTGCGTGACGTAGATGGTCGTGGTCTTCAGCCGCTGGTGCAGCTCCTTGATCTCGGTGCGCATCTGCACGCGCAGCTTGGCGTCGAGATTGGACAGCGGCTCGTCGAACAGGAACACCTGCGGGTCGCGCACGATGGCGCGGCCCATGGCGACGCGCTGGCGCTGGCCGCCGGACAGTTGCCGCGGGAAGCGCGCCGAGCAATTGCGTCAGCCCGAGGATGTCGGCGGCGCGGTTGACGCGCTCGTCGATCTCGCTCTGCGGCGCGCCGCGCAGCTTCATGCGAGAAGGCCATGTTGGCGGCGACCGTCATGTGCGGATAGAGCGCGTAGTTCTGGAACACCATGGCGACGTCGCGCTCCTTCGGCGGCAGGTTGTTGACCACGCGCTCGCCGATGCGGATTTCGCCGCGCGGTGATGTTTTCCAGCCCCGCGATCATGCGCAGCAAGGTCGACTTGCCGCAGCCCGACGGGCCGACCAGCACGACGAATTCGCCGTCGGCGATCGCGACGTCGACGCCATGGATGACGTTGGTCGCGCCAAAGGCCTTGCGCACGCCGCGGATAGCCGACCGAAGCCATTCATTCCTCCCGGCCGGCATGGCGGCCAAACGCGCTTTTGTCGCTTCTTAGCACCTTGCGCGGGCGTAAATCATCGGGCTTTCGCCCTCCGAAAATCAAGCCCGGACTTATGCCATGGATGGCGGGCCGGCGGCGTCAAATGCGCCATGCCGCCGTCGACCAGATGCGGTTGCCCGGTGATGTAGCTCGATTCATCGGAGGCCAGGAACACCGCCAGCGCCGCCACCTCCTCGGCGGTGCCGAGCCGGCCCATCGGCTGGCGGCCGATGAAATCCTCGCGCACCTGCTTGAGCGGCTTGCCGGTTTCCTTGGCCACCGCCTGCGACGCGCTCCTCGAGCGACGGCGACACGATGGTGCCCGGGCAGATGGCGTTGCAGCGGATGCCCTTGGCCGATGAAATCGATCGCCACCGCCTTGGTCAGCCCGATCACCGCCGCCTTGGTGGCGCCGTAGACGTAGCGGTTGGGCAGGGCTTTGATCGAGGACACGCCCGACGACATGTTGACGATCGAGCCGCCGCCGTTCTTGAGCATCGCCGGCAGGAAGGCCTTGATGGTGCGGTGCATCGACTTGACGTTGAGGTCGAAGGAGAAATCCCAGTCCTGCTCGCCGCAGTCGAGCACCGTGCCCTGGTGCACGTAGCCGGCGACATTGGCGAGCACGTCGAGCGCGCCGAACTCCTTGTCGACCGCTTTGGCGAAGGCCTCGACCGCCTCGCTCGAGCGCACGTCGAGCTTGGCGAGCTTGGCGGCCTTCGAGCCCTTTGAGCTTGTCGGTCGAGACGTCGGTCGCGATCACGCGCGCGCCTTCGGCGACGAAGGCCTCGGCGATGGCGCGGCCGATGCCTTGCCCGGCGGCGGTGACCAGCGCGACTTTGTTTTTCAGGCGGTCGGTCATGTTATTCCTCGCTCTCGTCTCACCGTCATCCTGGGCGGCCGCGCAAGCGGCGATCGCAGGATGATCGAGCAACGCTCTTCAAGCATTGGCTCTGGCATTCCGGGTTCGCGCTTTGCGCCGAGCGCCTCAGGATGACAAGAACCTAGTGATTGTCGCGCGGCACGCTGACTTCTGCGCGACGCGCTGATACTTCACCGCCGGCTTGAGCACCATGCCGTCGGCCAGCTGATCGACCATGCCGCGCTGGATCTCCTGCCACGGCGTCTGGCTGGCGCGGATATTTGAAGCCGCCGCGCTTCTGCAGCGCCGTCATGCGCCGCGCTATACTCGGCCTTGGAGATCAGGATGTCGGCGCTGCCTTTGTTGAGATCGATGCGCACGCGGTCGCCGGTCTTCAGCAGCGCGAGGCCGCCGCCGGCCGCCGCTTCCGGCGAGGCGTTGAGGATCGACGGCGAGCCCGAGGTGCCGGACTGCCGGCCGTCGCCGATGCAGGGCAGCGAGGTGATGCCGCTGTTTGATCAGCGCCGCCGGCGGCTGCATGTTCACGACTTCGGCCGAGCCGGGATAGCCGATCGGCCCGACGCCGCGCATGAACAGCATGGTGTGTTCGTCGATCTTGAGCTTCGGGTCGTCGATGCGGTGGTGGTAGTCCTCGGGCCCTTCGAACACCACGGCGCGGCCTTCGAAGGCGTTCGGGTCCTTCGGGTTGGACAGATAGCGCTGGCGGAATTCCTCCGAGATCACGCTGGTCTTCATGATCGCGCTATCGAACAGGTTGCCCGACAAGCACCTTGAAGCCGGCTTTTTTCTTCATCGGCTTGCGGTAGGGCCTGATCACGTCGGCGTCCTTGGCGGCGGCGTGCCGCACGTTCTCGCCCATGGTCTTGCCGTTGATGGTGAGCGCGTCGCCGTGGATGCGTTTGGCGCGCAGCAATTCGTGCATCACCGCCGGCAGCCCGCCGGCGCGGAAATATTCTTCGCCGAGATATTTGCCGGCCGGCTGCATGTTGACCAGCAGCGGCACGTCGTAGCCGATCTTTTCCCAGTCCTCGATCGAGAGCTTGACGCCGATATGGCGGGCGATGGCGTTGATGTGGATCGGCGCGTTGGTCGAGCCGCCGATCGCGGAATTGGCGACGATGGCGTTCTCGAACGCCTTGCGCGTCAGGATGTCGGAGGGCTTCAAGTCCTCGCGCACGATCTCGACCGCGCGCAGGCCGGTCTCATAGGCGATCTGCCCGCGCTCGCTGTAGGGCGCCGGGATGGCGGCGCAGCCCGGCAGCGACATGCCGAGCGCTTCGGCGAGCGCATTCATGGTCGAGGCCGTGCCCATGGTGTTGCAGTGCCCGATCGAGGGCGCCGAGGCCGCCGCGATCTGCACGAACTCGTCGGCGTCGATGCGCCCGGCGGCCATTTCCTCGCGCGCCTTCCACACCACGGTGCCGGAGCCGGCGCGCTCGCCCTTCCACCAGCCGTTCAGCATCGGCCCGCCCGACAGCACGATCGCCGGCGTGTTCACGGTCGCCGCCGCCATCATGCAGGCGGGCGTGGTCTTGTCGCAGCCGGTCATCAGCACGACGCCGTCGAGCGGATAGCCGTACAGCACCTCGACCAGCGACGAGATAGGCGAGGTTGCGGTCGAGCGCGGCGGTCGGGCGCTTGCCGGTTTCCTGGATCGGGTGGCAGGGAAATTCGAAGGCGATGCCGCCGGCCGAGCGGATGCCCTCGCGCACGCGCTCGGCCAATTGCAGATGATGCCGGTTGCAGGGCGACAGGTCGGAGCCGGTCTGCGCGATGCCGATGATCGGCTTGCCGGAGCGCAGTTCCGCGCCGGTCAGCCCGTAATTGAGATAGCGCTCGAGATAGAGCGCGGTCATGCCCGGATTGTCGGGATTGTCGAACCAGAGCTGCGAGCGCAGTGGCAGCGGCTTCTTCGAAATATGTTTCCTGGCCATGATTATTCCCTGGTCTTGTCGTGCCGGGCGCTTTTAGCACGAAGCGAGTTCGGATAGACGAGGATGATGGCGGCGGGAACGGTCATCGTCGGCGCGGGCCAGGCCGGCTTCCAGGCGGCGGCCTCATTGCGCGAGCACGGCTATCAGGAGCCGATCGTGCTGGTCGGCGACGAGGGCGTCGCGCCCTATCAGCGCCCGCCGCTGTCGAAGGCCTATCTGCTCGGCGAGATGAGCGGCGAGCGACTGCTGCTGCGGCCGCTGAGCTACTATGAGAAGCATGCGATCGAGCTCGTTCTCGGCGACCGGGTAACGTCGATCGACCGCGCGGCGGGCCGCGTCATGATGTCTTCCGGCGCGGCGCTGCCCTTCGATCATCTGATCCTGGCGCTCGGCGCGCGCAACCGGCCGCTGCCGGTCGAGGGCGCCGAACTCGACGGCGTGCATTATCTGCGCTCGCAGAAGGAATCCGATTTGATCCGCGCGCGCATGGACGGCGCGCAGAACATCGTCGTGGTCGGCGCCGGCTTCATCGGCCTGGAGATCGCCGCCGTCGCCAGCAAGCTCGGCAAGCAGGTGACGGTGCTGGAAGCGCTGCCGCGGGTGATGAGCCGCGCGGTCACCCGGCCGGTGTCCGATTTCTACGCGCAGGCGCATCGCGGCTGGGGCAGCGAACTGCTGCTCGACGCGCGGCTTGCAGCGCATCGACGGCGCCGGCGGCCGGGTGACCGGCGTCACGCTCGCCGACGGCCGCAAGCATCGCCGCCGACCTGGTGCTGGCCGGCATCGGCATCGTGCCCAATGTCGAACTGGCGCAGGCCGCCGGCCTTGCCGTGGCGAACGGCATCGTCGTCGATCGCGCGGCTTGCCACCGCCGACCCGCGCATTTCCGCCATCGGCGACTGCGCGGCGTTTCCCGATCCGGCGAGCGGCGCGACGATCCGGCCTGGAGTCGGTGCAGAATGCCGCCGACCAGGGGCGCGCGGTCGCGCGCCGCATCGCCGGGCATGCGGAAGATTACGCCGCGGTGCCGTGGTTCTGGAGCGACCAGCGCGACCTCAAATTGCAGATGGTCGGCCTGACCGCGGCTTGCGACCGCGCGGTGCTGCGCGGCGATCCGGCGAGCCGCGCCTTCTCGGTGTTTTGTTTCCACGGCGAGAAATTGATCGGCATCGAATCGGTCAACCGCGCCGCCGATCACATGTTCGGCCGCCGTCTGCTCGGCGCCGGTCAGTCGATCGCGCCCGACCAGGCCGCCGACTTGGGCTTCGATCTCAAGGCGCGGCTTGCGCAATTGCCGCCGCCGGCGCGGGTCTGATCGGCAAGCGCCTTGCCGGTGACCGTCGGTGACAATCCGGTGTAAGGTAGCCGGCGAGGGAGAATGACCATGCCACGGCATCCGAGCTACGTCCCCCACGGCGTAATCCCGGCGGTGCTGCTGCCGTTCGAGAACGATCTGTCGATCGACGAGGCGAGCTTCCGCAAGCATTTGCGCGACGTCGCCTCCGTCGAGGGGCTGTCGGCGATCACCGTCAACGCGCATTCGACCGAGGTCGCCTCCTGCACCTTCGACGAGCAGCGCCGCGTGCTCGACATCGCGCAGGACGAGATCGGCGGCAAGCTGCCGCTGATCAACGGCATCTGGGCCGACGGCAGCCTGGAAGCGGCGCGGCTCGCCCGCATGGCGGCGCTGGGCGGCGCCTCCGCGCTGCTGGTGTTTCCGCCGGCGCCGTTCACGCTCGGCCAGATCGCCGGCGATGGCGCTGGCGCATTTCAAGCGCATCGCGGAAGCCACCGACCTGCCGCTGATCGTGTTCCAGTATCCGCTGGCGACCGGGCAGGGCTATCCGAAGGACACGCTGCTCAAGATGTGCGAGGAAATCCCGTCGATCCGCGCCATCAAGGACTGGATCGGCAACGTGCCGCATCACGAATGGCACATCCGCACGCTGCAAAGCCTGCCGCGGCCGGTGAACGTGCTCACCACGCACTCGTCGTGGCTGTTTTCCTCGCTGGTGCTGGGGCCGCAACGGCCTGCTGTCCGGCTCGGGCAGCGTGATCGCCGACTTGCAGGCCAAGCTGTTCCGCGCGGTGCAGGGCAACGATCTGGCGGAAGCCAAGCGTCTGGCCGACCGCATCGAGCCGACCGCGCGCGTGTTCTACGCCGATCCGTTCGTCGACATGCACAACCGCATGAAGGAGGCGCTGGTGCTGCTCGGCAAATTGCCGCGCGCGGTAGTGCGCCCGCCGCTGGTCAAGATCGAGCGCGCCGAGATCGCGCGTATTCGCCAGGCGCTGGTCGAGGCGGGGCTGCTCGATAAAAACGCGGCGCGCGACGCGGCTTAGTGCGTGCACTCATAAACCGGCAGGCCAATGCCGGCAGCTGGCTGCGTTAAACCGCGGCACACAATATGCCGCTTCGGTTATCTGCTCTTTTTCTTTTTCCGTGAGGCTTTCTGCTTGGGCGGCAGCGGCTGCGGATTCAGCATTCGGGACGAGCCCGGTTTCTTTTTCCGTGAGGCTTTCTGCTTGGGCGGCAGCGGTTGCGGATTCAGCATCCGGGTGGAGCCCGGCCGGCCTTTTTTATTCTTGCCGCTGACGATGATGATGGCCCTTTGCCCGGAAGCTGTCCGCTTTTTCGTTTTCTTCGCCTTACTTCTTGCCATTTTTGATTCCTCGCCGTTGCTATTGAGTTCTGCCGAGCGCCGGCCATTTTGATCGTAGCACCGTACCTTCGTCGAGGCGAATCGCGCGCCGAAACTGAATGCTGCAATCCCGCGGGCGCGGGCCGGAGATAAAATGTTGGCCGAAGCGGTCGCGGCACCCATCGAAGTCGTCGAGCACATCTCTAAGCAAGACGCTTGAGCGTCCAGGCGATTTTGCCAAACAGGCTGCTCTCTGGCTCGCAGCGTGATCGCGCAATTTGCCGAGATCGCGCGTATTCGCCAGGCGCTGGCCTGTCTAACGAATTCCTTAAAATTATAACGCGCCGGTTAAATCGATCCGAACGGGGGGAGAGTAATCTCGTCCATCTGCATTCGGAGCGAAATCAAGCCTATGTTCAAAGAACGACGCAAAATTCCGCGCCGGGCGATCAATCGTGTGGCGCAATTTAACAGCGACGACGGTTCGTTGCCGCGCTCTTGTATGATTACCGATATTTCCGAAGCCGGCGCGAGGCTCTTTTCCGAAGCCGACCTGCCGCAAAGATTTACGCTGTCGGTGTCCGGCGATGCCGGGCACGCCCGGCGGGATTGCCGCGTTGTCTGGCGATTGGGTGGCGAGTTCGGCGTCGAGTTTACCGATCGCGCCAGCCAGTAACCCCTGTGATTACATAATCGCGAATTCGGTATTCTTGCGGTCGGTCACCAGCATCGCGCCGGGATAATGCGTGATGCAGAATTCCGGCTTGACCGTCGCGATCACCGATTGCGGCGTCACCCCGCAGGCCCAGAACACCGGCAATTCGTCCTCGCGCACTTCGACCGCGTCGCCGTAGTCCGGCGCCATCACGTCCTTGATGCCGATCAGCTCCGGCTTGCCGATGTGCACCGGCGCGCCGTGCACGGAGGGAAAGCGCGTGGTGATCTGCACCGCGCGGATCGCGTCGGCCGGCTTGAGCGGCCGCATCGACACCACCATCGGCCCGTGGAAGGGGCCGGCCGCCTGCGTCGCGATCGAGGTGCGGTACATCGGCACGTTGCAGCCGCGCGTGATGTGGCGCAATTCGATGCCTTCCGCGCTCAGCGCCTCCTCGAACGAAAACGAGCAGCCGATCACGAAGCTGACCAGGTCGTCGCGCCAGAACTCGCGCACGTCCTCCGGCTCGGCGACAAGCTCGCCGTTCTTCCAGACCCGGTAGCGCGGCAGGTCGGTGCGGATGTCGAGGTCATCGCCCAATTCCGGCACGCGCGCGTCGCCCGGCGCCGACGTGCCGATCAGCGGGCAGGGCTTGGGATTGAGCTGGCAGAACTGCATGAAGTCGGCCGCCAGCGCCTGCGGCAAAATGGCGAGATTGCCCTGCACGTAGCCGGGGGCGAGGCCCGCCGTCGGTCCGCGATGCGCGCCGGTGCGCACCGCGCGCCGCGCCGCAAGGCCGCTCGAAGCCGCGCTCGGGGCAGGCACGTTGACGTTCATGGGTTGGGTCCGGTTGCCGACGATGGCCCGAGATTAGCACATGGGCCGCGTGCGCGCGCCAGCGCTTACACGCGTCATGCCAATGCTGGCCTCGCAGCCTCGGAAACTTGCCTCAGCGGCCTTGGAAAAACGGTTGAAACTTGCCGCCGGATCGCGTTTGCTATTGGCGATCAAACGCTTGCGAAGAGCCCGCCAAGGGCCGCCAGGGGGAGGTTTACGAATGCGGCAGCGTGCCGCCGGCCGCTTATGCGCGGTCAACAGCCTCGCGGCCTTGCTCGCGCGTCGCGGCGCCGGCGGGGCGGTGCGCGCCTTTCATGCAAACGCCATGCAGACTTGACGATCCGGCCCGCGCTTCACCGCGCGGGTTTTTTTCGAACAGAAGGCCAGAGGGAGGAATGCAATGACCGAAAAGTGGAAAGAAGAATCGTGGGCGCAAGATTTTTGGTACAGCGGCAAGATCACGCGCCGCCGCGTCGTCGGCTGGGGCGTGAAGGCCGGCGCGCTCGGCGCCACCATGCTGGTGCCGGCGCCGTGGCGCGCGGCCTTCGGCGCCGCCAAGCCCTACAAGATCGGCTCGGAGCAGCCGCTGTCGGGCGCCGGCGCGCTCGGCGGCAAGACCGCGCTGGTCGGCTTGCAGATGGCGGTCGACCGCATCAACAAGACCGGCGGCATCAACGGCCGGCCGGTCGAGATCGTGGTCGCCGACGACGAATCGAAGCCCGACGTCGGCCGCCGCAAGGTCGAGAAGCTGCTCGGTCGAGGACAAGATCGACGCCCACGTCGGCGGCTTCCTCTCCAACATCTGCCTCGCCTGCATGCCGGTGTTCGAGGAGCAGCAAGGTCGTCAACATGATCAGCGTGTGCCTCGACACCACGCTGACCACCAGCAAGTGCAACCGCTACAGCTTCCGCGTCCACGACTACGCGCCGGCGCAGGCGGTCGCGTTCGCGCCCTATCTCGTCAACAAGATGGGCAAGAAGTGGCACATCGCCTACGCCGACTATTCCTGGGGCCAGTCGACGCGCGACGCCTATGCCGCCGAGATCAAGAAGGCCGGCGGCGAGGTCGTCGGCACCACCGGCATCCCGCTCGGCACCGCCGACATGACGCCGTTCCTGTCGAAGATCACCGGCAATTTCGACGGGCTGTTCGGCATCTTCTTCGGCAAGGACGGCATCACCATCGGCAACCAGGCCTTCGATCTCGGCCTCACCAAGAAGTACAAATGGGCCGGCGACGGCGCGATCGCCGAGTCGACCAACCTGCCGGCGCTCGGCAACAAGATCGACGGCTTCGTCGGCATCAACCGCTACATCCCGGTGTTCGAGGCGCCCGCTCGACACGCCCTATCACCACGCACTTCTTCGACGAGGCGGTGGTGCGGCTGAAGAAGATCGATCCGTCCGGCCCGCTGCCCGACCGCTACGTGCAGTCGAACTTCGAGGCCATGAACGCGCTCAAGCTCGGCATGGAGAAGTCGAAGTTCGAGGGCCGCGAGGACACGATGAAGCTGATCGAGGCGCTCGAAGGCCTGAGATGAAGGAAGGCGACGACTTCTCCGCAGGGCGACAAGACGCTGCGCAAGGAAGACCACCAGGCCTTCCTGCGCGAGTTCATCTTCGAGATGAAGGACGGCAAGCCGATCATCACGCAGACCGATCCCGGGCGAGAAGACGCTGTTCCCGCCGGCCTGCAAGTTCGCCGCGGCTAAGTGACGGCCGAATCGTCGATCGATGTCCGCTCCCCGGCAAGCGCCGGGGGGCGGCATCGGCCCCGTGCTGCGCACCGAGATGCTGACGGTCCGCTTCGGCGGCCTGACCGCGCTCAACCAGGTCAACTTCGAGGTCGCGCGCGGCGAGATCCGCGCCATCATCGGGCCGAACGGCGCGGGCAAGAGCACGTTCTTCAACTGCCTGACCGGGGTGCTGCGGCCGACCTCGGGCCGCATCTGTTTCAACGGCGAGGACATCACCGGCCTGCCGCCCGACCGGATTTCGCAGAAGGGCATCGCGCGCTCCTACCAGATCACCAACATCCTGCCGAACGCGACGCGCGCTGGAGAACGTGCGCATCGCCGCGCAGTCGCGCCGGCACGGCTGGAACATGCTGCGCCACTCATCGGCGCTTCCGCGACATCATCGAAAAGGCCGAGGCGCGCGCTCGACGCGGTCGGCCTGCTGGCCAAGGCCGACGAGCTTGCCGCCAACCTGTCGCACGGCGAGCAGCGCAACCTCGAGATCGGCATCGCGCTCGCCACCGAGCCGCAGCTGCTCTGCCTCGACGAGCCGACCGCCGGCATGAGCGCGGCCGAGACGCACGACACCATGCAGCTGGTGCGCCGCATCGCCAAGGACCTGACCATCCTGATCGTCGAGCACGACATGCAGGTGGTCATGGAGCTCGCCGACCGCATCACCGTGCTTCATTACGGCGCGATCCTGGCCGAGGGCCGCCGGCCGAGATCCAGAACAATCCGCGGGTGCAGGAGGTCTATCTCAAGACATGAGCATGCCCGCACCATCGCGCGATCAGGCGCCGGCGCCGCTGGTCAAGGTCGAGGACCTGCACACCTATTACGGCAAGAGCCACATCCTGCACGGCGTTTCGCTCGCAGGTCGGGCGCGGCGAGGTGGTCGGCCTGCTCGGCCGCAACGGCGTCGGCAAGAGCACCACCTTGAAGACCATCATGGGGCTGGTCGCAGCCGCGCGCCGGGGCAGATCATGCTTCGAGGGCCGCTCGATCACGCGCACTGCCGCCGCACCGGCTGGCGCAGCATCGGCATCGGCTACGTGCCGGAGGACCGCCGCATCTTCCGCCTGCTGACGGTGATGGAGAACCTGCGCACCGGCCTCGACCGCGACGGCGTGACCGACGAGCGCAAGAAGGCGCTGCTCGACAAGGTGTTCGCCTATTTCCCGGTGCTGGCCGAGCGGCGCAACCAGGCCGGCGGCACGCTCTCCGGCGGCGAGCAGCAGATGCTGGCGATCGCGCGCGCCATGATGCTGGAGCCCAAGATCATCCTGCTCGACGAGCCGACCGAAGGGCTGATGCCGCGCATGGTGTCGCAGATCCGCCAGATCATCGACGTGCTGCATCGCGAAGGCGTCGCCATCCTGCTGGTCGAGCAGAACGTGCCGCTGACGCTGGAGGCGAGCCAGCGCGTCTACATCATGGAGAAAGGCGCCGTGCGCCACCATTGCGCGACGTCCGACCTCACCGTCGACGACCCGCTCATCAAGCAGTATCTGGGGGTGTGAGGATGCTGTGGCCGGAGCACCACAGCCGCTCGTCCCGCGAAGCGGGGACCCAGGGCCAATGCGATGCACTTGCGCGTTCAGCGCTGGATTCCCGTTGCGCGGGAATGAGCGGTGTACGGAAGGGTGTGAGCGATGAACGCCATCGTCGAATTCTTCCAGAACATCCCGCTCGACCTGCTCCTGATCCAGACGATCAACGGCATCGTCACCGGCATGATCCTGGCGCTGGTCGCCTCCGGCCTGACGCTGATCTTCGGCATCATGGACGTGGTCAATTTCGCGCATGGCGAGCTGTTCATGCTCGGCGCCTATGTCGGCGTCGTGGTGTTCGCGCCGACCGGCAATTTCTGGCTGGCGCTGATCGCCTCGGCGGCTGATCGTGGCGATCCTCGGCGCGGCGATGCAGATCGTGACGCTGCGGCCGCTGATCGGGCGCGACCCGCTGAACACGATCCTCGCCACCTTCGGCATCTCGCTGGTCCTGCAGAACTACGCGCTGTGGCAGTTCGGGCCGGTGGCGCGCAAGATCTCCGAGCCGATCACCGGCCACTTCAATCTGTTCTATCTCGAATATCCCTGGTACCGGCTGGTGATCGCCGGCGCTGTCGGCGGCCATCATCGGCGGCTTCTGGCTGTTCCTGAAATACAGCAAATTCGGCGTCTGGATCCGCGCCACCACGCAGGACCGCGTGATGGCGCAGGCCATGGGCATCCCGGTGCCGTGGGTCTACACCGGCGTGTTCGCCATCGGCGCCGCCATGGCGGCGGCGAGCGGCGTGCTGTTCGGCCCGCTGGTCGGCGTCAACCACACCATGGGGCTCGACTGGGTGCTGAAGGCCTTCATCGTCGTCGTGGTCGGCGGCATGGGCAATCTCGGCGGCTCGATCGCGGCCGCGATCTTCATCAGCCTGCTGGAAGCCTACGCCTCGATCTGGGTCAGCCCGGCGCAGGCGGTGATCGTCTCCTTCGTCGTGCTGATCCTGACGCTGCTGTTCCGGCCGACCGGCCTGTTCGTGCCCGACGCCCAAATGAGCCCGTCACGACAAAATCTACTGGACCGGCTTTGCCGTGGTCATGGCGCTGCTGATCGTCGCGCCGCTGGTGCTGCCGGAATTCTGGCGGCGCTTCCTCACCGAGATCCTGATCTGGGGCCTGCTGGCGATGTCGTCCGATCTGCTGATCGGCTACACCGGCATGGTCTCGTTCGGCCATTCGGCCTTCTTCGGGCTCGGCATGTACGGCGCGGCGGCCGCGCTGCTGCTGGTCAGCCCGCCCAATCTGTGGCTCGCGATCGGCTCGGGCTTGCCGGCGCCGCCGGCGCCGCGCTGTTCGTCGCCTATTTCTCGACCCGGCTGCGCGACATCTATTTCGCCATCACCACGCTGATCTTCTCGCAGATCTTCTACGTCATCATCTTCACCTGGACGGCGGTGACCGGCGGCGAGAACGGCCTGATCTTCAGCCGGCCGCACTTCGCCATCCCGTTTTTGGTCGACTGCGCTTCACGTCCTCGACCATGCACTGGTTCGTGCTGGCGGTGGTGGCGGCGTCCTATCTGATCCTGCGCCGCATCACGCACTCGCCGTTCGGCATGGTGCTGCAGTCGATCCGCGAGAACGAGGCGCGCACGCGCGCCATCGGCTATCCGGTCGAGCGCTACAAGATCGTCGCGGTGATGCTGTCCGGCCTGTTCGCCGGGCTCGCCGGCGTGCTCTACGCGCTGCAGAACCAGTTCGCCGCGCCCGATTTCGTGTTCTTCCTCACCTCGGGCGAGACCGTGATCTTCAACGTCATGGGCGGCATCGGCACGCTGGTCGGGCCGATCGTCGGCGCCGGCTTCTTCCAGCTGCTGCGCGAATTGCTGTCGCGCCTGTTCGGCGACCAGTTCCCTTATCTGATCCCGCTCGGCATGATCTTCATCGTGATGATCATCTTCCTGCCGCAGGGGCTCCTGGGCTTTGCGCGGCGCTGGCTGAATAAGTAACTTGTCTTGTCGGTCAACCGCAGCGCACGCTCATGCCGCCGTCCACCACGATCTCCGTGCCGGTGATGAAGCGCGCCTCGTCGGAGGCGAGGAACAGCACCGCGTTGGCCGTGTCGCGGCCGTCGCCGGCAAAGCCCATCGGGATGCGCGCCAGCCGCTGCTTGATCAGCGCTTGCAGGTCGCCGCCGGCGCGCTGGCCGGCGAGCCGCGCCTCCACCATCGGCGTGTGCATCTGCCCCGGCACCACGCTGTTCACGCGGATGCCCTTGGTGGCGTATTGGATCGCCACCACGCGCGAGAACTGGATGACGCCGGCTTTGCTGGCGGCATAGCCGACCTGGAAGGCGCCGGTGTAGCGGATGCCGGAGGTCGAGGCGATGTTGACGATGGCGCCGCGCCCTTGGCGCTCCATCACCGGCAGCACGTGCTTGCAGCCGAGGAAGACGCTGGTGAGGTTCGAGTCGATCTGCGCGTCCCAGCCTTCTTCCGCCAGCTCGACCGGCCC
This sequence comes from uncultured Alphaproteobacteria bacterium, assembly GCA_963708635.1. Taxonomy (GTDB): domain Bacteria; phylum Pseudomonadota; class Alphaproteobacteria; order Rhizobiales; family Xanthobacteraceae; genus Pseudolabrys. The sequence continues at coordinate 187,384 of CAVPTM010000013.1, read as the reverse complement.
GCCCGGCGCCGAGCCGCCGACATTGTTGACCAGGATGTCGATGCGCCCGTAGCGGGCAAGGCAGGCCTCGGCCATGGCCTTGACCGCGGCGCTGTCGGTGACGTCGCATTCATGCACGACGATCTCGCCGCCGACCGCCTTCACCTTGTCGACGGTCTCGGCGGTGCTGGCGAGATCGCGGTCGACCGCGAACACCTTGGCGCCTTCCTCGGCAAAGCGCACGGCGGTGGCGCGGCCGTTGCCCCAGCCGGGGCCGACGCTGCCGGCGCCGGTGATGATGGCGATGCGGTCCTGCAGGCGGCCGGGCATGGCTTCTTCTTACCTCCTGAGAGGTCGGTTCGCGACGAACCGGGTGGGTCGAAAGAGCGATCCAAAAGCGGCTGCGGATTGTCGACCGTAGAAGCGGCGCTTGCGACCAGCGGCCGCAAGGCCGCGCCGGCGCGATCTCGGCCAAGCAGATCGACCAGCAGGCCGTCGTCCGGCACCGGCGGCTCGTGGTTGGGATGCGGCCAGTCGGTGCCCCAGACGCAGCGGTCGCCGAATTCCGCCACCAGTTTGCGCGCGAACGGCACGGCGTCGGCATAAGGCGGGCCAATTCTCGGATCTTGCCGCGTCAGGCGGTCGGCGCCGCTCACCTTCACCCACACGTTCGTGTCGGCGAGCAGCGCGAGCAGATCGCGGAACGGCTGCTGCGCGAGCCCGCGCGAAGCGTCGACCCGCCCCATGTGGTCGATCATCACCGGCACCGGCGAACGGCGGATCGCCGGCGCCAGTTCGCCGATGCGCTCGGCCGCCATGTGCAGCTGCAAGTGCCAGCCGAATGTCGGCGAGCCGCTTGCCGAAGGCGATGACCTCGTCGATCGGCGGGCCGTGGCCGAGATGGGCGACGTAATGGAAGCGCGCGCCGCGGTAGCCTTGCGCGTCGAGCGCGCGCAGCTCGGCGTCGGAGATCGTGGTCGGCACCAGCGCGACGCCGAGATAGGCGCCGCCTTTGGCGGCGAGCGCGTCGGTGGTCGCGCGCAGGTCATAACCGTGCGCGGCGCGAGTGCACGATCACGCAGCGCTCGATGCCGAGCCATTCGTGCAGCGCGAACAGCGCCTCCTTGGGCGCGTCGGCGGGGTTGCGGCCCTCGGCATAGGGAAAGCGCGCGCCCGGCCCGAACACATGCACGTGCGCGTCGCAGGCGCCGGGCGGCAGGATCAGCGCCGGCTTGCGCGGCTTCGCCATCCAGGTCGGCGGCATGCGGCCGTCATGTTCACACCGTCTCGGGCGCGGTGCGGGCGAAGGCGGGCTCGCGGCGCGCGAAGTCGTCGAGCCAGGCGGTGAGCGCCGGATGGCTGGCGCGCCATTCGACCGGCTTTCGCCAGTCGAGATAGCCGAGCGCGCAGGACAGCCCGATCGCCACGATATCGGTCTTGCCGGGCGCGGGCGGCGCGCGCTCGAAGGCGGCAAGCCCGCGCTCGACCTTGCCGCGCTGATGCGCCAGCCAACGCTCGGAGCGCGCCTCCGCCGCGCGGAAACGGCCTTCGTAGACCATCAGCAGCGCGGCGTCGGCGATGCCGTCGGCGAGCGTGGCGCGCGTCAGCGCCTGGAAGCGGGCAAGCCCGCGCGCCGGCAGCAGCTGTCTCGCCGCCGGCTACGTCTTGCAGGAATTCGATGATGACGCGGCTGTCGTAAAGCGCGCTGCCGTCCGCCAGCAGCAGGCAGGGCATCTTGCCGAGCGGGTTCTGCGCGCGCAGCGTGTCGGTCTTCGTCGAGCGTGTCGGCGGGCTCGAGCGTGATGCGCGCGGAGAGGCCGAGCACCTGCGCCGCCATGCGCACCTTGCGCCCGAACGGCGAGGTCACCGTCGAGCGCAGCACGAAGGGACCGGCTTGCGCGAACATTCAATTCGGCGCCGAAGATGCGCCGCTCGCTTTATTTTTGCACCGGCACGCCGGCATCCTTGATCACCTTGGCCCACTTCTTGGTTTCGCTGGCGATGAAGGCGCGGAATTCATCCGGCGAATTGCCGACCAGCGTCGCGCCCTGCACCGACAGCTTGTCGATCACGGCCTTGTCCTTCATCGCCTCGACCGCGGCCTTGTTGAGCGCGGCGACCACCTCGGGCGGCGTCTTGGCCGGCGCCACCATGCCGTACCAGTTCTCGGTCAGCAGGCCGGGCATGCCGACTTCGGCGGTGGTCGGCACGTCGGGCGCGCTCGGCACGCGCTGCGGCGCGCCGACCGCGATCGGCTTGAGCTTGCCGGCCTTGATCTGCGGCAGCAGCACCGGCAGGTCGAGGAACACCATCTGCACGTGCTGGCCGAGCAGGTCGTTCACCGCCGGCGCGGCGCCGCGGTAGGGCACGTGCGTGATGTCGATCTTGGCGGTGAGCTTGAACAATTCGCCGGCGAGATGCGGCAGGCTGCCGGCGCCGGAGGAGGCGAAGTTGAGCTTGCCCGGCTCCTTCTTGGCGAGCGCGATCAGCTCCTGCATGTTGTTGGCGGAGACGCTGGTCGCCACCACCAGCATTTCCGGCACCTTGGCGACCAGCGTGACCGGCGCCAGATCCTTGAGCGTGTCGTAGGGCACCTTCTCCATGCTGGGCGAGATGGCGAGCGCGCCGGCGCTGACGATGCCGATGGTGTAGCCGTCGGGCTTGGCCTTGGCGACCACGTCGGTGCCGAACACGCCGGCCTGGCCGGAGCGGTTCTCGATGACGATGGTCTGCTTGAGGATCTCCGCCATGCGCTGCGCGATCACGCGCGCGATCACGTCGTTCGGCCCGCCCGGCGGGAACGGCACGATCAGCCGGATGGTCTGGCTCGGAAAGCCCTGCGCCGACGCCAGCGACGGCGCGAGCAGGGCACAAGCGATCAGCAGCGGTCGCAGGAATTTCACGGCCATCCTCCCCAGACTGTTCTGTCTTTGAGTGGAAACGTAGCCGCCGCCCGCCATTCCGTCTATACGAGGCCGCCGAGCGCGCGAGGAGATCAATGACCGGCAAAATCGAGCTGTTGGTGCTGGAAGGCGACGGCATCGGGCCGGAAATCATGGCGGCGACGCTCGCGGTGTTGCGCGCGGCCGCGCGCGCCTTCGCGCTCGAGCTGGCCTTCGAGAGCGAGACCATCGGCTGGGCGGCGCACCGCATGGCGGGCACGACGCTGCCGCCGGCGGTTCTCGACAAGGCGAAAGCCGCCGCCGGCGTGCTGCTCGGCCCGGTCTCGCACAACGAATACCCGCCGCCCGACCAAGGCGGGCGCAACCCGTCCGGCGAATTGCGCAAGGCGCTCGACCTCTACGCCAATATCCGCCCGGCGCGCTCGCGCGCAGGCTTCCCGCCGCGCTGCGGCAAGCCGGTCGATCTGGTCATCGTGCGCGAGAACACCGAAGGCTTCTACGCCGACCGCTCGATGCATCTCGGGCACGGCGAATTCATGCCGACGCCGGACCTCGCGCTCGCCGTGCGCAAGATCACGCGGCAGGCTCGACGCGCATCGCCGAGGCCGCCTTTCGCGCTGGCGATGCAGCGGCGCAAGAAGGTCACCGCCGTGCACAAGGCCAACGTGCTGCGCGTCTCCGACGGGCTTTATCTCGAATGCGTGCGCGCGGTGGCGGCGCGCCATCCGCAGGTCGCTTACGAAGAGCGCATCATCGACGCCATGGCGGCGCTGTTGGTGCGCGACGCCTCGCAGTTCGACGTCGTCGTCACCACCAACATGTACGGCGACATTCTCTCCGACGAGGCGAGCGAGATCGCCGGCAGCCTCGGGCTCGCCGCTTCGCTCAACGCCGGCGCCGAGCATGGCGTCGCGCAGGCGCAGCACGGCTCGGCCCCCGACATCGCCGGCAAGAACGTGGCCAACCCGGCTTCGCTGATCGGCTCGGCGGCGATGCTGCTCGCCTGGCTCGGCGAGCGGCGCAAGGACGCGAAGCTTGACGCGCGCCGCGCAGGCGATCGAGGCCGCGCTCGACGCGGCCATCGCCGATCCGGCGACGCGCACGCCGCGATCTCGGCGGCACGCTCGGCACCGACGCGTTCGGGGAGAAGGTGGCGCAGGCCATCTAATAATTCTGTCATTCCGGGGCGCCGCGCAGCGGCGAGCCCGAAATCCATACGCCGCAGCACAGGGGCTATGCGATCTTCGAGGTTCGCGGCCTTCGGCGCGCGCCCCGGAATGACAGCTGGAAAAATCGTACAGCCGCGCCGGATTATCGACCAGCACGCGCTTGACCAGCGCGTCGTCCTCGAGCCAGCGCGGCAGCAGATGCAGCAGCCCGCGCGTGTCGATATCCTGGAACGGCAATTCGGTGGCGCTGCCGGTGTGGATGTCGTGCTTGGGCGTGTGCGGCCAGTCCGAGCCCCAGACGATGCGTTCGGGATTGGCCTTGGCACAGCGCGCGCGCCAGCGGGTCGATGCGCGCATCGTTGGGATCGTCGGCGATGCGATAGGCGCCGGAAATCTTCACCCAGACATTGCCGCTCTCCAGCAGGCGGCAGAGCGCGGCGAGCGGGCCGCTTGTCGTGCCGGGCGCGATCAGCCCGAAATGATCGAACACGACGCCGACCGGCAGCGTGCGGATGAACGGCGCCAGCGGCTCGATGGCGTCCGCCGGCACGAACACCTGCACGTGCCAGCCGTGCCATTCGCACAGCCGCGCGGCGCCCGCGATCTTGCGCTTGATGTCCTCGATGGGCGCGGCGCCCGCGGTCGCGATGTTCACCCGCAGCCCGCGCACGCCCTGCGCGTCGAGCGCCTCGAGCGCCTGCGTCGGCGTCTCCTCTGCCAGCACCGCGACGCCGCGCGCGCCCGCGATCTGGGCCATGGCGTCGAGCATGCAGGCATTGTCGGTGCCGTAGAAGCTCGGCTGCACCAGCACCACGCGCTGCAGGCCGAGCCGCCCGAGCATGGCGGCGAGCGCGGCGGCCGGCGCGTCCTGCGGCGTATAGCGGTGGCCGGGCGCGAGCGGAAAGCGCGCCTTCGGCCCGATCACGTGCACGTGGCTGTCGCAGGCTTTCGCCGGCGGAAAATCGGTCGCGGCCATTGCCAGCATTTCCAAAGCAAGGCATTGAGGAACCCAAGGCGTAACACTTTAAGCGGCGCTGCGAAAACACGAAACTATGCCGGGCATCGACTTTTCCGAAGCTTTCGACGTGGTGGTGGCCGGCGGCGGCAATGCCGCGCTGTGCGCCGCCATCACCGCCGCGCGCAAGGGCGCGCGCGTGCTGGTGATCGAGGGCGCGCCGGAGTTCTACCGCGGCGGCAATACCCGCCACACCCGCAATCTGCGTTGCGCGCATGACGGCAGCGCGCCGACCATGACCGGGCCCTATGGCGAGGACGAATTCCTCGACGACTTGCTGCGCGTCACCGGCGGCGAGACCGACAAGGCGCTCGCCGCGCTCACCATCGAGCGCTCGAGCGAACTGCTCGGCTGGATGGACGGCGCCGGCGTGCGCTTCCAGCCGCCGCTCGGCGGCACGCTCTCGCTCGGCAAGACCAACGCCTTCTTCCTCGGCGGCGGGCGCGGCGCGCTCAACGCGCTCTACCGGCAGGCGCAGGCGCTCGGCGTTGCGGTCGTCTACGACACGCCGGTCACCGCCGTCACGGTCGAGAACGGCTTCTTCATGTCGGCGACCGTGCGGCACGAGGGCCGCGAACGCTCGGTGCGCGGACGCGCTTTGGTCGCGGCCTGCGGCGGCTTCGAAGCCAATATCGAATGGCTCAAGCAATATTGGGGCGCCGCCGCCGACAATTTCCTCATCCGCGGCACGCCCTACAACAAAGGCGACGTCTTGAAGATGCTGCTCGATGCCGGCGTCGCAGCCGTCGGCGATCCGACGCAATGCCACGCGGTCGCCATCGACGCGCGCGCGCCGAAGTTCGACGGCGGCATCGCCACCCGGCTCGACAGCGTGATCTTCGGCATCGTGGTCAACCGCGACGCGCAGCGCTTCTACGACGAGGGCGAGGACACCTGGCCCAAGCGCTACGCCATCTGGGGCCGGCTGGTGGCGCAGCAGCCGGGGCAGATCGCCTATTCGATCGTCGACGAGAAATCGATCCGCCTGTTCATGCCGTCGATCTTTCCGGCGGTGAGCGCGCCGACCATCGCCGAGCTGGCGGCCAAGCTCGCGCTCGATCCGGCGGCGCTCGACAAGACCGTGCGCGACTTCAACGCCGCGGTGCGCCCCGGCACGTTCGACGCGAGCGTGCTCGACGATTGCCGCACGCAAGGGCTGGCGATCCCGAAAAGCCACTGGGCGCGCGCGCTCGACACGCCGCCTTATTACGCCTACCCGCTGCGGCCCGGCATCACCTTCACCTATCTCGGCCTGCGCGTGAACGAGGAGGCGCGCATGCTGATGCAGGACGGCGCGCCGGCCGGCAACATGTACGCCGCCGGCGAGATCATGGCCGGCAACGTGCTGGGCAAGGGCTACCTCGCCGGCATCGGCATGACCATCGGCGCGGTGTTCGGCCGCATCGCGGGCGAGGGGGCGGCGCGCCATGCGCATAACTGAGGCCGCGCCGCTGGCACTGATCCGCTCATTCCCGCTGCAAGGGGGAAGTCCGGCGCGAAGCGACCGGGTGGGGGTCGATGTCTGCCCATCGGACCCCCACCCCAACCCTCCGCCTTTCAGGCGGAGGGAGTGAAAGGCCGTGCCCTGCAGAACGAGGTCACAGACGATTGTCCTGCCTGTGGGGGCATTGGCAGTGAACCAGCCCCTCCACTCCGACGCGCTGCGCGAAGCCGACCGGCTGATGACCATCTGCAACGCCTGCCGCTATTGCGAGGGCCTGTGCGCGGTGTTCCCGGCGATGGAGATGCGCCGCACCTTTGCCGCCGGCGATCTCAACTACCTCGCCAATCTCTGCCACCAATGCGGCGCCTGCTATCCGGATTGCCAATACGCCCCGCCGCACCAGTTCGAGGTCAACGTCCCGGCGCGCGCTCGCCAAATTGCGCAACGAAAGCTACGCGGCTTACGCCTGGCCGCGCGCCTTCGCCGGCGCGTTCGAACGCAACGGGCTGGTGATCGCGCTCGCCGCGGCGGCCAGCGTCGCCGCCTTCATCATCGGCTTTGTCGCGCTGGCGGACCGCTCGGCGCTGTTCGGCGCCAACGCCGGCGACTTCTACCGCTTGATGCCGCACCGCGCGATGGTCGCGCTGTTCGGCGCCGCCGCGCTCTACGCGCTGGTCGCGCTGGTCATGAGCATGGCCGCGTTCTGGCGCGCCGGCAACGCGCAGACCGCGCTGCCGCGCATCGGTCCGCTGGCGGTGTTGCGCGCGCTCGCCGACAGCTTCACGCTGCGCTATCTCGGCGGCGGCGGAGGCGGCTGCACTAGCGAGAACGAAAAGCCGTCGGCGGCGCGCCGCCACGCGCACCACCTGACCTTCTACGGCTTCCTGCTCTGCTTTGCCTCGACCTGCGTCGCCACGCTCTATCATTATGTCTGGCACTGGCCGGCGCCTTACCCGTTGCTGAGCCTGCCGGTCGTGCTCGGCACGCTCGGCGGCCTCGGGCTGATCGCCGGCCCGCTCGGCCTGTTCATGCTGGCGCGCAGGCGCGAGGCCAAGCTCACCGATCCGGCGCATCGCGGCATGGACACCGCCTTCATCGCCATGCTGTTTTTGACCGGCCTGAGCGGGCTTGCGCTGCTCGCCTTGCGCGACACACCGGCGATGGGGATTCTGCTCGCCGTCCATCTCGGCCTGGTGCTGGCGCTGTTCCTGACCATGCCCTACGGCAAATTCGTGCACGGGCTCTACCGCTTCTTGGCGCTGGTCAAATACGCCGCGGAGCGCCGGCGGGGGACGTTCGTGGAGTAGGGGCTGAGCGGGCGCCGGAGGATGCCGTGGCCGGCAAATAAATATTCCTACCTTGCTTGACATAATTCCCAATATAGCATATAGTCCCAATATCCCATCCCATACCGAGGGGCGTCTGATCAAGCGTCTCCAGATGCGGGGTGGGGAGCGGTGGCCGGGGAATGACGTGGCAGCGGAGATGCGCTGACACGGCCCGGCGGTCGAAGCCGCTTTCGTCCCGGCGCGCCGATCCGCGCGTCGCTGGAGCCCCGTGGCGGCGGGGAGTGTCGGGCGGTCACAGCTTGGCCTCCTCGTTTTGGGTCCGCAGCGGTGGATAGGCGGCCCGCCAATCGCGAGAAAGGCGAGGGCGCCTGAAACGGGAAGTCCACCGGGGGCGGATGCGGAGTAGATCTATAAACACCGCGCGCGGGACGCCTTGGGTTTGGCGGACTTGCGGTTTACCCGCCGTAGCTCGCAAGAGCGTAGGCGGGCCGGATTTCGACAAGCCTCGATGTCGCGAGGCGTCGAGGTCCGCGGGTCCGATTGGACCCTTGGCGTTCCCGCGCGCCCTCGGCCTTTTTGCGGGAGCGGCGGCTGAAGGTGGAATACCGGCCTACCCGGGGCCGAGCAAAAAATACGGGCGATGACGCATGTCTGCACCACAGTCGTCGTCCCCGCGCAGGCGGGGACCCAGTAAACGCAGGCATCGCGGCTCAAGCACGAGCCGGCGTTTACTGGATGCCCGCTTTCGCGGGCATGACAGATGATAAGGCCGGCGGGGACGAATAAGCCGACAAGCGGCTACGTCCCGTAGCTCTGGATCAGCGAGCCGGCGACCAGGCTCCAGCCGTCCACCAGCACGAAGAAGATCAGCTTGAACGGCAGCGACACCACCACCGGCGGCAGCATCATCATGCCCATCGACATCAGCACCGTGGCCACCACCAGGTCGATGATCAGGAACGGCAGGAACAGCAGAAAGCCGATCTCGAAGGCGCGCTTCAGCTCGGAGATCATGAAGGCCGGCACCAGCACGCGCAGCGACAGGTCCTCGGGCTTGGCCGGCGCCGGCCTCCTTCGACATGTCGACGAACAGCTTCAGGTCCTTCTCGCGCACGTTCTTCTCCATGAAGGCGCGCAGCGGCTGCGAGCCGCGCTCGAAGGCCTGCTCGGCGGTGATCTGGTTGGCGACCAGCGGCTTGATGCCGTCGTCGTAGGCCTTCTGCAGCGCCGGCCCCATGACGAAGGCGGTCAGGAACAGCGACAGCGAGACGATCACCGCGTTGGGCGGCGCGGTGGCGGTGCCGAGCGCGGTGCGCAGCAGCGACAGCACCACCACGATGCGGGTGAACGAGGTCATCATGACGAGGATCGACGGCGCCAGCGACAGCACCGTCATCAGCGCGATCAGCTGGATCACGCGCTCGGTGAGGCCGCCGCCTTGCGGCGAAGTTGACGCTGATCTCCTGCGCGCCGGCGGGAGATGCCAGCGCGAGGATCAGTCCGGCTACCCCGGCCGCCACCGCCCAAGGCGGACGCGGCGGCCGGAACGGCCGGTCACGATTTTCCGGACGGACGGCCGAGCAAGCTCGCCATCTCCTCTTCGAGGTTGTCGAACAGCGCCTTGCCGGACACCGGCTTCGGCTCCGGTTTGGCGGAAAGCTTCGGCTCGGCCTTGGGCTCGGGCGGCGCGAAATCCGGGTTCATCTCGAACTTCGGCTCCGGCTTCGCGTCGGCTTTCGGCATGTCCGCCTTCGGCTCGGTGCGCGGCTTGAAGTCGCGCAGCGGCGGGCGCGCCACGTCGGCCGATTTCGGCGGCGGCGGCACGGCGAGCGCGTCGGTCACCGGCGGGCGGCCTTCCGGCGCGGGCGCGCGGCGCAGCGCCGCTTCCAGCTGCTGCGCCATCTCGGCGAGGTTCTGGTCGTTCTGCGCGGCCGGCGGCGGGCGCCGGCTCGAAAGCCGGCGGCGGCGGCATCGGCTCGAGCCGCGGCGGCGGTGCGGCGATCTCGGGCGCCGGGCGTTTGGCGGCAAGCTCGTTGGCCAAGCCGCTCAGGCTGTCGACGGGGCGGGCGCGCGCGCCCGGCTCGGGCGGCAGCCAGGGCTCCTCGGTCGCGTTGCTGCGCAGCGCGCGCGGCGACGGCGCCGCCGGGGCGGGCGGCAGGTCGTTCAAGGGCTGCAGCGGCCAGGCGGTCTCGACCGGGCGGCGTGACCCGCACCGCCGGCTCGAGCGTGCGCACCGGTGCCGCCTCGCGCAGTGGCGCCACCTCGCGCAGAGGCGCAGCCTCGCGCGCGGCGGCCGCGCGCACGATATTGGGTTCGACCACCACGTCGGTCGGCCCGCCGATCATCAGCAGGTGCTCGACATTGTCGCGGCGGATCAGAACCAGACGCCGGCGTCCGTCGACGGTGGCGGCATCGATCACCGCCAGCCGCGGCTGGCGGCCGCGCGCCGACGCCGCCGAGCCGGCTCGAGCCGAAGCGGCGCACCAGCCAGGCGGCGATGCCGATCAACGCCAGCACCACCAAAAACGCGATGAAGAACTTGGCCGCCTGCGGTATATTCGGGCCGAAGAAATCGAACATCAATGCACTCCCTGGTCCGTACTGCGGCAGGCCGGAATCGACCGAATGGTTAATTCGCTAGGCACAATTTGCCGCCCCGATTACTAACAGACTGTTAATAAACAAAGCGGCCTTTCTGGGGAACCGGCTTTTTATCGAGAAAACCGCGACGGCCGGAACTTCGGCCTCCGGCAGCCCGGCGGTCCCCCTTTACCAGCCATTAACCATAGCCCGGCAAAGTCTGCCTAGCGACGCGGGGCTGCGCGGGCGAGGGGCTTGGCGATGGGGCTCATCCGATATTCCGATCCTCTCGATGCTGCGCACGCGGATGCAATGGCAGCAGGAGCGCCAGCGCGTGCTGGCCGAGAACGTCGCCAATTCCGACACGCCGAATTTCCGGCCGCGCGATCTGGCGCCGCCGAAATTCGGCGATCCGACGCGGGTGGCGGCAAGCTCGGTCGCCAACGTCGTGATGGCGACCACCGAACCGGGCCACATCGCCGGCGCGCTGTCGGGGGTATCGCCGTTCCGCTCCGCGCAGGCCGGCGGCTACGACGTCCGCCCGACCGGCAACGCGGTCAATCTCGAGGACGAGATGATGAAGGTCGCCGCCAACCAGATGGACTACCAGGCGGCGACCGCGCTCTACACGCGCAGCCTCAGCCTGATCAAGACCGCGCTCGGCAAGACAGCTAGCGCAAAGGAAGGCACCATGGATTTCTTCAAGTCGATTGCGATCGCCGCCTCCGGGCTGCGCGCGCAGGCCGGCCGCATGCGCATCATCTCCGAGAACATCGCCAACGCCGATTCGACCGCGACGCGCCCGGGCAGCCGATCCCTACCGGCGCAAGATCCCGACCTTCGAGTAGCGAGGTCGACCGCGCGCTCGACGCGCAGCTGGTCGAGCTCGGCAAGGTGCAGACCGACACGTCCGACTTCCGCGTCAAGCACGAGCCGGGCCATCCGGCCGCCGACGACAACGGCAACGTCAAATATCCCAACGTCAATCCGCTGGTCGAAATGACCGACATGCGCGAGGCCCAGCGCTCCTACGAGGCCAACATCAACGTGATCAGCGCCACGCGCCGCATGCTCCAGCGCACCATCGACATCCTCAAGGCTAGGCTGATCCCGAAAAGTGGGAACCGGTTTTCGGACAAGATCATGCGCACGCAAAAAGGCTAACATGCGCACTCCACTCGCCGCCGCATCGGCTTACGCCAATCTCGCGCGCCTGACCGCCGACGTGGCGCGCAGCGCAGCGCCCGCGCCGGGCGCCGAGCCAAGCGGACGCGAGCTTCGGCGCCGTGCTCAAGGACGCGATCGGCGCGGTCACCGAGACCGGCCACAAGTCCGACGTGCAGGCGCGCGCGCTGGCCACCGGCAAGGCAACATGGTCGACGTCGTCACCGCGGTCGCCGAAACCGAAGTCGCGATCGACGCCGTGGTCGCGGTGCGCGACAAGGTGATCGCGGCCTACGAGGAAATCATGAAGATGCCGATCTGATCGCGCATGCAGCGGGCATCGCAGCGTTTCGGACGCGCAAGCGTGGAGAACGCAATGAATGACCGGCCGGAAGTGCTCGACGTCGCGCGCGACGCGATCTTCACGCTGATCCTGGTGTCGGCGCCGCTGATGCTGGTCGGGCTCGCCGTCGGCGTCGCCATCTCGCTGTTGCAGGCGCTGACGCAAATCCAGGAAATGACGCTCGCCTTCGTGCCGAAGATCCTGGCGATCTTCGTCGCCATGCTGATCGCGCTGCCGTTCATGGCCGACGCGCTGCACGCCGACATGCTGCGGCATCGCCGCCCGCATCGTCGGCGGATGAAATGCGGACGAGCGATGAGCCGGCTCCTCGGCCGCATGCGGCGGAGTAAAAGATGATGCAAATCGACATCTCGTTCCTGCCGGCGCTCGCCGCCGCCTTCCTGCTGACCTTCGCGCGCATCGGCACCATGGTCATGCTGCTGCCGGGCCTCGGCGAGATGAACGTGCCGCCGCGGGTGCGGCTGACCATCGCGCTGGTGCTCACCGCCATCCTGCTGCCGCTGCACCGCAGCGCCTATCACGATCGACCTGCAGCGCGCTCGGGCCGGTGCTGCTGATGCTGTGCGAGGAGATCCTGATCGGCGCGGTGCTCGGCCTGACCGCGCGGCTGGCCATTTCGGCGCTTGCAGATCGCGGGCTCCGTGGTCGCGCAGCAGCTCGGGCTCGGCTTCGTCACCGCGGTCGATCCGACCCAGAACCAGCAGGGCGTGCTGGTCGGCAATTTCCTCACCGTGCTCGGCATCACGCTGATCTTCGCCACCGACCTGCATCATCTCGTCATCGCGGCGCTCAACGACAGCTACACGCTGTTTCGAGCCGGGCGAGGTGCCGCTCATCGGCGACGTCGCCAAGCACATCACGCAGCACCGTCGCGACCGCCTTCCGCATCGGCATCCAGCTCGCGGCGCCGTTTCTGGTGTTCGGCCTGCTGTTCAATCTCGGGCTCGGCGTGCTGTCGCGGCTGATGCCGCAGATGCAGGTGTTCTTCGTCGGCCTGCCGCTGTCGATCCTGCTCGGCCTGCTGATCCTGCTGCTGGTGATCGGCGCGATGATGGGCACCTTCCTCGGCTACGTCGAAGGCGTGCTCAGCCAACTGGCGCCGCACGCCTGAGGTGAGCAGCATGGCCGAAGAACAAGACGATACCGAGACGAACAGAAGACCCGACGCAGAAGCGGCTCGACGAGGCGCTCAAGCGCGGCGACGTGGTCAAGAGCCAGGAGGTCAATACCTGGTTCGTGATCGCCGGCGGCGACGCTGGTGCTGACCGCGTTCTCCGGCGGCATGGGCGACGAGCCTGACCGCGACGCTGCGCGGGCTGATCGCCAATTCCTACCACATCCGCGTCGACGGACCGGCGCTGCCCGGCCTGTTCCAGAAGATCGGCCTCGAACTGCTGGCGGCGCTGGCGGTGCCGTTCTTGCTGCTGGTGCTGGCGGCGCTCGCCGGCAACCTGATCCAGCACCGGCTGGTCTGGTCGTTCGAGGCGCTGAGCCGAAGTTCTCGAAGATTTCGCCGCTGGCCGGCTTGAAGCGGCTGTTCTCGATGCAGGCGCTCGCCAATTTCGCCAAGGGCCTGGTCAAGCTCGCGGTGGTCGGCGCCGTGCTGACTGCGCTGCTGTGGCCGGAGCGCGACCGCTCGATGGCGCTGGTGCGCACCGATTCGCCGGCGCTGCTGCCGCTCACGCCAGTCGCTCGCGCTCAAGCTGCTCGGCGCGGTGGTCGCGATCCTCGCGGTGGTCGCGGCCGCCGACTACCTGTTCCAGTACCGGCACTGGTACGAGCGGCAGAAAATGTCGCTGCGCGAGATGAAGGAGGAGTTCAAGCAGACCGAAGGCGATCCCGCCGATCAAGGGCAAGATCAGGCAGTTGCGCCAGCGCGCGCATGCGCAAGCGCATGATGGCGGCGGTGCCGAAGGCCTCCGTGGTCATCACCAACCCGACCCACTACGCCGTCGCGCTGCAATACGAGCGCGGCATGGAGGCGCCGGTCTGCGTCGCCAAGGGCGTCGACGCGCTCGCGCTGAAGATCCGCGAGGTCGCGGCCGAGCATTCCATCCCGATCGTCGAGAACCCGCCGCTCGCGCGCGCGCTGCACGCCACCGTCGAGATCGACCAGGCGATCCCGCCCGAGCATTACAAGGCGGTCGCCGAGGTCATCGGCTACGTGATGCGGCTGCGGCGGGCGGTCGCGCGCAATTAAGGCGGGATACGCCGGCGCTGGACCTTGCGCCCCGAAGCGGCTTAAGGCACTTGAGAAGCCGGCCGCGGCGAACCGAGGGTCTTTACCTTTATGGCGGGCGACGATCGCATCAAGCCGGTGACGGCGCGCGGATCGGCGGCGCGGGCCGGCAGGCCTTCGACAAGAGCCAGAACGCCCCGCGCGGCGGCAGCTCGGCCTGGTGCTGCTGGTCGCCGTCGCTGCTGGTCGGCGCCGGCGCCGGCGCTGATCTTATGTCGGCCGCGCGCAACGCCGAGACCTACATTCTGGCGCTGCTCGCCGCGCTCGCCAGCGTCGGCGTGTTCGCGCTGTTTGCGCTCGGCGCCGGCATCCTGCGCCTGGCCGGCCGCGGACCGCGGCAACCCGCTGCTCAAGGCCGTGGTCGACGACGCCTTCGACGGCATCGTGGTCACCGACCACGCGCGGCCGCGTGATCTACGCCAACGCCGCCTATCTCGACCTGATCGGCGCCGCCGACGCCAACGACGTGCGGCCGGTCGAGCGGGTGTTCATCGGCGATCCGGACGTGTCGGAGGCGATCTACCGGCTGCTCAAGGCGGCGCGCGAGGGCCGCCGGCTGCAGGAAGAGGTGCGCGTCGCCGGCGCGCCGGCCGCCGCCGGCGCGCTGGCTGCGCATGCGCGTGCGCCCGCTCGGCGCCGAGCGGCACGACGCCAACATGACGGTCTGGTCGATCGCCGACGTGACGCGCGAGCGCGAGCGGCAGGAAAACGTCTTTCAGGAATTGCAGCACGCCATCGACTATCTCGATCACGCGCCGGCCGGCTTCTTCTCGGTCGACGGCAAAGGCGAGATCGTCTATCTCAACGCCACGCTCGCCGACTGGCTCGACCACGATCTCGCGCAGGTCGGCTCCGGCGGGCTCAAGCTCACCGACATCGTCGCCGGCGAGGGCGCGGCGCTGCTGACCACGCGCAACGCCGCGCCCGGCGAGGTCAAGACCGAGCTCATCGACCTCGATTTGCGCACGCGCGCCGGCAAGCCGGTGCCGTGCCGGCTCTACCACAAGGTCGCCTTCGGCGCCGACGGCGCGCCCGGCCCCTCGCGCACCCTGGTGCTCAACCGCAAGGAGGCCGGCGCCGATCCCGAGCGCGCCGCGGAAGTGCGCTTCATGCGCTTCTTCCAGCACACGCCGATGGCGATCGCGACCGTCGACAAAGCCGGCCGCATCGCGCGCAGCAATGCGCGCTTTGCCGCCGCCTTCGAGAGGCTGCTCAAGCCGGGCGAACGCTCCATCCTGTCGGTGGTCGCCGAGCGCGACCGCTCCGCGCTCGAAGCCGCCATCGCCAAGGCGGCCGAAGGCCACGGCGACATCGCGCCGGTCGAGGCGGCGCTGGCGCAAGGCGAGCGCTGGGCCAATTTCTTCGTCTCGGCGGTGGACGAGGAGGAGCGCGACGGCGAGACGGCCATCGTCTACGCGCTCGAGACCACGGCGCAGCGCACGCTCGAAATCCGCGTGCAGCAGCAGCAGAAGATGGAAGCGGTCGGCCAGCTCGCCGGCGGCATCGCGCACGATTTCAACAACGTGCTGTCGGCCATCATGATGGCGACCGATTTCCTGCTCAACGCGCACCGGCCGACCGATCCGTCCTTCAAGGACATCATGCAGATCAAGCAGAACGCCAACCGCGCCGCGGCGCTGGTGCGCCAGCTGCTCGCCTTCTCGCGCAAGCAGACGCTTGCGGCCGCAGGTGCTCGATCTCGGCGAGGTGCTCTCCGACATCGGCATGCTGCTCAAGCGGCTGATCGGCGAGAAGGTGACGCTCGAGGTGGTGCACGGCCGCGATCTGTGGCCGGTGAAGGCGGACCTGTCGCAATTCGAGCAGGTGATCGTCAATCTCGCGGTCAATGCGCGCGACGCCATGCCGGACGGCGGCAAGCTGACGGTGCGAACCGCCAATGTCACGGCCGAGGAAAGCGGCAAGCTCGGCTACAAGGGCATGCCGGCGGCGGATTACGTGCTGGTCGAGGTGACCGATACCGGCACCGGCATCGCCTCGGAGATCATCGACAAGATCTTCGAGCCGTTCTTCTCGACCAAGGAAGTCGGCAAGGGCACCGGCCTCGGCCTCTCGACCGTCTACGGCATCGTCAAGCAGACCGGCGGCTTCATCTATGCCGACTCCAAGCCCGGCGCGACCGCGTTCCGCATCTTCCTGCCGCGCTATCAGCCGGGCGCCGAGGCGGCGGACGCCGAAGCGCCGGCGCTCGCCGGTGCGCTGACGGCGGCCGAGCAGGCCGCGCGCGCCGCCGTCGATCTGACCGGCGAGGGGACGATCCTGCTGGTCGAGGACGAAGAGGGCCTGCGCGCGCTCAACGCCCGCGGCCTCACCTCGCGCGGCTACACCGTGCTGGCGGCGAGCAACGGCGTCGAGGCGCTCGAGATGCTCGACAAACACGGCCGCGCCGATCTGGTCGTGTCGGACGTGGTGATGCCGGAAATGGACGGGCCGACGCTGCTCAAGGAGCTGCGCCGGCGCGACCCGCAGGTGAAGATCATCTTCGTCTCGGGCTATGCCGAGGAAGCCTTCGCCAAGAACCTGCCGAGCGACGAACAAGGCACGCCGCAATATGCGTTCCTGGCCAAGCCCTTCACGCTCAAGCAACTGATCGCCGTGGTCAAACAGACCATGGCGGGCTGACTCAGCGGATCGCGCTACATATTCCCGGTCAACGCCAGCACGATCACCACGATCAGCAGCACGCCGACGATGCCGGACGGGCCGTAGCCCCAGCCGCGGCTGTAGCCCCAGCGCGGGACCGCGCCGAGCAGCATCAGGATCAGAAGAACGACCAGAATCGTTCCGAGCATGCGCCCCTCCTCGGTTCGCGCGGCTGAAAGCGCCGCAGGCAGACAACCGCGAGCGACGGCTCGCGGGTTCCCGCTGCGCTGCGTCATTTCGATGGTATGAAGGATTAGGCCGGCTCGGTGACCGGCTTTTCGGTGACGCCGGCGGGTTCGGCGTAGTTGAGCTCGAATTTGACGCCGAGCTGGTGCGGCTTGCGCCAGATCACACTGCATCTGCGCCGCGCCGCGCCGGTGCTCGACAAAAACAGGAAAAAGCCATCGGGTATGTTGGTTGTGTCTTCGACGTCGATGCGCGCGCCGGTGTCGGAAATGTCCGACAGCTCGCAGCCGATCAGCTCGTCGGGGGCAAGCGCGAGCCAAGCCGTGTAGCGGATCGGCCGGCGGCGTTGTTTGCGTTTGTCTTTGAGCATGTCGCCTGGGCGGTCGGCGGATCGGGCGGGCGCCAATTCGCGTTCATATTCTGTTAAGACACATCCCCGCGCGCACGAATATAGCGAAACCCTGCTTACCAATTCATAAAAGGCATGCGACGGCCCGGCCTAGCACCCGTTGACCGGAAGCGCAAATCGGTCTATTTGGCCGCCCGCAACCTGGTTTTCGGCTCACCTTGCTGCCACGCTCCCGGCTTGGGACAGGACAAGTGATCTCCCAAAACTCGGATAGTTGCCGCCGGCACGATGAGCGTGCCGGCGTTCAACGAGAAGCGTGAAAGGAAATTACGATGCCTGTCGGAACTGTGAAGTTCTTCAATACCCAAAAAGGCTTCGGCTTCATCCAGCCGGATGACGGCTCGAAGGACGTGTTCGTCCACATCACCGCGGTCGAGCGCGCCGGCATGCGCTCGCTGGTCGAAGGCCAGAAGGTGAGCTACGAGATCGTCACCGAGCGCGGCAAGCAGGCGGCCGGCAATCTGCAGTCGGCCTAGGCGCGGCAGGACTTCACCGACATCAGGCCCGGCGGCGACGCCGGGCTTTTTGATTCAGGCCGGCGAATTTCAGGAGGACAGCATGGACATCATCGCTGCGGATCGCGGCCCTCGCGCAAGATGGGCGCCGAGCTTCACCGGCACGGTCTGGCAAGACCCGATCATCCAGGCGCCCGACCCGGCGCGCTGCGCTCGGCCTGGGTGCGCTTCGAGCCGGGCGCGCGCACCGCCTGGCACACGCATCCGCTCGGGCAGACGCTGCATGTCACCTCCGGCATCGGGCGCGTGCAGACCTGGGGCGGTCCGATCCGCGGATCCGCGCCGGCGACACGGTGTGGATCCCGCCCGGCGAAAAGCACTGGCATGGCGCGACGCCCGAACACGGCATGGAACATATCGCGATGCAGGAGGCCCAATCCGGCGAACACGTGAAATGGCTGGAGCCGGTCACCGACGCGCAATATCTCGGCAAGGCCTGATCATCACGCGCCCGTGAACGCGGGAATAGCTTTAAGGGTGCGAGTGTTGTGTTTCTTCAATGGTGGGGGCGACGGGTCTCCACCGCATTGGGAGGCTTCGCATGTCAATACGTAAGAGTCTTGCTGGCGGCCGGGTTTGTCGCGGTCGCTGCCGTAATACCGGCCGGCGCGCAGCAGGCAAATATGACGTTCTTCGTGACCAGCATCGGTCTCGGCAAAGGCGCCGATCTCGGCGGGCTCGCCGGCGCCGACGCGCATTGCCAGAAATTGGCGGCCTCGGTCGGCGCCACCGCCAAGACCTGGCACGCCTATCTGTCGACGCAAGGCGCCAATGCCGTCAACGCGCGCGACCGCATCGGCAAGGGCCCCTGGACGAACGCCAAGGGCCTGGTCGTTGCCACCAGCGTCGAAGACCTCCATAGCGCCAACAACAAGCTCAACAAACAAAACAGTCTGTCGGAGAAGGGCGATATCATCAAAGGCAGCGGCGACAAGCCCAATCGGCATGACGCGCTCACCGGTACGCAAGCCGACGGCACCGCATTTCCAGCCGACAAGGATATGACCTGCAAGAACTGGACAAGCAGCACGCAAGGTATCGCCATGCTTGGGCATATCGATCGCGCCCCCTTCGGCGACAACCCGAACGCACCCTCGTGGAACGCGTCGCACCCTTCCCGCGATCTGCGCGACGGTTCGGCCCCCGGTGAAGGCTGCAGCCAGAAGGCTCTGCAAGGCACCGGCGGTGACGGCCTGTTTTACTGCTTCGCGATCAACTAGGCGCACCACAAAAGATTCACCATGGCCGGCCTTGTGCCGGCCATGTGTGTTTTGATTGACTGGCGCGTAGCGGCAATCGCCCGAAAAGGTGTGCCATGCGCTACCAGCTTTTCTATTGGCCGGAAATCCAGGGCCGCGGCGAATTCGTGCGCTTGGCGCTGGAAGACGCCGGCGCGTCATACGAGGACGTTGCACGCAAGCCGGGCGGCACCGACCGTATGATGAAGATGATGGAGGGCAAGAAGCGTCCGCCCTTCGCGCCGCCCTTCATCAAGGCCGGAGCGCTGGTGATCGCGCAAGTGGCGGAAATCCTGTTTTACCTCGGGCCGCGCCTGAAGCTCGCGCCGCGCGCCGAGGCCGACCGGCTGTGGCTGCACCAGCTGCAGCTCACCATCACCGACTTCGTCAAGGAGATCCACGACACCCATCACCCGGTCGGCTCCGGGCTCTATTACGAAGACCAGAAACCGGAGGCCAAGCGCTTCAGCGAGAACTTCCTCGAAGCGCGCGTGCCGAAATATCTCGGTTATTTCGACGGCATCCTGAAGAAAAGCGGCGGGCCGTTCACGCTCGGGCGCAAGGCGAGCTACGTCGATCTCTCGCTGTTCCAGCTGATCGAGGGTCTGCGTTACGCCTTTCCCAAGGCGATGAAGCGGCTGGAGCGCGACGTGGCGCGCGTCGTCACCGTGCATGACAAGGTTGCCGAGCGGCCGGGCATCAAGAAATATCTCGCCTCGCCGCGGCGCATCGCCTTCAACGAAATGGGCATCTTCCGGCACTATCCGGAGCTGGATCGATAGCCGCGCTCACCCATGCGCGGGCAAGGTCTTGCCGCCCGCCGTGACCGGCTTGG
This sequence comes from uncultured Alphaproteobacteria bacterium, assembly GCA_963708635.1. Lineage (GTDB taxonomy): Bacteria > Pseudomonadota > Alphaproteobacteria > Rhizobiales > Xanthobacteraceae > Pseudolabrys. Next base: position 167,394 of record CAVPTM010000013.1, on the reverse strand, counting down.
CCGCAATCAGCGCAAAGGCGATGACGCAAGGCTCGTTGCCGTTGTTGACCCAATTGTGGACGGTGCCGCGCTGCACCAGCACGTCGCCGGCCTTGAGATGAACGACCTCGCCGTCGAGATCCATGTCGATCTCACCCGAGATCACCACCGCATAGTCGATCGAATCGGTGCGGTGATTGCGCGGCGCGACCCCCGGGCCGTAGCTCACCACGCGGAACACCGAGCCGCCCGGGATCGTGGTCTCGATCGGCTTGTGCGAGGGATCGTGGTCGCCGTCATTGTCGACCGGCAATGATTCGCTCGACCAGATCACCGAGGAATGCGCCCCCGGCCGGGTCGAGATGACGTTGCTGACGCGTTCGTCGATCAGCACCTTGGCCTTGCCGTTGGCGTCGTGGCCGGTGACCACGCGCCGGATGGTGATGCTCATGCCTCGATCCTCCCTTTTGCTCGTTTCGCCGCTTGCTTGCGGGCGGCCTCGCGCCAGAGCAGGACCAGGCCCGAGGCGACCACGATGGCGGAGCCTGCGAGCAGCGCCAAGGTCGGCACGTCGCCCCACACGAAGAAGCCGAGCAGCAGGGCCCAGACGATCGAGAAATAATAGAACGGCCCGACCGCGGCCGGCGGCGCCAGCGTGAGCGCGCGCGTCCAGCAATATTGCCCGACGCCGTTGAGCACGCCGTTGAACAGCATGGCGGCAAGATCGCCGCCGCCCGGCGCGGCAAAGCCGGCGAACGGCATGGCGATCGCGAAGAAGACCGCGAGCAGCACCATCTGGTACATGGTCAGCGTCTCGGCCGATTCGGTCGCGCTCATGCCGCGCACCGCGGCGGTAACGCTGCCGAACAGCACGGCATTGGCGAGCGCGAACAGCGCGCCGCTGCGAAAGCTATCGGCGCCGGGCGAGGCGACCAGCAGCACGCCGCCGAAGCCGACGATCAGCGCCAAAGCGCGCGCGAGGCCGACTTTTTCCTTCAGCCAGAGCGCGGCAAACAAGGTGGCGAACAGCGGCGAGGAGAAATTGATGGCGACCGCGCCGGCGAGCGGCATCAGGCCGAGCGCGACGACGATCAGGCTCTGCGCCACCGCTTGCGTGGCGCTGCGCCCGACATGGTCGCGCAGGCGCTCGGTGCGGAACACGGCCAAGCCGCTGCGCGGCAGGATCAGCAAGGCGCAAACCGGCAGCGATCCGAGCGCGCGCAAGAACAGCACTTCGGCGAAGGAATAATGCGCCACCTGCCATTTCGAGATCGCGGTCGAGAGCGCGAAGGTGACCGTCGCCGCCAGCATGAAGGCGATGCCGAGCGGCACATGATCGCGGCGCGCGCGGGAGGCGGGGATGGTCAGCGCCGGGTCGGCCATTATGCGGAAGAGGTTTCTCGCGGGCAGGAGCGGCCATCGCCTAGCACGCCAAAACGCGGGCGGGCAGGGCAAAAGCGAATGCGCGCTCGGCGCCCGCGCATAGCTGCGCGAGCGGCGCCAGGCAGCACCACGGCAACGTTGTCGCGGCCGAACCGTATTACGGCAGTTCGGAGACGATCTTCATGAACTCCTCGGCCGGCCAGACGCGGGCGGTGCGGCTGCGCACATTGCCGCCCATGCCATTGGCGAGTGCGAACTTGGCGATATTGTCGCCGTTCGCGGTCTCGACAAAGAGCACGAGGTCGGATTCGCCGGAGGTCAAATACACTTGCTTGATCTCGCAGCCGCACTTCTTGGCAAGGTCGCGCGCCGCCTGCGCGCGCTTTGGCGCATCCTTGATGCCGCGGATGCCCTGCTCGGTGAAGTTCAACGTCATCATGAACAGCATGGCGTTCCCCATCTTTTGCCAGCCCCACGGCGCCATCATCTGCCCATGGCGCCGACCGGACAAGCCGGAGGATGCCGAGGCCTGCCGGGATTAGGCGCGCCGGCGCTTCGCCTGCTGCTGCCGCGTCGCCCGCCGCGCCCGCGCCAGCCGCGCGGCGCGCCGTTTCTCGGCGGCGCGCAATTGCCGCGCGCGCTTGGCCCGCCGGCGCCGGCAGCGCGAGCATTTGCAGTTCGAGCGGCCGATGACGTTCTTGAGATAGTCGGTGCCGTAATCGTAGGTGATCTCCTCGCCCGGCTTGATGCGGCGCAAGGTCTTGATGAAGACGCGGCCGCGCCAGACCGTCGATTCGGCGTTGGGATTGCAGGAATGGTTGAAATAACGCGCGACGTTGCTGTGCGGGGTGCCGTCGATGGTCCAGTGCTTGCTGATCTCGTACAGGTAGCGGTTGCCGCGCCGCTCGGCCTTCTCGGCCTCGGCGGTGGTGAGGCGCGCGCCCCTTGTACTCGGCGATGATGAGGTTCTTCTTGATCGGCCGGGTGGCGAAGAGGCCGAAGCCCGTGAACGAGCGGGCGAGGCGGAAGGGTCTGCGCGGCATTCACGAAGTCCGGAAGGGCGGGGCCCGTGCCGATGGCAGATGGCGGCACAGGCGTCAAGCGGGCTTTCGTCAACGCCGTCATCCATGATAAGGGCCGAACGACCGATGCCGTCATCATCCGCAACGGAACGCTGGCCGGCGCTGCCTTATGCGGCGTGGAAGGACACGCGCGACACGCTGCATCTGTGGACGCAGGTCGTGGGCAAGGTGCGGCTGGCGCTGACGCCGTGGCTGAACCATTCCTGGCACGTCGCGCTCTATCTGACCGCGCGCGGCCTGACCACGTCGCCGATTCCGTGGCGCGGCGGCAGCTTCCAGATCGATTTCGATTTCATCGATCACGTGCTGTGGCTGCGCACCAGCGACGGTCAATACCGCCAGATCGATGCTGACGCCCATGCCGGTCGCCGAATTCTACGCATCGCTGATGATCGCGCTGGGCGAGCTCGGCATCGCCGTCGAGCTGAACACGATGCCCTGCGAAATTCCCAATTGTATTCCGTTCGACCGGGACGAACTGCATCGTGCCTACGATGCCGACTACGCCAACCGCTTCTGGCGCGTGCTTGCCGCGACGCATGACGTGATGGCGCGTTTCCGCACCGGCTTCCTCGGCAAAGTCAGCCCGGTGCATTTCTTCTGGGGCAGCTTCGACCTGGCGGTGACGCGGTTCTCCGGCAGGCGGGCGCCGCGCCACCCCGGCGGCGTGCCGCACCTCCCCGATGCGGTGGCGCAGGAGGCCTATTCGCATGAGGTCTCGAGCGCCGGTTTCTGGCCGGGCGGCGGGGGGCCGATCGACTACGCCGCGTTCTACGCCTACGCCTATCCGGCGCCGGAGGGTTTCGCCGCCGCCAAAGTAAGCCCGGCCGGGGCGTTCTATGCTAAGGAGGTGGGCGAGTTTCTGCTGCCCTATGACGCCGTGCGCGCCGCCGCCGATCCCGACCGCGCGCTGATGGATTTCCTGCAAAGCACCTACGCGGCGGCGGCCGACCTGGGGAAATGGGATCGCGCGGCGCTCGACTGCGGGGTCGGCGAGCCCGGCAAGGTAAGGGCGATTTGAGCGATTTGAACCCGGCGGCCGCCGCGCGCGACCCATGCCTATCGCTTCACACCGAGGGGGTCCCATGACTGCCATCCACATGACTGCCAACCGATTGACCGCCGCCGCGCTGATCGCGGCCGCGACTATGACGTTTGCCGCGCCGGCCGCGGCCGAGACGCTGTTCAAGGTCATCACCGTGAAGGACGAGATCGTGATCGGCCTGAACGACGCCGAACTCAAGGAGCTCGGCGGCGACGCCGGCGGCATCGCCAAGGCGATCGCGGCGAAAGGCTCGCTCACCGTCTGGCAATATGCCGTGACGCAGAAGGAGGGCGAGCGCATGGTGGCGCCGCGCGCCAAAGTCGGCCTGCTGGCGAATGCCTCGCTGCGCGTCGAGCCCTACAAGCAGCCGTTCAAGGTGCTGCCGCACGAGTGACGCTCGGGCCGGTGCGCGGCGGCGCTCATTGGCAGGCGCCCTCATGGCGCTTGGCCACGCGCGCCGCGCGCCGCATGCAGTCGTTGCCGTAAGTCTTGCCGTCGCAGCCGCAGACCGGCTGGTAGATGGCGGTGCAGACTTTGCCGACGCGCACGCAGGTGCCGGTGACGTCGGCGGCGCCGCAGGCCCCGGCCGGGGAATCGCAAAACAGGCCGGCGTCGCAGCGCACGCCGGCGACGCCGCCGCAGGTTTTGCCGACGCCGACCGCGGCGGCAGCCGCCGGCGCCAGCAGCAGCAACAGCATCGCGATGCGCAGCAGCATCGGCATCCTCCGTCTCAGGCGCGGCGGCTCAGGCAGAATTGCGACGTGAACCAGCGCACGTACCAGGCCATGATCCACGGGATCGGGATGATGAACATGCACACCAGCGCCAGCACCCAGATGCGCCACAGCACGCTCCAGCCGCCGGCGACGAAGCTCAGCCGCGTGTCGGTGCCTTCGACGTGCCGGCAGGTCCAGCGCATCATGGCGGTGAACACCCAGGCCCAGCCGATGAGCGAAATCATCGCCAGCACGATAAACAGCCACCAGCCGAGCAACCCCCAATAGCCGCCGGTAAAGCGCAGCCGCTCGCCCTGCCCCTCCCACACCAGGTTTGCGAAAACCCAGCGCATGATCATGAGATAGAACAGCACGCTCAGCGGCAGCGCGAGCAATTGCAAGCCGTCGTAGATGAAGCCGACATAGCCGAGCAGCGCGAGCAGGATGAAGACGTACCAGATGTCGCCGGGCTGGCCGGCAAAGCTCACCTGCTTGCCGTTCGGCACGGCGATCTTGCCGATGAACCAGCGATAATAGGCGGTGGTCACCCACGGGCTCGGGATCACCAGATATTGGCAGATGACGACCAGCAGCGAGCGGCCGAACAGCGCCCAGGTGCCGCCGGTGAAGATGAGCGGCGCGCCCGGCTCGCCGCCCGGATAGTCCCCCGGCGCCGACACCGGCAGGGCGGCGTAGGGCGCCGCCGCCGATGCCGGCTGGCCGGTGTAGGGCACCGACGGCGGCAGACCGGGCGGGCGCGGCGCGGCGGTAAACAGCTCGGCGACCTCGCCGGCCTTGCTCCAGCCCGGCATCGGCGCCGCCCAGACCAGCGTGTCGCGCGTGACCTCGCCGCGCGCGATCATCTCGCGAAATTGCGCCTCGCCGAACGGCCCGGCCTGCTGGCCCTTGAGCGCGGCGTACCAAAGTTTGTCGGCCATGATGCTGATGGTCCCCCCTTGCAGCCCTCGGGCGCATATTGAACGGGCGCGGCGCGAAAGCGCAACCGGCTTGCCTCGCATTTGCTCATTGCCTTCGCGGCTTCATCCCTCCCCGCTTGCGGGGAGGGTGGCGAGCGTCGCAAGACGCGAGCCGGGTGGGGTGTGTGTGCGATTGAGAGTTGACCCCACTCCGATCGCGCTTTGCGCGATCGACCCTCCCCTTTCAGGGGAGGGATAAGCACGCAAGCGTCACCGCCCGTGTTCTTTGTCGCGGCGCCGGGTACGCCTGTCTTTTTTTCCCGCCTGCGCGGGAATCAAGGGATTTTGTTCTGGAACCATGTCGCGCGAGCCGTTCATGGGTTCTGAACGTCGCTTGGCGTCAGCGGATGAGCGGTTGGCGCCGAAATGGGGATAGCCGGCGGCGCTAGCCGAGCAGGCCCGAGACCAGCGCGACCGCGCCGAAGGTCAGCACCGACATGATGGCGAGCGTGACCATCGAGCCGACGTCGGTGTTGCGCACCATCGGGTGCACCTTGCCCGCGCGCGGCAAAAGCCACCAAAAGCTGACCCCGGCGGCGGACGATCGCCGAGCGCCCCGACGATGACCGACAACATGGCGAGCCCCGATCCCCGGTTGCGGAACGAGGCTCTTGATAGGCGCTGCCGCCGGCTGCCGGACGCTAATTTTGCGGCGCGCTGCGTAAAATCGGCCTAAAGGCCGGGCGCGCCGATCGCTAGCACTTGCCGTCGTGCAGCTTGGACACGCCGGCGCTCATGCGCACGCAGTCGTTGGCGTAGGTCTTGCCGTTGCAGCCGCACACCGGCCGTAGATCTTGTGGCAGAAGTGCGGTCGCGCGGCGCAGGCGCCGGGCAGGAACGAATGGCATTGCCCGGGCGCGTGCTGGCAGAACTCGCCTTTGCCGCACAGCACGTTGCCGATGAAGCCGCCGCAGGTTTCGCCGACCTTGGCGATGCGCCGGCCTCGCCAGCAGCGCGAGACCGAGCGCGATGAGCAGCACCGCCGCGACGCGATGCATGGACGTGAACGTCATGGTCGCCTCCCGATTGGATAGTGGCTCAGTGCAACTGGAGGTTATCGCAGTCGGGAGTGCGTTGAAATGGGGGAGGCGGCTGACGCGCGAGGACGCCGCTCAACTCTGCGCCGCCAGCGCCTTCGACACGATCTGCAGCAGCGAGCCTAAGCCGGCGACCGCCAGCACGATCACCGCAAAGCGCCCCCGTGCCCAGGAAATAAACCGTGACCACGATCAGCCCCGACCACATGCCGGTGCACCAGATGCACTGCATGAATTCGCACATCAGCCGCCGCCAGCCGCGCTCGGCGTTTTTCAGCCGCGCGCCTTTGCGGTCCATGAAGGCGGCGCGCACCACGTCGAAAATCTTGTCGTAGGTCATAAGGTGGATGAGGCGGAAGGCGGCAAGCCCGAGCAGCGCGAGATCGAGGAAGCCGAGGCCGCCGGGTCGAGTGTGCCGTAGCGGGCGACCAGCCAGACCGACAAAGCGCACAGCACGCGTAAGACGATGAGCGCGACGCCGTTCCAGAAGTGCTGCTCTTGCTCGATGCGCTCGCTCGCCATGGCAGGATAACGCCGCAGCCGGCGTAAAGTTGTGCGCCTTGCGTGCGTCGAGACGCGCCCTCGCGGGCGCTCCTCAGCATGCGGCCGAAAGCGGCAAAAGCTACCGGAAGCGGCGCCGGTAATAGGCGTGAGCAATGGGGCGGTCATCGAAGGGATAGGCATAGATGTAGCCGTATTCGGCATAGAGGCAGTAATAGCCGGCATAGGCGCAACGATCGCGCCAATTCCAATAGGTGTGCGAAATCCTGACATGCTTGACGCGGTGCCCACGGAGCGGTCCGAGATCGGCCGCGTCGGCCGGTGCCGAGGCGCCGCCAAGAACGCCGGCGCAAAATGCGGCGGCAAAAATCCGCCGTTTCATGCCGAGGCGAGAGACGATGGACATAGGCAGCCTCCGTCGCGAAAATTGCCGATCGTGCGGTTTCCCCGGCACCGGACGCGATGGCAAATCAAAACGGGGAGGTTGGTTAAGTTCCGCAAGCGGAGAGGGCCTTGCGCCGGGAGCGTTAGCGCGGCGTAAAACGCCATTCGGGTGGCGAAATACGCCAATGCCGAGCCGCCTCGTTCAACCGGGGCAGCCTTTGCTACGATAGGGCGAACGCGCGCAAAAGGAGGACCGCCATGAGCCAGAAGGCCGAATTCCACAATCTGCAGACAGCCGGACGACGGCCTATACCGCGAGCTGGCCGAGGGCGTGACCACGCGCATCTTCGCCGGCGAGCAGGCCATGCTGTCGGTGGTGACGATCGCGCCGCAACGCGCAAGGCACGCTGCATCATCACCCCGAGGAGCAATGGGGCGTGCTGCTCGAGGGCTCCGCCGTGCGCATCCAGGGCGGCGAGGAGATCGCGGTGAGGAAGGGCGACTTCTGGCGCACGCCCGGCAACGTGCCGCACACCATGCGCGCGGGCGCCGACGGCGCGCGCGTGCTCGATATCTTCTCACCGCCGAGGCCGGAGTACCGGAAGGCGGGGAAGGGGTTTGGGTCGGCGGAGTAGAAGCGCGTACGGTAGAGGCATTGCTAAGGCGCAGCGGCTGCCGGAGAGGAAGCCGCGGAGGTCGCAAGTGTGGGCTTCTTCCAGCCAATCTGCCCGCGGACGCGAGATCGAATTTCGTCCTCGCTGTCGGCTGGATACACTTCGAGATGCCGCACCCCGGCCTTGCGCAGAGCCTCTTTTTTGACGGCATCGCGCGCGGCCGCCGCGCTTTGGTAATGCCCTTCGCCCTGATATTCGATTGCCAAGACCGGCCAGCCACCGCCGTCGATGACAAGAATATCGGCTCGCTTGCTGTTGATCGAGTGGAATGCGGTTTGATCGGATGATTTTAGAATTTCGCCGAGGCATGTTTGCGCAAAAACACGATAGCCTTTGCCGAATGCCGTCACCTCATCCTCGATGATTTTGAAGGCGCGATATTCAGAAGGACTCAAGACCCGTCGCTTCTGAAACGAGGCCGCCATCACCGCTTTGAGCTGTTGTGCCGGGTCGGCAAGATCGAAATCTCGATACCGGTAACGTCTGCCGACCAGATACATAGTCCGAAACCGTGGGCGACGTGGCCATTGCTGCAAGACTCTGCTTGCGCTGACGACGATAAAAAACACGACAACCGGCAGCGCAACGGCTGCCGACACGATCTGCGCGCTGGTCAGATGCAATTCCAACATCGTCTCGCGTCAATGTGTCCGCGATCGGGGCAGATGATCGGAGCAAGCTAATCTCGGCTTCTTAAAAACTATTGGGTTTGCCGCAGAACACCTTAGCTTTAGGCGCAATCAAACATTTACTTTGGTCGGATGGCTGGGCCTGATACTCAACCGCGTGGGGAAATTCTGCACTGTGCTAGGGTTAAGGACGGCTCGAAATCTTTCCACAAATCGTTATACTTGCGACATGAACGCCCCCGTCACCCCATCCGCCGCGCTCCCGCCCTACCACCACACGCCGCTCTTCCCGCTCGGGCCGGACACCACGACCTACCGCAAGCTCGAGGTCGGCGGCGTGCGCGTCGAAAAGGTGATGGGCCAGCGACATGCTGGTCGATCGCGCGCGAGGCGCTGCGCGCGCTCGCCGAGGCCGCGTTCAACGACATCAATCATCTGCTGCGCCCGGCGCACCTCAAGCAGCTGCGCAAAATCCTCGACGACCCGGAGGCTACCGGCAACGACAAGTTCGTCGCCTATGATTTCCTCAAGAACGCCAATATCGCCGCCGGCGGCGTGCTGCCGATGTGCCAGGACACCGGCACCGCCATCATCATGGGCAAGCGCGGGCGCGCCGTGTTCACCGAGGGTGACGACGAGGCGGCGCTGAGCGAGGGCGCGCGCGACGCCTACCTCAAGCGCAACTTGCGCTATTCGCAGCTGGCGCCGCTGTCGATGTTCGAGGAGAAGAACACCAAGTCCAACATGCCGGCGCAGGTCGAGATCTACGCCGAGGGCGAGGACGCCTACAAGTTTCTGTTCATCGCCAAAGGCGGCGGCTCGGCCAACAAGTCGTTTCTGTTCCAGGCGACGCCGTCGATCCTGACGCACGAGCGCATGCTGGCCTTCCTCAAGGAGAAGGTGCTGACGCTCGGCACCGCCGCCTGCCCGCCGTATCATCTGGCGATCGTGATCGGCGGCACCTCGGCCGAGCTGACCATGAAGACGGTCAAGCTCGCCTCCACGCATTATTACGACGCGCTGCCGACCAAAGGCAGCGAGGACGGCCACGCCTTCCGCGATCTGGCGATGGAAGCGGAAGTGCTGAAGATGACGCAGGCGACCGGCGTCGGCGCGCAGTTCGGCGGCAAATATTTCTGCCACGACGTGCGCGTCATCCGGCTGCCGCGCCACGGCGCCTCGCTGCCGATCGGGCTCGGCGTGTCCTGCGCCGCCGACCGCCAGGCGCTCGGCAAGATCACGCGCGACGGCGTCTTTCTCGAACAGCTCGAGCAGCACCCGGCGCAATATCTGCCGGAGATCGACCAGGAGAAGCTCGGCGGCGCGGTGGTCAAGGTCGACCTCAACCGGCCGATGCCGGACATTCTCGCGCAGCTCTCCCAGTATCCGGTGAAGACGCGGCTCTCGCTTCGGGGCCGATGATCGTGGCGCGCGATCTGGCGCACGCCAAATTGCGCGAGCGGCTGGAAGCCGGGCAGGGGCTGCCGGACTATTTCAAGGCGCATCCGATCTATTACGCGGGACCGGCCAAGACGCCGGCCGGCTATGCCTCCGGCGCCTTCGGCCCGACCACCGCGGGACGCATGGACTCATACATCGAGCAGTTCCAGGCGGCCGGCGGCTCGCTGATCTCGCTCGCCAAGGGCAACCGCTCGGCGGCGGTGCGCGCGGCCTGCCAGAAATACGGCGGCTTTTATCTCGCCTCGATCGGCGGCAGCGCGGCCAAGCTCGCCGAGCACTGCATCAAGAAGGTGGAAGTGCAGGAATATCCCGAGCTCGGCATGGAGGCGATCTGGAAGATCGAGGTCGAAGACTTCCCCGCCTTCATCGTCATCGACGACAAGGGCAACGACTTTTTCCAGGAACTGAATTTGGGCTAGCGCGGCGCGCGCCAAGGCCGAGGATTTGAATTTGCACCCAGCATCTTAGGCGCCGCCTTTAGACGTTGGTCGCGCTTGGAACATCAAAATCATTTCATGTGGCGTGGTGACGCAGAGGGCCGGTATTCGCGGCGATATTTCCCATAACTCTTGCGCCAGATTAATAATCTGGCGCAGTCATCGACCAAAGTGGCATTGACCGCGCTCTCATTCACAGTCGGCATGACGGAACGCATTGCGTCCGCGCCCGCAAGGTCGCGGAAGGCAACGTCGTTTCGCCGCGAGAAGGTGCGCTCGACCTCGGCCGAGAAAAAAACAAGCGCCTTCGCGGGGCGACTCGAAAAACAGAAACCCATAGGGAGGAATCAATATGTCGAAACTTCTTGATATGTCCGGCGTGTCGCGCCGGACGCTGCTGCAGGCCGGCGCCGGCCTCGCCGGCGGCGCGCTGCTGCCGTCGTTCGGCGGCCCGGCTTTCGCGGTCGGCACCACCGACCAGCCGCCGATCGGCACCTGGCCGGAAGGCTCCAAGGGCGACACCGTCAATGTCGGCGCCGCCGTGCCGCGCACCGGCACCTACGCGGTGCAGGGCGAGGACGAGCTCAAGGGCTGGCAGCTCGCGGTCGAGCACATCAACAGCGGCGATCCGCTGCTCAAGAAGATCGCGCCCAAAGTGACCAAGGGTCTGCTCGGCAAGAAGGTCAACCTGCTCTCCGCCGACTCGGCCGCCAAGCCGAACCAGGCGGTGCAGGAGCAGCAGACCTTCATCAACCAGAACAAGATCGTGCTGATGACCGGCTCGACCTCCTCGGCGGTCGCGGTCGCGCTCAACAAGTTCGCGCAACGCGAGCACGTCCTCTACGTCACCGGCATTTCCGGCTCGAACGACACCACCGGCAAGGATTGCGTGCGCTACGGCTTCCGCCAGAACTTCTACGGCGAGACCGCGGCCAACGCGATCGGCCCGGTGCTGCTCAAGGCCTACGGCAAGAACAAGAAGGCGGCGTTCATGACGCCGGACTACACCTACGGCCACACCGTCACCAAGTCGGTGAACGAGTATCTGACCAAGAACGGCGGCTGGACGCAGGTGACCGACCAGGTCTCGCCGCTCGGCACGCAGGACTTCAGCCAGTACATCACCAACATCGCCAACTCCGGCGCCGACGTCATCATCAACGTCAACTGGGGCCGCGACGCGGTGCTGTCGGTGCAGCAGTGCAAGCAGTTCGGCGTGACGCCGAAGATGCAGATGGTGATCCCCTACCAGATCCCGTTCCTCGCCAAGGAAACGGGGCCGGAGCTGATGGAAAACGTCTACGCGGCGACCGACTTCTGGTGGACGCTGGAAGACAAGTATCCGCTGGCGAAGATGTTCGTGCAGGCGTTCGACAAGAAATACGGCTACAAGCCGGAGTGGGGCGCCAACAACGCCTACATGTCGTTCGCCATCTGGGCGCGCATGGTGTCGGAAGCGGGCACGTTCTATCCGCCCGACGTCATCAAGCAGTACGAGAAGGGCGAGAAGTTCGACTCGACCGTCGGCGAGGTCTATTTCCGCAAGGAAGACCACCAGCTCGTGCGCCCGGTGGTCATCGTCAAGGGCAAGGCGCCCAAGGCGATGAAGAACAAGGAGGACTACTGGGAGGTCCTCGAAGTCGTTGCCGGGCGCGCCGCTCATGCAGAAGCCCGACGCCTTCGGCTGCAAGCTCGGCGAATACACCTGAGATTGAGGACGCGCCGCTTCCGGCGGGGTAAAACCGGAGGCGGCGCTTTCAATCGGTCATGCCCGGCTTCATGCCGGGCGTGGCGTCTTGCCTGGGACGGTGGCGTGCGTGGCCGGCAAAGCCCGGCCGCGACCAGTGGGGCGACGCAAAGCTTATGATCAACTGGTCCAATTTCCTCTCGCAATGCTTCAACGGGCTGGTGCTCGGCGCGCTGCTGGCGCTGATTTCCTCCGGCCTGACCATCATCTACGGCACGCTCGGCGTCCTGAACCTCGCGCACGGCGCCATGTTCATGCTCGGCGGCTACGCCGGCTGGGTGGCCTACAGCTACACCGGCTCGTTCATCGCCGCGGTCATCGCCGGCTCGCTGTTCGTCATGCTGGTCGGTGTCGTCGTGGAGCGCGGCATCATCCGCTATTTCTACCGGCGGCCGCACGAGGACCAGCTGCTCGTGACCTTCGGGCTCGGCATCGTCTTCGTCGAGGCGGTGCGCTTCTTTTTCGGCAGCCTGTCGAAAGCCGTGCCGCCGCCGCCGCCGCTCGTCGGCATCATCGAATCTCGGCTTCATGTTCTATCCGACCTACCGCATTGCGCTTGCTCGGCATCGTCGCCGTTCGCGCTGCTGGCGCTCTACATCGTGCTCTACCGCACCCGCATCGGCATGATCGTGCGCGCCGGCATCGAAGATTCCGTCATGGTCGATTCGCTCGGCATCGACGTCTACAAGATATTCATGCTGGTGTTCGGCATCGGCGCCATGGCGGCGGGCTTTGCCGGCATCGTCAACGCGCCGGTTGTCTCGATCGCCCCCGACGTCGGCGAGGCGATCCTGGTGCAGACCTTCGTCGTCGTCGTCATCGGCGGCGTCGGCTCGTTCCCCGGCGCGGTGCTCGGCGGCCTGATCGCCGGCGAGATCATCAGCATCACATCGATGTTCAATCCAGGCTACGCCTACGTCATGCTGTTCGTCGCCATGACGCTGGTGCTGGTGCTGCGGCCCTACGGACTGCTCGGCACGGCGGGCCGCGAATGAGCCCCGTCGTCTGATGGTCAGGAAGCGCCCCTTCGTCTTCGAGGCCGTGACCGCCGCCGCGCTGATCGCCGCGCCGTTCGTGCTGCCTCATCTCGGCTTCACGCCGACCACGATCAACCGCATCCTGGTCTGGGGCATGTTCGGGCTCGGCTTCGACATCCTGTTCGGCTTCACCGGCCTGCTCTCGTTCGGCCAATCCGCCTTTTTCGGCACCGGCGGCATGGTCGCCGCCTATTTGCTCACCATGCTGAACTTCCCCTACGTGACGGTGGCGCTTGGTCGTCGGCACGATCGCCACCGGCGTCGTCGGCTACCTGGTCGGGCTGATCGCGCTCCGGCGCACCGGCATCTATTTCGCCATGATCACGGTGGCGATCGCCGAGGTGTTCTTCTTCGTCGAATTCAATCCGCTCTCGGCTTATACCGGCGGCGAGAACGGGCTGCCGGGCGTGCCGGCGCCGACGCTCTATCTCGGCTTCACCACCATCCACTTCAACACCGACACCTCGCTCTACGCCTACCTGGCGTTCTGGTATTTCGTCGGCGTGGTGATCGCGCTGCGCATCGTGCGCTCGCCGGTCGGGGCCGTGCTGCGCGCGATCCGCGACAACCCGCTGCGCGCCGCCGCCGTCGGCCACAATATCCACGCCTACAAATTGACGGCCTTTGTGATTGCCGCGGCCTATGCCGGCTTTGCCGGCGGCCTGCTCGGCGTCATGCAGGGCTTCATGCCGCCCGACGCCTTCATGTTCGACACCTCCGGGCAACTGGTGATGCAGACCGCCATCGGCGGCACCGGCACGCTGTTCGGGCCGCTGATCGGCGCCGCCGTGTGGCTCTATCTGAGCGACTTTTTGCAGACGACGCTGCATCTCGGCGCGGCGTGGAAGCTGGTGCTCGGCGTGATCTTCGTGCTGCTGATCTGTTTCCTGCGGCGCGGGCTGATCGGCGGCATTGCCGATCTGTGGGCCTTCGCGAGCGGGCGCGGCGCGAAAAAGGTTACGCCGGACGAGGCGGCGGCGGCGCCCATGCTGACCGCGGAGGAAGAGCAAAAGGCGGCCGAAGCCGCGTTGGCGCGTGCGCCCGACGCCGTCGCCATGCCGGCGCGCCAGCGCGCCACCGACCGCTCATCCGGGCCGATCTTGCAGGCGACCGGCCTTACCAAGCATTACGGCGGTCTCGCCGCCAACAGCGACATCAATTTCACCGTCAACCATGGCGAGTTGCGCGGCATCATCGGGCCGAACGGCGCCGGCAAGACCACCTTCTTCAAGATGCTGACCTGCGAGGTGCCGCCGACCGACGGGAAAATCCTGTTCGAGGGCCGCGACATCACCGGCATGACCGTGACCGAGGTCTGCCAATTGGGGCTGACCAAGAGTTACCAGATCAACCAGTTGTTCAGCCGGCTGACGGTGCGCGAGAACCTGACCATCGCCGTGCTCGCCGAATTGCGCGGCAAGTTCAAGCTCGATCTGTTCCGCAACCCGAAGAGCATCCCCGGCCTGGCCGAGCAGGTCGAGCGCACGCTCGAGCTCGTCAACTTGACCGAGCGGCCGGACACGCCGGTGTCGGAGCTGGCCTATGGCGAGAAACGCCGGCTCGAGGTCGGGCTCGCGCTCGCCACCTCGCCGAGCCTGCTGCTGCTCGACGAGCCGCTCGCCGGCATGTCGCCCGCGCGAGCGCGTGGAGACGGTGCGGCTGTTGAAATCGATCAGCCAGGGCCGCACCATGATCGTCATCGATCACGACATGGACGCGCTGTTCGAGCTCGCCGAGCGCGTCACCGTGCTGCACGAAGGCCGCGTGCTCACCGAGGGCACGCCGGACGAAATCAAGCGCAACGCCACGGTGCAGGAGGCCTATCTCGGCGGCGTGCACGGGGTGCTCGAATGAGCCTGCTCGAGGTCAACGGGCTCAACAGCTATTACGGGGATTCCCACATCCTCTTCGACCTCGCTTTGCGCGTCGAGCGCAACGAGGTGGTGGCGCTGCTCGGCCGCAACGGCGCCGGCAAGAGCACCACCTTGAAGAGCCTGATGGGCGTCGTGACGCCGCGCGCCGGCTCGATTTTGTTCGACGGCGTCGAACTGGCCGGACAGAAGAGCCACGCCATCGCGCAAGCCGGCATGCAGCTGGTGCACGAGGACCGCCGCATCTTCGGCAGCCTGAGCGTCGAGGAGAACCTGGTGCTGGCCGGGCTGACGGCGCAAAACCGCTGGCCGCTCGAGCGCGTCTACGAGATGTTCCCGCGGCTGCAGGAGCGGCGAGGCAGCCGCGGCACCGACCTTTCGGGCGGCGAGCAGCAGATGCTGGCGATCGCGCGCGCGCTGGTGCGCGACCCCAAGATCGTGCTGCTCGACGAGCCGTTCGAGGGGCTGGCGCCGGTGATCGTGCGCGACCTGATGGCGGCCTGCCGCAAGCTTGCCGACGCCGGGCAGACCATCGTGCTGGTGGAGCAGAATCTCGCCGCCACGCTGGCGCTGGCGAGCCGGGTCTACATCATCAACAACGGCCATATCGTGCATGAGGGCCCGGCCGCCGAGATCAAGGCCGACCCGGATATTTTGCAGCGCTATCTCGGCGTTTAGGTTGGTTATTTGCCCGGCGGCGTGGGCTCGCGCTTGGGCAAGCCGGCCTTGGCGAAGGTGCCGAGGGTGATGGCGCGCGCGACATATTGCGCCAGGCAATTATAGCCGGCCTCGTCGCGTTCGAATTGCTCGCTCACCGGCTCCTTGCCGGCGGCCTGGTTGATGATCTGCATCGCCTCGAAGAAGCGGATGATGATGACCTTCTCCTGCGCCGCCAGCTTGCGCAGCGCCTCGCGCAATTCCTTGTAGTGCGCCTCGCGCAGCATTTCCGGCGCGAATTGCAGTCCGACCAGTACGACGTCGACCTTGTGCGCGCGCAGCCAGTCGATCTGGTCCTTGACGGTGGCGATGAAGGATTCGACCGGCACGAAAGCGAGCGCGTCGTTGGTGCCGACCTGCCACAGCACCAGGTCGGGATCGTCGAGCGCGACCTCGATCTTCATGCGCACCGCGGCGCTGCCCGCGAGCTCGCCGGAGATGCCGCGGTTGATCAGCACCACGTTCACGCCCTTGAGCGCGCCCTGCAGCATGGCCTCGATCACTTCGGTGTAGCCGCTGCCGTGCCGGCTGATGCGGCCGGGGGCGGCGCCCATGGCGAGGATGCGCAGCGTCTTGCGCTGCGCGAGCGCGGCGGCGACGTTCGGCAGCGGGTTATCCTCGGATATCGAGGCATTGCCCGGCTGGCACGCCTTGGTCAGCGGCGCCGGCACGGGCTGCGCCGGCGCCTGCTGCGCCGATGCCGCCAGGGCCAGCGCCAGCGCTAGGCCGCGTGCGCAGGCTTTCGTGCGCGTTGTCGCGATTCGGCGATCCATGCGGTCGCTGCCATGATCAATACGCCCAGGATTAACACGGCGGTGTCGCTGCCGACAGAGCCGCGGCCGTAGTAGCGGACGATCTGCGCCGACAGGCTTAACAGCGAACCGATGCAGAACACGTAGAGCGAGTTGCGCCCGAGCATAGCCAACAGATCGATCAACCCCATGACCGCGCGCCCCACCCAGGGCGCCGCGGCGGCGCGGCGGATATAGGGAAAAGCCGCCGAAAACACCGCCACCAGCGCCAGGAATTGGATCAGGCGGGGCGGCGTGGCGTAGGCTTTGTCGAGCAGGAAGAACAGCTTGGGGCTCGGCACGTTGGTCGGATCCCAAAGGTGATTAAAGTGCGCCGCATACATCGCGGCGATCACGATCGGCAGGGCGATAAGCCGCAGCCAGCCGATATTGCGCCGCGCCCAGGCGCCGACGCCGCGGTCGCCGCGCGCCAGCACGAAACCGAGCACGAAGGTGAATTGCCAGGCCAGCGGATCGAAGAACCAGGTGCCCGACACCGGCCAGGTCGGCAGCGTGATCTGGAAGGCGAGCGCCACAAAATAGATCGCAAACGACACCGGCAGCACCCAAAGCGGCGCGATGCGGTCGACCAGCGCGAAGAACGGCGCCATCAGCATCAACACCACGTAGAGCGGCAGGATGTCGAAATAACCCAGCTGATGCGTGAGGATCGCAAGCCCGATATGGGTCGGCACCGGGTCGTTGAACACGGCCGAGGCGTTGTGCCATTCGAGCAGCAGCGGATTGGACAGTTGAATCGCGCTCAGCGCCAGCACGGCGATGGCGATCATGGTGATCAGCACCTGCGCGGCATAGAGCTCGAGCGCGCGTCCGAACAGCCGCAGCATGACCAGCCGGGTCGACATGCTGCGGCCCTCGCCGTCGGCCATCAGCCGCATCGACCAGCCGGCCAGGAACACGAAAAGGTCGGCGGCGTCGGAGAGCGAATAGTTGGTCATCGTATAGTTGCGAATAGATCAGGCCGGGCACATGATCGATGAAGATCGTGACCAGCGCAAAGCCGCGCCAGAAATCGACGGCATTGGGTTCGCGCGGCATGAAAGCGCCCCTGGCGGGCCGGGCTGGTCAAGCGATTGTCGGAATGTTGCAGCGCAGCGTCAAGCGCTCGAGTAGGCGGCATTGGCGGCCGTGTCGCCCCGGGTGGCGCGCGCGCGGACCTGTTGCAGCACATAAACGCGCACGGCCGAAGATAAGTTCGCCTGCGCACGCGCGGCGTCGACCCGGCGCAGCACGGCCGAGACCGTTATTGCCTCGGCGGCGGCGATTTCCCGCACCACATCCCAGAACGGCTGCTCCAGGCTGACGCTGGTCTTGTGCCCGCCGATCACAACCGAGCGCTTGACCATGCTGCGCATAGGTGCTTTCCGGACCGTCGCGCCATACAACCATCAAAGAGAATATATCGCATATATACAACCCAAAGGATATTACTTGGTTCCGCTATCGCCGGCCGGCTCGCCTGTTTGGCGACGCCACAATGCGTGCGAATGATCTAGGTCAATGCGGCGCGCGACGCGGTGCCGGTAAATCGCAACTATGTGGCAAAAAATCTCCAGCGCGCCCTTCGATCGCGACCTCGAGCTGGCCGTTATCGACAGCGACGGCCCGCATGCGCTGGTGTTTGCCTGTCGGCGTATCAGCGGTGGCTGGATCAACGCGCAGACGCGCGAGCGGCTGGACGTGCGCCCGACGCATTGGCGCGATTGGCCGCCGCAGGAAGCGCAGCGCGCGGCCGGTTCGCGCTGAATCGAAGCCGGCGGCGCCGGCCAATCAAAAAGCCCGGCACAATACTTGGCCGGTTGCGGTTTTATTTCAGTGTTTACGTATCGTTTTTGCAGTAAGGTGCCCCGCATGATCGAACACGCCGATTTTTCCGTGGTGGTGAAGAACCGCGGCCGCCCGCCGAAACCGTGGCGCTGGGAGATCTATCGCGCCGGGCGATCGAGCCCGATCGGGCAATCCGAGCTGTTTTTCCAGTCGATGACGGAAGCCAACCGCGCCGGCAAAGCGGCGCTCAAATTGCTGCTGAGCGAATTTCAAACCTGAGCGGCCGGTATTGCGCCAGCCGCACGCGGCGGCTTGTCACGACCGCTTCACGTCGCCGTCCTTGGGCGGCGGCGGCGTCTCGTACACGATATCCATGTGGGTGTTGCGCTCGGCCTGCTGCGCCAACAGCAAATAGGCGCGCGCAAGATTTTCGAGCTCGCTGCGGGTGTTTGGGTCGTTTTCGGTCTGCGCCCGGGCGTGAAATTTGGCCGCCTTGATCCGATAGTCATCCCCCCCACTCATCACTCACCCTTATGTAATTTTATACACGCCCCCGATGCCCAATGCGGGCCAAGGGCAATCGTTCCCGGAACAAAAAAATGGATTTCCGACTGTGGCCGGGCGGCATCAAGTTCCACAGCCGAACAGGCGAGGGCGCCGCCGCAGGTAGCGGATGGAGCTTGGCGCGATCGGCCATTCCTCCTGCCGATACCTGCTGGCCCAAATAGGCCGTTCGTACACATGCAAACAGACAGGGAACCTCGGTTCGATCATGGGAACCTAAGCTAGAGGGGGGCATTGAGTTTGAGTTCGGAGGGAACTTTGCTTTGGAGGCACCCATGACGAACCCTGTAAGCACTGCCAATTTTTTCGGCCATCCCATCCACCCGATGCTGGTGCTGTTTCCGGTCGCTTTTTTCGTCGCGACTTTGGCCGCCGACCTCGGCTATTGGTACAGCAGCAACGCGCTTTGGGTGACCGCCGGCTTGTGGCTGCTCGGCGCCGGATTGGTGACGGCGGCGCTGGCGGCGCTCGCCGGCCTCACCGATTTCCTCGGCGATGCGAGGATACGCCAGCTGAGCGATGCTTGGCACCACGCCATCGGCAATGTGGTGGCGGTGCTGATTTCGCTGTTCAGCTTTTATTGGCGCTATCGCCATGGCGCGGCGGGCATCGTTCCGGCCGGGCTGATCATGTCGCTGGTCGTGGTCCTTATTCTGCTGTTCACCGGCTGGAAAGGCGGCGAATTGGTGTTCCGTCACCGCGTCGCCGTCTATGACGATCCGGCGCCATAGCGGCCGGCAGGAGCTGGGGCCGCAGTTTGAACGTGCGCAAACGAGAAGGCCGCCCAATCGAGGCGGCCTATCGTTCAAATTGCCTGCTGACGAATGTTGCCGAGTGCTTCCAGGGCGCCGGCGCACAGCCTGTCGGGATCGCGCTCGCCGGTCTTGGCCAATGCGCAATCGACCAGGCCGCGGTCGAATGAGATCGTGCCGCCTTTAAAAGTCCGATGCCTGGAGCTTTCGCGTTTCTCTTCCATTGCCGAGCGTAGTGCGCTGCGGGACGAAACTCGACAAGGCAAAAAGTCATAAAAATCAAATCGGGCCGCCGCCACCTTCCAATCAGGCCAGCAGGGGTCGCAACAGGCCAGAACCGGAGCGCCTCATTCCGGATCGTCGGGCGGGGGGATGCCCATGGCCTTGGCGCGTTGCGCAGCCAGTGCCCTGTAAGCCGCAGCCTGTTCTTCCAGCCGGGCTTTAACTTCCGGATTTTTCTCTAGCGCGGCCATATGCCGGAATTTCACAGCATCGGCGACGTACTCGGCTACCAGCTTCATTTTTGTTTGGCCGCCAATACTCCATGCGCGTACCGTAGAATTGTGACTCCGATTATTGATCGAAAGCAATACGTCCCTCGAAAATTACCACCGTCATGTTTAAGCGGGGGACCCATTGGCTCCGCTGGCTCTTGCTCTTTTCCGAAATTTCGCTCGAAAATTTTGGGGGGCCTACGGCTGGGGAGATAGACATGAATTCACGTATCTCGCGAAAGGTTATCGCTTGCGGCTTCGCCGCCTTCGCGTTGGTCCTTGCGTCCGAGGCAAGGGCTGACATGCCAAAGTGTAATGATAATACCCTGACCGGCGCTTACGGCTTCACGCTTACGGGATGGCGAATCCCGGCGCCGGACATAAACGCCCGTTCAGCCCGCGCAGGCGTCGGGAGGCTCGTTTTCGACGGCGAAGGAAATCTCAACGGCAGAGAAATCAAAAGCCATGATGGCACGATCATACCGGTGACTGTCACAGGCACGTATCACGTATTGACCGACTGCACCGGCACCGCCAATGTTCTCACGTCTGACGCTGAGCAGCGCAGCTTTAGCTTCTCGATCGTCGAGACGGGCGAGCAGGTCATGGCCATCCAAACGGATCCGGGCCGCGCCGTTACCGTGATTTTGACGAAACAGCGCTCAAAATAGGTTAGGTAGAGGCGCTGTACTCCCTCTCTATTTAGGGGCCGCCTCAGTTGGCGGCCTCTTTCATTTCTGGCGGGTCCTCTGAATGGCAACGCCGGCGTATCGCCATCGCCTTGGAAGCACTTGATCCACCGTGTGCAGTAAGGCGTCCGCCGAGGGGTAAGCTCGCCATTTCTCCCTCCCCAAAAGAACATATTGCGAACGGAGAACAAATAGTGTACAGTGCCTTCCTAGCAGCGATTCCGGCGGCGGGGGCGGGCCTCGCGTCTACCGGGAATCCCGGCCATAAGGAGCGCACGATGAGTCAGCCTGCTTTGCGCGTCGTCGAAGGATCGTCCATGGACAAGTCGAAGGCCCTGTCGGCGGCCTTGAGCCAGATCGAGCGCCAGTTCGGCAAAGGCTCGATCATGCGGCTCGGCAAGAACGACAAGACGATGGATGTCGAGGCGATATCCACCGGCTCGCTCGGGCTCGACATCGCGCTCGGCATCGGCGGCCTGCCGCGCGGCCGGGTGGTCGAAATCTACGGGCCGGAATCGTCCGGCAAGACCACGCTCGCGCTGCACACCGTGGCGGAAGCGCAGAAGAAGGGCGGCATCTGCGCCTTCGTCGACGCCGAGCACGCGCTCGACGTGGTCTATGCCCGCAAGCTCGGGCGTCAACACCGACGATCTCCTGATCTCGCAGCCGGACGCCGGCGAGCAGGCGCTCGAGATCGCCGACACGCTGGTGCGCTCGGGCGCGATCGACGTGCTGGTGGTCGATTCGGTCGCCGCTCTGGTGCCGCGCTCCGAGCTCGAAGGCGAAATGGGCGACGTGCAGCCGGGCAGCCAGGCGCGGCTGATGAGCCAGGCGCTGCGCAAGCTCACCGCCTCGATCTCCAAGTCGCGCACCATGGTGGTCTTCATCAACCAGATCCGCATGAAGATCGGCGTGATGTACGGCTCGCCGGAGACCACCTCGGGCGGCCAGGCGCTGAAGTTCTACGCCTCGGTGCGGCTCGACATCCGCCGCATCGGCGCGATCAAGGAGCGCGACGAGGTGATCGGCAACCAGACCCGCGTCAAGGTGGTCAAGAACAAGATGGCGCCGCCGTTCAAGCAGGTCGAGTTCGACATCATGTACGGCGAGGGCGTTTCCAAGACCGGCGAACTGATCGACCTCGGCGTCAAGGCCGGCGTGGTCGAGAAGTCGGGCGCCTGGTTCTCCTATGACAGCCAGCGCATCGGCCAGGGCCGCGAGAACGCCAAGATTTTCCTCAAGGACAATCCCGACATGGCCGCCAAGATCGAAGCGGCGGTGCGCCAGAATGCCGGCATCGTCGCCGAGGCGATCATGGCGGGCGAGGGCGACGATAAGGAAAAGGACGACGACGAGGCCGCCGAGGCCTGAGGCATTTCCAGGATCGTCCGCTCGTCCCCGCGCAAGCGGGGACCCAGGAGCAACAAGAACTGGATTCCCGCGGGGCTTGTCGCCGCGAAGGCGGGGACGGGAATGAGCGGAAGCGGGCTAGATCGAGGAAACTGTAAGGGCGATGCGGCGGCGCCCGAGACTTCCGCCGCACCAGTTCCGGTGACGCGTAACCGTGTAATGCGTAACCCCATTCGCCCCCGTCGGCACCCGGCTGCTTAAAGCGGCCGCCACCGAGGACGGGGGCGAAATGCGTTTTGCTGATCCCTCCCCGCGAAGCGGATACCAGGTTGTCATGGCCGGGCTCGTCCCGGCCATCTCGCTGCGGCAGGCATGGCCGTGCGCCCCTTGTCGGGATCGCCGGGACAAGCCCGGCGATGACGGTCCGCCCTTCCTAGACTTACCCGACCCCCGCCGCTAAATAGCCCCGGAAACATCAAGCCGGACGGGGATTTGCGCGCCCGCGGGCAGGGGGCGTGCACAGCGTTTCGAGATGAGCGGCGTCAACGATATCCGCAAAGGCTTCCTCGATTTCTTCGCGCGCAACGGCCACACGGCCGTGGCGTCCTCGCCGCTGGTGCCGCGCAACGACCCGACGCTGATGTTCACCAATGCCGGCATGGTGCAGTTCAAGAACGTCTTCACCGGCCTCGAAAAGCGCCCCTATAGCCGCGCGGTGACCGCGCAGAAATGCGTGCGCGCCGGCGGCAAGCACAACGACCTCGACAATGTCGGCTACACCGCGCGCCACCACACCTTCTTCGAGATGCTCGGCAACTTCTCGTTCGGCGACTATTTCAAGGAGCGCGCGATCGAGCTCGCCTGGGAGCTGATCACCAAGGACTTCGGCCTGCCCAAGGACAAGCTCTCTGTTCACCGTCTATATCGACGACGACGACGCCTTCAAGCTGGGGAAGAAGATCGCCGGCCTGCCCGACAGCAAGATCCTGCGCATCGCCGGCGCCGACAATTTCTGGGCCATGGGCGATACCGGCCCGTGCGGCCCTTGCGCGGAAATCTTCTACGACCACGGCGACAAGATCCCCGGCGGCCCGCCCGGCTCGCCCGATTCCGAGGGCGACCGCTTCATCGAGATCTGGAACCTGGTGTTCATGCAGTACGAGCAGCTCGAGGGTGGCAAGCGCATCGACCTGCCGCGGCCCTCGATCGACACCGGCATGGGGCTCGAGCGCATCGCCGCGGTGCTGCAAGGCACGCACGACAATTACGCCATCGACCTGTTCGCGACGCTGATCCGCGCCATCGCCGACCTGACCGGCGTCGACCCCGACGGGCCGCACAAGGCCTCGCACCGGGTGATCGCCGATCATCTGCGCGCCTCCGCCTTCCTGATCGCCGACGGCGTGCTGCCCTCGAACGAAGGCCGCGGCTATGTGCTGCGCCGCATCATGCGGCGCGCCATGCGCCACGCCGAACTGCTCGGCGCCAAAGAGCCGCTGATGTGGAGGCTGGTGCCCGTGCTCACGCGCGAGATGGGCCAGGCCTATCCCGAGCTGGTGCGCGCCGAGGCGCTGATCACCGAGACGCTCAAGCTCGAAGAGACGCGCTTCCGCAAGACGCTGGAGCGCGGCCTTGCCATCCTCGACGAGAAGAGCGGCGCCTTGAAGAAAGGCGCCATGTTCGACGGCGAGACCGCTTTCACGCTCTACGACACCTACGGCTTTCCGCTCGATCTCACGCAGGACGCGCTGCGCGCGCGCGGCATCGGCGTCGATCTGGCATCCTTCGAAGACGCCATGGAGCGCCAGCGCGCCAAGGCGCGCGCCTCCTGGGCGGGCTCGGGCGAGGCGGCGCAGGAGACGGTCTGGTTTGCGCTGCGCGAGAAGCTCGGCGCCACCGAATTCCTCGGCTACGAGACCGAGAGCGCCGAAGGCGTCGTCGCCGCGCTGGTGAAGGACGGCAAGGAGGTCAAGGAGCTCAAAGACGGCGAGACCGGCGCGGTCGTGATCAACCAGACGCCGTTCTACGGCGAGTGCGGCGGCCAGGTCGGCGACCGAGGCGAGATGCGGCGCGAGGGCGTGCGCATTTCGGTCACCGACACGCAGAAGAAGGCCGGCGATCTGTTCGCGCATCTGGTCAAGGTCGAGCAGGGCACGGTCAAGGTCGGCGATCCGCTGCTGCTGGAGGTCGATCACGCGCGCCGCTTCGCCATCCGGCAGAACCATTCCGCCACGCATCTGCTGCACGAGGCGCTGCGCCAGGTGCTCGGCGATCACGTCGCGCAGAAGGGCTCGCTGGTCGCGCCCGACCGGCTGCGTTTCGACTTCTCGCACCCCAAGCCGATCACGCCGGCCGAACTGGAGAAGGTCGAGGACATCGCCAACGACATCGTGCTGCAGAACGCGCCCGTCACCACGCGGCTGATGGCGCTCGACGACGCCATTGCCTCCGGCGCGCGCGCGCTGTTCGGCGAGAAATACGGCGACGAGGTGCGCGTGGTGGCGATGGGCGAGTGCGCGGCAACGCGCTCGGCTGGTCGGTGGAACTGTGCGGCGGCACCCATGTGCGCCGCACCGGCGACATCGGCCTGATCTCGGTGCTGTCGGATTCAGGGGTCGCGGCGGGCGTGCGCCGGATCGAGGCGCTGACCGGCAACACCGCCCGCAAGGCCGCCAATAAACAGCTTCAACTCGCCAAAGCGGCCTCGTCCGAGCTTAAAGTGACGCTTGAAGAGATGCCGGCACGGCTTGCCACGCTCTTGGATGAGCG
The DNA here is from genome assembly GCA_963708635.1 of uncultured Alphaproteobacteria bacterium. Lineage (GTDB taxonomy): Bacteria > Pseudomonadota > Alphaproteobacteria > Rhizobiales > Xanthobacteraceae > Pseudolabrys. The sequence continues at coordinate 142,520 of CAVPTM010000013.1, read as the reverse complement.
CAAGAAGCTCGAGCGCGATCTGTCCGAGGCCAAGAAGAAGCTCGCCATGGGCGGCGGCGGCACAAAAGCCGACGCGGCCGACGGCGTGCGCGTCGTCGGCGACGTCAAGCTTTTGGCGCGCGCCGTCTCCGGCATCGAATTGAAGGACCTGCGCAGCCTCGCCGACGAGGGCAAGAAGCAGGTCGGCTCCGGCGTGGTCGCCATCGTCGGCCTGTCCGAGGACGGCAAGGCCGGCCTGGTGGTCGGCGTCACCGCCGATCTCACCGCGCGCTTCAACGCGGTCGACCTGGTCAAGAAGGGCGCCGAAGCGCTCGGCGGCAAAGGCGGCGGCGGCCGCCCCGACATGGCGCAGGCCGGCGGTCCGGACGGCTCCAAGGCCGAGGACGCGCTGAAAGCGGTCGAAGCGGCGCTCGGCGAATTAAGGCTCATGGCAGGGCTTGTCCCGGCCATTCCGATCGGGGACGCTCTGAGCCTCCTAAGCGAGATCGCCGGGACAAGCCCGGCGATGACAGATGATGGCGCAATTGCATTTCACGTCGTGGCTGCGCGAGGTCGTGCCGGACGGTCCGCTGCAGGCCGACGGCGGCACGGTCGGCGACGCGCTCGATGCGCTGTTTCGCGAACGGCCGCATGTGCGCGGCTACGTGCTCGACGAGCAGGGCCGCCTGCGCAAGCACGTCTGCATCTTTGCCGACGGCAGGCGGTTGCCGCATCAGGCCGCGCTCGGCCACGCCATCGGCAAGGATTCCAAGCTCTATGTCATGCAAGCACTTTCCGGAGGTTGATCCATGAGTGACCGCATGCTGGTGGCGACGCGCAAGGGTCTCATCTCGTTCGCGCGCAAAAACGGCGGCTGGTCGCTCGCGCGCACCGATTTCGCCGGCGTGCCGGTGACCGCGGCGCTCGCCGACCGCGCGCGACGGCGCGCTCTATGCCGTGCTCAAGCACGGCCATTTCGGCAGCAAGCTGCATCGCTCCGACGACGGCGGGCGCACATGGACCGAATTGCCGGCGCCGGCCTTTCCGGCCGACGCCGCCGGCGCGCCGGCGCTGTTCCAGGTGTGGACGCTGGAGACCGGCGGCGCCGATGAAAAAGGCACGCTGTGGGCCGGCGCGCTGCCGGCCGGGCTGTTCCGCTCCGACGACCGCGGCGAAAGCTGGCAGCCAGGTCAGCGCGCTGTGGAACGTGCCCGAGCGCGAGAAATGGTTCGGCGGCGGCTATGACGATGCCGGCATCCATATCGATCTCGCCCGATCCGCGCGATTCCCGCCGCGTGGTGGTCGCGATCTCCTGCGGCGGCGTCTGGGATACGCGCGACGCCGGCGCCAGCTGGACGCTGCAAGGCGAGGGGCTGGTCGCGGCCTATATGCCGCCCGAGCTGGCCGGCGCAGAAGGAGACGCAGGATCCGCACCGCGTGGTGCGCTGCGCCGCCGCGCCCGACGTCATGTGGATGCAGCATCACTGCGGCATCTTCCGCTCGACCGACGCCGGCGCTACGTGGACGCAACTCAAGCCGCCGGGCGACGATTTCGGCTTTGCCGTTGCGGCGCATCCGCGCGCAGCCGGCACCGCCTGGTTCGTGCCCGCGATCAAGGACGAGATGCGCGCTGCCGCGCGACGGCGCGCTCGCCGTGACGCGCACGCAGCGACGGCGGCAAGACCTGGCAGAGCCTTCCGCCAGGGTCTGCCGCAACGGACGCCTACGACCTGATCTACCGCCACGGCCTCGACGTCGACGACACCGGCGACCGGCTCGCCATGGGCTCGACCACCGGCGGCCTGTGGGCGAGCGATGACGCCGGCGAGAGCTGGCAGCTGATCAACGCCCATCTGCCGCCGATCTACGCGGTGCGATTGTACTGAGGCGCATCAATCGCCCCTTTGATCGAGCGCAACCGCGCCGCAGGCGGCATTGTACTAGTATCCCGCCCGATTCCCGCGAGGACACGGGGCCGCATGGCACGACCGACAAGGACTGGCGCCGGCGCGTCTACCAGGTGCTCGAGCAGGGCCCGGTCGGCGATCACGCGAGCGTTTGGGTCGACCGGTTGCTGGTCGCGCTCATCATCGTCAATCTGATCGCGGTCGCGCTCGAATCGGTACCGGCACTCGAGCAGCAATACGCGACTGTCTTCGCCTGCATCGAGATCGTTTCGCTGGTCGTGTTCACCGTCGAATATCTGCTGCGGCTGTGGTCGGCGGTCGAGCACGGGCCGCACCGCCATCTGCCGCCGCTGCGCGCGCGCCTGAAATACGCGCTGAGCCCCGCCGGCATCGTCGATCTCATCGCCGTGCTGCCGTTCTGGTTCGCGCTTCGTGCTGCCGGCCGATTTGCGCGTGCTCTTGGTGTTCCGCATCGTGCGCTTCTTCAAGATCGCGCGCTATTCGCCGGCCATGCGCTCGCTGCTCGACGTGCTCTACCGCGAGCGGCGCGCGCTGTTCGGCTGCCTGGTCATCGCGCTCGGCAGCGCGCTGGTTGCCGCGGCCTTGATGCATCTCGCCGAGGGCAAGGTGCAGCCGGACAAGCTCGGCACCATCCCCGACGCGCTGTGGTGGGCGATCGTCACCATCGGCACCATCGGCTACGGCGACGTGGTGCCGGTGACCGCGCTCGGCAAGCTGATCGCGACCGCCACCATCTTCGCTCGGCCTGATCATGATGGCGCTGCCGGTCGGCATCATCGCCACCGCCTTTGCCGACCAGATCCACCGCCGCGATTTCATCGTCACCTGGGGCATGATCGCGCGCGTGCCGCTGTTTGCCGGGCTCGATGCCGGCGAGATTTCCGACATCATGGAGCTGTTGCGCGCGCAGGTGGCGGAAGCCGGCGCAGGTGATCGTGCGCGCCGGCGATCCGGCGCATTCGATGTATTTCATCGCCGCCGGCGAGGTCGAGCTTGCGCTCAAGCACGAGCATATGCGGCTCGGGGTCGGGCATTTCTTCGGCGAGGTGGCGGTGCTGCGCCGCGCGCGCCGCTCGGCGACGGCGACCGCGCTTACGCCGCATTAATTTGCTGGCGCTCGACGCGCAGGACCTGCACGCGCTGATGCAGCGCGACCCGCGCATCGCCGAACGCATCAAGGACGTGGTGGAAAAACGCGTCGGGCGCGAGGGGGTGACCGACCAGGGCGACATCGTGGCCAAGGAGATCGAGTAGCGGTTATTGGCGCGCGGACAGCGCCGCGTAGGCTTGCGCGACGGCGGCGACGGTTTCGGCGATTGTGGGCGGCGTTTTTTGCGCGCCGGCGCCGCGCTCTTTCATCGCCACGATCCTCTCGGCCAATGCGTCGGCCGTCGCCGAGCGGAAACCGCCATTGCGGCGCGACCAGGTCCTCGGCGCAGCCGCAGGCGGCGCTGACGATACAGGGCAGGCCGCTCGCCATCGCCTCGTTCACCACCAGCCCCCAGGTCTCGCCGGCATCGCTCGGCAGCACCAAGGCGTCGGCGGCGACATAGGCGCGCGAGATTTCGCTCTGGTTGAGGAAGCCGGTGAACGAAGCGGGCGGCGCGCCCGCGTCTGTCGATGTGATGCCGAGCTCGTCGGCGTCGAAGGCGACGCGGCAAGCGGCGCGCAGCGCTTGCCCAGTTCGCCGGAGCCGGCGAACAGCAAATGGACCTTCGGTGCCGCTCGCGATCGCCTGGCGCGCGGCGGCGATCAAATCCAGCGGCCGCTTTTTGGCGATGAACTTGCCGCAGAACAGCACGCAGAAGGCGTCGTCGGCGATGCCCCAGGCGCGGCGGATGTCGGCGCGCTGCCCGCGCAAGGCATCGGCCTGCGCGGCAAAGCGCGCATTGTCGACGGCGTAGGGCGCGGCCAGAAGTTTGCACTCGGGCACGCCATAGTTCCGGTAGAGCCGGCGGTTGGCCGACCCGATGGTGAAAAAGCGGTCGATGTGCCCGAACAGATAGCTTAGCGCGGCACGTTTGAGCGGCCGCTTCCATAGCGGCACCGGCGCGAGATCGTTGCTCTCGGCGCGCAGCCAGACTTCGGCGCCCGCCGCCTTGGCTTGCCGCACGGCCTGCCAATAGCCGGCGACTTGCCAGCCCTGAATCCACAGCGCCTTGACGCCGGCGGCGGCCACGCGCGCGCGCAAGTTTTCGGCGAGCCGGCAGCGCCAGAAATCGACCGGCGTCGCGCCGGCCGGCGTCTTAAGAAAGGCGTGCGGATAGCCCGACAGCAGGTCGATGTCCCACTGGAAGGTCTTGTCGAATTGCCGGTCGCGGCTCGGCCGGGTGCCGAAATCGGTGAGATACCAGACCTCGAACGGCACGCGGCCGTCGGCGGCGAGCGCGCGCCAGATCGGCGTCTGGTATTGGATCGGATGCGTGGTCACGATCGCCAGCATCGGCGCCGCTCGCTTTCAGACTTGCGGCTCCGCCGGACGCAAGGCCGCTCACGCCTGCGATCATTCCCCGGAAGACGGGGCTCACGCCATCGCTTTCTTCAGGTTCTCGTCGACCTTGTCGAGGAAGCCGGTGGTGGAGAGCCACTTCTGCTGGTCGCCGACCAGAAGCGCGAGGTCCTTGGTCATGAAGCCGGCCTCGACCGTGTCGACGCAGACCTTCTCCAGCGTGGCGGCGAACTTCGCCAGCGCCGGCGTTGTTGTCGAGCTTGGCGCGGTGCGCGAGCCCGCGCGTCCAGGCGAAGATCGAGGCGATCGAGTTGGTCGAGGTCTCCTTGCCCTTCTGGTGCTCGCGGTAGTGGCGCGTCACGGTGCCATGCGCGGCTTCCGACTCGACGATCTTGCCGTCCGGCGTCATCAGCACCGAGGTCATCAGCCCGAGCGAGCCGAAGCCCTGCGCCACGATGTCGGACTGCACGTCGCCGTCGTAGTTCTTGCAGGCCCAGACATAGCCGCCCGACCATTTCATCGCCGCCGCCACCATGTCGTCGATCAGGCGGTGCTCGTAAGTGAGCTTCTTTTCGGCGAACTTGGCCTTGAACTCGACCGTCGAACACCTCCTGGAAGATGTCCTTGAAGCGGCCGTCATAGACTTTCAGGATGGTGTTCTTGGTCGAGAGATAGACCGGATAGCCGCGCGACAGGCCGTAATTGAACGAGGCCATGGCGAAGTCGCGGATCGAGTCGTCGAGGTTGTACATCGCCAGCGCGACGCCGGCGCCGGGGAACTCGAACACCTCGTGCTCGACCTTGTTGCCGTCGGGCCCGACGTAGCTCAGCGTCAGCTTGGCCTTGGCCGGCACCTTGATGTCGGTCGCGCGGTACTGGTCGCCATAGGCGTGGCGGCCGATCACGATCGGCTGCGTCCAGCCCGGCACCAGGCGCGGCACGTTCTTGCAGATGATCGGCTCGCGGAAGATCACGCCGCCGATGATGTTGCGGATGGTGCCGTTGGGCGAGCGCCACATCTTCTTGAGGTTGAATTCCTTCACCCGCGCCTCGTCGGGCGTGATGGTGGCGCATTTCACCGCCACGCCGACCTTCTTGGTCATCTCGGCGGCGTCGATGGTGATCTGGTCGTCGGTTTCGTCGCGCTTCTCGACCGAGAGGTCGTAGTAGAGCAGGTCGATGTCGAGATAAGGATGAATGAGCTTGTCTTTGATGAGCTGCCAAATGATGCGGGTCATCTCGTCGCCGTCCATCTCGACGACGGGGTTGGCCACTTTGATCTTCGCCATTGCGGAGTAAACCTTGTGAAATTGTGCGAACGGGAGGGACCGGCTCAAGCCGGCGCGCGCCCCTATAGCACCCCGAACCGGGCGGTGAAAGCCGCCTTTTCTCTTCTTTGCGGGCCGGTTGCCGGCGGCTATACCCGCGCGCGCGGAGGTCACCATGCCGGGCGCCGGCACCGACAAAACCAAACGCTGGCTCTCGACGCCGGCGCCGATCGTCGTCCTGGTCGAGCCGCAGCTCGGCGAGAACATCGGGGCTGCCGCGCGCGCCATGGCTAATTTCGGCCTGTCGCGGCTGCGCCTGGTCAAGCCGCTGCAAGGCTGGCCGAATGAAAAGGCGCGCGCGATGGCGGCCGGCGCCGACCGCGTGCTGGAGGCGGCCGTGCTGTACGACAGCCTGCAAGCGGCCATCGCCGACTGCTCCTTCGTGCTGGCGACCACCGCGCGCAACCACGACCAGGCCAAGCCCGTGATCGCCGCCGATGCCGCCGCCGCCGAGATGGCGCCGCGGGTGGCCGCCGGCGAGAACGTCGCGCTGGTGTTCGGGCGCGAGCGCAATGGGCTCGAAAACGACGAAGTCGCGCTCGCCGACCGCATCGTCACGCTGCCGGTCAACCCGGCTTTTGCCTCGCTTAATCTGGCGCAGGCGGTGGTGATCGTCGGCTACGAATGGTTCAAGCGCGTGCACGGCGGATTGCCCTTCGCCATGCCGGAGCGCTCGCCGCCGGCCGCCAAGCAGCAGCTCGACGCCTTCTTTGCCGATCTCGAGCGCGAATTGGAGAAGGCCGAATTCTTCCGGCCGGAGGAAAAGCGCGCCACCATGAGCATCAACCTGCGCAACATCTTCCAGCGCATGGCGCCGTCGCAGCAGGACATCCGCACGCTGCACGGCGTCGTCACCGCGCTCGCGCATTCGGCCGCAAAGGTCCGGCGCGCGGCGGCGTGCTCGACGGCGAAGAGGCCAAGCAGTTGCGCAGGTTGATCGCCGAGCATGGCGCCGGCGGGGAGCCAGGCGGGCGCGGGCCGGCGCGCGGGCTGGCGCGGCTATTGCGGCGCAATCCGACCGAAGCCGAACGCATGCTTTGGGACGCGCTCACCAACGACCGGCGTTTGGCCGGGCGCGGCTTCAAGCGGCAGGTGCCGATCGGCCCGCATATCGTGGATTTCGTCTCGTTTCCGCTCAAATGCGTCGTCGAGCTAGTGCCGGCGTCAGAAAGCGCCGAGGCGGCGGCAAGCCGCGCCGAAAAACGCGCGTATTTGACCGAGCGCGGCTACAGGATTGTCGAGGTATGCGCGGAGGCGGACGCGACACAAACGGCCAGTGCTGGATGACATCGCCGCCGCGTCCCGGGCATGGCTGACAAAGCGTAAAGCTGACCCGGTCGGATCGACGCGCTCGGCTCGCTAAACGAGACTTCAACGCCAACGGCAGTTTTGGCCTCGGCGATGCTGAAATAGTCAGCGCCAGCACCGAGAGCTGCGCGGCGATGCCGTCCTTGAGAAAGCCGAGATCGCTGCCGACGGCGAGAAAGCGGAAGCCGCGCTTCTTCATGGCGAGCGCGCGCGCAGCATCCTTGCAGTAGATGCCCGGAATCTTGCCGGCCTTCTTGGCGGCGGCGCAGATGGCGTCGATTGCCTGGTCGACCGCGGGCGCGGTGATGTCCTGCGCCGCACCGTCGCTGAGCGCAATGGCGAGGTCGTAGGGGCCGATGAACAGCGCGTCGAGCCCGGGGGTTGCGGCGATGGCTTCGACGTTGGCGAGCGCGGCCTTGGTCTCGATCATCGCCAGCGTCAGCGTGCCTTCGTTGGCCTCGCGCAAGTATTCCGGTGTGCTCGCGCGGCCTTGCAAAGCCAGCGCGCGGTTCGGTCCCCAGCTGCGCTCGCCGAGCGGAGGATATTTCGTGGCCGCGACGAAGGCGCGCGCGTCGGCGGCGGAATTGATCATCGGCGCGATGATGGCTTCGGCGCCGGCGTCGAGGACGCGGCTCGCCACCGCGAAATCGCCCAGCGGAATGCGCACGACCGGCGCGGCGCCGGCATGGCGCAGCGCGGCGATGGCGGCGAAGGTCGCCGCCATATCCCATTGCCCGTGCTGCTGATCGATGTTGACGGCCTTGAAGCCTTCGCGCGCCGCCCACTCGGCGATCACCGGCGCGCCCAGCGCGCACCAGCCGCAATAGACGGTCTCGCCGGTGCGCAGCGAGCGGGCGAGTGCAAAGGCCACGTCAGCCGCTCTTCTTGACCTGCTCGATGGCCTGCGCCAGCAATTCGTTCATCTTGGCGCGGATCTGCGGTTCGGTCGCCTTGCCGGCGAGGTCTTTCACCAGCTTGCCGACCACGTCGCCTTCGCCGGCGGCCTCGAAATCGGCCATCACGACTTCCTTGGCGTAGGCATCGGCGTCGGGGCCGCTCTTGCCCAGTTCGCCGGCCGCCCAGAGCCCGACCAGCTTGTTGCGCCGGGCGACCGCCTTGAACTTGAGTTCCTCGTCATGCGCGAACTTCTTCTCGAAGCCTTCCTCGCGCTTGTCGAAAGTCGTCATGCGCCCCTCGTTGGCTTGCCGGCGCGCTCGCCGCGCCGCTCGCCTTGCATATCGCCCGGGGAGGGTCAAGGCAACATCGCCCGCGTCATTGCGGCGAAAATGCGAAGTGGAAAACGTGAGCCGGGGTCGATTGTGCTGCCTCATTTGATCGGCTAGGTTCGAACTCGTGCCCGGACAATTTGACGCGCATGCGTGAGCGTCCGGTCCGCCGCCGCGGATCTGAAATTTCTAGAAACAGGAGCCACGGCATCCGATGGACTTTCACAAACCACGGTACACGCCCATGAGCCGCCGCCGTCGCATTTACGAGGGCAAGGCCAAGGTCCTTTACGAAGGGCCGGAGCCGGGAACGCTGATTCAGCATTTCAAGGACGACGCCACCGCCTTCAATGCCAAGAAGCACGAGGTGATCGAGGGCAAGGGCGTCCTCAACAACCGCATCTCTGAATACGTGTTCCAGCACCTGAACGACATCGGCGTGCCGACGCACTTCATCCGCCGGCTCAACATGCGCGAGCAGTTGATCCGCGAGGTGGAGATCATCCCGCTCGAGGTCGTGGTGCGCAACGTCGCGGCCGGCTCGCTGGCGCAGCGCCTCGGCATCGAGGAAGGCACGCAGCTGCCGCGCTCGATCATCGAGTTCTATTACAAGAACGACAAGCTCAACGACCCGATGGTGTCGGAGGAGCACATCACCGCCTTCGGCTGGGCCTCGCCGCAGGAGATCGACGACATCATGGCGCTGGCGATCCGCGTCAACGACTTCCTGTCGGGGCTGTTCCTCGGCGTCGGCATCCGGCTGGTCGACTTCAAGATGGAGACCGGCCGGCTGTGGGAAAACGACGTGATGCGCATCGTCGTGGCCGACGAGATCTCGCCCGACTCGTGCCGGCTGTGGGACATCAAGACCAACGACAAGCTCGACAAGGACCGCTTCCGCCGCGATCTCGGCGGGCTGGTCGAGGCTTACACCGAAGTCGCCAAGCGCCTCGGCATCATGAGCGAGGGCGAGCGCCCGCAGGGCACCGGCCCGGTGCTGGTCAAGGGCTGAGCATCGCGCGGGAGCGTTCAAAATGCAAAGCCCCGGGTTTCGCCCGGGGCTTTTTCGTTGCGGCGGCCGCTCGCTCAGCGCATGGCGAACAGATCGCCGAACTTGTAGTTCAGGCCGGCGCGCACGATCTGGAAGCGGTTGTCGAAATCGGAGAAGCCGTTGGTGCCGGTGACGCGCTGGGTGCCGACGTCGATATAGAGGTATTCCAGCCGCACCGACCAGCGCGCATCGAGCTCGGTCTCGATGCCGCCGCCGACGGTCCAGCCCGAGCGGGTCGTGCGCGTCGAGGCCGGCACGCCGAAAGCGACGATGCTGTTCTCGACGTTCACGAAAGCCGCGCCGCCGGTGATGTACATGAAGGCCGGTCCGGTCGAGGAGCCGATGCGGCCGCGCACCGTGCCGTACCAAGAGGTACGCAGGCTCGGCTGCACCAGAAGTCCCCCGGCGGTGTTGTTCCAGTCGGTATAAGAATGGTTGATGCCGAGGTAGTTGAAGTCGCCTTCGACGCCCGCCAGCCAATTCGAGAACACAAGGAAGTTGTAGCCGAGCTGCGCGCCGCCGGTGAAACCGGCGCCGTTCACGTCGAGCTCGTTCTGCGGGACGCCGTAAAAGCTGTTCGGCAAATGCACGCGCGACAGTCCGCCGCCGGCATTCACGCCGGCATAGAGGCCGGCCCAGCGCAGCGGCGAGGACAGCGGCGCGCGGAAGAAGGGCAGGCCGTCGAACGGGCCGCCGTCGAGCTTGTAGTTCAGCCCGGTTTTGAGCACGTGAACCTGATGATGGAAGCTCGCGTTCTCCGGCCCGAAATTCACCGGGAAGCCGTCGCCGGTGCCGGCGTCGACATAGAGATATTCGGTCTTCGACGACCAGTTGCGCGACAGCTTGCTCTCGATGCCGCCGCCGGCGGTCCAGCCCCAACGGGTGAATCGGTTGGTGGAAAGGCCGGGGTTGGTGCCGAAGCTTTCGGTGCCGTGCAGCGCGGCGGCCCCGCCGGTGACGTAGATCAGCGAGGGGCCGGTCACGTAGCCGACGCGCCCGCGCAAGGTCGCCAGCCAGTCGGTCTTCACGCCCACAAGCGGGGCGTCGTTGAATTCGGTGAAGCTGCGGTCGGTGCGCAGCAGACCGAAATCCGCCTCGGCGCCGATCAGCCAGTTGGGCGCAATCTGCCAGTTGTAGCCCGCGGTCAATCCGCCGGTGAGGCCGTCGTCGTTAAGCTCGACGGTGCCGGGCGTCGTGCCGGTGGCCGCGCGCGACTGCGTGATGGCGGTGCCCCAGTAGCCGCCGACGTAAAAACCGCTCCAGTCATAGGTCGTGACGGGGACGGCCTTGACCGGCATGGGGGCCAGCTTGGGCGGCAGATCGGCGGCCTGCGCGGCGAGCGCGCTCGTGAGGACCATGGCGACGGCCGCGGATAGAACGTGTTTCACGGGAGCCTCCCCGAAATACCGTGACCCAGTAACGCGCAAGTCTGTGCAAAGGCCCAAAATTACCCGGCGGATTCGACCTATTCCAAGCAATATCTGGCGCGCTGTTGCCGATTCGACACACAAGCCGGGGCTGCATTGAGACGCGCGGCGAAGGATGTTAACCGCTAAGGGCAACTGGATTCGGCCATGAAAGCCCGCGTCACCGTCACCCTGAAATCCGGCATTCTCGACCCGCAAGGCAAGGCCGTGGAAGGCGCGTTACGCGCGCTTGGCCTGCAGGCGTGACCGCGGTGCGCCAGGGCAAGGTGTTCGACATCGAGCTCGAAGGCAGCGACAAGGCCAAGGCCGAGGCGCTGCTCAAGCAGGCCGCCGACAAGCTGTTGGCCAATACCGTGATCGAGAATTACAAAGTGGACGTGGTGGGATGAAAGCCGCCGTCCTCGTCTTCCCCGGCATCAATCGCGAGCGCGACATGGCGCGCACGCTGAGGCTCGATCTCCGGCCGCGAACCGGCGATGGTCTGGCACGCCGAGCGCGAACTGCCCGCCGGCACCGATCTGGTGGTGATCCCGGGCGGCTTTTCCTACGGCGACTACCTGCGCTGCGGCGCCATCGCGGCGCGCTCGCCGATCATGGACGCGGTGCGCGCCTTCGCCGCCAAAGGCGGGCTGGTGCTGGCGTCTGCAACGGCTTCCAGATCGCCTGCGAAGCCGGCCTGTTGCCGGGCGTGCTGATGCGCAACGAAAACCTGCGCTTCATCTGCCGCGACGTCTATCTGCGGGTCGAGCGCTCCGACACGCCGTTCACGCGCGGCTACAACGCCGGCCAGGTGATCCGCGTGCCGGTCGCGCATGGCGAGGGCAATTACATCGCCGACGGCGAGACCATCGCGCGGCTGGAAGGCGAGGGGCGGGTGATCTTCCGCTACGCCTCGCCCGACGGCATGATCGACCCGAACTGGAACCACAACGGCGCCCTCAACGCCATCGCCGGCATCGTCAACGAGCGCGGCAACGTGCTCGGCATGATGCCGCACCCGGAAAACCACGTGGAAGCCGCGCTCGGTTCGACCGACGGGCGCGGGTTGTTTGCCGGGCTGGTCGATCATTTGGCGAAGGCGGCGTAACTACTCCCCGCGTGCGGAACGATCAGTGATCCCCAACGAACGCCCATCACCCCCGCGCTGGTCGCCGAACACGGCCTCAAGCCGGACGAATATCAGCGCATCCTCGACCTGATCGGGCGCGAGCCGACGCTGACCGAGCTCGGCATCTTCTCGGCGATGTGGAACGAGCACTGCTCGTACAAGTCCTCCAAGGTGCATCTGCGCACGCTGCCGACCAAGGCGGCCGTGGGTGATCCAGGGCCCGGGCGAGAATGCCGGCGTCATCGACATCGGCGACGGCCTGGCTTGCGTGTTCAAGATGGAGAGCCACAACCACCCGAGCTACATCGAGCCCTATCAGGGCGCGGCGACCGGCGTCGGCGGCATCCTGCGCGACGTGTTCACCATGGGCGCGCGGCCGATCGCCTGCCTCAACGCGCTGTCGTTCGGCGCGCCCGAGCATCCCAAGACGCGGCATCTCGTCTCCGGCGTGGTCGCCGGCATCGGCGGCTACGGCAATTCCTTCGGCGTGCCGACGGTCGGCGGCTCGGTGCGCTTCCACTCGCGCTATGACGGCAACTGCCTGGTCAACGCCATGGCGGTCGGCATCGCCGCAAGGACGAGATTTTCTACGCCGCGGCCTCCGGCGTCGGCATGCCGATCGTCTATCTCGGCTCCAAGACCGGCCGCGACGGCATCCACGGCGCCACCATGGCCTCGGCCGAGTTCGGCGAGGACTCCGAAGAGAAGCGCCCGACCGTGCAGGTCGGCGATCCGTTCTCCGAGAAGCTGCTGCTCGAAGCCTGCCTCGAGATCATGGCCAAGGGCTGCGTCATCGCCATCCAGGACATGGGCGCGGCCGGGCTGACCTGCTCGGCGGTCGAGATGGGCGCCAAGGGCGATCTCGGCGTCACGCTCGATCTCGACAAGGTGCCGTGCCGCGAAGAGGGCATGAGCGCCTACGAGATGATGCTGTCGGAGAGCCAGGAGCGCATGCTCATGGTGCTCAAGCCGGAGAAAGAAGAAAGAGGCCGAAGCGATCTTCCGCAAATGGGGGCTCGACTTCGCGGTGGTCGGCGAGACCACGCCGAGCAAGCGCTTCATCGTCAAGCACCACGGCCGAGATCATGGCCGACCTGCCGATCAAGGAGCTCGGCGACCAGGCGCCGGTCTACAAGCGGCCCTTCGCATGCGCCGCCGAAGCCGGCGCCGATCGATGCCGGCTCGGTCAAGCCGCCGATGAGCACGGCCGACGCGCTGGAGAAACTGCTCGGCCGCGCCCGACCTCTGCTCCAAGCGCTGGGTCTGGGAGCAATACGACCACATCATTCTGGGCAACACCGTGCAGCGCCCGGGCGGCGACGCCGCGGTGGTGCGCGTCGAAGACGGGCCGAAGGGCCTCGCGCTCACCACCGACGTGACGCCGCGCTATTGCGAGGCCGATCCGTTCGAGGGCGGCAAGCAGGCGGTGGCCGAATGCTGGCGCAATCTGACCGCGGTCGGGGCGCGGCCGCTCGCCATCACCGACAATCTCAATTTCGGCAATCCGGAGCGGCCGGAGATCATGGGCCAGTTCGTCGGCTGCGTGCGCGGCATCGCGGAAGCCTGCAAGGCGCTCGACTTCCCGGTCGTGTCCGGCAACGTCTCGCTCTACAACGAGACCAACGGCCAGGCGATCCTGCCGACGCCCTCGATCGGCGGCGTCGGCCTGCTCGACGATTTCACGAAATCGGCGACGCTCGCCTTCAAGCGCGCGGGCGAGGCGATCCTGCTGGTCGGCGAAACGCACAGGCTGGCTCGGCCAGTCGATGTATCTGCGCGAGATCTGCGGGCGCGAGGAGGGCGCGCCGCCGCCGGTCGATCTCGCCGCCGAGAAACGCAACGGCGATTTCGTGCGCGCGCTGATCGGCGAGGGCGCCGTGAGCGCGGTGCACGACATCTCCGACGGCGGCCTGCTGGTCGCGGTCGCCGAGATGGCGATGGCCTCCGGCATCGGCGCGGCGCTGGTCGACGCCGAGCGGCCCGGCGCACGCCTTCTGGTTCGGCGAGGACCAGGCGCGCTATCTCGTCACCGTGCCGGCGGCGCAAGCCGACGCGGTCATCGCGCGCATCCAGACGGCCGGCGTGCCGGTGCGCGCGGCTCGGGACCACCGGCGGCGACGCATTGACGCTGCCGGGCGAGCGCCCCATTCTGGTCGCGAGATTGCGCGAGCGTTTCGAGGGCTGGCTGCCGGCCTACATGGCGGGCGGGCTGTGATGCGGCGAAGGAGCTAGTCGGCCATGGCGATGGACGCCGGCGAGATCGAGCGGCTGATCAAGGCGGGCATCCCGGACGCCCAGGTGACGATCCGCGATCTGGCCGGCGACGGCGACCACTACGCCGCGACCGTGATCTCGGCCTCGTTCAAGGGCAAGTCGCGGGTGCAGCAGCACCAGCTGGTCTACGAGGCGCTGAAAGGCCAGATGGGCGGCGTGCTGCACGCGCTGGCGCTGCAGACCGCGGCGCCCGACGCCTGATGGCGGCCGCGTCAGAATTCTGTCGCCAGCGGGCGCCATCGCGCCGACCGGGACCTGGAGCCTGGGCGCGCGCGCCGGCGATTTCGTCTTCGTCGCCGGCATGCGCGGCATCGATCCCGGCGAGCAACACGCTGGTCGAGGGCGACGAAGAGCGCATCCGGCAGGCTTTGCGAACATGCAGACGATCGCGGCATCGGAAGGCGCGAGCCTGGCCGACTGCGTGCGCCTCGACGGTCTATGTCACCGATATGGACGCGCTTCGGCCGCTGGTGAACAAGGTGCAGGAGGAGCTCTGGGCGGGCGGACCTTATCCGCCGCGCACCATCGTCGAGGTCGCCAGGCTCAACCAGGACGACATTTTCGAGGTCGAAGGCACCTTTTATGCCCCGAAAAGCGCGTGATTTTCGGCAAGCTTTCGATCCCTCTTGGGGTGACAGGCGCTTCTGCGCTACATATATCGGAATTCAGCGGTTCCGCCGCTCGGGACCGCCCGAAAGGACGACAATTCCATGGGCATCGAGCAATTCATCGACAATGAAGTGAAGGGCAACGACGTGGTGCTGTTCATGAAGGGCACCCCGCAGTTCCCGATGTGCGGATTCTCCGGCCAGGTGGTGCAGATTCTCGACCATCTTGGCGTCGCCTACAAAGGCCTCAACGTGCTCGAATCCGACGACCTGCGGAACGGCATCAAGGCCTATTCGAACTGGCCGACCATCCCGCAGCTCTACGTGAAGGGCGAGTTCGTCGGCGGCTGCGACATCATCCGCGAGATGTTCCAGGCCGGCGAATTGCAGCAGACGCTGAAGGACAAAGGCGTCCCGGTCCGCCAGACCGCCTGAGCGGGATTTCAATCCGGATCGCGCCGCGCCGCCGGCGGGCGCGCTCTTGGCCCTTACGATCCCGCCGCCTCTTCGTCAGCGCCGCGGGGCCCGCGGCGCGCTCGCGCCCGCGTCCCATTTCATCCGGCGCATGGCGAGATAGACGATCGCCAGCACCAATACGATGCCGAGCATGCCGGCGCTGGCGCCGGTGGCGAACTTGGTCACGTTGTCGGCGACCGACACGACATAGGGCCCGGCGCTCTGCCCGAGCAGCAGGAAGATCAGCACCAGCGCGAGCACCAGCAGGAAGCCGAGTTCGACGAACTCCCACAGCGCGCGCTTGGCGGTCGTGACGAATTTCAACATGGCGGCGACCCCGACGCTGGCGCCACGCCCGTCGGGCGGCGGCGCGGATGGACGAGGGGTGGGGAGCGTTCCGCCCCCCACCAGATTGCCTCAAGAGTTCGGCGCCGGCGACTGGCGCGGCGCGACGGCGACGTCAGGCCATTTTCCGGTGCGAGAACAGCCACAGGATGATGCCGAGCGTGATCAGGCCGACCAGCCCGTTCGCGCCCAGCTCTTTCACCCAGGTCATGATGTTGGCGGTCACCGCGCCAAAGAACGGGAGGTTGGTACCGACAAGGAGCGCCAGCACGATCGCCAGCGCCAACAGCATCAGGCCGAGTTCGGTCAGTTCGCCGATCCAGCCTTTGATGGTATCGATCCCTTTCATAGCGATTTTCTCCCTAGCCATGCCCCCTTCGATTCGGGCACGGCCCAAATTATCACTAAATGTAGAAAAAAGCGGCAGTTGGGGCCCCATAATTTGTGTACGACCGGCGGAAGGCGCCGACGGCCAAAACGGCCGAAATCCCGCTAATTCCCGCGCCAGCCCGGCTTTAGCTCGCCGGTAGGTAGCGATAGGCGCCGTCTTTGCGCTCGACGCTGCCGAGGCCGGGATAGGGCAGATGGAAGCCGATCAGCCGCGTGCGGTCGGCCGCCAGCCGGTCGAGCAGCCGGCGCCGCGTCGCCGCCGCCTGCTCCGGCACGTGGTCGGCGGCCGGCCGCCACTCGGGATGCGCGAAGGAAATCAGCGGATGCGTCAGCGCATCACCGCCGATGATGAGGCCATCACCGCCGGCAAGAGCAAGCGACACATGGCCCTGCGTGTGGCCCGGTGTCGCGACGAGGTGCAAGCCGCTGACCAGTTCGTCGCCCGGCTTGAGCAAAGTGACGCGCTCCTTGATCGCCGCGTAACGGCGGCGCGCGCCGGTGACGAAGCCGGCACGCTCGGCCGGCAGCCCGCGCTCGGCGTCCGCGCCGGCCCAGAAATCCCATTCGGCTTGCGCGGCGTAGAAGGCGGCCTGCGGCAGCGCCATCTCGTCGAATTCGTCGAGCGCGCCCCAGAGGTGGTCGGGATGGCCGTGGGTGAAGATCACCTTGCTGATCTTGTCCTTGTCGATGCCGGCGCTCTTGAGATTGTCCCAGAGCTTGCCGGCGCTCGGCATGAAGCGGTCGCCGGAACCCATGTCGACCAGAATGAGGTCGCTGCCGGCGCGGATCAGCGTGACATTGGTCGGCGAATTGTATTCCGCGCCGGTTTCGCCGGCGGCCTTGAGCAGCGCCGCGCGCTCCTGCGGCGGCGCGTCGGGCGCGAGAAAGCTCGCCGGCAGCACCAGATGGCCGTCGCTCACCACCGTGAGCTCGAAGGCGCCGTGCTGGAAGCGGTAGGGCGCCGGCGCGGCCAAAGCGGGCAAAGCGCGGGCGGCGAGGCTGGCGGCGCCGGTGGCGATCAGCGTGCGGCGGGTGAGGGCGGACATGCCGCAAAATAGCAAATCCCCCGCCTTGTGGGCAGGGGATTTGGCGCTCTCGAAGCGTCCGCAGGTCAGCGCGAATAGTATTCCACCACCAGATGCGGCTCCATCTGCACCGCGTAGGGCACGTCGGCGATCGCCGGGATGCGCGTCATCTTGGCGGTCAGCTTGCCGGCGTCGACGTCGATGTAATCGGGCACGTCGCGCTCGGCCAGCGCCTGCGCTTCCATCACCAGCGCGAGCTGCTTGGACTTCTCCTTCACCTCGACCACGTCGCCGACCTTCACGCGGTAGCTCGCGATGGTCACGCGCTTGCCGTTGACGCTTGATGTGGCCGTGGCTGATGAACTGGCGCGCCGCAAACACCGTCGGCACGAATTTGGCGCGATAGACCATGGCGTCGAGCCGGCGCTCCAGCAGGCCGATCATGTGCGCGCCCGAGTCGCCCTTCATGCGGCGGGCCTCCTGGTAGATGCCGCGGAACTGGCGCTCGGAGATGTTGCCGTAATAGCCGCGCAGCTTCTGCTTGGCCTTGAGCTGCACGCCGTAGTCGGAGAGCTTGCCCTTGCGGCGCTGGCCGTGCTGGCCGGGGCCGTATTCGCGCCGGTTCACCGGGCTCTTCGGCCGGCCCCAGATGTTCTCGCCCATCCGGCGGTCGATCTTGTATTTGGATTCCATGCGCTTGGTCATCGCGTCCTCGGTTATGTTGTTGCAGAGCATGAGGATCGCGCCCTCCTCTGTCCCGGGTAACTCCGGAACCGACAGGAAAAACCTCGTAAGCGCAAGGCCTTACCGCGGGTCGCGAAACGCCCGACGGGTCGAAAACCCATCGGGCTGCGGGTTTTAGGAGTAAGCGGCGCGGGTGTCAAACCGCGCCGGCGGTGCTAACGACACCCGATGCACGACCTCTTCACACAGGCCTCGATCGCCGCCTTCCTGCAGGTCATCATGATCGACCTGGTGCTGGCGGGCGACAACGCGGTCGTCATCGGGCTTGCCGCCGCCGGCTTGCCGCCCGAGCAGCGCACGCGCGCCATCCTGGTCGGCATCGTGGCGGCGACGCTGCTGCGCATCGTGCTCGCCGCGGTCGCGGTCGAGCTGTTGGCAATCGTCGGCCTGCTGCTCGCCGGCGGCATCCTGCTGCTGTGGGTCTCCTGGAAGATGTGGCGCGAATTGCGCGGGCAGCGCCGCCACAAAGCGGGGCCGGCGGCCGAGGCGCCGCGCAAGACCTTCGCGCAGGCCGCCTGGCAGATCGTGTTGGCCGACATCTCGATGTCGCTCGACAACGTGCTGGCGGTGGCCGGCGCCGCGCGCGACCACCCCGCCGCGCTGGTGTTCGGCCTCGGCCTGTCGATCGTGCTGATGGGCGTTGCCGCCAACTTGATCGCGCGGCTGCTCGAGCGCCAGCGCTGGATCGCCTATGTCGGCCTGGCCATCATCCTCTATGTCGCGCTCGACATGATCTGGCGCGGCTTCGACGAAGTGCGGCCGCATCTGTTCGGCTAGAGGCCGAACGGCTTGAGCGCCGCCTTGAGCGTCGGCGAGGGCGCGCGGCCGGAGGTAAACAATATCCGCGGCGGCTGGCTTTGCGGCGCGGCCGGCGCGCGCGCGCAGCAGATCGGCGACCCGGCGCGCGATCGCCGGCGCCGGATCGAGCCAGTCGACCGGCCAGGGCGCGAGCTTGCGCAAGCGCGCGAGCAGCAGCGGATAATGCGTGCAGGCGAGCACCACAGTGTCGGTGCGGCGGCCGCCGGCATCGACAAAGCAGGGCGCGATCTCGGCGGCGATCTCGGCATCGGCGACCGGCGCGCCGGCAAGCTCGGCTTCCGCGAAGGAGGCGAGCCGCGGCGAGCCGACCAGCGCGACCTCGCAGTCCGAGGCGAATTCGCGGATCAGCGCGCGGGTGTATTCGCGGCTGACGGTCGCCTGCGTGCCGAGCACCGCGATGCGCTTCGCTGCTCGATTGCGCGCAGGCCGGCTTGATCGCCGGCACGGTGCCGACGAAGGGCACCTGGTAGCGCGCGCGCAATTCGGCGAGCGCCAGAGTCGAGGCCGTGTTGCAGGCGATGACGACGAGATCGGGCGCGTGGTCGGCGATCGCCTTGCCGATGACGTGGACGACGCGCGTGATCAGCGCTTGTTCCGGGATGTCGCCGTAGGGAAAGCCGGCATCGTCGGCGACATAGACGTAGCGCGCGTCCGGCCGCGCCGCGGCGACCTCGCGGAACACGGTGAGGCCGCCGAGGCCGGAATTGAAAACCAGAATCGTCGGAGCTTGCGACATCGCGCCGGTTCAGGCGGTCGCCGAACACGCGCTTGAAGATCGTGTCGACGTGCTTGAAGTGATAGCCGAGGTCGAAATTGGCCTCGAGCTCCTTGTCGCTGAGTTTCGCGCGCACGTCCTTGTCGGCCTTGAGCAGCGCGAGGAAATCGCCGCTCTCGCCGCGCCAGACCTTCATGGCGTTGCGCTGCACCAGGCGGTAGGCGTCCTCGCGCGCGACGCCCTTCTGCGTCAGCGCGATCAGCACGCGCTGCGAATGGATCGAGGCCGCCGAGCCGGTCGAGGTTCTTCTGCATGTTCTCGGGATAGACGACGAGCTTGTCGATGACGCCGGCGAGGCGCGTGCAGCGCGAAGTCGAGCGTCACGGTGGCGTCCGGCCCGATCATGCGCTCGACCGAGGAATGCGAGATGTCGCGCTCGTGCCAGAGCGCCACGTTCTCCAGCGCCGGCAGCGCGTAGGCGCGCACCATGCGGGCGAGGCCGGTGAGGTTCTCCGACAGCACCGGATTGCGCTTGTGCGGCATGGCCGAGGAGCCCTTCTGGTTCTCGGAGAAGAACTCCTCGGCCTCCAGCACCTCGGTGCGCTGCAGATGGCGGATCTCGGTCGCCAGCCGCTCGATCGAGGAGGCGACGACGCCGAGCGTGGCGAAATACATGGCGTGGCGGTCGCGCGGGATGACCTGGGTCGAGACCGGCTCGACCGCAAGCCCCATCGCCTTGGCGACATGCGCCTCGACGCGCGGATCGACCTGCGCGAAGGTGCCGACCGCGCCGGAGATGGCGCAGGTGGCGACCTCCTTGCGCGCGGCGACGAGCCGCTCGCTTGCGCGCGGGCGAATTCGGCATAGGCGTAGGCGAGCTTGAGCCCGAAGGTGGTCGGCTCGGCATGGATGCCGTGCGAGCGGCCGATGGTCGGCGTCATCTTGTGCTCGAAGGCGCGGCGCTTGAGCGCGGCGAGCAGCGCGTCGACGTCGGCGATCAGGATGTCGGCGGCGCGCACGAGCTGCACGTTGAAGCAGGTGTCGAGCACGTCGGACGAGGTCATGCCCTGGTGCACGAAGCGCGCCTCCGGGCCGACGATCTCGGCGAGATGCGTGAGGAAGGCGATGACGTCGTGCTTGACCTCGCGCTCGATCGCGTCGATGCGCGCGACGTCGAATTTGGCGGCCTTGCCCTTGTCCCAGATCGTCTTGGCCGCCTCCTTCGGGATGACGCCGAGCTCGGCCATGGCGTCGGCGGCGTGCGCCTCGATCTCGAACCAGATGCGGAAGCGGGTCTCCGGCGACCAGATCGCGGCCATCTCGGGGCGGGAGTAGCGCGGGATCAGTCACGCCGCTTCCCCGCGCGCCAGCGCGGCGGCGTTGCGGATCGCCGCGATGTTGCCGCGGTAGGCGTCGATTGCCGCCCTTGAACACGGCGGAGCCGGCGACCAGCACGTTGGCGCCGGCGCGCACCACCTCGGCGGCGTTCTGCGGCGGTGACGCCGCCGTCGACCTCGATGTCGATCGGCCGCGCGCCGACGAGCGCGCGCACGTCGCGCAGATCTTGTCGAGCGCGGCCGGGATGAAGGCCTGGCCGCCGAAGCCGGGATTGACCGACATCACCAGGACCAGATCGACCATGATCGATGACGTGCTCGATGCTCGACGACCGGCGTCGCCGGGTTGATGCGTGACGCCGGCCTTCTTGCCGAGCGCGCGGATCGCCTGCAGCGAGCGGTGCACGTGCGGGCCGGCCTCGACATGCACGGTGATGATGTCGGAGCCGGCCTTGGCGAAGGCTTCGAGATAGGGATCGCAGGGCGCGATCATCAGATGGACGTCGAGCGTCTTCTTGGTGAGCGGGCGGATCGCCTTCACCACCGCCGGGCCGATGGTGATGTTGGGCACGAAGTGCCCGTCCATCACGTCGACGTGGATCCAGTCGGCGCCGGCCGCCTCGACTGGCGCGGACTTCCTCGCCCAGTTTGGCGAAATCGGCCGACAGAATCGACGGCGCGATGATGAGCGGGCGCATGCACGGTCTCCGAACGCCGTTCGCGTAACACGCGGCGCGCTCGCGGGCAACGTCCAGCGTCGCGCTAGGGCTGTTAACGATCGGCCGTCAGCCGGCGCGCCAGCGGCTTGAGCAGATGCGGCAGCAGATAGATCGGAAACTGCGCCAGCGCGAAATAAAGCCAGGCGACGTCGGGCACCATGAAGCCGGTCGCCGCCAGCATGAGCCCGATATTGCGGTTGCCGGCGATCAGGCCGATGGCGAAGGCGCGCGCGCCGCCGGCGCGGCCGAAGACCAGCGCGGTGACCACCATCTGCCCGAGCGCGAGCAGGAAGGCGAGGCCGGTCAGCGCCGCGACCAGCAGCGGCGTCGGCCATGAAATGCGCCGGGATGCCGTCCATGGCGGCGATCGCGAACATGGCGAAGGCGATGACGTTGAGGCCGTCGATGCGCTCGCGCTGCGCCTCGATGAAGGCGCGGCCGGCGAGCCGGCGGATGATCGCCGCGGCGGCCGCCGAACCGGCGATGATCAGGAACAGCCGCAGGCCGAAGGCGAGCGGCGCGATCACCACGCTGCCGAGGAAGAGGTGCGTGAACAGGCTCGGCGGTCAGCGGCACCGCGGCAAAGCCGACGATCAGGCTCGCCAGCGTGAGCGCGGCGTCGAGCCCCATCATGGCGGCGAGCGCCGGCGACGACATCAGGCCGGGCGCCGACATCTGCAGCACCAACATGTAATAGAGCCCTGGCGAGCGGGTGCTGAGGCCGAAACCCCAGAACAACAGCCCAAGCAGCACCGGCAGCACCAGCAGAATCCAGACATTGGTCGCCAGGATCAAACCGGGCCGTGTCCAATGGCGGCGCAGCTCGGCCGGGTCGACGCGCAGAAACGACAGCACGATCATCACCACGATCACCTCGCCGAGATAGGGCTTGCAGGCGGCGGCGAGCGGCGGGACGGCGAGGCCGACGAAGATCGAGCCTGCCGCGATCAAGGTGCCGTGGCGGCCGAGCAGCGTCAGCGCGGCGGCGGGCAAAGCGAGCGCTCGCATTCCTGAGAAAACTCCGGCGGCAGGATGTCCTTGATAGCGTTTTGCCGGCCGGCAATCCATATAAGGACAGAGTTGCCGTCATCCTGAGGCGCGAGGGCGATAGCCCGAGCCTCGAAGGATGACCGCCACCACCCTTCGAGGCCCTCGCGGCGCTCGGGCGCCTCAGGGTGACGGCCTCAATTGGGGATGAAGTCATGGCCCGCACGGACGCCATCGTGCTTGGCGGCGGTATTGTCGGCGTCTCGGTGGCGCTGCAGCTCGCCAAGCGTGGAATGTCGGTCGCGCTGGTCGAGCGCGCCGGCGTGGGCGAGCAGACCTCCTACGGCAATTCGGGCGTGATCGAGGGCTCGACCATCCTGCCGCCGGCCTTTCCGGCGAGCTTGGGCGCGCTGCTGCGGGTCGCCTTCAAGCGCGCGAGCGACGCCAATTATCATCTGCGCTTCCTGGCGCGCGTCGCGCCCTGGCTCATCGCCTTCCGCGCCGCCTCGCGGCCGGATCGCATCGCCGAAACGGCACGGCTGAACCGCCCGCTGTTTGCGCGCGCGCTCGCCGAACACGAGACGCTGATGGCCGAGGCCGGCGCGCTGCGCTATCTGCGCAAGACCGGCTGGATGAAGATATACCGCAGCGAACGCGCCTTTGCCGCGCTGGCGCCGGAGTTCGCGCTGGCGCGCGAATTCGGCATTCCGCTGCAACCGCTCGACGCGCAAGGCGCGCTCGCGCTCGAGCCCTCGCTCCATCCGGTGTTCCAGCACGCGGTGTTCTGGCCGCAGGCGGCGAGCCTCTCCGATCCGCTGGCGGTGACGCGCGCCTATGCCGCGCGCTTCGCCGCGCTCGGCGGCGTCACCGTTGCCGGCGACGCGCGCTCGCTGCATCGCGCGGGAAACCGCTGGCGGGTCGAGACCGATGAAGGCGGCGTCGATGCGCCCGAGGCGGTGGTCGCGCTCGGGCCATGGGCGCCGGATGTGCTCACGCCGCTCGGGCTGAAGCTGCCGATGGCGGTCAAGCGCGGCTACCACCGGCACTTCCGCGGGCAAGGCAATGCCGCGCTGTCGCGGCCGGTGGTCGATACCCAATACGGCTACCTGATCACGCCGATGGCGCAAGGCATCCGCCTCACCACCGGCGCGGAATTCGCCGCGCGCGATGCCAAGCCGACGCCGGTGCAGTTCGATCGGCTGATGCCGGCGGCGCGCGCGCTGTTTCCGCTGGGTGAGCGTGCCGACGACAAGACCTGGCTCGGCGCGCGCCCGTGTTTTCCCGATTCGCGCCCCGTGATCGGCCGCGCGCCCGGCCTGCCGGGCCTATGGCTCGCCATCGGCCATTCCCATTGGGGATTGACGCTCGGACCGGTCACCGGCCTGCTGATCGGACAGCTGATGGCGGGCGAGGCGCCGTTCTGCGACCCGGCGCCTTACGCCGCGGAGCGCTTCTTGCACGCCGCCGCTAATGGGCCTTTGTGACTTCGCGAAAGTCGTAACGGTCGCGGATGTAGCAATTGAAGAAGGCGCCTTTGGACGAGGCCGATTGGAACGAGGCGGCGACTTCGGCGGGGACATCGACATATTGATAGATACGGCCGGTCACGAAAGTGACGGTCAGCCGCGCCCGCTCCTGCTCGTACTCGATATCGGCGATGACGCTCGACGGCATGCCGGATAACGCGCGGGAGGCGGCCGCAGTTCAATCAGCCGAACTTGTCCTGCCAAGCCGGTAGCGCGCCGGGGAAGGGCAGCGCTTTGGCCTCATAGACGCCGCGCGCGATGGCGCGGGCCAGCACGTTGGCGGCGAGCATGCCGAGCTCGCTGAGCGAGAATACGGGATCGCGCAGCGGCTTTGCGCCCGTCGCCGCGGCGAACACCACGTCGCCGTCGAGCGGGGTGTGCACCGGATAGATCGCGCGCGACAGGCCGCTCTGCGCCATCACCGCAAGCCGCTTGCATTGCGCTTTGGTCAGTTTGGCGTCGGTCGCCACCACCGCCAGCGTGGTGTTCTCGCCGACGCTTGCCTTTGCTGCGGAACGTCAAGGCGTCGGCGGGAAACTGGGCCGGCCAGCCGCGCCCGCCGAATTCTTTGCCCTGCTCGAACGGCGCCGCCCAGAAATGCGCGCTGTCGCCGATGGTCATGCTGCCGGCGGCGTTGGCGGCGGCGATGCGCGCCGACGCTCAGCCCCTCGCGCGTGCGCGCCGAGGCCGAGCCGATGCCGCCCTTGAGATTGACCGTGGTGGCGCCGAGGCCGGCGCCGGCGCTGCCGAGCGCGAATTCGGCGCCGGCCTTTTTCGCCGCGTCGTAGCCGAGCTCGCGATAGGGCGGGTAGCGGCCCCAGTCCTTGTTGCCGCCCGACAAGAGGTCGAACAAAATCGCGCCCGGCACGATCGGCACGCGCGCCTCGCGCACTGCAAAGCCGCGGCCTTGCTCGCGCAGATAAGCCTGCACGCCGGAGGCGGCGTCGAGCCCGAAGGCCGAGCCGCCCGACAGCACGATGGCGTCGATGCCTTCGACCGTCTGCGCCGGATCGAGCAAGGCGGTCTCGCGCGTGCCCGGCCCGCCGCCGCGCACGTCGACGCTCGCCACCACCGGCGCGTCGAACACGACCACGGTGGTGCCGGAGCCGAGCGCGGCGTCCTCGGCATGGCCGACGCGAAGGCCGGGAATATCGGTGATCAAATTGCGCATTACGGTCACCGCTTATCACATCCGCGCCATCGGGTCAGGGACATCTTGCCAGCGCCACATTGAGCCGTGCATATCGCGCCTCATGACTTCCGACGTCACCATTTTGGCCGCGCTGATCGCGGGGCTGGTCAGCTTCCTGTCGCCCTGCGTGCTGCCGCTGGTGCCGCCTTATCTGGTGTTTCTCGCCGGCACCTCGCTCGAGCGCTTCGCCGACAAGGAGCCGGAGCCGCGCGTCAAGCGCGAGACGGTCGCCGCCGCGCTGCTGTTCGTCGCCGGCTTCTCGACCGTGTTCGTGGCGCTGGGCGCGAGCGCGAGCGCGATCGGCGTCGCTGATCCGCGTCTATTCCGGCCCGCTCGCGATCGTCGCCGGCATCGTCATCATCGTGATGGGCCTGCATTTCCTCGGCCTCACGCCGATCGCGTTTCTGATGCGGCGAGAAGCGGCTGGAGGTCGCCAAGCCGGTCGGGCTGTGGGGCGCCTATGTGATCGGGCTCGCGTTCGCCTTCGGCTGGACGCCCTGCATCGGGCCGATCCTCGCCGCCATCCTGGCGGTCGCGGCCTCCGAGCAGACGGTGGCGCGCGGCGCCGGCCTGCTCGCGGTCTATTCGCTCGGCCTCGGCATTCCGTTCGTGATCGCGGCCTTCGCGATCGAGCCGTTCGCGGCGTTCCTTGCGCGCTTCAAGAATTATTTGCACCGCGTCGAGCAGGCGATGGGCGCGCTTGTTGGTGCTCACCGGCATCGCGTTTCTGACCGGCAGCGTCAATCAGATGAGCGTGTGGCTGCTGGAGACGTTCCCGGCGCTCGGCAAGATCGGCTAGCGCGAAAAAAGAAGCCCGCCGCGAGGGCGGGCTTCTCGAAGGTCGTCGGCGCGAAGCTTACTTGCAGCCCGCGGCCGGGCATTCCTCGTAGGTGATCTTGCCGTCTTTATTCTTCTTCCAGATGTACATCACGTAGTCGAGGCCGGTGCGGTCGCCCTTCTTGTCGTAGGAGATCGGCCCGATCACGGTGTTGAACTTCATGCCGGAATGCATCTTCTCGGCGACCTTCTTGGGGTCGATCGATTTCGCCGCCGTCGCGGCCTGCGCGAAGATCTGCACCGCGGCGTAGCTGTAGAGCGTATAGGCTTCCGGCTCGAACTTCTTGGCGCGGAATTGCGCGACCGCCGCCTTGGCCGCCGGGTTCTTGCGCGCATCCGGCCCGTAGGTCATCAGCGTGCCTTCGACCGCCGGCCCGCCGATCGAGGCGAATTCGTCGGTGGTGATGCCGTCGCCGCCCATCAGCGGCGCCTTGATGCCCTGGTCGCGCATCTGGCGGATGATCAGCCCGCCTTCGGTGTGCAGGCCGCCCCAATAGACGAGGTCGGCGCCCGACTGCTTGATCTTGGACACCAGCGCGGAGAAGTCCTTCTCGCCGGTGTTGACGCCTTCGTAGAGCACCGGCTTCATGTTGCCCTTGGCCAGCGCCTTGATGGTCTCGTCGGCGAGGCCTTTGCCGTAGGTCGTCTTGTCGTGCACGACGGCGATCTTCTTGCCCTTGAAGTGCTTGAGGATGTAGGCGCCGGCCACCGCGCCCTGCTGGTCGTCGCGGCCGCAGGTGCGGAAGATGTTCCACATGCCGCGCTCGGTGATCTGCGGATTGGTGGAGGCGGGCGTGATCTCGACGATGCCGTTCTCCTGATAGACCTCGGAGGAGGGCATGGTGACGCCGGAATTGAAGGCGCCGACCACGAATTTCACGCCGTCGGCGACGAATTTGTTGGCCACCGACACGCCCTGCTTGGGATCGGACACGTCGTCGCCGAAGGAAATCGAGATCTTCTTGCCGAGGATGCCGCCTTTGGCGTTGAGGTCGGCGACCGCCTGCTCGGCGCCGTTCTTGAGCTGGGCGCCGAACGCGGCGTTCGGGCCGGTGATCGGCCCCTCGACGCCGAGCTTGACCTGGGCCGCGGCGGTGCCCGCCGTGGCCAACGCGAACGCAAACGCTAAGCCGAGCGTGTGGATCCTGTTCATCCGTGTTCCCCTCTTTTTAAAGCCAAACCTTGCCCCGATGTTACGTCAGGGCGCTTTGCGGCGCCAGCGCATCGGCCCGCTGCGGCTGTTGATCCAGCGATATTGCGTGACCATCTGGCGGGCCCGCTCGGAGCGGAAGCCGAGGGCGCCGGCCGCCAGGCAGACCAGGCAGTCGACCAGATAATAGTGCAGCGACAACAGGGTGCCGTCGAACAAGGCGTAATGGAAGAAGCGCACCGCGCCGCCCAGGATACGAACATATAGGCCGCCACCTGCCAGGCCGGCCGCCAGGTCGCCGCCACGGCGCGGCCGGCGAGCGCCGCCGCCCCGCCGCCCAGGACGACCGTACCAGCAGGAACACGCCGAAGGAGCCTTCCTCGTACAGCAGCTCGGGGATCGAGATGGCGTATTGCATCTTATTGCTGCCTGCCGCCTTCGAGATAGGCGGATTTGACTTCCGGGCGCTCCAGCAATTCGCGCCCGCTGCCGGACAGCGTGATCAGCCCGTTGACCATCACGTAGCCGCGGTGGGCGAGCTTGAGCGCGTGATAGGCGTTCTGCTCGACCAGGAACACCGTCAGGCCTTCGTCGGCGTTGAGCTTGCGGATGGCGTCGAAGATCTGCCGCACGATCAGCGGCGCCAGGCCGAGCGACGGCTCGTCGAGCAGCAGCAGCCGCGGCCGGCTCATCAGCGCGCGCGCGATCGCCAGCATCTGCTGCTCGCCGCCCGACAGCGTGCCGCCGCGCTGGCCGAGCCGCTGCTTGAGGCGCGGAAACAGCGCCGAGCACGCGCTCGAGGTCGCGCTCGAAATGCGCCGGCTCGGCGACGGTCGCGCCCATCTGCAGGTTTTCCAGCACCGTCATGCGCGAGAAGATGCGGCGGCCCTCCGGCGCCTGCGCGAGCTTGAGCCGCGCGATCTCGTGCGTCGGCATGCGCGTGATGTCGCTGCCCGGCGAAGACGATCGCGCCGTCGCGTGCGCGCGGGTTGCCGCAGATCGTCATCATCAGCGTCGACTTGCCGGCGCCGTTGGCGCCGATCAGCGTGACGATCTCGCCGTCGTTGACGTCGAGGTCGACGCCCTTGAGCGCCATGCACGCGGCCGTAGAAGGTCGTGACGCCGCGCACGGAGAGGAGCGGCGTGGTCATAGCCCGACCTCCGCCTCCACCTCGGCGACTTCCTCCTCGTCGGCGACGCCGAGATAGGCGGCGATCACCTTGGGGTCGTTGCGCACCGCTTCCGGCGCGCCGTCGGCGATCTTGACGCCGTAGTCGAGCACGACGACGTGGTCGGAGATCTCCATCACCACCGACATGTCGTGCTCGATCAGCAGGATCGAGATGTCGTGCTCGTCGCGGATGCGCGAGCAGCAGCTCGTTGAGCTCGGCGCTTTCGCGCGGATTGAGGCCGGCCGCCGGCTCGTCGAGGCAGAGCAGCACCGGGTCGGTGCACATGGCGCGCGCGATCTCGAGCCGGCGCTGCGCGCCATAGGGCAGGTCGCCGGCCGGATCGTCGGCGCGCGCGATCAGGCCGACGCGCTCGAGCCAGTGCGCGCGCCTTCTCGATCGCCGCCCGCTCGGCGGCGCGCATAGGACGGGCAAGCCGAGCACGCCGAGCAGCGTGTAGCCGGAGGCGAGCATCAGCGGGTTGTGCTGGGCGACCAGCAGGTTTTCCAGCACCGTCATGCCGGGGAACAGGCGGATGTTCTGGAAGGTGCGGGCGACGCGCGCCTGCTGCGCCACCAGAAAGTCCGGCATGCGCTCGAGCAGGAACAGCGTGCCGTCGCCGCGCGGCGCGATGGCGCGCGCCGCTGTCGGTCAGGCGTCTCCAGCATCGTCCCACAGCGGCGGCGTCGCCGTGGCGCAGCCCGAGGCGGCCCTCGCTCGGCTTGTAGAAGCCGGTGATGCAGTTGAACACGGTGGTCTTGCCGGCGCCGTTCGGGCCGATCAGCGCGGTGATCTCGCCGCGCTCGGCCTCGAAGGACAGATCGTCGACGGCGACCAGGCCGCCGAAGCGCATGGTCAGGTGCTCGACGCGCAGCAGAGTGTCGCCGTCCGCGCATCAGCCGTGACCCTCTTTGACGAGATCGGCGGCGATCGTCTTGCGCTCCTTGAGGAACACGGAAGGCTCGCGCGTCGAGATCAGCCCGCGCGGCCGCCAGATCATGATCAGCACCATGGCGAAGCCGAACAGCAGCATGCGGTACTGGCGTCGGATCGAAAGTCGGCGCCGAAAATCTGCTTGAGGAAATCGAGCTCGCGCATGATCTCGGTGCCGCCGATCATGGCGATGGCGGCGATGGCGACGCCGATCTGGCTGCCCATGCCGCCGAGCACCACGATCGACAGGATGGTCGCCGATTCGATGAAGGTGAAGGATTCCGGCGAGATGAAGCCCTGCCGCGCGGCGAAGAACGAGCCGGCAAAGCCGGCGAACATCGCGCCCATGGCGAAGGCGGTGAGCTTGGTGTTGGTGGTGTTGATGCCGAGCGAGCGGCAGGCGATCTCGTCCTCGCGCAGCGCCTCCCAGGCGCGGCCGACCGGCAGCCGGCGCAGCCGCACGGTGACGAAGGCGGTGAGCAGCGCCAGCGCCAGGATCACGTAATAGAGAAAGATCGTGCGGTAGAGCGGCGTGAATTCCAGCCCGAACACCGCGGCGAAGCCGTCGTCATTGGCGTTGAACGGGATGCCGAAGAAGCTCGGCCGCGGGATGCCGCTGATGCCGGCATAGCCGTTGGTCAGCGCCACCCAGTTGATGATCACGATGCGGATGATCTCGCCGAAGGCGAGCGTGACGATGGCGAGATAGTCGCCGCGCAGCCGCAGCACCGGAAAGCCGAGCAGGATGCCCCAGAACGAGGCGAGGCATGCCGGCGAGCGGCAGCAGAATCCAGAACGACAGGCCGAAGGTCTTGGCGAGCAGCGCGTAGGCATAGGCGCCGACCGCGTAGAAGGCGACGTAGCCGAGGTCGAGCAGGCCGGCGAGGCCGACCACGATGTTGAGGCCCCAGCCGAGCATCACGTAGATCAGAATCTGGATGCCGAAATTGTCGATCCATTTCAGCGAGCCCTGGAAGCCGACCAAGGCGACGACGATCACCGGATAGAGCAAAACGAATCCCAGGCTGAACGGCCGCGCCATGGGGGCGGCGCCCTCGCGTCCGTGCGCGGCAAAACGCACCAGAACGAATCCCGCGGCGGTGGCGAGCGCCGCCAGCGCGATGGCGGATGAGGCGGAATCCTCGGGGCCGGGGACGCCGAGCGGACCGAGCAACGGCCCGGCGGCGAACTGCCAGACCATGACATAGGCCGCGACGCACCACAGGCCGATGCCGGCAACGCGCGCGGCGAGACGGAAGAACTTGGCCGGCGTCGTGAGCGTGCCGGGCGGCGTGGCCGCCCGCCGCTCGGCGAGCCGCCGCAGCGCCGGCTCGAGCGCGAGCGAATAGCACAGGCGGCCCAGGCCGATGATCGCGGTCAGCGCGAACAGCAGCGGCCAGCGCGTGGCGAGCGCGGTCTCGTTGCGAATATCGGTGATGGTCTCGAAGCCGATCAGCGGCAGAAACAGGCCGAAGGCGATCGCCGCCGTGATGGCGGCGTCGCGCAGCGCCGCGGCCATGCGGCTGCGCTCGAGTGGCTGCGCGCGCGGGCTCTGCGCCGGCGTGTTGGCGGCGACGGCCATCTCACACCTTTTCCACGTCGGGCCGGCCGAACAGGCCCTGCGGCAGGAAGATCAGCGTGATCGCCAGCACCGAGAAGGCGGCGACGTCCTTGTAGTCGATCGAGAAATAGGCCGACCACATGGTCTCGATCAGGCCGATCAGCAGGCCGCCGACCACCGCGCCGGGCAGCGAGCCGATGCCGCCGAGCACCGCGGCGGTGAAGGCCTTCACGCCGGGCACGAAGCCGTCGGAGAAGTTCACCACGCCGTAATACATCAGATACATGGTGCCGGCGACGGCGGCGAGCGCGGCGGCGATCACGAAGGTCATCGAGATGGTCCGGTCGACGTTGACGCCGACCAGCGCCGCCATCTTCTGGTCCTGCTCGCAGGCGCGCTGGGCGCGGCCGAGCCGGGTCTTGGCGACCAGATACCAGAAGCAAGCGAGCAGGACCGCGGTGACGCCCCAGATGATGAGCTGCTTGTAGGACAGCGTGACGGTGAAGCCGTTCTGCGTGAACAGCGCGAAGTCGCCTTGCACCATCGGCGGGATCGACTTGTTGCGCGGGCCCTGCGCGACCTGCACGAAATTCGACAGGAAGATCGACATGCCGATCGCCGAGATCAGCGGCGCCAGCCGGAACGAGCCGCGCAGCGGCCGGTAGGCGATGCGCTCGATCACCCAGTTGACCAGCGCGGTGAACAGCATCGCCACCACCAGCACGATCAACAGCGCCAGCGCGATCGAGGAGATGCCGAGCCAGGTGGTGAGGATCAGGAAGGCGATCAGCGCGATGAAGGCCGAGACCATGAACACGTCGCCGTGGGCGAAGTTCACCATGCCGATGATGCCGAACACCATCGTGTAGCCGATGGCGATCAGGCCGTAGATCGAGCCGAGCGTGATGCCGTTGATGAGCTGCTGGAGGAAGACTTCCATCCGGTCCCCGTCCCCTTGAGCCGACGTCGCCCAGCCGACACCGAATACGCGAATACCTAACGCTTAACAGGGCATGGCGGCAGCGGCAACGGCGGGCGCGCGATGTGCTATCAATCGGACCGGAGGAATCCGGCCTTGTCCCCCGGCTTTGAAATCCTGATCCGCATCGGCGGCGCGGCCGCGGTCTTTACCGCCATGGCGCTGTGGGAATGGCGGCTGCCGCGGCGCCAGCTCACCGCCGGGCGGAGGCCGCGCTGGCCGGGCAATCTCGGCATTCTGGCGCTCGATATCGTGGCGGTGCGGCTCTTGGTCCCGACCAGCGCGGTCGGCGTGGCGCTGCTCGCCGGCGCAGCGCGGCTGGGGCTTGTTCAACCTGCTCGGCCTGCCGTCAGCGGCTGCGCTCGTTGCCGGCGTGATCGCGCTCGATCTGGTGATCTATGCGCAGCACGTCGTCTTTCATCACGTGCCGTGGCTGTGGCGGTTGCATCGCATGCATCACGCCGATCTGGACATCGACGTGACCACCGGCGTGCGCTTCCATCCGGTCGAAATTCTGTTGTCGCTGGCGATCAAGATGGCGGCGGTGGTGGCGCTCGGCGTGCCGGCGGCGGCGGTGCTGATCTTCGAAGTGCTGCTCAACGCCACCTCGATGTTCAACCACAGCAACGTCGCGCTGCCGCCGCGGCTGGAGCCGGTCGTGCGCTGGCTGGTGGTGACGCCGCAGATGCACCAGGTGCATCACTCGGTGGTGCGCGCGGAGACCGACAGCAATTTCGGCTTCAATCTGCCGTGGTGGGATCGTCTGTTCGGCACCTACCGGGCGGCGCCGGCGGCCGGCGACAACGGCGTTCAGATCGGCTTACCGATTTTCCGCGAGATCGCCGAGCTGCGCATCGGTCGCCTGCTGACGCAGCCATTCCGCAACGAGGCGCAACGCGATTAGTGCAAGCCGCCGAAAATCCAGATCAGCACGAGGATCGGCACCGGCACGCCGATCAGCCAAAGCAAGAGGTATCGTCCCATGTGTCACCCTTTCTTTCCTGCGCGCTTGGTTCGAGGAACTCGCGATGGCCGGCCGCGGTTCCGCGCGGCCACGTCATGGGCATGCGGGGAACCCGCAATGATACCGGTGCGTTATGACTGCTCAGGCCGGGGAGCCTCGAAAGATTCCCTTTCGGGCCAACCGCCGGACAGGAGTGCCTCATGAACCAGAATAACCAAGACCAGCGCCAGGGCCAGCAGCAGGGCGGCCAGCAGCAGCAAGGCGGCCAGCAGCAGGGCGGCCAGCAGCAGGGTGGACAGCAGCAGAAGCCAGGCCAGCAGCAGCAGCAGAACAATCCGGGTCAGGGCGGCAAGCCCGGCCAGCAGCAGCAGGGCGGCAAGCAGGACCAGAAAAGCTAAGGTTCGCGCCGTTGCATTAAGGAAAGCCCCGCCGCATGGCGGGGTTTTTCGTTTAGCGCGATGGCCTCGGCCGCCGCTCTCGCTTATGCTCGCGGCGCCATGGCGACCTCCGCGCTGCCGTTGTTTCATCTGTACGGCGATCCGCCGGACGACGGCGCGTTCGACTTCATCCATATCGAGACCATCGCCTCGCGCTCCTCGATCCACGACTGGACCATCCGCGCGCACCGCCATCGCAATTTGTTTCAAGTGCTGCTGATCGAAAAGGGCGGCGGCGAGATGAGCTACGAAACCGCGATCGTGCCGTTCTCGGCGCCGGCCGCGATCCTGGTGCCGGCGACCACCGCGCACGGCTTCCGCTTCAAGCCGCAGGTCACCGACGGCTGGGTGGTGAGCTTCACCGAGGACGTCGCCAATGCGCTCGGCGACCGTTCCGGCGAGGCGCTCGCGCGGCTTAAGGCGGTGGCCGCCGATCCGCTGGTTCCGCTGGCGAGCGCGGCCGAGGCCAAGCGCCTGTCGGGGCTGTGCGCCGAGTTGCAGGAGGAAAGCTCGCTCGCGCGCGAGGGCTATCGGCTGGCGATGCGCGGACTGCTGGCGCTGATCGCGATCGAGGTGGTGCGGCTGGCGGTGAGCCGCGCGCGCAGCGGCGCGGTGACGCTGTCGCGCGGCGACGCGCGCGTCGACGAGCTGCGCCGGCTGATCGACGAGCATTTCCGCAAGGAGCGGCTGATCAGCTTCTATGCCGGCAAGCTGGCGATGACCTCCGACCGGCTCAACGATCACGTCAAGCGCGCGACCGGCGTCACCGCCGGCCATCTCATCCGGCAACGCGTGCTGACCGAGGCCAAGCGCCAACTGGTGTTCACCGGCCAGCCGATCCACGAGATCGCCTACGATCTGGCGTTCTCCGATCCCTCGCACTTCACGCGTTTTTTCCGCAAGCAGACCGGCACCACGCCGCAGGCTTTCCGCGAGGGCAGGGGCGGGTAAGCCGCCGCGGCGGCGTCAATGCGGCTTGGGCGGCGGACAGAGCTGGAGCGGATCGAAAGTCGCCGAGCGTGGGTCGGCCTGCGCGGCGGCGGGGTTGTTTTTGTCGTCTTCCGCGACGGGCAGGACGCGGTCTTTGGCGGGGGACAGCGTCGCGACGTCGGTCATCGATTGATTGATCAAACCGGGTTCCTGGGTGGCGTCGCGCTTGGAATCGTCATAGGCCTTGATCGCGTCGTTGAGCAGTTCCTTCAGCGATTTGAATTTCATGTCGGCGACGCCGGCGACCTTGGCCCCCTTCATCGCGCCCAGCATGTCGTTGATGAACGTGCGCAGCTCCTTGTCTTCCTCGCGCACCGCGATGGCATATTTCTCGGCCTTCATCTCCTCCACCCGCTCGGGCGGCAGGCCGGACTTTTCCAAGAGCGTCGCAGCGAGCGCGGCGACGTCGAGTTTATGCGACATCAGTTTGACCGAGCTGTGCGCGTTCTGCTCCACGATGTCTTCGGCGATCGGCGTGTCCACGATGACGGCGTTGATTTCGCCGTTGATCAACTTGTTGAGAATTTCATCGATGTTTTCGGCGCTGACGATGGTGAGGCCGACATTCGTCTTTTCCAGCGCCCGGATCAGTTCTTCGCTGGTGGTGTGCGACTCGACGCCGACTTTTCCGCTCAGGAAATCCTTCGACGCATCGAGGTTGGCGCCGGGCCGATAGAGCACCGACAGCGTCGTGCAATAATAAGGCTCGGTGAATAATGATTTTGTGCTCGGCCTCGCGGCGACTGCGACGCTGGTCATTGAAATGACCATGTCGACGTCGCCGCTTCCAAGCTTGTCGAGCAGCGGCCAAGACAGCGCCTGCAGATCCAGCTCGATCGGCCGGTCCAATTTCTTTTCCAGTCCTTTGACCACCTGCCTGACCAGGTCGATCTCGTAGCCGGCGGTCTTGCCGTGATGGGAGAATTGAAAATAGGCGGTCGGGTCGTCGGAGCGGCTGATGCCGATGATGACGCGGCGGTTCGCTTTGATGCGCGCCAGCGAATTGCTGTAGTAAGACCGTCCTGACCGGTTCGCTCCAGACTTCGACCTGGAAAACCTTGTTCCACCAGCGCACCAGGAAATTGTCCTTGCCGTCGACGGTCTGGTTTGAATTGACGGCTTTCACGCGCCACCAGCGCTTGCCGTCGACCGGATTCTTGTAGCGCCAGGACTTCGCGGACGGTGATAGACTGTTGCTCGCTTGAAGTCGGGCTTGGCGCTGCTCTCCAGTTGGTAATGGCCGGAACTCGTTTTATTGTCGTCAGTCCACTTGATCATGAAATTCTGGCCGACGAATTCTGCTGCGCTCGAGCGCGAATTTCGGCGCGCCGAATTGCGGGGCGAAGGAATGGACGAAGTAGCCGGCAACCGACACCTGAGCGAGGACGACCGCCATCATGCTGTAGAGGCCGAGCCGCGTGCGGTGCAGATGTTTGGCTCCAGTCGCAAAATTCGATGCAGGTGTGGACCGCGAAATGGGTGACGAGCAGCAGGAAAAGAACCGCCGCGGCAAAGGCGCGATAGGGATGCTGATTGCAAAACTCCACGACTTTCGGGAGGTTGCCGTGGACGAAGTTAATCAGCGCATCAAGGATATCCATTGACAGCCCCGCCGCCGCGTAAGGGACGCGGCGGGCTCCCCCATGACGACCACCAATTACGGCGAGGCTACAATCTGCGAAGGATAATTCAACCGCCAAAGCAGGCGCGGCCCTTGTTTATAGGGCGGCCCCTAGAAGTTCCCACCGTGCCGCGATGCCCGCGATTATCCACCGGAACATCGCGCCGCGTGGTTAAACGCCTAACAAGTAAGGTAAAACTTCTGTTTCTTTTGAATTCGGCATTTGAAGCGCTTACGCATGGGCTCCAGTCGAAGGAGCATGCGATGCGCAAATTCACCGGCGCGGCCACGGCGATCATTCTGGCAATCGCGGTCTATTTCGTCCTGGTCTGGGGCTTCGAAGCGCTGCGCATGCTCAGTTCGCCGGCCTACGGGCTCGACGACGTCTGGCGCTCGCAATTCGTCTTCGCCATCGGGCGGATGCTGTCGCTCACGCCGCTCGGGCTGATCAAGCTTGCCGCTTTCTTCGCCACCCTCAAGCTCGCCGTCGCCGTCATCTGTCTCGCTTTTGTCGCCGAGCGCATCCGCAAATGGCCGGCCGGGCGGGGCCAGTCGGACGTGCTGGAGGCGGGCCTTATCCTGGTGGTGATCATCAGCATCTTCTCGGTCGGCCCGGCGGTGTGGTCGCAGAATGTCGGGCTGTTGCGCGAGCACACCATCCAGCTCGCGCTCGCCGGCCTTGCCGCCGCGCTCTGCCTGATCGAGCGCAACGGCGCGCGGCCGGCGCAGGCCGAACCCGACCCGCTGCATATGCCGCGCTGGTATACGCCCTGGCGCTAGCGCATGATCCCGAAAATGGGCACCGGTTTTCGGAAAAGATCATGCGCAAGCAAAATGTCAGGAGAGCAAGTGATTCAATCTAAACGGATCGCGCTCTAGCTATTTCGGCCGCGCCTCGTGCAGGCCGCGGTCGGGCGGCTGCAATTTCCCGCTGCGCCGGTCGGTGACCGCCTGCATCAAGGCGCGCGCCGCATTGCGCACGTCCTCCTGCACGCCTTCGTCCTTGTCGAGATCGTCGTGGCTGGTCGCGTAGGGTTCGTAATAGCCGATATAACGGTCGATATGGCTGAGATGGCCGGCCGGTATCATGCCGATATCCTCCATCCAGTCGGTTAGAATGCGGCGCAGGTTTTCGGTGCCCGAAGCGTCGCCATGGGTCACGACGGAGAACACGCGGCCGGCAAGATGCCGCGGATAGGGCCAGCCCTGGAGCTCAAGCTCTTTGGCTTTCTTGGGGTCCTTGCCGCCGGTTGAAGTCGGGTCCGGATTGCCGCCGTCGGCGCACACCAGGCGGTCGATCATCAGCTTGAGCGAGGAGGGCGCCTGGTACCAGTTCACGGGCGTCACGATCATGACGCCGTGCGCCGCCACCCATTTCGGATAAATCTCGTTCATCCAGTCGCCGGCCTGGCCGAGCGCGTGGTTGGGATAGCAACTGCAGGGCCAGTGACACAGCGGCTCCGCGGTCGAGACGCAGGCCTTGCAAGGATAGATCACGCGGCCGTATTCGGAAGCGAGACGCGACAGGTCGATGAGATCGACTTCGAAGCCGCGGCTCTCTTCGATCACCTGTTTGGCGATAGTGACGAGGCGAAAGGTCTTCGACATCTCGCCCGGGCAGGTGTGCTCGCTGCGGCTCGAGCCGTTGACCAGCAGGATACGCGATGGTGATGCGGGATCTTTGTGCTTTCGCTCGGCCGCCTGCACGGCTTCGCTCGCCGCCAGCCATTCGACCGGGAGATCATAATTCGGATCGGCAAAGCCGGGACCGGCTTTCCGGGTGCGCGGGCTCTTGTTGTAGTCTTCGTAGCATTTCCAGGCGACGTCGGCGATCCGGTCGATCTCCGGCTTAAGCGCGTCGAATGCCGGATCGTAGAAGCGCGTCAGATAGCGGCGTTTGAATTCCTGCTGGTCGAGCTGAACGCTCGGCATGCCTTTGCGCACCGAAATTTCGGCCATGGATTCCTCCCCACTGCTGGGCCGTGGCTACACTAACAGCCTATTCAACCGGAAATGACGAGCGCGTCAGCGCCGCGTGAGCGGCTTATTTCGCGATTTCGGCAATCGCCGCGGCGGCTTCCTTGAAGGCGTGGTTGGCCGCCGGCACGCCGCAATAGATCGCCTGTTGCAGGATGATCTCCTTGATGTCGTCCTGCGAGAAGCCGCCCTCGCGCAGCGCGGCGCCGACATGCAGGCGGAATTCGTCCCAGTGGCCGAGCGCGATCATGGAGCCGATGACCAGAATGCGGCGGGTGCGCTCGTCGTAATGGCCGCGCTGCCAGAGCTCGCCCCAGGCGTAGCGGGTGATGAAATCCTGAAATTCGGCGTTGAACGGCGTCTTGTTCTTGAGCGAGCGGTCGACCCAGGCGTCGCCCAGCACCTTGCGGCGCTTGGCCATGCCGCGCTCGTGGCGTTCGGTGTCGTCCATGGCGTCAGCCTCTACTGCAGGAAGTTGAGCACGGCGTCGGCGAAGGCTTTCGGCTGCTCGATATTGGAGATGTGGGCGGCATCGAGCGCGGCGACCTTGCCGCCTTTGATCTGGCGCGGCGATGGCCTCGCCCGCGGCCGGCGGCGTCGCCGGATCGTGCTTGCCGACGATGACCAAGGTCGGCGCCGTGACGCGCGGATTGGAGGCGCGGAAATCCATGTCGCGGATCGCCTCGACGCAGGCGATGTAGCCTTCCGGGTCGTTGGCGACGAACATCTCGGTCATGCGCGCGATGGCCTGCGGCGCGCGGGCGCGGAAGTCCTTGGTGAACCAGCGCTCCATGTTGGGCCCGACCAGCTCGCGCAGGCCCTTCTCGCGCACGAACTTGATGCGGTCGGCCCAGGGCTGCCTTGTCGGCGTAATAGAAATTGGTGTTGGCGAGCACCAGCTTCTCGACGCGGTCGGCGGCGTTGGCGCCGAGCCATTGCCCGTCCATGCCGCCCATCGACAGCCCGCACCAGTTGGTCTTCTTGATCTTGAGCGCGTCGAGGATGGCGATGATGTCGCGGCCGAAGCGGTCGAAACTGTAGGGGCCCTTGGGCACGCCGGATTTGCCGTGGCCGCGGCGGTCGTAGCGGATGAGCCGGAAATGCTTGGCCGAACGCCGCCGCCTGGTCGTCCCACATGTGCAGATTGGTGCCGAGCGAGTTCGACAGCATCAGCGCCGGGCGCGTCGGCGCGGCCGGCAACCTCGACATTGAGCGGGCAGCCGTCGTCGGCTGTGATCGTCGGCATCGGTATCCTCCTCGGTGGCGTTGGCGCCTTTGCGCGCTTCGGCGCGCCTTGGCGACACCCTTAACGGGCCGCGCGCGGCCTGCAAAGGTCTTTTCAGCCCGGCCGCGAGGGCCTAAACGAAGGACGACAAGGAGTATGCTGCGATGGCGATGACCATGACGGGCGAGGTCCAGCTGCCGGCGAGCCGCGAGGTCGTCTACGCCAAGCTCAACGATGCCGAGGTGCTCAAGGCCTGCATCCCGGGCTGCGAGGAGCTCAACAAGACCTCCGACACCGAATTCCAGGCGGTCGCCACCACCAAGATCGGCCCGGT
Source organism: uncultured Alphaproteobacteria bacterium (assembly GCA_963708635.1). Classification (GTDB taxonomy): domain Bacteria; phylum Pseudomonadota; class Alphaproteobacteria; order Rhizobiales; family Xanthobacteraceae; genus Pseudolabrys. The sequence goes on along the minus strand of CAVPTM010000013.1, from coordinate 103,402 downwards.
GAAGGCGCGCTTCAAAGGCAAGGTGCACCTTTCCGACCTCGACCCGCCCAACGGCTACCGGATATCGGGCGAAGGCGAGGGCGGCGTCGCCGGTTTTGCCAAAGGCGGTGCGACGGTCGCGCTCACCGAAAAGGACGGCGGCACGCTGCTCACCTACAACGTCGAGGCGCAGATCGGCGGCAAGCTCGCCCAGCTCGGCCAGCGCCTGGTCAACGGCGCCGCCAAGAAGATCGCCGACGATTTTTTCAAGAAATTCGCCGCCACGGTTGCGGCGGGTTGAAGTCTGGCGGCCCGCGGCGCGCCGCGATTTGAATTTGAATCCCTTGACCCGGCCGGCGGCCGGGGTCCAGACTTGAACCAGTTCCAAGGCGCGTCGGGGACGAAATCGGCTCGATTTCGGGTCCGCGCCACCGCCGCCCGCAACGGGTGACGCGAAAAGAGGGCTTTTGGCCCCGAATCTGGGAGGAGTCCCATGCCTAAGGTGTCCATGACGGTGAACGGCAAGCCGGTCAGCGGCGAGGTCGAAGCGCGCACTTTGCTGGTGCAATTCCTGCGCGAGGACCTGCGGCTCACCGGCACCCATGTCGGCTGCGACACCTCGCAATGCGGCGCCTGCGTCGTGCATATCGACGGCATCGCCGCCAAATCCTGCACCGCGCTCGCGCTCCAGTGCGAGGGCGCCAAGGTCACCACCATCGAAGGCCTGGCCGAGCCGGACGGCCCGCTGCATCCGATGCAGGAGGCCTTCCGCGAGCACCACGGCCTGCAATGCGGCTACTGCACGCCCGGCATGATCATGGCCGCGCTCGACATCGTGCGCCGCAACGGCAACGACCTCGACGAGCACACCATCCGCGAGCAGCTCGACGGCAATATCTGCCGCTGCACCGGCTACCACAACATCGTCAAGGCGATCGCCGCCGGCGCCAAGGCGATGGGCAAAGGAGGGCCGGCGCGGCAAGCGGCCGAGTAGCGATGTTTCCAATAAAATTCACAGCCACGGGAGGAGACCGCCATGAGCGCGACCGGAATCGGCGCGGCGGTGCGCCGCAAGGAAGACCTCCGCTTCATCACCGGAAAGGGCCAATATACCGACGACGTGGTGCGGCCGGGCGAAACCCGCGCCGTGTTCGTGCGCTCGCCGCACGCCCGCGCCAGGATCAAGAGCATCGACGTGTCCGCCGCCAAGAAAATGCCGGGCGTGGTCGATGTGCTCACCGGCGCCGCAGCTCGCCACCGACAAGATCGGCAACCTGATCTGCGGCTGGATGATCCATTCCAAGGACGGGTCGCCGATGAAGATGGCGCCGCACCCGGCGCTCGCAGCGCGACACGGTGAACCATGTCGGCGACGCGGTCGCCGTGGTGATCGCCGAGACCGCGGCGCAGGGCCGCGACGCCGCCGAGAAGGTCAAGGTCGACTACGAGGTGCTGCCGGCGGTGAGCGATCCGGCCAAGGCCAAATCCGGCCCGCAGATCCACGAGATCGCGCCCAAGAACACGATCTACGAATGGTCGCTCGGCGACCAGAAGGCGGTCGAGGCGGCCTTTGCCGCCGCCAAGCACGTCACCAAGCTCGATCTCGTCAACAACCGCCTGGTGCCGAACGCGATCGAGCCGCGCGCGGCGCTCGCCGAATACGACGCCGGCACCGATCACCTCACGCTGTGGAACACGTCGCAGAACCCGCACGTGGCGCGGCTCGTCATCTCGGCCTTCGTCGGCATCACGCCCGAGCACAAATTGCGGGTGATCGCGCCCGACGTCGGCGGCGGCTTCGGCTCCAAGATCTTCATCTACCCGGAGGAGGTCGTCTGCCTGTGGGCCGCGCGCAAGCTGCGCCGGCCGGTGAAGTGGACGGCGGATCGTTCGGAGTCGTTCCTGACCGACGCGCACGGCCGCGACCACGTCACCCATGCCGAGCTTGCGCTCGACGAGCACGGCAAGATCCTGGCGCTGCGCGCCCGCACCATCGCCAATCTCGGCGCCTACATGTCGACCTTCTCGTCCTCGGTGCCGACCTATCTCTACGCCACGCTGCTGTCGGGCCAATACGGCATCCCGCAAATCTATTGCGAGGTGGACGCGGTCTACACCAACACCGTGCCGGTCGACGCCTATCGCGGCGCCGGGCGTCCGGAGGCGACCTTTGTGGTCGAGCGGCTGGTGGAGACGGCGGCGCGGCAGATGGGCCTCGACCCGGCCGATCTGCGCAAGCGCAACTTCATCAAGACCTTCCCGCACCAGACGCCGGTGATCATGGCCTATGACGCCGGCGACTACGGCGCCTCGCTCAAGAAGGCGATGGAGCTTGCCGACGTGAAGGGCTTCAACAAGCGCCGGCGCGAGAGCGCGCGCCACGGCAAGCTGCGCGGCATCGGCTATTCGACCTACATCGAGGCCTGCGGTCATCGCGCCCAGCCAGGCGGTCGGCTCGCTCGGCGGCGGCGTCGGCCTGTGGGAATCGGCCGAAGTGCGCGTCAACCCGACCGGTTCGGTCGAGGTCCTGACCGGCAGCCACTCGCACGGCCAGGGGCACGAGACGACATTCGCCCAGCTCGTTTCGCGAACGGCTCGGCATCCCGTTCGAGAACGTCTCGGTCGTGCACGGCGACACCGACAAGGTGCAGTTCGGCATGGGCACCTACGGCTCGCGCTCCGGCCGCGGTCGGCATGTCGGCGATCGTCAAGGCGCTCGACAAGATCGAGGCCAAGGCGAAAAAAGTCGCCGGCTACATGCTGGAAGCCGCCGAAGGCGACATCGAGTTCAAGGACGGCAAGTTCACCGTCGCCGGCACCGACAAGTCGGCGGCGTGGGGCGACGTCGCGCTCAACGCCTATGTCGCGCACAAATTCGCCGGCGCAGGAGCTCGAGCCGGGTCTGAAGGAGACGTCCTTCTACGATCCGACCAATTTCACCTTCCCGGCCGGCTGCCACATCTGCGAGGTCGAGGTCGATACCGACACCGGCAAGACCGACATCGTCAATTGGACCGCGGTCGACGACTTCGGCACCGTGATCAACCCGATGATCGTGGAAGGCCAAGTGCACGGCGGCATCGCGCAAGGCATCGGGCAGGCGCTGCTGGAAGGCGTGGTCTACGACAAAGACGGCCAGCTGGTGACCGGCTCGATGATGGATTACACCATGCCGCGCGCGCACGATTTGCCGTCGTTCAAGGTCGGCCTCACCGAGACCAAGGCGCCGTCCAACCCGCTCGGCATCAAAGGCTGCGGCGAAGCCGGCGCGATCGCGGCGCCGGCGGCGGTGATCAACGCCATCACCGACGCCGTCGGTTCCGAACAGATCAGCATGCCGGCCACCGCCGCCACGGTGTGGTCGGCGCTCAAGCACGCCGAGCCCGCGCGCCAGGCGGCGGAATAAGGAGAGACGCAATGTACAATTTCACCTTCCATCGTCCGACCACGGTGCGCCAGGCCGCCGGCCTGTTGGCGCGCAATCCCGAGGGCAAGCTTTTGGCCGGCGGCCATTCGCTGCTGCCGGTGATGAAGCAGCGGCTGGCGCAGCCCTCGGCGCTGATCGACCTCGCGCTGGTCGAGGGCATGGCCGGGGTCGAGCAGAAAGGCCGCTCGGTCGTGATCGGCGCCATGACGCGCCATGCCGATGCCGCCAATTCGCCGGTGCTGCAGCAGGCGCTGCCGGGGCTCGCGATGGTGCCCGCCTCGATCGGCGACCCGCAGGTGCGCAACCGCGGCACCATCGGCGGCTCGATCGCCAACAACGACCCGAACGCCGATTATCCGGCGGCGGTGCTCGGCCTCGGCGCGACCATCATCACCAACAAGCGGCGCATCGCGGCCGACGATTTCTTCACCGGCATGTTCTCGACCGCGCTGGAAGACGGCGAGATCATCACCAAGATCAGCTTCCCGGTCGCCAAGAAGGCGGCCTACGAGAAGTTCAAGCACCCGGCGTCGGGCTTTGCGCTGGTCGGCGTGTTCGTGAGCAAGCGCGGCGCCGACATCCGCGTGGCGGTGACCGGCGCCGGCGCCAACGGCGTGTTCCGGGTGAAGTCGTTCGAGGAGGCGCTCAAGAAGCGCTTTGCCGCGAAGTCGCTGGAAGGCATGAGCATCCCGGCCAACGGCATGAACGCCGACATCCACGGCAGCGCCGAATACCGCGCGCATCTGGTCGGCGTCTTGGCGCGCCGCGCGGTAGCGAAGGCGACGGCGTAATCCTTTGTTTCACCGCATCTGAACAAAAGGACTAGGGTCATGATCACAGCTGTCGTAACCTTCAAGGTTCCAAAAGAAATGACCCGCGACAAAGCACTCGAGCTGTTCAAAAGCCGTGCGCCGATTTTTCAGAACATCCCGGGGCTGATCAGCAAGCAATTTCTTTTCGATGCTGATCGGAATGTCGCAGGCGGTGTCTATCTTTGGGAATCCCGCGCGGTTGCTGATGCGTGTTACCAAGGACCGTGGAAGGATGGCATTCGCAAGCTTGCGTTGTCCGAGCCGGAGATCGCGTGGTTCGATAGCCCCGTGGTCATCAACAACGAGACGCGGCAGGTCAAGACTTCGGTGAGCTCGCCCTTGCGCGCCGAGCTTCTGCTCGGTGTAGATCTCGCCCTGCATCACGTAGAACTCGTGGTCGACCTTGGGCAGGCCGCCTTCCGGCTCGACCAGGATCATCCCGTACATGCCGTTGGCGATGTGCTGCGCCGCCATCGGCACCGCGCAGTGGTAGACATACAGGCCGGGGTTGATCGCCGTGAACTCGAAACCGCGCGATTCGCCTGGGCGCCGCTTCCGTCGCCTTGGCGCCGCCGCCGGGGCCGGTGACGGCATGGAAGTCGACGTTGTGCATCATGGTGCTGTCGCCATGGTTCTTCAGATGCACCTCGACGGTATCGCCGACGCGCACGCGCACGAAGGGGCCGGGCACCTTTCTGGTTGAACGTCCAGTATCTGATAGGTTGCGCCGTCGGCGAGCTTGCCGGTGACCTCGATGGTTTCGAGATCGACCTTGACGCGCCGCGGACCGCGCTTGCCGACCGGCGGTGGCAGGTCGGCAGGATCGCGCACGCCTCTTGAGCCGTCTCAGCGCTCCAGCTCCGCCAAGCAGATCGTGCAGGTCGAGCGGGTGGGTGAACATCTGCAGCGAGCCGTCCGGCTTCTGCGGCCACTTCTCCTTCGGCCGGTCCCAATAAAGCTCGACGCCGTTGTCGTCCGGGTCGCGCAGATAGAGCGCCTCGGAGACGCCGTGGTCGCTGGCGCCTTCGAGCGGGATCTTGGCGGCGATCAGCCGCCTCAGCGCGTCGGCCAAAAGCCGGCGGGTCGGGTAGAGAATGGCGGTATGGTAAAGGCCGGTGGTGCCGGGGGCGGGCGGCGAGCCGCCGCGGCTCTCCCAGGTGTTCAGGCCGATATGATGGTGGTAGCCGCCGGCCGAGATGAAGGCCGCGCCCGGCCGGCTGGTGGTCATCGTGAAACCCAGCACGCCGCAATAGAAATCGAGCGCCCGCTGCAGGTCGGCGACCTTGAGATGGACGTGGCCGATGCGCACCCGCGGGTCGATGGTGGGCAGCTGGAGGGCCTGTTTTTCAAGCGTTTCGGGGGCTGACATGGGGGTGTCCCTGGGCATGGCCGGGAGCGGCCTTCACGCCTACATGTAAGATGCCGCCGCCGTGCGATAAAGTCCCCCCGGCGCATGATCCCGAAAAGCCTGAGTATCAAGGATCCTGGAATGACTGCGCTTCCCGCCTCGATCGACGCCACGCTGTCGCTGCTCGCCAAGGCCGACTACATCGCCGACCGGTCGCTGGCGACCGTGCTCTATCTCGCGCTCAAAATGGGGCGGCCGCTGTTCGTCGAGGGCGAGGCCGGCGTCGGCAAGACCGAGATCGCCAAGGTGCTGGCCAAGACGCTCGGGCGCCGGCTGATCCGCCTGCAATGCTACGAGGGGCTCGACGTTTCCTCCGCGGTCTACGAATGGAATTACGGCGCGCAGATGATCGCCATCCGGCTTGCCGAAGCGCGAAGGCGAGGGCGACCGCGCGCGCATCGAGCACGACGTGTTCTCCGAGCGCTTTCTGATCAAGCGCCCGCTGTTGCAGGCGCTCGAGCCGGACCCGGCCGGGCCGCCGGTGCTGCTGATCGACGAGATCGACCGCACCGACGAGGCCTTCGAGGCGTTCCTGCTGGAAGTGCTGGCCGATTTCCAGGTGACGGTGCCCGAGCTCGGCACCGTGAAAGCCGCGCATCCGCCGATCGTGGTGGTGACGTCGAACCGCACGCGCGAAGTGCACGACGCCTTGAAGCGGCGCTGCCTCTATCACTGGGTCGGCTATCCCGACGCCGCGCGCGAATTGCAGATCCTGCGCGCCAAGGTGCCGGGCGTCCCGAAGAAATTGTCCGAGCAGGTGGTCGGCTTCGTGCAGGCGCTGCGCAAGGAGGACCTGTTCAAGGTGCCGGGCGTCGCCGAGACGCTCGACTGGGCGGGCGCGCTCACCGAGCTCGACGTGGTGGCGCTCGATCCGGCCACGGTGTCCGACACGCTCGGCGCGCTGTTGAAATACCAGGACGACATCGCCCGCCTCGACGGCAGCAAGGTCAAGGCGCTGCTCGACGAGGTGAAGTCGGAGCTGCGGGCGGCGGAGTGAGCATGCTTTTGCAACGAACCTCGCCACTTGCGCCGGTGCGCTCCCTCCCCCGCTTGCGGGGGAGGGCTGGGGAGGGGGGTGCGCATTGTGCGCAGCTCGAATTCAGAATGGCTGAAAGGATACCCCCTCCCGCCCGCCTTCGCCTGCGGCTTCGGCGGCCGACCTCCCCCGCAAGCGGGGGAGGTGAAGAGAGAAACGGCCGCCTTGCCGAAAACATCCTCTACTTCGCGCGCGCGCTGCGCGCCGCCGGCATGCCGGTCGGGCCGGGCGCGGTGCTCGATGCGCTCGAAGCCTTGAGCGTGGCGCGCGTCGGCAACCGCGACGATTTCTACTGGACGCTGCACGCGGTGTTCGTGAAGCGGCACGAGCACACGATTTTGTTCGACCAGGCCTTCCGCATCTTCTTCCGCAAGCGCGGCTATATCGACAAGCTGATCGCCGCCATGCTGCCGGAGACCTTGCCGGGCGCGCCGAAGGCGCCGCCGCCGGGCGCGCAGCGCATCCAGGAGGCGCTGTTCTCCGGCCTCGACCGGCGCGAGCAGGAGGCCGCGGTCGAGCTCGACGCGCGGCTCACCGTCTCCGACCGCGAGGTGCTGCAGAAGAAGGACTTCGCGCAGATGAGCGCGGCCGAGATCGCCGCCGCCAAGGCGGCAATCGCGCGCCTGGCGCTGCCGATCGAGCTGGTGCGCACGCGCCGCCTTGCCGCCGCGCGCCGCGGCAAGCTGATCGACATCCGCCGCACGCTGCGCGCCAGCCTGAAAGCCGGCGGCGCGGTGATCGACCTCAAATATCTCGGGCCCGCGCGAGCAGGAGCCGCCGATCGTCGCGCTGCTCGATATTTCCGGCTCGATGAGCCAATACACCCGGCTGTTCCTGCATTTCCTGCATGCGGTGACCGACGCGCGCAAGCGCGTCACCACGTTCCTGTTCGGCACGCGGCTGACCAACGTCACGCGCTCGATCCGCCAGCGCGATCCGGACGAGGCGCTCGCCGCCTGCTCGACGCATGTGGTCGACTGGTCGGGCGGCACCCGCATCGCCTCCTCGCTGCGCGAGTTCAACAAGAGTGGGCGCGCCGCGTGCTCGGCCAGGGCGCCGTGGTGCTGCTGATCACCGACGGGCTCGAGCGCGACGCCGACGACACGCTTGGCCTTCGAGATGGACCGGCTGCACCGCTCCTGCCGGCGGCTGATCTGGCTCAATCCGCTGCTGCGCTTCGAGGGTTTCGAGGCGCGCGCCAAAGGCGTGCGCACCATGCTGCCGCATGTTGACGAACTGCGCCCGATCCACAATCTAGAATCGATGACCGGCCTGGTGCGCGCGCTATCCGGCGCGTCCGCCAAGGCGTACGATCCGAAGGAGATGCTGCGCCAGGTTGCTTGATGGAGGACCATGACGAATGCTGTCACGCGATGAAGACATCCTCAAAGCCGCCGAGGACTGGCGCAAGGACGGGCGCGGCGTGGCGCTGGCGACCGTGGTCGAGACCTGGGGCTCGGCGCCGCGCCCGGTCGGCTCCAATCTGGTGATCGACCAGGACGGCAATTTCCTGGGCTCCGTCTCCGGCGGCTGCGTCGAAGGCGCGGTGGTGGCGGAAGCCGTCGACGTGATCGAGGACGGCAAGCCGAAGATGCTGGAATTCGGCGTCGCCGACGAGACCGCCTGGCAGGTCGGCCTGTCCTGCGGCGGCACCATCCGGGTCTATGTGGAGAAGGTGAGTTGAAACTCGACATCCTGCACGCGCTCAACGCCGAACGCGCCGCGCGCCGCGCGGTGGTGCTCGTCACCGACGTGGCGAGCGGCGCGCAGCGGCTGGTGAAAGCCGCCGACGCCGCCAAGGATCCGCTGCGCGAGACCATCGAAAAGCGCCTGCGCATGGGCAAGAGCGGCATGGAGGAGACGCCGCAAGGCCGCGTTTTCCTCACCGTGCACGTGCCGTCGCCGCAGCTCGTCATCACCGGCGCGGTGCACATCAGCCAGACGCTGGCGCCGATCGGGCAATTGCTCGGCTATGACGTGACCATCGTCGATCCGCGCACCGCCTTCGCTTCGATCGAGCGCTTTCCGGACGTCAAGGTGATCGCGCAATGGCCGGACGTGGCGCTGCCGCCGCTCAACGTCGACCGCTACACCGCCTTTGTCGCGCTCACGCACGATCCCAAGATCGACGACCCGGCGCTCACGCACGCGCTCGCGCGCGACTGCTTCTATATCGGCGCGCTCGGCTCGCGGAAGACGCATGCCAGGCGCGTCGAGCGGCTGAAAGCAGCCGGGCATCACCGACGCGCGACTCGCGCGCATCCATGCGCCGATCGGCCTGGCCATCGGCGCGGTGTCGCCGGCCGAGATCGCGGTCGCCATCATGGGCGAGATCACCGCCACGCTGCGGCTGAAAGCCGAGAAGGAAGCGGAGGCGGCATGAAATTCGGGCGCCGGTTCGCCGGTCGCGCGAGGCGCGTCGGCGCCACCGCGCGGTGCATTCCATCCGCCAGGGCGAGCTCATGCTCAAGAAGGGCACCAAGATCGGCGCCAAGGAAGTCGCCGCGCTGCACCGCCGCCGGGGTCAAGGAAATCGTGGTGGCGCGGCTCGAGCCGGGCGACGTGTCGGAAGACCAGGCCGCCGCCGAGATCGCCGCCGCCGTGCGCGGGGAGGGCGTGCGCGCCGACCGCGCCTTCACCGGCCGCTGCAATCTGTTCGCCGAAAGCGCCGGCGTGCTGGTGGTCGACGCGCGAGGCGATCGACCGCCTCAACCGCATCGACGAAGCGGTGACGCTGGCGACGCTGCCGGCGTTCAAGCCGGTGGTGGAAGGCGAGATGATCGCGACGGTGAAGATCATCCCCTTCGCCGTCGCCGCCGCCGCGCGCGACAAGGCGGTGGCCGAAGCGGCGCGCGCCAAGCCGGTCATCCGCGTCGCGCCTTATACGATCAAGAAGGTCGGCATCGTCTCGACGCTGTTGCCGGGTCTGGCGCCGAAGGTGGTCGACAAGACGCTGAAGATCACCGCCGCGCGCATCGCGCCGGCCGGCGCCAGCATCGTCGCCGAGAAGCGCGTGCCGCACGAGCAGGCGGCGCTCGCCGGCGCCATCGACGGAGGTGCGCAAAAGCGGCGCCGAGCTGATCATCGTGTTCGGCGCCTCGGCCATCGCCGACCGCCGCGACGTCATCCCGGCCGCGATCGAAGCGGTCGGCGGCGAGATCGAGCATTTCGGCATGCCGGTCGATCCCGGCAACCTGATGCTGATCGGCCGCCTCGGCGGGCAAGCGGTGGTGGGCGCGCCCGGCTGCGCGCGCTCGCCGAAGGAAAACGGCTTCGACTGGGTGCTGATGCGGATGCTGGCCGGCCTGCCGGTCAGCCGCGCCGACATCACCGGCATGGGCGTCGGCGGCCTGCTGATGGAAATCGTGACGCGGCCGCAGCCGCGCGCCGAGCCGGCGCCGGAAAAGGGCCCAGCAAGATCAAACATCGCCGCGGTGGTGCTGGCCGCCGGCCGCTCGACCCGCATGGGCGCGGTCAACAAGCTGCTGGCCGAGATCGGCGGCAAGCCGCTGGTGCGCATCGCCGCCGAGCAGGCGCTCGCCTCGCGCGCCAAGCCGGTGATCGTCGTCACCGGCCACGAGCGCGAGCGCGTCGAGCAGGCGCTCGCCGGCTTGGCCGGTGCGGCTCGTGCACAATCCGGACTACGCCGAGGGCCTCGGCACCTCGCTCAAGGCCGGCATCGCCGCCGTGCCGGAGGAGGCCGACGGCGCGGTGGTCTGCCTCGGCGACATGCCGCAGGTCGACGCCGGGCTGATCGACAAATTGATCGGCGGCTTCGACCCCGAGCGCGGCGCGCTGGTGGTGGTGCCGAGCATCGAGGGCCGGCGCGGCAATCCGGTGCTGTGGTCGCGCCGCTTCTTCCCCGACCTGATGCAGATCCAGGGCGACATCGGCGCCCGCCACCTGATCGGCCATTACGCCGAGGCGGTCGTCGAAGTCGCCGCTCGCCGGCGAGGCGGCGCTGACCGACGTCGATACCCCCGAGTCGCTGTCCGCCGTCAAGGCCGAAATCGAACGCGCCTGAGACTCGAATCATTGATCGGTTGCGCGACTCACCGCTAGCTCTAGCGGGACGCGAACCATGGGTTCGCCGTGCCGGGGCGCGGGCGTCAGCCCGCGCGTTCGGCATGGGGTAAGGGCTAGCGATGAGCGACAGCTTCACGCCGGTATTGCGCGCGCTGGTGGCCGCCACGCTGCTGCTTGCCTGCGTGGCGGTGATGCTGGTCACGGTCACGCGCGCCTACGCGGCCGGCGCGCTGGCGATCGGGCCCTGCGGCGCCTTCGGCGTGGCCTATGATTTCGCCACGCCGGCGCAGGCGAGCCGCAGCGCGCTCGCGCACTGCAAAGGCGAGGGCTGCCGGGTGGTGGCGACCGTCAAGCGCGGCTGCGCCTCGCTCGCCATCGATTTCAAGAACGCCTGCGGCGCGCATGGCTGGGGCAAGGCGCCAAAGCTCGGCCGCGCCGAGAACGTGGCGCTGCGCGCCTGCTACAAAGACGGCGGCGCCGAATGCGTCATTCGCACCTTCTTCTGTGACGCCAAAGGCTGACGGCGCCGCCGCTGCCGTAACTCCCTGATTTCCTTTGTCTAAAGATTTCTGGCGCAAGCCGGTCGAACGTATTAAATATGACTGACCAGTCAGTCATAAGGATCGGCCACCGTGGCTGAGCGAGCCGGCAAAACCATTTCGTCCTCCGCGCGCCGCAAGCACGGCTTTGGCCGTGCCGCCGGCCGGCCGGGCCCGCGCGCGGCCGGCGCCGAACGGCGCAAGGCGCGCAGCCTCGCCAAGCGCGAGGCCATTCTCGCCGCCGCGCTCGACGAATTCTCCAGCCAGGGCTTTGCGGCCGCGCGGCTCGACGACGTCGCGCGCCGCGCCGGCGTCGCCAAGGGCACCATCTATCTCTACTTCCGCGACAAAGAGAGCCTGTTCCAGGAATTGATCCGCACCATGCTCACGCCGCTGGTCGGCACCATCGAGGCGCTGGGCGCGGCCGACCTGCCGCTGCCCGCGCTCGCCGAGCACATCGTCGAACTGTTCGTGCGCGAGGTCTACGAGACGCGCCGCAAGGACGTGGTGCGGCTGATGATCTCCGAAGGCCGCCGCTTTCCCAAGCTGGCGGAGTTTTATTACCGCGAGGTGCTGGCGCGCATCATCGCCGCCGTGCGCGCGCTGCTCACGCGCGCCGCCGCGCGCGGCGAGGTGGCCCCCGGCCTGGTTGATTTTCCGCAACTGATCGCCGCGCCGGGTCTGATAGCGATCATCTGGAGCGGGCTGTTCGAGCGCTTCGAGCCGATCGACGTGCGCGCGATGATGAAGACCCACCTCGAGCTTTTGTTCGCGCCGCGGAGGCCGGCATGACAGCGCGGACCGCATTTGCGCTCGTCATGTTGCCGCTGCTGCTCGCAGCTTGCGGCAACGACGACGAGCGCGCCTTGCAGGGCTGGGTCGAGGCCGAGATCGTCTATGTCAGCCCCGACGAGCAAGGCCGCGTCGAGACGCTGAAAGTGCGCGAGGGCGACAAAGTCGCGCCAGGCGACCTGTTGTTCACGCTCGATGACGATTTGCAGAAGGCCGACCTGGTCGTGAAACAGGCGGCGGTCACCACCGCCGGACAGGCTTTTACCCGCGCGCAGGATCTGTTGCGCGCCGCTGCCGGCACTCAGAAGGCGCTCGACGACGCGGAAGCCGCGCTGCGCCAGGCCAAGGCCAATCTCGGCTGGTCGGAAACGCGGCTGGCGCGCCGGCGCGGCTTGAGCCCGGCCGGCGGCACCATCCAGGAAGTCTATTACCGGCCGGGCGAAACCGTGCCGCCGGGGCGGCCGGTGATCGCGCTGCTGCCGCCCGCCAATCTGAAGCTTCGCTTCTTCGCGCCGCAGGCGATGCTGCCGCGCATCAAGATCGGCGATACCGTCGCGGTCTCCTGCGACGGCTGCGCCAAGGACATCGTCGCCAAGGTCAGCTTCATCGCGCGCAGCGCCGAATATACCCCGCCGGTGATCTACAGCCGCGAGGAGCGCGCCAAGCTCGTCTATCTGATCGAGGCGCGCCCGGCCGACCCCGAGCAACTGCGCGTCGGCCAGCCGGTCACCGTTACGCTGCCGGAGCCGCCGAAATGAACGGCGCACAGGACGTCGTCATCGACGTGCATGGCCTGACCAAGAAATTCGACGGCCGCGCGGTGGTGCGCAATCTCTCGATGCAGGTCAAGCGCGGCACCATCTACGGCTTCCTCGGCCCCAACGGCTCCGGCAAGACCACCACCATCCGCATGCTGTGCGGCCTGCTCACGCCGGACGAGGGCACCGGCACCTGCCTCGGCTACGACATCCGCACCGATACCGACAAGATCAAGCGTCACGTCGGCTACATGACGCAGCGCTTCAGCCTCTATGCCGATCTGTCGGTGCGCGAGAACCTGGAATTCGTCGGCCGCATCTACGGCCTCGACAAACCGGTCGCCGCGGCGCGCGCGGCCATCGAACGCCTCGGCCTTGCCGGGCGCGGGGAGCAGCTCGCCGGCGAACTGTCCGGCGGCTGGAAGCAGCGGCTGGCGCTCGGCGCCTGCACCATGCCGAGCCCGCAATTGCTGCTGCTCGACGAGCCGACCGCCGGCGTCGATCCCAAGGCGCGGCGCGAGTTCTGGAACGAGATCCACGCGCTCGCCGCCGAAGGCCTCACCGTGCTGGTCTCCACCCATTACATGGACGAAGCCGAGCGCTGTCACGAGATCGCCTATATCGCCTATGGCGAATTGCTGGCGCACGGCACGGTCGATGAAGTCATCGCCGGCGCCCATCTCACCACCTACCTCGTCACCGCCGAGGAGGGCGCGCTCAACCCCTTGATCGAGGAACTCGCCGGCAAGACGGGCATCGACATGGTGGCGCCGTTCGGCACCAGCCTGCACGTCTCCGGCCGCGACCAGAAGGCGCTCGAGGCGGCGATCGCGCCCTACCGCAACCGCAAGGGTCTCGCCTGGCGGCACTCCGAGCCGTCGCTGGAAGACGTCTTCATCGATCTCATGGGCAAGGCGCGGGACAACTTTCAATGACGCATGTCATGCCCAGGCAGGCGCCGCAGCGCCGCGCCGGCGCAAGCGCCTGGCGCAAGACCTGGGCCATGCTGGTGAAGGAGTTCATCCAGCTCCGGCGCGACCGCGTCTCGTTCGCCATGATCGCCATGGTCCCGCTGGTGCAGCTGATGCTGTTCGGCTACGCCATCAACACCACGCCGCGCGACCTGCCGACCGCGGTGTTGTTGCAGGAGCGCAACGATATCGGCCGCTCGATCCTGGCGGCGCTCGAGAACACCCGCTATTTCAAGGTCACCGAGCTGCCCAAGACCGAAGTCGAGCTCGACCATCTGCTCGCCTCCGGCAAGGTGCTGTTCGCGATCGAGATCCCGGCCAATTTCGAGCGCGCGTCTGCGGCGCGGCGACAAGCCGGCGATGCTGGTGATGGCGGACGCCACCGATCCGGTCGCCGCCGGCTCCGCGCTGTCCGCGCTCAGCCAGGTGGTGCAGAGCGCGCTGACGCACGACCGCGCCATCCCGCCCGCCGGCCCGCTGCCGTTCGAGATCAGGACGCACGCGCGCTACAACCCGGCCGGCGCGACCCAACTGAACATCGTGCCCGGGCTGGTCGGCACCATCCTCACCATGACCATGCTGATCTTCACGGCGCTGTCGGTCACGCGCGAGATCGAACGCGGCACCATGGAAAACCTGTTGTCGATGCCGATCACGCCGGTCGAGATCATGCTCGGCAAGATCATTCCGTATATCCTGGTCGGCTTCGTGCAGGCGGCCATGATCATTTCGATCGGGGTCGGGCTGTTCGGCGTGCCGATCCTGGGCAATCTCGCCGTGCTTGCCGGCTTGAGCACGCTGTTCATCGCCACCAATCTGTCGATCGGCTACACCTTCTCGACCGTCGCGCAGAACCAATTGCAGGCCATGCAGATGTCGATCATGTTCTTCCTGCCGAACATCCTGCTCTCCGGCTTCATGTTTCCCTTCGCCGGCATGCCGGTCTGGGCGCAATGGGTGGGCGAAGCGCTGCCGCTGACGCATTATCTGCGCATCGTGCGCGCGATCATGCTGAAGGGCGCCGCGCTGAGCGACCTGCACTACGACGCCGCCGCCATGGCATTCCTGATGCTGATCGCCATGACCATCGCGGTCACGCGCTTTCGCCGCACGCTGGACTAAGGAGTGCGGGCGCGGAGCTAGGCCCCTTGAATTGCATCCGGCCGCCGGTGTTTGCTGGGGCTTAAGCAAGTTGAACGCGCGCAAACATAAGCGCCCGATAGTGGGGAGAGAGATCATGGCCAAGGGATTGCTTGCGGCTGGGCTTAAACGCGCGGTGCTCGGTCTTGCATTGGCTGCGCTTTTTGCGGCCCCGGCCTGGCGCACCGCCAGCGCGCAGGATTATCCCTCGCGTGTCGTCTCCCTGGTCGTGGCGTTTCCCGCCGGCGGCGGCGTCGACCTCGTCGGCCGGGTGATCGCGCAGAAGCTCACCGAGGCGCTCGGCCAGCAGGTGATCGTCATCAACCGGCCGGGCGCCGGCTCGGTCATCGGCACGCGCGACGTCGCCAAAGCGGCGCCCGACGGCTACACGCTGCTGCTGATGGTGACCGGCGCCGGCCTGCCGGAAAATCCCGGTTACGACATCGCCAAGGATTTCGCGCCGATCGGCCTGATCGCGTCGGTTCCGATCGTGATCATGGCCAACGCCGCGGTGCCCGTGAAATCGCTCGCCGATGTGATCGCGCTGGCCAAGAAGGACGGCGACAAGGTCACGGTCGGCACGCCGCCGGCGCCGACGCTGAATTATTTCGGCGCCGAGCAGTTCAAGTCGATGACCGGCACCAAGATCACGATCGTCTCCTACAAAGGGACCGGTCCGCTCACCAACGACCTGGTCGGCGGTCATGTCATGCTCGCCTTCAACACGCTGCCGCCGGCGATCGGCAACATCCAGGCCGGAAAACTGCGCGCCATTGCCGTCGGCTCGCCGACCCGCATGGCCGCGATCCCCGACGTGCCGACCATCGCCGAAGCCGGCCTGCCGGGATTGGAGATCGTGCAGTATTACGGCCTGGTCGCGCCGGCCGGCACGCCGCAGCCGATCATCGAGCGGCTGAACAAGGAATTGGCCAAGATCCTGAAATCGGACGACATGAAGAAGCGCCTGCTCGATGCCGGCGGCGACCCGGTCATCAGTTCGCCGGCGGAATATGCGCAGAACATCCAGCGCGAAGAAGGCAAGTGGCAGGCGGTGATCAAGAAGCTCGGGCTGGTGATCAAGTACTGAAACGCGCCGGCCTTCGGCATTTGCTTGCGCATGATCTTTTCCGGGATCATGCGCTAGTTCGAAATTCGTTGCATGAGATTGAGGCGCACATAGGGGCTCGACTGCCTGTCGGTGTCGAGCGACCAGCCGGCGGCGGCCGACCATTCGGTGTCGCCGGTCTTCATGCTGGTGACGTGCGCGCCGAGGCGGAATTGCCGGTAGCCGTCGCCGCCATACACTTGCGTCTCCGGCCCGAGATAGAATTCGCCGAGCACGTGCCAGCCGACGCCGAGGCGGGCCGAAAAATTCGTGCCGATCGAGGACAGCGAAGCGTCGGCCGCGATCATGCTTGCGGGCGTGGGCTGGTACCAGATGTCGAACGACATGCGCAGGCCGAGCGTGCGGCCGCGCAATTTGTTGCCGGGGTCATCCGGCCAAAGCCAGTGTTTTTGCAACTCCGGCCCGAAGAAGAATTTGCCTTCGAAATTTCCGCGCTTGAGCAGAAAGCCGGGTGCGATGTGGCCGAGGGCTTCGGCGCCGATCACGGTCTCGCCGTCAAGATCGCCGGCGCGATAGCGGTAGAGACCGTTCGAGTACAGGAGCTTGAGCAGAAATCCGGACTCCTCGAAGCCGCCCGGGCTGACGATGAAGCCGCCGTAGAGGAAGGCGCCGTTGCGCCACAGGTCGCGGCCGGAAAACAGCATAAGATGGGCGTCTTCGTCGTCGCCGGCATAAGCCGGCTTCGCCGACAGCACCACGCAACACAGGCCGAAGGCCGCGGCGACGAGGATCGCCGCGCGCACGCGCCTTCCCAAGCCCATCGCAGAGCCCCACGCCCTCCACAGTCCGGCGGATACGCACCGGGATACCAATGCAACTAGAGCGTGCCTCCGGGTTGTTGTCTAATAAAGGCGGTTTATCGGACATTTCAGTCGTTAGGGCGGCTTCGGTATTCAGGTATGTTGCGGCGCATGCCACCCCTGCGGCGCAAAACGCTCCGCGGCTCAGCCAGCGGCCGGCCGCCGGAGTATATCTGCGCGGCGGAATCTGAAATGCTGCTAAGGCCGGACCCTGGAATGACCCCGACCAACGCCCCCGACAGCTATCGTCCCGACGCCGCCGCGCGGCGCTCCATCGCCTTCCTCAATTGGGCGCATGGCATCGACCATTTCGTGCTGCTGATCTACCCGACGGTGGTGATCGGGCTCGAGGTCGTCTACCGGCGGCCCTATAGCGAGCTGATCGCGCTGTCGAGCGCCGCTTTCATCGCCTTCGGCGTGTTCGCGCTGCCGGCCGGCTGGCTCGCCGACCGCTGGAGCCGGCGCAACATGATGGCGCTGTTCTATGTCGGCTGCGGCGTTTCGCTGGCCGGCGCCGCCTTCGCGCCCAATCTGGCCATGCTGGCAGTCGCGCTGTTCGCGCTCGGCATGTTCGCCGCCATCTACCACCCGGTCGGCATGGCCATGCTGATCGAAGCCTCGCAGGCGCGCGGGCGCACGCTCGCCTTCAACGGCGTCTGCGGCAATCTCGGCGTCTCGCTCGCCGCCGGGGTGAGCGCGCTGCTCGCGACCTGGTTCGGCTGGCGCGCGGCCTTCCTGGCGCCGGCGGCTTTGTCGGCCGCAACCGGCATTGTCTATTTGTGGCTGACGCCGGACGACCGCCATCACGCCAAGAACCGCATTTCCAAGCCCGCGGTTGCGCTCACCGGCCGCATGGCGGTCGTGATGTTCGGCCTGTTCATCGTGATCGCGCTCACCGCCGGCACCACCTTCAACGTGCTCACCATCGCGCTGCCCAAGATCGTCGACGAGCGGCTGGCCGGCCACGTGCCGCTGCTCCTCGTCGGCAGCATCGCCACTTTGGTGCTGGTCTGCGGCGGGCTCGCGCAGCTTTGCGTCGGCCGGCTGGTCGAGCGCTTCACCCCGCACGCGATGTTCGCCGTCATCACCGGCGTCGGCTTCCTCGGCAATCTGTGGGCGTCCTATGCCGAAGGCGGCGTGCCGCTGATGATCGCGCTCGCGGTCGCGGTCGCGGCCATCTACGGCCAGGTGACGGTCAACGACATGGTGCTGGCGCGTTACACGGCCGACGCCTGGCGCGGCCGCGTCTATGCCGTGCGCTATTTCCTGCTGTTCATCAGCGCCGGCGTCGCGATCGGCATGATCGCGCTCCTGCACGAGCGCGGCGGCTTTGCCCTCGTGCTCGGGGTCAACGCCGCGATCGCGCTGGCGATGTTCCTGGCGACGCTCGGCCTGGTCGCCACCATCGGCAACGTCGAGGGCCGCAACGCGGCGCCGCAGCCGGCGGAACTGATCACTCCCTGACGATCTCGAAGTTCTGCTTGAGCAGCTGGCGGTCGCGATACCACAGCTCGAAGGTCCAGGTGCCCTCCACGCGCTGCCACTCCGCGCCGACCGACCAGTAATAGGTCGACTCCGTGCCGAGCGTCACCGTGTCGTTATATTCGTCCTTGAATTTGGTCTTGCCGCTGTCGGGATTGCGCAGCCCGGGATCCGGATAGCGCCAGATCACGCGCACCGGGATGCGCTCGCCGCGCGGCCGGCCGGTGACGATGAGGTCGAGCCCGAACACGGTGCCGTCCTTCACCTCGATCCGCTGCCGATGTTCCTTGAACGTGACCGAGGTCGCCTCGGTGCGGTGGCCGGTCGAGATCGAGGGATCGTCGATGGCCTTGACCTTGCCGAGCTCGTAGATACCGCGGCGCACGACCTTGCCGTCGTCGACCCGCGCCTGCGCTTGGGCGGCGCCGAGGCCGCCGATGAGAACAAGACTTGCCAGTAGAATTCGCATGGTTGCCCCCTGCGTCCGGACAATGAGCGAATGCTAGCCGAGGGACTTTCTCGCGGCAACGCGCTCAGAACAGCGGCGGGATCAGGTCCTCGACCTTGACGCGGCGCGCGTTTCTTGACCTGCGCCACGATGCGGAGCGGTGGCAGGCTTTCGGATCGCGGCAATAGCACAGCAGCGCGATGCGTTTTCCGGACTTGATCAGCGCCAGCAATTCGCCGAGGGCTTCCTGCGCCTCCGGCTTCTTGATGTGCTTGTCGTAGATCTTCCAGAGCCGATCGTAGTCGCCGGCGCGCGCGGCCTGCCGGCCTTCCGCCGGCGTGCCGAGCTTCTGCAGATGCACGTAGCCGATGCCTTCTTCGTCGAGCGCGGCGGCAAGCTGGCGCTTGGAAAAGCCCGGCCGGCGCGAGGCCGCGACCGCGCGGGTGTCGACCACGAGGTCGATCTTGGCGTGCTTGAGCTCGCGCATGACCGCGGCGGGCTTGGCCTGCTCATAGCCGATGGTGAACAGAGGCTGCATGTGCGTCACAAGATTGACACAAGTCGCGCGATATATAGGCGGCAAGTGGCGATCGGAAAGTAACTGCGTGCCATCGCCTGGCGGCCACTGCGAACGGCGACGGCGGATGTAACCGCGCCTTTTCGCGTGTGGTCGTTTTATTTTGCGCGTGCCCAGTGACCGTCGATAGATCACGCGCATCGATCTATTTCCGAGCCTTTCGATCAGCGCCATCGCCGCCGCCGGCGCGCGCAGCTTCGCCTCGTGGATGAAATAGATGAACGACGTCGCGCGGCTTTCTTGGCGGCGCTCTTCTTGTCGACGCGCGGCAGGTCTTTCGGCTCGCCGCCGCTGGCCCAAGTCTGCGCGCGCTTGGCCCAGGCATCGAGCGCCTTCGGCGGATAGCCGGCTTTCAGCTTCTCGTCGCCCTTCTGCAGCCGCGCATAGACGAAATCGGCGGTGATGTCGGCGATCTCGGTGTAGGTGTCGTGCTCGGCATAGACCACGGCGACGCCGAACTTGCGCAGCAAGGCGATGAAGGCCGGCGTCTTGAAGCTGTCGTTGCGCACCTCGACGACATGGCGCAGCGCGCGGCCGTCGAATTTCGCCGGCAGCAGTTCGAGGAATTTGCCGAAATCGTCTTCGTCGAATTTCTTGTACGGCGTGAATTGCCAGAGCAGCGGGCCGAGCCGCGCGCCGAGTTCGGTGACGCCGGAATCGAGAAAGCGCTTGATCGAGTCGCCGGCTTCCGCCAGCACGCGCCGGTTCACCGCGTAGCGCGGACCTTTCAGCGCAAACACAAAACCGTCCGGCACCTCCGACGCCCATTTGCGGAAGGTCGCCGGCGTCTGCGTGCGGTAGAAGGTGCCGTTGATCTCGATCGAGGTCAGATGCTCGGCCGCGTAGGCAAGTTCGCGCGCGTGCGGCAGGCCCTTGGGGTAGAACACGCCGCGCCACGGCTCGTAGGTCCAGCCGCCGATGCCGGTGTAGATGCGTCCCTTTGCCATGGACACAAGCCTATCGCGGGCGACCCCTGCCGCGCGACCCGAAAAGCAGAAGGCCCGGGGTCGCCCCCGGGCCTTGTCTTCGTAGCGGCCGATCGTCGGCGCTTAGAAATGCCAGTTCAGGCCGGCCCGGACGATCTGCACGTCGCGCTCGACAGCGGCGACCGGCGTGCCGGTCGACGTGACGAGGTAGGTCGTCGCGGTGCCCGGGAACGTGGCGTAAAGGTACTCGAGCTTCACCGACCAATTTGGCAACAGCATCATTTCGGCGCCGCCGCCCAGCGTCCAGCCGGCGCGCCAGTTGTCGCTGATGGTCGCGCTGACATTGCGGGTGGCGCGGATGTCGCCGTAGGCGAGCCCGCCGGTGACATACAACATCAGGTTATCGAGCACCGTCGTCCCGAGGCGGCCGCGCAGGGTGCCGATTGACCTCATCTCGGTCGTGCAGATGAAATTCAGGGTCGGTCCGCAGGCCTGCGTTCCGCTGAGGTCGGTCCAGCTCAGGTCGGTTTCCAGACCGAAGATCCAGTTGCGCCGTCTGCCAGTTGTAGCCGGCGGTGCCGCCGATCAAGCCGCCCTTCTGGTCGAAGAAGCCGAGCGAAACGCCGGAAATGGTGTTGGTCTGCGAGAAGCGGCCCCAGTCGGCGCCACCCTCGATGCCGATGTACCAGCCGGTCCAGTTGGTGACAGCGGCGATCTTCGCCGGCGCCTTGACCGGCAGGTCCGCAGCGAAAGCCGGCAGTGCCGGCATGGCAAGTGTCAATGCCAGCGCAAAAAGAACTTTCCTCACGAGTGCCCCCAATTCCCAGTTTGACGCCCAGACGATCTTTAGATTCTTTCTGGGCTCAATCTTCAAATAAAAAATATATTTACCAATTTTGCCGTGCATGTTGGAACCGAACTTCGACCGCAGCGGGAAAAGTTTGAGCGGATGAAAAAAGCCCGGGGTCGCCCCCGGGCTCTTCGGCGTGTTGCGTTGCGGAGGGTTGCTTAGAAATCCATGCCGCCGCCCGGGGGCATGGCGGGCATCGCTTCCTTCTTCTTCGGCATTTCGGCGACCATGGCCTCGGTGGTGATCAGGAGGCCGGCGACCGAGGCGGCGTTCTGGATGGCGGTGCGCACGACCTTGGTCGGGTCGATGATGCCCTTGCTCACCAGGTTGCCGTACTCGCCCGACTGCGCGTCGTAGCCGTAGTTGTACTGGTCCTTCTCCATGATCTTGCCGACCACGACCGAGCCGTCGGCGCCCGCGTTCTGGGCGATCTGGCGGGCCGGGGTCTGCAGCGCCTTGCGCACGATCTCGATGCCGTGCTTCTGGTCGTCGTTCTCCGGACGCAGGCGCTTCAAGCGCTTCGACCGCGCGCAGCAGCGCGACGCCGCCGCCCGGCAGGATGCCTTCCTCGACCGCGGCGCGGGTCGCGTGCATCGCGTCGTCGACGCGATCCTTGCGCTCCTTCACCTCGATCTCGGTGGCGCCGCCGACGCGGATCACCGCAACGCCGCCGGCCAGCTTGGCCAGCCGCTCCTGCAGCTTCTCACGGTCGTAGTCCGAGGTGGTCTCCTCGATCTGCGCCTTGATCTGCGCCACCCGCGCCTCGATGTCGGCCTTCTTGCCGGCGCCGTTGACGATGGTGGTGTTCTCCTTGTCGATCATCACCTTCTTGGCGCGGCCGAGCATGTCGACGGTGACGTTCTCGAGCTTGATGCCGAGATCTTCGGAGATCGCCTGGCCGCCGGTCAGGACCGCGATGTCCTGCAGCATGGCCTTGCGGCGATCGCCGAAGCCCGGCGCCTTGACCGCCGCGACCTTGAGGCCGCCGCGCAGCTTGTTGACGACCAGCGTGGCGAGCGCCTCGCCTTCGACGTCTTCGGCGACGATCAGCAGCGGCTTGCCGGTCTGCACCACCGCCTCGAGCAGCGGCAGCAGTTCCTGCAATCCCGACAGCTTCTTTTCGTAGATGAGGATGTAGGGATCCTCCATCTCGGTGCGCATCTTGTCGGCGTTGGTGATGAAGTAGGGCGAGATGTAGCCGCGGTCGAACTGCATGCCCTCGACCACGTCGAGCTCGGTCTCGAGGCTCTTGGCCTCTTCGACCGTGATGACGCCCTCGTTGCCGACCTTCTGCATGGCCTTGGCGAGGAAGTTGCCGATCTCGGTGTCGCCGTTGGCGGAGATGGTGCCGACCTGGGCGATCTCTTCGTTCGAGGTGACCTTCTTGGAGTTGGCCTTGAGGTCCTCGACGATGGCTTCGACCGCGAGATCGACGCCGCGCTTCAGGTCCATCGGGTTCATGCCGGCGGCAACCGCCTTGGAGCCTTCCTTCACGATCGCCTGCGCGAGCACGGTCGCCGTGGTGGTGCCGTCGCCGGCCACGTCGGAGGTCTTGGAAGCGACCTCGCGCACCATCTGCGCGCCCATGTTCTCGAACTTGTCTTCGAGCTCGATTTCCTTCGCCACCGTCACGCCGTCCTTGGTGATGCGCGGGGCGCCGAAGCTCTTGTCGAGCACGACGTTGCGGCCCTTGGGGCCGAGCGTCACCTGCACCGCGTTGGCGAGGATGTCGACGCCGCGCAGCATGCGGTCGCGCGCGTCGGTGGAGAATTTGACGTCTTTGGCAGCCATTGTGGTTATTCCTCTGATGTCTGTCGATGAAGGCGCGTTAGGCGGCCTTCTTGCGGGCGACGCTCGACCTTCCAGCACGCCCATGATGTCGCTCTCCTTCATGATCAGCAGCTCCTCGCCGTCGATCTTGACCTCGGTGCCCGACCATTTGCCGAACAGCACGCGGTCGCCGACCTTGACGTCGATCGGGATGAGCTTGCCGGCCTCGTCGCGGCCGCCGGGGCCGACGGCGACGATCTCGCCCTGGCTCGGCTTTTCCTGCGCGGTGTCGGGAATGATGATGCCGCCGGCGGTCTTTTCCTCGGCATCGATGCGCTTGACGACGACGCGGTCGTGAAGCGGGCGGAACTTCATGGCAGTCCTCCTAAGTTATTGGACGATTTCGGGTTTTTGGTTCGTGGCGGTGCGCCCCTTGCCAGCACCTGGCCTCGACTTGGGTGGCCGCATTTTTGTCTGCAAGGGGCCGCTGGAAATTTTTTAGCACTCAATGGAGCGGAGTGCCAACAATAATCAAAACGTGAGCCGCGCCAATGGTTAATGGCGGAACCGCATTCGGCGGCCTCGGGTTATCGTGTTCCCTCGCTTGTGGATGGCTGGGCTGGGCTGTTAGCAGTCTGCGGAACTTGCTGCTAAAGCCTTGATTTTAAACAACTTGTTTACCTTTTCGGCTTGCAATGGAGGATGCCGGAAATGGAAACTCGAGTCCGACTCAGACGGAGGATTCGATGGTTTCCAAGGATTTCAGTCAAGCAGGTCAACGGTTACGGCCTGACCACCGCGCACATCCTGTATCGGCGTCCCGATCATCGCTGGCTGCTGCAGTCCTACGTCTGGCAGGCCTACGATCTGTTTCCCGAATTTCCCGAGCTGCACGCTTCCTGGCGTTCTGGCAGGAGAAGCTGGAAGGCCCGCTGCATTCGGTGCAGGTCGCGCATTGCAAGCTGATCAAGCCGGCCGAACTCAAGGCGATCGACGGCGAGTTCCGGCTGCATTAGGTCACGGCGTTCGCTTCGTCGCGCTTTCAGGAAGAACGGCGATGCCCGTCAGCATCTCCGCTGTCACCTGCCACGCCCGCCGAGGTCGGCGCATCCTTCCCCCGCTTGGCCGCCTTCCCTCGCAAGAGCCGAGGGGATGGCGCGCCGATCGGCGCAACCTTCTTAAGTTGCGCACCTCTTTCGAAGGTGCCGCGCCTCTCGGCGCGCCATGGTGGCGATTTCGGATTCCGGGTCCGCGCTTCCTGATTCCCGCTTGGCTTCTTCCGCTCCGCGGCGCCAGTTCGGCTCATCGCCTTGTCGCGCCTTGCAGCGTCGGAAACCTTGAGCGGTCTCAGTCCAGCGAGCTCCTCGCAGAGGGGTCGTAGTGCCCCCCGGTCGGGTCCCGGGACCTCCCGAGTGCGGGGTTACGAGCCCCGCCCGCGGGCGCCACATCGACCGGGGCGCCTTAGCCCCGGCTCCGGCAGGAGCGATGCCGCATCTCCGGCACCTTCCCCTTCCGGCGGCTCCATCGTCGGAACGTCTCGCGACGACGCCCCTCGGCTGAGCCGGACGTTTGGGACTATATGCTATGTTGGGAATCGTGTCAAGAAGGGTAGGAATATTTATTGCCATCGGGCCGGGCGTGCTCCGGCGACCCCGAGCAGGGGGCCATGCCGTGCTCCCTAACCGAGATGCCCGGGACAAACCCGGCCGCCATGACATCCACAGCCAACCGCCGGCGGCTAATAGCGCTCGATCCGGCGGCGCGGCTTATGCACGCGCTCCGGGCCTTTGTAGAACAGATTGCGCTCGCAGAAGCCGCCGATGCCGCTCACCGTCGCCATGCACTGCTCGAAGCTGACGAAGCCGCAATTGCGCCCGCCGTCGCCGCCGCGCCCGCCATATTGCGCGCACCAGGGATATTCGACCGCCTGGGCGGGCGGCGGCGCGAACGCGGCTCGCCGCCGCGAGCGCCGCCAGTGCCAGAAGGGTTTTCCGCATTGTCTCCTCCCTTGTCATTGAGCCTCAAGGTCATGGAGCCTCAACCGGCTAGCGCCGATTGGGTTCAAAGACAAAGCAACAAAACTTTAGCGCAGGGAATTGCGCGCGGGCGCGTTTGCCACGCCGCCAGGCCGGGAAACGGGTATCGCCGGAGGGCAGGGCCCTAGGTCGCGGGCAGGCGCTTACTTGCCGCAGACGAAGCTCATCGGCACCGCGACGTTGGCTTCGCGCACGACGTTCACCGTTTCCGTGCAATAGCGCGGCATGGGATGGTGGCTGCAATCCGCGATCCATTGCGAGACGGATTTGTCGAGCTTGCGCGCGATCAGCGCGCTGGCGGCGTTGACGCAGGCATTGTTGGCTTCGAGGACGGCGGGGTCGTTGGGCGGATCGACCACGGAAAGACCGGTCGAGACGAGCGCTGCGGCGAGTGAAATGGCGACGATCATGGATGCCTCCGATTCGAGGCCGGCGAGATTTTTTACCGCCGCCGGAATCCGCGCGCAACGCAACGGCTGCACTAATGTCGGGCGATCAGCGCCTCAATTTGCGGCAGCATCGAGGCGACCAAAATCGCATAGCCTTGCGCGTTGAAGTGCGCGCCGTCGCGCGCGCGGTATTTTCCGCGCGGCAGTTTCCATTGCGCGTATGGCACGCCGTTGATTTTAGCAATTTCGGACAAGTCCAGAGCGCCGAGCCCGATCACCAGCACCTGGATGCGGCGGGCCCGCAGGCTGCGGATCAGTTCGCTCAGCCGCGCGCGCACCGCCGCCATCGTGGCGCCGGCGCGCAAATCGTTGGTGCCGAATTCGACGAGGACGAGGTCGGTGCCGGGGTCGATCGCCTGGTCGAATCTCTTGAGTGCGCCGGCGAGCGTGCCGCCGTTGACGCCGGCGTTCTTCACCGTCACGTCGTAGCCCTTTTTGCGCAGCGCCGCCTGCAACTGCGCCGGGTAGGCCTGCGTCGCGCGGCACCAGATAGCCGGCGGTGGCGCTGTCGCCGAAGGCGACGATGCGGACCGGATCGGCGGCGGCCGGCGCGGCGCCCGCCAGCAGCAGCGCCGCGCCGAAGCAAGCCGCCCGAGCGGCGGCGAACCAAGCGCCCGGTTCCATGCTGGGGTTTTGTCGCTGCATCCGGTCTATGCTAGCTCAACGGCGCGGGAAGGGGGGGGGGGAAGCGCGATGGAACAGACATCCGGCAAAGGCCGCGGCCGCGCCAGCGAGCGCGCGCTGCGCAGCTGGGCGGGCATCGTCGAGATGATCGGCGGCCGCCTCAAGCGGCTGCGCTCGCAGGCCTTCTGGGTGCGCCTTAGCCAGCCGCGCGCGATCCTGCACGGCCTCGCCGTCATGGTCGCCTGGCTGCACTCCATGCTGCTCAAGCTGCCGCTGCTGGTGGTCATCATCGTGCTCGCCACCATCGTCATCCAGGGCTTGACCCAGCACGCCACCGTCATCGACCCGATCTCGGTGCCGCGCGAGCTTGCCGACAGCGGCTACACCGCCGAAGTGGCGAGCCACCGGCTGCGCGACGCCGTCACCGATTTCATGAGCGGCGTCAATTCGCGCATGAGCAATCCCGACATCGCGCTGCACGGCGACCTGCCCAAGATCGTGGTGCCGGCGGTCGGCATTTCGCTCGACGCCATCGTCGCCTCGATCCGCACGCTGATGCACGGCACCCGCACGCGCACGGTCAGCGGCGAGATCGTCGCGCAGGACAAGCTCTATTGGCTGCGGCTGCGGCTCGACGGGCGCGAAATCTACACCAGCAAGACCGGCGTCGCGCTCAACAAGCCGGACGAACTGTTCGCCGGCGCGGTGCCGGCTTTGCTGCGGCAGGTCAAGCCGTATTTCGTGGTGGTGAGCTTGCGGCGGCAGGACCCCGAGGCGGCGCTGAAACTGATCGACGAGCTCATCCCCAAGCTGTCGGCCAACGACGAGGAGCTGCCCTGGTACTACAACCAGCGCGCCCTGGTGATGCGCAGCCGCAAGGATTACGCCGCGGCCGAGCAGGCGCTGACCACCGCGCTGCGGCTCAATCCCAATCTGGTCGTCTCGCATCTCAATCTCGGCGTGATCTATTCCGACCAGGGCAAGCTCGACGCCGCCATCGCGCGAAGACTTGCAGGCGCTCAAGCTCGATCCGAACTTCGCGGTGGCGCATGACAATTACGGCAGCCATCTGCGCAAGCAGCGCAAATTCGCCGAGGCCAAAGCCGAGCTCGAGCGTGCGCTGGCGCTCGACCGCAATTACGCGGTCGCGCACGAAAGCCTGGG
The DNA here is from genome assembly GCA_963708635.1 of uncultured Alphaproteobacteria bacterium. Lineage (GTDB taxonomy): Bacteria > Pseudomonadota > Alphaproteobacteria > Rhizobiales > Xanthobacteraceae > Pseudolabrys. The sequence goes on along the minus strand of CAVPTM010000013.1, from coordinate 76,262 downwards.
CGAGCTCTACCGCGACACCGGGCGCGAGGCCGAGGCCATCGCCGCCTTCCAGGAGGCGCTGCGGCTCGATCCGAGGCTGGTGACCGCCAAGCGCGAGCTGGAAAAATTGACCGCGGCGCAGGCGGCGAGCGCCGTCGTCCCGGCGAAGTGACGGCACGCCATGGCCCGCATCCGCTTCGATTTCGGCAGCCTCACGCTCGACGCCGAATTGCTCGACACCCCGACCGCCAAGGCGATCGCGGCGGCGCTGCCGGTCACGGCCTCGGCGCTGACCTGGGGCGAGGAGGTCTATTTCGAGGTGCCGGTGCGCGTGAAACGCGAGGCCGACGCGCGCGCGGTGGTCACGCCGGGCGAGGTCGCCTATTGGCCGGAAGGCCCGGCGATCGCGCTCGGCTTCGGCCGCACGCCGATCAGCCAAGGCGACGAGACGCGGCTCGCCAGCCCGTGCAACGTCTTCGCCAAGGCGCTCGGCGACGTGAAGCAGCTTGCCAAGGTGAGGGCAGGGACCAAGGTGACGGTGCGCGCGCTCGACTGACTATTTCTTCTTGCGCCGCGTGCCGGCGCACCATCGACAGCGTCAGATCCCAGGCGTTGCGGATGTTGACGATGGCGAGCGTGAGCAGCGCGCCGGCCAGCACTTCGAGCGCGTAAGCCCGCTCGAGATAGATCAGCGCGCTGGCGGCCAGCAGCGCGAGATAGGCCAAGGCCGGCAACAGGCCGTAGGCCAGATAGTCCTGCACATAACGCGTCATGTCGGTGCGTATCACCTGCACCGTGATGGTGCTCGACACGACGGCGCCGATGACGGCGGTGGCGCCGATCAGCAGCGCGAAGAACGCCGGCCCGTGCGAAGGCACCAGGCAGATCGCCGACAGGAAAAACACGCTGGTGAAATGGATCACCACCGGGCTCATGAAGGTGCGCGTGCCGCCTTGGTCCTTGTGGCTCAGAAGCCGGTGCCGAGCGAGACCGCGACGAACAGAAGCGCGAGCAGCGTGGCGCCGGCGGTGCCGACCAAAACGTAGAACTCGTGCCACTCCTTGAGCGCTTGCACGACGCGTTAGCCGCGCCCGACGAACGGCATCTTGTTGGCCATCACCGTCATGAACAGCACGTTGGTGTCGAGCGGCAGGCTCGCCATGTAGACGACCGCGGCGCCGACGTGCTCGGCCTCCATGCGCGCCTCGACCTTCTTGGAGCCGTCCGGCTGCAGCACGCCCTCGCCCTGCACCATGCGCTCGGTCAAAGGCGAGCACCGCGTTGCCGATGTCGACCTGGCCGCAGCAGATGTCGTAAGGCCGGCAGTCGAGCGCGGTCGATTTGGTCAGGCCGGTGACCGCGTGCTTGGTCGAGGTATAGGCGACCGAGAACGGGCGCGGCGTGTGCGCCGAGATCGAGCCGTTGTTGACGATGCGGCCGCCGCGCGGCGACTGCGCCTTCATGATCTTGATGGCTTCCTGCGTGCACAGGAACATGCCGGTCAGATTGGTGGCGACCACGTTCTGCCAGGCCTCGTAGGGCAGCTCCTCGAGCGGCACCGGCGGCGCGCCGATGCCGGCATTGTTGAACAACACGTCGAGGCGGCCGAAGCTCGATTTGATTTTCGCAAACAGCGCGAGGATGGAATCGCGCTTGGTGATGTCGGTCGGCACCGCGAGCGCCTGCGTGCCGGCGGCGTTGACCAGGCCGGCGACCTCGGCGAGCGGCTCGGGGCGGCGCCCGGCCAGCACCAGATTGTAGCCGGCCTTGGCGAGCGCCACCGCCACCGCCTTGCCGACGCCGGTTCCGGCGCCGGTCACCAGTGCGATTTTTGCAGTCATCGGCGTTTCCTTCCCCGCGTGTTCGTTCGGCCGACCGCCATATCACAAAAGCGGCGGCCGCGCCACGTCGGGGCGGCGTCATAGCGCGGCGACAGGGGAGCGAGGCTCAGCCCGCGAGCTTGGTTTCGTCGAGCTTGAAGTCGGCGGGCGCGCGCAGGCGCGCGCTGATCGCGGCGGCGCTGACCGGGCGGCCGAAGCGGTAGCCCTGCATCGAATGCACGCCGGCGGCGCGCAGGAACAGCTGCTGGTCGGCGGTCTCGACGCCCTCCGCGGTCACCTGCATGCCGAGGCCGCGGCCGAGGCTGACCACCGCGTGCACGATGGCCGCGGCGTCGGCGGCCTTTTCGATCGACAGCACGAAGCTGCGGTCGATCTTGAGCTTGTCGAAGGGGAAGCGGCGCAGATAAAGCAGCGAGGAATAGCCGGTGCCGAAATCGTCGAGCGCGATGCGCACGCCGAGCTTCTTGAGCCGCAGCATGGAGGCCTCGGCGCTGTCGATATTGCCGATCAGCACGCTTTCGGTGAGTTCGAGCTCGAGCCGGGCCGGGTCGAAGCCGGTCTCGGCCAGCGCGCGCTCGACCACCTCGACGAAATCGCTGCGGCGGAATTGCAGCGGCGACACGTTGACCGCCACGCTCAGCCCCGGCCAGGCCTTGCCGTCGATCATGGCGCGGCGCAGCACCCAGGCGCCGAGCTCGATGATGAGGCCGGAATGCTCGGCGGCGGCGATGAATTCGGTCGGCGGGATGTCGCCGCGCGTCGGGTGCGTCCAGCGGCAGAGCGCCTCGACGCCGACCACGGTCTCGCCGCTCTTGGACACGATCGGCTGATAGAGCAGCCGCAGGCGGTCGTTCTCGATCGCCTCGCGCAGGTCGCCTTCCAGCAGCTTGCGGCTCGACAGGTCGGCGTCCATGGCCGCGTCGTAGATGCAGGCGCGGTTGCGGCCCTCGTTCTTGGCGCGGTAGAGCGCCATGTCGGCGTAGCGCATGATGTCGGCGGAGCCGGCGCAGTTCTTGGTGATCACCGCGATGCCGATCGAGGCGCCGATCGACGATGTTCTGGCCGCCGATCGAGTAGGGCGCGCAGATCGCGTCGATCATGCGCTGCGCGATCGTCATCATCTGTTCGTGGTCGTCGCCGATCGCCGAGATCACCGCGAACTCGTCGCCGCCCAGCCGCGCCACCAGGTCGTCGCCGCGCAGCGTGCGCGAGAGCCGCAGCGTGACGTTGCGGATCAGCTCGTCGCCGATCGGATGGCCGAGCGTGTCGTTGACGTCCTTGAAATGGTCGAGGTCGATGTAGAACACCGCGGCCGGCGCCGAGCCGGCGGCGACCTCCTCGATCACGGCTTCCAGCCGCTCGCTGAAGAAGATGCGGTTGGGCAGCCCGCACAGCGGGTCGTGCATGGCGAGATGGCGCAGCCGCGTTTCGCCGGCCGCGATCGCGACCGCGGTGCGGCGCATGTAGCGCAGCACGAAGGCGGCGAGCAGCGCAAAGCCGGCGAGCGCCACCGCGATGAAGGGGATGACGCTGTGCACGATCTCGGCGCCCGGCTGCTTCGGCGTCCAGGCAAAGCGCGCGATCGCGTTGCCGCGCGCGTCGGCGAGCGTGAAAGCGGTGTCGCCGCGCGGCAGCGCCTTGCCGGCGAGCGGGCGCAGATCGGTCATGCGCAGCTGCGTGCCGATGTCGGCGAGCAGACCGCTCTTGATGAACTTGACCGACAGGATGATGGGCGCGCGGTTGTCGAGCGAAGGCGGCACGCCGCTGACCGGCCCGACCGCGGCGGCGGCGATCACCGCCGGCAGGTCGAGCAGGCGGGTGATGACGGCGGCCTGCGGATGCGCGCCGCCTTCGGCCGGCGTCGCCTGGCCGACGCGGATGCCGCCGTCCAAGGACAGCGCGCGGCCGCGCATGTAGTCGATGCAGCGGCGCGAGCTGCGGCTTGATCGCCGCCAGCGCGGAGGCCGGCATCGCCTGATCGCCGGCGACCGCGTAGAGCGGCTGGTCCTCGCCGTCCAGCACGATGACGTAGTCATGCTCGAAAAAGCTTTGCAGCCAGACGCCGACGCGGCGCGCGACCCAGGCCGAATCGTAATTCAAGCGGATGTTCTCGATGGCGGATTGCGAGGAGGCGACGCTCTCGACCTCGCGCAGCACGCGCTCGGCCGTCGCTGTCGAGCGCGCGCGAGAGCAGCTGCGCCTCGTGCTGGATGGCGACCTGGTCGGCGCGGCGCGCCGAGGACAGCACCGCCACCACGATGCAGACGATGGCGACGGCAACGATCACGCCGATCGGGACCACGACGCTCAGACGCGCGCGGTCCCAACTGGTGTATCGCCGTTCTTTCCGAGCGTGCTGTCGCGCGGCTGCCTGCAAGCTTGCGCCCCTTAAAGCGTCCTACCCGTTGGACTTTTCCGGCTAAGCGATAGGGCAGAAAGCTTGCTATTTCGCTTTCGTTGCGCCGCTGTTCCCGCTGCGGCGGGCCGGCGGCGGCCAAATCGCGCGGTGGTATTAACCGGTGGTAAAAACGGCGCCCAGACCGGGAAAAGCGGGGCTTTTCGGGCGAAAAACCGTCAGTTCGGCGTGCGGTAGGGCGGGCGGGGGATGGCGATATGGGCGGCGCGCAGCGCCGCCGACCAGCGTTCGCGCAGATCCTGGAAATAGGGCTCGCCCGGCTCGATCCGGTAGTTCACCTCGGCGGCGCAGGCGTCGCGCCGCACCACCAGCAGGTCGATCGGCAGGCCGACGCCCAGATTGGAGCGCATGGTCGAATCCATCGAGATCAGCCCGATCTTGAGCGCGTCATAGAGGTCGGTGTCGAAGCCGATGGCGCGGTCGAGCACCGGCTTGCCGTATTTGTGCTCGCCGATCTGCAGATAGGGCGTGTCGATGGTGCATTCGATGAAATTGCCGGCCGAGTAGATCATGTAGAGGCGCAGCCGCCCGCCCTTGATCTGGCCGCCGAACAGAAAGGCGACGTCGGCGTCGATCTCGGCGGCTTGCAGCGCCTTGCCTTCGACGCTCTGGATGGCGCGGACGGCGCGGCCGATGCGCTGCGCCGCCTGGAACATGGTCGGCGCGTTCATCAGGGTCTCGCGCTCGCCGGTTTCCGGGTTGTCGATGCCTTCGGTGAGCGTGGCGCGCACCGACTGGCTGAGCGACAGGTTGCCGGAGGAGGCGAGCGCCAGGATGCGCTCGCCCGGCTGGGTGTAGACGTGCAGCTTGCGGAAGGTGGAGACGTTGTCGAGGCCGGCATTGGTGCGCGTGTCGGCGACCATCACCAGGCCGTCGCGCACCAGGATTCCGCAGCAATAGGTCATTCGGAAAGGCCTTTGTTGGCTCTTCTGGCCGGCCGTTATAGCGGCGCGAGGGTCTTGAGCCAATGCCGCCGGCGGGCTTAAGTGTGCGCCGCAACGGCAAGGATGCCCCGACCGCCATGAGCAATGCCCAGCCCGACATCGTCACCGCCGCGGTGCTCGTCATCGGCGACGAGATCCTGTCGGGCCGCACCAAGGACAAGAATATCGGCTACATCGCCGACTATCTGACCGCCATCGGCATCGACCTGCAAGGAAGTGCGCGTCGTCTCCGACGACGAGGACGACATCGTCGCCGCGCTCAACGCCTTGCGCGCGGCCTACACTTACGTCTTCACCACCGGCGGCATCGGCCCGACGCACGACGACATCACCGCCGATTGCGTCGCCAAGGCGTTCGGCGTCGCGCTCGAATTCCACCCGCAAGCGGTCGCGATCATGCAGGAGCGGCTGGCCAAGACCGGCGGCGAGCTCAACGAGGCGCGCATGCGCATGACGCGCATCCCGCAAGGGCGCCGACGCTGGTCGCCAACAAAGTGTCCGGCGCGCCCGGCTTCTGGATCGGCAACGTCATCACCATGGCCGGCATGCCGGCGATGATGCAGGCGATGCTCGACGAGGTGGCGCCGAAGCTGAAGACCGGCGCCAAGCTGCTGTCGGAGACGATCCGCGCCGACGCCAAGGAAGGCGACGTCGGCACCGCGCTCGGCGCCATCGCCAAGGCCAACCCGGACGCCATCATCGGCAGCTATCCGTTCTTCGACGAGACGCTCGGCCCCAACACCAATATCGTGGTGCGCTCGCGCGATGCCGGCACGCTTGCGGCAGGTGAAGGACGCAGTCGAAGAGATGCTCGTGCAGGTCAAGTCGCAGCTGGCGGCGCCGCGCTAGCCATGCCGCCGGCGACGCATCCTCCGCTCACGTGAGTGAACCGATGGCAAATACGTCCGCCGGCAGCCCGCCCAGCCCGGAAAAGATCTTTCCCGTCTCGTGGGACCAGTTCCACCGCGACTCGCGCGCGCTCGCCTGGCGGCTGCACGCGGCCGGCCCGTTCGAGGCGGTGGTCGCCATCACGCGCGGCGGGCTGGTGCCGGCGGCGATCGTGGCGCGCGAATTGAACGTGCGCATGATCGAGACGGTGTGCGTGGTGAGCTACCAGAACTACAACAACGAGGGCGAATTGACGGTGCTCAAGGGCATCACCCCGGAGATCGTCGCCATGCACGCCAAGGGCCAGCGCGTGCTGATCGTCGACGACCTGGTCGACACCGGCAAGACCGCGCGCGTGGTGCGCGACCTCTTGCCGGAGGCGCATTTCGCCACCGTCTATGCCAAGCCGATGGGGCGGCCGCTGGTCGACACCTTCGTCACCGAGGTGTCGCAGGACACCTGGATCTATTTCCCCTGGGACACCGGCGCTCGCGTTCTCGCCGCCGATCCGCGAAGGCGGGGATTGAGCGGGCGCGGCCGGGCGCGCATGATGCCGGCGACAAATATAGAGCAGGGGGAGGCGATGCTGAACCGACGCCGATTTCTCGCGACCGCCACGTCGGCGGCGGCCGGCGCGCTGCTGCCGGGCGCGGCGCAGGCGGCCTATCCCGACCATCCGATCCGCATTCTGGTCGGCTATGCCGCCGGCGGCGGCGTCGATATCGTGGCGCGGCTGATCAGCGAGCCGATGAAGGCGGCGCTCAACGAAACCGTCATCGTCGAAAACCGCACCGGCGCGAGCGCGATGATCGCCACCAACGCCGTCGCCAAGGCTGCGCCCGACGGCTACACGCTGCTGATGGCGGCGTCCGGCGAGGTCGCCATCAACCAATATCTGTTCAAGGAGAAGATGACCTACGACGCTGCCCGCGATCTCACGCCGGTGGCGCTGATCGGCATCGTGCCCTGCGTGGTGGTGGTGGCGGAGGCAACGCCGGTGCACAATCCGCAGGAGCTGATCGCCTATGCCAAGGCGCAGCCGGCAATCTGTCGTTCTCGTCCTCCGGCGTCGGCAATCCGCAGCAGCTGGCCGGCGAGCTGATGAACAGCATGGCCGGCATCCATGTGCTGCACGTGCCCTATCGCGGCTCGGCGCCGGCGGTGACCGACGTTGCGACCGGCGCGGTCACCATGAGCTTCTCGAGTCTGGCCGCCGCGCTGCCGCTGATAAAGGCCGGCAAGCTGCGCGCGGTCGCCGTCACCTCGAAAGAGCGCATGCCGCAATTGCCCGAGGTCGCGCCGCTCGCCGAAGGCGCGCCCGGGCTTGCCGGCTACGAACTGCTCAATTGGTTCGGCATGTTCGCGACCGCCGGCACGCCGCCGGAGATCGTCGACCGGCTCAACGCCATCGTCAACGACGCGCTCAAGCAGCCGAAGCTCTGCCGAATTCCTGACCGTGCAGGGCATCGTGCCGCGGCCGATGAACGCCGCCGAGTACAAGAAATTCGTCGCCGCCGAGACCGAGAAGTTCGGCATGGTCGTCAAGCAAGCCAACATCAAATTCGCCAATTGACCGCCGCTCGGCTATAGTCGCCCGCAACGCCCGCAAGAGCCCCGGAGGAGCCGATGAACGTCAAGCCCAATATCGACGATCTGCGCTCGCACCACCTGCGGCCGGCGGCGATGCCGTGGCAAAAGACGCGCTTTGCCGGCTGCGAATTCAAGCCGCTGATGGTCGACCCGACAAGCGGGCTGGCGACGCTGCTGTTTCGGATGGCGCCGGGCGCGGTTTTGCCCGACCACGAGCACGTGCTGATCGAGCAGACTTATGTGCTGGAGGGCTCGCTGGTCGACAAAGAAGGCCCCGATGCCGGCACCGAAGTCGGCCCCGGCGAATTCGTCTGGCGCCCGGCCGGCAGCCGTCACACCGCCTGGTCGCCCAAAGGCGGCACCTTCATCGCCATCTTCCAGATCCCCAACAAGTTCTACGAACAGGACGGCCGCGTCACCGACTCCGCCGGCAAGGACTGGTCGCAGGCCTGGGGCCACCTGTTACCGGACTGAATTTCCGCGCCGCGCGTGGCTGGCCCCGCGCGCGCAAGTCGGCTATAGCCGACTTGCGCCATGTTAAGATTCCGATCTCGGGTAAACCCGAGATCGGGCGCGGGTGTGTTGCCACGCGGACGTGGCGGAATGGTAGACGCAAGGGACTTAAAATCCCTTGGGAGTAATCCCGTCCCGGTTCGAGTCCGGGCGTCCGCACCAGTCGTGTTGTATCCTTATCGGAAAATTATAAGTTCAGATATCTTTGCCGCGTGGCGGCAGGCTGATCGACGCGCCGTTGCATCTCCCGGCGGCCTAGCCGAGCGTGGCAAGCGGAACGTTATGCGTGCGGGCTTGTTTCACCGTCCATTTTTGCACGGCGAAATTGCGTCCCGAAGCTTAGCGCAAAGATTAAAAGGCCGATGGGGATCAACATGACACCCCATCGGCGCGCAAGGTTCTTGAAAGCCTCGACAGCGTGCCCGGTGTATCGGGCCACGCCGCGTTGCTGCGCACGGGCGGCGCTTGCCGCTCCGACGAGCTCCGGCGGCAGCAAGGCGCGGATGACGGGAGAGGAGGCGATGGCGGCGAGGCGTTTGGCATCCGGATAGGGGATGTCGAACAGCGGCTTGTTCTCAAGGGTGCCTATGTCGCCCGTGTCGAGATAGGCACGCAAATTTTGCGTTTCGAGCTGCGCGGTGACCATGCTGGCAGCAGCCTGGTTGAAATAAAGAACGGCGGCGACGCTTAGTCCCGGAAGGATCAAGCCGAACCACACCACCAAAGCGGCGATGCCCCTGCGACCATTAAGCAATGGGTGCTTCAGGCCGATGAGATAAAGCAGGCAAGCAGCATTCAGTATCGTGCCAAGAGCGAAGGTATCAAGATAGCGTGGCGCCAGCGGACCGGCGGCGCGGCCATAGGCGATTGCGGCAATCTGTAGGGCGGTCCAACCGCCGAGCGCGATCAGAAACCAACGTCGATCGTGCAACGGGGGGCGTTCACTGATGACATGACCAATGGCCAAAACCGCGGGCAGATTGATGAAAATGGCGAAAATCGATTTGATGAGAATAGGCACGGGTCCCGGTGTTGCCGGCCAGCTCAAAATCTGCGCCAACGCCCTAACAAATTCGATGATCGTGTGAGCCTTGAGTGGCGCGTCTTGATCGCGCACGGGCACATAATAAATCATCGCGGCCGTCATGAGCGTGAGGATAAGGATCGCTAGAATTTCCAGCCGGCCGGCGCGGCGTCTGCAAATGAACTGAACTATGCAAACGATGGACGCGGACAAAGCCGTCAAAGCACCGCCGGCCATGCAAAAATAACTGAGGCTCAGCAGCAGAGTTGCCAACCACCAGCGCGCCGTAAAAGCAGCGGCACGAGTGACAACAAGAAGGCCGACAAGGCTGATTAAGAGCAGGAAGTACCACTGTGAGTTAAAACCCTGAAGCGTGTTCTCCCATGCAAAAGGAAGCGCAAACATCATGGTCGTGAAGGCGGCGATTGAAGTCCACGACCGTGTGGTCAAAAGAGGACGGAATGCGGCAACAAGTAATGCAATGACGGCGCCGAGAATGAGCGCATTCGCCAACATCTGAAGGATTGGGTCCCAATAGCCTTCGAGCTCGAGCAGGAGCAGCGACCACAAACGGGTCATTAGAATGCGATGTTCGTTGTGCGGAGCGATGAGATCGGCAAGCTGCAGCGTGCCGCCGAGATAGCGCGGATAGAGCAGCGCGCCTTCGGCGTCCCACTGATCCCAGAATGGCGTTGGATTACCGTAGCGCCCGATCATCCAGCACTTGGCGCCGATGACGACCAGGGCGCAGGCCAGCGGATAGATCAACGTGGACGCGGATGGCTTGCCGAGCTTGATCTGCATGGCGCTTCGTCAATACAAGCCGTGTTGATCGACAATAGTGCCGTCCGCGGCGGAGGCCGCAGCCGTTTTCCACAGAGCGCTTAGGTCGCCGCGGCGCCGCATTATCCCGGTCACCACGTTTTTGGACCACTCTATCGGCCGCGATCGTCGGTAGCGCTATCGGCCATGCTTAAGCCCTCACGGCGCGCTAGAAAGCTAGCACGGTGGGCGCGGATTAAAACGGTTTTCAGCGGTCGGACTTGAATCGCTATATACTTTCAGCGCAATCGCGCTCCCCGGCACAATTTCCAGCATGGCATCCACCCTCAACGTCTTCCTCTGCGCCGGGCTGGCGATCCTCGTTTACGCCTGCATCGGGCTGCCGCTCGCCGCGCGCGTGGCGGCGCGGCCGCTGGCGCTGATGCTGGCGCCCGCGCTCGGCTGGGCGGCGCATAGCGCGGCCGCGCTGCCGCTGTTTTATGTGATCGGCCTGTCGCGGGTGAGCGTGGTCGTGGTCTTCGCCGTTGCGGTGGTCGCGGCGGTCACCGCGCTCTGGATGGGACGCGCGGCCGGCGGCGAGGAGCGCGCGCTCACGCGCACCACGGCCATCGCGCTCATCGGCGCGGCGCTGCTGGCGCTGGCGGTGGCGGCGGCGATCCTGCCGAAAATTTCCGCCGATGGCGTCGTGCTGGCGGCGCCGGCCTTCGATCATTCCAAGGTCGCGATGATCGACGAGATGGCGCGGCTCGGCGTGCCGCCGGGCAATCCGTTCTACGGCGGCGCCGAGGGTCCGGCGCGGCTCGTGTACTACTACCTCTGGCATTTCAGCGCGGCGGAATTGTCGCTGCTCGCGCAAGTGAGCGGCTGGGAGGCCGACGCCGCGCTCACCTGGTTCACCGCCTTTGCGTCGCTGGCGGCGATGATCGGCTTGGCGGTTTGGCTGAGCGGGCGCGGCGCGGCGGCGCTCTGGGTAGTCGCGCTCGCTGCGACCGAATCGCTTGCGGCCGCTGCTCGGCGGCCTGTTCGGCGCCGAAGCAGCGCAGCGCGTCATCGGCGCGCCCTCCGGCTTCGGCGGCTGGCTGTTCCAGACCAGTTGGGCGCCGCAGCACATGGCGTCGGCAACGTCGGCGGCGATTGCGACGTTGCTGCTGTCGCGCCTTGCCGAGCGGCGCAGCCTGACGACGCTGCTGACGCTGGCGCTGACCATGACGGCCGCCTTCGAGAGCTCGACCTGGGTCGGCGGCGTCGTCTTGCCGCTCGCCGCCGTGCCGATCGCGTTGCTGATGGTGATGCGCGCGCGCCCGCGCGAGCGCCTCTCGATCGCGCTGCATCTTGCCGGCGCGGCGCTGATCGCGCTCGCGCTGATTTCGCCCTTTCTGCACGACCAGTACCAGATGGCGGCGGCGCATGGCGGCGCGCTCGCCATCGCGCCTTATCCGGTGCTCGATCCGACCGTCGCCAACCCGCTCGTGCGGCTCGCCAACCTGCCGGCCTTTTGGCTGATTTTCCTGGTGGTGGAATTTCCCGCCTTCTACCTCGCCGGCATCGTCTCGCTGGTCGTGCTGCTGAAGGAGCGCGCGCCGCCCGAACGCGGCAACGTCACGCAAGCCTTCGCCGTGCTGCTGATCGCGAGCCTCGGCGCCGCCTGGCTGCTCGCCAGCACGCTCGGCTTTAGCAACGATCTCGGCTGGCGCGCGGTGCTGCCGGCGGTGCTGCTGCTGATCGTCTTTGCCGCCGCCGGCCTCGCGCGGCTCGCGCAAAGAGCCGGCATCGGCCGCCTTCGCCGCGGCGCTCGCGCTCGTCCTGCTGGCGCTGCCGGACGGCGCGCGCATGATCTACGCCAACGTCGTCGCCGCGCCCAATCCCGCCGGCAAGGTCTTCGCCACCACGCCGGCGCTCTGGCAGGCGGTGCGGCGGCACGCGGCGCCCAACGAGCGCATCGCCAACAATCCTTATTTCCTGGCGGAGCTGACGCCGTGGCCGGGCAACATGTCCTGGGCGCTGCTGGCGAACCGGCGCTCGTGCTTTGCCGGCAACACCTTCGCGCGGCCGTTCAGCGCGCTGTCGGGGCCGCGCAGCGAGCGCATCGAAGCGCAATTCGTGCGCGTCTTTTCCGGGCAAGGGGACGCCGACGACGTCCAGCAGATGGCGGTGCAGTATCACTGCACGCTGGCGGTGCTCACGCCCGAGGACGGCGCCTGGAGCCGCGATCCGTTCGCGGCCAGCCCCTCTTACCGCCTGGTGGAAGCGACCGCGGCCTGGCGCATCTACAAACTGGTGACGCTTGCCGCGCGCTAGCGCATGATCCCGAAAAGCATGTCCTCGACCCAGCGGGGATGGGCACCGGTTTTCGGAATAGATCATGCGCAACGCTATATGCCCGCGAACCAGTTGAAGCCCTGCTTCGACCAGAACGTCTCGACAAAGGTGTTGGTCACTTCCATCGCAGTGATCCATTTCGCGCTCTTGAATCCGAGCTTGGTGGGCGCGCGCAGCCGCAGCGGAAAGCCGAACGGATCGGTGATCGGCTCCTTGGCGTATTTGGTCGCCAGAATGGTTTGCGGATGCAGCGCGGTCGCCATGTCGAGCGTCTCGGTATAATTGTCGGCGCAGCGGAACGACGACGTATTTGGCCTTGGTGTCGGCGCCGATGCGCTCGAGGAATTGCCGCAGGTTCGGCCCCGACCATTGCCCGATATAGTCCCAGCCCTCGACGCAGATGTGGCGGGTGATCCACTCCTGTTCGGGCAGTGCGTAGATCTGGTCGGCGGTCCACGGCGTCTTGTTCTCGATGCGGCCGGCGAGCTCGAGCTTCCAGTCGCGGCCGTCGACCGGCTTGACGTCCATGATGTCGTAATAGGCGTTGAAGCGCGGCGGCTTGATCACCTGGTCTTCGCTGAAGGTGGGCGCCAGGTGATTGGGCCGGAACAGCAGCTCCTGCACTCTGTCGTTGAACGCGGACACCGCGCGCAGCACGCTCTGCACCGCGTTGGCGTCGCTGACGCTGCAGCCGGTGAGCATGGTGAGCGCGCCGAGGCTGACCGTGCCGCGCAGCAGATTGCGGCGGTTGATGTCCTTGACCAATTGGCCGTGCTGCTTGAGCGCGCTTTGGTCGACGCCGTTTTTCGGCCGGAAGATGGAAGGCGAGGGCGTGCGGAGCATGGGCGCCATCCGTTATTCGGCCGGCGTCGCCAGCGGCGCGGCGGCCGTGGGCTCATCATGCTCGGGCGGCCCGCCGGTGACCATGGCGGCGATGGTTTTCGGCACCAGCAGCGCCAGCAGCGACGTGCACGACGAGGAAGCCGACGATCGCCACCATGCCGAGGAAATGCACCAGCCGCGCGCCCTGGAAGTCGTAGAACAGCCGCGTCAATTCGGAGAGCTGCATCGGCTTCCAGATCGCCCAGCCCGACAGCACCTGCACGACGATCACCACGATGACGCCGGCGTAGAGCAGCTTCTGCACGGCGTTGTAGTGGCGGATGTCGTCATGCGCGAGCTTGAAGCGCAGCGCCGCGCGGATTTCGGCGAGGACGGCGCTCGGCCAAATCGGCACCAGCTTGCGGCGGAAGCGGCCGCTGGCGAAACCGTAGACCAGATAGCAGATGCCGTTGAGCATCAGGATCCACATCGCCAAAAAATGCCATTGCAGCGCGTGCTGCGCCCACACGCCGATCACCATCCATTCGGGAAAATGCAGCCAGCCGATGAGCACGTCGTCGTTGTAGATTTTCCAGCCGCTGCCGATCAGCACGATCATGGCGAGCGCGTTGATCCAGTGCATGACGCGCAACGCCGCCGGATGCAGCCGGCGCCGATGACGTTCAGTTGATTTGACCGCGATCACGTCCGTCCACGATGGTGAGGCAAGATCGTCGCTGCCGATTTGAAGTAGAGGCCCGATGACGCGCAACACACGACTTCGTGTAATTTCGGCGGCTAAGCCTACGCCATTTCGGCGCTGTGGCCGGATCGTCTCGGCTTGGCCTGCGGTGTCCGGCCGGCCGCGCCGATGACATGCTCGCCGCTGCGAGCGAGACGCGCTGACGATTGCCGACAAAAGCTCACGCCCGAGCAGCAGATGCAGAAACGCTTTCCGCATCCGGTGCTGGTGCGCCGGCTCATCGGCATGCCGGTGCTGGACTACGACAACGCCACCATCGGCTATGTCCGCCAGGTGGTGCGCTCGCCGGCGGGAAAGGTTCTGCTGATCGTGCCCTATAGCGGCTGGTTCGGCTGGGCGCCGACGTCCTGGGGCAAGCGGCCGGTGGCGGTGCCGATCGAGGCGGTGGCGATTCTGGCGTTCGAGCTCGCCGCGCTCGACATGATGCGCGAGGACTTCGACAAAGCGCCGACCTGGACGCCGTCGCAGGGCGAGCCGATCCCGCCCGGCGAAATGACGCTGGTCGCGCTCGCGCGCCGATAAAGCCGCTGCACGAACGCAGAAAAGCCACGCCACCGCCGAACCAATGCAGGACCAGTCGGGTTAGACGCGAGCATGGACGACCAGACCAAATCCCGCTTCAGCACGCAGACGCTGGTCGCCCAGGCGCTCGGCGCGTGCGATCCGGTGACGCGCGGGATCGTGCCGCCCATCCACATGGCGACCACCTATTTGCGCGACGCCGACAACGGCTACCGCGCCGGCTACGTCTACGGCCGCACCGACAACGTTTCGGTGCAGCAGGCGGAAAGCCTGATCGCGGCGCTGGAGGGCGCCGAGGAGGCGCTGCTGTTCGGCTCCGGCATGGCGGCGGCGACCACGGTGCTGCTCGCGCTCGAGCAGCCGACCCACATCATCGCCTCGCAGGTGATGTATTGGGGCTTCCGCTCCTGGCTGCGCGAGATCGGCCGCTACGGGCACAGCGTTTCTTTCGTCGAGACCTCCGATCTCGACGCCGTGCGCGCGGCGCTGCGTCCGGGAAAGACCGGCCTGTTCTGGATCGAGACGCCGAGCAATCCGCTGTGGACGGTGACCGACATCGCCGCGGTCGCGGAAATCGCGCATGGCGTCGACGCCGTGCTGTGCGTGGATTCGACCGTCGCCACGCCGATCTTCACCAAGCCGCTCGCGCTCGGCGCCGACATCGTCATGCATTCGGCCACCAAATATCTCAACGGCCATTCCGACGTCGTCGCCGGCGCGCTCGCCGACGTCGCGCGACGGGCCGCTCTGGGCGCGCATCCGCAAGCTGCGCGGCCAGCACGGCGGCGCGCTCGGGCCGTTCGAGGCCTGGCTCTTGATGCGCGGCATGCGCACCCTCGACGTGCGCGTGCGCGCGCAGGCCAAGACCGCGGCGAGCCTCGCCGCGCGGCTCACCGGCCATCCGGCGGTGGCGCGAGGTGCTCTATCCCGGGCTGCCGCAGCATGCCGGTCACGCCGTCGCGCTGCGCCAGATGGCGGGCGGCTTCGGCGGCATGTTTTCCCTGCGCATCCGGCAGGGCGAGCGGGCGGCGATCGCGGTTGCCGCCCAGGTCGAATTGTGGAAGCGGGCGACCTCGCTCGGCGGCGTCGAGAGCCTGATCGAGCATCGCGCCTCGATCGAGGGCGCCGGCTCGCCCTGTCCGGGCGACCTGTTGCGGTTTTCCGTGCGGCCTGGAAAACTGCGACGAGCTTTATCTCGACCTCACGCGCGCGCTGGCGCTGGCCGCATGAAACCGGTCGCCGTCGCCATCATCTGCAAGACGCCGATCGCCGGCCGGTCGAAGACGCGGCTGTCGCCGCCGCTGCGGCCGGAGGAATGCGCCGAGCTTTCCGCCTGCTTCATCCGCGACATTGCCGCCACCATTGCCAGCCTGGCCGCGGACGGCGGCGTCGCCGGCCACGCGGTCTATACCCCGCGCGGCTCGGAAGCGGCGCTGCGGCCGCTGCTGCCGGATTGCTTCGGCCTCACTCCGCAAAGCGAGGGCGATCTCGGCGCGCGGCTGTTGCAGGGCACGACCGATCTCCTTGGCGGCCGGATTTGCCGGCGCCATTCTGGTCAATTCGGATTCGCCGACGCTGCCGAAGGAGATCTTGCGGCTGGCGGTCGAGGCGGTGCGCGCCGGCGACAATGTGGTGCTCGAGCCCGGCCTGCGACGGCGGCTACACGCTGATCGGGCTGTCGCGGCCGCATGCGCATCTGTTCGAGGCCATGCCCTGGAGCACCGACGCGGTCTATCGCCTGACGCTCGCACGCGCGCGCGAGATCGGCCTGCCGGTGGTGAACGTGCCGGGCTGGTACGACGTCGACGACGCGGCATCCTTCCGCATGCTGGAAGCCGAGCTGGAGGGCCGCCGGCCGGATTTCGCGCGCGCTCGACGGCGCGCACGCGCCGGCCACGCGGCGCTTCCTGCGCGCGCGCCAGCGCACGCTCGCGCGCTGCAGGACTGAGATGCATTTTCCCTCGCGCGATGCCTTTGTCAGCGTGGTGATCCCTTGCCTGAACGAGCAGGAGCCGATCGGCGGCGTGGTGCGCGAGGTGCTGGCGCAAGGCGTCGACGAGGTCATCGTGGTCGATAACGGTTCGACCGACCGCACCGCGGAGGAGGCGGCCGCAGCGGGCGCGCGGGTGGTGCGCGAGCCGCGGCGCGGCTATGGCCGCGCCTGCGCCGCCGGGCTGGCGCGCGCTCGACGCGCGCAGCGAGATCGTCTGCTTTCTCGACGGCGACGGCAGCGACGTTCCGGCCTTCCTGCGGCGAGGTGATCGGGCCGCTCGCCGCCGACCGCGCCGATTTCGTCATCGGCTCGCGCGTGCGCGGCAAGCGCGAGCCGGGCAGCCTGACGCCGCAGCAGCTCGTCGCCGGCCGGCTCGCCGGGCTGCTGCTGCGCATGACCTACGGCGTGCGCTTCACCGACATGTCGCCGTTCCGCGCCATGCGGGTCGAGCGGTTGCGCGCGCTCGGCATGCGCGAGCAGACCTATGGCTGGAATCTGGAAATGCAGATGCGGGCCGCGGCGGCGCGCCTGCGCATTCTCGAAGTGCCGGTCGACCACCGTTGCCGGCGCGGCGGCGTCTCCAAAGTGTCGGGCAATCCGGTCGCCGGGCTGCGGGCCGCCTGGCAAGATCGCGGCGACTTTCCTGCGGCTGGCGGTCGCGCTGCGCGGCCAGCCGGCGCGGCCGCTGCACCGCCTGCGGCGCGAAGGCGCCTGATCGTGCGCGTCCTGCTCACCGGCGGCGCCGGCTTCATCGGCCGCCATGTTTTGCGCGCGCTGATCGCGCGCGGGCACGCGGTGCGCGTGCTCGATTCGCTGCGGCCCGACGTGCATGGCGAAGGCGCGGCAAAATCGATCGAGGGCGCCGAGCTGATGGTAGCCGATGTGCGCGATGCCGCGGCGATCGATGCGGCGCTGCGCGGCGTCGACGCGGTCGTGCATCTGGCCGCCAAAGTCGGGCTTGGCGTCGACGTCGGCGATATGCCGGACTACGCCTCGTCCAACGATGCCGGCACCGCCGAGCTTCTGGCCGGCATGGCGCGCGCCGATGTCGGCCGCCTGACGCTGGCGAGCTCGATGGTGGTCTATGGCGAGGGCCTCGGGCGCATGCCCGGAGCACGGCGACGGTGCGGCCGGCGCCGCGCATCGAAGCGCAGCTCAAGGCCGGCCAATTCGAGCCGCCGTGCCCGGTTTGCGGCAAGCCGCTTGCAGACCGCGCTGGTCGATGAGCGCGCGCCGCTCGATCCGCGCAACGCCTATGCCACCAGCAAAGTCGCGCAGGAATTCTACGCCGCCAACTGGGCGCGCGTGACCGGCGGCGCGGTCGCGGCGCTGCGCTATCACAATGTCTACGGGCCCGGCATGCCGCGCGACACGCCTTACGCCGGCGTCGCCGCCATCTTCACCTCGGCGCTGCGGCGCGGCGAGGCGCCGCAGGTGTTCGAGGACGGGCGGCAGCGGCGCGATTTCGTGCACGTGCGCGACGTCGCGGCGGCGACCGTGCTCGCCTGCGAGACGCACGCTGCCGGCGTGCGCGCGTTCAATGTCGGGTCGGGCACGCCGCGCACGCGTCGGCGAGATGGCGGCGGCGCTGGCGCGCGCGCTGCACGGGCCGCCGCCGGTGGTGACCGGGCACTATCGGCTCGGCGACGTGCGCCACATCACCGCCGATTCCTCGCGCCTGCGCGGCGAGCTCGGCTGGCGCCCGCAGGTCGATTTCGCCGACGGCATGGCGGAATTGGCGCGGCTTTAGGGCGGCGATTGCTGCTGGCCTTGGGCGCCGCGGATGTGCCAAATAAGCCGATGCGATCGATCGCCAAATCGATTCTGTTCGTCGCGCTCGCCGCGCCGCTGTTGTCGGGCTGCGGTTCCGAGGATACCGCCGGCCGCTTCCTGGTCTCGCGCCAGAGGTACACGCTCTACGACTGCGATGCGCTGGCGACCGCCGTCAAGGCCGGCGAGACGCGCGAGCAGGAATTGAAAGCGCTGATGGACAAAAGCGGCAGCGAGGTCGCCAATACGCTCGCCTACCGTCCGGAATATCTCGAAGTGCACGGCGAGGTCGTGCAGTTGCGCGCCTCCGCCGCCGAAAAAAAATGTCCGCCCGCGGCGGCCCGTTGAACCTGCCTAGTCGCGCCCGATCGTCACCAGCGAGCCGTCGGCGAGGCCGAGCGCGATCAGCGGCGGCGGGCCGGGGATGAGCGCGAGGTCGGTCGCGGCCGGCGCCGGCAGCGGCACGGCGGCGATCTCGTGCATTTCCGGCTTGAACGAAACGATGCGCAGCTGCGTGCGGTCGAAGGAGGGCAGCGCGAGATCGGCGGCGCCGTCGCCGTCGAAATCGGCGGCCGCGCTCATGGCGAGCGCGTCGCTGCCGGCGATGTGATTGGCAAAGCCCGCCAATGCGGCGAGCTTTTGCAGGCGGCCGTCGCGCCAGTCCCACAATTCGAGCGCGCCGACCGTGTGCGGCTGGCGCACCAGCGCGATTTTCATCGTGCCGTCGCCGGTGAAGGGGGCGAAGCCGGCCGGGGCCAGCCAGCGGCCGGGCTGCCCGAGCGGCGGCGTCTCGGCGACGATCTCATAATTGCCGCGCCGTTGCGCGATCACCGCCAGCGCCGCGCCGCGCCGCAAATAGGATTTCACCAGCACGATCTCGTCGCGGCCGTCGCCGTCGAGATCGACGAGACGCGGCGCCAGATCCTCGAACACCGCATCGTCCTTGAGCCGCACGGTGAAGCGCTTGCCGGCGCGCGTCTCGATCACCAGGCTGCCGGCCGCGAGCCTGTGGCCGAATACGGCGTGCGGGTAGCGGTCGGTCGGCGCGGCGAGCCAGGCGCGGGCGATGTCGCGCGTGCCGGCGACCACGCGGCCGCCCGGCAGCACGCCGTCCGGCGGCTTGGGCGGCGGCGGGGCGTCGATGAAGCGCAGCGTCACGGCGCCCTTGTCGAGCGCGAGCGCGTACCAGAGCCCGCCGGCATTGACGCGCGGCGCGCCGGCGACGGTGTCGAGCGCGAGCACGCGCGCCGGCGCGACGATGCGCGTGACGCGCCACTCGGCGGCCTGCGCGCCGCCGGTGACGAGCGGCAAAAGGGCCATCAAGGCGAATAGCCGGCGCATGAACATTCAAAGTTCAACGTAGCGCAGCCGCAGCGCGTTGCCGATGACGCTGACCGACGACAGCGCCATGGCGGCGGCGGCGATGATCGGCGACAGCAGCAGGCCGAACACCGGATAGAGCACGCCGGCGGCGATCGGCACGCCGGCGGCGTTGTAGATGAAGGCGAAGAACAGGTTCTGCCGGATGTTGCGCATCACCGCCTGCGACAGCGCGCGCGCCTTGACGATGCCGGTGAGGTCGCCCTTGAGCAGCGTGACGCCGGCGCTTTCGATGGCGACGTCGGTGCCGGTGCCCATGGCGATGCCGACGTCGGCGGCGGCGAGCGCCGGCGCGTCGTTGACGCCGTCGCCGGCCATGGCGACGACGCGGCCCTCGCGGCGCAGTTTTTCGACCACCGCGCTTTTCCGGTCGGGCAGCACCTCGGCCTCGACCTCGGCGATGCCGAGCCGCCGGGCGACCGCCTGCGCGGTGGTGCGGTTGTCGCCGGTCAGCATGACGACGCGCACGCCCTCGGCGGCGAGCGCCTTGAGCGCGTCCGGCGTGCTGGCTTTGACCGGATCGGCGATGGCGATGACGCCGGCCGGCTTGCCGTCGACGGCGAGAAAGATCGCGGTGGCGCCGTCGCCGCGCAGGCGCTCGGCCTCGCTCGGCCAGCGCGCCGGTGTCGATGTTCAGCTCGTGCAGGAAGGTGGCGTTGCCGAGCGCGAGCCGCTTGCCGTCGACCATGCCGATGACGCCTTTGCCGGCGGGCGCGTCGAAGCCGTCGACTGGCGCAAGCTCGAGCTTGCGCTCCTTGGCGGCGGCGACGATGGCGGCGGCCAGCGGATGCTCGCTGCCGCGCTCGACGCTGGCGGCGAGGCGCAGCACCTCGCGCCTCGTCGAAGCCGGCCGCCGGCGCCGACCGCGACCACCTTCGGCTTGCCTTCGGTCAGCGTGCCGGTCTTGTCGACGACCAGCGTGTCGACCTTCTCCATGCGCTCCAGCGCCTCGGCGTTCTTGATCAGCACGCCGGCCTGCGCGCCGCGGCCGACGCCGACCATGATCGACATCGGCGTGGCCAGGCCGAGCGCGCAGGGGCAGGCGATGATCAGCACGCTCACCGCGGCGACCAGCGCGTAGGCGAAGCGCGGCTCCGGCCCGAACGTCGCCCAGGCGGCGAAGGCGATGAGCGCGACCGCGATCACCGCCGGCACGAACCAGCCGGCGACCTGATCGGCCAGCCGCTGGATCGGCGCGCGGCTGCGCTGCGCCTCGCCACCATCTGCACGATCTGGGCGAGCAGCGTGTCGCGGCCGACCTTGTCGGCGCGCATGACGAAGCTGCCGCTGGTGTTGATGCGTGCCGCCGATCACGCGCGCGTCCTTCTCCTTGGTGACCGGCATGGACTCGCCGGTCACCATCGATTCGTCGAGCGCGGAACGGCCTTCGAGCACGACGCCGTCGACCGGCACCTTCTCGCCGGGCCGCACGCGCAAGCTGTCGCCGACCTTGACGGCGTCGAGCGCCACCTCCTCGTCGCTGCCGTCGTCCTTGACGCGGCGCGCGGTCTTGGGCGCGAGATCGAGCAGCGCGCGGATCGCGCCCGAGGTCGCCTCGCGCGCGCGCAATTCCAGCACCTGGCCGAGCAGCACCAGCACGGTGATCACGCCGGCGGCCTCGAAATAGACCGCCGGCGCGCCGTGCGCCGCGGAAGGCCGCCGGGAAGATGCCGGGCGCGAAGGTCGCGACCACGCTGTAGAGCCTAGGCGACGCCGGTGCCCATCGCGATCAGCGTGAACATGTTGAGGTTGCGCGTGACCAGCGACTGCCAGCCGCGCACGAAGAACGGCCAGCCCGCCCACAGCACCACCGGCGTGGCGAAGGCGAACTGCGACATAGTTCGAGAGCGCGGGCGACAAGCCAATGCACGCCGAAATGTCCGCCCATCTCCAGCGCCACCACCGGCACGGCGAGCACGAGCGCCGATCCAGAACCGCCGCGTCATGTCGGCGAGTTCGGGATTGGGGCCGCTCTCGGCGGTCGGCGATCTCCGGCTCCAAGCGCCATGCCGCAGATCGGGCAGTTGCCCGGGCCCGACCTGGCGGATCTGCGGATGCATCGGGCAGGTGTAGATCGTGCCTTCCGGCGCCGGCTGCGGGCGCGCGTTCGCCGAGATATTTCTGCGGGTCGGCGACGAATTTCGTCGCGGCAGCCGGCCGAGCAGAAATAATAGGTGCTGGCCGCCGATGCTCGGCGCGGTGCTTGGCGGTGTGCGGATCGACCGTCATGCCGCAGACCGGATCGGTCGCGCCGGCGGGCGCGTGCGCGTGATGATGGCCGGCAGCTTCGCTCATGGTTGGCTCGTTCGTGCGGGGCTTGCCTCTAATACCCCTAGGGGGTATATAACGGCTATGGCCGGAGACAGCAAGGCATCCACCGCTTAAACGTCTGAACCGCATCGAAGGCCAGGTGCGCGGGCTGGCGCGCATGGTCGAGGAGGAGCGCTACTGCATCGACATCGTCACGCAGATCGCCGCGGTGCGCGCGGCGCTGCGCCGCGTCGAGGAGGAAATCCTGCGCGGCCATGTGGCGCATTGCGTCGAGCACGCCATCGCCAGCGGCGACAAGACCGACCAGCGCCGCAAGGTCGAAGGAATTGATGGACGTGATGGGCCGCGCCGCGCGCTGACGGTCCCGCCCGCGCCCCGATTGCCAGCCGCCGCAAAAGATTGAAAAATCGCAATCATTTCTGGTGCGGCTTGAGGGTGTGACCATGAACAGACCGGCTACGCACGCTTTGCACGCTCGCCGTCGCGGCCTGCGTCGCGGTGACGCTCGCTTCCGGCGCTCTTGGCGGTGGCGAGTTTCCTGACCGCCGGCGACTGGGCCGATGCCTCGAAGGAATACCGGCGCGCTTATGCCGCCGGCGCGCTCGACATGTTGCGGGCGCTGGCCGACGCCAATTATCTGGCGAGCTCGGTGCGGCCGAAGACCGACCGGCTGATCGAATGCGTCGCCGGCAAGACCGACGGCGACATCGCCGCCATCTTCGACGCGCACGTCAAGCGCCATCCGGACGGCAGCCGCGACAGCGTGGCGCCGGCGCTCTATCTGGCGATGCAGGAATCCTGCGGCGCGCGCTGAGATTTTAAGCGAAGCGCCGGCGCGCCAGCGCCGCGCCCGCGCCGAGCGCCTTGAGCTTCGCCTCGGCGATGTCGCGCCGCATCGGCGCCATGCCGCAATTGGTGCAGGCGACGATGCGCTCCTTCGGCACGTGCTTGATGACGTCGCCGATGACCTGCGCGATCTCCTCCGGCGTCTCCACCTTGTCGGTGGCGACGTCGATGACGCCGACCAGCACGTCCTTGCCGTCGAGCAACGAGAGCAACTCCAGCGGCACGTGCGAGTGGATGCATTCGACCGAGACCTGGCCGATGCGGCTTTTGGCCAGCGCCGGAAAGATCTTCTCGTATTGCCGCCATTCCTCGCCGAGCGAATTCTTCCAGTCGATATTGGCCTTGATGCCGTAGCCGTAGCAGATGTGCACGGCGGTGGTGCATGTGAGGCCGGCGACGGCGCGCTCGAGCGCCGGCACGCCCCAGGTCGTCACCTCGTCCATGAACACGTTGAAGGCCGGCTCGTCGAATTGGATGACGTCGACGCCGTCCTGCTCGAGCGCGCGCGCTTCCTGGTTCAGCAGATCGGCAAAGGCCATCGCCATCTTCACCTTGTCGCCGTAGTGGCGGTCGGCGATGGTGTCGGCGATCGTCATCGGCCCCGGCAGCGTGACCTTCAACTGCCGCTTGGTATGCGCGCGCGCGTGCCGCGTCTCCGGCGTCGTGCACGCGGCCCTTGAGCTTCAATTCGCCGCGCACCTGCGGCACCATCGCTTTGTAGCGGTCGGCGCGGATGCCCATCTCGACTTTGTTGGCGAAGTCGATGCCGTCGACGAATTCGAGAAAGCCGTGCACGAAATGCTGGCGCGACATTTCGCCGTCGCAGACGATGTCGATGCCGGCGTCCTCCTGCCATTTCACCGCCAGCAGCGTGGCGTCGAGCTTGGCTTGCGCCAGTTCCTCGCCCGCAAGCCGCCATTGCGGCCACAGCTTGTTGGGCTCGGCGAGCCAGGACGGCTTCGGCAGGCTGCCGGCGACGGTGGTCGGAAACATCATGGCTGACTGTTTCGCAGAAGTTGCGGCGGCTGCCAACTGTACAGCCAATGCTGGCGCGCCAGCAGGCGCTCGCCGCCCAACAGGCGCATGGCGAGATTGCGCAAGGCGGCTTCCGGCCCGCTCAGCCCATAGAGCCGGCCTTGCCGGCGCGCGGCGCGTTGCGCGCGCGCGGTGCGGTGGCGGCGCGCGCCTTCATAGGCGCGCAAGCGCATCGGCCGGATCGTCGCCGTAGCGCGCCAGCATGTCGGCGAGCACGGCGGCGTCCTCGATCGCCATGGCGGCGCCTTGCGCGAGAAAAGGCAGCATCGGGTGGGCGGCGTCCCCGATCAGCGTCACCGGGCCGCTGCCGCCGCGGAACGGCGCCGCGCCGGTGATAGAGCGCCCATTTCAGCCATTGCTCGGGCGTGCGCGATCAGCGCGCGCGCTTGCTCGCACCAGGACCAGCGCGCGAAATGGCGCATGATCTCGGCGCGCGTCGCCGGCCGCCGACCAGCCGGTGGTCGCGCCATTGGTCGTGCACGATGGCGACGATGTTGATGAGCGTGCCGCCCTTCACCGGGTAATGCACCAGATGCGCGTCGTGGCCGAGCCACAGATGCACGGCGGGTGCGCGAAATTGCGCCGACACCTGCTCGGCCGGCACCAGCGCGCGCCAGGCGGTGCGATGGCGCGAAAGCCGGCGGCCGCTGGCCGGTGCAGGCGTTCGGCCACGCGTCGACCAGAGGCCGTCGGCGCCGATCAGCGCCATGCCGCGCTCCTCGACGGTATCGCGGCCGCGCCGGCCCTGCACGCGTGACGCCGTTGACGTGCTGGCGCGAAATCCTCGACGCGGCTGCCGAGCTTGAGCGTGATGTCCGGCTCGGCGCGCTGCGGCGGCGGCCAGCGCCGCCTGCAGATCGCCGCGGTGGATCACCCAATAAGGCGCGCCGTAGCGGCGCTCGACTTCGGCGCCGAGCGGGATTGCGCGCGATCTGACGGCCGGAGGCGCCGGCCATCACGCGCGACCGCGTCCGGCGCGCCGACGTGCGGCGCAAGCCGCTCGCGCAGGCCGAGCGCGAGCAGGACGCGCGTGGCGTTGGGCGAGAGCTGGATGCCGGCGCCGGTCTCCTGCAGCTGCGGCGCCTGTTCCAGCACCGTCACGCGGTAGCCGGCGCGCGCGAGCGCCAGCGCCGCGGTCAGCCCGCCGATGCCGGCGCCGGCGATGATGACATGGCGCGTGGACGCCACGGCTTGCGTTCCAAAAGGTTCAGGCGGCGCGCGTGCGCGCTGAGCGCGCATTCGGCCGGCCGCGCCGCGTGCGGATCGAGCGCCGGATCGAAACGGTAAAGCGTCGAGCAATAGGGGCAGATGATCTCGCTTTCGTCGCCCATGTCGAGGAAGACGTGCGGATGGTCGTGCGGCGGCGTCGCGCCCACGCACATGAATTCGCGCGCGCCGATCTCGATCACCGGCACGCCCGGATCGTTGTGGAAATGGGGAATGACGTGTTCCGCCATGGCCATCCTCGTAAGCCGCGCTGGATGCGGCGGTTTCGGCCGCACCATAGCGGGGCGGGCGCGCCGTGCCTAGCGCCGCGCTTGCCGCCGAATTGCCGCGGTTTGCCGCCATCAAAGCCGGCGGTGGAGACGATTTGCGATGCCGGACGGCGATTGCGCCGGTTGAACGCAGGCGCCTTGTGCCCGCGCTGCTCGCGCGCCGTGCTGCTGGCGGCGGCGGCCGGCTATGCGTTGACGCGCGCGCAGGACGCGGTCGCGGTCGCCGACGATCCGGCGCGCATCGCCGAGCGCGCGCTCGACCAGAAATTCAACGCCGCCGTGGCCGAGCGCGAGATCGAGGCGGCGCTCGCCGCCAACGACAGCGACCTCGCGCAGAGCTTCGTCGACCTCGCCGCCGCGCGCCATGTGGCGCTCGAGCCGGCGACGGTCGCGAAGGTGAACGCCGCGGTTGCCGAGGCCGCCACGCCACGCCACAAGGCGGAAAGCTTCGCGCGCGGCCTGGTCACCGGCGAGCCGGACGACATGGCGGCGCTCGCCGGCACCGCCATCGGCGATCTGTTCGTGTTCGGCGACATCCGCGACGCGGTGCGCGAGAGCGCGCGGCTCGCCAGCGGCGAGAAAGCCGACGAGCTGGTGCTGGGCCTGGCTTGCGTCGGCATCGCGATCACCGCCGGCACCTATGCGAGCTTCGGCGCGGCGGCGCCGGTGCGCGTCGGGCTCACGCTGGCCAAGGCCGCGCGCAAGGCCGGCGGCGTCGGCGCCAAGTTCGCCGGCGGGGTCGGCCGCCTGCTGCGCAACGCGGTCGATTGGGGCGCGCTGCAGACGGCGTGTCGATCACGCAGCCGGCGCTGGCGGTGCGCGCGGTGCGCGAGGCGGTCAAGGTCGAGCGCGCCGGCGGGCTCGTGCATCTCGCGCGCGACATCGGCCGCGTGCAGGAGAAAGCCGGCACGCGCGCCGCGCTCGACGGCCTCAAGATCGCCGAGAAGCCGGCGCGACATGGCGCGCCTCGCGCAGGCTCGCCGAGAAGGAAGGCAGCCGCACCCGCGCCATTTTGAAGGTGGCGGGACGCGGCGCGATCTGGCTTGTCGGCGCCGCCTTCGACATCGCGACCTGGATTCTGGGCGCGCTGTTCACTCTGTTCGGCTTCGTCTCCTCGCTCAAGAGCGCGACCGAGCGCATCACGTGGCGCATCCTGCAACGCCGCAAGCGCCGCCGCGCGCGCTTGGTAGCCGCGATGGCGCATCGCTAAATCGCGTCGACGCAAGGAAGCGCCACTCTCATCGTTTCCGCCTGTGAAAATGGGCGCTGCCGCACGCCGGTTCCGGCGCTTACTCTGACCCTCGATTGCCCTGGCTCAACCCAGCCTATAGGCTGCCCGAAAACGACAAGCCGTAACGACGTAAGCCTCGCAAAGAGGACGGCGATCAGCGGGCGACGTTTGGTCCGGGAGGGTTACGTGAGTCGCACGCGACGATTTGCTCAACCATGAAGGGCCCGGGAGAAGCCCGGCTGGTGGTGGAGAACGCCTGCCTGCGCTACGGCGAGCTCGCCGTGCTCGAGGACCTCACGCTCAGCGTCGGCAATTCGGAAATCGTCAGCATCGTCGGCCCCTCCGGTTGCGGCAAGACGACGCTGCTGCGCTGCGTCGGCGGCCTCAACCGGCTCAACGGCGGCGAAATCCGCATCGACGGGCAATTGGTCGAACGGCCGCTGCCGATCGTGTCGATGGTGTTCCAGCATTTCGGCCTGTTTCCGTGGAAGAGCCTGTGGAGCAACATCGCCTACGGATTGAAGCTGCGGCACACGCCGCATGACGAGATCGAACGCCGCGTCGGCGAGGCGATCGAACTGGTCGGCCTCAAAGGTTTCGAAAAATCCTATCCGCATCAGCTCTCCGGCGGCATGCAGCAGCGCGCGGGACTTGGCGCGCGCGCTGGTCATGGAGCCGAAGCTGCTGCTGATGGACGAGCCGTTCAGCGCGATCGACGCGCAGACGCGCGAGCAGCTGCAATTCGAGATGCTGCGGATCTGGGACCTGCGCCCGACCGCGATGATGTTCGTCACCCATGCGATCGACGAGGCGGTGCTGATGGGCGACCGCGTGGTGGTGCTGGCCGGGCGGCCTTCGCACGTGCGTGCGGTGCGCGAGGTCAAGCTGCCGCGGCCGCGCGAGCGCAGCGTCGTGGCGAGCCGCGAATTCATCAATCTGCGCGAGCAGGTCTGGCACGACCTGTTCGATCGGCCGAGTGGGAATGGAGCACGTCGCGCAATAAACCGAACATAACGACAAGGGAGGAACGACAGATGCTGAAGGATCAAGGGAAGGCTCTAGCCTGTGAAAGACGCTGCTCGGCGCCGTGCTCGCGGTTGTCGGCGGTGGCGCTGATCGTGTCCGAACGCGCCGGCGGCCGACCCGGTCAAGCTGTCGCTGTCGGCGATCGGCCGTCCGCCGATCTTCTCCAACACCTATGTCGATGTCGGCGAAGCCATGGGCTACTGGAAATCGGCCGGCGCCGACGTGACTGTGCGCTGGTTCCAGCGCGGCTCCGACACCGGCAAGGCCGTGCTCACCGGCGACGTGCAGTCGGCACCACGTCGTCGCAGGCGGCGATCAACCTGATCGCGTCGGGCGCGCCGGTGGTGGCGATCGCCGGCATGAACTCGCAGGATTGGGTGGTCGCCTCCGACGATCCGGCGGTGAAGGGCTGCGACGACCTCAAGGGCAAGACCGTCGCCGCCGACGGCATCAACAACGCGCGCTATCTCTACATCGGCGCGGCGGTGGCGACCTGCGGGCTCAAGATCGGCGACATGAAGCTGATCGATCTCGCCAACGCGCCGCTGGTCAAGGCCAGCATCGCCGGCCAGATCCATATCGCCGTCTTCCACATCGACGAACTGGCGCAGGTCGAGTTCAAGACCGGCAAGAAATGGCACAACATCGACGTGCCGCCGGCGATCAAGAAGAACCTGCATTATCTGATGCTGATCGCCAGCAAGAAGGCGATCGCCGAAAACCGCGAAGGGCGTGATCCGCTTCCTCGAAGGCTGGATCAAGGCCGTAGAAGCTCATGGGCAGCAACAAGCCGGCGGACAAGGAGCAGTTCGCCAAGATCGCGGCCAACGCCAGCCAGATCGACCCCAAGGTCGCGCTGGCGGCGATCGACAGCTATCACGCGATCAATTACTGGGAGAACAATAACGGGCTCGACAAGAACCAGATCATGGCCCAGCTCAACGAGCTGGTGCAGATCGGCTCGGTCAAGCCCGAGCAGAAGCCGACCTACGAGAAGATCGTGGACAACTCGCTGTACGCCGAGGCCGCCAAGCGGCTGAAGAAGTAAAGAGGCGACATGTTGCAGCGGACCGGAAGCGGCACAGCGCGCGCGCGGCGGGGAATCGCTCGCCGCGCGCGTCGCCCGCTTCCGGACGCTCAATGCCTGGTGGATCCAGATCGCCTGCTACCGTCCTGAGCATCTTGCTGCTGATCGGGGTGTGGCAGGCGCTCGGCCACAGCTTCGGCGTGCTGTTCGTGCCGTTCACCGACACGATGCGGCGGCTGTGGGAATTGCTCGAAAGCGGCCCGCTGCTGGCCGGCGCTCTGGGTGTCGGGCGAGCTTTATCTCGTCATCGCTCGCATTCGATATCGTCATCGGCGTGACGCTCGGCCTGCTGCTTGCGCGCGTCACGCTGGTTTCGGCGGCGTTCGAGCCCTACGTCTACGTTCTCTACGCCACGCCGACCATTTCGCTGGTGCCCTTCGTCTCGGTGCTGTTCGGCTTTGAATTCTGGCCGCGCGTGCTGGTCGCGGTGCTGATTTCGATCTTCCCGGTTTTGATCGGCGTCGCCGAAGGCGCCCGCAGCATTCCGCGCCAGCATCTCGACGTCGCCGCCATCTTCGGCTCGAACGAAGCGCCAGCTTTGGCGCGACGTCATCATTCCCTATGTCCTGCCGTTTGCCATGTCGGGCATCAAGCAGTCGATGGCGCTGTCGATGGCCGGCACGCTGGTCGCGGAATTCTTCCTCAACCCGGACGGCATCGCGGCGGTGCTGCTGCAGGGCACGACCGTCGTCGATTCCGGCTGGGTGCTGGCGGTGACGGTTTTCATCTCCGCCATTGCCGTCGTGCTGGTCGGCGTCGGCGAACTGGTCGAACGTTATGTGATCCGATGGCGACGCTCAGCAGTCGGATAGCGGCGCCGGCGGCCGGCGCGCCACGCCTGGCTCGACGCGCTGGCTCACGCGCGAGCGCCTGGCGCCGCTCGTCGCCGGCGCTGGTGATCCTGGCGATCTGGCAGATCGGCGTCAGCGCCACGCTGCCGGATTTCGTGGCGCGCCCGAGCGGAATCGTGCTGGCGATCCCCTCGACGGTCGCGAGCGAGGAATTCTGGCTCGACGTGTGCGTCACGCTCGGCTCGATCACCGAAGGCGTCGCCATCGGTTCGGCGGCCGGCATCCTGATCGGCGTCGCCATGGGCCGCGTGCGCGAGATCAACTGGTTCCTGACGCCCTATATCCGCGCGCTCTATGCGCTGCCGCTGATCGCGCTGGTGCCGATCGTGATCCTCTGGGTCGGCTATCAGCCGGCGGCGCGGCTGGTCATCGTGGTGATCTCGACCTTCCTGCCGGTCGCGGTCTCGACCGCCGACGGCACGCGCGCGATCGCCAAGGACTATCTCGACGTCGGCAAGATGTTCGGCGCGCGCACGCATAATGTCTGGTTCGGCATCGCGCTGCCGGCGGCGCTGCCCTTCATCACCGCCGGCATCGAGCTCGGCCTGGCGCGCGGCATCACCAATGCGATCGCGGTCGAGGTTCTCGCCAGCGTCAACGGCATGGGCATGTCGGTGTTCACCAAATCGAACGAGCTCAACGAAGACGCATCCTTGGTCTATGTCTTGTGCCTGGCGATTTTTGCGGTCGGCGTGCGCGCGGCGATGAGCCGCTTCCGCCGCTGGCTGACGCCGTGGTATCGCGGCTAGCGCATGATCCCGAAAAGCCTGTCCTCGACCCCGATCGGGGATGGGAACCGGTTTCACGACTTCGCGAAGCCCGCTTCGGCGGGCGGAGGAAGGTCGGAAAAGATCATGCGCCAGGAAAATTGATGGCAAGTTTCAATCATGACGGCGTCGAGATCGCTTATCTCGACGAAGGCGAGGGCGATGCCGATCGTCCTGGTGCACGGCTTTGCCTCCACCAAGGAAGTCAACTGGGTCAATCCGGGCTGGGTGGCGACGCTGACGCGCGCCGGCCGGCGCGCCATCGCGCTCGACAACCGCGGCCACGGCAAATCCACCAAGTTCTACGACCCGGCCGACTATCACACCGCCAAGATGGCCGAGGACGTGCGCGCGCTGCTCGATCATCTCGAGCTCGAGCGCGCCGACGTGATGGGCTATTCGATGGGCGCGCGCATCACGGCGTTCCTGGCCATGGCAGCATCCCGAACGCATGCGCTCGGCGATCTTCGCCGGGCTCGGCATCAAATTGGTGCATGGCGTCGGCCTGCCGGAAACGGTGGCGGCGGGCATGGAGGCGCCCTCGCTCGAGGCCGTGACCGATCCGCAGTCGCGCATGTTCCGCAGCTTCGCGCAGCAGACCAAGTCGGACCTGAAGGCGCTCGCCGCCTGCATCCGCGGCACGCGGCAGACGCTGAGCGAAGCGCAAGTCGCCGCGCATCAAGCTGCCGGTGCTGGTGGCGGTCGGCACCGAGGACGAGGTGGCGGGTTCGCCGCAAGAACTGGCGGCGCTGATCCCGGGCGCGCAAGCGCTGCCGATCCCGGGCCGCGATCACATGCTGAGCGTCGGCGACAAGGTCTACAAGGCCGGCGTGCTGGAATTCCTTAACCAGCGTCCCTAAATGGCACGCGGGTGCCATGCGCGCACCGCATTGGCGGCCTCGTGACGGCGGCCGATTTGTGATAGAAACGGCTCGCAGGGGAATGGCGCGAGAGGCGCCGGGAGACGAAGTCCATGGCCCAATTTCAGACACGGCCTGCCAAAGGTCTCGACAAGGTCGACCCGGTCTGGGCGCGCGTGCGCCACGAGGCCGAGGAGATCGCGCGCCAGGAGCCCGAGCTCGCCACCTTCATCTACGAGAACGTGCTGCATCACGACTCGCTGGAAGGCGCCATCATCCATCGCGTCAGCCAGCGGCTCAACCACACCGACATTTCCGCCGACCTGATCCGGCAGGCCTATCTCGACGCGCATCGAGGACGAGCCGGCGATCGGCGACGCCTTCCGCGCCGACATCGTGGCGACCGTCGACCGCGATCCGGCGACCTCGCGCTTCGTCGAGCCGGTGCTCTATTACAAGGGCTTCCACGCCATCCAGACGCACCGCCTGGCGCATTGGCTGCTCGGCAAAGGCCGCAAGGATTTCGCGCTCTATCTGCAGAGCCGCGCCTCGGCGGTGTTCCAGTGCGACATCAACCCGGCGGCCAAGATCGGCCGCGGCATCTTCCTCGACCACGCCACCGGGCTGGTGGTGGGCGAGACCGCTGCGATCGACGACGACGTCTCGATCCTGCACGACGTCACGCTCGGCGGCACCGGCAAGGAGCACGAGGACCGCCATCCGAAAATCCGCCGCGGCGTGATGATCGGCGCCGGCGCCAAGATCCTCGGCAATATCGAAGTCGGGCATTGCTCGCGCATCGCCGCCGGCTCGGTGGTGATCAAGCCGGTGCCGAACAATGTGACGGTGGCCGGCGTTCCGGCCAGAGTGGTCGGCGAGGCCGGCTGCCCGGAGCCCTCGCGCGCCATGGACCAGATGCTCTACGGCATCATGCTCGACGGCTAGGGTTGCGCTGCCCGGTCCGATCGTGCAATGAGGCGCCCAATCGAAGGAGCCGCCCGTTGAACGTCCAGGAAATCAAGCAGCTCGACGCCTATCTCAAGAAGCTGTTCGGCAACGCGGATATCCGCGTGGTGCCGAAGGAAGGCGACGCCGCCAATGTGTTCGTCGGCGAGGACGAGATCGGCGAATTGACCGGCGACGACGACGAGGGCGAGCGCTCGTTCAATTTCCGCATGGTCATCCAGGTGAGCTCCGACCCGTCGCATGCAGCCGGTGCCGACGCTGACCAATTATCTGCGGCGGCGCTTCGACAACGACAAGATCCGCGTGGTGACGCGGCCGAAGAAACTCGACTCGGTGGAAGCCTATATCGGCGACGAATTCCTCGGCGTGCTGTTTCTGGAGACCGAGCGCGGCCGCAAGTCGTATATTTTCGAATTGCCGATTTTGGACGTCGACCTGGTGCCGTGAATCCCAGACGCCGCTCATTCCCGCGTAAGCGGGAATCCAGCTTGAGCGCGGGACGAGCCGGGCGTCGGCATGTCAGCCCGGATGCAGCCGCGTCATCAGCTTATCCACTGCGGCGGCGACGCTGCGCCAATCGGCGAGCCATTCGCGCGGGAAGCGGAAGGTCAGATCGGCCTCGCCGATGCGCCGCTCCAGCAGGCACATGCCGGCATTGTTGACGCCGTGGCGCGAGCAGCGCGCGAAAAAATGCTCGGGCGCTTGCGTGTCGTAGACGAGTTCCTCGCCGGCATAGGCGGTTTCGTCGCGGAAGGCGCGCAGGCTCAAGCCCGGCGGGCCCGGCGGCCGCGTCGGGCGCGAGGTAACGCGGATAGATCGTCTTCACCCGCTCGGCGATCGGCAGCGTCGTCGCGCCTGACGCGATGGTGACGAACAGCCGGTCGCGGGCGTTGAGCGCCTCGAGCGTCGGCTTGCGCGCCGGATCGGGCGGGCTGAGCGAGGGCCAGAGATAGATCGAGGTCGACGCGCTCCTGCGCGCCCGGACGGCGCTGCACGGCAACGCGGATCGCCGCCGGCTCGATGTTGAAGGCGGCGCCGGCGACCACGATCGGCAGCGACGGCGCGTCGAGCGCGACCGGCGCCTCCGGCCAGCGCGGCCACAGCACATAGGCGACATAGCAGGCCGCCAAGACGATGACGGCGGCGAACACCAGCAAAGGCGCGGCCAGCGGATTGGGGCCGCGGCGCCGGCGCATGACCGGCCGCGGCGCGCGCGCGCGGAGGATGGGTGAGGGTGGACATGCCGCCTCTAAATTCGAATCGCCCGCGAGTATGCCACGGCCGCGGCGGCGGCCCGCGCGAGCCGGCCGGGCGCCGTTAACCTTTCATTAAGGATTGTCTGGCGCCCGCGCGCCGCGCTTGCAAAAACACGGGCCG
This sequence comes from uncultured Alphaproteobacteria bacterium, assembly GCA_963708635.1. Classification (GTDB taxonomy): domain Bacteria; phylum Pseudomonadota; class Alphaproteobacteria; order Rhizobiales; family Xanthobacteraceae; genus Pseudolabrys. The sequence goes on along the minus strand of CAVPTM010000013.1, from coordinate 42,902 downwards.
GTACCGCGTTCGAGGCCCGTGATGCCCGTGCATTCAGTGCAAATGTTGCTGTCGCTGGCGCTCGGCTTTTGCTTTGCCGGGCTGTGCTGCTCCGGCTTCCGGCTCGCCACCAGCCGGCTGCCGAGCTTCGCGCATGCTCAGCACCGGGCCGAGCGCCGGCGCCTTCGCGGCGGTGCCTTTGCTGATGGCGGCCGCGCCGTTCCTGATCATGCGCAACACGCTCATCGGCAGCGCCCGCGAAGGCCGCCGCTTCGAATTCGTGTTCCTGGCCACGCTGATCGCCGGCTTCTGGAGCCTGATGTCGGGCCTGGCGCTGCTCACCACCTTGCAGGCCTGCGGGCTGCTCACCGCCTAACTGCGCTCTTCCAATTTCCGGCCGTCGATTGCGATGGTCGCTGCCTGACGCGTAGGAGACGGGAATGCCGATCTACCAAATCGACGGCCAGGCGCCGGAATTTCCGGCCGAGGGGCGACTATTGGGTGGCGGAGACCGCGACGCTGATCGGGCGCGTGCGCTTGAAGCGCGACGCCAGCGTCTGGTTCGGCGCGGTGCTGCGCGGCGACAATGAATGGATCGAGCTCGGCGAGCGCTCGCAGATCCAGGACAATGCCACGCTGCACACCGATCCCGGCTTCCCGCTCACCATCGGCAGCAATTGCGTGATCGGCCACAACGTCGTTCTGCACGGCTGCACCATCGGCGACGAGAGCCTGATCGGCATGGGCGCGATCATGCTCAACGGCGCCAAGGTCGGGCGCAATTGCCTGGTCGGCGCCGGCGCGGTGGTGACCGAAGGAAAGACCTTCCCCGACAATTCATTGATCGTCGGCGCGCCCGCGCGCGTCATCCGCACGCTCGACGAGAAAGCCGCCGACATGATCCGCGGCGGCGCCGACATTTATGTGCGGCGCTTCAAGCAATACGCCACGGGCTTGAAGCGGATCGGCTGATTTCCAAACGCAAGGTTTTCCGTTTTCAAAAAGGTGCGGCCGGCCCCTGGGGGAGGGCCGGCCGCTCGCGAACCCGGTCTGGGGACGGGGAGGGGTGGGGACGTGACCGGGGCCGCGATTTCTATTTTTCCCGCGCATGAGCTCATGCGTCCGGCATCAACGCGACGAGACGGTGGACGGCGCCATGCGCGGCTCGCCGAGCGCAACCCAAATGTTGGGATCGGACTGCGACTGCCGCTTGACGAAGCGGTAGCCGGTCTTGTTCCAGGCCAGGATTTCGCCGACCTGGTTGTCGAGCACGAACTCGCCGCGATTGGTTTTGACCGTGAGCACGGCGTGGCCGTCGCCCTTCTTGTCGCGCACCACGGTGATCAGCAGCGCCTCGCGCGGCCAGCCGGCCTGCATCAGCATGCGCCGCTTGAGCAGCACGTAGTCCTCGCAGTCGCCTTTGCCGTCGTCGGGATAATTCCAGCGCTCGACCACGCCCCAATGCTCGAGGTCGGTGAGCGGCTTGACCGTCTGGTTGACCCAGTCATTGACCTTGACCAGGTCGCTCCAGACCTTGGGCGACAGCACGACGTCGCGCGGCGCCGACGGCTTGGTGTCGCATTCCGGCTTGTACGCGAGGCAGAACTCGATCCAGCCGATCGGCGCGCGCGTCGGCTCGCCGACCGCGGCATAGACCGCCCGCTCGCCCGGCGGAAACGCCTGCGGCGCCGCTCGCTCGCCGGCGAATGCCGGGCCGCCGGCGGCGAGCAACACCGCCGCGCACAGCGCCAGCAGCGCACCACCGGTGCGCCGATTTTGTTTGAAACGCCCACCCATTTTTGCGGTCCCTTCCCGTCTTGTTGGGACCACAATTGCCACAAAGTTTTTGCACCGCCGCTAAGTCAAGCAAGTAGTTTTGAGAAGAACCATAATCAAAAGAGAGACGAATACTATGAAAACTTGAGTTCGAATTCGCTTAAAATTTGAACGAATACGAATTTGTCTAAAATTTTAGACATTCATCGTCTTTGTGCCGATGCACGCGGCGCCAAAAACGAGTTTCCGCGCCTACGCCGTTTACCCTGTTGACGGCGGAGATTATCGCCGCGCGCGAGCACCCGCGCGCGCAAAAGCGCGCCGGCGATGCGCGCAATTGGCGGCGTTCCGTTTACCGGCGGGTGACGCTATTCGCCGGTGACGTTTTCTTCGATGAAATCGGGGTGTTGCAGGCGGGTGAATTCGACCGCGAAGCCGTCTTCGATATGGCGCACCACCCGGCCGGCGGTCTTGCCGAGGGTCACGGCGGCGCCGACCGGCGGACGCAGATCCGGCTTGATCGCGATCGCGGCGCCGGACAGCGGACAGGTCGATGACGCGGCAGGTGACATTGGTGCCGTTCGGCAGGATCAGCCGGGCGACCGGCTTGCGCGGAACGAAGCGGCCGTGGCGGCGGTCTTCCGGCAGATTCAGGATGTTTCGGTTGGCGAGCCAGGTCAGCTGGGCGGCGAGCTTGTCGCGCTTGCGCAGCGTCGCCCCGATGGTCATGGCGAAGCCATTGTCGAGCGTGCGGGCGATGTCGCCTTCGAGCCGGCCGAGATGGTCGACATAGGCGATCACGCGTTCGCCCGGCTCGCCGCAGACCGGCGCGACCAGCGCCATGCCGCCGGGCGACATGTTGATCACCTGGCAAGGGAATTCGCGCCGGTCGGACAGCATGTAGCGGCCGAGCAGGTTGACCTTCACGCGCTGATGACGCCGGCGCTCTTCGCGCGAGCGGCAGGAATCTCGGCTTGGGCAGTGGCATCGCCATGTGCGGCACGGGTTTTTCGGCGCGGACGCCGGCGGAGCGGCAGCCTAGGCGGCTATTGTTAACGCGCCGTTAGCCGGTCCTGCCGCCGCTATAGACCACAAAACCGCGCCGAATTCGGCTGCCCTCGGCAGCCGGCGCCAGACTGGGCGAGCCCAGGCTTTCCGGGGTCGAGCCGAGATGGCGCAGCGTCGTCAAGGCAAGTTCGGCCGCCGGTTTTTCGCCCAGCCAATAAGGCGGCGCCGCCGGCGCCAGCACCCCGAGCGCGCGCACGCGGGCGGGGCCGTCATGCGCGAGCGGCAGCAGCAACAATTCGAGATCGGCCTCCTCGCCGCTCGCGGTGCGGCCATTAACGCCGGCCACCGCGCCGATATTCTCGTTGTTCACCACGGTGATGAGGTGTTCGATCGACTCCCGGCTGGTCTCGCCCCACAGCGCGCCGAAGGCCTCGCCTTTCAGTTCCCGGCAGAACAGCGCGCAGATCCGCGTGCCGGCGAGACGAAAGCGCAATTCGCCGGCGAAGTCCGCCGCCAGGATGAATGTGTCGCCGAGCGCGTGGCGGATGGCGACCGGATCGATCTCCGCGCGCGCGGGGGCCGGCCGCGCGCCGCGCCGCGTGTTCCAATGGGCGAACACCGTTTTTGTCGATGCATGTTTCATAACGCTCACCTGTTCCATCGCGAGACGGGAGCGGCCTTTGCGTTGTGTCCCGATGGGACAGGCGGGGCCGGGTTTTCGCCGCGATGGAGGGAAGGGAGCAGGCGCCGTGCCGCCGGCAGCCGGCGTGCGCGCGCGCCGCGCAACGATGCAAATTAATGTTAAAATTGAAATGGCGTTGCCGGCGCGTGCCGCCCGGTTAGAGTGAGCGCGATCCACACGAGCGCCGGCCCCGCGAGTAGCTCCGCGAGCCGGCGCCGCCACTGAGATAAGCCACGGAGAGGTGGGGACGTGACCGGCGCCCCAGAAAGCGCCGTAATCGCACCGCGACGCGGCTGAAGGAGGGCGTAAAGCCCTCCTTTTTTTCTTGCCCGCGAACGCTTGCGGGGCGCCCGGCGGGCGGCGTAAGCCAAGCGCCTCACCGGATGCCCCCCTTCCCGTGCAACGCGAGCCCATCTTCAACATTCCGACGGTCGTCGTCGCGCTGCTTTCGCGCTCGCGGGGGTGCATCTGGTGCGCACGCTCCTGCTCACCAACGAGCAGGACGTCGAATTGCTGCTGACCTTCGCCTTCATTCCGGCGCGTTACGATTCCTCGATCGTGCTCGGCGGCGCGCTGCCCGGCGGCGGCGGCGCGCAGGTCTGGACCTTCGTCACCTACGCGCTGCTGCACGCCGACTGGACGCATTATCGGCGTCAACGCCATCTGGCTGCTTGCCGTTCGGCAGCGCGGTGGCGCGCCGCTTCGGCGCGGCGCGCTTTCTGGTTTTCTTCGCGGTGACGGCGGCGGCGGGCGCGGCCGCGCATCTGGCCACCCATGCCGGCGAGCAGGCGCCGGTGATCGGCGCCTCGGCCGCGATCTCCGGCACCATGGCGGCGGCGATGCGCTTTGCGTTTCAGCGCGGCGGTCCGCTCGGCTTCTGGCGCAAAGGCGAGGAGGCCGACTACCGCGTGCCGGCGATTCCGCTTGCGCGGCGTGCTGCGCGACCGGCGCGTGCTGATCTTTCTGGTCGTGTGGTTCGGCATCAATTTGTTGTTCGGGCTCGGCTCGATGCCGCTCGCCGGCGAGGGCCAGATGGTCGCCTGGCAGGCCCATATCGGCGGCTTTGTCGCCGGGCTTTTGCTGTTTTCCTGGTTCGATCCGAAGCCGGAATTTCCGCAATTCGACGATTTTGATGCAACGCGGCATTAGGCAATGCGGCGATGCGGCTTCTGATTTGCGTATTTGCCGGTTGACGGAACCCGGCCGCCGGCAGGATCGTTCTTTAGGACCCGGGAATCGCGGGGCTTCCGCCATTACCGGGCAAGCAGGCTGCCAAGGAGGCTGCCATGAACGTCAAGGCGATCCTGGCCGCCAAGAAATTGGGCGGCGACATCGTCAGCATCGAACCGACGGCGACGCTCGCCGCGGCGGCGAAACTTCTGACCGAGCATCGCATCGGCGCGGTGGTGATCCGCGGCGCCGGCGGGCGCCTCGCCGGCATCCTGTCGGAGCGCGACATCGTGCGCGCGCTCGCCGAGCAGGGCGCCGGCCGCGCTCGACCTGCACGGTCGGTCAGGTGATGACCCGCAAGGTCGCGACCTGCAGCGATCGACGACACGTTGCGCCAGCATCATGGAGCGCATGACCGCGGGTAAATTCCGCCATCTGCCGGTGGTGGAGAAGGGCAGGCTGGTCGGCATCGTCTCGATCGGCGACGTGGTCAAGCAGCGCGTCGACGAGATCGAGCGCGAATCCGAGGCGATGCGCGATTACATCCGCACGGCGTGACGCTAACTTACGGCGCGCCGTCGACGCCGTCGGTCGTGCGACAGCGCGGCGACCGCTTCGGTGATCGCGTCGATCGCCTTTTCGGCGGCGTCGGCGCCGATGTCGATCGCCTCGTCGGCGCGGTGGAAATCGAACCAGCCGACCTGGCCGAGCCGCGGGCTGATCAGCACGTCGGGCGGATCGCCGGCCAGCCGCGCGCGCGTGATGCGGTCCTGCATGACGTTGAAGGCTTCGACCATCACGGTCGGAATGCCGGGCCGGCCGCGGCGGCCGAGGAATTGCCGGCGCAGCGCGACGCTCGCGGCCGAACATGCCGCGCAGGCCGTTCGACTTCGGCGCGGCGCTCGGCGGCGTCGTCGCTCGTCGTCGGAGCCGTGGCTGGCGATGATGGTGCCGCGGCCGAACAGGTCGGCGTTGAGATTGACCGCGATCACCAGCCGCGCGCCGAGCGCGCGCGCCGCCGACACCGGCACCGGATTGACCAGCGCGCCGTCGACCAGCCAGCGGCCGCCGATGCGCACCGGCGGAAAAATGCCGGGCAGCGCGTAGGAGGCGCGCATCGCATCGACCAGCCGGCCGCGCGTCAGCCAGATTTCGTGGCCGGTGTTGAATTCGGTGGCGATGGCGGCAAAGCGGATCGGCAGGTCGTCGATGCGTCGTGTCGCCGAGCGCCGCGTTCAAGCCGCTCGGCGAGCTGGTCGCCGCGGATCAGGCCGGAGCCGGACAGGCTGATGTCGAGATAGCCGAGCACGCCGCGCACGGTCAGCGCCGCGCGCCCAGTCTTCCAGGTCGTCGAGTCTGCTCGGCGGCATAGCAGCCGCCGACCACGGCGCCGATCGAGGTGCCGACGATGACGTCGGGCACGATGCCGTGCGCGATGCAGCGTGCGCATCACGCCGATATGGGCAAAGCCGCGCGCGGCGCCGCCGCCGAGCGCAAGCCCGATGCTCGGACGCACCGCGGCCGGTTTGGCCGGCGCGTCGCTGGCGTCGGCGGAGCGGTCGCCGTTGCGCCCGCGCGCGAATAGCCCTTCGAACACCAACGCCAAAACTCCCCTTAGCCGCGTCGATGATCGGACCGGGCCGGCGCCGCGACAAGCACTTCACCCCGATATGGTGAAGATCGCTGACGGAGTCCTGTGACCGAAACGTGACGAGAAGGGTGCGCCGCGGTGATTACATAACGGTTAAATGCCGCGGCAACGGCCGACTGCGGCTCAGGCGGTCGGCCGCCGCATCGAGAACACGCTTTCGACCACGGCGTATTCGTCGTAGCCGCAGCGCGCGATCGGCCTCATGCGCGGCGGTGTCGAGCCGGCCGTCCATGATGAAACGGTCGTCGATATGCACGCCGACCACCTGGCCGAACACCACATGGCAGTCGAGCGGCCGGCCGTCGAGGTCGTCGAGCGCGACGATCTGCAGCAGCTTGCATTCGAGCGCGCAGGGCGCGGCCGCCACGCGCGGCGGCTTGACCAGCCGCGACGGCGCCGGCGTCAAGCCCGGCGCGCTCCATCTCGTTGACGCCGCGCGGCGAGCGGCGCCGAGGTCGCGTTCATCTGCTCGCGCAGATCCCAGGTCGCGAGGTTGCAGACGAATTCCTTGGTCTCCTCGACGAAGGCGACCGAATCCTTGCGGCCTTCGCTGGAGAACATCACCATTGGGCCGGCTGTTGACGCCGTTGAAGTAACGAGTAGGGCGCGAGATTGACCTCGCCCTTGCGGTCATCGAGGTGATCCAGCCGATCGGGCGCGGCGCGACGATCGCCTTGAACGGATCGTGCGGCAGGCCGTGGTCGCGTCTTGTCGGGCTCGTAGAACATCAGGCATGTTAGGCGCGATCTTGTCGGAAACCGTGCATCGGATCATGCGCCGGTGTAGCGCGTGACGATCTCGTCGAGCTTGGGCCGGTCGCGATCCTCGGGCGGCTTTGCCGGCCGGCCGATATGGACGAAGCCGGCGATGCGCTCGTTCGCGGCGAGGCCGAGCGCGTCGAGCACGCGGCGGTCATAGGCGTACCATTCGGTGATCCAGCTCGCGGCAAAGCCCATGGCGTGCGCGGCGTTCACCAGGTTCATGGCGGCGGCGCCGGCCGACAGTTCCTGCTCCCATTCCGGGATCTTCACATGCGGGCCGGCGCGGCTGACCACCGCGATCACCAGCGGCGCGCGCGCCAGTCGCGTTGCGCTCGAAGTCGATCTGGTCGGGCGTCGCGTCGGGATGATCGGCGCGGAAGACCTCGGCGATGACGTCGCCGGCGGCGTGGCGCGCCTCGCCCTCGAACACGATGAAGCGCCAGGGCGCGAGCTTGCCGTGGTCGGGCACCCGGGAGGCGATGGTCAGCAGCGTGTCGATCTCGGCCGCGCTCGGAGCCGGGCCGGCGAGCTCCATCGGCTTCACCGAACGGCGGGTCTTCAGCAGCTCCAAGGCGTCGGGCATTCAATGTCCTCGCGAAAACGGCCATTGCGCCTAGCATGGCGCCGCTAAGTCGCAAACCATAGCCTCGGCTTGAATTCGCCGCGATTTGGGCCGAAAAAGCCTGCGGCGATGAGCCGCACAAACACAAACCATCGACTGCGCTGGCATGGGCCGTCTGGCGTTGGCGCTCTTGATGCTCCGATGCGCGGCTTGGGCGCAGAGCCGATCGCTGTTCTCGACGCGCGCCTTCGGCGGCCTGACCGCGCCCAACCCGGCCACCGCGCGGCAACGTCTTCACGCCGGACAGCGTGCTGGCGGCGCCGCCGAACGCGCCGCTCGCCATGCCGCCGGCCGCGGCGCGCGGCCGCCATCCCCATGGTGCCGGCCGGGCAGGCCGCGCTCGCGCTCTCGGCGCGCTTCGGCAAGGACGCCGGCGCCATCACCGGCGGGCTCGACCTGGCGCGTCTACGCCGCCAAGGCCGACGACAAGGGCAATTTCCGGCTGGTCAAGGAAGACAAGTCGCCGGCGCCGACCTTGGTGCTGCCGGCCGGGCACCTACATCGTGCATGTCGGCTTCGGCCTTGCCACCGCGGTCAAGCCGGTGACGCTTGCGCGGGCCGACCGTGCACGAGGTGTTCGATCTGCCGGCCGGCGGCCTGCGGCTCGAAGGCCGGGTCGGCGACGCGCGCATTCCGCCCGGGCAGATTTCCTTCGACGTCTACAAAGGCAGCCAGTTCGAGCCCGGCGACCGCCGGCCGATCGCCGAGCACGTCATGACCAGCGACGTGGTGGTGGTGCCGGAGGGCACCTATTACATCGTGTCCAATTACGGCGACGCCAACGCGGTGGTGCGCTCCGACATCCGCGTGCAGGCCGGCAAGCTCACCGACATCACCGTCAACCATCGCGCCGCCGCCATCACGCTCAAGCTGGTGACCGAGAAGCGGCGGCGAGGCGCTCGCCAACACCGCCTGGTCGGTGCTCACGCCCGGCGGCGACGTCATCAAGGAATCGATCGGCGCCTTCCCGCGCGTGATTCTGGCCGAGGGCGAATACCGCGCCATCGCCCGCAACGAGGGCAAGGTCTATCGAGCGCGAATTCAAGGTCGTCGCCGGCGTTGACGGCGACGTCGAGGTGCTGGCGCAGTGACGGCAGACGCGCGGCGAGCTGCCGGCGCGGCCGCTCGACTTTGTTCGACTCGACCTGAAAACGATCGCGCTGCTGCTCGACGTCGACGGCACGCTGATCGATATCGCGCCGCGCCGGACGCGGTGCGTGTGCCGGACGATCTGCGCCGATCGCTGGCGCGGCTCGCTGAAGGCGACCGGCGGCGCGCTGGCGCTGGTGAGCGGGCGGCCGATCGCCGATCTCGACCGCCTGTTTGCGCCGCTGGTGCTGCCGGCGATCGGCGGCCACGGCGCCGAGATGCGGCTGACGCCCGGCCAGGCCGTTGAGGCTGCCGCGCCGCTTGCCCGAGACGCTGCGGCGGCGAGCTTGCCGCGGCTCGCGCTATCGATCCCGGCATCCTGATCGAGGACAAGGGCTATTCGCTGGCGCTGCATTACCGCGCCGCGCCGCAGGCAGCAAGACGCGCCTGCGCCGGCATATCGATAGCCGTGCGCGCGAAATTTCCCGGCGAGGCGCTGGAAGTGCTGCCGGGCAAGGCGATGTTCGAGGTCAAGCGCCCGGGCGTCAGCAAAGGCGAGGCGGTTGGCCGGCTGATGGCGCAGGCGCCGTTTGCCGGCCGCCGGCCGGTTTTCGTCGGCGACGACGTGACCGATGAGTTGGTTTTCGCGCAATTGCCCGCGCTCGGCGGCATGGGGTTCTCGGTCGGGCGGCCATTCGACGGGCATTGCCGGCATTTTCGGCTCGCCGGCGGAGCTGCGCCGCGCTTTGGCCGCGTTGGCCGCCACAATTTGACTGCCGGCGCCTGCGATTCCGCGGCACTAAATATCGCGAAACTTCCGGTCAATTGGAACGTTATCTGTAACGCCGCCGCAGGGCTCGAGTGTCATTTTCGCGGCGCCAATTGTGGCCATGGGGCCAATTTGTGGAGGTCGGGGGTATGCCAGAGCTCAGTTGGCCGGAAGGGCGCACAGAAATCGGTGCTTTTCCCCAATTCAATCATCAATTCGAGACCGAACGGCCGGTGGCCCCGATGAAGAAGACCGGTGGCTCGCGGCTGGTCGTCGTCTCCAACCGGGTCGGCGTGCCGGACGGCAGCGCGCGCGCCGGCGGCCTGGAAGTCGCGATCCGCGCCTGCGCTGCGGCGGCGCGGCGGGCTCTGGTTCGGCTGGAGCGGCAAGGTCGCCGATCAGCCGGCGGCGCCCAAAACCGTCGAGCAGGAGAACATTTCCTACGTCACCGTCGACCTGCGCAAGGACGATTACGACGAATTCTACAACGGCTTTGCCAACCGGGTGCTGTGGCCGATTCTGCATTACCGGCTCGATCTCGCCGAATTCTCGCGCCGCGATCTCGGCGGCTATTTCCGCGTCAACGAATTCTTCGCGCGCAATCTGGAAAAGCTGCTGCGGCCCGACGACATCATCTGGGTGCACGACTATCACCTGATCCCGCTCGCCAAGGCGCTGCGCGAGCGCGGTCACAAGAACCGCATCGGCTTCTTCATCCACATCCCGTGCCCGCCGCCGGAAATCCTCACCGCGCTGCCCAACCACGAGCGGCTGATCCCGGCGCTCGGCCATTTCGACCTGGTCGGCTTCCAGACCGAGACCGACGCCGCCAATTTCTCGCGCTACCTCGCCAATGAATGCGGGCTGCGGCGCGTCAACGGCGGCCGCTTCGCCATCGACGGGCGCACGGTGGAGATCGGCGTGTTTCCGGTCGGCGTCGAGACCGAGGCCTTCGAGCGGCTGGCGCGGCGCGCGATCGAATCCGGCTTCGTGCGCGAAGTGCTGGACAGCCTGTCCGGCCGCGCCATGATCATCGGCGTCGACCGGCTCGACTACACCAAAGGCATGCCCGAGCGCATGAACGCGTTCGAGCGCTTCCTGACCAATTTCCCGGACTGGCGCGGCAAGGTCACCTATCTGCAGATCACGCCGCGCAGCCGCAGCACGATTCCCGAATATGCCGACATGGCGCGGCAGGTGGGCGAGGCGGTCGGCCGCATCAACGGCAATTTCGGCGAGGCGTCGTGGACGCCGGTGCGCTACATCAACAAGGCGCACAGCCGCACCGCGCTCGCCGGCCTCTACCGCGCCGCGCGCGCCGGCGCTGGTGACGCCGCTGCGCGACGGCATGAACCTGGTGGCGAAGGAATATGTCGCGGCGCAGAACGCCGACGATCCCGGCGTGCTGATCCTGTCGCGCTTTGCCGGCGCCGCGCACGAATGCACGGCCGCGCTTCTGGTCAACCCCTACGATCCGGAAGGCGTCGCCATCGCCATCGACCGCGCGCTGTCGATGCCGCTCGAGGAGCGCCGCCAGCGGCATGCCGACAATTACCGGGTGCTGGTGCGCAACGACATCTCGCATTGGGCCGAGCGTTTCCTGGCGACGCTGGAAAGCCCGACGGTGGTCGATCTGCGCGGGCTCAGCCGCGCGGCGAAGGGGCTTTAGCGCGCGAGATCAGCTTCGGCTCTTCGCCCGCTTCACGTCCGGCGGCACCGCTTCGTCGGCGAGCGCCTTCAGCGCCGCGTCGAGCGGCATCACCTCCTGCTTGTCCTGGCCGAGGCGGCGGATCGAGACCGTGCGCTCGGCCGCCTCCTTCTTGCCGACCACCAGCATGGCCGGCACCTTGGCGAGCGAGTGCTCGCGCACCTTGTAATTGATCTTCTCGTTGCGCAGGTCGTCTGCGACGCGCAGGCCGAGCGCGCGCGCCGCGGCGAGCGCCTCGCGCGCATAGTCGTCGGCGTCCGAGGTGATGGTGGCGACGACCGCCTGCACCGGCGACAGCCAGAGCGGCAGATGGCCGGCATAATGCTCGATCAAGATGCCGGTGAAGCGCTCGAGCGAGCCGAACATGGCGCGGTGGAGCATCACCGGCGTCACCTTGTTGGAATGCTCGTCGATGTAGAAGGCGCCGAGCCGGCCCGGCATGTTGAGATCGACCTGCACGGTGCCGCATTGCCAGTCGCGGCCGATGGCGTCGCGCAGCACGTATTCGAGCTTCGGCCCGTAGAAGGCGCCTTCGCCTTTGTTGAGCGTCCAGGGCCGGCCGGAGGCTTTCAGCGCCGCCATCAGCGCGGCCTCCGCCTTGTCCCAGACCTTGTCGTCGCCGATGCGCTTCTCGGGCCGGTCGGAGAACTTGATGGTCACGTCGGAAAAGCCGAAATCCTCGTAGATCGACAGGATCTGGTTGTTGACCTTGAGCGACTCCTCGGCGATCTGCTCCTCGGTGATGAAGATGTGCGCGTCGTCCTGCGTGAAGGCGCGCACGCGCATCAGCCCGTGCAGCGCGCCCGACGGCTCGAAGCGGTGCACCTTGCCGAATTCGGCGAGCTTGAAGGGCAGGTCGCGGTACGACTTCAGCCCGTTCTTGAAGATCTGGATGTGGCCGGGGCAGTTCATCGGCTTGATGACGAAGACGCGCTCGTCGTCCTCGCGCGGCTGCGTCAGGAACATGTTCTCGCGGAAGGTCGCCATGTGGCCGGAGGCGACCCAGAGCGAGGAGTCCATCAGCTGCGGCGCGTTCACTTCCGCAAAGCCGAACTCCAGTCTGCCGGCGGCGGATGTAGTTTTCGAGCTGCTGGAACAGCGTCCAGCCTTTCGGATGCCAGAACACCGAGCCGGGCGCTTCCTCCTGGAAATGGAACAGGTCCATCTCGCGGCCGAGCCGGCGGTGGTCGCGCTTCTCGGCTTCCTCGAGCTGCTTGAGATAGGCGTCGAGCTCCTCCTGCTTGGCGAAGGCGGTGCCGTAGATGCGGGTGAGCATCGGGTTGTTGCTGTCGCCGCGCCAATAGGCGCCCGCCACCTTCATCAGCTTGAAGGCGTTGCCGACCTTGCCGGTCGAGGTCATGTGCGGGCCGCGGCAGAGATCGAACCAGTCGCCCTGCTTGTAGATCTTGATCTGCTGGTCGGCCGGAATGGCGTCGATCAGCTCGACCTTGAAGTTCTCGCCCATGTCGCGGAAGATTTTCTTGGCCTGCTCGCGCGACCACACTTCCTTGGTGAAGGGTTTGTCGCGCGCGATGATCTCCTTCATCTTCTTTTCGATGACCGGCAGGTCTTCCGGCGTGAACGGCTGGTTGCGCGCAGAAGTCGTAATAGAAGCCGTTCTCGATCACCGGGCCGATGGTGACCTGCGTGCCCGGCCACAGCGACTGCACCGCTTCGGCCAGCACATGCGCGGCGTCGTGCCGGATCAGTTCCAGCGCGCGCGGGTCCTCGCGGGTGAGGAATTCGATTTTGGCGTCGCGCTCGATCGGGTCGGCGAGATCGGCGACCGCGCCGTCGAGCGCCATGGCGACGGTGCGCTTGGCCAGCGAGGGCGAGATGCCCTTGGCGATGTCGAGACCGGTTGTGCCTGAGGGGTAGTCCCGACGTGCGCCGTCGGGAAAGGTCAGCGCGACCATGATCGTCGTCTCCTTGCTCACTCGCTGCCTACGAACGCAGGTAAGCGGAATCGAAGAGGGATATAGCAGGCGAAGGTACAGCCGGACGCAACTAGGCGCGGCGGCATCTCGTTGGTGCCGCGCCAGCGCCCGTAGCGCCAGGGCAGCCACCAGCGCGCGCCGGCCGGCAGCGCCTTCCGGCACGAAATCGAGCCCGACGTGCCCAACGGGTGGCAGCGCAGGATGCGCGCCAGCGCCATCCAGCCGCCCGCCCACAGGCCGAAGCGCATGATCGCCTGCTCGGCATATTCCGAACAGCTCGGCAAATGCCGGCAGCGCGGGCCGATCAGCGCCGAGAGCGTATAGCGATAAGCCAGCATGAGGCCGCGTCCGGCAAGCCGCGGCAGCGCGCGGCGATTCCGTCTGTAAGGCCTTCGTTCATGGCGCTTAATCTAGGCTCGTTGCCGGCGCAGCGCAAAAGTTCCATCGCAAAGTTCCATGCGGAGCCACTGCGAGCTTTTAGTCAAACCGAGCGGCGACAGCGACTTTTTTGCACTAGACCCGAATCCGTGCACTGCATTAGAAGTGACACAGATGCCGGGGGTCACGTGCCGCCTAAGCTCAGCAAGAACGTGGGACAACCCACGCCAACAAGAAGAGCTCGGCAGGCCATCATCGGGGGTCTAATGGGTCGCTCCATCTGGGACTGTTCTTGCGCTCGCGGTGGCGGCGCCGGTGATGCTGTTGCCTGCGGCCTCGAACGCGGTCGACCGCACGCTGCCGATGCGTTTCGATCTCGACAGGAAGGTCCGGCGAAGATCTGCGGCACGCATTGCCGCACGCTGCATTTCGGCCAGCGGCGCGATCACCGCCGAAACGCGCGCGCGATTTCACCGTTTCGCGCAAGGGCGCGATCTTGCGCGGCGCCCTGGTGGTGCTCGATTCCGACGGCGGCTCGGTGCACGGCGCCATGGCGCTCGGCCGCGACATCCGCAAGCTCGATCTCGACACCACGGTCGGCGCATCGTCGATCGTCGCTCGATGCGATGCAGGGCGCGCCGCGCGGCAAATTTGTCGCCGCGCGCCGATTGCGAATCCATGTGCGCCTTCGTGCTGCTCGCCGGCGTGCACCGTTTCGTGCCCGAGGAGGCGCGCGTGATGGTGCATCAGATATGGCTCGGCGACCGCCGCGACGATCCGACCGCGGCGAATTATTCGGCCGAGGACCTGGTGCTGGTGCAGCGCGACATCGGCAAGCTCGCGCAATACACCGTCGAGATGGGCGCTTCCATCGAGGTGCTCGACATCGCGCTGCGCATCCCGCCTTGGGAGCCGATGCATACGCTGACGAGCGCAGGAAATCCGCAACAGCGCGCGTCGCCACCGCCGAAGCGGACAAGCGCCGACGCCACGGTCGCGGCCTCGCCGCCGCAGCGCGCGCAGCGCCGGCCGCGCCGTGGCGCGACAGCCTGCGCCCGGCCGCGATCAGCGAGCGGCAATGGGCGGTGGTCGACCGCGCCGGCACCGCCGCGCTCGCGCGGCAGCCATCCCTTGACCGTCGAGGGCGAGGAGATCGGCAGCTTCGACCTGATCGTGCCTGCGGCGGCCGCCGCCGACAGCTACGACGTGCGCTATGTCGAGCGCCGCCGCGCCGGCGAGCGCGCGGCGATGCCGCAGGCGCTCAATGACGTGAAGATGACGCGTCCGCGCCGGCTCGGCCACGCTCAAGGTGACGTCGTCGGAGCGGCGCGGCGAGGCCGACGAACTGGTCACCTATGCCGCCGGCACGGTGCCGGCCGCCTTGATCGACGCCTTCGCCGCCGCCGGCGACCATTCGATGATGATCGAGACCAAGACCGGCGACACCGTCACCGGCATCCGGCTCGGCAATACCGGCGCGCAGCAGAACCTGCCGCGGCTTGACCGCGGTCTGCGCCAAGCCCCGCGCCGACCGCGCCGCCGATTTGTCGGCGCGCAAGAGCGGCGGCTGGCGGCGAAGTAGCCGATTCGCAGCCTGGCGGTTCGCTTTCGGCGCGCGCTTGCTCTCGATCTGGTCGAGCGCGTTCACCACGGCATCGAAGGTGAGCATGGTGGAGGCGTGGCGCGCCTTGTAGTCGCGCACCGGCTCGAGCACCGCGATGTCGGCCCATTCGCCGCCGGGCGGCGGCCCGTTCTCCTTGAGCATCTTGCGCACGGTCTCGCGCAACGCCCGCAACTCGTCGGGCTTGGCGCCGATCACGTGCCGCGCCATGATCGAGGACGAGGCTTGGCCGAGCGCGCAGGCCTTCACGTCGTGGGCGAAATCGCTGACCGCGCCGTCGGCCACTTTCAGGTCCACGGTCACGGTCGAGCCGCACAGCTTGGAATGCGCGGTGGCGCTGGCGTCGGGCGCCGGCAGGCGGCCGAGGCGGGGAATATTGCCCGCCAATTCCAGGATACGGGCATTGTAAACGTCATTGAGCATTCGGGTTATCGGCCGTATGCCCGGCGGCAGATTGCTTCGGGCGGATAAACGAATATATAGGGCCGAACTCCCGGTGCGAGAAGGGTTTCTGGCGCCGGACATGGCTCAACCGAGCCATGAGCAAAGGGAATGCGCCGTCCAGCCGCCGGGTCTCCCGGCAGCCGACGCGGCCACCCCGGTGACACTCCCGGCGCGCCGCGCCGGTCGAACGGAGAGACCCCGTCATGGACGCGCCGAACAGCAATTCCAACGTCAAGCCTTGGCCCAAGCAGGCTTTGTCCGACCATGTGCGGGCGGCGCCGACGCCGGTCAGCCCGCGCCCTTCGCGCGAGCAGGCGGAGACCGCGGTGCGCACGCTGATCGCCTTTGCCGGCGACGATCCCGAGCGCGAAGGCCTGTTGGAGACGCCGCGCCGCGTCATCGGCGCCTACGAGGAAGTCTTCCAGGGCTATCGCGAATGCCCGGTGGAAATCCTCGACCGCACCTTCAGCGAGACCGGCGGCTATGACGATTTCGTGCTGGTCAAGGACATCTCCTTCAATTCGCACTGCGAGCACCACATGATGCCGTTCTACGGCAAGGCGCACATCGCCTATATGCCGGTGGATCGCGTGGTCGGCCTGTCCAAGCTCGCGCGCCTGGTCGACGTCTACGCCAAGCGGCTGCAGACGCAGGAGCATTTGAACTCGCAGATCGCCACCGCGATCGAGGAAATCCTCAAGCCGCGCGGAGTGGCCGTCATGCTCGAGGCCGAGCATATGTGCATGTCGCTGCGCGGGGTGGAGAAACACGGCACCCGGACGGTGACCACGTATTTCACCGGCGCCTTCCGCGCGGACGCCAACGAGCAGGTCCGCTTTATGACGCTGCTGCGCGGCGGGCAGAGCTAGTCTCCAGCAAAAACGCCTCTCCGCGAGGAGCGTCCGCAGGGCGCGTCGCGAAGAGGGAGGCCGCGAAATCGGCCTCATCCTTCGAGACGCCGACCTTCGGTCGGCTCCTCAGGATGAGGGCCGTGGTGTATGGTCACTCGCCATGAACACGACACGTGACATCGAAGAAGGCACGGCCTTCACGCCGCAATTCGGCGCCGACGGGCTGATCACCGCGGTGGTCACCGACGCCGCCTCCGGCGACGTGCTGATGGTCGCGCACATGAACGCCGAGGCGCTGCAAAAAACCGTCGCCACCGGCGAGGCCTGGTATTTCAGCCGCTCGCGCAAGGCGCTGTGGCGCAAGGGCGAGACCTCCGGCCATGTCCAGCGCGTCAAGGAACTGCGCGTCGACTGCGACCAGGACGCGCTCTGGCTCAAGGTCGAGCAGGTGGGCGAGGGCGCCTGCCACACCGGCCGCCGCTCCTGCTTCTACCGGGCGGTGCCGCTCGGCAAAGCCGGCGGCGTGACGCTCGAATTCCGCGACGCCGACAAGACGTTCGATCCGAAAGCCGTCTACGGCAAAAAATGACCGCGCGCGTCGACTTGCGGATCGAGCAACGCGGCGACAGCACGGTCGGCTATCTCACCGTCGACAACCGCGCCAAGCTCAATACGCTTGACCGCGCGCTGATGCGCGAATTCATCGCCGCGCTCGAGGCGCTTGCACCGCGCGCGGATCTGCGCGCGCTGGTGCTGACCGGCGCCGGCGACAAGGCCTTCATCGGCGGCGCCAGCATCCCGGAAATGGCGGCGCTCGAGGCCGGCAGCGCGCGCGATTTCATCACTCTGGTGCATCGCACCTGCGACGGCCTGCGCCGGCTGCCGGTGCCGGTGATCGCGCGCATCGACGGCTACGCGCTCGGCGCCGGGCTCGAAGTCGCGGTGTCCTGCGACCTGCGGGTCGCCAGCACGCGCGCGCAATTCGGCATGCCGGAGGTCAAGGTCGGCATTCCCTCGGTGGTGGAGGCGGCGCTCATTCCGCAGCTCATCGGCTTCGGCCGCGCGCGCGAATTGTTGATGCTGGGCGAGACCATCGATGCCGCAACGGCGCTGCGCTGGGGCCTGGTCGAGCGCGTCGTTGCGCCGGAGGCGCTCGATGCCGAAGTCGAAAAGATCGTGGCGGCGCTGCTCGCCGCCGGCGCGCAGGCGGTGCGCCGGCAGAAAACCTTGATGCAGGCACTGGGAAAGGCTGCCGAGCGACGAGGCCATCGCCGCCGGCATCGACGCCTTCACGCGCGCCTTCGAGACCGACGAGCCCAAGCGCATGCTGTCGGCCTTCGCCAAGCGCAAGCGCGACTAATCTTTTTTCTTTTCGCGTTCCAACAGCGCCTTGGCCCGCACCAGATGCGGGCGGTCGTACATCTTGCCGTCGATGCCGACCGTGCCGGCGCCGGGCTTGGCCGCGAAGGCGGCGACGATGGCTTTCGCCTTGTCGATCTGCTCGGCGCTCGGCGTGAACACCGCGTTGATCACCGGCACCTGCGCCGGATGAATGGCGAGCCGGCCGGTGAAGCCGTCGCGGCGCGCGTTCTCGGTGTCGCGCCGCAGCACCTCGGCGTCGCGGATAGTTCGACATGGATGGTCTCGATCGCCGGCACGCGCGCCGCCGCGGCGCCGAACAGGCACATGGCGCGCGCGATGCGGTAGGGATCGGTGAGCGCGCCATCGGCGTCGCGGTTGGCTTCCGCGCCGAGCTCGGACGAAAGATCCTCGGGGCCCCAGGTCATGCCGATCAGGCGCGTGCTGGAATTGCGGAACGTGCCGGCCTGGAACAGCCCGGTCGCGGATTCCACCGTTTGCGCCAAAATCTTGATGGTCTGTTGCGGAATATTGGCGTCCGACTCGAGCAGGCTCAACTTGATGTGCAGGCGCGTGACCGAAGGCCCGCCTTCCGCCTTGGGAAACAGCACGCCGTCCGGGCGGCCCGGCACGACGGCGTAGAGATCGGCGTCGGTCATGCCGGTGTCGAGGCCGTTGACGCGCACGAACAGGCGCGGGCGGTCTTTTTTCGGGCCGGCGCTTTGCAGGAAATCGAGCGCGGCCTCGCGCGCCGCCTCCTTGCGGTCGGGCGCGATCGAATCCTCGAGGTCGACGATGACGCGCGTCGGCGCCGCTCGCCAGCGCCTTGTCGAGCTTGGAGCCGCCGTCGGCGGGGACGAACAGGAGGGAGCGCATTAAATCACTTCGGTTGAGTTACTTCGGCCGCATCACGATGAAAGCGTTGCGGTGGCATTCGGCGACCAGCGTGCCGTCCTGCTTGAACGCCTTGTGGTGGAATTCGACGATGCCGGCGCCCTTGCGCGATTTCGACTCGCGCTTCGACACCACCTCCGTCGTGCAATGCACGGTGTCGCCCTCGAACAACGGCGCCGGAAACTTGACGTCGGTCATGCCGAGATTGGCGATGGTGGTGCCGACCGTCATGTCGGAGACCTGGATGCCGATCATCAGCCCGAGCGTGAACAGCGAGTTCATCAGCGGCTGGCCCCATTCGGTCTCCTGCTCGCAGAAATGGCGGTCGATGTGCAGCGGCTGCGGATTGAGCGTCATGTTGGAGAACAACATGTTGTCCATCTGCGTCACCGTGCGGGTGTAGCGGTGCTCGTAGGTCTTGCCGACCTCGAAATCCTCGAAATAGAGCCCGCCGCGCTTGTGCCGCTCGATCGTCTCCACCATCGCATCCTCCTCGCCGTTAACGCCTCATTTACCATAATTGCCCAGGATCGGCAGGGCCTGCCGCATGTGCCGCGTCGATTAGGACGAAACCCCTTGGGCCGGCAAGGGCTGAATTAGGCACAACCTTCATGTCGGTCGATTCCATTGCCAATAACCTGGCGTCGCAGATCACCGGCGCCATCAAAAGCGCGGCGCATTCGACCGGGGTGAGCTTCGAATACCTGCTCACCACCGCGCGCATCGAATCCAACCTCAACCCGGCCGCCAAGGCGGCCAGCTCCACCGCCAAGGGGCTTTATCAGTTCATCGAGCAGACCTGGCTCGCCACCGTAAAGCAGGCCGGGCCGGCGCTCGGCCTCGGCAGCTATGCCGATTCGATCGCGCGCACCGCCGACGGCCGCTACGTGGTGGCGGATGCCGAGACGCGCAGCGCGATCATGCAGCTGCGCAGCGATCCGGCGGCGAGCTCGATGATGGCGGCCGCCTTCACCCGCGCCAATGCCGACCAGCTGGCGGCGATGATCGGCCGGCAGCCGAGCGAGGGCGAGCTCTATATCGCGCATTTCCTCGGCTCCGACGGCGCCGCCAAGCTGATCGGCGCAGCCGAAAGCGAGCCGACCGCCAATGCCGTGGCGCTGTTCCCGGCGGCGGCTGCGGCGAACCGGCCGATCTTTTACGACCAGGGCCGCGCCCGCAGCGTCGGCGAAGTCTACGCCAAGCTCACCGGCCGCTTCATGGCCGCGCGCGCCTTCGCCATTGATCCGGCCTTGCGCGGCACCCTCGCATCCAAGACCGCCGCCGCGCCGGTCGCCTTCGACACCGCCGGCGTGACCCAGGCTTACGCTCAGGCGCGCGTGCCGCCGCCGGCCGCCGCGCCGCCGGCGCCGGTCCACTCCATGTTTACCGATCCGGGGCGAGGGGCGGTAACCCGCACCGTCAATTCGCTGTGGACGCGGGGCGACAATGCCGCGGTGGCAAAAACCGCCCCGCGCCGGCGGCTTCGACCTGTTCTCCGACCCCCCGCGCGCCCCGCCCGGGCCGCTGCCGGGCAAGGTCTGAGGCAGGCGGCTTCACGTGGTTAACCTCCGCTCAATTTCTATGGTGAACGCTTTGTTAAGCCTCCTCGGCTAGCCTCACGTCAGGCCGGCGAACGGCTCTGTGGTGTGACGTCGAGTCATGATCGTCCGTCAGTTCTTGCAGTGGATCCGCACCGCGGCGCCCGGCGAACGGGCCGAAGCCACTTCCGCGCTGGCGCGCGCCTATCTCTACTCCGATCTTTCCGCCGACGACCGCGCCGCCGCCGAAGGCGCCATGATCATGCTGCTCGACGATCCCTCGCCGCTGGTGCGGCGCGCGCTCGCCGACGTGTTCGCCGCCTCTGAAAGCGCGCCGCGCGTCATCGTGCATGCGCTCGCCAACGACCAGCCCGAGATCGCGATGTCGATTCTGGCGCTGTCGCCGCTGATGTCGGATGCCGATCTGGTCGACCTGGTCGCGACCGGCGCAGCCGGCGGCGCAGGCCGCCATCGCGTCGCGCGCCGCGCTCGATCGTTCGGTAGCGGCCGCGATCGCCGAGGTCGGCGCCGCGCAAGCCTGCCTGGCGCTGCTGGAAAATCCCGGCGCCGACGTGCCGTCGTTCTCGCTCGACCGCATGGTCGAGCGCTTCGGCCATCTGGCGCCGATCCGCGAGGCGCTGCTGGCGCGCGACGACCTTGCCATGGCGACGCGGCAGGCGGTGCTGTCGAAGCTGTCGCAGACGCTCGCCGGCTTCGTCGCCGCGCGCCAGTGGCTCGGGCCCGAGCACGCCGAATACGCCACGCGCGAAGCCTGCGAGAAGGCGACCGTCGCGCTCGCCGCCGACACGCCGTACGAGGAAGTCGGCGAACTGATCGCGCATCTGCGCACCTCCGGCCAGCTCACCGCCGGCATGATCCTGCGCGCGCTGTTGTCCGGCAACGTCGTGCTGTTCGAGGAGGCGCTGGCCGAATTGTCCGGCCTGCCGATCGAGCGCGTCACCGGCTATATCCACGACAAGACGATTGCCGCGCTTCCGCGCGCTCTACGACAAGGCCGGGCTGCCGGCGTCCGCCTATCCGGCGTTCCGCGAGGCGATCGAGGCCATGCGCGAGGGCGTGCTGATCGGCGAGCCGGGCGGGGCGGCGCGGCTCAAGCGCCGCATGGTCGAGCGCGTGCTCGGCGTCTGCGCCGACGACGGCGGGCCCGCGATCGGCCTCGCTGCTGGCGCTGCTGCGGCGCTTTGCGGTCGAGGCCGCGCGCGAGGAAGCGCGCTTGTTCTGCGACGACCTGGTCGCGCCGCAACGGCTGCCGGCGCCGCACGCCGCTCCCGCCCATCGTGCTCGACGAGCGGCTGGTCGCCTGATCTCGCTTTAGTTCTCGGGGACGAGCGGCGACGCCCGTGATCTGCTCCAGCACGTCCGGCCGGTCGCGGTTTTCGTGCAACAGGAATTCGTCGGTGACCTCGCGCAGCTGCCGGGTGAGCCTGGCGGCGAGATCCTTGGCGTCGGAGCGGGAATATTCGCGGTCGATCGCGCGCACCGCGTCGACATGCTGGTCGACCAGCGTGAGCGGAATGCGCGTGATATCGGGCGTATGCTCGATCAGCCGGCACAGGCTGTCGGCGGCCGCCGCCACGAGCGGGATAACCGAACGTCGCGGCCTCGCCCTTGATGTCGTGGGCGGCGTGGAACAGCGCTATCCTGGTGCGTCTTGTTGAAACCGTCTTCGGCGACGGCGCGGCGCGCGCTGGTCGAGCCGCTCGCATTCCTGGTCCATCCAGTCGGCGAATTCGCGCGACAGCTCGGCCAGCGCCTTCTCGGCGCGCGCCACCGGGTCATCCTCGCCCGGCAGATAGGGCCGCGTGGAGACCGCCTTGCGCAGCTTGTTCTCCGGCGTGATCACCTCGTGATCGCCGATAGGTGGCGACAGCGGAAGTGTCCTTGCGCGAAGCCATGCGACGGATTCCTCTGTTTCAGCCGGGCGTGCGGACTTTCTCGAGCAACGGCGGCCTGGCGGATGACGTCCGCCTTGCCGCCCTTGCGCCGTTCCGGCCCGACATAGTTCGAATTGACGTTGCGGCGGCGGTCGGGACCGAAATAGGTCTTGGTCTTGATGAACGGCCGCGGGTTGGCGACGACGTTGACGATGCGCTGATAGAGCGCCTTGGCCGAGATCGGCTTGGCGAGGAATTCGGTGACGCCGGCATCGCGCGCCGCGCGTCACGCGCTTCTTCTCGGAATGGCCGGTCAGCATGATGATCGGCGACGTAGGGGTTGGCGTTGGCGCCCGGCTGGCGGATCATCTGCGTCAGTTCGAGCCCGTCGAAGATCGGCATCGCCCAGTCGGTGATGACGATGTCGGGAATGTAGTGGGTGAAGGCTTCCAGGCCCGGAGGCGCCGTCTTCCGCCTCGTAGACTTCGCGCGCGCCGAAGCCGTGCAGCAGCGTGCGCAAGATGCGCCGCATGTGGGCGTTGTCGTCGATGACGAGGAAACGCAGGCGGTTGAAGTCGATGCGAACCATGCTGCCCCGCGGCCTCGGGCCAAGGGCCCATACCCCGACGGGAAAGTTAGCGGTCGGCTGTTAAGGAATGGTTTAGGATACTGTCTTGCCGGCCGGCGCCGCTTGGCGTCTAAAAGCGGGAAGCGGCCCGTCAGCCAAGCTGCCCCAGGGGGTTCCGTCATGAAGACCATCCTGATCCCTGCCGAAGACCATGACGCCATGCCGGCGGTGCTGGCGGCGAGCTTGGCGGTGGCGCGCACCTTCGACAGCTATATCGAGGGCTTCGCGGTGCGCCCCTCGGCCGGCACCTATGTGACGGTCGAGCCGGTCTCGAGCCTGGCCATCTCCGGCGCCTATGACGGCGATGCCGCGCGCAACGCGCAGGCCGCATTCGAATCCTTCATGCAGGCGAACGGCGTGCCGCCGGCGGCGGGCGAGGGCGGCGCGCTCTCCTATAGCTGGCCGATGCAGGAGGCGGCCGAGGATAGCTTCATCGGCAGCCACGGCCGCGTGTTCGATCTCATCGTGCTCGGACGGCCGGGCCGCGCGGCGGAAAATCCGCGCATGCCGCCGCTCGAAGCCGCTCTGTTCGAAAGCGGCAAGCCGGTGCTGATCGTGCCGCGGCAGGCGCCGGCAATCGATCGGCAAGAACGTGCTGGTCGCGTGGAATCGCAGCACCGAGCAGGCCAACACCAATGCCTACGCGCTGCCGCTGCTCAGGCTCGCCGAGCAGGTGACCGTGCTGACCGTCGAGGGCGGCAGCGTGAGCGGGCCGTCGGGCGAGGACGCCGCGCGCCATCTGCGCCGCAACGGCGTCAAGGCCAAGGCGGTGACCGTCGAGCCCGGCGCGCGCGCCGCCGGCGAAGTCATTCTCGAACGCGCCGCCGCGCTCGGCTGCGATCTGCTCGTCAAGTGCGCCTATACGCAGAGCCGCCTGCGGCAGATGATCTTCGGCGGCGCCACCCGTCACATCCTCGGCCACGCGACCTTGCCGGTCTTCATGGCGCACTGAACGCGGGACCGCCGATGCACGCCCCGGAGCCCGACCCGAGTCCTCAGCGGGGCCAAGCAAGTCCGGCTTTCTCACCATCTTTCCGTCGATCATGCTGCCGATGTTTCTGGCGGTGGTCGACCAGACCATCGTGGCCACCGCGCTGCCGGCGATCGCGGCGGCGACCGGGCGGGTCGAGCGCGCCTCCTGGATCGTCGTCGCCTATCTGGTCGCGGCGACCATCGCGGCGCCGATCTACGGCCGGCTGGGCGACGCCTTCGGCCGCCGCCGGCTGATGTTCGCGGCGCTGGCGGTGTTCATCGTGGCCTCGGTTCTGTGCGCGCTGGCGCCCACCATCGAATTGCTCACGCTCGCGCGCGTGCTGCAGGGTCTCGGCGGCGGCGGGCTGATGACGCTGTCGCAGGCGCTGATCGGCGAGTCGATCCCGCCGCGCGAGCGCGCGCGCTACCAGGGCTATCTCGCCGACCGTGGCGATGACCGCCAATTCCTTCGGCCCGGTCGCCGGCGGTTATCTCACCGAGCATTTCGGCTGGCAGTCGATCTTCCTGGTCAATGTGCCGATCGGGCTCGGCGCGGTCGCGCTCACTTGGCGCATGCCGCTCGCATACGTCCGCCGAGCCGCATCAATGGCGCGCCGATCCGGGCGGGCTCGTTTTGTTCACCATCTTCGTGGCGACCACGCTGCTCGCGCTCGAGCAGGCGCAGCACGTCAATCTCGCGGCGCTGCCGCTCGCCGGCGCGCTGCTGGTCGCCGGCCTGGTGGCGCTGATCTGGCTGGTGCGGCACGAGAACCGCGCGCCGTCGCCGCTCATCCCGCTCGGGCTGCTGCGGATGCCGGCGATCTGGCGCAGCGACGCCATGGCGGCGTTCCACGGCGCGGCGCTGGTGTCGCTGATCACTTTCCTGCCGGTCTATCTCGAAGTGGTGCGCGGGGCTTCGCCCTCGGAAACCGGCCTGCTGCTGGTGCCGCTCACGCATCGGCATCGGCACCGGCTCGTTGCTCACCGGCCGGCTGGTGCACAAGACCGGATTGACCACCGCCTTTCCGGTGGTCGGGCTCGGGCTGGTGACGGTCAATCTGTTGGTGCTGGCGCTTTGGGCGCCGGATCTCGGCAATGTCGCCTTCGGCGGCTTGTTGCTGTGGAACGGGCTTGTTCATGGGCACGGTGATGGGCGTGGTGCAGGTGACGGTGCAGAGCGCCTCCGGCCCGCGCCGGCTCGGAGAGGCGGCGGCCTCGGTGCAATTCTCGCGCTCGATCGGCGCGGCCTTCGGCACCGCGCTGGTCGGCACGCTGCTGTTCGCCATGCTGGCGCTGAGAAACCCGGAATCCGCGCGCGTCTTCGCCGCCATGGTCGAAAGCGCCGGCAGCGCCATGAGCGGCTTGAACGCCGCGCAGCGCGCCGCCGCGCAGGCCGACATCACGCTCGCCTTCCGCGCGGCCTTTCTGCTGATCGCGGGATTTACGACCGCCGGCTTCTTCCTGGCGCTCTCCCACCCGATGCGGAGGATCTGAGCGCGGGCGGCGAGTGAGGCCGTGCGGGCGGAACTGGCAGGCGAAGGCGATGTAATCGCCGTATTGCGCGTGCACGCTGGTGATGCGCGCGGATTTGCCGTAGCGCGCGCAGTGCTCGGCGGCCCAGTCCTTGGCAACCAGCGCGTTCTGCGGCGACCAGACGATGATGCCGCCGGTGTCGTTGCCGGTCAGCCCCGGACCCGGGCCGACGCAGCCGGCGAGCATGAGGGGCAGGGCGCAGAGCAGAACTTTCCGGATCATCGGGACATTCCTGGCGGGATCATCGATTCAATAACACTCCGACTAGCCGACGACTAGACGCCGAACTGCTCGCGCAAGATCCGTTCGTCGAGATTGTGGCCCGGATCGAACAGCAGATCGATCGCGCACTTATGATCCATGGCGATGTCGACCGCATTCACCGAGCGCACTTCGTCGTGGTCGGCGACCGCGGCAACCGGGCGCTTGTCGGCGTCCAAGACCTCGACCGTGACCTTGGCCTTGTCGGGCAGCAGCGCGCCGCGCCAGCGCCGCGGCCGGAACGGGCTGATCGGCGTCAACGCCAGCAGCGGCGCGTTGATCGGGATGATCGGGCCCTGCACCGACAGATTATAGGCGGTCGAACCGGCCGGCGTCGCGACCAGCACACCGTCGGCGACCAATTCCGCCAGCCGCTCCTGGCCGTCGACATTGATGCGCAGATGCGCGGCCTGCGCGCTCTGGCGGAACAGCGAGACTTCGTTGATGGCGCGGTGCTCGTGCATTTTTCCGTGCGCGTCGCGCGCGCGCATGACCAGCGGATGGATGACGGTGTCGTGCGCGGCGGCCAGCCGCTCGCGCAGCCGCTCGCCGGAAAATTCGTTCATCAGAAAGCCGACGGTGCCGCGGTGCATGCCGTAGATCGGCTTGCCGGAATTCATGAACTTGTGCAGGGTTTGCAGCATCAGGCCGTCGCCGCCGAGCGCGACGATCACGTCGGCTTTGGCCGGTTCGACATTGCCGTAGCTTTTCTCCAGCTGCTCACAGGCCGCGCGGGCCTCGGGCGTGGCAGCGGCGACGAAGGCGATCTTTTCGAAGCGTCTGGCCGGCATGGAATCCTGAGGACCTGACAATGGAACGCGCGGTGCTCGTCTATACGACTTGGCCCTCGATTGTCGAGGCGGAGCGCGCCGGCCGCGCGATCGTCGAGCAACGGCTGGCGGCTTGCGTCAATATCCTGCCCGGCATGGTCTCGCATTACTGGTGGCAGGGGAAGATCGAGCGCGCCGAGGAGGCGGTGGCGATCTTCAAGACCCGCGCTTCATTGGCGCAGGCGGTGCGGCGCGGCGGTCAAGGCGGTGCACGGCTACACCACGCCCTCGATCATGGTGCTGCCGGTCGAGAGCGCCGATCCGGATTATCAGAAGTGGATCGTGCAGGAGACCGGCGGCTCGTCTGGATGATGTCATGGCCGGGCTCGTCCCGGCCATCTCGATTCAAAAGGCGATGCCTTGCCTCCCTAAGCGAGATCGCCGGGACAAGCCCGGCGATGACACACTCTTTATCCTTTGCAACGCTGCGTTCAGTAGCTCGCCTTGCCGTCGATCACGGCCTTGAGCTGGCGGTATTCCTGGCACGACGTGTTGCCGCAGATCAGCTTCACCTTCTGCAGGTCGTCGAGCGCCTTCAGGCGGTTGCCCTGCTCCATCTGCCACATGCCGTAATAGGACCAGGTGCGCACGTGGTTGGGATCGGCGGCGAGCGCCTTCTCGTACCAGATTTTCGAGTCTTCATATTCGCCGAGCTTGCGGTAGGCGTAGCCGATGTAATTGGCGACGTCGGGATGCTCGTCGTGGCCGATGGCGTGCATGGCGGCGATGCCGCTTTGATAGTGGCCGGCGAGAATCATTTTGCGCGCGGCGCGGTAGTCGCGCAGGAATTTTTCCGTCGGCGAGCTGCGTCTGGCGGCTGCTCGATCGCGCTCGGCTTCTTCTTCTTCTTCTTGCCGCCGTCGTCGGTCGGCGCCGGCGGGTTGTCGGTGCCCATGGCGTGAAGCGGCTTCATGCCGAGCGCGCCGACGAGCAAGGCGGCGGCGGCGAATATGCCGATCGTGCGGAGCGCGCGGGTCAGGGTCATGACGACCTCTCCTCTGGCGAATTCGGCTTGCGTCAGGATAGGCCGGAAACAGCCGGTTGAGGGAAAAACAATCCGGCGAGCCAGGCTTATTCCGCCGCCTTGACTTGCTCCCGGCGTTCGGCCGAAAATTTTGCCGTGCTGGTTCCCCGAGTCATGTCGGGGACGAAAGAGGGAACGCGGAAAACCGTCGCTTTTCGGTCATCCGCGGCTGCCCCCGCAACTGTAAGCGGCGAGCCCGCGTCCGACGGCCACTGGGAAACCGGGAAGGCTGGGCGCAACTGGGCAACGACCCGCGAGCCAGGAGACCTGCCAGCGCGGTCACCCAACCGGTGGACGGGGCGTCCATACGGAGCGGTCTTTCGCAGCGGTGACGGCAATGCCGGTGCGAAGGCCGTGAGAGACGATCCTCCCACGACATTCGGCACGTAAGGTCGGCGCCTTTGGGCGTCGT
Organism: uncultured Alphaproteobacteria bacterium; assembly: GCA_963708635.1. Taxonomy (GTDB): domain Bacteria; phylum Pseudomonadota; class Alphaproteobacteria; order Rhizobiales; family Xanthobacteraceae; genus Pseudolabrys. Next base: position 15,110 of record CAVPTM010000013.1, on the reverse strand, counting down.
CGCTTCCGTGTCCTTCGCAACGGGCTTGGTCTCACCCGATGCGGCGCAGGCAACGCGCGCGCAAACGAAGGAACGTTGTGTCATGGGGCTGAAATATTTGGGGCTGAAATTCAAACTATTTGCCGCCATCCTGGCGGTGCCGATAACATTTTTGCCGGTGCGGCCGGCTGCCGCGCAGCAAGGCGCGCCGGTCGTGCTGCCGACGATCGCGGTCAGTCCGACCCTGATCCCGACGCCGACCGCCGAGGTCGCCAGCTCGGTGACGGTCATCACCGGCGAAGAAATCGCCCGCATGCAGCGGCGGACCGTCACCGATGTCCTGATGACGGTGCCGGGCCTCAACGTCGTGCAGAGCGGATCGCCGGGCACGCTGACCGCGATCTTCATCCGCGGCACCAATTCGTATCACACCAAGGTGCTGATCGACGGCATGGAGGTCGGCGATCCGAGCACGACCAACGGCGCCATCGACCTCGGCCATCTGATGGCTTACGACATCGAGCGCATCGAGATCCTGCGCGGCCCGCAGAGCGGCCTCTACGGCTCCGACGCCATCGGCGGCGTCATCTCGATCACCACCAAGAAGGGCAACGGCCCGGCCAAGGTCAGCGGCTATGTCGAGGGCGGTTCGTTCGGCACCTTCAACCAGGCCATGACGCTGAGCGGCTCGTTCGACCGCTTCGACTATGCCTTCAACGTCGCGCATTATCATTATTCGAACCAGCCGGTGACGCCGCCTTACATGGTGCCGCCGGGCGCGAGCGCGATCGGCAACGCCTATGACAACTGGACGGCGTCCACCAGGCTCGGCGCGCAGGTGAACGAGAACCTGCGCTTCAATTTCATCGGCCGCACCACCAACGCCAAGCTCTTATATTCGGACGACGATCCGAGCGCGTTTCCGGGCCTGACGTTTCCCGAGCAATCGACCTATCGCAACCGCGAGTTCCACGGGCGGCTGGAAGCGGTGTTGACGCTGCTCGACGGACGCTTCGTCAACACGTTCGGCGCCAACTACACGAACTTCAACCGCAGCAACAAGGACCCGGACCCCAACCCGCTCACCACCTTCCGCAGCAGCCGCGACAAATACGACTGGCACGGCAATTTCACCGTCATGCCCGGGCAGGTGCTGGTGGCGGGGCTCGAGCGGCAGAACGAGCGGGCGGAGACCGACACGGTGTCGGCGCGGACCGGCAATGCCGGCGGCTTCCTCGAGCTGCAATCCGAGGTCGCCAAGCGCTTCTTCTTCGTCGCCAATATCCGCCACGATATCCACGACGCCTTCGGCGACCATACGACCTGGCGCGTGGCGCCGGCCGTCATCCTGCCGATCACCGACACCAAGCTGAAGGCGAGCTACGGCACCGGCTTCAAGGCGCCGACGCTTTACCAGCTCTACGGCGTCGGTCCGTTCGGCTTTGTCGGCAACCCGAACCTCAATCCGGAACTCAGCCGCGGCTACGATTTCGGCTTCGAGCAGCCGCTCGGACCGCGCGCCCGCTTCGGCATCACCTATTTCCGCAACGATATCGACAACCTGATCGACTTCACCTTCGCGCCGGTCTTCACCAACATCAACGTCAACCGGGCCTTCACCTACGGCTACGAGGCGTTCATCGCGGTGGACGTCAATGCCGAGCTGGGCGCGCGGCTCGACTACACGCACCTGACGGCGAAGAACGCCGTCACCAACGCCGACCTGCTGCGCCGCCCGCACGACAAGTATTCGATCAGCGGGGTTTGGCGGGCGACCGACCGGCTGACGATCACGCCGACGCTGATCTATCTCGGCGAGTGGGTCGACATCGACCGCGCGACCTTCGTCACACGCACGACGGGCAACGTGGCCACCCTCAATCTGGCGGCCGAGTACGCCCTCGATCCGCAGTTCACGCTGTTCGCCCGCGCCGACAACCTGTTCAACAAGGTCTACGAGAACCCGCTCGGCTGGCTGCAGCCGGGCCTCGCCGTCTATGGCGGCGTCAAGTTCGCGACACGCTAGGCAAAGGCCGGCCGGTTTCTGCTAGGCTCGTCCCCTGGATTATTTTCGGAGGACGACCCCATGCATCTGGTGCGGCTCATCGCGCTCGCGGCGGTTATTGCCGCCGCGGCGCTGCCGGCGCGCGCGGCCGACGACATCCTCGACGCCATCGATCAGGCCCGCAAAGCCTATCAATCCGGCGACCTCGGGGAGGCCAAGCAGCAACTCGACACCGCCTCGCAATTGATCGCGCAGAAGAACGCCGAAGGCTTCGCCACGCTGCTGCCGGAGCCGCTGGCCGGCTGGACCGCCGACAAGGCGCAGTCGCAGGCCGTCGGCACCGCGATGTTCGGCGGCGCCTCCTCGGCGACGCCGCAACTACCGCAACAGCAAAGGCGACTCGGTCGAGATCACCATCACCGGCGATTCCGCCATGCTCACCGCCATGGCGCCGATCCTGAACAATCCGATGCTGGCCGGCGCCATGGGCAAGCTGGTCAAGGTCGGCGATCAGCGCGCGATCGTGGCGCAGAACGGCGACGTCACCATGGTGGTCAACAACAAATTCGTGGTCACCGTGCACGGCTCGGCCGACGGCGCCGCCAAGCTCGCTTACGCCAACGCCATCAACATCGCCAAGCTGTCGAAGATGTGACGCGCAGCGTCATCACCGGGCCGCCCGCGCAGCGGGCGAGACCCGGTGATCTCCCTCGGTGTCTACAGCGGCGCCCACATCACCGGCGCCAGCGCGTAACCGCGGCCGTCTCTGACGATGTGGCCGCAGGCCGGGAAGGGGAAGTGATAGGCCTCGACCAGCATGCGCTCGGCGGCGGCGCGCTCGAGCATGCGCGTGCGCGTTTTCGCCGCCAGCGGCCCGTCCATGTCGTAGCGCGGCTGCCAGCCGGGATGGCGCACGAACAGCCAGGGCTCGCGCGCGGTGTCGCTCATCGCCAGCATCGATTGCGCGCCGGAATGAATGGCGAAGGCGGTGTGGCCGGGCGTGTGGCCGTAAGCGGCGACCGACTTCGATGCCGGGCGCGACCTCGCCGCCGGGCTTGAAGCGGCGCACCTCCTTGGCGATGTCGCCGAAGATGCGCCGGGCGTTGAGGAAATAGCGGTGCACGGGGCTCTTGGCGTCGGCGCGCGCCATGTTGGCGTCGTCCATCCAGAACGCCCATTCGCCCTCCGGCACCAGGATCTCGGCGTTGGGGAAGACCTTGGCGTTGTCTTTCGATCTTGATGCCGTCGATGTGGTCGGGATGGAAATGCGAAATCAGGATGGTGTCGACGTCGGCGGGCTTGATGCCGGCGGCCTTGAGATTGTCGAGCATGACGCCGGCGGTATCGGCGACCTGCCCGGCGGTGCCGGTGTCGATCAACACCAGCTTCTTGCCGGTATTGACGAGGAGCGCGGTGAAGGAAACCGGCAGCACGTTCGGCGGCAGGAAGGCGCGGCCGAGCGCGGCGTTCACCTCGGCGCGCTCGGCGTTGCGCACGAAGTCGCGCTCGATCGGCAGAAACCAGGTGCCGTCGTACAGCGCGGTGAGCTGATAGCTGCCGAGCCGATAGCGATAGACGCCCGGTCCCTGCATCTTGGCCGGGGGCGTCGCCGCTTCGGCCGGGGCCACCAGCGCGGCGGCGGCGCCGATCGCCGGCCCGGCCAGGAACGCACGGCGGGTGACAGCGGGCATCGCTTGCTCCTTCCCGGTGGGCAACACCGCCGCGCCGGAGTTTATTGCATGCGCGGCGCGCGGTCAGGGTTTTGGCGCCCGGCCGGCGATGTCGCTATGATCGCTCACGGGGCGCTCGCTAAAACGAGCCTGGAGACACGTCATGCGGCGATGGGTGCTTGTGGCGGCGCTGGCGTTGGGCGGCTGTTCGGCCGATATCGCCACGTTCTCCGAACAGCGCGACATGGCGGCGCGCTGGGAGGCGCAGAACATCGCGCCCGCCAATTACAAGGCGGACCTGATCGCCTATATGCGCATCTATCTCAACAATCCCGAGCACGTGCGCAGCGCCTCGCTCTCGCCGCCGCAGCTTCGAACCGTGGGACCGGGGCAGCGTTTCGTGACCTGCGTGCAATTCGACGCGCGCGACAGCGTCGGCAAGTACATGGGCGTCAAGGTCGGCGCCGCGGTCTATGTGTTCGGCAAGCTCGACCAGTTCATCGACCGGCCGAAGGAGGCGCGCGAAATCTGCAAGGACGCCGCCTACGCGCCGTTCCCGGAGCTGGAAAAGCTCACCCGCTGATTGCGCGCGCGCGGCAACGCGCACGCAGGCGCGAGGCAATGCGCGACAGCCGCCGGGCTCAGCAGGCGCGGCGGCGGCGATGTCGGATGAAGAGGCCGGAAGTAAGCGCGTGCGCCGCGGTCACTTGACCTTGAGGTTCTCCGCGGAGGTCTTTCCGCGATTTTCGACGAGCTCGAACTGAACGGTTTGACCTTCGTTCAACGTATTCAGGCCGGCACGTTCAACCGCCGAAATGTGCACGAAGACATCCTTGCCCCCTTCCTGAGGCTGGATGAATCCATAGCCCTTCGTCGGGTTGAACCACTTAACAGTGCCCTGCGGCATGCGCGTTCTCCAGAGTATTTCAACCCCGGTAGTTTGGCACAGTCCGCGAAAGCCGGAAAGGTCCCCCGCGTCCGGAACCGGATTTTCGGCCGGCCGGGCCGGACCGCCAATCCGCCGAATTCCGGTGCCGGGTGAGGGACTTGAACCCCCGACCTCTGGTTTACAAAACCATTGCTCTACCAGCTGAGCTAACCCGGCTTGCCCGATTGGCGAGAGCTATCAGCGTCGCCCGGACGCCACAAGCGGCGGGCTCGTTTGCACGCATTCAATTCTCCAAAAGAAACGCCCCGCGCGCGATGGCCCGGGGCGCTCAAGGCCGGAAGGGGCGGCCGCTCGGGCCGCCCCTCTCGCCGTTACATATGGGTGATGTCGCGATCCTTGGTCTCGGGCAGGAACAGGAGCCCGATGACGAAGCTCATCGCCGCCACCACGATCGGGTACCACAGGCCGGAGTAGATGTTGCCGGTGGCCGCCACGATCGCGAACACCGTCGCCGGCAGGAAGCCGCCGAACCAGCCGTTGCCGATGTGATAGGGCAGCGACAGGCCGGAGTAGCGGATCCGCGTCGGGAACAGCTCGACCAGCCAGGCGGCGATCGGCGCGTAGACCAAGGTGACGTAGATCACCAGGATGGTCAGCAGGATCACCGTCATGACGTAGTTGATCTCGGCCGGATTGGCGCTCGCCGGATAGCCGTGCTTGGTGATCGCGTCACCGAGCTGCTTGGCGAAGTCGGGCGTGCCGGTCGCGATCGTCTGATCGCCGATCTTGACGACCGCCTTGGTCCCAGCCGGAGCCGCTTCGTTCTTGTAGTTCACCGAACGCGAAACCAGCGCCGACTTGGCGATGTCGCACGAGGTGGTGAACTTGGCGACGCCGACCGGATTGAACTGGAACGAGCATTCGCTCGGGTCGGCGATCACCGTCACCGGGGCCGAGGCCAGCGCCGCTTCCAGCTTCGGGTTGGCGAAGTGCGTGAGGCCCTGGAAGATCGGGAAGTAGGTGATCACGCCGAGCGCGAAGCCCGCCAGGATGATCGGCTTGCGTCCGATCCTGTCCGACAGCCAGCCGAACACGATGAAGAACGGCGTGCCGAGCAGGAGCGAGGTCGCGATCAGGATTTGCGACGTGACCGCGGGCACCTTCAGCGTCAAGGTGAGGAAGAACAGCGCGTAGAACTGTCCGCCGTACCAGATCACCGCCTCGCCGGCGGTGGCGCCGAGCAACGCGAAGATCGCGATCTTGGCGTTGCCCCACTCGGCGAAGGCTTCCGAGAGCGGCCGCTTGGACTGTTTGCCCTCTTCCTTCATGCGCAGGAACAGCGGCGATTCGTTGAGCCGCAGCCGGATCCAGATCGACACCGCCAGCAGGATCGCCGACAGCAGGAACGGAATACGCCAGCCCCAGGCCGCGAAAGTGGGTTCGCCCTGGCTGGTGCGGATGCCGAGCACCAGCAGCAACGCCATGAACAGGCCGACCGTCGCGGTGGTCTGGATCCACGAGGTGTACAGGCCGCGCTTGTTCGGTGGAGCATGTTCGGCGACGTAGATCGCCGCGCCGCCATACTCGCCGCCGAGCGCGAGACCTTGCGCCAGACGCAAACCGATCAGGATGACCGGGGCGATGATGCCGACCGACGCATAGGACGGCAGCAGGCCGATGAAGAACGTGCCGACGCCCATCAGCGACATCGTGATGAGGAAGGTGTATTTGCGGCCGATCAGGTCGCCGAGCCGGCCGAAGAACAGCGCGCCGAACGGACGCACCGCAAAGCCGGCGGCGAAGGCGAGCAGCGTGAAGATGAAAGCCGCGGTCGGATTGACGCCGGAGAAAAACTGCGCCGCCAGAATGGGCGCCAGCGTGCCGTAAATGTAGAAGTCGTACCACTCGAAGACGGTGCCGAGCGAAGAGGCGAAGATGACCATCCGTTCCTCGGACGTCATCCCGCCCTCGCGGTAGGTGTTCGCAGTCATTGCTGTCATGGGCGTTTCCCCTGTTAACGCGCTTTTGGCTCGGGGTCGGCCGCTTATTATTCTAAATTAATGCCAGAGATTAACCGCCCCAGTTTGCAATACGCCTACCGGCAAGTGCCGTCTGTGCATCGGAGGTCGTACGCCAAAAGTCGGGTATCGAAATCGCGCGAAAATAGGCGCGCGCAATGTGTGCGCTGCGGCAAAAGGTCGATTTACCCACGAGTTTGTGCCTGGCTCAGGTGTGGGACGTGATTTTTTCCAACAGGTCGATCAGCCAGGCCGCCGCCTCCAGCACCGCCAGGCGTTGCGCCAGCCGGCCGCGGCGGAAGATGTCGTTGAGCAAAGTCAGCGAGCGCTTGTAGGCGGGATGGCCGCGCGCGGCATCGCCGAGGCGCGCGAGGCGCGCGATCAGGGCGGCACGGCGAGCCTCCAGATCGTCATAACGCCGGCGGAAGCTCTTGCGCGGCGCGGCGGCAACGGCCTCGGCTCTGGTCTTGCGGCGATCGGGCATGGCTCACTTAATATTAACGTGGCGGGCGGCGCCGGTTGCGACCCGAGCCATTTCTTGCGCGATTGCAGCACGTTGCAAACTTGCGCGTCGGTTAATGTTACCCCGCGACTGCGCGCCGGCCGATCAAATCTCCGTATAAAATACGCGCCAATTTGCCGCTGGATGCAAAGCATGCGCGCCGCCTTCATCATCGCCGTTTCGATTGCCGGCTTGCTCGCCGTCCCGGCGCGCGCCGCCGATCTGCCGGCGGTCTATTGGGGCGACGCGCCGTCCTACGGTTACCCGGCCGCGCCGGTGGTGATCTACGACGACAATCCCGGCGTCACCATGCGCGCGTATTGGGAAGCTCCGTGGGCGGGCCGGCGTTATTTCCCGGCCAATGGTGTGCTGCCGAAACTCGGCCGGCGCGAGAATCCATTCGCGCGCCACATCCCTTATCCGCCGGCGGAGACCTACTACCGCAACTGGATGTCCTTGCCGCCGTTCGACGCCAACGTGGCGGCGCCGGCGTCGGGCGATCGGTCGGCGCTGTTGAGCGGCGACGCAGCCGCGCCGTCCGCCGGCGACGTGGCGCGCCGGCACAACAGGCACCGGCTGCTGCACCGTCCTCGTCATCACCAATCGAAACACTGAGCGAGTACCGCGATGCATAAAATGATCCTGCTGGCCGTCATCCTTCTCGGCGCGGCGCCGGCGGGCGCGCAAGCGCATTGCTGCTGGCGCGCGCCCGCGTCTTATTATATCGACGCGCCATTTGTAGAAGATCTGCCGGCCGATGAAGTCGCGCCCAATGTCTACGTGGTCTACGAGCCGCCCGGTCCGCGCCGCTATCCTTACGTGACGTCGCGCTTCACGCGCGGCGCGCACTGGCATGCGCATGCGGTCTACGCGCCATCGGCGCGCCTGCGCCGTGCGCATGCGGTCGCCGCCGACGCGGTGATCATCGAGGAAGGGCCTGACCGCATCACCATCAAGCTGCACCGCAAGCACGCGTTGCCGCCGCGCGCGCCGCGCTGACAAGAATGTTGGGGCAGGGGACGGCGGGCAACGCGCCCGCCATTTTCATTTCGGTTGCAGCCGGCTGCTCGCGACATAGAGCGCCAGCGCCGCGGCGTTCGACACGTTCAGGCTCTTGATTGCGCCCGGCAGGTCGAGGCGCGCGACGTGATCGCAGGTTTCCTTGGTGAGCTGGCGCAGGCCCTTGCCCTCGGCGCCCAGCACCAGCGCGAGCGGCGCGCGCAGCGGCAAGCGCTGCGAAATCCTGCTCGCCGCTTGAATCGAGGCCGACCACCAGGAAGCCGCTCTGCTTGAGCGCGGCGAGCGCGCGCGCCAGGTTCTGCACGTTGACCAGCGGCACCAGTTCGAGCGCGCCGGAGGCGGCCTTGGCGAGCGCGCCGGTGGCGTCCGGGCTGTGCCGTTGCGTGGTGACGATGGCGGCGGCCGCCAAGCGCCGCGGCCGAGCGGAAAATCGCGCCGACATTGTGCGGGTCGGTGATGCGGTCGAGCACCAGCACGACGCCCTTGGCCGGCAGGTCCTCGATCGCCGGTGCCGGCAGCGGGTCGGTTTCCAGATAAAGCCCCTGGTGCACGGCGTCCGGCAGGAGCCGCTCGTCGATGGCGGAAGGCCGCACCACTTCCGGCCTGGCCGTCGATGCCTTCTTCGGCAAGGCGCCGCGCGGCGTTTTCGGTGGCGAGCAGCTTGCGCACGTGCCGCGCCGGGTTGCGCAGCGCCGCCGTCACCGTGTGCCAGCCGTACATGACCACCGGCGCGGCCGTCTCGCCGCGCAGGCTGTCGCGGCGGGCGCGCTCGAAGCGCTCGCGCCGCTCGGTCTGCTCGCGCGTGGCGCCGGGCTTTGGCGCCGGAACGGGGCCGGCTGGGGGGTGGCCGTGAGGGCATCGCGTTTGCCTTATCCGATCCGCCGCAACCGCAACAGCCTCCATTGACTTAACCGGGGTGGCTGACCATAAAACCGCGCAATCCCGACAGGCGGCGCCTTTCGTGTTCCGGCAACGCGGCGGCGTGCCTTGGAGGGGAGAGTGTCCCGAGCGGCAAAGGGGGCGGACTGTAAATCCGCTGGCTTACGCCTTCGTAGGTTCGAGTCCTACCTCTCCCACCATCCTCTTCGCGCTACGCGCTTCGCAGGATTGCACCATCCTTTCACGCGAAGCAGGATGCCCTCCGTAGCCTTTAACCGCCGAAGTCCGTCTTCGGACGAAGGCGGTTGGCGAAGGAGGGCGCCGAATGCGCTATGTCTACCTGCTGCAAAGCGAAACGGTCGGCAGCCAACGCTATGTAGGGGTCACGTCCGGCTTGAAAGCACGAATGTAGACCACAACGCCGGAAAATCTCCTCACACCTCTAAACATACTCCCTGGAAATTGGTGACTTATGTCGCGTTTTCGGATGCAAGAAAGGCGGAAACTTTCGAGCGTTATCTGAAATCTGGTTCCGGCCACGCATTCGCCAAAAAAAGATTATGGTAGACGGCGCTTGCACTTATTGGCTTGCGCGACGGCTCGGCAAGCAACGCGAAACCAATTTCCGGTATGTTGCTGCGTTTATGCGGGTGTAGCTCAATGGTAGAGCAACAGCCTTCCAAGCTGATGACGAGGGTTCGATTCCCTTCACCCGCTCCAACCCACGCGGCGAAAGCTGGAATCCGCCAGTGCCTCGCTGCCTTGCCGAGGGTTCTGCCTCTAAGCTCTCATGCTGGAAGCCGATTTTGGCCGCAAAGACGCGCTCATCGGTCTTGCATTGGGCCCCTGTATAATGCATGACATCGCCGCGGCGGGCCCTTATGGTCCGCCGCATCCGCTTCCGGAGGAGTGTAGCTCAATGGCTAGAGCACCGGTCTCCAAAACCGGGGGTTGCAGGTTCGAAGTCCTGCCACTCCTGCCAGGCGGGGCGTGAAAGTGTTGTCGGGCTAGCACGGGCCAAAACGCGCCGGCCGTGCCTATATGATGCCGGACGGACCGTCGGAAACGAAAGCTGGAATCGGGAATTCATTGATGGCAACGTCTCCGTTCAAGTTTCTGCAGGAAGTGCGCGAGGAAACCCGCAAGGTCACCTGGCCGTCGCGGCAAGGAAACCGCGATCACCACCGCCATGGTCTTCGTCATGGTGGCGATCGCGTCGGTGTTTTTCCTGGTCGCCGATCAAGTCATCCGCATCGCCGTCACCTTCGTGCTCGGCATTGGCGGCTGAGCGCAGGCTCGAAAAGCCGGATCGAGCGACTGCGCAGAGAAAGCTAGACGATGAGCGACCAGCGACGCACCACGGCCCAAGCGCTGGTACATCGTCCACGCCTATTCGAACTTCGAGAACAAGGTCGCGGAATTCGATCCGCGAGCAGGCCAAGCAGCGCGGGCTCGCCGATCACTTCGACGAGATCATGGTGCCGAAGGAAAAGGTCACCGAGGTGCGCCGCGGCCGCAAGGTCGACGCCGAGCGCAAGTTCTTTCCCGGCTACGTGCTGGTGAAGATGGACCTGACCGACGAGGTCTATCACCTGATCAAGAACACGCCGAAGGTCACCGGCTTCCTCGGCACCGACAAGAAGCCGATGCCGATTTCGGACGCCGAAGCCAACCGCATCCTGCATCAGGTGCAGGAAGGCATCGAGCGGCCGAAGCCCTCGGTGTCGTTCGAGGTCGGCGAGCAGGTGCGCGTGTCGGACGGCCCGTTCGCCTCGTTCAACGGCATGGTCGAGGAAGTCGACGAGGCCCGCTCGCGCGTCAAGGTGGCGGTGTCGATCTTCGGCCGCGCCACGCCGGTCGAGCTCGAATTCGGCCAAGTCGAAAAACTCTAACATGCTGCGAGACGGGCGAGAGCGCGCATCGCCGGCGCCTACGCCTTGCATCGTTTATCTGCCGGCGTCGCGCGCTGGCGCGCGCGTTGCGCAGCCGGCTGCGCCGCTGGCGCGGCAAGACCGGCGCGTCAGCCGACGCGGCTGCCGCAGGCGCCGTGGCCGCACGTTCTCGATCGCCGTCCGATCCGGCTCGCCGAAACCGCAAAGAGCGACGGCAATGTCCGCCTGTCGGAGCTGGCGATGCTCGCGCTCGCCGCGGCCGCCGCGCCGGCCGGCAGCGAGATCGTCGAGATCGGCACCTTCGACGGCCGCACCGCGCTCAATCTGGCGATCAATGCGCCAGCCGGCGTCTCGATCGCGACGCTCGATCTGCCGGCCGATCAGCCATCGGCGCTTGCGATCGAGGCGTCCGAGCGGCGCTATGTCGACAAGCCCGCGCCCGGCGCGCGGCTTGCGCGCCTGCGGCGAGCCGTGGCGGCTGTATGCCGCCGCGCGTGTCGCGCAATTGTACGGGGATTCCGCGACCTTCGACTGGTCGCCGCATCATCGGCCGGGCCGGGCTGGTGTTCGTCGACGGCTCGCACGCCTACGACTACGCCAGCAAGGATTCCGAAACCGCGCTGCGGCTGGTGCGGCCGGGCGGCGATCGTGCTGTGGCACGATTACGGTGTCTGGCCGGGCGTCACCCAGGCGCTCGAGGAACTGGAAGCGGCGAGGGGGCTCGGTCTGGTCAATATTCGCGGCACCAGCCTGGTGTTCTGGCGCGCTGGACAGGCTCGCTGAGACCCACTACATCTCGCCGCGGCCCAACGGCCATACATAAAGACGTGGGAGGTGAGGCGGCCGCCAACCGTCAATATCCGCACCACGAACCTGAACCGGACGGTGGCCGCCAGCAGGAGTGTAATGGCAAAGAAAGTCACTGGATTCCTCAAATTGCAGGTGCCGGCCGGCGCCGCCAATCCGTCGCCGCCGATCGGTCCCGCGCTCGGTCAGCGCGGCCTCAACATCATGGAGTTCTGCAAGGCGTTCAACGCGCAGACCCAGAAGATGGAGAAGGGCATCGCCGATCCCGGTCGTCATCACGACCTATCAGGACCGCTCCTTCACCTTCGAGATGAAGACGCCGCCGGTGTCTTATTTCTTGAAGAAGGCGGCCAAGCTCGACAGCGGCTCGAAGACGCCGGGCCGCGAGCCGGCCGGCTCGGTGACCAAGGCGCAGGTCAAGGAGATCGCCGAGCAGAAGATGAAGGACCTGAACTGCGACACGCATCGAAGCCGCCATGAAGATGGTCGAAGGCTCCGCCCGCTCGATGGGCATCTAGGTGGCGGAGTAACGGACATGGCACTCGGAAAACGTACCAAGGCCTCGCGCGAAGGCATCGATCCGGCCAAGGCCTATCCGATCGCCGAAGCCGTCAAGCTGGTCAAGGAGCGCGCCAAGGCGAAATTCGACGAGACCATCGAGATCGCGATGAATCTCGGCGTCGATCCCAAGCACGCCGACCAGATGGTGCGCGGCGTCGTCAACCTGCCGAACGGCACCGGCCGCACCGTGCGCGTCGGCGTGTTCGCGCGCGGCGCCAAGGCCGATGAGGCGAAGGCCGCCGGCGCCGACGTGGTCGGCGCCGAAGACCTGGTCGAGAAGGTGCAGAACGGCCAGATCGACTTCGACCGCTGCATCGCCACGCCCGACATGATGGGTCTGGTCGGCCGGCTCGGTAAGGTGCTCGGCCCGCGCGGCATGATGCCGAACCCGCGCGTCGGCACCGTCACCATGGACGTTGCCAACGCGGTCAAGGGCGCCAAGGGCGGCTCGGTCGAATTCCGCGTCGAGAAGGCCGGCATCGTGCAGGCCGGCGTCGGCAAGGCCTCGTTCGCGGAAGACAAGCTGGTCGAGAACATCAAGGCCTTCGCGGACGCCGTGCAGAAGGCCAAGCCCGCCGGCGCCAAGGGTCACTACATCAACCGCGTGGCGGTCTCCTCGACCATGGGCCCGGGCGTGAAAGTGGACATTCCGAGCCTGTTCGGCGGCCGGGGCGGGCACTAAAGGCCGGTTCTCGGCCGCTTTTTCGCGGGAAATCGCGCAAAAAGCCCTTGGCAAGGGCTGCCGGAAGGTCTAGATGACCGCGCATCGGGCGTGCCGGCCCGTTTGTCGGCGCGCCTTTGCGCGTCCTTACAATTCAATGGTGAGCCTAGACGACCTTTTGGACATCCCGGCGGGACATCTGAGAGGTGGAAAGGTTCGTTTTCGAATGCGAGATGGCACGGGCGGCGACCTGTCCAAGACTGCCGGCGCCGAGGTCTTAGAGCCGACGCTTAATCCCGCATGCGGGGCCAGCATAGATGGGGATGAGACCCAAGTTTGCGCGAGCCGCAAGGCTGCGCCGAGTTTGGTTCGAACCTCGGAGACCCGGGCGGCTTCGCCGCATCGGGGGGCAGGCTTTCAAGTCGTCGTCCTGCCCGGTTCGCTTCGCGTGCGGCTGATGGGCGGGACGGCGGGTCGCAACCCGGCGGCTCCCGCCTCACCCGAGGCAAGCCGTCAAACCGGAAAGAGCTTGCAAGTGGATCGAGCGGCAAAGCAGGAGTCCATCACCGACCTGAGCGGGGTCTTCAAGACCTCGAACGTCGTGGTGGTGGCTCACTATTCCGGCCTCAGCGTCACCCAGATGCAGACTCTGCGCAAGCAGATGAAGCAGGCGGGCGCCGCGGTGAAGGTCGCGAAGAACCGTCTCGCCAAGATCGCGCTCAAGGACACCGACGCCGCCGTCATTTCGCCCCTGCTGAAGGGGCCGACCGTGCTCGCCTATTCGGGCGATCCGGTCGCGGCGCCGAAGGTGGCCGTCGACTTCGCCAAGGCGAACGAAGCGTTCGTCATCCTCGGCGGATCGATGGGCAAGACGGCTCTGGATCCGAACGGCGTGAAGGCGCTCGCCTCCTTGCCGTCGCTGGACGAATTGCGCGCCAAGATCGTCGGCCTGATCCAGGCCCCGGCGACCAAGCTCGCGCAGCTCGCCAACGCGCCCGCCGCCAAGTTGGCGCGCGTGATCCAGGCCTATGCCTCCAAGGGCGAAGCGGCCTGACGGCTCGACACAAGCATTCTCTGGTTCGAACCTATAGGAACTGAACAATGGCTGACTTGCAGAAGATCGTCGACGAATTGTCCGGGCTGACCGTCCTCGAGGCGGCGGATCTGGCCAAGTTGCTGGAAGAGAAGTGGGGCGTGTCCGCCGCCGCCGCGGTAGCGGTCGCGGCCGGCCCCGCCGCCGCGGGCGCCGCTCCGGCGGAAGAGAAGACCGAGTTCACGGTCATGCTGGCCGGCGTCGGCGACAAGAAGATCGAGGTCATCAAGGAAGTCCGCGCCATCACCGGGCTCGGGCTGAAAGAGGCCAAGGATCTGGTCGAAGGCGCGCCCAAGCCGGTCAAGGAAGGCGTGAACAAGGAAGAGGCCGACAAGATCAAGGCCACCCTCGAGAAGGTCGGCGCCAAGGTTGAGCTTAAGTAGGCGAATACCTACTTAAGCGAAATCCCCGGGCGCGCGGCAGCGAGAACCGGGGATCTCGAAAAGCGACAGAAACCCCCGGGCGAGGCCGCCCGGGGCTTTCGGACAGGGCGAATGCGGTGGCCGGCAACCCCCGGCCGAGGCGGTCGTGAACGGCGGTCGATGTTCACGATGAAGTTTGACGAGTGCGGCGGTTCGGGCGCGGCCCGAATCACATAGAAACGGACGGTTCCGACGCCTGTCCGGATGGTCGCGATGATGGCGACCGTCCGGAGAGGCGCCCGCGCCGCCCGGCAAAATCGAATCGAGAGACATAAACGATGGCGCAGACGTTTACCGGTCGCAAGCGCGTAAGGAAGTATTTCGGGTCAATTCGGGAAGTGGCGGAGATGCCGAACCTCATCGAGGTTCAAAAGGCATCCTACGACCAATTCCTGTTGGTGCAGGAGCCGGTCGGCGGGCGCCCGGACGAGGGCCTGCAGGCGGTCTTCCGCTCGGTGTTCCCGATCTCGGACTTTTCCAATTCCTCGCAGCTTGAATTCGTCAAATACGAATTCGAGCCGCCGAAATACGACGTCGACGAGTGCCGCCAGCGCGGCATGACCTATGCCGCGCCGCTCAAGGTGACGCTGCGGCTGATCGTGTTCGATATCGACGAGGAAACCGGCGCGCGTTCGGTCAAGGACATCAAGGAGCAGGATGTCTACATGGGCGACATTCCGCTCATGACCAACAACGGCACCTTTGTCGTCAA